>CAXBBG010000001.1:0-871083 GCA_963974105.1 uncultured Magnetococcales bacterium
AATCCACCCCCACTGTCAACACTCTTTTTTCACTTTTATTCACTTTTGTTTGATTTTTACTGGCAAAAACAAGCAAATACTAGCAAATACAACGGCTTAATGTGTTATTTTTTTTGTTTAGTTAGCGCTATTTTTTTTAAACCACCTTACTTTCCCCCTAAAAACGACATAAACCATGCACAATAGACACAAAACCCCACACCCTTATAAAGAAGATATACTTTTACATTCATCTTTTATTTGACAGAAGCCCTCACAAGCTCTTTTATAGTCATTATGAAAAAAAGAATTATCATCTCATCTGCAAGTATTGGCGCCCTTCTTATGGGTGCGCTTTTCTTCATGCCCGTTGAAGAAGAAGCCACAACATCAGCGCCCGACCCTATTCAGTCTGTCATTCAAAATTTAGACAACATAGAGCTTCCGCCTATATATATAGAAAAAGAAGTCACCCTTAAAAAGAGAGACACACTGTCAAGCCTATTGCACAAGAACAATGTACCACGCGATTTAACTGCCAAAGCTTTATATAAGTTGCAACGCAAATATAATGTCAAACAACTTCGCCCTGGTCAAAACATTACACTTCTCTTTAAAGAAGGCGATGAAGCAAGTGTTTCTTTAGATAAGATTTCCTTTTACAGCCCTGACGATAAAGATGTGAATATTTTAAGAGACGCAGACGGTTCTTTTACAATAGATATTAAAAAACGCCAATTAGATAAAGAAACCGTTGCCGTTATCGGCACAATTAACGACTCTTTATACGCCTCAGCCAAAAAGGCTGGCTTACCTGCAGCGCTGGTACCTGCTTTTGCGAACTTATTTGCATGGGAATTAGATTTCACACGTGACATTCGCCCAGGCGCAGTATTTCGCGTGGTGTATGAACGCATATTAGATGAAAAAGGCCATTACCTACGTAGTGGCAACATTTTAGCAGCCGAACTCACCACCCGTGGTAAAACCTATGATGCCTACTACACAAAAGAAAACGGCTGGACAGAATACTTCAGCTCTAAAGGTTTCAATAAAAAGCGCACACTTTTACGCACACCACTCGAATTTACACGTATATCTTCTCATTATAACAACAGACGCAAACACCCTGTACTTGGTTACACCCGTGCCCACAAAGGTACAGACTTTGCAGCCCCACGTGGCACACCCGTTAAAGCTGCCGGTGACGGTGTTATTGAAAAAGCTAGCTGGTATGGCAGTTACGGTAAATACGTACGCATTCGCCATGACAAGGTCTTTAAAACGGCCTATGCCCACCTTACTCGCTTTGCCAAGGGTATGAAAGCTGGTAAGCGCGTACGTCAAGGTCAAACCATTGGATATGTCGGTACAACAGGTCGTTCTACAGGGCCACACTTACACTACGAAGTATTACGTTACGGCAAGCAGGTGAATGCAATGCGTGTGAAGCTGCCAACCGGTGCTAAAGTGAAGAAAAAAGGCTTAAAAGAGTTTAATGAGAAAGTTGCTACGTACCAAAACATGTGGACATCATTACAAAAAGAAAACATGTAAGAACTTGTATATTAATAATAAGTGCTTTATAGTATTTTTATAAATAAACACCCTACTCTTTTTTCATTACCCGCACTTCTAAAAGCAGGAGGAATGTATTATGCATTTCCCATCCTTTGTAAAATCATGTTTCCTTATATTTATTTTAAGTGCCTGCTCAAGCACCGATAATACAAATAACACAGAGCAACTCACAACTTCTGGTGCCCATAAACATGTTTGTGAAAATTCAAACAACGTCAAGCCCATACGCGTCACCATGACACATAAAGACTTTAGCCAAAGTCACGGCAATGCATTTTGGATTAACACCCCTTATGGTAATAATATTTTTATTACCAACGCGCATGTGGTCGCATTAAAAAACGGGGTATATAAAAGCCTTATTTTAAAAGACGCCAATGGCAAAGCCTTGCGAGCAACCATCAAAAGCGTTCGCCAAATCAGGCAATCTTCCATGGATAGTATAACAGGTAAAATCACAACCATTAAAGTTGCTGACATTGCCATTTTAGAAACGAGCAACCCTGTCCCTCAGTCATTCGCAGCAACCAAACTCAAACTATCTGCAGAAACGTTAGAGGGCATAATTACAGTAAAAGGTTATGACAACGAAGCTAAACTTCACAACAAATGTCTTTCTGTGGCCAATGAAAATAACCTTCTTCATCTCTATTCAAATACAGGAAGAGCGGTTCATGGCCTTTCTGGAACAGCTGCCATCAATAATAGAAATGAAGTTATAGGCATTGTAACAACCGCAGGCATACTTATAAATAAAAACACAGGGCGCACGGATAACATTTTTATTATCCCAACCCCCAACAAGAAATCCACTCTATTTATAGGAAAAATCTCTACACCCGATACCTTCTGGCCACTTTATGCCACCCTCACATCCGCAGCGGAAATTCAAAAATTTCTAAACGATGTTTATCATAGCGAATAAAAAAAAGCCCTCTCAATAAGGGCTTTTTTTTTAGGTTTTTACTTAACCATTGATAGGCACAACTTTTTCATCGGCCTGCGCATGGTTTTCTTTACGGCTTACTTTTAGATCTTTACCAGACACGTCAACCAAAACGGTATCACCTGTCACCACCTCATCTTTTAAAAGTAAGGTTGCCACTCTGTTTTGTACATGTTTTTGAATAACACGTTTCAGCGGTCTTGCACCGTAAATTGGGTCATAACCTTCATCTGAAAGCCATTGACGTGCTTTGGGTGTTACTTCCAAACCTAACCCATGTTCTTCCACCATTTTTTTCAAACTTTCAAGCTGCACATCCACAATACCTTCCATCACACTACGATCAAGGCGGTTAAACAGCGTAATATCATCAAGACGGTTTAAAAATTCTGGCTTAAACGCCTTACGCACAACATCCATCACCTGTGGGCGCACAGCTTCGCTCGACTGACCTTCTTTAAGACCAGACAAGAACTCTCCACCTAAGTTCGATGTTAAAATGATAACCGTGTTGGTAAAGTCAACCGTGCGACCTTGCCCGTCTGTTAAACGCCCATCATCTAACACCTGCAATAGAATGTTAAAGACATCAGGATGCGCTTTTTCAACCTCGTCAAATAAAATGACATTATAAGGACGACGGCGCACAGCTTCTGTCAACACACCACCTTGGTCGTAACCCACATAACCTGGAGGCGCTCCCACCAAACGTGCCACAGCGTGTTTTTCCATATACTCACTCATATCAATACGAATCATCGCTGTTTCATCATCAAAAACAAATTCAGCAAGCGCTTTACAAAGTTCTGTTTTACCCACACCTGTCGGTCCTAAGAATAGGAAAGAACCTATCGGACGACTTGCATCTTGCAAACCAGCCTGCGCACGGCGCACAGCATCACTCACAGCTGCAACCGCTTCGTCTTGCCCAATCACACGGGCACTGAGGTTTTTTTCCATATTCAACAATTTATCTTTTGCACCTGCCACCATTTTGTCCACAGGTACACCTGTCCAAGAACTAACAACCTTCGCAATATCATTCGCTGTCACTTCTTCGCGTAGAATAGAATCCTTCGCGGTAGCATCTGCCGCCTGCACCGTTTCAAGCTCGGCTTCAAGCTCTGGCAACTTACTATATTGAAGCTCAGCCACACGTTCAAGGTTACCCTGACGACGCGAAATTTCCATTTCACGCTTCAGCTCTTCAATTTCAGTTTTAATCACCTTACTGCCTTGGGCTAAGCGTTTCGCTTCTTGCCATTTTTTATTCATCACGTCTGACTTTTCTTGAAGCTCGTTCACTTGCGTGCGCACTTCGCCTAAACGCTTGTTCGAATCCTTGTCCGATTCCTTTGTTAAAGCAGCCTCTTCAATTTTAAGATGCATTAAACGACGGTCAATATCATCAATATCTTTTGGCTTACTGTCCATTTCCATGCGAATATGCGCCGCAGCCTCATCCATCAAGTCAATGGCTTTATCTGGTAAGAAGCGGTCATTGATATAACGGTCAGAAAGCTTCGCCGCACTCACCAACGCGCCGTCACTAATGCGCACACCATGGTGCACTTCATACTTCCCTTTAATACCACGCAAAATAGAAATAGTTTCTTCAACAGTCGACTCGTCCACATATACACTTTGGAAACGACGTACCAATGCGGGGTCTTTTTCAAAATATTTACGGAATTCACCAAGTGTTGTCGCACCAATACAGTGTAATTCACCACGGGCAAGCGCAGGTTTTAATAGGTTAGAAGCATCCATCGCCCCTTCACCTGTAGAACCAGCACCCACAAGGGTATGAATTTCATCAATAAACAAAATAATCTCGTCCGACTTTTCAGTCACTTCATTTAAAACAGCTTTAAGGCGTTCTTCAAATTCACCTCTAAACTTAGCGCCCGCCATAAGTTGCCCCATGTCGAGTTCTAAAATTTTATTACCAAGCAACGACTCAGGTACGTCTTTATTGACAATACGTTGTGCCAAACCTTCAACAATGGCTGTTTTACCAACCCCTGGCTCACCAATAATAACAGGATTGTTTTTAATACGACGTGAAAGCACTTGAATGGCGCGGCGAATTTCGTCTTCACGCCCAATCACAGGGTCAAGCTTGCCATCACGTGCAAGGGCTGTAATATCTTTTGTAAATTTAGCCAAAGAACCTTGAATATCTTCAGCCGATTTACTGTCCGCCGTTTTAGTACCACGCTCTTCTTTAATAACACGTTCAAGCGCTTTTGGTTCAACACCATATTTCTCTAAAAGGTCTTTTGCTGGGCTTTTTTCACTCGCAAGGGTGTAAAACAAGCAGTCTGCCGCCACAAACTGGTCACCCCAACGTTCAGCCACCACTTCAGCATTGGCTAAAATTTTTGCCAAACTTTTATCTATAAATAATTCTGCGGTAGCGCCTTCTACCCAAAGCTCTTTTTCCAAAGCTTTTTCAACTGATTTTTTAATAACACTTGTATCAACTTTTAGTTTACGCAGTAAACGCAAGCCATAACCTTCCATGTCATTTAAAAAAGCGTACAACAAATGAATCGGGACAAGCTTTTGATGCTCTTCTTGAAGCGCCTTAGTTTGCGCTGCCTGAATAAGCTGTATGGACTTTTCGGTCAATCTATCAATGTTCATTTTTTCTCTCCCTCGTTGCAATATAAAATATCTTTATAAAGTTATTGTGTGCCATTAGCACTCTCATGTCAAGAGTGCTAGCAAATAAAGTCGCACTTGCACTCTTGCTGAATAAATATCATTATATATAAATAATAAGAAAGATAACACGCATGAAGATCTTAGGCCATCGTGGCTGCATTATGAAAAATGCCCCTTACCAGAATTCATTAGAGGCATTTAAGCAGGGCATAGCCCTTGGTGACGGCATTGAAACCGACGCTTGCGTATCATTAGATGGAGATATCTTTTTTATTCACGAAGCCAAATATGCCGACACGAAAGTTGAATATGCTTTAAATGAACATTTAAATGATGTAAGCAGTTTAATAGTTGGCACGCGTAGGCTTGACCAGCTAACAACCAATGAAGTAAAAACCCTTAAACTCAAAGATGGATCCAGCATACCCAGCTGGGACGAGACCGTTGCCTTATTTACAAATAATAGCGATAAAATATTTAACATTGAACTGAAGTCAGCCGCTATTGTGCAAAGCCTTATCCCAAGGCTCGAACTTGCCTTTTTAGAAAGTAAGCTCGCACCTGAGCAAGTTGTTATTTCATCTTTCAACCACCCGTCACTTATAAAAGTAAGGCAAGCATTCCCCAACATCAGTATTGGTGCTTTGTTTGTATCTAACGCACAAAAGCCCGCACCATTGTTCCCGTGGGCAGCCGCCAACACGCAAGCTCAATACATGCCTTTAAATAAAGCGAGCCTAACAAACTCTTTACTTAAAGAAATTAAGCCGCAATTTGTTATCGCCCCACACACAGAACTAAACGACAATCAAATAAACCTTATAAAAGAATGTCAACCGCAGGCAAAAGTTATTATTTGGGTATTTACAGAATGGCCAACATTCAATATGCCTGAATTTACAGCCAACACTGAAAAATTTAAAAAAGACGGTCTATTAGACACCATTATAGTAGATAACCTGGAGAGCTATGAGCGAAGTTAAGCAACAAGAAACTATAATATATGACATTGCTATTGTTGGCGCCGGCATTAACGGCTGTGGCATTGCCCGTGACGCTGCAGGGCGTGGACTTAAAACATTTATCTGTGACAAGGGCGACCTAGGCGGAGAGACTTCGTGCTATAGTTCCAAGCTTATTCATGGCGGATTGCGTTACTTGGAATTTTTTGAATTTGGCTTAGTGCGTAAAGCACTTAAAGAGCGTGACACGCTGATGCATATTGCCCCTCACCTTGTGCATGAACAACGCTTTATTATTCCACACAGCCCGCATTTAAGACCGCAATGGCTTATACGCCTTGGCTTATTTTTATATGACAACCTCCATTGGTCAAAAACATTAAAAGGCAGTGAAAGTGTGAGTTTAAGGTATAGCCCCCTTAAAGATGAGTACGAGCAAGGCTTTGCCTATTCTGACTGCAAAACCGACGACCACCGCCTTGTGATTGCCAATGCCCTTGACGCACAAAACAACGGCGCCGCCGTGCAACCTTACACCACATGCACACATGCCGTTATACAAAATGGCTTGTGGCGCTTAACATTAGAAACACCAGACGGCAAGGAAAGTTATGCCTATGCCAAAAGCCTTGTGAACGCCACAGGACCGTGGGTGGAAACCTTTATAAAGGACAACCTAAAAACCCAAACAGCAAAGCATTTAAAACTCGTTAAAGGCAGCCATATCGTCACACATAAGCTCTATGAAGGCAATCAAGCCTACACCTTCCAAGACAAAGAAGGACGCATTGTTTTCACCATCCCTTACGAAAAAGACTACACCTTAATTGGCACAACAGAAGAAGCATTTAAAGGCAACCCAAGCGACGCTCAAATAAGCAATTCTGAAATTGAATATTTAAGAGACGTTATCAGTGCGTATTTCGACAAACCCATTACCAGTAGCAACACCTTATGGGAATTTGCAGGTGTGCGCCCCTTAATAGACGAAGGCGGAGACAGTGCCCGCAAAACAACCAGGGATTATAGCGTTGAGCTCAATACTCAAAACATCCGCCCCCTTGTTCATATATGGGGTGGCAAGCTCACAACCTACAGAGTTTTAGCCGAAGATGTTTTACAAAAGTTAGAACCTTACCTTGGCAAAAGCACCAAGTGGAGCGCCATGACACCACTCAACACCAGCGTTCAGCCACAAAGCATGGCAAAAGGCTTAGGCGCACAATACCCATGGCTTGCAGAAGACATGATACAGCGCTTTGTTTTTCATTATGGTAAAAATAGCCTGCTTATTTTAAAAGGCTGCACAAACATGAAAGATATGGGCGAACATTATGGCGCGGGCTTATACGAACAAGAAGTACGCTACCTAATTAAAGAAGAATGGGCAAGGACAGCAGACGCCGTTTTATGGCATCGTACAAAGTGCGGTTTACATATGACAAAAGAACAGCGTGACACCTTTGAAGGTGTTTTTGAAAATATTTTATCCGACATGCAACGCTTAAACAAAATTGAAGCGTTTGAAGAAAAAGAGCGCGAAGACGGTGGAATAGAAACAGCGCCACACACAATAGCAAGCACGCCACCTCAATAACCAGCATCTCACTTCAATCACAGCTACAGCCTGTCACCCTTAAAACAAGACATAAAAAAAGCCCCTCAAGAAGGGGCTTTAAAGAATATAGCTATATTCAATTAGGCAACTTTAACACCTTTGTATTCAGCAAATTTATCTGCCAATGGCACAAGGTTAGAAAGTGACATAATGTGGAACTGCATCCAAGCCAACATGCCAGACTTAAACAGCTCAGAAACTGTTTTTTCTTCTAATTCAGCCAATTTAGGTTCATCAATCACCCACATACCACGTAGAGTAATCTTTTCACCGTCTTTCATTGTGAAAGTACCTTCGATATCTTTCAATAAATCAAGTGACTCCATCTTCTTCATAAACATGTTTGTCAGCTCTAAGTTCATTTGGAACTCATTTAAAAAGTTTACAATGTTCTTCATTGTTTGTGTTTGCTCGCCTTTTTTATCAAACAAAGCTTCACCTTTTTTCTTATCAAAGCATTTGCTTTTCTGATCAAAGCATACTGTAAAATCTTTTTGATCAGAAGACTTTGAAAGAATAAATGGGTAACGGCGGTAAACTGCAGGTATATAGTTACCTAACCATTCACCATTTTGACCAACATACAGATTTGTTTCTGCATTTAAAGAGAGAAGAGCCACAGCGTCCCAGCTACCTGTTGCGTTTTTTACAAATACAATTGGGTATTCTTTCGCAGCTTGCATAAACTCATGCCCAAGTAAAATAGCATTACCTAAGTTTTTTGCATGTGAGTATTCGGTTACAGGTGTAAATTTCAAATCACTGTGTGCTTCTGTGTTTAACAATACAGGTTCTTTGTAAAACCCTGCGTTCATTGCCTGTTTTGTATCTGTCTGTTTAGCCATTTTATCCCCTTCAGATTCTTCTTAAAATTTATAATGGGCGTAGTATAACATCTAAGACATGCTAAAACGATAAAAAAGAGACACTACTATGATTTCAGATGGATGTTTATTGAACAATTAAGATAATTTTTACAATTACTTACATTCAAGGCAAATCAAAAAACCTTAGAATATAGAGAAAATAGCCAGTAACAGGCATTAAGCGACTGAATTTATATAAAATTCATAAAACATCCTTCATATGAAGCTAAAGAAATAAACAACGAAACTTCAACAACTTAAACACACCTCATAGAATAGGCATACGCCTGCCAGTTAATTCCTGCCACAATACCTTATGAACCTTAAAACATTAAAGCACCTTAACTTTTATATTATCTGCATTATAACCTTCATGCACATTACACCCCTGTATGCGGCGGGTGTTTCAGTTGAAAGTAGCGCGCGTTTTATCGCCCTCAAACAGCAAAGCAACAACCATCAAATGCCTTACAAAGTTGAAGAAGAATTATTGCCCAGCAACCACCCCTATAAAATAGCGTGCATACGCAACAAAACACCGAAAACAGCAGACTGTTATAAAGAATCAAAGCATGCACAGAAAATACCTGTCATGATGATAACCGACAGCCTTCCAAACGACACGCCGTGAGATAAAATTGCAATACATACAAATGCGATAAATGGTACTCCCCCTCACCTAAAAGGGTTTTAATCGCTAAGGAATTCTGTTTGTGTTATATTTATATAATGTACAAAAATAAAAAAATTATAACTGCCCTTATTTTTATGTGCCTTATTTTAGTGGGCGCACCTGCTTTTGCATCTAACTTTAACATTACAGCCAAAACATGGCCACATGCCATCATGGGCTTGTTGGGTGGTATTACGTTCTTACTTTATGGCCTCGATAAAATGACTTCAGCCTTCAAGTCACTTGCAGGTGAACGTTTAAAATACATTTTAGGCCGTCTTACAAAAAATAAAATATCCGCTCTTATGACAGGTGCAGGTGTCACAGCTATTGTGCAATCTAGTGCGGCAACAACTGTCATGGTGGTTGGTTTTATTTCTGCCAAACTCATGACATTACCACAATCATTAGCGGTTATTTTAGGCTCAGACATTGGCACAACGCTTACCGTGCAGCTTATTGCTTTTAAATTAAACCAATATGCCCTTATATTCATCATTATAGGCTTCATTGTAAAAAGCCTTTCCAAAAAGGAAAGCATTTGGCATTTAGGGCGCGTTATCATGGCTATCGGCGTTGTCTTTTTTGGTATTTTCCTCATTGGCGAAAGTATGGCACTCTTGCAAAACTTACCAATCGTCAAACAAACCATTTCACATATTTCATCACCTATTTTAGCAGTAATTATTGGATTTGTCCTTACAGCGCTTATGCAGTCTAGTGCGGCAGCTTTAGCCATTGTTATCGCCATCACAGACCAAGGACTACTCAGCATATCTGCAGCATTTTACCTTGTACTGGGTTGTAACATGGGTACCTGCATCACTGCTGTCATAGCCAGCCTTAAGAGCAACCAAGACGGTCAGCGTGCCGCAGCCGCTCATGCCTTTTTCAAGGTAAGTGGTGCGTTTTTATTCTTCATCGCCTTTTTCATCTTTACAGAGTGGTTTACTAAAAACCTCATTTCAATGGATGCAAGCGGGCTTTCAACCGCAGAACGCGCTGTGCCACGTCAAATTGCGCACATGCACACCATATTTAACATAAGCCTCGCACTTCTCTATCTACCATTTACCGACAAGATAGCGGAAATACTTACAAAACTGATTAAAAAGAAACGCAAAGAATGGCGTGTACAGGCTGAATATTTAGATACATTCCTTATTTCTACACCGTCTCTTGCCATTAACGCAGCCAGAAGCGAAACGGCTGGCATGGCGAACCGTGTTATAAAACTTATGCGCACCACAACACCTGCTGTTATATCAGGTGAAATAGACGACTTAGCAAAATTAAAAAAACAAGAACGTGATATTGACGCTCTTTATAGTCAGATTATTTACTATCTTGGGCAAATAAGTACGCAAAATTTAACAGCCGACGAAAGCTTGCAGTTAATGTGGTTGATGAACAATGTCAACCGCCTTGAAAACATAAGCGACCTTTTAGGTGAAGAACTTTATGACATTGGTGTGCGCCGTCAAAAGAACGACATCAAAATCAGTACACCAACAACAAAACAAATCGTCGCACTTTCAGACAGCTGTTTAAAAGCGCTAAAATATAGCAGTAATGCCATTTCATCATTTGAAGTTAAACTGGCAAAGAATGCTAAACCTATCGATAAAGAAGCATTCAAAAAACTTTTAGACAAAGCCATAAAGAATCAAACAAAACGCCTTATAGCCGACTCACCGGACCGCGTTAAAACATATACGCTCGAAATGGATATGATCGACAAACTCCAACGCACATTTTACCATAGCCGTAAAATGACGAAGGATACATTAAACTTACTTGAACAACGTGATGGCTTAAAAAATAAAGAAGATATTTCAAACCTAGATGCCGCGCTAGACAAAGCATAATTGCATCTAAGTAAAAGAATTGTTAAGATAAATAAAAACAAGAAATGGTTGAATGAAGCTTTTATTAACACTCCTATCTTTCATTGCCCTAAGCGGTGTAGCAAACGCTAAGCAAACATGCGTGGACGACGCCAGCATTATCAAAAGCGCTGCCCTCATCCAAAAAGAGGGGCGCGGCAAAGGCAGTGGTGTTATTTATCAAAAAGACATTGTCCTCACAAACCACCATGTTATTGCCGATATTCCGCAAATATGGGTTTACTTCCCGCAAACAGATACTCAAGTTGAAGCCACAGTATTATACTCATCACCAAAACCTGATATAGCCGTATTAAAATTAAAGCAGCCGCAAGAAGCCGCGACAGAGCTAACACTTGCCCGTAAAGCTATCAAGCGTGAAAACCTAAAACTTGTAAGCTTTCCTTTCGCAGAAAAACACCGCCTAGGCGCTGTGCAAGCTCGTTTTAACAACATGGCACGCTTTAAAAGCGACACACGCCTACTCTATTTCAATGCCCTCTTATCTGACTGGGCATACGCAGGTGACAGCGGTGGTGCATTCTTCAACTGTAAAGGTGAAGTGGTGGGGTTAAACTTTGGTAATCTTGCACTTAAAGGCACACCTGAACATGTTTACGGTATCAACATGCGCGCCATTCAAGACGCTCTCAATGCCGCCGACGTTGAAGTGAGAATGGGCTACTAACACAAATAACCACCACTTTAACCTTTCAAAACTATCCTTAAACTGCAACCCATTGATGTATCACATTAAAAAGAGGCTTTGCCTGAAACGCCTCTTTTTAATACTGCTCACCTATAAGTCAACTCATGTTCAAACGAATTTTTTCAGGACCCTTTAGATGCGCTTCTTATCCTTTATGGCCTGCTTACCGCAAATTATAATAATCTATACATGTGGTATATGCCCGCAGGTTACATCATCGGCATATTTTTCTTATTTATATTGATCCAAAATCTACATTATCAACCGCTAAAAAGTCATCACAATTTGTGATGACTTTTTTTATAGAATTGTCATTTGCAAAAGTATTTATCTACCTCTGCAACGCAATTCCTTATTTCATACCTCTTCATTCTCTTTCGTTCCACTCTCATTCCTCATGCATTCCACCTTTATTCGCCGCCAATTCCACCTCATACACTACTAATTTCTCCTAAATCCACCACCAATTACACAGCCATTCACACACTACTTTTTCATCACTTCACACTGTAACCATAAAAAAAAGCTCCCATTTCCAGGAGCTTTTAAATCTAAGTAAAACCTTAAATTAGCTTTGCATAGACTGCATTGCACGCATAAGTTTTTTACGGGTGTTACTGTCTAAACCTTTCTTACGTAAACGTAAGAAGTTCGGTGTTACTTCAACCAATTCATCGTCTTGAATATAAGTCAAAGCTTCTTCAAGTGACATGATTTTTGGTGGCGTCGGCTTCACAGCTTCATCCTTACCAGAGGCACGCATGTTAGTCAGTTGCTTACCTTTTACTGGGTTAACTTCAAGGTCACCTGTCTTCGCATTTTCACCAATAATCATACCGTCATAAGTTTTACAACCTGGGTGGATAAACATGAAACCACGGTCTTCTAAGTTAAACAATGCAAACGGTGTTGTATCACCCGCAACCATACTTACAAGCACACCACTACGGCGGCCTGCAGGTGTTGATTTAACTGGACCATATTCTTTAAACTGACGTGTAAGAATACCTGTACCCTTTGTGTCTGTTAAGAATTCACTACGGTAACCAATCATACCACGGCTTGGTGCTTCAAAAATAAGACGTTGCTTACCACCATGATCAGCGATCATGTTTGTACATTCCGCACGACGTAAGCCCATTTTTTCCATTACTGCACCTGCGTAATCAGCATCTACGTCGACAACAATTTCCTCATACGGCTCAAGTTTCACGCCAGCTTCTTCTTTAAAAAGAACTTCAGGACGAGAAATAGAAAGTTCAAAACCTTCACGACGCATGTTTTCAATTAGAATGGAAAGCTGTAGTTCGCCACGGCCCATTACTTTAAACGAATCAGCCGTTGCACCCTGTTCAATTGTTAAACCAACTGAAACTTCAGCTTCACGGAATAGGCGATCGCCAATTTCACGTGATGTAAGTTTTTTACCGTCTTCACCTTTAAGTGGTGAATCATTTA
The DNA here is from genome assembly GCA_963974105.1 of uncultured Magnetococcales bacterium. GTDB lineage: Bacteria > Pseudomonadota > Alphaproteobacteria > UBA2136 > UBA2136 > UBA2136. Next base: position 13,349 of record CAXBBG010000001.1, read on the forward strand.
CAGAAAAAGTCATCCCAATTGTAGGAGGATCAACTTCTAAAGATTCTAAAGGCTCTTTCACTTCTGGGGAGCAAATTGTGTGGGATACATAAGCTTCTGACATCCCCGCAATCGCTACAATATCACCTGCAAATGCTTCATCAACAGAAACACGCTCTAAACCACGATATTTGTAAAGTTTTGTAATTTTACCTGTTTCAATAACCTTACCTTCACGGTCAAAGTCTTTAACTTGCATGTTAACTTTTGCAATACCCGTTTCAATACGACCTGTCACAATACGGCCAACGTAAAGGTCACGTGAAATTGTGGTAGCCAGCATTGAGAAAGGTGCCTCTCGGTCTGCAGTTGGCTCTGGTACGTGTGTCAAAACAAGGTCAAGCAATGGTAATACAGTATCACCATGCGTTTTGTAATCTACGTCTACCCAACCATCACGTCCTACTGCATATAAAATAGGGAAATCAAGTTGTTCTTCTGTTGCGCCTAGACTGTCAAATAAATCAAAAGCTTCGTTTACAACTTCTTCAGGGCGCGAATCGCCACGGTCAATTTTGTTAACAACCAAAATTGGTTTTAGTCCAAGTTTAAGAGCCTTACCTAAAACGAACTTAGTCTGAGGCATAGGGCCCTCGGCTGCATCAATAAGCAACACAACACCATCAACCATACCTAAAATACGCTCAACTTCAGCACCAAAATCGGCGTGACCTGGTGTATCTACAATGTTAATAACGTGGTTTTTGTATTCAATAGCTGTTGGCTTAGCAAGAATTGTAATGCCACGCTCTTTTTCAATGTCATCAGTGTCCATTGCGCGCTCATCAACATCTTTGTGTGAGTTGTCAAATGTGCCTGATTGTTTCAGCATAGCGTCTACCAAGGTGGTTTTACCGTGGTCGACGTGTGCAATAATCGCGATATTTCTTAAGTCGTGCATTTATTTTAAAGCCTTTAATAATTTAATGTCTTCGTGTATGTAAGGAAGTTTGTAGCCTATTTCAAGCCTTATGACCACTTATTTATGATATATACACAAAAAAAAGGCAGCTTCGACTGCCTTTTTTTTCGATAAATGTCATATATTTAGCTATGACGCGCTTGATGTTGGTGTTTTATCGCTATCCGTCACAATAGCTCCTTCAAGGAAGCTTTGTTGTTTTTTACTTTTAAAATCAACGCTTTCATTGAAGCCATCAACAACAGAAGTTGCATGAAAAAATTTAGCACCTTTACTTACGGACTTTACAAAAATAGCCGATAATACAAATGCTAAAGCAGTGCCTGTTGCAAATGAAATAAGGCCGTTAATAATAGGCATTTCCATTTCATTGAACCGATCCATAAATATAGGCACGCCTACAAACATCAAATACAACAGTAAGCCCACAGCGGTAAAGTCAATTTTTAAGCTTGTAATTCCTGCAACAATCCCTAAATAGATATCTATGAAATATTTTTCGATGAGACATACAGTTTTAATCACAGCCCTACTATGGTGCTCTACCGCCTATAGCATGCCATTTTTAAGTCTTTTGCATAGCAAAAAAATAAGAGAAGTAAAATTTATCATGGAAACCTATGGCCCTGCCTCTTTTAAGTGCTACTACAGCGTCACAGGTGGTGCCGACTTGACGCTGGATAACTTTCAAACAGCTTACCAGTTGGGCTATTTAACTACATGCTTGCAAGAAAAGGCTCATGAACAGGCAGAATTTTTAAAACGCATCCCTGAAGGTATCCATAGGTAAGTGGCTATAAAAAAACCTCCAAGAAGGAGGTTTTTTTTCGTTAGCGTGGGTTGTTTTTAAGCTCATCCATAATGGATAAAATACCAAAGGCAAAGTAGCTAGAACGATTCCAATTTAAAATAACATCAAAATTATTAAAAAGCAGGAACCCTTTTTTTGCAGTTTGATTACCATATGGTAAGTATAAATAAGCTTTACGGGTTAAACTTGACCCTTGCGGAACAGGCACACCTCGCTCCTTCATTTTTTGAAGCGTTAATTTAAAAGGCGCAAACTTACGAACAACAGGCTCACCATTTTTATAAACAGTTCTTCCTTTAGAATCACGTTTATAAATAGGCTGTTTACTTAAGCCTGTGTCATAAAACAAACCTTTAATAATAGGTTTGTTAAGCACTATATCAGCCTTCCAAGGTTTTCCTTGTTGCCAACCTAAAATACGTAAATAATTTGCAGCAGAGGCAAACGCATCTGCCTCGTTTGACCAAATATCAATTTTGCCATCCCCGTCACCATCAACAGCATAAGCAAAAAAGGTCGATGGCATAAACTGCACCTGCCCCATTGCACCTGCCCAAGATCCTTTAAAGTTTTCTTTACTTACATGCCCTTCTTGGTAGATGCGCATAGCAAACCAAAGTTCACGTTTAAAAAAAGCTTTACGCTTTTCTTTGGGGTGCCAAGCAAGAGTTGCTAAAACATGTGGGATATTATGATCACCTTGATTTAAACCAAAGTACGATTCAATACTCCACAGTGCAACAATCGCTTCCTTATCAACGCCATATTCACGTTCAATACGCTCTAATAAAATGCGGTGTTCTTGCATCAGCTGCTTTGCTTTAGCTAAACGTGTGGCTGACAAATAAAGCTTTTGGTTATCCTTAAACTTTTTCTCATTTGTGCGCCTAGGAAACCTTCGCGGTTCGCTGCCATCAACCGTACAAGGGCAATAGCGACCATTGATAAAAGCATTCGGCTCTGGGTTCTCACCAAATAATTCATCAATTGTTTCTGTTGTTATGCCTTTTGCTGCAGCCTCAACTTTAAGTTCATCTATAAACTCAGAAAATGACTGCTCAGCAAAAACGCAAGGTGAAAAAATAAGTACAAGTGTTAGTATAAAGGTCTTCATAATTAAGACCTCCCTTTGGAAGTGTTACGCCATAAAAAAGCGCAAAAGAGTGTGTGAAAAAAACTTAGGTAATGTGTTAATGATCATAAGTATACTATATAACACGTACCTATAGCAAGGTGCGTAAGCAATCTTTTTCCTAAAAGGCGTGTTGCGTGCCTAAAAATATGCTACAATTTTAAATATCAAAACAATAAAAAAAGCTTTAAATTTATATGACTTTAAACAATTCAACCCTAGAGTCTTTAATAGAAATATTAGAAATAGAAGACACCAAAGAACTGGTGGCTATATATTTTGACACAGCATCTGAAATTTTGCATAACATCAACCTTGGTATTGAAGAAAATGATGCTGAAAAAATCAGATTTTGGGGACACCGTATTAAAGGGGCTTCTGGTACACTTGGACTTGACGACCTTGAAAATGCAGGGAAATTATTAGAGCTCTATGGCGGAAAGGGTGATATTAAAAGTAGTATCCCCATCATAAATAGCTTAAACGATCTGCTAAAAAGTGCGCAAGCTGCTATTAAGAAAGACTTCCCTGAACTTTTATAATTTAAGATTAAATTTTTTAATTTTCCTATCAAGTGCGGGCCTAGAAATACCTAAAATATCACAAGCTTTCCCTTTATGTCCGTGGGTAGCTTCAAGGGCTTTTACAACATGCATACGCTCAGCATCTTCAAGCTTCATAAGCGGCGCTGCGGCTAAATCGATACCCCCTTTATCTGACACACGTTCTATCACAATTTGATCAGCACCAATAATATCAGTTCGATTTAGCGCACAAGCACGTGTCAACGTATTTTCGAGTTCTCTAACGTTACCTGGCCAATTATGCATTTCTAACTTAAAGTAAGCTTCGTCTGTCATGCCCTTAATGCTTTTGCCCAGCTTTTTATTGATACTGCTCAATAAAAATGGAATAAGTAGTTTAATATCTTCAAGTCGATCACGTAGAGGCGGCACAGCTATTGTTAAAATTTTCAAACGATACATAAGGTCTTCCCTAAACATGCCATCCTCTATCATCTGGCTTAAGTCCCTGTGTGTTGCTGCAATAATATGCGCATTCGTCTTGAGCGTTTGCGACCCGCCCACTCGTTCAAAGGTGCCTTCTTGTAAAACACGTAATAACTTAGACTGAAGCTTTGGTGACAGCTCACCAATTTCATCTAAGAATAACGTGCCGTCTTGTGCCAACGAAAACTTACCATCCTTTCGCTCGACAGCGCCTGTAAAAGCACCTTTTTCATGCCCAAACATTTCACTTTCCAGCAAAGTTTCAACAATAGCACCGCAATTCACAGCCAAGAAAGGCCCTTTTTTGTTGGAATGATAATGTATCGACTTGGCAACAAGCTCTTTACCTGTACCTGTTTCACCTTGAATCAATACAATGGCGTCATTTTGTGAAGCGAGGGCAATAGTTTTAACAACTTCAATCATTTTACGGCTGCTTCCAATAATTTTTGGCTCAGGCGTTTCTTCTTTAGGTGCAAGCTCTACTGCAAAATCCTTCTTCTGAGACTTGGGCGCCAATGCTTTTTTGGTCGCTGCATTCAACTCTTCAATATCGATAGGTTTATGAATATAATCCATCGCACCTTCTTTAATAGCTTCAATAGCCAGTTGCATATCATGCTTACCTGTAATCATAAGCACAGGTACTTCTGGAAACATGTCTTTTAAGTCTCTTATAAGATGAATGCCTAAAGTATCTGGTAGGTGCTGATCAAGTAAAATAAGTTTAGGTGTTAACAACTGTAACTGTTCTTTTGCTGAGCGACCTGTTTGAGCCGTTTTACAAGAATATCCGCTGTCGTCAAAATGTAATTGCAACATTTCTGCTAAATGCGCGTCATCATCAATAATAAAAACGTCTATCTTGTCGCTCATTGGCGGGCTTTCCATTCTGAATCTGTCCATGTTTCCATACGCAGTGCATGCAAACCATCTCTGTTTTCATTTTTCATTTCATCAGCAAGCAATGTAAAAACCATACGTTGCCGTGCTATTTTACTCTTATTTTCAAATTTTTCCGAAACAATTATCACACTGAAATGGCTACCACCACGGTCTAAAACACCTGCGTGCCCTGCATGCAAGTTCGACTCGTCCACGACCTCTATCCACGAAGGATTAAGACCATTTTTTATTTTATCTTCAAGAATTTTCTTATTCATAGTATAAAGTTTAACAAATATACTTTAAACACTCAAACAAAGACCGAGGAAATAGCAATGAAAGTGGTGAGCTGGAACTTAAATTCCATCCGAGCAAGGCTAGAACACGTTGAAAACTGGATAAAAGAGAACAATCCTGATGTTTTATGTCTGCAAGAAACAAAAGTAACAGACGAACAATTCCCACGTGAAGCATTTGAAGCAATGGGCTTAAACGTCTATACGCATGGACAGCCTGCTTACAACGGTGTTGCTCTTATTTCACCGCACACACTAGAAGACGTACAGCGCGGGTTCCCTGAAGGAGATATGAACAATCAGAAACGTGTGATTTCATGTACTTTGAATGGCGTCCGCATTATCAATGTATATATCCCTCAAGGTGACAACCCTGACAGCCCTAAATATGCCATGAAAGGCGAATTTTACAAACGCCTTAGAAGCTGGATTGAAGAAGACTTTACCCCACAAGATGATATTTTAATTTGCGGTGATTTTAACATTGCACCAAGCGACATTGACGTTCACGACCCTTTAAAATGCAGTAAAAAATGCGGCTATTTGCCAGAAGAAGTGATGTGGTTAAATACTTTAATGGAATGGGGCTTTGACGATAGCTTTCGTGTTTTTCACCCAGAAACCGTTCAGTTTAGCTGGTGGGATTATCGTATGAATTCGTACAGTAACAATAAAGGGATGCGCATTGATCATATTTTGACAAGCAAAGCCCTTACTAAAAAATCTATCGAAGTCGGCGTTGAAGAAAGCCCGCGTGCACTAGAGCGCCCTTCGGACCATGTGCCTGTTTACACAATCTTCAAAATATAGACACTCAAAACGTCCCTGTAAAAGCCTTGTAATCCAAGGCTTTTTTCTTTTATTACAATTTTTCATACCTAATGTCAGAAAAAAATAGCGCTTCAGTTGTATACAGAACCATACAAAACTAAGGAAGTATATACGGGGGTATAATTTATTTATGAATAAAAAAATACGCAACATAAGACCTCATCTTATCGATGAGGATACGCATTTAAATGTTCAAGTTTACAAAGATAGAATAAATAGACAGGAAAATAATCGACACCACTCTGGATTAAACATGGTCAATGTTTCAACCCCTGAAGAGTCCATTCTTATACGTGGTTACGCAACAGTTCTAGAGCAAAGCTTACACGATATTGACATACAGCACCCCTTAGTTCCGCTCAAACTCACCCTCAACAAAACCACGGGTGCAAAAAACGGCTACTTAATATGTTGTGGTGACTACGCTCAACAATGCCTCGAAAGTATACGTGAGTATATCAAACTAGGTGACAGAATTATAAACCTAGGTGGCGGACTTGGCATAACAGCCACATATGCAGGCATTTTATCAAAAAACCCTGTGACCATCATAGAACCCAACATTAAAATGCATCCAACTATCCACAAAAATGCGGATTTAAATGATATATCTATCAAATTATTGCAGGCTTGCATTACACCAGAAAATGATGAATCGCTGACTGAATTTCATATTATGGAAGAACCACTTTCATCTTCCATTTTTAAATATGCACAAGAAGTGGATACATCATACAAAGTTGAAACCATCTCCTTACAAAAACTAATTCAAGAGTCACATGCTAATGTTATTATTTCAGATATTGTGGGCGCTGAAATTAACGCATTTGAAAACATTGACCTGCGCCAAATTGACAAAGTAATTATAACCATAAACACACCTATTATTGGTGAAAAACCAACCGCAAACCTCATTACAACCTTAAGCAAACAAGGTTTTGAACTGAAGGATATTAAAGGATTGGTGTTTAGCTTTATAAGAACAAAATAAAAAGAGCCCCGAAGGGCTCTTCTACCACATTGGGTGTGGTAATTTTTTTCAAGAGTTACTTCAATTTCACTTCTTTGAATTCAACATGCTTACGTACAACAGGATCGTACTTACTGAAAGTCATTTTTTCAGTTGTATTAACACTTTTAGGGTTTTTCATAGTTACATAGTAATAACCAGTTTTACGCCCTGTTTTAGGGTTAATGGCAGTGGATTCAAGCTTGATGTAAATGCTGTTACGGTTCGCCATTTTCCTGTCCTTTATTTCAATAATATTTTCTAACACAACGCCTTCTTTAAAAAGGCTTATCGAAGAGTTATATACGTTAGTTTATATACATTGTCAACGACTAGTTAATAAAAAAGTTTGTCTTACATAAAATCGTGAGACAAATAAGTATGACTTTTATTTTACTTAGTGCTTCAAAGTCTCAATTAAATTAAGATGATACATGTTTTTGTGCAAAAAACTTGTTTATACAACGTACAATATCCAAAAATATTATATAGCCTGAACACTTTTAATAGATTTTTAAGATAAAGTCTGTCATAAATAAAGGTATAGCGAAGCACTTATACAAATGACGAGGTAAAGTATGTCACATAACATTATGGTGGTCGATGACCATGCACTCATTAGAGAGGGTATATCTTCCCTTCTTGATAAAGATCAATTTATCGTTATTGGTGAAGCATGCGATGGAGAAGAAGCCGTAACTCGCTACAATGAACTTTCTCCCGCACTTGTTTTAATGGACATGAAAATGCCTAAAATGTCAGGGCTTGAAGCTTCTAAAGAAATTTTAAAAAGTCATCCTGATGCAAAAATCGTCATTCTAAGCGTTGACCTTACAGAAGCAGACTTAATGCAAGCTGTCGACCTTTCAATTAAAGGATACCTGCTTAAGACATCTAATAGTGAAGCCTTAAACCACGCTTTAAGTCTCGTTATGTCTGGAGAAAGCGTCTTCCCTTCTGAAGCCCTTATTAGTGGCATGAACAATCGCCATAAAACACAAGAAATGGGCTTAACACCACGCGAAGAAGAAATTTTACGCCACATTGCTCGCGGTGAATCTAACAAAGGTATTGCAAGAAACCTAGATGTAACAGAAGGTACTATTAAAGTACACATTAAAGCTATTCTTAAAAAGCTAGACATGAACAACCGCACACAGGCTGCTATTTACGCTTATGAACGCGGCCTTGTTTAAATTTCGCTACATTTAGCACTTAAAAAAAAAGAACCCATCAGTTTGATGGGTTCTTTTTTATTGAGTCACCTTAGTTTAGTCATCTTTATCATTTTTTGAATTCAATGACTGCTTATCTTCGTCGTCTAACGGCAATTCACTACCCTCGTCTCCTGTAGAAATACTGTACATGGCATAGCCTAACCCCGCTGCAAAAAGTATGATGACAAGCAAAACTATGACGCTACCTGTACCACCAGAACCAGACATGACATAAAATGCCAAAGCTGCCAACGGTAAAACAATAACATAAAGCCACCAGTAGTCATTAAAATGGCCTTCTCGCATTAAATCTTTGGCCTTGCTAGATGCAACATTTTTTTTATCACCTAAACATGCCTTTAACGCATCCTTCGCACGGCTTTTCAGCCCATGCACATCGTCAGTCATCACCCTTAAAGCTCCTTCAAACGCCGCTACAACCTCCTCTGCATCAATAAAGTTACCTTTTTCAGCATATGCTTTTAAAATTTCAGATGGTAAGCTTTCAGAAGGTTGCACCTTAACCCAAGCGCGGTAAAAATTTAAATAGTAAGGGTTTGAAGGCACCTTAAATGCATCAGGCCCTGCTGCTACATGAATAAAAATATTATATTCATACTTAGGCATATATTTTTTGATAATTTTCCATTTTTCATCTGGTATAATTTCCTTTTCAACTTCAACCAATGCTTCTAACATTTTATCAAAAATACAAAATATTTCTGTATGTGCCGCCATACGCTTAACAGGTAAAGTACGTGAAGACCCCTTCCCTTCAACGCCTGTAATAACAATAGACCAAACCTGCCAGTAATTTACATTCGCCAAACCCATTGCAGCCATTGCACGGTTAGGATAAGCCTCAGTGCTATATCGCTTTGCATCTAAACTTGTGTATAGATAAACCTCATCAAACGCTGGTATTTTATAGGATTTTAAAAGCAATGAAGTGTAACGATGCTCCAATGTCCATAAATATTTAGAATTAGGTGTTAAATTACCTTCGTCATCATAATTCTGCTGAATTGTCGCAACGATATCGCTGTAATTTGCGTAAGAACGTGCAAGCAAAATTTCTAACTTAAATAATTTTTGAATAATAATGTCTTTTTCACTTTCAAAGCGAGAGCGCAATTGAGGGCGCATAACATTAAGATAGAAAATAGCGCCGCCTGGCGCTGTTGTAGCGATTTTTTCTAGGCTTTCGATTTCAAAGCTCGTCAATAACTTTGGATCTAAAGTTGATAAAAGCATCCAAGCTTTTAAATGTATCCCTCCATGAGCGCCTATACCATTCCCTTCAGTCATACTTTCGGGGTTAAGCAAATAGAATTCGCGCATTAAATCAACCGCCTTTGCAGGGTCAAAATTACATTCTTGCAGTACATATGCATAGCGATATTGACGCAATTGCTGCGCATTACAGCTTTCAGAATAGAGGCAAGACTTTTTAGCTTCAGCACGTGCCTCTGGCAACGCCTCACTGCTGCCATTTTGAACTCTAAAATAAAGCAATTGACTTAAAATAAACGCTAAAGATCTATTGTTAGGGTCATTTTTCTTGGCTGTTTTAAGAACAGTCACAGCATCTTTCGTACGCTTTAACGCAATGGAATCAACCGCTGTTGTCATTTTATTAAGCGTTGCTATGTTATAACCCAGCTCAACCATATTTTCGTTTGCAAAAGCAAGCTCAGCAGATACAATTTTATACAAACTTAGCTCAGACGGCGTCATAGAAGTTAGGTCTTCTTCTTCCCCTTCCACGGAATCTTCTTTTGACTTATAATGCTTTAACAAATTTTCAGGATAGTCATAAATTGAGGTGATTTGTATCGTTTCTTTAAACGACTGTACATAACCATGCTCCTGATTGTTTTTATTTTCAGGTAATGGCTCAATAACCATATCAGATGACAAAGAAGGACTGTAAACATTTTTTTCTTGTAGTGTAATGGCTTTAACATATTTAAATATTTGAGAAACCTCATCCGTCAGGGGGTAATCATTAAAAGGCGGCTCAACCTCTATCGATGTTTTGTCATAAACACTCGCTTCACGCTGGTTTCTGATATTAATAGTAATATCTTTCGCTTGTGATATAAGTTTTTTAAGTTTATCCATGACTATTGCTGTTTCTCGTACAATTTAATTTCATATTCCACCAAATCAGAAAGATTATCCATAGAGATACCACCTCCCATTTTAATGCCATTCACATATAAAACCGGCGGTCTTGTTTCCCCCATACCTTTAGATGCTTTAATATCTGCATCTAATTCACGGTAATATCTCCTTGCATTTTCACGCGTCATGCGGCGTAATTTCTTTTCAGATACCCCCACCGACACTAACTTATCGATAAAGATATTATCTGCCATTGTAGAGGCCTCATACAACTTCTCACGAAACTGCCAGAAATGATCAGCATCATAAGCTAAGCGGCTGTAGAATGCTGCCGCATTTGTCATGTTATATTGATCAACTGGCAAATGCATGACAATGTGGCGAATTTTGTTTTTATATTTTTCTTCTGTAAACACGGCATCAATTTTTTTTGAAAGGTCCTGACAATACAAACAGCTTAAATCAGTAATTTCAAGCATTGTTACAGGTGCATCTTCTGGGCCACGTGCCGCATTATGGCTCCACGCCTGAATATAATATCTATTTTCAATAGCCATGCGAGCACGGTCGTTTTTAAGAGTTTGAGGTAGATCAGCGTCAAAGGCATGAAACTTAATTTCATCATTTGTCATAACCTCTTTACCACCAATTTTAATTTTCGGTGCGCGACCCGACATTGTATAGCCTTGAGCTGTTGAATTTTGCACGAAAATAAGTAGAGCCACTATAAAAACAGTTAGCCCCATACAAAAACCGACAATAGATTTATTATTATTCAATTCTATTTTACTTGTGCCTTATATAAAAGAATTCTTAATCTCTTATGTAGTGTACCGCAAACTATCTATAAAGTATAAATGAACATCATACTAAACAACAATTATCTGCGTTAAATAACTTCACCTGTTGCATGTTATACACCCATGATGTATATAAGTGGCATTCAGAATAAATGAAAGAACGTACCATGCCATTTGTAGTAACTGGAAAATGTATAAAATGTCGTTATACCGACTGCGTTGAAGTATGCCCTGTTGACTGCTTTTACGAAGGTGAAAACATGCTTGTTATTAACCCTGATGAGTGTATTGACTGCGGTGTTTGCGAACCTGAATGCCCTATTGAAGCTATTAAATCTGACGAGGAACTAAACTCTGAAGAACAAAAATGGGCGGATATAAACACAAAATTTAGTGCCCTATGGCCAAATATAACTGAAACTCAAACACCTAAAGCTGATGCCGATGAGTGGAGCGAGAAAACCAGTGAAGAAAAAGCAAGCCTATTTAGTGAAAAACCAGGTAGCTAAGCTATTTCATATCCCAAAAAAGCAGCCCTGGCTGCTTTTTTTTATAAGTTTTGATACAAGACGCTATAGGCATCCATCATATCGTTAAAACCGTGCTCTTTCTTTACAAATGGTCGTGCATATAATGAGCGACCTTGACGGAAATTAGGGTCCGATATCAATTTCTCAACCGCATTTTTCGCAAGGGCGTTATTTGGGTAAAGCACAACCCCTGTTTTATTACCATTGGTTAAGGTTAAAGCACTATTTGACGCTTCAAGCACCACAGGTAACCCACAGCTTTGAGCTTCTAATACTGTACTTTGACGCTCTTCCACACCACCAAGTAGCATAAACACATCGCAAGCCTTTAAATAATCTTCTGGATTTGTAACAGCATCGCGAATAATAACGTAAGGCTCGGTAGCTGTACGCCTTAGCTCTTTTCTTATTTCTTCTAAATAAGCGACATCTTTAATTTTACCAACCAAAAGCACCTGAATAATATCACCAAGCGGCATGCACAGCTTTACAACATCCAACTGCTTGTTCGCAGGACATATATCAGCCATGCAACATACCAAGGTAGCGCTTTCCGGTAATTCTAATTCACGCCTGATAGGACGCTTCGACAAAACAGGCTTAAAACGGCCAACTTCCACCCCTTCTTTTATAAGGCATACATTATCTAGGTGGAGCGTATTTGCCTGCTCTAACACTAATTGAGAATTCACAACAACGTGATTAAAGGTACCCAAATGTTTTAAATAACTTTTACGTTTCCAAAATGGAAAACTTGTAAGCTGAAAACTATCCATCGACATTGCCGTGGCAATGGCAGGCACTCTTAAAGAATCGCACACTTTTGTTAACGGGTAAGACGCATGGCCTAACCCCACAACATGTAGCATATCAATGGTTGAATCTTCTTTTAAAACTTTTTTTAGCGCTAAAGAAAGGTTGGTAACACCTGGCATTTTAAATTTAACTTCAGGTGCGTGATACGTCACGATATCTGCTGAGACGCCATCAAGCGCGCTTTCAAATTCTGCAGATGATAAAATAGAAACCTTTAACCCACGACGCAATAAAGCAAGCGCAAGTTGCCCTGTGGTTTTTACAATTTTATTGCTTGCATCATCTGTGCAAATTAATAGTGTATGTGATACGTTCATTTTGGAAATATAACACTTTATTTTAAAAATAAAAAGAGCGGTTTAACGTGAATGTGGATGAAGTGGGACATGTTCCAGCATTTTCCACTCTTTCATACAAACAGGCCCTTCCACTGCCATGGCCTGATAATAGGAATAGTCAAAGGTTACCATGTCACCCTTTTGCACATTGTCTTTCCATTTATAGCGGAATTTTTTACCAGAAAATGGTGCCATTAATTTTACAGAGCAAGGCTCTTCTACCACATCATCAGCTTTATCATACAACGCAATCACTTTGCCCATAAGCGGAGAACAATTTACATAACCCGCGTCATAAGTTTCCTTCACCTGACTTGTTACCTTTAAAGGTCTAAAGTGAATTTTATTATAGTACACGTCTTCAACAACCCCCATAACACGGCACATGCTATAACCTGACGCATAGGCGGTATTTGAAAGAAGTAATAAGGTAAATAATGCGGTAAAAAAGCGCATGTATTAGTCTAGCCCACCAGCCTTGATTATATTCTGTCGCATCCATGCGGTAAAGCCTGGTGCAACACTTTTAAAGAAGTCTGCCATTTTAAATAATTGTGTTTTTAAAGATGGATTTTCTTTATCGTTTACAACAATGCCTTCAATATTTGCACCTGCTTCACGCAATTGTTTAATGGCCTGCATAATTTTAATACGAGATGTACGTTTAGCCATCATCACCAATAAACTACGACGTGCCGCTGCAGACAAAATAACTGGGTCAATGTTATAACGGTTCAACGCCGAAACAGGTGTTGTATCTACAATGATATGATCAAATTTTTTCTCTAAAGCATCAAAGAAAGCACTTGCATGCTGTATGTCTTTTAAATATTGGATGCTCATGCTATCAAGCGGTGCGGGCAAGAAAAATAGCCCCTCAACATTTTTTACCGTATGAATCAGATCACCAAAACCTTTTGAAAAATCACGACCAGGTAAGTTCCATGCCATGTGCTCAGGACTCAAGTCATGTGACAGTTTAGTATTACGCATATTCAAGTCAATAAGCAAAGTACGCTTACCACTTTCAGCACTACGTTGTGCCATCAAATGTGCAAGCAATGTAACACCCTCACCTTCTTGAGCAGAAGTTACAACCATGCTCCCCTTCAAGGTAGAAAGCGCGCCTCTATGAATACGACTCACTTCAGCAAAAGACGTTGGATGAATTGTTTGTGTACCCATTGACCCTGTTGCACGACTCGTACCTGTTTTTTTAGCTTTTGATGCTGACACTTCTTCAATCTTATCCGTCATATTCACAATTCCCTTTAAAACAATTTCGAGTTCGTATTAATCACAAGCTTACCGTCCACACTTTCTACATGGCCTACATGCGGAATATGACCCAATATCTTCAAACCTAGCACTTCATAAATCTCATCATCTTTTTTCAACGATTTATCTGTCCACTTGCGGTTTAAAACAAGGATAAGACATAAAACGATAGCTGCCTGAAACGCAACCCACAATAAATTCATGTGATAATGCATATCACGCTTAGGTGATAGAGAAATAGCAGGCTCTACAATCCACATAATTGCATTTGGTTCATTATAAAACTGTCCACCCATCAATGAGCGCGACTGCAAAAGCAAGTCTTCATATTCATTTTGAGCTAAATCTTTTTGTGCTTCTGCCTTTTGCGCGTTAAACTCAACACTTACAACCTGCTTTAAAATCTCTTCTTTTTTTGCACTCTGACTCGTTGTAGCTAAGCGTTGTTGTAAAGCATTTAATTTTTCAACAGTACGTTTCTCTTGTTCACTATATAGCTGCACCTGATTCCCCAAAGACGCCAACAAATCACCAACACGTACACGTTCTGGTGCTAAAATTTCATCAATAAAGTTACCAGAAAGATACTCTAATACTTGCTCGGCTTTTTCTGGTGTTTTATCTTTATAGTTAATGCGCATCATATCATCACTAAAGATGTGCAATTTAACACGGCTCGAAAAATCATAAATTGCTGATTCTTGCTCCGCTTTACTTAACAAGTCAAAACCAACAACAGCACCTGTGTCTAAAATTGTATCACGAATCACAGATGTGCCCTTTAATCGGCGCTCTAAAATCAGGCTATTACTTGGGTCTGACGCATTCATCAATACAGGAGAACTCGCCTTTAAACGGTCTATACTAAGCGTTGTAGTCGCTTCATACATGGGGCTATACGCAAAGCTCCACGCTATAACAGTCAACGGTAATAGGACAAGCGGTAAAATAACCTGGTAACGATAATCCCAAATTCTCACCAACAAAATTGCAATTTTAAGCATCTACATTCCAACTTTTTATCAATTTTCATTTGCATCTTACAAAAAAACGCTTATATGCTATAAATATAAACGAACATACAAGTGTTGTGTAAGCTATATTTACTTATTCAGCCCTTAATATCAATAATAAAGGAATTCACCTGTGTCAAATTTGCGTGACCGCCATGCCAAAATATTAGCAACCGTAGGGCCTGCCTCTTCTAGCCCAGAAATGCTTGAAAAATTAGCACTTGCTGGAGTTGATGCCTTTCGCCTTAACTTTTCTCACGGAGACTATGCTGTACACGAAGCCAATATCAATAACATCCGCGCGTTAGAAGAAAAGCTTGGTAAACCAATTACGATCCTACAAGACTTGCAAGGACCTAAAATTCGCCTTGGTGAATTTGCTGATGGCATGTCTTACGAACTACAAGTTGGTGACACCTTCCAAATTGATGGCGATAAAACACCTGGTGACAAATCACGTTGCCACATGCCACACCCAGAAATTTTAGCCGTATTAAATGTTGGTGATAATATTTTCATTAACGATGGTATCGTTCGTTTAAACATTAAAGCTAAATCGGGTGACACGCTCACATGTGAAGTATTTGAAGGCGGGACTATATCAAGCCGTAAAGGCATTAACCTTCCAGGCGTTGATCTTCCTATATCCTCCATTACCGAAAAAGACTGGAAAGACTTAGAATTTGGCCTTAAAATGGGCGTTGACTGGGTGGCTATCTCCTTCGTGCAAAAAGAAGACGATGTTTTAGATGTCAAAAAACGTGTCGGCGATCAAGCTGGCGTTATTGCTAAAATTGAAATGCCAAATGCTGTCAAACGTATCGATGCCATTATCAAAGCCGCTGATGGTATTATGGTTGCCCGCGGAGACCTTGGGGTGGAATGCCCTATTGAAGACGTGCCATCTATTCAAAAAAGATTGATACGTAAATGCCGCTCAGCAGGTATCCCTGTTATTGTTGCAACCCAAATGCTTGAAAGCATGATCGAAAACGCGAGCCCTACCCGCGCTGAGGTTTCTGACGTTGCCAACGCAACTTTCGAAGGGGCTGACGTCTTAATGTTAAGCGCCGAATCAGCCGCTGGTAAACACCCTGAACGCGCAGTACAAACAATGGACCGCGTTATAAAACGCGCTGAAGATTCAAGTGCTTGGCGCTCTCTTGTTGACGCACGTTACACAAAAACAGAATCTAATACAGGCGACGCCATCACACATGCTGCAGCTGAAACAGCTGAGGTTTTACATGCCAAGGCTATTGTTACATTCACCGAACATGGATCAACAGCTTTACGTATGTCACGTCAGCGCCCTAAACAAACCATTTTAGCATTAACACCTCATATTAAAACAGCAAGACGCATCAACCTTGCATGGGGACTCAACTGCCAAGTTAAGGAAAACCCAACCGATCAAGAAAGCCTCGTAATACTGGCTGAAAATGGCGCAAAAGATGCTGGTATCGTTCAAAAAGGCGATCAAATTGTTTTAACAGCAGGCCTTCCATTTGGTATTGCTGGCACAACAAACATGATACGTGTGTTGAATATTGAAAGTTAACCCGTACATAAAACAGACAATAACCTATAAAACACCTATATATTTATAAGTACGCCCCTCACCTTCTAATGTTATATGAAGTTACAAGGCGTACTTATAACTTAACTATAGGAAAAATGTTCATAAAACCAGCGCCTTTAGCACCCAACATGGAAGAACACTTAAAAGCCTTTAAGAGCTTAAAACCCTTGATGCAATTGACATTTAGATAATAAAGCAGAAATCAATCAAAGAAAAATGGAGCGGGATAGGGGAATCGAACCCCTCTAAATAGCTTGGAAGGCTAGAGCATTACCACTATGCTAATCCCGCACAACAACCATAACTTAACACTTTACAAAATGGCTTTCAAGTAAAGATTTTGCAAAAAATTTAAAATATGATTAAAAAACATGCACCCTAAAATCCAAGGCGTGCATTGAGTAAAATGTCATTTTTTTAATTGACACCCCTTGCATCACCCCCCATAAATATATGTGAAGTTGTGTGTAATGATAAGGATTGGGTTACATGATGTATGTATTTATTATAAAAAAAACTTTAAAACTAAGTCTTTTAAGCATGCTTCTGTGCGCACCTGTTGTTGCACAATCCATTGAAAACAGTGTTAAAACACAACAGGAACAGGTAAATATTGCCGTTTATTCAAAATATTTGCAACAACTACAAACTCTAAACAGTGAATTAAAAGACCTTGCTAATGAAGTTGGCATTATGACCGATTGCCACCAACAAGGCAGAATTTACACGTCAGCAGGTTGTGTCAACGCATTTACCCCTGAAATCGACCCTACATCTAAAGACCACGCTCAACAAGAGCCTTCAAACTGCCCAGGCGGCGAAGTTCAAATTTGGTCCGCTGGCAGCTGGGGTTGTAAAGAAATTCGTAGTGTAGCAGTAGAGCCTCCTGTTCCAGATGCACAAACATGGCAATTAGACAGTGTCGAAAGCTGCCCCGATTTATTTGTTCGCAATTGCAGATCATCAGACGACACATGCCCTGGCACCAGCAACCCATTGAACACTCCTTGTTCATCTTCTGATAACTTTTGCAGATATGTGGCAAGCAATAACAGAAGCCTACTCGAATTTCGCTGTAATTAGAAAGAATAAACCATGATGAAAATTTACATTTTGCTCATAACATTATTTATTGCACAATCAGGTTACGCCTTTGAATATACGTCAAATACCAACAATACGGCGCCTCTTTTAAAAATCAAGGTGCAAATTGAAGATGTTAGTACGTCCATCACAAACCTTAAAACTTTACTTGCTACAGCAGCCGCTTGCGGTGACAACGGCCAGCACTTTAACGGCACATCCTGCGTAAACCTTACAGAGCAGGACCCTGAAACAGAGATACACGGAAAACGTGACATGATATTAACTTGTAGTGCAGGCGACCAAGCTCAAAGCTACGACACGTCAACCAATACATGGACATGTAAAACCCTTACGAATTAAATCCAAAAAAGAAAACGGTGAAAATAAATGAACAATGCGATATATTTAAAATTCTGGTCAGTTCTATGCTTAGGCTTCGTTTTATTAACAACTCAAGCATTTGCACAAGAACATACAGTAGGCAGGCAAGGTAGTCACACGTCGGCCATTGAAGTTCAGGTTAACACCGTTAAAAGCCTAATTAAAAAAATTGAAGAAAAAATCACAACACTTAGCAATTGTTATACATCGTCAGAGTTTTGGGATGGTGCGGGCTGTCAAGACGCATATGAAGAGGATCCAAACGTACGAGACCACGGTCGAGAAAGTACTTTAAATTGTACAGCTACAAACGAAGTTGCACAGTGGAATGCCACCTCAAAAAGATGGTATTGCAAACCTATTACAGTGCCGGTTGACTGTTCAGCCCCGGCAACGCTCAGCGAATGTTCAACAGCTGTACTTAATTTAACCGACGGTGAAACAGTTACAAATGTAAGCTGCTCAGGAAACTACGGCACCTGCACAGCAAACGCCACTTGTTCAAATGGCATAATTACAGTAGACAGTGAATTTTGCCCAACCACACCTGTAGGCTGCTATGATTCAATCGGCACAGCTGGCTGTGCATCTACACAATCACTATCACACACAGAAACAAAAACATGGACATGTGACACTGGCTATTCTGGTTTTTGTGAAGCAACATGTAACAATGGCTCTTTACAGGCTGCATCAAACAACTGCGCTGGCACAGGCACATGGGTTGCTGGTAGCTGGAGCACTTGTAGCACAACATGTGGCGGCGGCACACAGACACGTAGTTATACCTGTCAAGGTGGAGCATGTACAACGCCTCAACCTGCGAATGATAGCCAATCTTGTAATACGCAAGCCTGTGGGCCTGACTGTGATTCTCAATCAATTACCGTCAGCCGCAATACAACAGATGGACGTCAAACATGTATGTTCGTTGCAGGAAGCGGTATGAATGGGGATACAATCGCATCCACGGATACAGGTATTTGCGACTGGACAAGTGCAGGTGATGCTTCTTGTAGTGGTAACTTAAAATGTGTCGGCAACACATGGCAGGTCGAAAGTTGGAACGCTGTATGTGGCTTATCTAAAGGTTCATGGACAACGGGCGCTTGGAGCACCTGCGACGCAACATGTGGTGGCGGTACACAAACACGTTCAGTAACATGTGGATTTGATACCTGTACAGGTACAAAACCTGCCACAAGTCAAACCTGTAACACGCAAGCATGTGCAACATCTGGCGCGTGGACAACAGGTAGCTGGGGTGCTTGGAGTGCTTGTAGTAAAACCTGTGGTGGCGGAACGCAAACGCGTTCACGCAGTGTGACTTGTGCATACACGACTTGCACAGGTACAAAACCTGCCAGCACACAAAGTCAAGCCTGTAACACGCAAGCATGCGCCACATCTGGCGCGTGGACAACAGGTGCTTGGAGTGCCTGCAGTAAAACCTGTGGTGGCGGGACACAAACACGTAGCGTGACCTGTAACTTTACAAGCTGTACAGGCACAAAGCCAGCCACTAACCAAACTTGTAACACACAAGCATGTGCACCAACAGGATGTCTTGTTAGACACCCAATTGGCTGGGGTGGATATAATCGAGGTAAATATATACCATGTAATGAATATTACATGGCCCCAGGCGGCACAGCAAGGGAAAGCTACATCCCTCCTGGTGTGACCATAAAATACAATGCAACCTTCTGTCCTTCAAAAAATTGCAACGGTTACATTCAGTTGAAATGCCCAAGTAGTGGAGGAAGCTTTACAGTTGTAAATGAAGTCTGTAAGAGCGGCCCTTCACAAATTGAATAATTAACGCTCATATCATAAAAAAGGAGAGGTCAAACTCTCCTTTTTATTATATAGTAACATCATGAAAAGAACGATTAACGGCACAGATATTCCTTACACTATACGCATTAGCAAGCGTTCTAGTTATGCGCGCATTATTGCAAACCACAAAGGTATTGAAGTATCTATACCCGAAGGGACACCCCTCACTTATGCCGAAGAATTTGCTGAAAAAAAACGCATATGGATTAAAAACAAGCATCAAGAAATGTCACATAGACAATTGGCAAGCACAGGGCTTATAAAAACAGAATATGTGAATACAGAAACTGCCGAATTAAAGCGCCTTCTTAAAATTAAAATCAAAGAAATTATTGTGCGCCATAACGAAACGTTAGGTCGCCCCAAACAATTACGCATTAAAGAACAAAGTAGCCGCTGGGGCAGTTGTAGCAGCAAAGGCGGCATCAACATAAACTGGAAACTTATTTTCGCTCCCGACGATGTATTAGAATATGTGGTAGTACATGAGCTTTGCCACTTAACGCATATGAATCATTCCAAAAAATTTTGGGACCTTGTAGGCACAGCCTTACCCGAATTCAGACCTTCAAGACTATGGCTAAGGTTACATGGACAAACATTGATGTCCGTCAAATCTACCAATAACACATCTTATATCTCCTAAATATAATTTATTACACATCTTATATTTCATTTATATTTTAAATAGATATACAACACCCCCTAAACAAAAGTGAGTATAACAGGCAAATAACCTTACAAAATAAAAGGTTATTTACTTGCATTTTAGAAAATAATCGCTATAAACTTAATCACCCCCTCTAAAGTTGAGGATATAAAAACAAAAAACATAGCAAACATGATATTTACTGAAATTTGCCGAGAATTAGCACTTTCACCAGCAGGTAGCTACGCTTCCTTACTATTCTCGCTTGCCCTTTTAGCATTTGTAGGCAGTTTTAGTCATTGTACGTTAATGTGCGGCCCCTTTGTTATGATGCAAATCAAGCGTAATCAAAAAAATCAAACATCAGAACCTGCAACTGAATGGCAAAGGTTAAAAGGCTCTGCGCTATTACCTTACCACCTCGGACGCATTACAACTTACAGCTTCCTTGGTGGTATTGTTGCTTACATTGGGTCTCAAATATCATTAGACTGGGCGCCTTTTACAGGCACACTCCTTCTTATTTCAGGTGTTGTATTTATTGCCTATGCTATTTCTAGTAAAACTATGAATAAATTTCTCAATATCAGCCCATTAGCAAATCTCACTAACATGTCTTTTTTCAAGAAATGGGTTAGAACCTTATCGACCTCAAATTTGAGCTTAAGAAGTTATGGGCTCGGCATTGTTTTAGGCTTTATCCCTTGCGCAATGATTTATATAGCTTTAACAGCAGCTGCTACAGCTGGTGGCTTTTTCAAAGGTTTTTTAGCAATGCTAACCTTTGGTGTTGCTACCATACCCGCACTGTTTACCTTAAGTGTATTTGGTAAATATTTTACCGAACTAACACGCATTAAAACGCATATTTTTAATAGAATTGCGTTAAGCGTAGCTGGCCTTTGGCTAAGCTACATAGCCATAACAATACTAACTACTAACTAAAGAAGGAACCGGAGATGACAACATCACCATCTTTAAAATATAACGATACAGCCATAAGACTGTTTATTATTATGACCGCCGTTTGGGCTGTTGTAGGTTTTGCAGTCGGTGTTTTCGTTGCATTACAACTTGCCTTCCCTGAATTAAACTTCATGGAATATTTTACATTTGGTCGTCTACGTCCATTACATACATCGGCAGTTATTTTTGCCTTTGGTGGGAGCGCCCTGATAGGGACATCCTTTTATGTTGTGCAGCGTACGTGCCGTGCCACATTGTTTGGCGGTGAAAAACTATCCCTCTTTGTTTTCTGGGGATATCAACTCTTTATTCTTATGGCTGCGCTAAGTTATATTATGGGTTGGACACAAGGTAAAGAATATGCTGAGCCTGAATGGTTTGTAGACCTTTGGTTAACCGTTGTCTGGGTTGCATATTTAGTTGTATTTTTAGGTACTTTAATAAAACGCAAAGAACCGCACATCTACGTGGCCAACTGGTTCTACCTTGCATTTATTGCAACAATTGCTGTACTTCATTTAGTCAATAATGTTGCTGTACCTGTAAGCCTAACAAGTCCTAAAAGTTACATTGTTTGGTCAGGCGTTCAAGACGCCCTTATACAGTGGTGGTATGGACATAACGCCGTTGGTTTCTTCTTAACGGCTGGTTTCCTTGCCATGATGTACTATTTCATTCCAAAACAAATTAACAAGCCTATTTATTCATACAGACTATCTATCATCCACTTCTGGGCTTTGATATTCTTATACATGTGGGCTGGCCCACACCATTTACACTACACAGCGTTACCTGACTGGGCGCAAACACTTGGTATGGTATTTTCAATCATGCTATGGATGCCTTCATGGGGTGGTATGATTAACGGTATTATGACGCTTTCTGGTGCTTGGGATAAATTACGTACCGATCCAATTTTGCGTTTCCTTGTTATCTCTCTATCGTTTTATGGGATGAGCACTTTTGAAGGGCCTTTAATGGCCATTAAAACAGTGAACGCTTTAAGCCACTATACAGACTGGACCATTGGTCACGTACACTCTGGCGCTTTAGGCTGGGTTGCTATGATTACCTTTGGTAGCTTATACTATCTTGTACCAAGACTGTGGGGACGTGAGCGTATGTATTCAGTACAGCTGATAAACACACACTTCTGGATCGCAACAATAGGTATCATTTTTTACATCTGTTCAATGTGGGTTAGTGGAATCATGCAGGGTCTTATGTGGCGTGCATATAACGAATATGGTTTCTTAACTTATTCATTCGCTGAAACAGTTGAACAAATGCACCCTTACTACATTATTCGCGCTATGGGTGGTATCCTCTTCTTAATTGGCGGCCTTATCATGTTTTATAACATTGTCATGACAATTCGTGGCAAAGTACGTGACGAAGAGCCAATGGACACACAACAACCAAAAACGCAAATAGCATAAAGAAAGGGTTTAACAATGTTTAATTTACATGAAAAAGCTGAAAAGAACTCTGTCATTCTGCTTATATTCACACTTATAACAATTTCAATTGGTGGACTTGTGGAAATCGTCCCTCTTTTCTTCATTGAAAGTACTATTGAAAAAGTTCAAGGTATGCGTCCTTATACGCCACTGGAACAACTGGGTAGAAATATTTATGTGCGTGAAGGTTGTTACAACTGTCACTCACAAATGATACGTCCATTCCGTGATGAAGAAGAACGTTATGGTCACTACTCACTCGCGGCGGAAAGTATGTATGACCACCCATTCCAATGGGGTTCAAAACGTACAGGGCCTGACCTTGCACGCGTTGGTGGTCGTTACAGTAACGAGTGGCACCTTGCCCACATGAAACGTCCGCAAGACCTTGTGCCAGAATCTGTGATGCCTCCATACCCTCACCTTGAAAAAAATAAGTTGAAATATGACGATGTGGCAGAACACCTTAAAACACTGCGTATTGTAGGTGTTCCGTACACAGATGATCAAATTGCAAATGCTACTATCGATTTAGAATCACAAGCCAACCCAGACAGCGATGGTGTTGACGGTCTACTTAGCCGTTACAACAAAGTCCCTGTTGCTAATTTTGATGGAAAAGCTGAATTCATTAGTGAATTTGACGCCTTAATCGCTTACCTTCAAATGCTCGGCACATTGGTTGACTTTAGCGTTTACAAAGCAGAAGAAAGATAAAAATATGACTTATGACGAAATACGAGCATTAAGCGGTTTGGTAGGTATGTTATTTTTTATATTTACATTTATAGGGGTAACCTTGTGGGTGTTTAGACCAAAAAGTAAAGAACGATTTGAAAAAGATGCACAAATTCCATTTAAGGAGGACAACTAAAATGGTTACAAAAAAACCAGCTAAAACAACTAAACCTGATGTAAAAAAAGATGAAGTTGAAACCACTGGCCATGAATGGGATGGCATTAAAGAATATAACAACCCGCTTCCACGTTGGTGGCTATGGACATTCTTTGCATGCATCGTTTATTCCATTGGATATGTAATCTATTACCCTGCTATTCCTTTAATAAATGGGTTTACAAAAGGTATATCGGGTTGGAGCCAGTACAAAGAACTAGATGAGGCCAAAGATAAAGCAAACCTTGAAAAAGGCGATTTTGAGGAGCGTATAAAGTCGTCTACTGCTGAAGAAATTTTAGCGGATGACAGCCTATATAACTACACTGTAGCCGCTGGTCAGGCTCAATTTGCACTAGACTGTTCACAGTGCCATGGCCTTGGCGCTAATGGTGCTAAAGGCTATCCAAGTCTTATTGACGATGAGTGGATCTGGGGCGGAGATATTGAAAGTATCATCACAACAATCACACATGGCATCCGTTCAGTTGATGATGAAGATACGCATGATATGGGTCCAATGATGGCATTTGGCGCAGACGAAATTTTATCGAAAGATGAAATTAAAGATGTTGTCAGTCACCTGCTTGTTTTAAGTGGTAAATATCAAAGCGGTGAATCTTCATCTCGTGGTGAAACGGTTTTTGCTGAAAACTGTGCGTCTTGCCATGGCGAACAAGGCGAAGGCAGCACCGATATGGGTGCGCCAACACTTGCTAATCAAATTTGGTTATACGGCGGTACACGTGATGAACTTTTTGAAACCATATATAACGGCCGTGCCGGTATTATGCCAGCCTTTGGTGGTAAACATGACGCAAGTACGGTTAAAAAACTGGCTATTTATGTACACTCACTTAGCCAATAACACATCAAATGCCTGTGCGATGGTATCAATCAGGTATTTAGTTAAAATTAAAAGTTAGCTTAAATTATGGTAAAAAAAGTTAAAGTTGAAATTCAAGAACCATCTCAAAAGCCTAAGAGTCTTTTAGATCTTTTTTACAAACCTAATAAAATATATCAAGCCCGTGTGCGTGGTAAGTTCCGTCTAACAAAGTGGGTTATAATGTACCCACTTTTAGCGCTATATTACGGCCTTCCTTGGTTGCGTTGGGACCGTGGCGAAGGCGTTCCTGATCAAGCGGTTATGTGGGACACAGCCGGTCGTAAACTTTACTTTTTCTTTATCGAAATCTGGCCACAAGAAGTTTATATCTTTACAGGTCTTTTACTTTTAGCTGCACTTTCATTATTCTTTTTCACAACATTGTTTGGACGCGTTTGGTGTGGCTACACTTGCCCTCAAACGGTTTGGACTGATTTATTTTTCATAATTGAACGTCGCATTGAAGGTGATCGACACAGGCGTAAACGCCTAGATGCAGAACCATGGTCCTTTAGGAAAATTCGCCTCAAAGTGACAAAGCATTTTTTATGGATACTTATCTCTGTATGTACAGGTGGTGCTTGGGTGTTTTACTTTACAGACGTACCAACATTTTGGAGTGACTTAAGCCACGGTGACATCAGCACGACATCTGCTTTCTGGATAGCGCTACTCACATGTAGCACATACGTTCTTGCAGGGTTTGCAAGGGAACAAGTATGTACATTCATGTGCCCTTATGCGCGCTTTCAAGGCGCTATGTTTGACAAGAACACTTTAATTGTTTCTTACGATGAAAAACGTGGTGAGCCACGTGGGAAAAAGGGTGGGTCAGAAGGTGACTGCATTGATTGTGGGCGATGTGTTGCTGTCTGTCCTACAGGCATCGACATTCGTAACGGACAACAATACCAATGCATCAACTGTGCACTATGTATTGATGCATGTAATGAAGTGATGGAAAAAGTGAACCAGCCCCTTGGGTTAATACGTTATAATTCTGAAAATAATAGAATCTCAGAAAACCTTTCACTTGTAGGCGCTTCTACAAAACTTAAGCTTATTAGACCACGTACTCTCATATATGCAGGACTCATCATCGCCGTTATGAGTATATTAACCTTTAGCATGACACGCGGTCGCACTTTGGTAGAAATGAATGTATTGCACAGCCGCAACCCATTGTTTATAAAGCTCTCCAATGGTGATATTCGTAACGTTTATACCTTAAGATTTGTAAATAAACAGCATAAAGACATCGACCTAAAACTGAGCTTAGATGGTCTAGAAAATGCCAAACTCCATATACCACGCATCAGCCATGAACTCAGCACCACGATGTTGTTACCTGTCAATGCGGGCAGCGTTGCAACTTTTAAAGTATTTGTTGAAAAATCGGGCGCATTAGCGGAACATGGTAGACACAATGTAACATTTAAGATTACAAGCGACAGTTTTAACGACACATATGAAACATACTTTATGGGACCAAAACAATAATGAATATTGACATTAAAGATCAAAAAACAAAATTCAAATTTCCAATTTGGGGTTGGTTTTTTGTTTTTTTCGCGGTTGTTTTTACAGTCGACGGCATAATGGTCTACATTGCAAGCACAACATGGAACGGCTTAACAACCGATAATGCTTATGAGCGTGGCTTAAATTACAACAAAACGCTTGCCGAAAACCTTAACCAACAAGAACAAGGATGGATTCATGAGATCGAACTACAAAAAAAAGATAAAGGCGATGCTTTTAGACTCTACGTTACAATTATTTCTAATGACATTGGGCCTTTACCAAAAGATAGTAAAGTAACGGCTACATTTTTCCGCCCTACACAGTCAGGCTATGATAAAACATTTTTACTTTCAGCGACGACAACACCTGGGCAATACACAGCTGATAATATCGAGTTGCCGCTTCAAGGTTTGTGGGATATAAAGTTAACAACACGCCATAACAATGAAAGCTATAAAGCTGTTAAGCGTATGGATATTCGTTGGTGATAACAGGGGCTTGCAAACATTGCGGAGAAATTACCCACACACCTCCTTTTTGCTGCGCTGGGTGTAAAGCGGCTTATCATATTATTCAAGATTTAGGCTTCAATAAATACTACGTTCAAAAAGAAAATGACGCACAGGTACGCCCCAATATACCCGAAGCACCACTGCAAATAGATTTTAAGCCTTTTATTTTTACCGAAAATAACATTCATACAATGCACCTTATGGTTGACGGCATTCACTGTGCTGCATGTGTTTGGCTTATTGAACATGTATTACAGCAAAACAGTTATATTTTACACGCCCGTGTTAATATGACGAGTAAACGCCTCACCATAAAATGGCAGGGTAAAATTGGAGAAGCTTCGACCCTCATTAAAAGTATTCACCAAATTGGTTACAGAGTTATGCCCTTTGACCCAAAAACACTTAAGTCCAAGCAAAAAGAAGAAGAGAAAAAAATTCTCTTATATATGGCGATTGCAGGGTTTGCTTCAGCCAACATTATGTTGCTTTCCGTTTCTTTATGGTCGGGCATTGAAGTGGGTAGCGCCACCGCAAACTTTATGCAATGGATAAGCGCTCTTATTGCCTTACCAACCCTTGTTTATGCGGGCACCCCTTTTTATAAATCGGCATGGAGTGCTTTAAAATTTAAGCGTTTAAATATGGACGTTCCCATCTCTATCGCCCTTATCACAACAGGTACTTTAAGTTTATATGAAGCCTATGCACGCCTTGGCGAAACATATTTTGACAGCGTTGTGATGCTTTTATTCTTTTTATTGATCGGTCGTTATTTAGACATTTATATGAAAAACAAAACCTTTAGTATAGCTGAAAACTTATTGTCTCTTGAGGCCTCCTCGGCGACACTTATCAATGAAGATGGTCGCCATCAAACAATTGCGATTAAAGAAATTAAAGTGGGCGACATTTTACTTATACGTGCGGGTGAACACCTCCCAACAGATGGCATTATCATCCAAGGTACGACAGAGATAGATAACAGTATCGTCACAGGGGAAAGCATCCCTTTAACTTGCAACGAAGGTGCGTCCATTATTGCGGGTGCGCTCAATATAAATGCAACAATCCAACTTAAAGCAACCCACACAACAGCCAATAGTACGCTTAATAAAATTGCCAGCCTTATAGAAAACAGTTGCAGCAATAAAAACAGGTTTACAGGCATTGCCGATAAAGCCGCCCGTATATATGCGCCTGCTGTTCACTTATTGGCTTTTATAACCTTTAGCTATTGGTTTTTTATACAAGATACTAGCCTTCACGACGCCATTTTATGTGCCGTTGCTGTTTTAATTGTTACCTGCCCTTGTGCTTTAGCTTTATCGGTGCCGGCTGTTCATGTTGCCGTGACTTCTAATTTATTAAAACGTGGCATATTGTTAAAAAATGCCACAGCAATTGAACGACTGGTTGAAATTTCACATATCATCTTTGATAAAACAGGCACCCTTACAACTGGCAAGTTTAAACTTTTAAATCAGCCCTCTGCCGCTCAACTTAATTTAGCAGCTAACATTGCAAAGCATAGCCTGCACCCTTTATGTGTAAGCTTGCAAAACCACATAAAAGAAAATCTTGATCTTCACAATATATCTGAAAAAAGCGGAGCGGGTATGACATGTACTTACCAAGGAAAAACGATTAAACTTGGTAGTCGTTTATTTTGTCAGGTGAAAGATGAAACAACACCAAGCAATTCAGAGCTCTGGCTGAAAAAAGGTGATAACAAGGCTGTTCCTTTTTACTTTGAAGACGCTATTAAGGATGATGCCCCCTGGACAATATCCATGTTAAAAAGGTTGTCTCCACATATAACACTTCTGTCTGGCGATAACGAAAAAACTGTAAAAAACGTTGCAGATGCTGTACATATTGAAAATTATAAAAGCTTACAAACACCACAGCAAAAACATAGTGAATTAGAAAACCTTAAGCAACAAGGCATACGCACACTGATGGTTGGTGATGGTATTAATGACGCTCCTGCTCTTGCAGAAGCCTATGCAAGCATGTCTTTTTCTAATGCGAGTCATATCAGTCAAAATTGCGCTGATATTATTTTACAGTCGCCACACCTTATAGATGTGTATCACACTTTGCGCCTTGCTCAAAAAGCCCATAGCGCTGTTAAAATAAACTTTGCCTTATCACTTGGATATAATAGCATTGCAATACCACTGGCGATGATGGGGTATATCACCCCACTTTATGCTGCATTATTCATGTCCGCCTCATCGCTCATGGTTATGCTTAATGCACTTAGATTGAGGAAGTAATTTATGGAAGTTCTTATTTTTCTAATTCCAATAGCTCTTATTATGGGGCTTATTGCTTTGGCAGCCTTTATTTGGGCTCTTAAAAAAGGGCAATTTGACGATTTAGAAGGTGACGCCAACCGCATTCTTTTTAATGACGACGACACACCATTAGAATAACCTTGCCCCCTCTTCTATTTTCCAGTAAAAATAATGCCTAACAAATAAAAATTCGGGAATAAAAATGGATATCATACAAGACTTAACCTGGCGTGGACTTATCAACCAAAGCACAGACATAGAACGCTTAAAAGAAGACCTTTCTTCTGGTATGTGTACCCTTTATTCAGGCTTTGACCCAACAGCCGATAGTTTGCATGTCGGTCACCTTGTGCCATTACTTGTGCTCAAACGTTTTCAAGAGGCAGGGCATAAACCTATCACCCTTGTAGGTGGCGCAACGGGCATGATAGGCGACCCAAGCTTTAAAGCTACAGAACGCGCTATGATCACAGAAGAAACTGTGCATACATGGACAAGTAAGCTTCAAAAGCAAACATCTCAATTTTTAAGCTTTGATAACGGTGCATGCAGTGCACTTGCCGTTAACAATTACGACTGGACGAAAAGCATGGATGTTATTTCATTCCTGCGTGATATTGGTAAACACTTTAGCGTTAACATGATGATGAACCGTGAAAGTGTTAAGCAGCGCTTAAACCGTGATGATAGTGGTATTTCATTTACTGAATTTAGCTACACCCTGCTTCAAGGCATGGACTACATGGAACTCAACAAAAAGCATAACTGCACAATTCAAATAGGTGGTAGCGACCAATGGGGTAACATTATGAGTGGTGTAGACCTATGCCGCCGTATGAACGGTACACACGTACATGCCTTAACTCTACCGCTCATTACAAAAGCAGATGGCACAAAATTTGGCAAAACAGAAAGCGGTACTGTTTGGCTTGATGCGACGAAAACGTCACCTTACAGCTTTTACCAATTTTGGATGAACACTGAAGATGGAAGTGTGGAAAACTACCTCAAAGTTTATACATTCTTAACAAAAGATGAAATTGAAGCCGTGATGAAACAGCAAAATGAAGCGCCTCACTTACGCCATGGTCAAAAAGTTTTAGCAGAAAATATCACAGATCTTGTGCACGGAAAAGACGCACGCATTTCAGCAGAACGCATTACGCATGCTTTATTTAAAGGTGACCTGCAAAGCTTAAGTGCAGAAGATATTCAACAGCTTCAACAAGACGGCATGCCTGCAACGCATTTTAAGGAAGCAGCGCTGTCGTTGCTTGATGTACTTGTGCAATCAGGTATTGCACCTTCTAATAAAGAAGGTCGTAAACTTATTGAAGGCAACGCCATAAGCCATAATGGTGAAAAGGTAAGTGATAGCACATACACACTTTCAAAGGAAAATGCTTTGCATGGCGGACACATATTGAAAAAAGGTAAAAAATATTACCATATGGTAACATTTAGATAAAAAGAAAGGCCGCTTATGCGGCCTTTCTTTTTATCTTATATTACTGATCTTTGGTCATATCATCTTGCCAGCTATCAATCACCCTATCAACATCACCTTCATAACGGTTCATAGAGCTGTCAAATTGGTTTAGATATGTTAAGCCCAAGTTGATACCATCTACAATCATATTACGTGCTTGCCATTCACCGTCCTTATTGCGGCGCATGCTGTAAATCAATTTATAAACAGAGCCATCAACGCCTGTCACGTTCATCACAACTTGTGCTTTTTTACCTGTGTTCACATCATCTTCCGCAGGTAAAACAACCACTGAGTCAGATTCAAATGTCACTAAAGCCTTAGCGTATAAAGCAACCATTACATCCTTAAAAACCTTCGCAAAACGTTCTTTCTGCTCAGGACTTACTTGCTTCTTATACTTGCCCATAACTGAGTATGAAATAGAATCGAAGGCCACAACCGGCTCCAACAATTCACGTACCTTCACCATCAACGCATCAGAATTATCATCGTAAGAATTACGATTTTCTTTAATGGTCAGTAAAACACGCTGTGCTGATGTTTCAACCACATCATGCGCCGTTCTTTCCACAGCATAGGCCTGTATTGAACTAAATAATAAAGTTAAAAGGAGTAGTTTGAATTTAAGCATTCTTTTTTTCCATCTTTTTAGGTTCGTAAAATTTAATAAGCAAGCTTGGTAAAATTGTTAAGTTTGCAAGTAAAGCCAACACCATAGCAAGAGCTGTCAATACACCAAAGTATACCGTCGGAATAAAGTTAGAGAAGCTCAAAACGGAGAAACCGATCACAACAGTAATAGATGTAAAGTACATCGCATTACCAATACTGTGGTGGCTACGTTTAACCGACTCTCTCACATCGCCCGTTTGGTGATATTCGCTTCTAAATCTATATAAATAGTGTATGGCATCATCCACGCCAATACCAATAATAATTGCCGCAATAGTAATGGTCATCATATCAAGTGGCATACCATAAAAGCCCATGAACGCCAAAATAACCATAGCTGCTAAAATGTTTGGTATCAAACCTATCACCGCAAGCTTAACAGAACGTAATAAGAACCAAAACATTCCAAATGTTGCCCCTACGACAAAGATAAGCGTTGAAGCTTGTGAAGAAAACAACTGTTTCAACATACCATTAAACAGTACAGTCATACCTGTCACATGTACATTTTCCTCAGGCAAATTTAGCTCATTTACTGCATAATTTTTAATGTCATTGATAAGTTCATCTCTTGAAAAAGCCGCACCCGTTTCATGAACGCGCATAGAAATACGCATCAAGCCGTTTTCTGGTGAAGCATAAGGGTTAATAAGCTCATTACGAATATCTTGTGGTACAGCACTT
This sequence comes from uncultured Magnetococcales bacterium, assembly GCA_963974105.1. Classification (GTDB taxonomy): domain Bacteria; phylum Pseudomonadota; class Alphaproteobacteria; order UBA2136; family UBA2136; genus UBA2136. The sequence continues at coordinate 45,337 of CAXBBG010000001.1, forward strand.
AAAATAGTGACAAGCTCCACAGCACCTAATGGCTGGTCATCATTAAAGGACTGTGCGACACCTTCAAGTGTAGCAAGTGACATCACTTTACCAATCTCAGGCTTCGTATCAAAATAAGCATGTAGCTTATGTAACACCTCTATTTTATCTGGCGTAAACCAATAACGCTCTGGGTAAAGGTCTTCTTCTTCGTTAAAAAAGTCGTCATCTAAGTCTTGCGTAGGATTTACATAGGCTGGAAACTTCACAATCATGTCCATAGGGACTGTACCGCCAAAGTTTTCATCAATGAAAACTAAACCATCGTTAATTTCGGTACCCTTTTTAAAATAATCAATAAAACGGCTATCCAAACTAATTAAGCTCATACCTATAACTGCAATAACGGCCAAAGCAAATGTGCCTTTAAAAATAAACTCTGTTTTATCTATCGCAAAGTTACTTAAAACTTTAATTAAATGAGGTGAAGATTCAAGTGAGTTGCTTGGCACAGCTTTAGGTATCATCATCAAAGCGACAGCGAAGAATGTGTAAGTTACAAAAAACGCAACCATCACACCTATACACATGATCCAGCCAAAGTCGATGACAGGCACAATGTCACTGGTCATCAAAGAGCCGAACGCAACCATAGTCGTTAGAGACGTATATAAACAAGGCTCTACTTTATCACGCATTGTTCTTAAGATAATTTGAGCGTGCGTCGCATTTTTGTGTTTACGTACCAATTCATGATATTTGTTAATAAGATGAATGGTGAAAGAAATAGTAGTAATAGCTAACAGCGAAATAAAGTTAGATGAAATGACAGTCGCAGGTTGATGTATATAACCTAAAATACCTACTGTGATTAAAATTGTAATCGCCGTTGTTGCGATAGGAATAAACACCCAACGTATACGTCTAAAGAATGCAAACAACATAATTACAATCAAAACAAGAACTGTCGCACCAAAGGTAACGATATCACTTTTAACATATTGTATCATGTCGGATGCAACAAGCGATACACCACCAAGGTGAGACACAGCATCACTACTTAAGCTATCGCGTATATTACGAATTTGTTCTAACAACTCGTCACGTTTTACGACAAAAGCGGCTTTACTAGAAAGATATGAACGATTTACTTTTTCAAGCTGTAATTTTTCTTCTGCTGTTGGTGTTATCAGTTTATGTAAAAGGTCTCGCTGTTTAATAAGAGAGAGCAATTCTTCATCAACTTTTAAATTTAAGCGTATAAGCGCTGTTTTCCCATCTTCTGAAATAAGCTGATTTTTAAACAGAGGGCTTGTTGTTAACTCATCAAAAGCAAGTTTAAAGTTAACATCTTCAGACTGAATCGTGCGATACCCTGTTGAAAGTTCAGAAATTGGAATCGGCGGACTTTTTAAAAGAGGCGCATTAAGAATAGAGGTAACAGATTTAACGCCTTCAAGTGCATTCAACCTTCTAACCAATAAGTCCAATTTATTGATTACTTCTTGCGAGAATAATTCGTCATAAATAGGGCTATAAGTTAAATATAAAAAGTCTTCTTCACCAAACGTTTCACTTACTTCCCTGTAATATAACAAGTCAGGGTCAGATTCTGCAACCAGTGTATCGGCAGAAGCATCAAACGTAAAACGCTGAGAAAAATAACCTGCTACGGTACAAAATGCAATAATAACAACCATCATTGTTAATGATTGCTCTAAGCAACGCCTGTAAATATTTAAAAATATACCTTGCAGCAAGATAGAACCCCTTTGTAATATTATTTCTTAGCTATCTAAATTACTCATCATCCAAAAAAGGATCACCTTCACTTGTGGCACCGTCCACAATTAGGCTTTCACGCCTTTGCATATACGCATCACGTAAAAATACGTACTTGTCGCCAGATACAAGCCTTTCAGCTTTTAGTAAGGAAGCACGTGTATCAATGAGGTTAAGTACTTTCATCTTATTTTCTGTACCGCGACGATATTTAAAATAATCTGAATTATATGGTTCTACATGTGCATGAGCAACCATACCTAAACCATCACGAATATTGCTAGGTCCAAAAAGTGGTAACATAATGTATGGACCGCTCTGCATTCCCCAAACGCCAAAGGTTTGTCCAAAATCTTCATCATGCTCTTCTAGTCCAAATTTTTGAGCAACGTCAAATAAACCAGCAACACCAAATGTTGAGTTTACAAGAAAGCGTGTTGTGTCTTGCATGCCAATCTTAAATTTTCCTTGCAAAAATTGGTTAGCACAAACAACTGGGTACTTTAGATTGCTGAAAAAATTCCCAACACCTTGCTGGGCAAAATCAGGAACGGTTGTACTATACCCTTTAGCTACTGGTTTTAAAATATAATCATCAAGTGTCGTGTTAAAACTAAAAACAGCACGGTTAAATGGTTCTATAGGGTCATTTACACCTTGCTTAGAAGCACAAGCCGTCAGCATAATTAAGGCAGCGATAACCATGAAATTTTTAGATAGAGTTTTGCCCATAGAATTTTTCCGTCAATTTATTTTTATAAAACCATTTACACACAATACATATCATGTAGATTATAGTTAGCAAATGCAAGCAACAGAGTATCTTTTCTGAACAAATAAGCCAACTATAATGTGTAAAATTATTCATTTTAACCCTATTTTAGCTTATTTTTTTGGCAAACGTACACGCTGACAAGTTTGGCACACGTTATTTTCCCATTTAGGGGACTCGTTTACAAACTCAGAACAATAAGAACACTTTGAAAGATTTATAGTTTCATCCACATCTTTACGGTCATCAGATTTAACCTTAAATAAAGCTTTAAATACGGCAAAAAGTAATAAAAAGATCCCTAAAAGTATAAAGGTAAGTTTCAACATTAATAACTAAGGCCCACTGCTTTTTTCATGCGCGCCTGTAATACCTCAGACATCCAATCTCGTTCTCCTAAAAAAACATCTTTTACAACGCCATTCTTATCAATCAAAAAGGAAACGGGCAAGCCTTGCGCATCAAGTTGAGCGCGAGACTGACGACCAAAAGAATCAAATAACACTTGAATAGATTTTAGATCATGTTTATTTACAAATTGCTGCACTTTAGTAGCGTCAGCGTCCGTAGAAAGAGCTATCACCCGAAAATAACCTTGTTTGGCCAAAGATTCTAAAGCTGGCAGCTCCTTAACACAGGGTGCACACCATGTTGCCCATACATTAAAAAGAATAGGCTTGTCTATGATGGATGGCATACTACTTTCAGGATTTCCATCCAATGTTTCAACGTCAAAAATTGGGAATTTTTCACCCACAAGGCGGTGAGCAGGTTCAGAAGAACAGGCTGCGACAACCAACAATGTTATAGCTAAGATAGATTTAAAAACTCTATTAAACTGCACGTGAAGCCACACCCAAAGTACTTACCGAAAAAGCTTCCCAACGCTCTGATACTTCGACCATAGGGAATCCATAAACTTGCGCCATAGACGCTGACACCAACATACCGTAAAATATTTCAGTCCCCTGCTCTGGTGAAAGACCTTCAGCAAGTTCATTTCTAGCCTGACCTATGCGTAAAATTTGAGCAATTTGAGAGCGCATTTTAGCATGGAGCATTTTAATACGCTCTGCCACACCCGAAGCTTCTGTTGCACCATGCCCTAAATACAAGCGTGCCAAACCTGGGTGACCTTCAATAAAGTCCATATAGTGGTTAAAGACAGTACTCATACGCAAAACCGTGTCTTGGCTTTCTTGCTGTGCAGCATTAAAGGGCCCTAATAAATTTGTTTCCATATAAGCTAGAAGTGACGAGAAAATCTCATCTTTAGATTTATAATGACGGTAAATAGCAGCGTCTGTCACATGAATTGTTTTAGCAATCTTGCTAATTGTCACACGCCCCGCTGGATCTTCTAACAATGTTGAAACCGCACGTAAAATACGTAGTTTACCTTCTGTCATTTCACCTAAGCTCATAAAACCGTCCTCTTTATTAAATCTATACCCTTCATAAAATACGACAATTTATTACCGTTGTCATCCATTTACGTAAACAACTACTGACATATCAGTCAAAAATGCAACATTTTTAATCAAGCAGAGAATATATGGCTAAATTAAGCCCGGTAAGTGCCATGCTCAAAGTGGCTTGCATAAGCACCGCAAAAGAATGCGTAACAACTTATTTAGGCATATGCATCTTCAACCAATCTGTAAAAGTGTCATACTGAACATGTACGTGTGGCAAATGCCTATGACACTCTGGCTGGTTAACCAATACCGTATTCATCCCTAATTTATGTGCCGTCACCAAGTTTGAAAGGTTGTCTTCGAACATTGCACAATTTTCACCCTTAACCTTCATACGCTCCATAATTTCTAAATAGATATCAGGATTTGGCTTAAATCTTTTCTGCCTAACATCTTCTATATCAATCGAGATCACCTCGTCAAAATGATGCGTTAATCCAAGATGCTTTAAAAACTTTTCTGCATGTGTTGGATGCCCATTGGTAAACAAAACTTTATTCCCTGGCAATTGCTTTAGCTTTTCTTGAGTTAGTGTGCACACCTCAATATCACGGATATGAATAGCATCAATTTCTTTCCACCAATGATGCACATCAAATTGAGGGATATGGTCAAGCCATCCACCTAAATAAAAACCATGCTTATTAAACTCTTTCGCAAGCACCCTTCCTTCAGATTCAGGAATACCGTACATTTTTTCGATATATTCAAAAAATTGGCCAAACGCGCGTTTTTCCCAACTTGATGTATTCGGATAAAGCGTATGATCCAAATCAAATATCCACGTGTTTACTTTTTCATAACCTTGAATCATGCTAATCCTTTATTGCATCATGTAAAAAATCTAGAACATTATCATATATATAGTCAGCCACGCCTTCCGTGTCAGGCTTGTCGCCATGTACGTAGACCGTTGTTATACCAAGACCTTTGGCCGTCTTTAAATTTTTCAAGCTATCTTCCACCATGACACATTCAGTGCCTGCAACCCCTAAGGACTTAAGCACAAAATCATACGGTGCCAGATTTGGCTTTGAATCAAAATCAAACATGGTTACATCAAATATTTTTTCAAAAATATCCACATAATCAAGTGCCGTTAAAACCTTACCTGCATGACAAGACGGGGAGTTTGTAAAAACCACTTTACGGCCTTTTAAAGACATAAGGGCATCTTTCGTTTGTAAGCATGATTTCAGTAAGCTGGTATCTAGGTCAAACCCTTCACTGATAAAAGAGTCCATATCCACCGCCGCTTCACGGTGCAAGCCTGTAAAAGGCGCTCCACCATGTGTTTTGATTAGCTTTTGGCAATAAGCAGAACATTCTTCCATGGTTAAGCCTAAATGCCTGGCTAATGTTGTTCTTATAGTATGCGTCATATGAGCACTGAAAGCTTCTGGTGCATATAGGGTATCGTCCAAGTCAAATATCCATACTTTTACGTGCGAAAATTGACCCATAACAAAAACCCTTTTCTTTATTTTAAATCACACGCCTTTAATAAAGACATTTTAATGTCATCTAAGCCAAGACCTTTTTCGGAAGAACTTTCCAGAACCTTATCGTCTACGAAAACAATCTCTGCAGCCTCTTTTGCTGTTTCTTTTAGAACAACATGCACAGCCTTACCGCGAACTTTGTCCATCTTCGTTAAAATAATTTGAGATTGAACCCCCATATTGGCAAGGAGAGTAAGTGTTTCTCTATCAACATCCTTCAAACCACGACGACCATCAACCAGCACATAAACCTTTTTTAGACTTCGGCGTTCACTGAAGTATCTTTCTGTCATTCGGGCAATTTTAAATGACATTTCTTTAGACATTTTAGCGTAACCATAACCCGGTAAATCGACCAAAATAAAGTCATCACGTGCTTGAAAAAAATGAATCCCTTTTGTCGCCCCTGGATTACTTGAGGTACGCGCCAATTTATTACGCTTCATCAACGCATTTATAAGAGATGACTTCCCAACGTTTGAGCGACCAATAAAGGCAACTTCCGGCAAACCTTCTGGTGGGAATGCAATAGCAGAAATTTCGGTACCCCACACATGGTTAACCTCACCATTAAAAAAGCTTTTAAGTGATCGCTGTTGTGACATTTATTTTTTACCTTTAGGTGTTGTGCTTGTTTGCGCTTCAAGACGACGCATAATATACCATTGCTGAGCAATCGAAAGTACGTTGTTTACCACCCAATACAATACCAAACCAGCAGGGAACATTGCAAACATCACGGTAAAGATAACAGGCAATGCGCTCATAACCTTGCGCTGTATGGGGTCAGCCACCGGTGGGTTTAGTTTTTGCTGGAAGAACATAGAAACACCCATCAAAACTGGCAATACAAAGAACGGATCATTTGCACTCAAGTCATGTATCCAACCTACAAATGGTGCATGACGAAACTCAAATGAAATCAAAATAACTTTGTAAAATGCGAAGAATATAGGAATTTGAACCAACATTGGCCAACAACCAGAAGCTGGGTTTACCTTATGCTTCTTATAAAGCTTCATCATCTCTAGGCCCATTTGCTCACGGTTATCACCTAAACGCTCTTTTAAAGCTTCCATTTCAGGTGTAATCAATTTCATACGCGCCATAGAACGGTAGCTCTTATTTGCTAGTGGCAATAAAAGAACTTTTAAAACAACTGTAGAAAGAATAATTGCGACACCCAGGTTGCCAAACATATTACCAAAATACATTAACATACTGTAAAGAGGCAATGAGATGACTTGATACCATCCGTAATCAACAGATTCCTCAAGTCCAACAGACTCTTTAGCCATTTCATTACGTTTATTAGGCCCTATATAAAGACTGTATGACTTTGTATAAATTCCGCCATTAGCTGCCACGCGGCTTGCTTGCGGTGTTTGCACAATAACGCTGTAAAAATCACGGCCCGCTACATTGCTGTATTTAAACTGCCATGTATTTTCAGATTGCTGATCGGGTATAAGCGCCGCCAAGAAATAACGTGATTTAATACCAAGCCATCCCTTTTCACCTGTGTACTTAATTTTCTTATCCGTCTTAATGTCGTCATAATTACTTTCGTACTTCACGCCATCAATCAATGCCTCAGGTCCAATAAAGTTATAAAAAGTGCTTTGCTCAGCCGTGTAACCTTCGCCACCTTTTTCTAAACCATCAGCTTTATGAATTTGTGCATAGTGACCAATTTGAACATCTTCATCGCTGCGGTTAATCACTTCATCAACGACACGCACCGTATAAGCATCGTTTTGTAATGAAAATGTACGTAAAAACTCTTGCCCACGATCATTGTTCCATTTTAGAACCAATGGTGAAGAAGCTGTTAAAGATGAACCTTGTGCTTGCCAAGGTGTATTTCCATTTGGCACAGGCACCGCTGTACTTTGCCAGCCTGCATCAAAGAAGTGGATACGCTTACCGCTTGAAGAAAACATTGAAACGCGATCTTCGCCTTTAAGTTCAATATCATAACGACTTAACAAAAGCTCATCAATACGGCCACCTGTTAAAGCAACACCCCCTGTTAGGACATTATTCGACAAAGCGATACGCTCAACCGAACTTGCCGATGGCGTTGCTGCAAGGTCATGAACATCATTAGATATTTGCATTTCAGGGGAACCTGGCAAGACGCCCGCTATAGATGGCGTCGAAGATACCGCTACTGGTGAAGCTGCTGGTGCCACAGGTGGATTAAAGTATTCCCATCCCATCATAGCGGCTACTGCCACAAAAACTGCCAATAACAGACCATTATTACCTTCTGGTTGCTTGCTTTGACGCGGGTCAAATGATGTCATTTTATCTTATCTTTCTTTAATATATAAATAGCTTATACTTATTTTATTTTAAATTCGACCTTTCATTGGTCGATTTATGGCAACAACGCTTAAATTCATATGTTTCAGGCACGGGGTCATACCCACCTGGGTGGAATGGCCCACATTTTACTAAACGTTTAGCCGTAAGCCAAGCTCCCTTTGCACCACCATGCACTTTTAATGACTCAAGGGCATAGCCAGAACAACTTGGATAAAAACGGCATTTACCACCAAACTGCCTAAAAACAGGAGATAATACAAAGCGATACGCAACAACAACAACCTGCAAAATAGCCTTTAAAATTTGATCTAGATAGCGCATTGAACTTCTTTTTCCAACAAAGTTTTAAATTCACGTACCATCTTATCAAAACTTCGGTTGGTTACATAAGCACGACCAATCAAATTCATCGATAAGCCATCCGTCTTAAAACCATCATCTAAACGAATAACTTGGTCTACAACGGCGCGCATACGGCGTTTAGCCTTCGCCCTCACCACTGCATTTCCAACTTTTTTACTGGCTGTAAAACCAACACGAACCTTACCAGGCTCTGGCGCGTTATCAATTAAAACAATCATTGCTGGTAAAACATGACGCACACAGTTATTCCCTAAAGTTAAAAACTCACGGCGCTTTTTTAAACGTTCTACCTTCACTGACACTTCTCCTAAAAGCAAAAAACCTACCTAGAAGCGAACCGCCAGGTAGGTTTACAATTTCAAAAGTCTTAAGCAATTACGCAGATAGACGTTTGCGACCTTTAGCACGACGGCGGCGCAATACTTCACGGCCACCAACAGTTGCTAGACGAGCACGGAAACCATGACGGCGAGTGCGCTTAACTTTACTCGGTTGGAATGTACGTTTCATATCTTTATCCTCTAAAACTTAAATTAGCTTGCAGACAACACTGCTTTTCTTAAAATCTCAGCGACCCTTATATCCCCTGGAGCAGCCAAAGTCAATAACTAAATAACCACTTTTCTAATAAAAATTTAATAAAAAATGTTTTTTGGAGAATTTATACTAAAATAAATAAAAACGACCTTAGCTATAGAATTAAGACCATATTTTTACTATACTATAGTATGAAAACGTTTCACCCAACAACATAAAAAACAAAAAGAACATGACAAAAAAGCTATATTTTATAATCATTTCAATCCTTCTTATGTGCAGCATAAACGCTTACGCATTTCCAAGATATGCATTTTTAGACCCGTACGAACAACTGTTAAAAAAACATGTAAAGCCTTACGAAAAAAATAATATCAAAGGAAGCGGTATTGACTATCTTGCATGGCAAAGCGACCCCTTACATGAAAAGGCTCTTGAGCTTCTTCTTAAAACAGACATCTCGCAAATAAACACAAAAGAAGAAAAAATAAGTTTTTGGGTAAACGCATACAACCTTCTAACGATTGACCTTATTGTTAAAAAGGGTGAACGTGAAAGCATTCATAACCTTGGTGGACTCGTAGGAGATCCATGGAATGAATTTTCTTGGGTAATTGATGGATTAGAATACACTCTTGGACAAATACATCACCAAAACCTCCGCCTTATTGGTGAACCGCGCATACACTTTGCCCTCACCTGCGCAGCCGTTTCATGCCCAGACTTAAAAGCAGAACCATATTGGTCAGAAAAAATATATAGCCAGCTTGAAAAACAGACTGACTTATTTATGAAAAATACCGGCAAAGGTGCAAAAATCATTCAACCAGAGCAAGGCAAGTCACACATTAAGAAAAAACGAAAATTTAAAGTGTCACAAACATTCCAATGGTTCAAGAACGACTTTGACCGTGGGCAGATCGAAAGATTTACAGCACGCTATGTCCCTCTAAAAGGTGCAGAGTTTGATGGATACCTCACACACGACTGGACCCTTAACGCCCTTAAAGGACGCGAGCCAGAACCGCGCAAATATACCACGAAAGAAGTTGATGTGGATGGTATATATGAATAAGGCTTGATTTTTAAGCCCATTCTATTATTATCCGCCTATCGTATTTCATTACTTTACAACAAAAGGATACTTTTCGTGCCGTCACAAATTCAAAATATACCATACCAACAAGACATTTTAAAACAAACCCAGTTTGTTAAAGAAAATGCACAGCATGTTACTATCAACAAAAAAAACCTTCAAAGTTTAGCAGATGAAATTATGGCCAATCCACAGACCATAAATCGCGAATGGACAGATCTTGATTTTAAATATCATTTTACAGACAACACTGAAAAGACAGCTCAATGGCTTTTTCTATCAAGCGCATTAAACTTTTCTTTTTGGGATGGAAAGGCTGAAGAATTATGGAAAATAGAATTTGACGGTGAATGGGTTGAAGGTTATTGGGCATTAACGGCGTCCTTAAAAAAAGCCATGCCTAAATATGATATCCTGAATGCCACCTTCCTTGAAAACATAACAGCTGAAATTTTAGAAGATATTTTTAAAGGCGAAGGCAACCCGCCGCTTATCGAAAAACGCGTTCAAGTTTGTCGTAATATAGGTAAAATTTTAAACGAGAAATTTAACGGTAACTTTGCCAATTTACTAAAATTAGCCAACGGTAGTGCTGTTGAACTCACAAACCTTGTAGCGAGCAATTTCCCAGACTTTTGTGACATTGCTACTTTTCACGGCGAAGAAGTGCCTATTTTAAAGCGTGCACAAATTTTAGCGGCTGATATTTGGGGTGCCTTCAAAGGAGAAGGCTTCGGCAAATTTAACGACCTTCATAAAATAACCATTTTCGCCGACTATAAACTGCCGCAGTTTTTACGCGCAATGGGCGTGATGGAATATAGCCCTGAACTTGCACAAAAAGTAGATAACTACGTATTGATTGAATATGGCAGTAATATGGAAATTGAAATTCGCGCGCTTACCATTCAAACGGTAGAAGAACTACGTATTTTATGCAACAACACCTACAGCGCTATACAGCTTGATTGGTGGATATGGCACGCGTCATTTAGCGACAAATACAAAGAACTGCAGCAACCCCATCACCTTACGCGCTCTGTTTTTTATTAAACAAAACGTTACGTTGCCACCAGATGATAAAAAAGATTATATAAAGAAGCGTCACAACACCTTGCGCTAACAAATAAACCTGCATATGCTCGGCTAAGTTATTTGATACAAAAACCAAAAACAAGCACATAACACCAGAAGAAAACATATTCATCACTTGCCATTGCTGATTTATAACAGCAGGTTCAGACTCGCTTAATTTACGCAATTCAATAAAGTAAGCATAGGTCCATATAACTGCAATAACCTCAGATAACATTAAAACAAAAATAACGGTATAAGGTTGATCAAAAAAATAAACCCAAGCAAAAGGCACAAAAGCATAAGAAGTAATGCCGCACAACATAAGCTTATAGCTATCAATACTGTGCCCTTGCATGTAACGCTTTATCGCTTGGCCAAACAATGCCACCAAGCCCAACAAGGCAAACACACCGCCCATTTTCGTTAAAGAACCACCCGTATGTTCATACAAATAAAGAGGGATTAGAACAAATCTGACAGGCAAATTAAATGTATTAAAGAGTGAGCTTAGCAAAATAAACACAACACGCTTAGGACGCTTAAATAAATGCCAAATTTTTTCCTTCCCTGCTACATCCATCGTATGCATGACAATATGGTCGTGCCAAATTAAATTGCACAAGGTTAAAACAACACATAAAAAAGTAGCCATATAAACAAAGTCTAAATCGGCCAAAAAACCACTCAATGCCACAAAGGAAATTTTACACAACGGTAAAAAAATCATGAATAAAACAAGCTTTAAAACCCCCGCGTCGCCCGTTTGAACCTGTTTTAAAGTATCTGAAAATAAGCATACAGAACATAAATAAGTCGAGGTGACGCCTACAAGTAAAACAGCTAGAAAAATAGACTGCGCCATATCAAACCCTGTCACAGCCAAAACAAACCAGCAAGAAACCGCTAACCACGTGATACTGCGCCAAAGCCCCCGCATGACACGTTTATGTTTAAAAAACGCAGAAATACCTAGTAAAAATATTGCCGCAATAATTCCCTCTGCTGCTAAAATTGTAAAAACAGTTGATGTACCATACCCTGCTTCTCTTAAGGCAACAGAAGCCCAAGTAGAGGACGCAACACCGCACGCCGTATAAAGACCCAGCTTAACTAGGTCTGTTTCTTTTATATCTGCTAGTAAATTTTTTGTAATACGTCCATAACGACTAAGCATAACTTATCGCACCAAGTACCAGTCGGCACCTCGACCTGTTTGACAAAACAAACCTCTCAAACGCTCTTCCATACCATCAACATAATCTACAAACACACCGTCACGACAATTTCCCCCACTGTAGTAGGGCTGAAAAATTTCTGAATTTGGCATAAAAATAAAACTTCTATTTCCATAACGCCACCTTGCCTGGCTACTCATAGGCGTTGTACTTAAAGCGTCATTAAAACGCGTACGTAAGTCAACATTCATTAAAGTAACACCTTCGCCCACGCTCCCCACAGGTTTACCCCATAACGAAGACAATGCCTTTGTTTTAAGCGGTACATACTGAATGGCGCTCACTGAACTGCCTGACTCTTGCGACAAGCCTTCCACAAAGTCATCAATAGGGCTTTGCGTATTGGGCTTTAACTGCTTTCCATTTAAATCTTCCTGCCTCGCCTCTTCAAGTGCACTTATATATGCCGTATATTCAGATTTACCGCGTGACACATATTCACCTGTACCACGACTTGCAGAAACAACAGGTTGCGCGCTCCCTCTGTCATAGTATGGAGAACCTTGATATGCTGCACAGGACTGCAATAACAAACCTATAAAGAGTAAATATGTAAGAGGATAGCGCAATTTTTTCTTTTCTTTATTATGTCATTTATAAACAAAGGCATTGTAGCAGAGCTTATAAATACACGCAACAAACGCAACACCTTTAACTCATTTTACAAAACTTATTTTCCTTTAGTTAAAACAGCATAAGCCTCATTTATTCGAGCCAACTTACTCTCTGCTTTCTTAACAGCCACATCATCAGCCCCTTCTCCGCGCAATTTATCGGGGTGAAATGCACGAATGGCTTTTTTATAAGCCTTACGAACCTCTTCTGGTGAAGCACCTTTTTTCAATCCCAGCTCTTTCAAAGAATCTACATCGAACCACAAATCCTGTGCAAATTGCCCACTTGATGTATTCGCTTTGTTTTTATAGGCATTAGAACCACCTGTATAACCAGCCGTCACTTCACGCTTCATCATATCAATTTCATCATCGCTAAACGCTAAAATACGCCCAACAGCCTGAACAAAAGCACCTTGATACATATTCAAACTTCCCTCAGCCATACCCACAACACATAAACTTTGCACAACAGCTCGGCGTACACTTTCATGCATCAAAAGCATTTCCGATAAACGTACAGCAACAATTTCAAACCCATCAGCCGAACTGCGATGCTCGTTATAAATCGCCCTAACGGTTTCAATATCCTCTGAAGACACAGAAATAATATCCTGAAAAGCTCTAACCTCTGCCGACGTCACCTGCCCATCTACTTTTGCAAACTTAGCATGTAGTACAATAAACAAATAAGAAAATTCAGTTTGCCAACTATCGTCTTTTCTCAAAGGGCGCTCAACATTTATATAATAAGAATCAAGCATAAACCCAACACAAAAGCCTACTACAACGCCGTACGCATCTTGCGTCGCACCAAACCCTATCAGACACCCTAAAACCCGACCCAACAACTGAGCTATTTCCTTTACATACCCTTAATTACCACAAACACTTTAAACGAATTATCATTGACGGACAACTATTCATGCGTTTATAGTCAATCTAATATATTAATAATATGAACATAAGGACTCAAGGACTTCGATGAAAAAATTTGAAAACAACTTCATTGTATTCGTACTCGTAGCTAACCTCTTCGCCGTTGTATTTTATGGCGGACGTTACATTTTAACAGGCAGCATCGAATCGACGCATGATAACTACGCCATCCTTGTCCAGTCAGCTGCAGCAGAGGAAGCCCCTGCTGGGGTGGATAAAGCCATCGAAGCCGTTGAAACAGTTGTGGTTGCCGGTGATGCCAATAAAGGTAAAAAAATATCTGGTAAATGTAAAGCGTGTCATGGATTTGACCAAGGCGGCAAGCACAAAGTAGGTCCTAACCTATGGGCAATTGTAGACCACCCTATTGCAAACCAAGAAGGCTTTTCATACTCTAGCGCTTTCAAGGGTAAAGTTGGTCAAATTACATGGAACGAAGAAAATTTAGACCACTTCTTAACAAAACCTAAAAAATTCATTAAAGGCACTAAAATGTCATTCCCAGGTATCAAAGACCCACAAGACCGTGCAGACCTTATTGCATGGATGAAAGAGCAAGGTTAAATTCAAAACCTTCTATTCACACAAAAAAGAGGCTACGGCCTCTTTTTTTTATAGCAATCAACAAATAGAACCTAGTGACTTTATCCCCACAAACATCTCCCAAAAACATGCCTCGCAAACTTTCAGACCAACTATTCCATTGGCAAACACCTCAACCACATACATAATAAGAAAAAAAATTACGAACTATGGAAGTAAAGACGATGAAATTATTTAACAAACTTAAATCTCAAAGAGGTGCTCTATTCGGTATGGATGCCCGCATCACTTTAGCTATTTTTAGTGGGTTAAGTGTTATTGCAGGTACAGCAGGTTACGGTTACATGCAACAAACTCAAATCACTTCCATGGCAACTGAGCTTGATAACATCAGCAAGGCATATACAAACTTTATGCTCGACACAAGTGTCAACACCAAAACATTTAGCGACTTACTTAACAATGACGGCGGTCAATTAGGATGGAACGGCCCTTACATGATCATGTCATCAGACAGGCACGTTTCATATGGCACATATACACTCGAATACGGTATTGAAATGCGTAAAATTAACGGTAAATCGCCGCGCCCTTGCATTAACCCACGCGACCTATGTTTCGTATGGTTAAAACTCACCGATGTACCGTCCACACTTGCAGCAGCAGTTGACGAACATATTGACGGTGCCATCGATGAAAAAGGCTCTCCAGAAAGCGGGCGCCTACTGGTTGACATTGATCAAGCAACGGATAAAGCGGCTATCTATTACCGTATCACACGCAAATAAAAACAAACATTTTAAAATTGAAGCTGGCATTTTAGCCAGCTTCTTTATTTTAAACACCTTAAATCCCACAACTGTGTGAAATAAAGCGCAACCCTAAAGGGAAGCTTTGCTGGTATTTCTATCATTTCAAACACTATCCCTTCCCTTTTATACCAATAACAATGTAGACTAGAGAAGGATTAATCTAAATTAAGGGGAGCATAAGTCTTGGATATCGTAGACTTGATGATCAGTGACCATATTGTAACAATCGGGGACCTACAAGGCTTCCCTGTTACCGTGCAAAAAGACCCAGATGCCCTCATCGAAGCATTAGGTCGTGCGGGTAAGCTTTCAGAAGTACAGCAAGTACGTTACAAAGCTATCGCTTACGATTACACCATTAAATCTGACGAAGAGATGATGGCCATTACACCGCACCAGCTAGACGGAGTTGACCGTGAATTCATGATGTTTTACACAGCTTGCCCTATTGAACTTGCACGTGGTGCCATTGTTTGGGCTGCAGCAGACCTCCCAAACAAACGCTTGGTTAGTGAGATTGTTTTACGTCACCGTAAATCACGCCATGAATTTGTGTGGGCTTCGCCTAAGGCCATTGAAAATGCGATTGAGCGCATGTCAAAACGCGAAGGCCATTCCCTAAAATTCCTCGTTGAAAATGCCTATGCACAGATCAACCAAGGTAATGACGATGCTATTGTTTCCCTGACAGATGAAATTATTCGCACAGCCTTTAAAAATGGCGCAACCGATTTACACATTGAAATTTTAAACCGTAAACCAACTGTTCTTGCACGTATTGACGGTGAACTTGAAGAATTAGTGCCTCTTCCTGTTGAAGTTTATGAGCGTGTTTTAGGTCGCCTGCGTCACATTGCAGGTGTTCGTGCTGAAAACTACAAAAAACCACTTTATGGTCGTATGACATTCGACCTATCAAGCCGTCAACAGGTAGATATTCGTTACACAACGCAACCCATCACACTTGAAGGTACTGCTAAAATCGCCATGCGTTTCTTACGTTCATTCGAAGGAAATTTGGACAATTTCGGCTATGCATCTACAACCATTGAAAAGGTTGACAACCTTATGCGATTTGAAGAAGGGTGTATCATTTTTTCAGGTCCAACTGGTTCTGGTAAGTCGACAGCAGCGCGCCTCATGATCCGTCGTGGACAGCGTCCAGGGCAAAACGTTATTTCATATGAAAAGCAAATTGAGGAACGTATGGATAACGTTATCCAAACAGAAGAAGATACAACTGCTGGACTTAACCTTGAGAGCTTTATGTACGCCGCACTCGGCTTAGACCCTGATGTTCTATTTATTGGTGAGGTACGTAACCCAGAAGATACCCAAAGAGCGATTGATGCGGGTAACTTGGGACACCTTGTGATTACAACAATGCACGCCAACGACACCTTTATGACACTCGACAGGCTTTTACAGCGCGGTGTACAGCCCGAACAAATTTTCACAAACGTACGTGGTATCATTTCACAGCGCTTGGTACGTAGACTTTGCGCAAAATGCAAAATCCCTACAGAATTAGACCTACAATTTGCCGACCGTTTAAATGGGCTACGCAAGGTAGGTTTTAGGCCTGGTGATATTATTTATCGTGTTAATAAAAACGGTTGTGAACACTGTAGATACAGAGGTTACAGAGACCGTATCGCCATTGAAGAAGTATTAGAGCTTTGGCGCAAGGACATTAGCCGTAACATTTGGACAAATACAAGATTACGTCCAGATTGGCTTGAAATAATTCGTGAACAGGCCAGATCAAGCGGGCATATGCTCGACATGCTCACAAGTGGCTTATTACATGTTAAAAATGGTATAACAAGTTTAGAAGAACTGGAGAAATTCTTTAGTGCAGATATGGAAACAATTCAGTAGCGACGGCATTGGCCCGAGATGCAAGGAAATAAACGCACGCGACCGCGAACGTTTATTTTTCCTTATGCATCAAATGCTTAAATGCGGACAACCTACAGAAGCGTGCGTGCGAGCCGTTGCACGTGCATTCCGTGCTGAAAACAAACAAGATCTAAGCGCTGCTTTGCATGGTATTGCACAAAAGGTGTCTCAAGGTAAACCCCTTAGCCGCGCAGCCGAGCATGAATATATCCTATTTACTGATATTCACCGCGCCGCTATTTTAGCAGGTGAAGCATCAAACAACATGACAGAAGCTTTCCACCTTTTACAAATACTTGAAGATAAAAAAATTCAGAGCCAGCGCAGTGGTATGGCAGAAATTATAACGCCAACCGTTCTTTTTGGTATGAGCTGCATTTCACTGTTCAACACAGGCTTAAACACCATGCCAACCATGGCTCAAATGAGTAAAGCTCAAGGTAAAGAGGTTGCGGCTATCCCAAGAATGCTCATGGAATTTACAGGCGCCGTTGCAGACTATTGGTATTTTATTCTAACGGCCTTTATCATATTTTGTGTCACAGCTTATAGTGTCGCCAAGTCGGCTCAAGGCCGATTTTGGATAGACAGTTATGTATTACGCATACCTGGTTTGGGTAAGTTTATTGCCTACAAAACGTATGCCAGCATGCTTTTATATTTTCCACACCTTATTGCAAGCGGTGTTAAACCCAAACAAATGATCCCTATTATGGAAGCTTTAGCAACCAATGCTATTTTAAAGCGCCGTATTGACTTGTTTAACCAAGTTATTACAACAGGTGGTCAAATGTCATCGGCTATGGAAAAAGCTGGGTTCCCTATCATCTCAGTTACACCCGTTAAAGTTTCTGAAAGTTATTCAGGTAACAACAAAGGCGTTAACGACGTTATGATTGATGGTATGAACCACGCCTACTCCATATTAGAGCGCGAACTAAACGATGCTTACGCTAAATTTGTAGGTGTATTCTCTACAATTATGTGGCTACTTGGTGGCTCTGTATTGCTACTTGAAATGTTATCCATTGTCATGGCACAAAACTAAAAAGGAAAAAGTTAAATGTCAAAGAAGGTTGAAATCGGCTCAAAATTCAAGAATATATGTTTTCTTGGACTTAACCGTGTTGAATACTTCCCAGAGCAGTCGGAAGAATCTATTTTTGCCGATACATGGCAGGACGTTACAGATGAACATTCACGTCGAAGCCTTGCATTGCTATTCTTTGCGCCACGCGACTTAGACGGCGAACCTGTCGACCCATACATCTTCCTGACAGAAGGTGATGACGGTGACGAACAAAGCGTTCTTATCGCTCAACAAGCATTTGGCGACATTCCCCTTATTGACATGTGTCGTCTACGTAGTAAAAGCCCAAACGAAGTACATATTTTAGTAACCGCTGATATTATATTTCACTGGGATTATAACGATAGCTATATTCAACCGACATCTGCTATTACATGGGTAAGAGATATACAAAATATCCTCAAAACATACCCACGTACAACAGAACGCTACATCTATACGAACTGGGAAAATAACCGTATCAGTGAAATTGGCGCAACCATACGCCCGCTCCGTGAATTAGAAATAGATGAAGAGGCATGGGTAAACATGCCAAGCTTCCAAGAAAAACATGGTTTTGCTGTCATGTTTATTTCTATCGTTACAGCAATTTTAGTTTATCTTGCTATATTTATACAAGGTACAGACGTGGATGAGCTATCACGCCAAATAAGAACTGTCGACCTTGAAACACCTTCAGGTAAAAGCTATACAGAGCTAAATCGAGCAATTATCGAACAGCAAAAATTCATGCGTTACCGTGGCCTTGCACCGTTTATAACAAGCGATATTGCCAACGCCATTCAAAGAAGCGGTATGAAAATACACAGCTTCCAAATTAAAACGCCTGATGCTCAAAAACCTGCTGAAACACTAATTGTAACCATTAAAGCTCAAAAAGACGCATACAAAGGTTGGTTAGAAGAAGAGCCTATCAGCAAAGCCCTGCTTGGACAAAGCGTAACACTTTCTGCTATTCGTCGCCCACCTGGGGGCAGTCAATTTATGATTGAAGGCCTTATTGAATTAGAGCCTATTTCTCAAATGCTTTCTGAATATCAAGAAGACGTGAAACGCATGCAACAACAAACCATACGTGCAGCTACGCAGACAAAAACAGTAACAGAAACAACAGACGAAGAAGGGGAAAAATAAAATGATGAAATTTACCCTAGGCTTTGCAATATTAGTATTTACAGCCATTGTTGGCAGTTACAAATACCTTGAAAATGAAGATCTTATTATTGCTAAAGAACGCGGGCTTCAAGAAGCCATATCGAAGCGTGACCAATATTTACGTATTGAACAACGCACAAAACAAATACCTAAATTTGCAGTAGTGCGTGGCGACGATAAGAAAAACACAATTGAACGTTTACTTGAAATTGGTGAACCTGGCTTAAACTTTAACTTTATCGGCCAGGCACGACGCCAAGATGCACACCTTGGCATTATAAGGCATAATTTCAAAATAGCTGGACCTGCAACTTTTGAAGAGACTCAGAACCTGCTTAAGAAAATGCAAACTTTAGCAGCTTTACCAGGTTTTGTTGTTTACGACATTTGCTTTGGTTGCGCCGTCACAAATAAAGAATTAAAACAAAACGAACATATGGTTAATATTGAAGGGTACCTTTATGCGTACGATCCAAATATCTTATAAGGCATTGCTTATCGCAGTAACGCTTGTAGCCCCTGCAATTGCAGAGGACACTTTGCCGTGGCCTAAAACCTTTGTCGGACAAGCCGATTTTGAGTTTTTACGTCAAGATGTTATCAACGAATACAACAAGAAAAAAGGCGAGGACGCATACAAATACATTGCAACCCTCCAAGACCTTTTCACAACAGATGCGATTGACCCTTACACGCCAAAACCCCTTACTTCGGATATTGGTCGCAGTAAATACAGTAAAGACGTCTTCGAACAAAGATTCGGCCTGAAGGAAACAAACCGACACTTTAGAGATGTTTACCCAGATGTAGAAGTGGGTAGCGGTTTAGAAGTACACTTAACAGATGGCACGATAACCCAAGCTGAATTACTCAATGACACACAGGTCAAAATACTCAGTGACGGTCGCAAAATCAATATCGAAGTGAATGACGAAGATTACGTTGTAGAATCACATCGCGAACGTAGTATTGCTGAATCTTTCGATAATTTAATTGGTGGCAACACATACTTAACATCATCAGATCTTAACAAAGACGATAAAAACTTACCAAAGGTTTCAGGCTTACCAGAATATCACATTTCCACAAGCACACTACCAAACTTGGATAAAGTAACACTGGAACAAAAAGAAGGCTTAAAAGCCTTTGCGTCTTTCTTGGAAAATATCATAACACAAGCAACAAAAGCACATGAATCGGATATAAAAGACATTGATTTCAATGGTGAACTCTCTAAAATGAGCATTCAAAGTATTGTAACATCGCCATACCCATACGCAATCATAAATGAACAGCGTTATCATGTAGGTGACCGTATCCCTATTAACATTTCATTGGCAATAAAAGACAATAAAGAAATGGAAACACTCATTGATTCGTATATGCCAAATCAAGAAGCTATATCAGAAGCATCGTTCTCACAATATATAGCATTAAAAACAGAAGCGTTAAAACAATTCAAACAGCGCACAGGTCAAACTGAGCAGCTTGTTAGTGATAGCGCACATAAGATTACAGCAACTATTACAGACATTCAGTCTCGTAAGGTTATTGTAAGTTTATTTGATACCGAATATGCTTTAGAAATTAAATTTGCGTTATAGGAATAGGAACTGCACATGCTGAGCAATGTCACAAACCAAAAAGGGGCTTTTTCTCCATTTATGTTTGGCATGCTTTTAGGTGTTGCTGTTTTTAGTGGCGCAATGAACCACTGGGCCAAGCGTGAACTTCTTAACATTGACGAAGCAAATGAGCAATCCAATCGCAATAAGGCGGTTGAAATTAAACGCGCTCTAGAAAACGCCATGCTGACCGAAAATGTAGATGGCGACAACTCCTACAGCAATGACTTCACCCTACAGCGTGCCCAAAAATTCTTAAGCGGAACCACAGGTAAAACAAGAAGTGGCGACGACGCCTTATTAACTACCGCAAATGACAGCGGTTCTTTTAAAACCAGCAATAAGAAAATACTTATTACAGTAACAGACGACATGGCAACAAGAGATGAAGTTGGTGGCATAGCAGGTGCTGATGCGATGATAGAATATAATAAGGCCGACGGCTCTGTCGTTATGTTTGATAGCGAAAGTGTTCGTCTAGAGCAAATAAAAGAATCAAAAACGCGCCTTCAGAGCGAAGTTTCTCAAATATATAGAGCCTATACAACATACGGCTACAAATTCCCATCAACTGAGCAATACAGGACACAAGTCAATGCTGCAACTGGCAATAAAGATGTATGGGGCAAGCTTTTTGACTACGACCGTAAGAACGATAAACTTGTAATCCTTTCATTTACAACACCATGGGGTTACACTTATAAAACCAAACTCGATATGAACTAATAAAAAGACAGGTAAAACAATGTTATCTCACATATGCAATAAGCTTAAAAACCAACAAGGCGCCATGTTTGGTATGGATGCCCGTATTGCACTGATTATTGCAAGTGTTTTAGCCGCTACTGGTGGTGTAACCATGATGTCCAAACTAGAGCGTAGCCGTGTTGAAGGTGCTGAAATTGGCGTTCAAGTGATTAAAGACGCGCTTGAAAACCATTACAAAACAAAATCATTTAATTCGCTCGCACCCGACATTCGCACACTGTTTGAAGATGGTTTTATCGAAGAAATGTCGATGATAAAAGACCCATGGGACAACGAATGGCGCTACAACGTATTAAGCCGTAAAGTGCGTATCAATGACTTTTTGGTAACTGAATACCTTGCCACCATTCACTCTGCAGGTAAAGACGGTGTTGATGATTCACCCGCTCCAACTTTTGAAGGAGAATGGAATACATGGCAATATCTTAACGATGATATTGGTACTAAATACTCCACATTTGAAATAGAAAAGTCACGCGTTACTGAATATCAAGGACGTGCCAAACTTATTGTAAATAAGCTTGAAGACTATAGTTCTGCCAAATACCTTGAAGCAGAAGCTGAATGCCCTGAAGCTGATTGGTGTTACAACTTCCCACTAGATGGTGATAAATACACCGACTTCAACTTTTACCCACAATCAAACACAGACAATTCAGGCGCTACATATTACGACGATGTTGCATCAGGTGGCAGCAATACTGTTTACGTTTCTGGTGACAACTTAAGCATGGCGGAATTAATGAAAACACTTGGTCTACCAGAAGAATTTGCCTACGACCCATGGAAACGCATTTTAGTTTACGATTCTAACTTCGTACAAGATAGGCCAAATCCAAACAAGCCACCATTTTCTGCCTCCATTATTTATGAATAATATGCTTATATGAAATTTTACGAGCGTCGATTTATTGAAGCAGAAGATATATCAACTGGACCTTTACCTGCAAAATATTTAACAAAGACGTGGCTAGCTCTTACACTTTTACTAGCGTTAAGCTTGTTTTTGGTTTCTTTAACAACTGCACAAATAGCTTTATATCTTTTACTTGCACCCGTTATTGCACGCCTCATAGTGCTTGACCTTTGCTATCTCGTGTTACCCGACATCTACACCCTTCCTTTAATTGTCTTAGGTATCGCACTTACTTTTATCCCCATACCTTCTGTAAGCCTTGCACAGTCACTCCTTGGCATGCTTGTGGGTGGTGGTGGCATACTTTTACTCGCTATTGTACTGGAAAAGGTAAACAAACAAAGCAATATAGGCGGTGGCGATATAAAGCTGATTGCAGCAGCAAGCACCTTTATAGGACTTGAATCTGTTGCTAATTTTTTATGGTTGGCCTGTGCCTTCTCTTTTATTTTATACCCAATCCTTCGCAAGAACAGAAAAACCATATCCTTTGGTCCAACACTTGCCCTCTCTTTTTGGTTACTCCTCATACACCCCAAAATAATTGAGAATGCATTGATTTTATTTATCTAACGCTTGCTATATTACGCATTATTACCTATAAACCATTTATGAATAAATGTGCATGGCCAGACTGTGAAGAAGAAGGTACCTTTGCTGCCCCTAAAAGCTCAAAGGACATTTACGACCGTCAATATTTCTGCCAAGCACACATCAAAGAATTTAACAAACGCTGGAATGGCCTTGAAGGCATGAGCGAAGACGACATATTTTCCATGCAAACAAAGTCTACGTGGAACCGTCCTACCCGCAGATTCGGTATTCACGGCGTCAGTGCTAAAACAGCTGGATTTAATTTTGCTAGCGCTGAAGACTTATTTAAATTCTTCAAACAGCGTCAAAAAGAAGAATCTATCAAAAAACATTACGGATTCGAAGAGCACACCAAAGCAAACAGTGAAATAACGCTACCTGCCGACGTGAGCGAAGCCTGTTCAATTTTTAGTGTTGAAATGCCTATTGAAGCCGCAAAGCTTAAGAAAAAATATCTATCACTCATGAAAAAGCATCACCCAGACTTTAACAAAGGTGACAAAAAAAATGAAGACCACGTTAAAAAAATTAACGTAGCCTTCCAAATCATTCAAGACTATATGAAAAAAGTCTAAATCATTTACTTTTAGTTTTTAAACTGCGGTGTGCTTCCGCCAAGGTAACTCGCAATAACGCGTGTTGCCATGTTTTTATCACCTTCTTGAATAGCAGAATTCAAACGAATTTGTACGCCCATTGTGCGCATAATTTCATCCGCATCTTCAAAGCTTGCTAAACGCTCAGTGCGCTGCATACTTAAAAGTGCCTCAAGCATTGTTTGGCTCAAGTCATTACCTGCTACTTTTGCAATAGCAAGGTGCCATGAACGTTCAGTTTCTTCAATTTCATCTGCTGTGCCTTGACGGCTAATCACATGACCTTGAAGTAGTTTTTTATCTTCAGCTGAAGCTTCACAAGCAAGACGGACCATTTCCACTTGTAAAAGAACACGCAAAGCATTTACGTCACCTAAATTCATTGTGCCGTACTGACCAAGTAAAGCCAAATCCTTCATAAGAACTGATGGATCAGGAAGACGAATGAAGCTACCGCGACCAGGGGTAACATCAAGCAAGCCTGAAACTCTAAGCATTTGAACTGATTCACGTAACGTTGTACGAGAAACACCAAAATGCTTACATAGCTGTTCTTCAGTTGGTAAACGATCCCCAGGCTTAAGTGCGCCTGTGAAAATCATGTTTCTTAGGTGGTTAGCGATATAGGTTGAACGCCTAACACGCGGTTGTCTGTCTACCGATGGTAGTTCTACTGATTGATTCATTGAATATATCCTCTCTTATTCTTGTTTCTTGCTCGCACAATAAACAGCATGTGCGAAATAACTTTAAATTTCTTATATACGTTAACAACTTCTAGTTGTAGTTGTATCAATTAAAGTGCGGTATGTAAATCCAAAAACAAGATAACTTTACAACAACGGCAGAAACGTGTAAAGACAATTGTAATATATATGCTTTTTTATACTATATTCATCCTACAAAGGAATGGTTGATGATTTTTTAGGCACATCTTCTCTACCTATAGTTGTTAAATAGGTACATATTTGTATTACATATCTAAAGAAATAGACACTTTTATAGCTTTATCAACAACTTGAGAGCATATACCTTTTAAGTTAGATGCCTTTAAAACTGCTAATCCAGCAGCTGTTGTACCCCCCTTACTGGTTACATTTTCACGCAATTCTTCAATACTTTTGGCAGGAAAACACGCATTCGCATAGACGCCTGCACCTTTACAAGTACCGATAGCTAGCTTATAAGAATCAGTTTTGCTTAATCCTGCAGCAACCCCAGCCTCAGCCAAGGCTTCTATAAAATAAAAGAAATAAGCAGGGCCAGAACCTGACAAGGCTGTCACCGCATGCATCTGACCTTCCTTTGGCACAAACAAACAAGCACCAGAGGCAGAAAATATGGAATCTGCCCATTTTTGATGCAGATCAGACACATGACTTGGCGCATAGATAGCCGCCATCCCTTCCCCGACTGCAACGGGTGTATTCGGCATCGCCCTTATAATAGACGCTTTTTTTCCTAAAGCATCCGTCAGACGCTCAATAGAAACACCCGCCGCAATAGAAATAAATAAAGTATCCGCACACACCAACCCCTTACAAAGAGGCAGCACATCGGCCATAACTTGCGGCTTAACAGCCAACAATACAATATCCACAGGTTTTTCCAACGCTTCAACGCCACTTACTGTATTGACACCTAACAACTCAGCATTCTGCTGACTCTTTAAGCCATGCACAACGGCTGTCACATTTAAAGGGTTCACAACCGCCGACCTTAAAAGACCCGAAATCAGGGCTGTCGCCATATTTCCAAGACCTACAACTAATATGTGCTTATCGTTCAAATCACCCATCATTCACCTCATTATATTATGACTATACATAAGCGCAGTATACCATAATCCACATACCTTTTGACATACACCTTTTTCCGCAGTAGACTGCCCTTCAATGTAGAGAGAAAAAACGAGGGAAAACCTAATGTTTATCGTTACAGGCGGGGCTGGATTTATTGGTTCAGTTGTTATAAATGAGCTAGAAAAAACCTTTAAAGGTGAAAAAATAACAGTTATTGACTGGTTAGGAAGTGATGATCGCTGGAAAAACCTTAACCAACACACCCTTACAGATATCATCTTTCCCGAAGACACACACGATTACCTTGTAGATCATGCGGATGAAATTAAAGCGGTTATTCACATGGGCGCTATCAGCACCACAACCGAAAGCGATGTGGATATGATTGTCGAACGCAACATCGGATATAGCCTTGACCTTTTTGACTGGTGTGCCGAACAAGATGTTCCCTTTATATACGCCTCTTCCGCTGCCACATATGGCGAAGGCGAACAAGGTTTCGACGACCATATGGATATTGAACATCATAAAAAATTACTACCTCTTAACGCTTACGGCTTTAGCAAGTGCATGGTCGACAAAGCTATTTTAAATAAAGAACACAAGCCAAGCCAGTGGGTTGGTTTAAAATTCTTTAATGTTTACGGCCCAAACGAATATCACAAAGGTGGACAAAAAAGCGTTGTTGCACATGCCTTTAAACAAATCAGTGACACAGGCGCCATGAACCTGTTCAAGTCATACAGCCCAGACTATAAAGACGGTGAACAATTGCGTGATTTTGTTTACGTTAAAGATATTGCCCGTGCTATTTGCTGGTTTATTCAAAACAAACAAGTTTCTGGTATTTTTAACCAAGGTACAGGTGAAGCCCGTTCTTTTAAAGACCTTGTAGCTGCCACATTTGCAGCCATGAACAAGGCTGAAAATATCAACTACATTGACATGCCTGACAACATCAAAGGGCAATATCAATACTTCACAAAAGCAAATATGGACAATTTCCAAGCTATTTACGCACAACACTCTAATGGTGAAAGCTTTAAATTTATGTCCCTTGAAGAAGGTGTTGCCGATTACGTGCAAAACCACCTCATGCAAGCAAACCCATATTTGTAATTTAATAATTTAAAAATAAGGAATATTTCAATGCCCTTCCCTTCCATCGACCCTGTTGCTTTTAGTATATTTGGCTGGGCTGTGCATTGGTATGGCTTAGCTTATGTTGCAGCTTTTTTACTGGGCGGCAAATATGTAGAATATACTTTTCAAAAATACGGTAAAGACGTTAACCTAAAAAAAGAAGACGGCGAGCGTATCTTCACTTGGATTATTTTTGGCGTTCTTTTAGGAGGCAGGCTCGGTTACGTTTTCTTTTATAACGCTGACTACTACTTACACAATTTAAGTGAAATATTTAAATTGTGGCAAGGCGGCATGTCGTTCCACGGTGGTGTCCTTGGTGTTTTAGCCGCTTGTGCACTTTATTGTAAAAAATATAAAGTCAATCTTATCGACCTTGGCGACCGCATGATGCCAGCTTTTAGTATTGGTATATTTTTAGGGCGTATTGCAAACTTTATCAACGGTGAACTATATGGGCGCATAACGGATGCAAGTTACGGTATTATATTCCCAACAGGAGGCCCGTTACCAAGACACCCGTCTCAACTATACGAAGCAGCCCTTGAAGGGTTACTGCTTTTTATTATATTACACTTCACCCTTAAAGCCCGCCGCAACCGCGGTGAAGTTTCAGGGCTATTTTTACTCTGTTATGGCTTATTCCGTAGCTTAGTA
The DNA here is from genome assembly GCA_963974105.1 of uncultured Magnetococcales bacterium. GTDB lineage: Bacteria > Pseudomonadota > Alphaproteobacteria > UBA2136 > UBA2136 > UBA2136. Next base: position 72,645 of record CAXBBG010000001.1, read on the forward strand.
GAATTTGTAAGAGAACGTGACGTTCAACTAAGCGATGGTTTATTCGAAACCATTTCAATGGGGCAAATATTAAGCATTCCAATGATAATCATTGGCATCATTTTAATTATTCAAAGTAAAAAAGAAGTTAAAGGTTAATCAATATGACAACACTTCCAGAAATTCTTAAAACAAAAATTAGCACCAGTGGCCCTATAAATATTGAGGACTACATGAGCACATGCCTCTACCATGAAGAACACGGCTACTACATGACCCAAACACCATTTGGTCGCGAAGGTGACTTTACAACAGCCCCAGAAATTTCACAAATTTATGGTGAAATGATAGGTGCATGGGTGGCTGACACTTGGATTAAAATGGGCAAACCACAGGCATGGCAACTACTTGAAGCTGGTCCTGGACGCGGCACACTGATGAAAGATATGCTCCGCACACTCAAGCACGCTTTACCAGAGTGCTATGAAAGTGCAACCATCACCCTTTTAGAAATTAGCCCGATGCTTAAAATTCTGCAACGTGACATGTTAATCGACCATCATATTCGCTGGGTCAATACCATTGATGAAGCTGATTTTTCCTTACCAACTATTTTTATTGCCAACGAATTATTAGACGCCTTCCCTGTACGTCAATTTATTAAAAACGACACAGGCACATACAACGAGCGACTCATCACAACAAACGAAGAAGGGTTTACTTTTACCACAAGTAATGAAGTAAAAACGGACATTTCTTACGATACAGATATTGTTGAAACATCAGAAGCGATGGAAAGCTTCCTTTGCAAGTTAAAGGACAAGCTCACCAACGGTGCGGCTTTATTTATTGACTACGGTGACCACGGTACAGGCGACAGTTTGCAGGCACTTCAAAGCCACAAGGAAATCAACGTCCTAGAAAACCCTGGTAAATCAGACATTACAGCACATGTAAACTTTGACAATGTGCGCCGCGTTCTTGGCATGGAGCGCACCAGCCAAATGGAGCCTATGGCACAGTTTTTAAGCAGTATTGGCTTACCACTGCGTGCAGCTGCCTTGCTTGAAAAAGCAACAGATGCCCAAAAAGTAGAAATAGAAAGTGCGGCTTACCGCCTTATGCACCCTGAACAAATGGGTGAATTATTCAAAGTTATTGCCTATCGTACCGATGAAAACATCGACCTTGCAGGCTTATATTTTGAAAACAAGCAAGAAAGCCACGCAGCCTAAGGTCATTAAAAAGCAAACACTTGATAGTCTCTGTAAATAGGTTTAATTTAAGGCTTCTATCACAAGCATAAGCTTAAATAATTAATTATCGGATACTATAAATGAAGCTATTAGAACTTGAACAACAACTACAGTATGCTGAGCACGCCTTTGGAACTATTCATGACGGCGAGGTTATCAATGACCCTTCAGAGCTTATACGTGCCTACACAGAAGTTTTAGGGCCTATTGCACACATGCGCCAAGTACACGGCGACCGCATTGTTTACACAAACGACGCAGGCTGCATTGAAGAAGCCGATGCCATTTACACCGACAACCCAGAACTTTGGTTGGCTGTTAAAACAGCTGACTGCGTTCCTGTTTTAGTAAGCACACCACAAGCGGTGGCTGCTGTTCATTGTGGATGGCGTGGTCTACAGGCTGAAATTTTACCAAAAACCATCAAAAAACTTATGGACGAATACAACCTAACAGCCATTGATGTATTTGTGCATATTGGCCCATGCATTAGCCAAGAAAAATACGAAGTTGAAGATCACTACAAAGAAATTTTCGACGAAAAATTCTTTAAGCCGTCCCCTAAAAAAGGATTTTCTCTTCTTGATATGGTTGGCGTGGTAGAAGACCAAGCTCGTGAACTCGGCGTGCCTAAAACACACATTATCGACAGTGGGCTTTGCACATACAAGGAAAATGACCTGTTCAATTCTTACCGCCGCTCCAAAAAAGACGGTAATGAAAGCTACAATGTACAGTGCTCTCTTGTAAAACGCCTGGTTTAACAAAATATTTACAAGTGCATAAAACATAAAAAAAGACCTCTTACGAGGTCTTTTTTTTCGCTATCAGTTTATTTTGTCACATCAACATCCACAAGTGTATTGTCTTGGTACTGCTGATGGACATGATTATCCTTATATTCAATCGCATCAGCAACATGCACAACCTCTTCCTTTATTTCAGGAAACACAAGACGACACCACATAAAGCCAATCACCGCCATAATAGATGAGGAAATTAAAACGGCAAGGATAGAGTAAGTACCGTAACCAGCAATGTCTTTATACGCCAAACCAGCGACAAAAATACTCATGGTAAAGCCAATACCCGTTAACAAACCAACACCAATTAAGTGCTTCATGGTCATCCCTTCGGGTAATTCAGCCGACGTAAACGTCGTTGTTAACCACGCCGAACCTATCACAGCAATCGGTTTACCAAAAACCAAAGCCAACGTCACACCTAATGTCACAGAGTTAAACAGGTCTTTACTCGAAACACCTGCTAAGTTCACACCTGCATTTGCCAAGGCAAATAAAGGCATAATCACCCAAGCATTGATGGGTGAAAGCTCATGTTCCCATGTTTTAAGCAGCGAATAGTTTCCGCCTAACTTGGCCGTGGTGGGGATCGTTAAAGCGGTCACAAGCCCCGCCACTGTAGGGTGAATACCTGAAGCCAATGTACAACCCCAAAGCGCGACACCCAAAAACCCATATGACATAAAGTTATTTGAATTTCTAAGGTTTTGCACAACAAGAACAGACAAAACAAGCCCTGCACCTGCCAAAGCTGTTAAATTCAGATCGGCCGAATAAAACAAAGCAATCACACCTACAGCAATTAAGTCATCAAGCACGGCAATAGCCAGTAAAAAAACCTTCACCGAAAGCGGTACACGCTTAGAGCCCACCAGCATTAACACACCTAAAGCAAAGGCGATATCGGTTGCTGTTGGTACGGCCCAACCTTTCATAGCCAGTGCATCGGCGCTATTAAAAAATACAAATATAGCCGCAGGCAAAGTCACACCCGCAACGGCAACAACACCTGGCAACGCACGCTTACCCCAAGTATTCAAACTTCCCTTGGGATCAAATAGCTCACGTTTCACTTCCAACCCAATGGTAAAGAAGAAAATAGCCATCAAAAGATCATTTATCCAATAACGCACTGTATGTTCAACGACAATTGTCACTTTATATTCTAAAACAGCGTTAAATGTTTCAGAAAATTGTAGCCAACCTACATAATCCATCCCAAGGCTGGTTAGAACCCCTTGTAAACTTGGAATGTTAACAACAAACATGGCAAATAGTGCGGCAATAATTAAAGTAATACCCCCCACCGATTCACCACGAATAAGTTTACGTAGCGTCGTTGATTCATGTTTTGAACTCATAAAGTCCCCTTATTGAAGGTAAAGTACTAGCAAGTGCCAGCACAGATATAAAAAAATAAAATATTTTTTAATTTAAAAGCGAGAGAAACTCACTTTTGAAAAAAGGTAATGTAGATAGCCATAAAATGGCAAAATACTTGTAATTGTATACGCCTGACCCCAAGCAATGTCAACCCCTAGATAACGTATTATTCACCATGAAAATGGTCATAAATGAGAGTAGCAAGGTTTTCGTTAATACCTTCAACACGTTGAAGGTCTTTTATAGACGCCTTTTTAACGCCATCTACGCTACCAAACGTCAACAAAATAGCCTTTTTACGCTTACCACCCACACCAGGAATGCTGTCTAATGCCGACTTCACCACAGCTTTTGAACGTTTATGCCGATGATAGCCAATCGCAAAGCGGTGCGATTCATCACGCACAACCTGTAAAAGAAACTTCAAAGGAGAATTATAATCAATTTTAAGCGTATCTCCACCACGTTTAAAAATAGTTTCCAGCCCTTTATCACGAAACTCACCCTTGGCAATGGCTAATAAAATAGGTCCTTGATCATCATTAAGCCCTAAATTTTCCATCACACGCTCTAATACACCTAAATGCCCTTTACCACCATCTACCATCACAATGTCTGGCCATACAGGGCTTGGCAAACCCTTAGCCTTGGCCTCATCACTTTCTACCAACAGCTTTCCATAACGGCGCATCAATGTCTCTTCCATCATGGCATAGTCATCGGGCGTGTCTTTGCCTTTTATAGAAAATTTACGATAATCCGATTTCAGCATCCCCGTCTCACCTGCTACCACCATAGATGCTACGGAATGCTTCCCTTGAATATTAGAAATATCAAATGTCTCAATGCGCCTTATTTCGCGCTCTGTTCCTATAATATTCGCCAACGATTCCAGTTGGCTCTTCCATGAACTTTGCTCAGATTGCTTACGTATTAAGGCTCTTTCGGCATTTTCTAGCGCTTGATTCACAATTTCTTTGCGCTCACCCCTTATCGGCGTACTAATTTTCACCCCATGCGTTACCGATAATGCAACGGCCAGCGCTTCAACATCTGCCACATCATGTGAAGTTAAAATTTCTTTAGGGGTCGCCTTACCAGCATAGTGCATGGCCAAAAACAATCTAAGAACTTCAGGCTCTTGAAGCCCCTGCACCTCTCTTGGGAAAAATTGCGCATTCCCCACATGTTGGCCATTACGGTAGCTATACAACTGAACACAAGCCTTTGCACCACTTAAATGTAACGCCACAATATCAACATCACGCATGGAAGAGCCAAACGTAGACTGAGATGACAATACAGACGCAATAGCACTAAGACGGTCACGGTATATTGCCGCCTCTTCAAAACACATTTTTGATGAAGCGGACATCATTTTAGACTGCAGCTCTTCTTGTACATATGTGCCTTTACCATTTAAAAAGTCATCGGCATCTTTAACCAACGCATTATAATCTTCAGGTTTAATCTTACCCACACAAGGCGCACTACACCTTTTAATATGATATTTTAAACAAGGACGGCTGCGATTATTAAATTCGCTATCGGTACAGGTACGCAATAAAAATGAGCGCTCTAACATGTCCATCGTACGGTACATCGCCTTAGCATCGGGATATGGGCCATAATAACGCCCATTCTCGCGCTTTGCCCCACGCTGAGATGTTAGCCTTGGTATTTCAGCTTCCGATATAAGTATGTGTGGGTATGTTGAACCATCTCTAAACATAATATTATATTTAGGTTTCAGGCTTTTAATTAAGCTAATTTCTAAAAGTAATGCTTCAACCTCATTCGCCGTTTCAACAATAACAAGCTCAGCTGTTTCAAACACCATTTTGCGGATACGGTTCACCATACCCTCTTCTTTAATATAGCTTGCTAAACGCTTTTTAAGATTTTTTGCCTTACCTACATAAAGCAAATCGCCTCGTTCATTCAGCATACGGTAAACACCAGGCGCTGATGGAGCTAAAGCCACTTTTTCTTGTAAAACTAAAATGCCGTCTTTTTTCATGAGAACATGATAACATAATCATAAAAATGGTTAAGACGTTAATCTTACAATTTTTTACATTTTCCAAACAACGGCGCAACTCTCTTAACGCATAAAAAATAAGCAGTGTGTTTATAATAGAAAAAAAACAAACCCGACCTGTTCATTTCTTAATCACCATCACATTTCTAAAACTTCAAAAACCCCTGTTTTCAAGACCTTAAAAGCACCTCTTCATTTGTATACTAAAATGTCGATTATATGATGAATAATCTTATCCCCGAAACCTGTGGATAACTTTGTGGGTAAATACCCCCTGTGTGGTAATAATCCCCCACACCCCCACAAGTTCTGCGCATTGCACAAAAAATGTGCATATAAATATTGTTATATACTTCAAGTATTTAGCGGACAAAACAATGGTTTGTAGGACATTTGCACCATAAAAAAACACTTGCATACAACTTTTGTGGATAGTTTAAGGCAAAAATTACTTACCAGTACTCATCAGTCCAATTAATGTGACAATTGAAATATATAGAATTTTACATTTTAACACCCCCAAAAAGGCAACATTTACCTAGCAAGAAAAAAGTTTTGCCTAGCAACTTGTAAAAGATCTTAAATGACATCATTATAGATATCTATACATACGAAACATCTTTTAATTTACCCCATCTCTTTTGGAGACACTTTCATGTCTTATAAAATAAAATACTCTCAAAACGGCCGTCCTGAACTGATAAATGCCAACCAAATAAACTTAGGCCCACATCATTTTTGCCATATCAGCGACTATGACAAAGTTGAAAGCTGGTTTTGCAGTATGTTTTGTGCCCTTGAAAGCGCCAATAATGCTGAAAAAGAAAAATGGCAAGCAGAGGTTATTGATCCAATTTTAGCCAGCCTACCAGAAAGTGAACGCAAGAACGACGCCCAACAAGAAGCCGCCGACGGTGATGGATATTTTTTCATCTCGCGTGCACGAGCTTGCTTTAACCGCACAAATGACGCTAACAACTTCACAACACTCACTTGCAAGCTATTAAGAGAATATATCGCTTCAACCTTTGATGACAGCAACCTCACCTGCAAAGGCTTGCCCCTTTGGCACAATGAACCTCTATAAATTACTTAACCCTCGCAAAAAAGGAGCTTAACCGCTCCTTTTTTTTAATTTGGGCGGGTATAGAAGATGTCACAAACCAAATGCTTATATATAAAACATATCGGATTTCAGCATTGCAAGTGTCAAACCCTGTTTTAACCAGGCTTAATATTTAAAGAAAAACTTATACAGGCTCAATAAAATATGCCATCCTTAACCATCAACTTAAATAATAAGCAGGAAACTTTATGAAACCTTTTAAATTTAAACTGTTACTGTGTTTATATTTATCTATATTTCATATAAGCAATTCCTCTGCTGAAGAATTTACTCTTGCCATTGAAGACTCATGGCCACCCTATGCAACATCAGATGGTTACGGTTACTCACGCATTATTGTTGAAGAAGCTTATAAACTTGAAGGCATAGAACCAATTTTTGCACCCATGCCTTATGCCAGGGCCCTACTCCTTACCAAGCAAGGTGTAACCAATGGCTGTTTCAATGTTACAAGACAAAAATCTACCGAGGCGGCATATTTATTTGGCGAAGAACCCCTTTTCATTGCTAAAGCATCTTTATACACCACAAAAAATCAATCAAAAAATTTTGAATCACTTAAAGACCTCCCAGATAAATTTAAATTAGGTGTTATTAAAGGCTATGAATATGGTGATATTTTTGAAAAAGAAAAAGAACGCTTTGAAATTTTAGGCGTCAACAGCCAAGCTCAATTGATACAACTTCTACAAAAAAAGCGTATTGATGGTGCCATTATGTTTAATGGGGTTGCAAGATATCATTTTAAATTAATGGGTGTGAATGCTACAACATTTATACCCGTTTTTACAAATCACATTTCTCATATCTACGTTGCTTTTAATAAAAAAGACACGCTTTCTGCCATGTACGCAAAAAAATTAGATGATGGTTTAAAAAAGCTTAAAAACTCACCAAGATATATCGAAATATTTTCATCAGGACTATAGAACACTCGGTCACGCAATTCTTAAATTATTTGGTAAGCCGTCAAGCTGTGCTTTGTCTTAGTTACCTAATTTAAGGTGCATTGCCTCTAGCTCACGCACTCGGTCACGCAATTCTGCCGCCATTTCAAAATCTAAGTTTTCAGCAGCAGCCAGCATTTCCTTCTTCAAAGCTTTGATGTCTTTTTCAATATCTACCGTTCCAAAACGCTGCGCTTCGCTGTGCGCAAGATCTATCATGCGGTTTTCTTTCGCGGCTTTTTCATCATCCAGCCCTAAACGTATATCGCGCTTCACCGACTGCGGTGTGATACCGTGTTTTTCATTATAAGCAATTTGAATGGCGCGCCTGCGGTCACATTCTTCAAATGTCGCCTTGAGTGACTTTGTTTCTTTGTCGGCATAAAAAATAACACGCCCATCCACATTACGTGCTGCACGACCTGCTGTTTGAATGAGCGAGGTGGTACTACGCAGAAAACCTTCTTTATCGGCATCTAAAATAGCCACCAAACCAATTTCTGGAATATCCAACCCTTCACGCAGTAAGTTAATGCCCACCAAAACGTCAAATACACCCATGCGCAGGTCACGTACAATTTCACTACGCTCAATGGTTGGAATATCGCTATGCATATAACGCACCTTCACCCCATGTTCGTGTAAATATTCGGTTAATTGTTCGGCCATACGCTTTGTTAAAGTTGTGACAAGGGTACGGTAACCTGCCTTATTGGTTTTAACCACTTCTGCCATTAAATCATCAATTTGCCCATCCACTGGGCGCATTTCCATTTCTGGGTCTACAAGCCCTGTGGGGCGCACAATCATTTCAGCAATATGCTCACCCGCAAGTTCACATTCATATTCCTTTGGCGTTGCACTTACATAAACAGTTTGAGGTCGACGTGCGTCCCACTCTTCAAAGCGAAGTGGGCGATTATCCCGCGCTGAAGGTAACCTAAAGCCAAAGTCAACCAAGGTTTGTTTGCGCGCCGCATCTCCTTTACTCATACCACCAATTTGCGAAACTGTTACATGAGATTCATCTACAAATAAAATAGCGTCTTTAGGCAAATAATCAAATAGTGTGGGCGGTGCCTCACCTGGTGCACGCCCTGTTAAATGACGTGAATAATTTTCAATACCGTTACAAAAACCTGTTGCCGACATCATTTCAAGGTCGTAAGTGGTACGTTCATTTAAACGCTGAGATTCCACCAACTTACCTTGCCCTTCAAGTACAGGTAAGTGCTCTCTTAACTCTTCCTTAATGCGGTTCATCGCCCTTGTAACCGTTGGCTTTGGCACAACATAGTGACTGTTGGCAAAAACTTTAATACTTTCTAGTTTTTCTTGTTTTTTACCAGTTAAAGGGTCAAACGCATATATTTCTTCAACCTCATCATCAAAAAACATTAAACGCCATGCACTGTCTTCCAAATGAGATGGGTATAAATCAATCGTATCACCCTTGGTTCTAAAGCTACCACGGGCAAAAGCATGGTCATTACGTGTATATTGAAGTTCTACCAAGCGCTTCATAAAAGCGTCGCGGTCTAACGTGTCACCCACTTCTACGGGTATCACCATTTCGCTATAGCTTTCAGGGTCACCAATACCGTAAATACACGAAACAGAGGAAACAATAATCACATCCTCACGCTCAAACAATGACCTTGTCGCACTGTGGCGCATGCGGTCAATTTGTTCGTTTACAGAAGCTGTTTTTTCAATATAAGTATCACTGCGGGGCACGTAAGCTTCGGGTTGATAATAGTCATAATACGATACAAAATATTCCACGGCATTTTCAGGAAAAAACTCTTTAAATTCTTCATAAAGCTGCGCAGCTAATATTTTATTATGCGCTAAAATTAAGGCAGGGCGTTTTGTTTCGGCAATGACTTTTGCCATGGTGTAAGTTTTACCCGAACCCGTCACACCAAGTAACACCTGATCACGGGCATGCAAGTTCAGCCCTTCCACCAATTTTTGGATGGCTTGAGGCTGATCACCCGCAGGCTTAAAAGGGCTATTAAACTTAAATTTCATGCCTCATATAATCACCTATTTTAACTATAAAAAGCAAGACAAACTCACATATAAAAATTTTAACTTTTTTTGGTAGCAAGCATTGACATTAGCTACCCCAAGCCACATACTATGTACATACTAAATTAACTTAAACGTTTTTTATTTAAAACCTTAACGGTGCAATTTCTTTGCATCCCCCCCTCACATCTTCTTAACAAGCATGCAATTGCAACTACCTTGCTACCGCATCTAAGGACTTTCTTATGAGTACATTCATGAAAACGTGGAACTCGGAAGAACATGCACTTCGCACAAATATCACCCAAGCGCTTGATAATGGCACTTTTGATATTGCTACAGAAATTGTAGGCGACCTTGAAACACTTTTTTCTGATGCTGCTATTAGCCGTAAGCTTTACAAAAGTAAAAAAGGCAGCACTAAAATGGGTAAGTTTAAAGTTACTGAACTTCAGAAGAAAAAGTTTGATCAAATTCGTGAACGTTATTTTTTAATCAAGCAACATCTTGATAATGTATTTGACCTAAGCCAGGCTGAAAAACTAGTGATTGATTATTTAAACCATTGGTCTGTTCGCCTAGAAGTTAAAAAAATTCAAGGCGAAGCCAAGCAAGGTAACAAAAGTTCTGTCCGTCGTTTTAAAGACGAGAGAAAGGACAAACGCGCCATGCAGCAAATACATGTAAATGAAGAAGTTTACTCTGAAACAGACGAAGAAGAACTCTTCTCTGAGTTTCAGGACTAAGCTTTTAAAACCTATCGATAAAGCGCCTTTGGGCGCTTTATTTTTGGAGGATTCATGAAAAAGATAAAACAACGAGGTGGTTTATATAGCCCAAAAAATGTAGACAGCGCGATGGCTCTTGCAAGCCTTATTCAAACTCTTGAAAAAACTGATTTAAAAAAAGAAGCTCAAGTCCTAAAAAATTTAAAAATTGCGCGCAGCAATTATTTACATGCCTTAGCAGCTAAATCACAAGGTAAAAACTATAGAATTGGCGGTTATACACGCAGTTTTCGGGCAGCCAAAAAAGAAGCACGTACACTGTACCAAGAATTTATGGCATGCCCAACAAGCAACATATTTTTAAATCCATCTATCATTAAAAGTTACCTACAAACGGAATGTTCATGCATTACATAATATCGATCAAACACCCTCTTTTTATATTGAGGGTGTTTTTCTTTGTTTTTTAAGGGTATTTCTATTGACATCCGTCACCAAAACGACTAAATATTGTGCATCTGCAATCCACCTTGTGGGATATTTTATATCTTTCGATAAGGGCGGTACAATAATTATTGCAGTGTAAGCGGGCTTTTAGCCCATAATAATTTTGAGATGGATTTTTAATTTCATTTAAACCGTAACAACCTAATTGTGCACCTAGTACATGACGGCAAAACGCAGTTAAATAAAATTAAAGAGTCGCTCAAATAAAATGTAGATAAGGAAATTTGACATGTCAAACGTACGTCAAACGCCGAAGTATAAAATCTGTCGTCGCCTAGGTGAAAACCTATGGGGTCGCGACAAATGCCCAACAAACACAAACGCAACAGGTCCAGGCCAACACGGTGCGCGTCGTAAGAAGATTACTGATTACGGTATCCAACTTCGTGAAAAGCAAAAACTTAAAGGTTACTATGGTGATCTTAAAGAAGGCCAGTTCCGCACAATCTTTAAAGAAGCTGTGCGTCGTAAAGGTGATACTTCTGAAAACCTTATTGCTCTACTAGAATCTCGTCTAGATGCTATTGTTTACCGTCTAAACTTTGTTCCAACTGTATTTGCTTCTCGCCAATTGGTGAACCACAAGCACGTAACAGTAAACGGTCAAGTGGTAAACATTCCATCATACCGTTGCCGTCCAGGTGATGTTATCGAAGTTCGTGAAAAGAGCCGTACGGTTCCTATGGTTATGGAAGCTGTTGAGAAGGTAGAACGTGAAGTTCCATCTTACCTAACTTTCGAACCAACTGCACACAAAGGTACTTTCAACCGTCTTCCAGTAATGGAAGAAGTTCCGTACCCAGTGCAAATGAACCCGAACCTAGTAGTGGAATTCTACTCTCGATAGTCTTTCTATTGAGGTTCAAAAAACAGGCGCTTTTAGCGCCTGTTTTTATTTACGCATACTTTTATTTTTATGCATAAAAAAACCTCCAACAAAGGAGGTTTTTTTATTCGATAAATGATTATTTTTCATATTTAAGGACAGCACCTGTTACATCACCACGCACCTGTTTGCCCCATAAAGGACGTACATGATTATCAAAAAATGCACCAACACCATCATTTAATGCACCTGTAGCACATGCAACTTGGTCGTTATTCATTTTTTGACAGTAGCCATCACTCATAGCAACAAAAGCATCAACACCTTCTTTAAACATATTAAAAGTATCAATCTGCACACATTTCAACAGGTCAGGGTCACCGTTTAAAGTAGCCATGCCACCCAAATTGCGACCATCCACACATTTATTATAAACACGTTTGCGGTTTTCACGCACACGCTCATGTTCATATTCTTGTGCATCCTCAAGGCTCATACCTTCATTTACTAAATCCGAAAGCATTTTACCTTCAACCAAACGTCCCGTAGCCTGTAAGGCATATTCATCATAAACAGAAAGCGTTTCAACTTTGCCATTTTTGCGAATAGACATATAACAATCCGTGCCCTGTAAAACCACACAGTCACCATTATTTTCATCAATCAAAGCAATTGCAAAAGCATTGGCAGGATTAAACAAGCGATAGTCTTCGCCTGCAAATTCAGGAAATGAATTTTGGATCAAGTTCATTTCAAATTTAAACATAGAAATTAGATGTTTAAAACCGCTTTTCCATTTTTGGATTTTATCCACATTTTGAAAACTTTCAACAAGCAGCTTTGCTACAAGGTTAGACCCGTAACAATCATTCGGCATGCCGTTAATTTTATAATGATAAGGCGCTTTTGCACCGTCAATCACCGCAAATATACGAATACCATTTTTATTTAAGTGATTTACAAATGCATCACCATTATGCTTAGGGTTGGGTTTATAGTTATTACTTGGGTTTGCCCCAGCAACAGTAAAATGCGACATTTCGCACATAGATAGTTTAGACATAAATGACCTCTAGAGGTTAAATAAGTAGGGAGTGTTTTAAAGAAAAAAGATTAAGTTTATTTATAATATTAGAATATATATAAGGGTTCTCCCCTTACACTTCAAGGCTACCTTCTATAAGGTAAGCGCCATATTAAAAAAGACAAAGTATAAAAATATACTTACAGCCTACTATAATGAACAAAAAATGGGAAGAATTATAAATTTTGCGCGCAAACGCGGTTACGCCCTGCATTTTTAGCACGGTATAACTGCGCATCAGCACGGCGGATAAGGTTATCAGGCGTTTCTTCAACATTTGGCAGGCTCGCAGCCAAGCCAATACTCACCGTTACAGGAAACTCACCATCTTTAAAACTCGCTTCAATTTGCTGACGCAAACGTTCTGCAAATATAAAAGCACTTGTCTCTTCAACCTCTGGCAAAATAACAGCAAACTCTTCCCCACCATAACGGGCAGCTGTATCCATTTTACGGGCTTGTGCTAACAAAATATCCGAAATTTTCTTCAGTACAACATCACCTTCGGCATGGCCATAAGTATCGTTAATCGATTTAAAATGGTCTAAATCAAACATAACCAAAGTAAATGGATTCCCATAACGAATTTGGCGTTCCATCTCTTCTTTAAGCCTGTGTTTAAAGGTGGTTTGATCATAAAGCCCTGTCAAACCGTCTTTACTTGCAGTGCTTGCAAATGAAGCCATCTTACTTTCTTCAATAACAGCAACACCTTTTAAAAGCTGAGAAACATTAGTTAAATAATCATGCGCCGCAACAGAAATTCCAACATCACGACCTAACAAATTTTTCATATTTGTACGATGAGCTGTAATTTCATTCCAAAGATGCTTGGCTTGCTTTGAAGGGAATGAGCGATAGGTTAAAGCATAAAGTAAATCACTATATATACCGTCACCACGGTCGTCTTTTAAACGCAAAAGCGTTTGCTTTTCACGCTCGTTCAAGGTGCGGTCACCAGCAAGGGCACTCACCATGCGAATATCCAAATCAGGGCGACCTGCCATATCCGCAAGTTCGCTCTTGTGACAACCATCAATATTTTGTAACATACTCATAACATATATTTTACAAGGTTTTCGCATAAAAAGAAAAGGAAAAGCGCTTTGAAGTTTGAAGAATTCACACATATTGGCGAAAAATCCCCTGGTAAAACCACTTTAATGTGTGAAGACCGCCTCTTTTGTCATGAAAACCTATTTGCAGTCATCGACGGTGCCACATCAACAACGGGGACACTTATTGAAAAATTAACCGACGGCGCATACATTGCTGAATTTTTCAAAAAATCCCTTAACAACTATGTAAACAGCCAACTTGATGCACATGATATTATGGTTGAAATTAACAAAAAATTTGGCGAACACTTAAAAACACAGCACCCAGAAATTCATGCGCTTGAAAAAAATGGTCCGACGGCATCTGGCGTTATCGTTAAGATACATTCAGACAACACTTATAGTTTTGCTCAAGTAGGTGACTGCATGCTCGTAGAGTCACAAACAGGCAAACTTAACGAGCTTACAATTGATAGTCGATATGTCGATGACCATGACTATCTACATATCGCACAAAAGATCTCAAAACAAAAAGGTTTGGGCATTTTGGAAGTGCGTGAATATCCAGAAGTCATCAATGCTATCGTTGCACACCGCCTTAAAAGCAACGTCGAAAAAGGTGTACTAAACGGTGATCTGGCAATGGATAATTTCATATGCCATGATAGGCGTCCCCTTAAAAATGTGAGCGAACTGATTCTTATGAGTGATGGCATGGCTCACCCAGAATATGAGTTAAAAGACACTTATATAGAAGCCGCAAAACACATGTTAGAAAAGAGTATTTATCACTATTATAAAACTTTAAAAGCTATACTAGATGCTGATTGCGACTGGAAAAACCTAAAGTATTTACGCGGAAAACATATAGACGATTGCACTGCCGTTATTGCTAAATTTTAATAACATTTTAAGCAGGTTCAGCCTTCCAATGCCCCGCACAAACATCCACCACATGCAGCTGAACAGAATCGCGGCCCTGCCATGAATTTCTTTTTAAAGTTCCGAGAATTGAAATAGGCTTTTTATTCTTTTCTGCGGACAATAAATACGGCCCTATGTCAGTTTCCATTGCTCTAAACGCGATACCACGGAGCTGTTTACCGCTTGAACTGCTGACACCAAGGGTAACATGTGAGCCATCAGCACCTACTGCTTTTGCAAAGTTGACCGTCACGCCACTTAAGACAAATTTTGGCTCGTAATGCCCGTTGCCATAAGGCTCTAATTTGTCTAATTCGTCCATCAATTCTAAATTGACACCATCTACCGATATACAGTCATCAACTGTCAGTTTTGGAACAAAGATATCTTCTTCGTTATTTTCAATTTGCTTTAAAATAAGCGCACATAATTTATCGCGAAATGCGTCGATAAGTTCGGTTTTAACACTCAGACCAGCCGCCATTTTATGACCACCACCTTTTATTAAAACGTCATTACAATCAATAATAGCTTTTCCTAAATCAACACCTGTTATACTACGCCCCGACCCTTTAGCTTCGTCGCCATTTATAGCAATAATAACTGTTGGGCGATGGAATTTTTCTTTCACTCTTGACGCAACAATACCTATCACACCTTCATGCCAGCCAGCACCTGCAACCACTAAAGCAGGTGGATTTTTTTGCATTTGTTTTTCGGCTTCTACCATCGCATCAGCTAAAACGTTCACCTCGATAGACTTACGCTCTTCATTTAAAACGTTGAGTTTCTCAGCAATATCATGGGCTTCATCGAGATTTGTTGTCGATAATAATTTTGCGCCCATGTCACAATCACTGATACGACCACCAGCGTTAATGCGGGGCCCAATCATAAAACCTGCATGGTATGTATTGGGCTTTTCTTCGACACCAGAAATATCTGCAAGCGCCGCAAGACCAAGATTGCGCCTTGATGCCATTGCCTTTAATCCCATACCAACCAACACACGATTTGGCCCTAAAAGAGGCACCATATCACACACCGTTGCCACAGAAACAAGGTCAAGTAGATACCTATTATCTGGCTCTTTCATGTCTTCATTAAAGAAATTTTTCTCACGCAATGCGCGGGTTAAAGACAGCGCCAAATAGAAGGCAACGCCGGCGCCACACAACATAGTGCAGGGAGAATTTTCGTCGACACGGTTTGGGTTGACAAGTGCCACACAGTCAGGTTTTGTGGGTAAAGTTTGGTGATGGTCCGTTATAATCACATCTAAACCGATAGATTTTGCATGTGCCATTGGTTCAAAGGCTACCGAACCGCAGTCGACCGTAATCACAACGTTTGCACCCATTTTTTTAATGGCATCCATCGCTTCATTATTGGGGCCGTAACCTTCTGTCATACGGTCGGGGATATAAAGCAATGCTTCGATACCAATGGAGCGAAAGTAGCGAATTAAAAGGGCTGTAGCGCAACCACCATCCACATCGTAGTCACCAAAAATAGCAATTTTCTCTTTATTTTCAATGGCTGTTATTAGGCGTTCAACGGCTTTGTCCATATCGAGCAAATGGTTAGGGTCGGGCAATTCGGACATTTTTGGCGTTAAAAAAGCCAGGGCCATGTTCACATCGCTAAATCCGCGTGATGACAGAATATGCCCTACAATAGGGCTAACGCCCAATGTTTGAGCCAATTTCAACCCTAAACGCATATTGCTATTACGTATACGCCAAATTTTATTGGTCAGTGAAAACTGCTGTTCAGCCATTATTTTTATCCCCATGAATTAAGTCATCACTATGCCATAATATAGCTATTTTTACAATAATTACAGCGCTTAAAATTAAAATGACACCAACAATAGCGTCAGCTTAAAAATTGTCAGAAATGTTCACTTTTAACGTGATTTTAAGCGGAATGAAAAGAGAATCAGTGCGGTATATACCCCGCATAACGCATGTATATGAGACGTCAAACAGCACATAAGGCGAACTTGTTTTAAATTTTACAATTGATAGGTCGTTTTCAGGCTTAAAAACAAGGAGCAACGTAGCACCCAAACAATAGCTTTGGCATTGAAAACTTAACTATCGCAAATCACACAGGCTCAAAACTTTATTTAAAGCGCGTTATAGATGGCTTAATCGCCTGCAAAGTCTCATCGCTGAACGTTGATTTTTCACCACGAATGAGCAAGCCTAAATATTTGGCTGCACCTGCGGCATAAGCATAACTTTTACCGTTCATGCCTGCAGCGATATAAAGGTTTTCATATTTTTCTATCGCACCGACATAGGGGTTTTTGTCAGGCGTGATAGCTGTCGTCACAACATTAACACTGCGCAAAGCTGCATTTTCTAAACTTTTAACCATTTGTCCCGCACGACGACGCATCCACGCAATCACCTCTATATCTTCTTCTGTTGACCAGGTAGCTTGCGCTGGGTCCATAGACGCCGTGTACATAACAAGCACACGTCCATTTGGTTGTGATTTAACCAATATATTACCGTATTTTTCGCCGCTGTTTAAAATACAGCTTGGCATGATACCTGTTGGGATAAGCTGTAAAACATGGACACGTGCAGGACGTATAGGTAAAGATTCTCCGACTTTACCAAGCAATGTACCGCTCCACACACCCGTTGCGAATATAAAGTTATCGGCTTCACATTCTTCACCTGTATCGGTGATAACTTTTTTGAGGCGCTTACCCTCTGTTTCTATAATTTCAACCGAGTCACTGCCCCAAATACGCACACCTGACTGAATAATCATCTGACGCAAACCGTCTAATGCCTTTGATGTGTCAATCGCACCCTCATCCGCAGAATACTTGATAGCATTCACTTCTTCTGCCACTAATTTTAAATCTAATTTTTCATGGATCAGCTCTGGGTCATCGATAAAATCAACCTCAAAACCAAGGGCACGCTCTGTTTCAACTTCTTTTTTGAGTTTTTCAACGTCACCGCCCTTTAAACTAAAACGTGCATATGCGTGGGGCTCATACCCTAAACTCTTACCAAAACCTTCTGCTGCATGTAACCATTGGTTTTGACTAAACTGCGCAAATTCAGCGATGGATTCAGGCAAACCCTTTAAAACAATTTCACCCATATTATAACGGGATGAACCTGTATAGAGCTTGTCAATTAAGCGTACAACTTTCCCGTTTTTTACCTGCTCTAGCGCACAAAAAAGACCGACAACACCGCCGCCAATTATACAAACATCAACTTTTTCCGCCATCTCTACCCCTTTTAAATAACCCCTTTATCATACTTGTGCTTGACAGAAGAAACAATGCTTTTTATCTTCTTCATATGACTATAAAGGAATAGAACTATCATTCATACACATATACTACGTACCAGACCCTTACATGACCATTTACTTGCACAAGTAAAAGTGGAGTGTTCATTGCTATGCAAAAGCGATATTGCCCCACACCTGGCTGTTATTCGTGTGGGTGACAATAAAGCATCACAAGTTTATGTCAAAAAGAAAGAAGAAACCTGCCACGCCAACGGTATAGCATTTTCTCACATTCATTTACCAAGCAATATAAGCCAGGAAAAACTGCACCTAGAAATTGAAAAATTAAATAATGACCCCCTCATTACAGGTTTGATTATTCAACTTCCTCTGCCAGAACACCTTGATCGCTTAGAGGCGCTTGACCTGATTAGTGACAAAAAAGATGTTGATGGCCTTGGCCCTAAAAACAGTGGACGCGCCAGCCTTGGCCTAGGGCGTAAAACAATTTATCCTGCCACACCTCTTGGCATTATGCGCATTCTTGACTGGATTCAGTTTGACGTGAAAGGCAAAGACGCCGTGATGATTGGTCGCTCTAACCTTGTGGGTCGTCCGACAGCTGACATGCTGGGCATGCGCGAAGCTACCGTTATGGTGTGCCACAAAGAAACCAAAGATTTAAAAAGATTTACCAAGGAAGCTGACCTTGTTGTCGTAGCCACAGGCGTGCCTCACCTTTTAAACGCTGAACACATAAAAGCTGGTGCCGTTGTAATTGATGTAGGCATTAGCCCTAACCCGAATGGCGAAAAAAGCATTGTGGGCGATGTTGATACAAAGGCATGTGAGGGCATTGCCAGCGTGATTACACCCGTTCCTGGTGGTGTGGGACCTATGACGGTGGCTTCCCTTCTCACCAACGTGATTGACGCTGCAAGGTTGCAAAACGGCATGAGCAAAATTGACTGGGATATTCCAACGCTAGATATCTATTAAAGCGTTGTGAAATATAAGTTAAATTAGATGTTGACTTATATTTCCCCATACATACAATTAACACCGTTAAAAAACACCTTTTCTTTTTCTTTGCTTGGAGGGCATACCATGTCCCAAACATCACCCTTAAACGCTATTGTTTTACCGCAAACCGCCGCTGAATTAAAACTATGTTTAAACACAACCGTTGAATACTACAAAACACACGTACCTGAAGTCATTATAGCATTAGACATAGACGTATTAGGAGCGAATAACTCTATTATAGCAGAATATGTCTTACAATTTCAAAATATGTATAATCTTATTGAAGCTACAGCTATGCCTTGTGCCTCCACATACAATTTTGAAAGTATTTGTTTTGACCCAAACAACTTAAAAGACTTTAAAAAAGCAAGTTTCATTTTAGAATGTAGCCTCATTCATGCACTGGTCAACCAAACCATTAGCCAAGAAACTTATGATAGTGCGGGTGTTATGCTTTTAAACACACTTCTTTTACCTCTTATGTTTGGCGCAGAAACTGCTGTCAATATTCCACTTTATTCACCCGAATAATAACGCACGCAATAAAAAAGCCCTTATATAACATAAAGGGCTTTTTTTTATGCGTATATGTTTTTTATTTACGCTATTTTTGTTATTTGCGCTTTCATTTCTTCGGCAATTTGCTCTGCGCCTACTTCTACTTTTTCAGCGCTCTCACCTTCAACCATCACGCGTACCAAAGGTTCAGTGCCACTTTTACGGATCAACACACGTCCGTTACCTGCCATATCCGCTTCAACTGACTGAATGGCCGCTTGCACAGAAGCTGCGTTAATAACCGCATCTGCCATTTCTTTATCTGGCAATGTCACGTTCACAAGCTTTTGTGGATAAGGTTCAAAACGCTTGCCCAAAACAGATGTACGTGTACTTTCGGCGCGTAGCACCTCTAAAAACTTCAAGGCCGCTAACAAACCGTCACCCGTTGTGGCGTGATCAAGCAATATAAGGTGCCCCGACGCTTCACCACCAAAGTTATAGCCGCCTTCAACCATACCTTCCATGACATAACGGTCACCCACGTTTGTACGCTTAAGATGCATACCTTCGCCTTCGAGATATTTTTCTAGCCCCATGTTCGACATTTGCGTGGCAACAACGCCGCCACCCTTTAAGAGACCCTTTTTATTCAAATATGAACCCACCGTCGCCATAATTTGGTCGCCATCTAAAATGTTACCCAGCTCATCACAGATAATAAGACGGTCAGCGTCACCATCAAGCGCAATACCAATATCTGCACCATGGCTCAATACAGCCTTACTTAAACCTTCGGTATGCATAGCACCACAATTACGGTTAATGTTGTAACCATCTGGCTCGGCACCTATGCGGATAACTTGCGCCCCCAGCTCCCATAAGATTTTTGGGGCAATTTTGTAAGCTGCACCATTGGCACAGTCCACCACAATACGCATACCTTCTAAGCTAAAGTCGTTTGCGACAGCCATTTTACATGACTCAATATAACGCCCCACAGCATCTTCAATACGCACAGCCTTCCCAATTTTAGCCGCATCAACCAGCTCAATTTCACGGCCGTCCGCACCGTCCATTAAAGCTTCAATCTCAAGTTCCATTGTATCTGGTAATTTAAAACCATCAGGACCAAAAAGCTTAATACCATTATCAGCAAATTCATTATGAGACGCACTGATCATCACGCCAAGGTCGGCACGCAACGAGCGCGTTAAGAAAGATACCGCAGGTGTTGGCAATGGACCTACAAGCAATGTATAAAAACCAACGGATGTAAACCCTGCTTGAAGTGCTGATTCGACCATATAGCCGCTGACACGCGTGTCTTTACCAATTACAACTGTTGGCCTTACATGTGGAGATTTTTTCCTAAACAACTGACCCGCTGCTTGACCTAATTTCATTGCAATTTCAATAGACATAGAACTGCTATTCGCGCGTCCTCTTATGCCGTCAGTGCCAAAATATTTGCGTTTCAAAAACATTGCTTTCTTTATTTATAACAATTTGGATGGGCACTATAACACACAAAATATAAAAAGTTAAACGACAGAAAAAAACCTCGCGGGCAACGAGGTTTTTTTTGTGTGTGTGCAAGGGATTCTAAGATTAGTGGCTTAAAAACTCTTACTATGTTTATTGCAATCGCCGTGCCAAAAAACATTGCATTAAAAATCAACAACTTAACAATTCCGCTTCCACATTAAAGTAACAACACAATACAACGAAATCGAGAGCTTGTAACGAAACGTTACAGTAAAGAAAGAATGTATTACAATTTTATACGTGACGTTATATTAAAATTGAGGCAAAATACAGCATGAACATGAAAAATAAAATCATTTATATCAACTTACACAACAAGTTAGCACTAAATGAGGCACCCAAAACCTCGCGTGCGTTATTTACACTTTTTCATCTGTCTCTGGCGCAAAGCTATTTTTTTGTTTTTTCTAGCCTTTACCCTATCATTGGTATTGTGCCCTCAGTCGTTTTGCTCGCTTTTGAATATAGACGCAAAAATGCCTACACACAAAGCGCTTTTACATTTGCATATAAGCGCCTTATTTTGCATATTTCAGGCGTTATTTTTACAGGAATTTACCTTGCAATAACAGTCGGTAATATTGATCCTACAAATCAGGCATGGTTCTTGCTATCCTATATTATGCTGCCACTTGCAGGGTATGATGCCTATTGCACAAACCGCGGTGGCTTAGGGCTTAACATGATACGCCCTATACAAGAAAAAATAAGAAAAGGCTTTAACTAAGCATGAGCGAAACACAAACAACCATTGCTAAAGATATTTTTCCAAGAGTACTTGTCGTTGCCTTGCTTGCTGTTATTGCCTGGGTTATTACCAACCATATTGACCAAGCCGACCAAAACACATGGTTAAAAACACTTTATAAAGCCAATAATGAGGCCGTGCAGTCACTTGAAAAAAACATACAAAATCGCCTATCTACCGTAGAAAAACTGGCGACAGATCAAAGATTAGAGCCATTATTTAGCGCCGAATTTACACTTGAAGATGCACCATCCAAACTTGCAAGACGTGCGATTTACGAATTTAAATATATCAATGAAATTGACCACGTTTATGTATTCAGCTCCATATTAAATGAAGTCGTTCTCACATCTGCGGGCTCGGCCGACCTGCCAAGCCTAAGCCTTGAACCTTTTTACAATGCAGCAAAATACAAACTGGACCGCATAACAAATATTGCCCTTATTGGCGGACAGTCATACATTTTACTTGGCAAAGCCATACGCGGAGCAACGGGTAGCATTGTTGGGTATGCCATTTACACAGACTCAACACGAAATTTCTTTAATAATATAGCAAACGACCTAAAACTATATAATGATATTGCCTTTAACACTTACATGTTAGAGGAAGACAGTGCCATTGCCATTGAAGATTTTACACGTACTGCCTCTTCTATGCGTATGGTCAAAAGGGATACAACACCGTTTCCTATATTTCAGAAAAGCTTCCAGACGCAAAAGTTTACAGATGAATTTGGTGCCTCTATCCTAGCCGTTGGCGGTTTTTACAAAGAAATTCCTAAATGGAAAATAACAACAGAAGTTGACATGCTTAAAGTCAATGAAGCTTCTAACCAGATAAGATTACTGCTATTTACAGGCGCAGTATTTGCAGCTATCGCTTTATTCTTATTCCCCTTCCAAGGACCTTATAGTGAATCACTTAGACGCCTTTACAGAAAAATTGGCATTATGAAGCGCGTTGCAGAAACGCCAAAAATTGACATAGGGTCACTTGAACGTATGCGCGAATCTGCACTTAATGGTGGCATGTCTTGGGAAGAACACGCGGCACTCAAACTGCAAAAAGAAAGCGGTAAAAATAAGCAAAAAGAAGATTACACGCCAAGTGACGCTGTGATTGCCTACAACATTAGAACTGGTATGAAAAACAAGCGTATTAAATTACTTTATCAGCCAATTTTACATGCACGCACAGGACGTGTATTTATGCATGAAGTGTTCCTACGTATTATTGACGATGAAGGTAAAATTATGCCGCCTTCCATGTGGCTACCTGTAGCTAAAAAAGAAGACTTATTTTCACTGATTGACGAAACGGTTGTAACCGTTGCTATGGAAAAATATTATGTGCGCAAGGCACCTCTACAGTCTTCTCTCGCCTTTAATATTTCTGGAAACACGTTCGGCAGTTTAGCATTTTTGGAAAAACTTATGATATCTTCTTCGAGTAGCCACCCTATTTCGGAACACACCGTCTTTGAATTGCACTCAAAAGAAATTATTGAAGACAAGCGTGCTATGAGCTTTATTAAAGAATGCCGTGAAATGGGCTTTAGGTTTGCTATTGACTATTTTGGTGGCGGACCACAAACGCTTAAAGCCGCAAAAACGCTTAAATTTGACTACATGAAAATTGATATATTACGATTTGATCTAGACCAAGAAAAAGATCAAAAAGCCTTTGTTAAACTTATAAAAACAGCTCAAGCTATTGAGCTTCCTATTGTTGTAGAAAAAATTGAAGATGAACGCTCACTGCGTTTCTGCAAAAGAATTGGTGTTGATTATGTTCAAGGTTATCATATCTCAGAGCCAAACCCCGACCTTTACAAAAAATAAAGCCTCTTCAACTATTCGTCTTGTACACGGTTATATATATAAGAACCTACGCTTGAAATCATCTTCATTTTATGAACAAATGATTCAACTTCTTCTTGAACAATTTCACTCGCCACATCACGTGCAAAGTCAACATCACCATCAACACCTTCATAATTCTTTTTAAAAGATGCCATTTGTCTCTCGTTGATTTGTGAAGGCTGATACCCTGCACGAATAAGAAGCTGACGGGCTTCTTTATCAGAAATTTTATATTGGTTACCCACACTTTGCTTATGCAGTGCTGTTTCAACTTCGGCTAAGGCCTTGCGACTCTCAACCACCTTGCCCATTTTTGCCATAGAATCTTCAAAAGCTTGCGTATTAAGCGCCATCATGTCCATGGCTTGCGCCACCTTTTGGCTCTGATTGCGATAAACAGATGCTTCATATTTATGACGTTCTAATTGAACACTATTCATTTTAGCTTGTGTTGTTTGTACAAAACTTAAGGTTATTGCAATTAAAGAAAACGAAAAGAGCATCATCATGCTTTTAGCCTTGATGGAACTGTAAGGCATAACGCCCAAAGGAAGCTCTGGCGATGCATAACCTTCACCATAATAACTATGATGTGCATAACATTTTTGTGATTCCTTTAAAGGGCTTGTATCGTGTGCCATTTCTTCGACACCGACACAACGAGCCTGCACATTGATTGTTTGTGCACTTTCAAAGCTATCAAACACGCCGTCTTCTTCAAATTTCATCACTTTTTTAGATGTCAATTTTAATACCTTTTCTTTTTCATGACACGCAAGTACAAACCTGCCTATATACTTATAATCCCCTCCACAAATTTTCAACAAACAAAATCCGACTTTTTATATAACTTTTCCCTTGCATAGCAACAACAAACTGTATACATTCGCGACAAGAATATAACATCTTACCCTGCCCTTTTTTAGGAGGCTTCTTATGCTTTCACTTAAACTGCACCGCATACACGTACTATGCGATCAAATGCCACAAGATGGCTGTGATTCAGGTACATCCGCAAAGGATTATTATAAAAAACCAACCCCCCTACCAGAAACCTGCAAAGAACGTATTAAGCTTGCCATTTTAATAACCAAGCAAAAAATGAACACACTTAAACAGGAATATAAAGCCATTGGCGTTTCACTTTTTTGGACTCAAACCGGTAAAAAGCGCAAACAATTACGCCATAAAATACATGACCTGAAAATGGATTTAGTTAAATTTCAGCGTTTAGATAGTTTAATACATAACAATAAGTCTTGCGAAGAAATGATAAACCTCTACAGAGAAGAGTCTTATAAATCGATAGCTATTTCAAAACGCGTTCAGAGTAATTCTGAAAAAACTTTACTTAACGGTTATGCCAGACAAGACCTCAATACTATTATTTTTATAGGAACAACATACAAGGCAGTCATGATTGTTTTAACTGAATATATTTAAATGGCAGACTAAACACTTTAGGGGAGGCAAAATTATGCCAAACACTAAAAAACATTTTACCCCACAGGCTGAAAAAATGATTGTAGAGCAGGTTGTGTTGCTCTATGAAACAAAGCTTAAAAACCTCAACATTCAACAGCAGTCACTTAGCAATTCATTTATGCAGCGTAATAACGAAACGCTGGTCGCCGAATTAACGGCGCAAATTAATGAACTTGGAATTAAGGTAGAAGCCTTTAAGCGGTTATTTTCTCTAGCTAAAGATGATCAAACGCTCAACCAAATTGCAAGGTCTATGGTGGCGCTTGTTCAGCATGAAACTGAAAAAGAAATACCAAACCTTTCCCAAGACCTTGATCAGTATTTGCTAGATGCAACTTTTATCATCTGTACCTATATGCAAGTTTTAGATATATACTGCACCGAAATAATGCCTAGCAATATTTAACATCGAACAAAAAAGAGCCTTCTAGGCTCTTTTTTTGCGTATACGCCATGTCATGCTCAGTTCTATACTACACAGCTAATCTTCAATTTTAATCTGACTGGCAATATCATTCACCGTTAATTTTACCTTAGCCCCAACAGGGAACGTGAGCAACATATCTTCATGACCGCATTTAACATTTTTAATAACGGGGATATTGGGCAAATAATGCTCTACCAAACCGTTCACACTGGTGCCAAATTTCATATCATTGTCTGCCATATTGTCCATTTCCCCCAAAATAACACCGCGTACGTTTTTTAAAAAACCGCTATGCTTTAAATGAAGCAGCTTTTTATCAAGCTCGTTAATTTTTTCGTCTAACGTGTCTTCTAAAAACAAAATTATATTTTCAGCCGACGGCATATACTCTGTGCCTATAAGTTGGTCAAACAATGTCATATTACCGCCAAGCAAAACACCTTCTGCTTTACCTGCGCGCACACACTCACCTGCCAGTTCAATACTGTCACAACCTTCAACCACCACATCCATAAAACTTTGCGTGGTAACGGGGTGCTCCTTGTAACTCATACAGCAGCCCATTGGCCCATGGTACGTTACCATACCTGTTTTGGTATAAATGGCATTTAAAAGCGCTGTCACGTCGCTATAACCTATAAATGGTTTAGGGTTTTGTTTGATAGATTCATAGTTAATATCATCAAGTAATTGTAGCGCACCATAACCGCCTGCGGCACACATGACAGCGTCGATGGTTTTATCTGCAAAGGCTTCATTAAACCCTGCCACACGTTCTGCTTTACTGCCTGCAAATTGCCCTTCTTGCAAATAACAATGCGGGTGCGTTTCGGCTTCAAAGCCACATGTATTTAAATAAGACTCCATCGCATAGGTACGTTCTTCCGTACGATACCACGAAGGGGAGACGATCATAACCGTCCCCCCTTTTTTTAGAAGTGGTCTTATTTGCATTTAGCTACGTGAAACTCTTAGGAGTACAACAAATTCTGTATCTTCTTTTGAGTTTGCATTACGTTGTAAGAATTCACCAAAACCTGGTACATCTGCTAAACCTGGGATGTAGTCTTTGTCAGCATTTGTAGAAGATTCGATAATTTTTGAAATGAGGTAAACACGACCATATTCAAGAACCATATCTTGGTCAACCACGTTTGTTGTCAATTCTGGCACCTTGTTGGTGATAGAGTCTGCAACACCAACGGTTGTTGTAATGTCTGTGTCACCGCTTTTGTTCGAAATACTCAAACGCACACGCATTTGTACTTTACGTTTACCAATGTATGGGAACACACTTAGTACTGTACCTGCGTTTTTGTATTTTGGTTTATCTGTTCTGGTACCAATAACCACGTCACCGCCTGAAGTTGTGTTTTGTTCAACTTCTGTTTCGGCGTAACCTAACTGTTTTGTTAAGCTTACACGTGACAACTGGTTATTACGTGCAATAACACTTGGGCTTGTGACTGTGTGGACGCTACCTACATTAGCAAGCGCTTGATACACAAAACTTAAATCACCGTTTGATGTTGCAGCACTAAACACGCCGCCATTAGCTGTGATTGAGTTAATTGCCGAAACCGGTGAAAAACCTACTGTTGCCAAGGCGTCGTCTAGTTGAATACCGCTCTTATTCCAGTCCATACCTGTGTTTGAAAGTTGGTCTTTCACAACTGCAATAATACGCAACTCAACAAAAACTTGCTTTAATGAGTTTTCTTGTACTTGACCTAAGTATTCTTCAATTAAGCGGTGCGCTTCTGGCGCCGCACGTACTGTAATTAAACCAGCACTCTTGGTCATTTTGTACCATGGTTCAGCATTTTCTTCTGGCTGAAGGTGGTCACTACTTGAAATATTTTTAATTGTTTTTGGTTTAAGACCGCCAGATTCAGTTAAATCACCAAAAAGATCGTCAGCCACTTCTGACTCACTCATCATGCGACCTGAAGGGCTCATACCACCAGCTGCAGATCCTTCTGAAGCACCTACATTACCAACTTGAATGAGGTCAATTACAGATTCTTCAACCTGATCCCAAATACTATCTGTGTATTTTGTGTCTAATTCGTCTGATGTAAATTTAGTTGCTGTGTTTTCTGCCACTTCTGGAGAAAACTCATTCATAGATACAATACTACCGCCACGGTCACTTTGACCGATTTCTAGATTATATGTACGTACAGGGAAACGTGTTACATACCATACACCGTTCGTGTAATTATAGTGATAACCAATTTTTGAAAGGACAATGTCCAGCATTTCCTGGAAGTCACCGCCTGAATGTACAACCGTTACTGTACGGTTACGCACACCTTGAGGAATAACAATAGATTCACCCGCAGCATTTGCTAGCTCTAGCAATACCGTTTCGACATTACGAGAAATGTAAGCGACGTCAAATGGTGGTAAATCAGGGCGTTTTAACGAAATGGTATCCATCACACGCACTGTGTTTTGTTCACCAATACGTTGCATGTGAAAAACACCATCACGCATAGAGCTTACAGGTTTAAACTCCTTAAAGCTTTTCATTTCCTCGTCAGACATTGGCTTGACTTCGTTTTCGTAAAAACTACTGCAAGCGCTCAATAAGAACGCTGCGCTAAATGCTAAAATTTTATGTTTCATATTTCTCATTAATAGTATGTATCCGAAATTAATATAATGCGTGACTTGTCAAATACAGTCACAAACAATTTAACACCTGTCATGTTGTTCACGCGGTCAACAAGGAAAGACATAAAATTACTTAGGTTTGTTTCTGCTGTTAGGTTTACACGCTCATTGAGTATGTAAGTACTTTCTGGGCTTACGCGCCATTTTACTGTCCATTCACCGGCTTCTTCGCGGGCTTGGTCAATAATTTGCGTTACCACTTCTTGAAGTGTTTTATTTTCAATATTCACTGAAACAACAATATTTTCAATTGGTTCATAGTCAACAACTGAAGTATTTGAGTGCATGTCTATTGTTTTTTGATCAATCACAGCAATAGCTTCTGACTCTTTAACGTCTTCTTTTGCTGTTTGTGGATTTTCATCAGCTTTTTTAACTTCAGGCTCAGCTGTGTCCACGTCATCTTTACGGTAAAGCTTTGCGGCTTCCTTAAAGTTTTTCATCGCAGCTTCTTCTGAAATAAGCGCGCTTTGCGCCATAGCTGAAGGCGCCAATAATATAGCGACCAATAACGTTGTAATTTTTATATTCAATAATTTCATCTATACACTCTATAAACATTCATGCTTAGTGATAACCGTAACGCATATTATTAGCAACAAGCAATCTTGACCCGCCTATATCTATCCTTTACCATAGAAATGGTTATGGGTGCATTGGCAATATAGCCACACTTCAGATAAATACAATAATAAGGTCTGGTATATTGAGCATAGAAGCAAACATCTATAAAACAGGCGTAGAACTCCTAAGCCACAAAGAAATCAAGAGTTCTATCTTAAATCTAAAAAGCTGGTCAACAGCGCTTATGGACAAAATGATGGAACATGAAAGTTTCCGTCTAGCCGCCCTTCGATTTACCGATGTAGCCCCTTCCCTGCGCACTGACGATGAATTTATGCAACACTTAAATGCCTATTTCAAAGACGTTTCCGGTGTAAGCAATTTTATTGGTAAAGGCATACCTGGGCAAGGCTTACTGGGTAAAGTTATCGCACCCGTGGGGCGCCAAAATATTAAAAGCATGGCTAAAACCTTTATTGCAGGCGAAACGCTTGCCGACGGCATTAAAACATTCGAAAAATTACACAAAGAAGGCATAGCCTGCTCTATCGACCTGCTTGGCGAAGCTGTTATTACAAAAGCAGAAGCAGAAAGTTTTATGCAAGGTTACCATAACGCCATTCGTGAAATTTCTGCGGCATCTAAAACTTGGGACACAGCACACTATAAAGAAAATGATAGTATCAGTCATATTTCACGTGCCAACGTTTCCATCAAACTAAGTGCTTTATATGAGTTTACATCTGCCACAGCGCACGCCGACAGCAAAGAAGCATTGTGCAAACGCATGGGCGAGCTCTTAGACACAGCCATGGCATGCGAAGCATTCATTAACGTAGATGTGGAGCAGTATGAGATACTCCCTCTCACCCTTGACGTTTTTGAAACCGTTTTAATGCAAGAAAAATACAAAAACTACCCGCACATTGGCATTGTGTGCCAAGCCTACCTGCGTGATGGTGAAAAAACGCTTAAACGTCTTATTAACTTTGCTCAAAAACGTGGTACAACTTTTAGCATTCGCTTAGTGAAGGGCGCTTACTGGGATTATGAACAAGCCCATGCCGAACAAAAAAACTGGCCCTGCCCCGTCTTTAACCTTAAGGAAGACACCGACGCCAATTATGAAAGGCTGACGCAAATACTTATTGGCGCATTTCCACACGTACGCCCTTGCATAGGTAGCCACAACGCAAGGTCACTTGCCAACGCCATTGAATTAGCTAAAGAAGCGGGGCTAGAAAAAGCCGATATAGAATTCCAAGCCTTGTTTGGCATGGCAAATCACTTTAGAAACGCCCTGCGTGACAAAGGCTACCGTGTACGCCAATACTGCCCTGTGGGCGAATTTATTCCTGGCATGAGCTATCTGGTACGTCGCCTGCTTGAAAACACAGCAAACCAGTCGTTTTTACGCATGCAAGGCCAAGCGGATATTGATGTAGATACACTTTTAAAAGCGCCTATTTTCGGACATGAAACAGAACATAAACCAGTAAATGCTTTTGCAAACGCTGCCGAGAAAGATTTTTCTCTGGCTCAAAATCGCGCACGTGCCGAACAAGCTTTAACGGCATTTAAAGTAAGGTTACCTTTAAACGTCGGCAAAAAAACAAAGGAAAGTATTTCAAACGCTTGTCCTTGGCACACAGACATTAAAGTTTCTCATGTTTATTGCACAAGTTTAAACGATACTAAAAAAGCAATTCAAACAGCCAAAACGGCTCAAGCAACATGGGGCGCTTTAAGCATTGAAGAACGTGCTCAAATTTTAGAAAAAGCTGCCGATATTTGCGAGAGAGACTGGGACGAACTTTTTGGATTACAAGTGTATGAGGCCGGCAAAGACTGGGTGAGTGCTGACGCTGACATTTGTGAAGCCATTGACTTTATGCGTTACTATGCCAGGCAAATACGCACCCTTGAAGGCAACTTACAACCCCATTCATTATGGGGTGAAAGTAACAAAACAATTTACGAAGCCAAAGGTGTGGCCGCTGTGATTGCACCTTGGAACTTTCCACTTGCCATTAGTGTTGGCATGACAAGCGCTGCCCTTGTCACTGGCAACGCCGTGCTTTACAAACCAGCCGAACAAACATCCGCCAACGGCGAAAAAATGGTGAAAATATTCCATGAAGCAGGTGTGCCTGAAGATATCCTGCACTTCCTCCCTGGTAAAGGTGCTGTTGTGGGTGCCGAAATTGTTCAACACAAGGATACCAATGTGATTGCATTCACAGGATCACGCCCGGTAGGCTTAGGCATTTTAGAAGAAGCTGGAAAACTTACAAAAGGGCAAGCGCATGTTAAAAAATGCGTCATTGAAATGGGTGGTAAAAACGCCATAATTGTTGACAGTAGCGCCGACTTAGACGAAGCAATTCCTGGTATTGTCCATAGTGCTTTTGCCTTTCAAGGGCAAAAATGCTCAGCTTGTTCCCGCGTTATTGTTATTGGTAGCGCTTACGAACCCTTTATAGACCGCTTAAAAGAAGTTGTTTCAAACTTACGTATTGGTGCTGCCACCCATCCAGAATTTGACTTAAACGCTGTAATTGACAAAACAGCCCAAGAAAAATGCGAACATTACATTAAAATTGGTAAAAAAGACGGTAAACTTTTAGCGCATACACCGCTTAACAAAGGTCTAAGCGGTCACTTTGTATCACCGCACGTCTTTACAGACCTTAAAGCCGATTCAAAACTTACAACAGACGAAGTTTTTGGACCTGTTTTAGCCGTATATACTGCCAAAAACATTGAAGAGGCCGTGTCCATGGCTCTAGATAACGACTATGCCCTCACAGGGGCGCTTTATAGCCGTAATCCTGAAACGATTGACTACGCTAAAACCCATTTTAAAGTAGGTAACTTATACATTAACCGCGGGTCAACTGGTGCGCTTGTAGGCAGACAGCCTTTTGGTGGTGCGGGGTTAAGTGGTACGGGTACAAAGGCTGGTGGCCCTGATTATCTACTGCACTTCCTTGAACCACGTGTTATAACGGAAAACACTATGCGCCGTGGTTATGCGCCAAAAGATGCATAATCACAAAACCGCAAGGCCGTGGTTATGCGCCAAAGGATGTACAATCAACATAATACGCCGTAAAACCCTATAAACAGAATAAATACAACTCGGGAATAAAAATGGATAATAAAACAAAATTAAAATCACTCCTACTTCACCTTATCTTTTGTGGTGCGGTTACTTTTGCCTTAGATGGGCAAGCAAGCCTACCTTTTATTGCATGGTGGTTTGCCGTTATTAACGTCTTTGAATTTGCTATGTTTGGTAAAGATAAACTGCGCGCAAAAATGTCATGGAGCCGCACACCTGAAAGTACATTCCTTATCATGGGCTTACTCGGCGCCTTTCCCGCTATTTTAGCAGGACGCAAAGCTTTTAATCACAAAACCACAAAAAAGGAATTTATTATCCCGATGTGGTCTCTTTTTATCCTTCAAATCGTCCTTGCCATCGCCTATATTGAAAACGTTGCCGTTAAGGGGACAAAATTCCTAGGCTTTGTAAGCCTTTAAGCGGTGCATAGAAAGCTGTACAAATGACGCTTTTTTTTATATTATCATCGCATCTGACATATGATAAATAAAGAATAAATGGGACCTATAAAATGAGCACAGCCGTTATTGTTCTTGCCGCAGGCAAAGGCACACGCATGAAGTCAAATACACCAAAAGTTTTACACAAGGTTGCCAGACGTGCCATGCTTGGGCATGTGATTGACGCAGGCCAAGGCGCGCACCCCGACAAAACTGTTGTTGTTATTTCTAATACTGATGTTGAAAATTACGTAACTGAAACATTCCCAAACAACACAGTGTGCATTCAACAAACTGAACAACTGGGCACCGCCCATGCTGTTTTAGCTGCTTATGAAGAACTTAAAGACATTGATGGCGATATTCTTATTTTATGTGGCGACGTGCCTCTACTGAATGCTCATACAATCGAACAATTTATGACCTCACACCATTCGCAAAACAACGCCGTAACCTTTATGAGCGTTTTCACAGAAGATCCAACAGGGCTTGGCCGTGTATTACGTGACCAAAACGACGAAGTTTGTGCCATTGTTGAACACAAAGACGCCACCGAAGAAGAACGTAAAATTGACGAAATCAATACAGGTATATACATCGCCAGAGCCAATGTACTTTGGGACATATTAAACCAAGTTGAAAACAACAACGCCCAAGGTGAATATTACATCACAGACCTTATTTCATTAGGGCTTAAAGCAGGACACCTCGTCGGCACATATACAGCAGAAGATGCCGAAGCTTTAAGCGGTGTAAACTCTCGCTTGCAACTTGCCTGCATGGAAGATATGTACCAAAACGCCAAACGTGAATATTACATGGACAATGGCGTTACATTTATTGACCCTCAAAGCGTTTACTTTGCGTTTGACACCAACATTGCACAAGACGTAGAAGTTGGACCTAATGTTCAAATTGATAGCGGCGTTATTATTGAAAGTGGCGTTTACATTGAAGGCAACTGCTATTTAAAAGATACCACCGTTCAAACAGGCGCTGTTATTAAATCATTTAGCCACATTGACGGTGCTAACATTGGTAAAGGTGCAAGCGTTGGCCCTCATGCTCGCTTACGCCCTGGTGCAAACCTTAAAACATCTTCCAAAGTGGGTTCTTTTGTAGAAGTGAAAAATTCAACTCTTGGCGAAAAATCAAGTGCTGGACACCTAAGCTACATTGGTGATGCCACCATTGGCAACGCTGTGAATATTGGTGCAGGTACTGTTGTGGCAAATTATGATGGGGCGAACAAACACAAAACAAACATTGGTGATAACGTCTTTATTGGTTCAGGCACAACACTTGTAGCACCTGTAAACATTGGCGCAGGTGCTACAACCGCAGCCAACAGCATTATTACAAAAGATGTGGCCGCTGGTACGTTGGTTCTCAGTAAAGTCATCCGCCAAGATCGCACCGACTTTACGCGCCCAACTAAAAATAAATAAATATAAAAATTTAAAGGAATTGTAATATGTGTGGAATTGTTGGTGTTATTGGTTCAACCACTGCTACAAATGATGTTTTAGAAGGCTTAAAACGCCTAGAGTATCGTGGTTATGACAGCGCTGGTATTGCTTCTTTAAATGATAACAGCGTTGAACTGCGTAAATCGGTTGGTAAAATTAAAAACCTAGAAGCCGTTTTAAAGGAACAACCTTTTAAAGATAATAAAAACATTGCCATTGGGCATACACGTTGGGCGACACACGGTGAACCTACTGAAAACAACGCGCACCCACACACCGCTGAAAAAGTAGCTGTCGTTCACAATGGCATTATCGAAAACTACCTAAATTTAAAGCGTGAGCTCAGTCAAACAGGCGCTTCTTTTTATTCAGATACTGACAGTGAAACGCTACCAGCACTTATTGCCAAACATCAAAAAAATGGAACATCTGAATTACAGGCCGTTATCAACACCATTCAAGAAGCAGAAGGCGCTTTTGCATTTGGTGCTATTTTTAACAGTAACCCTGATATTCTAATCGGCACAAGACGCAGCGCGCCCCTTGTTGTCGGCCTTGGCGAAGGTAAAAACTACTTAGGAAGTGACCCTATAGCCCTTGCACAGTACACCAATAAATTTATCTTCCTTGAAAACAACGACATTGCTGTTTTAACAGCTGGCAGTATTACCATTTACAATACAGACGGTGTTGAAGTAAGCCGTGAAGTTAAAACCCTTGACGTGAATAGCGATACTGTTTCAAAAGGTAATTACCCACACTTTATGCTGAAGGAAATTTACGAACAACCCGATGTGATTGCAAAAACGCTCAGCGCTTATTTAAGTGAAGACCTCACAGACATTGTCATACCTGATTTACCGATTGACCTTGCTACTGTGCCGCAAATTACAATTATTGCATGTGGCACCAGCTGGCATGCGGCTTTAGTTGGTAAATATTGGTTTGAACGTTACACACGTATTCCTGTTAATGTTGATGTCGCATCTGAATTTAGATACCGCAACCCACCACTCACAAAAGGTGGTGTAACATTACTTATTTCGCAAAGCGGTGAAACAGCCGACTCCCTTGCAGCCCTTGAACACATTAAAGCCAACGGACAACATGTTATTTCTATTGTTAACGTGGCAGACAGCTCTATTGACCGTGAATCGGATGTTTCATTTTACACCCATGCAGGCCCTGAAATTAGCGTGGCATCTACCAAAGCCTTTACCACGCAGCTTACAGTATTAGCACTGCTCACCCTAAAAATTTCAGAACAAAAAGGGCTGATGAGCAAAGAAAAGCAAGGTGAACTTTTATCGGCTTTAAAAGAACTGCCAAACCGCATGAATGTTTTAGACGGTTTAAGTGAAGAGATTAAAGAACTTGCGGGTAGCCTGACCACGGCACAAAGCAGCCTTTACTTAGGGCGCGATATTATGTTCCCACTTGCACTTGAAGGCGCATTAAAACTCAAAGAAATTTCATACATTCACGCCGAGGGCCTTGCCGCTGGTGAAATGAAACACGGTCCCATTGCACTTATTGATCAACATGTCCCTGTTGTTGTCCTTTCTCCTTATGATTCTTTATTTGAAAAAACACTTTCAAACTTAAAAGAAGTAGAAGCCCGTAAAGGTGAAGTTATTTTATTCACCGACGCTAAAGGCAAAGAAAAAGCAGGCACGAACGACACAAGAAAAGTAATAACTTTGCCAGATGTGCCCGAATTTGTTGCACCTATCATTTACAGTTTGCCGATGCAATTATTAGCCTATCACACAGCTGTTTTAAAAGGTACAGATGTGGACCAACCACGTAACTTAGCAAAATCAGTAACGGTAGAATAATGAAATTTGTTTTAACTTTTTTAGCTTTAATATGTTTAGCAAACCAAGCCATCGCTCAGCGTGTTTATGCACCTGAGGTTACAGGTGATGGTGATTTAAAATATGACAACGAAACCTTGGTTTATATTTTACGCCCTGAAAAAATTGAAGACATACAACTTTCTGAAAACCAAATACACATTCAACTCAAAGACGGTCCACGTGAATATTTTTACACCCTCACATCTTTAAATAAAGGCAAAAATCTTATCATTAAAACAGCTGGTGGGGAAACGGTTCAAGAAGGAATTATCCGCTCTAATATTGACTCAGGGCTTATTATCTCAAAGCCGATTAAAGGGCGTAATAATTTAATAAAAATGGTTAAGCATATTAAAGCGGGCAAAAAGCCTATCATTATTGAAAAGCGTGAAATAACACCTGTTGAACGGACAATCAACGACATTAGAGCCAACCAAACAGACCCCAATGAAAAAGCATATTTTGAAAGCCGTGAAGAGATGAAAAACATGCGCCAAGAATTAAACAACTAAATTATTTACGTACGTAACACCCATAAAAAAAGCCCCAAACGGAGCTTTTTTTATAGCGTTTAACTTACCCAATAACAGGGTTAGCAATACCACCCACACGTGGGCCTAAAAACTTACGTCCTTCTGTTTCCATATAAACCTTCACAAAACTTGGGCGTTTAGGCTCCATGAAATATCCCTGC
Source organism: uncultured Magnetococcales bacterium (assembly GCA_963974105.1). GTDB lineage: Bacteria > Pseudomonadota > Alphaproteobacteria > UBA2136 > UBA2136 > UBA2136. The sequence continues at coordinate 109,040 of CAXBBG010000001.1, forward strand.
TCAACATAAAACGTGTCTTGTTCAGACTCTTGTAAGTCATAAACATAACAACCTAAAGCACCTGCAAGCGTACCTGAAGCACTGTCTTCGTTAATGCCATAGGCAGGGGCGAACACACGGGTTGAAAAGTCATTTTCTTTATGTACAGTCTCGGGCGAAAAAAACACAAACCCAATAATATCAAGCTCACGGCTTAGCGCACTTAATTTTTCAAAGTCGGGCTTCATTTTAGCTAAAATTTTTAAATTTTGAACACCTACAACAAAAGAACGGTTTGTCGCACAAACAACCATCGGCATATAACCTGGTAAAACGTCTGTCATAGAAAGACCTGCCGCCAAAAGTACCGACATAATATCCTCCATGGAAGGCTCTTCATAACTTGGGTGCTCTTGCTCTAAATAAGCCATGCCATCTTTATAAGAAGCATACACAATATGTCCGTTCATTAACTCTAATGAAAGACTTCCCTCACCCAGAAGGTCGTTATCAAACATGCATCCAATCGCCGCAATAGTTGCATGACCCGAAATAACCATCGTTTGACCATTCACAAAATATTCTAAACGTAAATCAGCGCGTTCTTTTGTTGGCTTAAGCACAAAAACAACGTCTTTCGTTGTTGCATCCGCCACTATTTTTTCTTTTTCTGACCCTGATAACGTATCCGCATCTAAAATAACCGTTGCGGTATTCCCACCCACTTCTTCGTCTGGCGCAATAAATGCATTATATATATAAGACTTCATTTTTTCCTATTTATCCTTATGGAAGGCTTCCACCCACCTAATTGTTCCTGTTTTTGAACGCATAACCACACTATGACTTTGCACCCCACCTTTTGTGTGATGTATGCCCTTCAGCATTGTACCGTCCGTAACACCTGTTGCTGCAAAAATTACCTCTCCACCGGCCAACTCTTCTGTTGTATGTACTTTTTCTGGGTTTTCAACCCCCATGGCTAAAGCATTTTTAAGCGCTTGTTCGTCGTTAAAGTGTAATCTTCCAAGAATGTGTCCACCAAGGCATTTAAGCGCAGCTGCTGCAATCACCCCTTCTGGTGAACCGCCAAGACCCATCAAAAGGTCAACCCCGCTACCAGGCATACAAGTGGCAATAGCACCAGCAACGTCACCGTCGGTAATGAGTTTTAAGCGTGCGCCCACGGCGCGTATTTCTTTAATTAAAGTATCGTGCCTTGGGCGCTTAAGCACACACACAACAATATCTTCTGGTTTAACACCCTTTTGCTGTGCGGCCAGTTCAATAATGGCAGCCGTCGACATATCTAAGTTAAACTGAGTAATATCAAATTCAGGACCCATGGCTAATTTTTGCATATACCATGCTGATGGCGCTTTTAAAAAGCGACCGCTTTCACTAATGGCAATCACACTGATGGCGTTTTCGCCACCTTCTGCAGCGATGGTTGTACCGTCTACAGGGTCAACAGCGATATCAAGTTTCAAACCCGACTCACGCCCACGCGCAGAGCCCACAACTTCACCTTCATAAAGCATAGGGGCTTCATCTTTTTCACCTTCACCAATCACAACAGTCGCATTGATGTCCATGGTATTCAAAACAGAGCGCATCGCTTTAACAGCCGCACCATCCACTGCATCTTTATCGCCACGTCCAAGATGTTTAACAGCCGCTAAAGCCGCTGCCTCAGTCACACGCACCAATTCAATCACCACATGCCTGTCAATGGAAGCATCTGACAATGTATTTGGCTTGTATTGTTCTTTTGTTGACGTCGTTGGTTGTGGTGTTATCACTTCGTTACTTTCCTTTTAATTTTGAAAAACATTAAATACACATGTGCTTGTTACAAGCTCTGCATCTGCTACAAATTCTTCTAATTCATGGCGTTGCAAACCTGTTTCAACGATATAGGCAGCATAGGCACCTGTTTTATTTTGAGTTGTATTTTCATAAATAACTTGTACATGATTTGCTTTAACGATTTTGTCACAGCCTTCCACAGGCACACGCACATAATAGCGCGACAAATTAGGTGCTGTATAAAGCCCGGCTTTTTGGCGTAAAGCATAAGGTTTACGCCCATTTGCTATCGCAATTGTGTCCGACAATAGAGCGCTTGCAATAGATTCATCATCACTGCCATGCCCTACCATAAAGACTGGCCCCGTCATGTCACTTTCTACCACAACACCTGTCAAGGTTCCGTTTGTATTACCCAGTTGTGAAAATTCTTCAAACAATGTTGGCTGAACGGTCATACCACGTTTTGTAGCCATTGAAAGCATTTTAATATTACATCCAAATTTTTGGGCAAGCTGAATATCTACAGGCTCTATACCTTTTAAACTATACACCTTCTGTTTTGACAAATCAGGCCACTCACCAAAAGCAGAAACGCTTAGCAAAGCCAATTTATACAAACTATCCTTACCCGACACATCAAGTTCAGGGTCAGGTTCAGCATAGCCTAATTCCACAGCGTCTTCTAAGGCACTCGCCAATGTGCAACCTGTGTCCTTCATGCGCATTAAACTATAATTACAGGTGCTGTTTAACACGCCATAAACACGGTCAATTTTAGCGCCGCCAAAGCCGTTAAATATGGATTCAATAATAGGTACCGCACCAAGCAATGTAGACTCAAACCTCAAGTGCACGCCTTTATCTTCTGCTAATCGCCATAGCTTTTGTCCATGAATAGCAACAACAGTTTGATTGTTAGTAACAACATTTTTACCTTTTTCAAGCGCTGCACGTATCAACTCAAAGGCATTATTAACACTTTCTGTGCAAACAACAATGGTGTCAATTTGATTGGATTCAATAACGCTGTATTCGTCCGCAATACATTTTAAATCACGCACACAAAATTCTTGCGATTCTTTATCAGCCATGGCGGTTAACTCAAGACAATAGGTTTTTTCTAATTCTAATTTTAACAAATTTTTCGCAAATATTTGAGCAATAGGCGTTAACCCTATCAATGCAACTTTGTGCTTAACCATTATTTGTCATCCCCTTGTAGATCTTTGCGGCGTTGTTCATTTTTTTCTACAGCCGCATCAAGCTCCTTTTTGATGGATGTGGAAGATTCTATTTCCCTTTCAGGTCTTGGGGGAATATCAGAAAGTTTGGGCGTCTTCACGTCTGTGTAACAAGCGCTTAAGCCAGTTAATACAAACATAATAGTGGCTATTTTTTTTATAAAATACATCGTGGTCAGACAAGCTTTCTTTTACAGCTTTTTCATTTACACCCATAATATAACAAATAAACCCTATTCGACCACATAAAAAGAACGCAAAATGTATAAATTTTAAGCGCTTTAGCCTTGACAATATATAGAAGAAACCCCACATTTATATACAACAATACATTGAGACTTACATTATAAGGATCAAAACACACATTTTTAACGTTTTCCGCTTAAGCTAAAAGCTTTTTGCGATTCCTATTCTCACTTCTGCACATTTATTTGTGCCACCACCCTAGGAGGTCATTTATGACCCTTCATAAATACATAACCAAAGCCGTGACAAAGCATAGTATCCCTGAAGAATTTTCAGATGCTGCTATCAATCAAGCGCAAGCAATGACAGCACCCACAGCCAGCGATATTGTTGGTCGTGAAGATTTAAGATCTATACCACTTGTGACCATTGATGGTGACGATAGTAAAGATTTTGATGACGCTGTATTTGCTGAACCTTGGCATACCGGTTTTCACCTCATTGTGGCAATTGCGGACGTTGCACACTATGTAACCCAGCAATCAGCACTTGACATAGAAGCACTTGAACGTGGAAATTCTGTTTATTTCCCCACCAAATGTATCCCTATGTTACCAGAAGAACTTTCAAACAATCTGTGTTCATTAAGACCCAACGAAGACCGCCTTGCTTTGGCGATCCACTTGTATATTGATGAAGATGGTACATTGATGGATAGCAAAGTTGTTGCAGCTGTGATCAATTCACACGCACGACTCACCTACCAAAATGTACAAAAGTTCTTAGATGGTGATTTAACAGCCATAGCAGCAGGCGTTCAAACTTCTGTTGGACACCTTTTTGGCGCTTATAAAGCACGCCTCATTAACCGCGAAAATCGTTTTACAGCTGACTATGACAGCCTAGAAAAGTTCTTCGTGTTTAAAGGTAAACGTGTTTTAGAAGTTAAACCAGCAGCTCGATATGAAAGTCAAAAACTCATTGAAGAGGCTATGATTCTTGCCAATAAAGCTGTTGCTAAAACCTTAATTGAAGCAGGTTCTTTATGCGTTAGTCGCACACACAGTGCACCGACTGACAGTAAATTACAACGCCTTCATGCCCTTGCAAAGGAATATAACTTAGGACGTGTACCTGACGACATTACCCCTGAGGTAATTTGGAATATGGTTCAAGGTGTGCCTGAGGATTTACGTCCTGCGTTTAAAAAACTGCTTCTGCAAACTTCGCAAAAGGCTATTTATAGCTGTGAAGATTCAGGGCACTTTGGCTTAGCTTTAGAATACTACGCTCACTTTACGTCACCTATTCGCCGTTATAGCGATTTGGTTATTCACCGTTTGCTTTACACCACTTTAAAATTGCCTACATGGGAAAAAATTGGTGCCATGCCTACGCGTGACGAACTAAACGACATTTGTGCGCACATTAGTGCCACAGAAGTAAAAGCGCAGCGTGCTTGTTATGATGTGAACGATCAACTCACAGCTGAATATTACAAGCCTAAAGTTGATGGGCAAGTGTTTCAAGGTACTATCCTTACGATACAAAAGAAACGTGGTCAAAATGGCAAAGCCAAACCAAGCAATCTTTCAGTTTTAATTGATGATGGCCTGGCGCGTGTGGATATTCCACTTGGTAACACCCCTGGTAACCGTTACAAATTAACGCGTGATGGTAAAACACTTATTTGTGAAAACAGTAACACTAAACTTGTTGCTGGAGACACAATAAGCGTTGTTTTAACCAGTGTTAGCATTGAAAAAGCTGAAATTAAAGGAAAATTAAAAGGCCAAGGCAAAAATAACAACCACCGCAATAAAAAATCTGGTGTTAAATGTTATAAAAACCAAATTGGGAAAAATGTTGACGGTACTATCGTTGAAATGAAACCCCATGGCATGTTAATTAGCTTTGATGACGGCAAGGCGCAAGCTTTATTACCTTTAAGTTTCCTAAAAGAAGACCATTACGTGCTTAATGCAAGTAAAGGAATTTATAAAGGACGTAAAACAAAAAAGGTTTATAAAGTCGGTGAGACCTTACAAGTGAAACTTGTGAAAGTATGTTCACGTACAGCCAAAATGACTGTAGACCGCGCATAAGCGTATAGCGAAACCAAAAGGAGCCCCTCGGGGCTCCTTAACTTTTTGGGAAATGATTTTAGCGAAAAGGACGACTATAATAATAGAGCATAAACCCCCAAAACAAAAGCTTTCGAACTTTAAAAAGTTATACCCATTTCCAGTTCTCTGGGTTTTCTAAAATAGCACGCAACAAACGGTTGTTCATCTCGTGTCCTGGGCGTGTTAGATTAAAAGAACCTACAATGCGGTAACCGGAAACGTAAAAATCACCAATCGCGTCTAGCGCTTTATGGCGCAGTGGCTCATCTTCAAAACGCAAACCTTCTTCATTGATCGGTTTACCTTCCGCGTTAAACACCACGGCGTTTTCTAAGCTACCACCTTTAGCGAGACCCATTGAATGCATATATTCAATGTCACGTTCAAAACAAAATGTGCGTGCTTTGGCAAGTTCACGGCGGAACTCAAAAGAGCTTCCCGTGAAATCAGCTTTTTGCGGTGGAATATCTGCCCCGTAATGGACAAAAACATGCATGTTAAAATGCCCCGAAGGTTTAACACTTGCCATGCTATTACCTTCTTTTACGACAACTTCTTTTAAAATTTTTATCACTTTACGTGGGTCACTTTGTTCAGCTACACCAGCTTTGTCAATTAACTCTACCCAAGGCTGAGAACTACCGTCAAAAACAGGCAACTCTTCACCATCAAGCTCAATAATAATATTATCAACCTCAAGAGCATAAAGTGCGGCCATAATATGCTCAATCGTGCCTACTTTAACCCTGTGTTCATTAGAAACTTGCGTGCAAAGCGTACTATCAGTTACGGCTGAAGCGCATACATTAATAGCGCCCGCACCTGGTGTAACGTCCGTTCTGTGAAAAACAATACCTGTATATTCTTCGGCCGGTTTAAGCGTTACGTTTACAGTATTACCTGTGTGTAAACCAATACCAAAAGCAGAAACCGATTGTTTTAATGTGCGTTGCATAGACATGTTTTATGAATTCCTTAATTTTAATAACTCCCCATATATAACAAATTCGCCATAAAATGGATAGATATATTTAAATGTACATGAGCAGTTATATATCTTATCTATAAAAAAAGCCCCTCAATGAGGAGCTTTTTTATGCGTTATTGCTTTTGCGGGGAACATGTAGTTAACACCTACACGCGACCGCACAAAAGTGAATAAATAGCCTTAATTAGCCTGACGACGAAGGAAAGCTGGGATATCGAGGTCGATATCGTCAAACATTGACTTTTGTTCGTCTTTCTTTTGTGCAGCTTGTTCAAAGTTTTTCACGTTTGGTGAAACTTCTACCGTTGCTTCAAGAGCCGCTTCTACTGTATTTTCAACCTTTGGGGCTGTTTTTACCGCGGTTGAAGACACTGCATTTGTGCTTAAGTTTGCCTGTGTTACAGGGCGACGTGCATGCATGTTGCTTTGCAAGCCTGTTGCAACAACACTGACACGAATTTTACTGCCAAGCGATGAGTCACACGCTGTACCAAAGATAATGTTTGCATCAGGGTCAACTTCTTCACGGATACGGTTAGCGGCTTCGTCCACTTCGTAAAGTGTCATGTCGTCACCACCTGTAATGTTGATAAGAACACCACGTGCACCCGACATTGAAATACCGTCAAGTAGCGGGCTAGAAATAGCCATTTCAGCAGCCATAATAGCACGGCGTTCACCTTCAGCTTCACCTGTACCCATTAAAGCTTGCCCCATTTCAGACATAACTGTCTTAATATCGTTAAAGTCTAGGTTAATAAACCCAGGCACAACCATTAAGTCAGTTACACCGCGCACACCTTTGTAAAGCACTTCATCAGCTAATTTAAAAGCGTCTTGAAGCGATGTACGTTCTGTTGCAATGCGGAATAAGTTTTGGTTAGGAATAATAATAACAGTATCAACACAGTTTTGAAGTTCTTCGATACCAGCTTCAGCCACACGCATGCGGCGAGAGCCTTCAAATCCGAAAGGTTTTGTAACAACAGCAACAGTTAAAATACCTTGTTCTTTAGCAGCGCGGGCAACAACGGGTACAGCACCTGTCCCTGTTCCGCCACCCATACCAGCGGTAATAAACACCATGTGTGAACCGCGAATAGCTTCAGAAATCTCGTCGAAAGATTCTTCTGCGGCAGCTGCACCTACTTCAGGATTAGCGCCAGCGCCTAAACCTTCAGTAATTTGTTTACCAAGGCTAATTTTTTTATCAGCAGGATTAACTTCTAGCGCTTGTAAATCAGTATTAGCGGCGATAAATGAAACGCCCTTAAGATCGGCTTCGATCATGTTACGTAGTGCATTACAACCCGCACCACCACAACCAATAACAGATATGCGAGGTTGATGTGGGTGATCTTCGATCATACTGATATTTAACGACATAGTTAAACCTTCCTTGTGCTGTGTTATTTATTATTTATTAGCATAACTAATTTTTAATAAGAATACTCTAAAAAAATATTTTTATCCAGCCTGAAAAGCGTCCTTTAACCATTTATTTAAATGAGCGAATAAATCAACAAACTTGCGACTTACAGCACGATTTCTTTGTTGCGCAGCGAACTCTTTTGCACCATGTACAACCAAACCCGAAACTGTGGAGAACTGTGGCAAAGAAGACATATCTGTCAACCCTTCTAACTCAACAGGGCGCGCTAAACGCACATTTTTGTCTAAAACAACTTCTGCAAGCTGCTTCATACCTTCAAGTTGTGACGTACCACCTGTAAGTACAACACGGCGACCAATCACAGATTCGAACCCTGATTGTTCGATTTTATCACGCACCATTTCAAGTATTTCTTCGCAACGTGGCTGAATAATACCTGCAAGCGCACCACGTGTAACGTGACCCGTTGCAGCTTCTTCGTCTTCACCCACATGCGGAATGTCAATATTTTCGTCACCTTGCACCAAAGAAGCTAAAGCACAACCGTATAAGTTTTTAATGCGCTCAGCATAAGAAAGTGGTGTTGATAACCCACGAGCAATATCGCTTGTAATATGGTTTCCACCTACAGGTAACACAGCTGTGTAAAGCAAAACACCTTCTGCGTATATCGCAATATCACAAGTGCCGCCACCCATATCAACCAAGCATACACCTAGTTCTTTTTCGTCTGGCACAAGGCAAGAAAGTGCCGATGCGTAAGGTTGAACGATAATATCGTCAATATCTAAATGACAACGTTCTACACAACGTGCCACATTACGCACTGCATTTGAAGCTGCTGAAATAATATGCACTTCCGATTCAAGGCGTGAGCCTGTCATACCACGCGGATCACGAATATCTGTATGGCTATCAAGCACGTAACGTACTGGCTGAGCGTGAATAATCTGACGATCACCTTCAAGTTGCTTTGCACGGGCAACATCAATAACTTTTGCAATATCAACATCAGTAATTTCATGCTGATTCAACACAACCAAACCATCGGTCATGTGACTACGCAGATGAACACCACCCAAACTTACATAAACACTGTTCACAGACACATCCGCCATTTCTTCGGCTTGCGCTACCGCTTCACGAATAGCTGTTTCTGTACGGTCCATGTCAATAATCATCCCACGTTTCATACCGTGAGAAACATGCTGACCATAACCAATAACACGTGGGTTGTAAAAGTCGTCTAGTTCTGCGATAAAACAGCTTACCTTACTTCCACCAATGTCTAAACCTGCAATGTAGTTTCCTTTAGCCATGTTACAAAATTCTTTCTTTCAGTTTTTCATGTGGCGGTAAACGCAAAACAATGCGGTCTTCTAGACGTAAGTCCACCACGCCCCCCTTCATTGCTAAAATATCTTTTTTAGCATTTAATTTTTTCAAAATATCCAAAGCCTGCTCTGGATTATTTTCTGGTAATTGCACCCATACCCCTGCACTAAATGCAATATCCCAACGGCGGTCACCAATGTAACGTGCTTCGACGACATCTGTGCCCAATTTAATATCTTTACTCATAAGCAGACCAAACAAGCTTGCCGCCTGCTCGGCTGCATTTTCCCCACGCAATAGTGGCAAATGCATAAACTCTGTATTTTCTATATCCGTAATTTCATGCCCGTCTGACGCCACCAACCAAATAGAATCTTCTTTTTCAAGGCGTGCAATCGGCGTGTATTCGTAAATAGAAACTTTAAGCGTTGATGGGAGCTGGCGCTCAACCACCGATTCCCTTACCCAGCTGAGTTGGTGAATATTTTCACGCACCTTTGCGGCGTCAAAGCCAATCAAAGAGTCACCTTTTGTAAGGCCAAGTGCTGTTAAAAGCTCTTCATGGTTAAGATTTTTTGTACCATCTACAAGTATTTTTTCAAGCTTTGCGTCAATACTACGTGCCACAAATTCACTTATATCGCCCGAAACTTTAGGGTAAGCATAATAAGCCCCCACAACAGCTAAAACAGACAAAGACAAAACACAAATACGCTTTACAAGCTTCTTATGAAACTTCTTTGGCCTTTTTAGTTTTTGTTCCTTTGTTTGCACTTGCCGTCCTCTATTATCCAAGAAATAAGTTGTGAAAAAGACATCCCTTTATGTTTTGCCACTTCGGGCACCAAACTTGTCGACGTCATACCTGGCAAGGTATTCACTTCAAGCACCACAAGGCGATTGGCTTTTTCATCATATCTAAAGTCTACCCGACTCACCCCTGTGCAACCTAAACTTTTGTGTGCTTTAAGCGCTAAAAGCTCTGCTTCTTTTCGAACCTCTGTTGCAATTGGAGCAGGGTATAGATGTTGGCTCCCCCCAACCTCATATTTTGCACTATAATCATAAAAATCGTGCCCGTCACTTGTTATTTCCATCACGCCTAAAGCCTTGCTACCCATCACAGGAATCGTGAGTTCGCGGCCATGAATAAATTCTTCCATCAAAAGTGCGGATGGGTTCATTTTTTTTGCCATAGAAAGACGCTCGAAAGCTTTTGGCCATTCATTAGCACTACGGACAATTTCTATCCCGACTGAAGAACCCCCATTATTCGGCTTAAAAACAGCCGGAAGTGAAACATTTAAATGAGAAATATCTTCTGGAAGATTATCATCGGTCAATATAAGCTCTTCTTTAGCCACGTCTAAACCGCTTGCAGAAAATATTTTTTTAGCAACCGACTTGTCCATCGCCAAAGCCGAAGCGCGCATATCGCTACCATTATATGGTAAATTTAAGCTTTCTAAAACAGCTTGAACCGTACCATCTTCACCAGGACTACCGTGCATGGCAATAAATACAAAGCTTGGGCGAAGTTTAATCAAATCTTCTACCCATGTACCGACATTAAATTCTAGCTTACAAAATGAAAGTTGAAGCTCGAGCATCGCCTTTTCTATAGACTTTGCCGTTGACTTTGAAACTTCGGCTTCGCCACCTGGCCCACCAAATAAAATAACAATATTTTCTTTGTGCATCTTCTTCCCCCTCATTTATTAGAGGTTTAGAATATCACTTCAAAATAGGCACTCAAAAGAAATAATAAAAAACAAGGCTATTTACGGCCAACAAAGCGTACCTCACGTTGCAAAACAATCTTTAATTTGTCATAAACCTGTTTTTCAACCATTTCGGTTAACGTTTCCATATCATGTGCTGTTGCATTGTTTGCATTTATAAAAAAGTTACAATGCTTTTCACTTACCTGGGCGCCGCCAAATGTCAAACCGCGACAACCCGCTTCGTCTACCACTTGCCATGCATGCTTTTTTGAACCGTCTGGCAATGTAATATTTTTAAACCAACTGCCACTACTTGGCTTATTTAAAGGCTGGCTTGTTGCACGGTCCTTGTTAATTTGACGCATTTTCTGACGAATTTCTTCTTTATCGCCCTTTGCCAACTTGAAGACAGCACCCACAAACAACCAACGCTGCGGTAACGCACTATGGCGATAAGAAAATTCAAGATCAGCTGGCAATAATGTTTTAAGCGCACCTGTTTCTGTAATCACTTGAACCGACTCTAATATATCTGCCGTTTCATGCCCATAGGCCCCTGCATTCATTTTTAATGCACCACCCACAGAACCAGGAATACCGCATAAAAACTCAGCACCTGTAAGGTTATGTTCACGCGCTGCACGTGCAACTTTACCGCCTGTTGCCCCAGCTTCTGCCGTAATAATACACCCTTCAACATCCACATGGTTTAAACCTTCATTCATACGAATAACCACGCCTTCAATCCCACCATCACGCAGCATCATATTACTGCCTTCACCTAAAACAGACACAGGTATTTCAAGGGAAAGATGTTGCATAAAATGCGTTAAATCTTCTAAAGATTCTGGCACAAAAAGAACATCAGCAATACCGCCAATTTTTAACGTTGTATATGGTGCAAGAGGTGCGTTAAACACATACTCCCCTTGTATTTCTGGCAATATATCTGCTGTTAACTTCATGCGATACTACGTGAAACCTTCACTAAATATTGTCCCCAAGCATTAATATTACCTGCACCCATACAAATAACAACATCCCCTTTTGTAACCAATGAAGGAATAAGATCTGCAAGTTCTTTATGGTCTTGCACAACATGTACATGCTTAACACCATTTTTACGCATTTTTTCTGCCAATGCTTCATGCGAGATGCCCTGAATAGGGTCTTCTCCCGCACTATAAACAGGCGCTAAAATTATTTCGTCTGCATCGTGCATGCATTTTGCAAAATCATCGAACAAATCATGCAATCGCGTAAAACGATGCGGCTGCATCAGAGCTATCACTTTATTTTTTTTGAACCCTTGTTTTGCACCGCGTAAAGTTGATTCAATTTCAACAGGGTGATGTGCATAATCGTCAATCACCAAAGCACCGTGCGCCTCACCAATTTTAATAAAACGACGCCCCACGCCTTTAAACGACAATAATCCAGCACGTAAGTCATCTACAGGTACACCACACTCTAAAGCAACAGCAATAGCTGCTAAAGAATTAAGAACGTTATGCTTACCTGGCATATTCAAGCGAAAACCTGTATAGATTTTACCTTTAACCGATAGATCAAAAAACATAGCCGCACCACGTTGTTCAATATTCACAGCCGAAATATCAGCTTCTTCAATAAACCCATAAGTGACAACATTACGGTCCTTTAATTTTTGCGCAAGTGCAGCCACTTCATGGTGATCAACCCCCATGACAATAGTACCTGTATTTTCTGGTGTATTGTAAGCAAATTTTTCATAAGCTTGGCGCATATTACCCATTGATTGGTAATGCTCCATATGCTCTGGGTCCATATTTGTAATCACAGCAATTTTAGATGTAATGGATGTAAATGAACCGTCAGACTCATCAGCTTCTGCCACCATTAACCCACCTTTTTCGCGTGAGGGTTTAATATTTGAACCTATCGCATAAATAACCCCGCCATTGATAACACCCGCACCTGTACCCGCATGTTCTAGCAATGTGTAAGTAAGTGCTGTTGTTGTGGTTTTTCCATGCGTGCCTGCAATGGCAATACCCTGATGTTTTTTAAGAATTTCAGCTAAAATTTCACTGCGATGCATCACACGTAGGCCAAGGCTTTTAGCCTCAACAAGTTCTGGGTTATTATCTGGAATAGCTGAAGAAACAACCACACGAAATGCTTTTTCAACATAAGCAGCCCCATGACCAAAATAAACTTGGATACCTTTAGCTTTTAAACGTTGTACGTTAGCGTTTTCGCTCAAATCAGAACCTTGAACTTGAAAACCATTGTCATACAACATCTCCGCAAGGCCGCTCATACCAATACCGCCTATGCCAATGAAATGTATTAACCCCATTGTGCTTGGATTTTTACCAAATAACTCTATCATTTCCCCAAAACCATTCTTTTTTAATTATTATTGAGTTCTTCACCTATATGCAATAGGTCATACTCACTTAATTTAATTACTTCGCGCGCGACATTATTTGCAGCATCAACAATTCCTGAATCATAAGCTGATTTTTCCATTTTCCCAACAAACACTTTATCTTCAATAAGTTCCGACAACTTCTCAGCCAACTTTTCAGGCGTAAATATACCATGCTCCATCACAATAGCCGCTCCGATACTTTCCATCGCTTTGGCATTTTGCAATTGATGCCCATCAGCAAGTTTTAACGGTACATATATCGCGGCACGTCCCAAAATAGCCGCTTCATTTACTGTACTGGCACCACTGCGGGCGATGATTAAATTACTTTGAATCATCTTAACTTCTAAGTCGTCAAAAAATACTTCAACTTGTGCAGGCACATCAAATTCATGATAGAAATTTATCACACGCTGCCTGTCTTCTGCGCGTGTTTGCTGAATAACTTCAACTTTTTTCTTATGCTCATAAGGTAAAAGATTTATGGCATGTGGTACCACATCCGACAAAATACGCGCACCTTGTGAACCACCTGCTATTAAAATACGGAACTTACCATCATCGACACGTTTTAGTGTACGCGCTTCAATAATTTTACTGCGGATAGGATTCCCTGTAACAACCATAACATTTTCACGGTAACGCAAGTAATGCCTTGAAGACTCAAAAGACAAACAAACACGGTCAGCCCACTTAGATAAAAAGCGGTTGGCACGCCCAGGTAATACATTTTGCTCCTGAATGACTGTTGGCACGCCACTTAATTTTGCAGCTAAAACAGCCGCAACAGTGGCATAACCACCTGTTCCAAAAACAACTGAAGCTTTTTCTTGATGTATCAATTTAAATGCACGTACAAATGCGCGCACAAGATTAAAAATAGCCAACACTTTACGTACAGGATTTTTAACATTCCATGGGTTTGCTGGAAGTTCTTTTATTTCGAAACCATCCGCTTCAACAATACGTGAAAAAGCCCCGCCACGACCAACAAAAATGCAACGAAAACCTTGAGCTTTCAGCTCATTCGCAACCGCCAAGGCCGGAAAAATATGTCCGCCTGAAGCGCCCGCTGCGATAATAGCTGTTTTAGTTTTTTTCGACACTGTGCTTCCCTTTTTTCCTTGTTAATGCCAGTAAGAAACCGACTGTAAAACTTACACCAATCATAGCAGAACCGCCATAGCTAATAAAGGGTAAGGTCATCCCTGTGGTTGGTAAAATGTTCATAACTACGCCAATATTTACTAGCGTTTGCAAAGTGAATGTCATTAACAACCCAAAACCAGCTAAAAACATAAAACGGTCTTTATTATCTAAAATGGAACTAAATCCGCGAAAAACAATAATAGCGAACACGATGAGTAATAACAAACAGGTTAAAATACCAAATTCTTCTGCTATCACAGCGAAGATAAAGTCTGTATGTGCATCGGGCAAGTGATGTTTCACAATACCTTCCCCTGGCCCTCGCCCTAACAAACCACCACTTAACAAAGCTTCTCTTGCTTGGTCAACTTGATAAGAATCGCCTGACGCAGGGTCTAAAAACCTTTCTATACGTGATTTAACGTGCGGTAAAAAACTGTAAACGCCAAAAATAGTACCAAGACCACCCATTACCATGCACATAACCCATTTTAAAGGCAAGCCTGACAAATAAGTTTGTACAAACCAAACACTACCAAACATTAACATCATACCAAAGTCGGGCTGCAAAAAAGTAAGCCCACAAACGACAGCCAAGACACCTAAAGACATAACAAAATTGCGTACACGTATATTTTCTTCTACAGGTGCAAGTAACCAAGCTGTCACGATGATAAGCGCTGGCTTCATCAATTCTGTTGGCTGTAAAGATACGCCTAAAATACGTATCCAACGGCTCGCACCTTTAACGTCGTCCCCCATCACTAGGGTTAATAAAATTGAAATACCTGCAACAGAAAACAACAACAAGCCCATACGCTTTATTTGCTCGGCACTTAGTGTCGACAAAAACGTAATAAGAGGGAAAGACACAAGCACAAAAACCAATTGTTTCTTAACGAAGTGATAGCTATTACCTTCAAGGGCATAGGTGTCACTAACACCGCTTGAAGCCAACATAACAGATGCCAATCCAAAAATCATAAGCATGCCGACTAACGTATAAGTGGTACGGTCTAAGCTACGCCACCAACGCAATAATGGGTGCGAAGAATTATTATGAACGCGTTTAGCCATTTTGTTCTTGCAGCCTTCCTATAAGTTCATGACACAATGTCACAAACGCATCTCCTCTATGTTCAAAGCTATTAAATTGGTCCCATGAAGCACAGGCAGGAGAAAGGAGAAAACATGCATTTTCTAAACCTGAAACAGAAAACTGTTGCCAAGCTGTATAAATAGCATTCTCCATCGTTTCACAGTCATAAGTTCGGACAACATCCTCTAAATCTGCAATAATTTCATCGCGTTCTTTGCCAATAACAAAAGCCCCCTTCACATTTTTCAAATGCGTTAAGCATGGTTTAATACCTTCGTCTTTTGGCATACCGCCACATATCCAAAATATATTTTCAACGCTTTCAAGCGCTCGAATAGCAGAGTCGGGATTGGTCGCCTTTGAATCGTTATAAAAAGTAACACCATTATACATGGCTATCTTTTCCATACGATGTGCCAGGTTGGCAAATGTTAATACCCCATTTTTAAATGTATCTAAATGCACAAAATCCTTTAGTGCAGCATAGCTACACGCAATATTTTGCCAGTTATGCCTACCAGGTAAATGACTAAACTGCGTTAAATCTAATACATCAACACCAGCTTCAACCAACATACCTGCATCCGTCACAACAATGTCAGCCTGCTCTCCGTCAACGCTTACTGTTTTTGCATGCACGCTTGGCGCTATCATTTTAAGCTCTTCGCTATCAATTCCGATCACACGCACTGCGTTTTCGTCTAGGTTAAAAATAGCCATTTTTTCTTTGAGGTAGTTCGCCATACTGCCATGACGATCAAGATGGTCTGGCGTTAAATTCAACAACACACTCACATCCATTTTAGCCTCATACATTGTTTCTAATTGGTATGAAGAAAGTTCAATTACATATATTTCTTGCTCAGTTGCTAAATTTAAACATGCCGTACCTAAGTTACCACCAATGGCTACTTTTTTGCCAGCCTCTGAAAGTATATGCCCAATAAGCGCTGTGGTTGTCGACTTACCATTTGTTCCTGTAATACCAATAAACATGGCACCTTTTTCACGGCGATAAAGCAGGTCGATATCTCCCATAATAGGCAAGTCTGCATCCAATGCACGTTGTACAATTTCGTCTTTCATCGAAATGCCTGGCGACTTAAAAAATGCGTCAATGGTTGAAAAATCCGCCACACCTTCGTCGGCAAAATAGACTGTATTTTTATCAAAAAGCTTTTGCCCTTGCGGTGACGACATCACAAAGTCGATACCTTTTTTATCGTAAGCATAAACCTCTGCACCATCGGCATATAAAGCCGCTGCGAGGGCATAGCCACTTTTACCAAGCCCATATACAAAAACTTTCTTCCCTGAAAAACCAAGTTTTGACATCTTTAAAGTACTTTCTATCTAATCTTAAGCGTAGCTAAGCCTACCAAAGCTAAAATAATGGATATAATCCAAAAACGCACAACAATTGTTGGTTCTGCCCACCCTTTATGTTCAAAGTGGTGATGAATAGGTGCCATGCGAAACACGCGCTTACCCGTTAACTTAAACGAAACAACTTGCACAATAACAGAAACCGTTTCAAGCACAAACAACCCACCAATAATAGCTAGTAAAAATTCTTGTTTCAAGATAATAGCCGAGGTTCCAAGTGCCGCGCCAATAGCAAGGGAGCCTGTATCCCCCATAAACACACGCGCAGGTGGCGCATTATACCATAAAAAACCAAGCATTGAACCCGCCAAAGCACTGCAAAACACAGCAACTTCACCAGCACCTGCCACATATGGAATATGTAAGTAGTCTGTAAAGTCTACACGCCCTACAATATAGGCAATTAAAGCGAAGCTACCTGCGGTTACGGCCGCTGGCACACTCACCAAACCGTCTAAGCCATCTGTTAAATTCACGGCATTAGCACTGCCCACAACAACTAAAACAGAAAACATAACAAAACCAAACACCCCCATTTCAAGCACGATGTCTTTAAAGAATGGGAAATATAAACTTGTTGTGTTTTCAGTACCAATTTGTGTGACAGCGTAAGCAACTGAAGCTACAATAATCGTTTCAAGTAATAGCCTTAACTTGCCAGGAATCCCCTTTTTAATTCCGCGCATACTTAAGATATCATCTACAAAACCTATCGTTGCAAAACCAAGAACCGTTGAAATGAGTAACCACACATAAGGATTTGTAAGGTCGGTCCAAAAAATGGTTGAAATAAGCAATGTTGCCACAATCATAACACCACCCATACTTGGCGTACCTTGTTTAGAAGAGGTTGTGCCTTCTGGATGATCATCACGCACTGTTTTTTGTCCTGCTTGCAAAACTTTAAGCTTACGTATCACCCATGGAAAAAAGAACAAACTTAAAAAGAAACTCGTTGCCAAGGCGGCTCCACTACGTACTGTTAAATACTGAAATACGTTAAAAAAACTAATTTGATCAGCGTAGGGGTATATAAAATTATAAAACATGTTCTTCTACTTTTCTTCTACTTTTCTTTTACTTAACTTTTAAACTTTAAAATTTTATGCTTTTTTATTTTTAAGCACGCGTGCAAGGCGTTCAATTTCATTCATCAGGCGCGGAACAAATTTCCATTGCCAAAATGTACCGTTTGAACCCTTAACCATAACAACATCACCCACCTCTAATTGCCCTGCGAGTTTTTGTATGTTCACTTCTTTTTGGCTTGGGTAATGCACTTTTTGTACAGACTTAGGCAGATTATCGTAAACCACTTTCATACCTGCCCCTACTGTAATGACAGTATCCACACCTTCGCACCACGGCGCAATTTGTGCGTGCAAGCTTTCACTTTGATTACCAAGCTCGAGCATTTCACCCAGAATAGCAACACGACGCCCCATGCCTGGACGTTTTTTTAGCATATCAATCGCTATCTGCATTGATTTTGGATTGGCATTATAGCTCTCATCAATCACAAATACGCCGTTGATATCTTCAATTTTACCACGACCTGCAACCGCTTCTTGGCTTTCTATGTTTGCGGCGGCGGCTTGCACATCGGCGCCTACAACTTTAACAGCTGTTAAAACCGCAAGCGCATTTAAAACCTGATGATCACCTTGTAATGACAACGTAAATTTCACAAGATCACCCATAATATTTGCAACCACATTTTGCCCAGAAATACCCGACTGAACTGCTTCTGCATAGCTATCAGCCTGCCCATTCATTTCGAGTGAAAACGTATAAGGCTTGACTTCAAAGTAATGCGGATATTTTTGATAAAGGTCGAGCGGCACAATAAGGTTCTTTTTATCTTTTAAGCCTTCTAATATGGCTGTTTTTTCTACAACAATGTCTTCTATCGACGTGAATGCACCAATATGCGCCGGCGCTACATTGGTAATAATAGCCACATCGGGTTGCACAAGTTCGCTAAGCGGAGCAATTTCCCCTGGGTGATTCATACCCACTTCAAACACAGAAAATTTTTCGTCTCTTGGCATACGTGCCAACGTTAGCGGCACCCCCCAATGGTTATTATAGCTGGCTTCACTTTTATGACAATGCAATGCTGTAGCAAGTAATTCTTTAACAGATGTTTTCCCGCAGGAACCTGTAACCCCAATGCGCTTACCGGTGCTGTGACTACGCTGTGCATCAGCCATAGCATAGAGCGCTTTAAACGTGTCGGGCACAACAACTTGTAAAATAGGGCAGTCAATCTGCTTTTCAACTATAGCGCATACAGCGCCACGTTCATAAGCCTTTTGCACATAATCATGTCCATCTTTTTCATTTTTAAGCGCAATAAATGCGTCGCCTTTGTTCACTGTACGACTATCAATACTAATGCCCAAAACATCGACATCAGCACCTTTAGTGGCAACGCCACAGGCACGCCTTAATTCTTTTACTGTCCACAAATAATCCATTTTATTACTTTGCTCCAAGAAATCTTTTAGCTTGATCACGGTCATCGAATGCTATCACTTCCCCATTTATATATTGCCCCGATTCATGGCCTTTACCCGCCAATAAAATCGTATCATTTACCCCTGCTTTTTCAATTGCCATTTGAATTGCTTTTGCCCTATCGCCACATTCTATCGCATCTGGGCAAGCTTGCATAATCTCTTTTCTGACAGCACTTGCATCTTCTGTGCGAGGATTATCGTCTGTCACAATCACAACATCACTTAATTTAGCTGCAATTTTTCCCATTTCAGGTCGCTTGGTTTTATCCCTATCTCCACCACAGCCAAAGACAGTCCAAAGCTTGCCTTTAACCTGAGGCCTTACAGCTGTTATCGCCGTTTTTAAGGCATCGGGTGTGTGTGCATAGTCAACCACAACGACAGGTTTGTCCTTAACCACCAACATTTCCATACGCCCTGGCACGCTAGAAATAGACTTGAGTCCCAATTCAATTTCCTCCCAGCTTAAGCCACTTTTAACAGCTAAACCTAAAGCTACCGCCATATTTTCAGCCTGAAATGCGCCAATGAGAGGTAGCGTTATTTCTGTAGCGTATTTTTCATACTTCACTTCAACCAACATGCCTTCAGGTGTAAGCTCTTTTTGCTTAACAACCAATTCTGCTTGGCCTGCACCCACCGTCAAAACATCCATTTCTAATTGCTTGCAAACAGAAGCGAGTGGCCATGACGCGGGGTTTAATATATTGATAACTACAGCACCTTTTTCATCTAAACATTCAGTAAATAAACGTTGTTTTGCATACATATAAGCTTCCATTGTTCCGTGATAGTCACGGTGATCTGGGCTTAAATTTGTAAAAGCAGCCGCCTTGAATGGCACACTATGACACCTGTGAAGGTCAAGGGCATGACTTGAAACTTCCATACACAAATGTGTTACACCTTTTTGAGCAAGGTCATGTAAATGTTTATGCAATACCATAGGTGTGGGAGATGTATAACCTGTTTCAGCCAGCAATTCTGTGCCCATATAAATACCCAATGTACCGATAGAGGCAACTTTTTTACCAGCACCTCGCAAAATACAATTATAAAACCATGCCACTGATGTTTTACCATTTGTACCCGTAACACCGCATATAAATGCTGGCATTTTTGGATACTTCGACTTCGCAAAACGCCCCACAGCATCAAACGGATTATCCATCATATAAACGTCGTCACCTTCAAGCGGTAAGTTTGTAATAATAGCCTTTGCACCTGCTTGACGCGCAGCCTTTACAAAGACTTCACCTTGGTTTGAAACACGTCTATCAAAAACAAAAATATCGCCAGCTTTAACTTGGCGAGAATCATCTGTTACATTTAGTATGTCTATGTCTTGCTCTATTTTTTTATCGAGCAATACTGAAAGCATCATTAGAAGCCACCCTTTTTAATTCAAAACTATTTATATTCATCGGATCCAATTCTGGCCTTATACCCACCATAGGTGCTGCACGGCTTATGAAGGTGCGAAACGCCGGTGCAGCAGCTGAACCACCACCATTGTCAGGCGCCATCGGCTCATCTACCATAATCAGTGCTAACAATTTAGGGTTATCGGCTGGTACCATCCCCACAAATGACGCGACGTTTTTATTGCGAACATATTTACCATGTTCACTTTTCTCTGCTGTACCAGTTTTACCACCAATTGTATAACCATCAAGTTTTGCACGGCGACCCGTCCCATTTTCAACCACATCCGTCATAATATCACGCACCATCGCAACTGTCGCTGGCGCTATAACTTGACGCGGCTCTTCCATGTCATAATTTTTAATAATATGTGGTAATTTATATGTACCATCGCTTACCACAGCACCAACCGCACCTATCATTTGTACAGGTGTTACTGCTAAACCGTGCCCATATGAACGGGTCATTGTTTGGATACGCCCCCAACGATTTGTATAACGTGGCTCACCAATTTCTTTCAAGCCAATGTCAATTGACGTCAGTAAGTGTAATTTACTAAAGAAACTTTCCTGCGAACCTTTTTCAAAAAGATCTGCCACGCGTGCAGCGCCAATATTTGAAGAACGTCTAAACACTTCTTTCATCGTCATAATTTTATAACGTGGGTGTGAATCGTTAATTGTAAAACGCCCAACACGCAATGGTTTACGCACGTCTAGCGGTGTTTCTGTATTAACGTACCCCTCGTCTACACCTTGTGCCATTGTAAAAATTTTAAAAGTTGAACCCATTTCATAAGAACCATAAACTGCTTTATTAAGCCATGACTCAGGCTCAGAATCACCGTAGTGGTTTGGGTCATAATCTGGCAGGCTTGAAAGCGCTAATATTTCACCGCTATTTGGATTTGTAACGACACCCCAAGTGCTTTTCCCTTGAATACGCTCTAGGTTTTTGGTGAGCGTGCTACGCAATTGACCTTGCAAGCGCACATCCACAGTTAAGTAAACATCTTCCCCTTGTGCTAACTGTTCGTTATATGAACCTTCCACACCAGACATCCCCTGCCCATCAACATCTACAGCCCCCAATACGTGCGAAGCCAAGTTTTTATGTGGATACAAACGTGCATATTCTTCTCTAAAGAAAATACCTGGAACCCCTAAATCATTCACAGCTTTCACCTGTGACGGTGTTAACTTACGCTTTAGCCAAACAAAGCGTCTATTTTCATTTTGTAACCGCGGAGCCAGCTTTTCAAAATCAAGAGACGGAATAGCAATAGCGAGCTTCATCAAAGCATCGTTCACATCCAACATCATTTTAGGATCAGCATATAAAGAGCGCACTTTAAGAGTTGTCGCCATTAACACGCCATTTCTGTCATAGATATTGCCGCGCACAGGCATTTCTTTGTGCGTACGCGCAAATTTATTGGTCGGTTCATCTACAGGCACCATACTTAACCAAACAAGGTTAACACCTGTAAACATAAAACCAGTTAAAACTAGCAAAACCATAAGTAAAGAGCGGAAAGAGGTGAGCTCAGCAAGGAAAGCTTGCTTTGTTTTCTTGCCACGTGTACGAAGGCGGCGACGCTTTTGAGCGTTCTTTATCACCAAGCGCCTCCAAGAATATAAGATGCCTTCACGGGCACAATTTGGGACGTCTCGATTGTTTTCATGCCAGCCATATCAGCAAAACGCTCCAAACGCTCAGGGCCTGTGAGGTGTGCAAGCTCAGCTTGCTGTACCTTCATTGTTTCTCGCAAAGCTACCTGCTGACTTTGCAATGAATCGCGTTCATTATACAAGCTAGCGACATCTGTTTTGATGTGCAACATCGTTACAAACGAAAAAACTGAAAAAGATAGAACTGTAAATAAAACTGAAAATCTCACGCTATCCTTTCTAGAACACGCAACTTAGCCGACCTTGCACGCGAGTTTTCTGAAACCTCTAATGCTGTAGGTAATATTGGTTTTCTGTTGACCATTGTATATTTTTTATTATTCTTACTTTCTTCGGTGACCGGCAGCTGTGCTCGCTCAAAGTTTTTATCTCCTGTGGAAGAAGAGTATTTATTCTTGGCTACCGGTTTACCTACATCTCGGAAATAATTTTTAACCATCCCATCCTCTAACGAATGAAATGTTACCACGCACAAACGACCACCTACGCTCAATAGGTCCGTTGCGTCAGGTAGAACTCGCTCAAGTTCTTCCAACTCGCGGTTTACATGGATACGCAAGGCCTGAAAAACTTTCATCGCAGGGTTTTTCTTTTGACCATGCCAACTTGGTATTATTTCCGTCACCAAGTCCACCAATTGCTGTGTTTTCAATAGAGGTGTCTCGTCACGTCGCTCTACTATAAGCTTTGCGATACGTCTCGACTTCCTCTCTTCGCCATATTTATAAAAAATATTGGCTAATTCTTCTTCTTTATATGTCGCCAGTACATCAGCAGCGGTTTCACCCGAACTGCCCATGCGCATATCTAGCGGGCCATCATACTTGAAAGCAAAACCCCGTTCATAATCATCCAACTGATCAGAAGAGAAACCCAAGTCCAAGACGATTCCATCAATTTCATTTTTGCCAAGCTCCTTTGTTATTTTTTTCAACTGTGAAAAACACCCGTTTACTAAAACTAAACGTTCGCCAAACTCTGCCTGCATTGCCGCCGCACGTTTTATAGCTAAAGGGTCCTGGTCAATACCAATCACCAAAGCTGCACCTGCA
Organism: uncultured Magnetococcales bacterium; assembly: GCA_963974105.1. Lineage (GTDB taxonomy): Bacteria > Pseudomonadota > Alphaproteobacteria > UBA2136 > UBA2136 > UBA2136. The sequence goes on from CAXBBG010000001.1 coordinate 132,564, forward strand.
TTTAAAAGGGCACGAGCATAACCGCCACCACCAAACGTACCGTCAACAAACGTTTTTCCTTTAATTGAACCGGCATTTTCAACCACCTCATTTAAAAGAACTGAAACATGCACCGTTGGCTTAAGATTACTCAATGTTATCCCACCCTGCGCTTAATGCTTCAATGTCGTCGTCGTAGTGTGTCCAGTCGTCTTCTTGCTTACTTTCGTATGTTTCAGGGTTCCAGATCGTAAAGTAGTCACCCTGCCCCGCAAAAAGAGCCTTCCCTTCAATACCAGCTTCTTTCAAAAGGTTATCTGGCAATAAAATACGCCCTTCACCATCAAAGTTAACTGGCCTTGCAGCTGCCAAAATCGTACGCGCTAAACGCTGACGTTCTTTTGACATTGGCGGTAGCTTTTTAATACGCTCTGCAAACTGCACAAAGTCATCGTATCCCCAAGCGTAGAGGTACCCTTCCTTTGGCGCTGCATAAACAACCACCACCTGACGGCTATGATTTATCATCTCACCACGGAAGGAAGCTGGAACGCTTACACGCCCCTTCTTATCTACCGCATTTACATAAGATGACAGAAATACCGTCATTTCCTCTCCCATACTGTCTCAACAAATTTTGCGCCCACACCCTGAAAAAACGAGGGGTGATATTTGGGACACAATGGTATGATATGGGATTACATGGGATAAAGCAACACCAAAATGTAAGAAATGTACATTTTTCTAAGGGTGCGCCTGTGGATAACTTTGTGCATAAACAGCCTAAAAAGCGCTGTTTTAGGGGTAAAACATGACCTTCGCCCATAAATAACCATACAAACCCATGCCATTTTCACCTCTAAAACATTTTCATCAAAAAAAAAGCGTCATACAAATTAAACAGCACCACCTACACCCAGAGCGCAAAACCATCATTACACTTTTATTTAGCCATACGTGAGCACACGCTTAAATAATACACGACCCTACTTGCTATTACAGCAACACCTCACACACAGCGCACAAAAAAAACCACCCGTAAAAGGTGGTTTTTTTTATTTTCGTCATTCAGGCAATTCAAGCAAAACGCCCTGACGCAGCATATAAGCACGCAGATTGTTTTTATAGGAATCTCGATAGCCCATGCTACTCAATTCACTCGAAGTAGGCAGTTCATAATCAGGCAAAGGCAAAGCAACGCCAGACCAATACAGGTAGAACCAATTAAAGAATCGCCCTGGGTCTGTTTTACGCGCAGGCGCAATATCACTATGACCAAGCACATTCTCCAAAGGAATGCCATATTGTTCTATCAGATAGGACAATAACTCAACCAGCGTTTTCATCTGAGTCAGATTATAACCCTTACCATTACCAGCCGTACTATTAAAAAGCTCAATACCTATACTATTAAAGTTTAAGCTCTTTGCGGCCCCCCAAGCACTGACACCTGCATGCCACGCCACATCAGCGTCGCCTACAAGCTGGTAAAGTTTACCTTTTTCAGTAATATAATAATGACAACTCACTTCGGTTTTTGGATTACAAAGGTGGCTAAGAGCCTCCTTATCATTCTTTTTACCTGTACCATGCAAAACAATATATTCAATTTTTCCCGTACGTGCTGAAAAGTTTGGCGAAGGACGCCATTTCGTTTTCGGTTTGTCCATAAAGACAACCTCCAAATAAAAAAGGAAAGAGAGATTAGTTAACATGCTATGTTGTATACACACTGCAGATGAAAAGCAATAAAAAAAAGCCCCTAAACAGAAGCTTTTTACTTAATACACTATATTTAAAAATTAGTAACGCGCTGGCATCTGGCGTTCTAGCCCTTTATAACCATAACAGGCATAAACGTTCGCTTGACGCATCAACACCCCTTGGCGCTGAGACCCCGCTAAACCTAAGTGCGCACATGCTTGAAAAGCGTTAAATATAGCAGGCTCAATTTCACCATTTTCACGCACATAAAAAACAGGTCGATTTTCTATATCGTTTGGCCACGTCCATAAATCATATTGATTTTGGCGGCGATGCCCTAAATTAACATAAATCACCTCAGGGTTACCTTCGACATAAAAAGCCATCTCACTTGCCGTTTGGTAACGTGTGGTTAAAATAAGAGGCCTCTCTCCCTCTTTAAGTAAAGGGTTTATCTGCGCCGAAATAACCTGCCCTAACCCGCGCCACCCCAAAGCCGGCTTCAGAGGATCCTTCTTAAAGGGTATCTCATACCCAGACCCTACATAATTCAAAGCAGAGCGCACCAGAAATGTGTCGTGTGCAACAATTGTGATAAGCAACGACAAACAAAGCCCCGCCACAAAAGTGCGACGCCACCACATACCCATACCAGCCACCCAAATAGCTAATAGAATTAAACCACCATAGACAGAAAGAACAGGCCAGTTAGGTTGAACCTTCGCCCCTGTTGACTTTAAAACAAATACTGTAAACACAGGGGCTGAAAAATACCACAAAACTTCAAGTGCTTTTTGTTTAGGTGTTATTTCCTTTTGACGCACTCTTACGAATATCAAAACCGTCACAGCAGCCCACGCACACAACAACAGTACAAACGTTACAGGTGAAAGCACGCCTAACTGCCCACCTAAGAAGTTACCAAGACTCTTCAATCCAGAAAAATCACTACTCCCACCGCTTTGCCCCATAACATGCTTTAGGCCAATAAAGTCATTTTTATAATTCCAATAAAAAACTGGTATCTGCATCAACAATGAAATAACCCCAGACACATAAATATGCGGCTTCAAAAGCCAAACACGACGCTTTGCGTTAAACAATAAGTAAAGCCCTAAAATAGGATAAAATAAAGCCGTCGTATACTTTGCTAGACCAGCGAAACCAATAACCACACCCAAAAGGACAAAATACTTTATCGGCAAGTCTTCTTCTGCAAAATTCACCCTTGTCAGCATATAAAGACCAAGCGCCCAACATGTAAGAGATGGCACATCTGGCGTCATCATTAAACCGCCTGCAGCAAATTCGGGTGTAAGATTTATAAGTAAAAATGCATACCAACCAGCCCTTGCCCCAGCTGCATTTTTGGCCACAAAAAACGCAATAAGACTTAAAACAGAAAGCGCTAAGCAACTAAAAAAACGAACCCCTAAATGTGTAGTTCCAAAAACAGATGTTGATAAATAATTCAACCATGCAACCAAAGGTGGCTTGCTATAATAACTTAAATCTAAATAACGCGACCACTCCCAGTAATGTGCTTCGTCTGGCGCTAAATCAATAGGTCCAAACGTCACAAAAACGAGCCTTAACGCAAATAAAAATAAAGCCAGCAATATGGCAAGTTTATGTTCTTTATCTATAGAGAAAATCATTTTGAGGTCGATTCTTTTTTGTTTTTTATTTATAGTATGCCCAAATATATTAGATTTAAGGATAGCCAAAGATGACTCAAACCGCCACCCTAAAAAAAGATTTAGCCGTTATATTGGGCATAGGCTTTGTCATAACCGCTATTGCTGTCTTTTTTGGCTTAGACGAAAAACTTGCTATTTTAGTACACGATCAAAGCAATGTTTGGGGTTGGCAAGCAAGACAATACTCACAAATACCCATGATTGCCTTAAGCGTTTTATTTTTAGTCTTTATCCTTATCCCGCCACTACGTCAAAAATTCCCAACCGTTAACCACGTTGCACTTATTTGGCTTTTTACCTTGTTATTCGGCGCAGGACTTTTAGTACATACCATCCTAAAAGACACAGTAGAACGCCCACGCCCGCATGAAACTGTTACCCTTAATGGCCCAGCGCCTTTTAGCCACCCATTCGTTATCAATCAAATTGCGGAATTTAAAAGTAAGTCCTTCCCTTCTGGTCATGTGGCAATGGCTGCCATGCTTTTAACACCATTTTTCGCCCTTAGACGCCGCAAACCGAAACTTGCTAAAACTATTCTCATAACAGGCATTACCTATGGTGCGCTGGTTGGATACGGTCGCATGCTTTTAGGGGCTCATTTCTTTACTGATGTTTTATGGGGTATTTTATGCGTATGCATTGTCGGCGCCATTGCAGGGAAAGTTATTACAGAAAAAACAGACTTTAAAAGCCGCTATACAGCCCTACTCATTGCCTTTGCTGTATTATGTCTCGCTTGGTTTAATACATTCACCCTCACATTGCACATTCAATCCCCCGCAAAAGAAATATCGTTCAACATACCTTGTGAAAAAATAAACATCCAAACGACAACTGCAAATGAACCATATAAAGCAGATGTTACTATATCTGGCGCTGGCGGACCAACAAGCTGGATTACACCTATTATAGATAACGGCAACATTTCATACACAACCAAACTTGGCATTTTTCACGATTTAACATGTGAAGCTTCAATATGGGTACCAGCTGGCACCAAGCACACAATCCCCCATTTAAATGGGGTAAATAAATAACAACAAAGAAAAAATTGTATATTTGTGCAAAATATTGTTGACAAAGCGGCCAATAAAAGGCTAAATGCGCAACAAGTGGCTAAACGTCACAAAGAAATTTGATTAAGATATAGTATATTAAGGAAGTAGAAAAATGTCTCGCGTATGTGAATTAACAGGTAAAAGCCCAATGTCTGGTAACAACGTATCTCACTCAATGAGACACACAAAACGTCGTTTCCTACCAAACCTACAAGAAAAATCTATGTTTAGCGAAACACTAAACCGTATGATTTCACTTCGCCTTTCAACAAACGCTATGCGTACTGTTGATAAATTTGGTGGATTTGACGCTTTCATGCTTAACGTTAAAAACCGTAACACAGAAAACTTTTCTGTTGCTGCTAAACGTATGCGTAAACTTATTATCCGTAAAAACTCTGAAGAAACACCAGCTAAATAGTTTTTACCTCATATTCAAAAGGCTGCCATCGGCAGCCTTTTTTTATTCCCCACAATATATGTAAATGCTACACTCTTGTAGAACTCAATAAAAAAACAAGGAACCCTCCCATGAAATCCAAAGCTCTATTACTTAGCGCTATCGCTATATTCACTATAAACCACGCACAAGCCCGTGATGCGGGTTACTATGACCTGATTGAGAGTAAAACCGTATTAGAACTATCTGAATCAGCTGAAAAAGAAGTAGAGCAAGACCGCATCAAAGCTGTTTTACGCATTACAAAAGACGCGACAGAAGCAACTGATGTTCAAAATCACATAAATAAAAACATGCAAAGCGCCGTAGATCTAGCTAAAAAATTTACGGACATCAAGGTGTCAACAGGGAGCTACCGTGTAAACCAAAAATACGATTCAAAACTACGCCGTAATGTTGGCTGGAGCGGTTCACAAGAAATTATATTAGACACAAAAAACAAAGAATCTATTTACAAGGTTGTAGAAAAATTACAAAAAGACGGATTTGCCATGTCCGCAATGAACTACTATCTTAGCCGCGAGAAAGCTGCCAGCTACCGCACCGAATTGATTAAAGAAGCATTGCAGCGTGTACAAGAAAGATCACAAAGTATTGCCGAACAGCTTAAAGCCAAGAAACACCATATCGGCTCCATTAACGTTTCAAACCAAAACCAACCACAACAAAACTTCCGTCATGAAACCATGATGCTCAAAACCATGAACGCAGATGCCATGGCAGCACCTGTTGTAGAAAGTGCCGATGAGCGCGTGAGTATCAGTATAAACGTCTCTGTTATTTTAGACATGGATGACTAATCTCATCAACATAAAAAAAACACCCCATGCGGGGTGTTTTTTTCGTTCATATTTTCACAACACCAGGCCTAGGCCTTATTGCAAAATGCACATGACCAAAAGTCAAAATAGAAGGCGTACCTGCTGGCTTAACCTTAATTGTTAGGTCATAAGCATCAAATTGATATAACACATAGCCGTTCATCTCATAAACATCTGCACAAATTCCTTCAGGTAAGATTGTCCTATTAGATGTAACAAGCAAAACCTTACCATCTGACAAGGCAACTTTAAGTCGCTCATCTTCAAAGGAGATTGTACAGTTATGGTTTGCATAAACAGTATGGCCATGCATACCACCAGCAATTAAGACTTGCCGACCATTTGAAAATCTTCCTCTAAATGCACGCGGATGGTCCATTTCTTCATAAAATTTCATAGACCTGCCCTCTATTCAATCAAAACCAGTCGCCCCATTTACCATGGCGCCGTTTATATTCGTCTGAATTCAACCATTGCTCATAAGTCATCATAACCTCTGTAGGTAGAGGTAAATTTTTCTTAATATACAAAGATAAAGCTATTTTTGCAGAGCTTGAGATTATATAACCACCCTCAGGTTTTTCTATCATGAATAGATGCCTATCCATTTTAGGCATTACAGCCCTATAAATAGCACCAAAAAAATGTGCTACCTTGTCGGAAAATGTACGAGGTACTTCATAATAAGCATACTCAACGTCCCCTAAAAGAATCGCTCTAAATTTTATTGGAATATCAGCTTCAACACATAAATAAAAACGTAATAACGCCACCAAAGCGCCACGATTCATCGTATTCAGCTCCTCCAATGTTTGCAGGGTAATAGAAGCCATAAAAGCCTCCTTAAAAAAGAAAAAAGATAATAAATTCAATCGCTGAGTATACAGCGCAGCTCTCTAAAACACAATGGAATATTTTTACTGAAAAAAAGAGCATTATTTGTTATATTAAAGACATAATTAATAACAAGGAATGTAAGCAATGAGCTTTAATAAAATTCAACTCCCTGATAGCGGCGAAAAAATAACTTTGGAAAATGGCAAACTACACGTGCCAGATAACCCAATTATCGCTTACATTGAAGGTGACGGCATTGGCCCAGACATTTGGGCTACCGCTCAACGCGTCTTTGACGTTGCTGTTATGAAAGCCTACGGCGGTCGCCGTCGCATTTCATGGATGGAAGTTTTTGCTGGTGAAAAAGCCAACATAGTTTACGGTGAAGATTTATGGCTTCCAGAAGAAACTTTAGAAGCTTTCCGTGAATACCTTGTGGGTATCAAAGGCCCTCTAACAACACCTATTGGCGGTGGATTCCGCTCACTTAACGTGGCGCTACGTCAAGAACTTGATCTATATACATGCTTACGCCCTGTACGTTACTTTGAAGGTGTTCCTTCACCTGTTAAACGCCCAGAACTTACAGATATGGTTGTGTTCCGTGAAAACAGCGAAGATATTTACGCAGGGATTGAATATAAGGCCGAAACACCTGAAGCGAAGAAAATTATCAGCTTCTTACAAAATGAAATGGGCACAACAAAAATTCGCTTCCCTGAAACATCTGGTATCGGCATTAAACCTATCTCTCGAGAAGGTACAGAACGTATTACACGTGAAGCAATTAAATATGCTCTAGACAACAACCTCCCTTCTGTGACAGTTGTTCACAAGGGTAACATCATGAAATTTACAGAAGGTGCCTTTAAAGAATGGGCATTTGATGTTGCACGTAATGAATTTAGCGATAAAGTTGTTGTTGCAGATGACGTGAACTGGAATATTCCAGAAGGCAAACTTGTTATGAAAGACTGTATTGCAGATGCATTCTTACAGCAAATTTTAACACGTCCAAATGAATACAGCACAATTGTAACCATGAACCTCAACGGTGACTATATTTCTGACGCTTTAGCAGCTACTGTCGGCGGTATTGGCATCGCACCTGGCGCAAACATCAATTACATCACTGGACATTCTATTTTTGAAGCAACACATGGTACAGCCCCTAAATATGCAGGACTGGACAAGGTTAACCCTTCATCACTTATACTTTCCGGTGAAATGATGCTCCGACACCTTGGTTGGACAGAAGCAGCTGACCTTATTATTAAGGGCGTTGAAGGCGCTATCAAGTCTAAAAATGTAACCTATGACTTTGCACGCTTGATGGAAAACTCAACTGAAGTAAAATGTAGTGAATTTGGCGAACAAATCACTTCATGTATGTCATAAAAATCGACAAATACGGAGCAAACGCTATGCTTAAAAAAAATATATTCATGGTGTTTGCCCTTCTTTTAACACCTATAGCCTCTGAGGCTGTAACAATGCCCAGATTTTTAGAAAAACTACCAAGTTACGATATTCGCTTTACAGTTGCCAAGGAATTACCGGTCAGCACTTTTAAGCTCACGGAGCGCGCCTTGCGCATTCTTCCAGAATACTTTATTCATGCGCCCGCTATAACGAAAGAGAAAGTCCGTAGACGTGAATTTAGTGCAACCATTGAACTTATACATAAAGACGACAAACGCTATTGCGATGCCAAAACAAACATGTGCTGGCCAAAGCACATTGAGCTTAATTCTGGTTATATCATCATAACAAGTTGGGAGCACACTATCGCATACTACAGAGACGCCAGTGACCTTGAAACATTTTTATGGAATGAAACTTTAGATGTGGTTGTTCCGGATAGTTTATAAAGACTTTTATAAAAAAAACCTCCTTAGCGGAGGTTTTTTTATTTTATCTTATTGAGAGTCCTCTTCCGAACGATCAATACGGCCACCAAAAACCTTAAAGACATATTCATAAACAGGTTTTCTGAAGTCAACAACATCTGCTAACACAACCTCACGTGATTCCCAGCGCCACTGTGAAAATTCTTTATCTTGAGCTTTCGTCACATCAATTTCTTTATCGTCTGCTTTAAATTCAAATAAAAACCATTTTTGAACTTGCCCTTTAAGATCTTTTTTCTGCATGTCTTTTGGCAATGTGTAAGCTACCCAATCTGTACATACAGCCATCAATTCTATCTGATCTTTTGTAATACCTGTCTCTTCAAACAATTCACGGCGTGCAGCATCTAAAAGATCTTCACCTTCATCCACACCACCTTGCGGCATCTGCCACGCATCTTTAACATCAGAGCGCATTGCATAAAAAACTTTGCCGTCTTTATAAACGACCATACCCACATTTTTTCTATAATTGCTATCTGCTAAATATTCTTCTATTGTCTTTTCAATATCGCTCATTTTTTATTTTCCTTTATCAAAGCTGTAATAGGCACTAACTGTATATTTTTATTTTTCAAACTATTCACCCATAATTTTATAACATCTGTCGTTTCATCATGCGGGTGACCAATTGCTATTGCATAACCTTTTGACTTTGCAATACGTTCTGTTTTTTCAAGGGCTTTTAGTATTTTAGAGCTTTCTATTTCATGGTCAAGAAAAACGTCCCTCTTTAAGAAAGGAATATCGAAATCCACAACCGTTTTCGGTGCTGCGCTATGCGCGGTTGTAATGCTATCTAAAAATATTAATTCTTTATTTTCAATCACCTTAAATACTTCAGCTAAACCATCCGCCCATTCAGTAAACTTAGATCCCATGTGGTTGTTGACACCAACAGCAAGTGGCAACAGGCTTTTAAGATTATCCTCGACAAGACCTGAAATATCTTCGAGTGGATATGATGTATAAAGCGCGCCCTCGCCTGGATTGACAACATACCCGTCAGAACTTAGATGCGGCTCCATAGGTAAGTGTATCATAATTTCATGCCCTAGCTTGGATGCTTCAGCTGAAAGCTCTCCCGTTGCTTCGCCATAAGGTAAAAATGCCAAAGTCACCGCTTTAGGCAATTCTCTTACAGAACGCGCCGAACGATCGGGCACCACACCAACATCGTCAATCACAATAGCAATGTAGCTCATACCTTCTTTTAAAGAGGTTGGCTGAGCATTTTTTTGCCATGACTTAACATGTGTATTTTGTTTTTCAGCATCAATTAAAGTAATGGCATTCATGGTTGCACTTACCTCAAGCTGACTCATGGCCTCTTCTGGGGGGGCCATTTCATAAACAACTTCATATGGCTTATGGTAAGAAAATTCTGATACAGTTGATTTTATATCAATCGTTTTATTTTTAATGTCATGAATATTGATCCACGCTACATAATAGGATGCAACCGCCAAAAAAATGGCAGCTGCAGTAACTATGTATATTTTAGAAAACTTCAAGGGACTAACGTTTCGCCTCAGACCAAATACTCAAGGCCTTAACCATACCAATGGCACGTTGTAGCTGATAGTCCTTTTGGCGACGCTCTAGCTTCTTCTCATCTTCAATTTTTTGCTTCACTTCTTTACGTTTTTTCAGGTCATTTTTAGCGTCTTTACTCTTATCAATAACATCATCTGGCAATTCAATGTGTCCCTTAAGAGCGGCCTCACCAAAGCTTTCATCTCCTGTTTCAATCTCTTCAATCTTAGCAGGTTTCACAACAACATCAGGTTTAATTCCCTCTGCCTGAATTGAACGACCTGAAGGCGTGTAATATAAAGCCGTTGTTAAACGCATACCGTTACCACCTGGCAAAGGCATAACAGTTTGCACACTTCCTTTACCAAAGCTTGTTGTACCAATAACAACTGCACGTTTGTGATCTTGCAGTGCACCCGCAACAATTTCAGATGCTGAAGCACTCCCCTTGTTTACAATCACAACAATTGGTTTACCATCTAAAATATCGCCGCTTTTAGCATTAAATTCTTGGTTTTGGTTAGACACACGACCTTTAGTTGATACAATCTGCCCTTTTTCTAAAAAGATGTCGGCTGCTGCAACTGCTTGCGTTAACAAACCACCTGGGTTGTTACGCAAATCAAGCACAAGTCCTGTTAATGGCTTACTATCATTTTCTTTCACCATCTCTTTAATTGCCTTTTCAACATCGTCGCCAACCATAGCATTAAATGTTGTAATACGCACATAACCTACACCATCAGCTTCTAGGTGCGACTTCACAGGTGTAACTTTAATTTTGTCACGTACAATTACAACGTCAAAAGCTTTCTTTTCACTTTCACGGAAAACCTTAATAGTAATCTTTGTTCCTACTTTACCACGCATTTTGTCTACCGCTTCGCCAAGAGTTTGCCCTTGCACGTCTTCACCATCAATTTTTATAATAAAATCTCCAGGTTCTAATCCTGCCTCTGCTGCGGGGGTATCGTCAATCGGAGAAACAACTTTTACAACACCACGTTCCATCGTCACTTCAATACCAAGACCGCCAAATTCACCGCTGGTTTGCTCACGCATATCTTCGTAACTATCTTTTGCCATGTATGATGAATGCGGGTCCAAAGAAACAAGCATACCGTTAATGGCAGCTTCTAAAACTTCTGTATCCGTAACTTCTTCTACATAACTCGACTTAATACGTTCAAATACGTTCGCCAAGATATCTAGCTTTTCGTAAGCTTCTTCACTCAACGCAAAAGCACTTGAAGGTAAAAGCCCACAGATTAAAGCGGCTGTAAGAGATAAAGAAATTATTGTTTTTTTCATAGACATTTTTCGTTTCTTTTTATGTTTTATTATTACGCTGTACATTAAGACAACCCATGTTAATACCCTTTAATAAAGAGCATCGATAAAATTTTAATTAGTTTACATCAATTCATATGCAAGACAAAGGCCAAATAATAAAAACACCCGCCTAGACAGGCTTATTTTTGAGCTAAATAGCTCGCTGGATTTACAGTTTTACCATTTTTACGTATTTCCAAATAAAGTTCTGGCTTACTTTCATTTGGCATCAATCCAATTTTTTTACCTGCGAATAAGAAATCACCAACCTCTTTAGAACTTCCATTCATACCGCTATACAATGAATTACTGCCATCAGCATGTTCTAAAATAACAATATAGCCATACTCACGGAAACGATCACTGTAAATCACACGGCCATCTTTAATGGCCGTCACAGGCTCACTTGCTGTGCTTTCGATTGTAATACCATGCGCACGGACGCCATTTTTATCTTTTTCATTATAAGACCTTACTACCTTACCTTGAACGGGCAAAATTTCATGAACAGCCCTTACCTTTGGCATGTAAATATCAGATTTTTTATAATTTTTTAACAGCGCACTCAAACTTTCTTTTTGTTTCATATCATGCGCCTTTTTAAGAAGATCAGCCTTTTGGTCATCATCAGCAGCGAGCAACATAATTTGCTTATCAAACAAGCCTTCTAAACGCTTCTTCTCCTCAATACGCTGACCACGTAAAGCCTCTGTTTTTTGGACAGCTTCCTTACGTTTTGTTATAATATCTTGAAGCTCATAAATATCTTCGCGACCTTTGGATATTTGTCCTGTTAGAGACTTACGCCCCCCTTCAACAACACCTTTACGGTTATGCGCTGCACGCAACGAAGACGCAGCCGCCATAGCTTCGACAGGCATACGTTCAAGCCTTGCGATTGCTACCGCCGTTTCATTAAAAGCGCTCAACTTGACACTTAAGCGCTGCCTTGCAAGCGCCTCTTTCTTATCTAAATCCTCCACTTCAGCCTGCAAGGTTTTCATATCCTCACTCATCACCAAAATTTTCTCATCTAGTTTTAAAATTTTATCTTGCAAACTCTTGGCTTCATTCTCACGTTTTTTAATACGTGCTTGCCTTTGTTTATCAACTTCAATACGCTCTAATTCTTTTGCTTTTTCTAGTTTGATTTCTGCAGATGTTTTAACTGTCCCTGCCAACGCAAAAACAGGCATACACAGCATTAAAACACATAAAAAAACTATACGCACAAAACTATCCTTCAATCTTCTCTAATAAATTATTACCTGTCATTTGCACAGGCTTTTCAATCCCCAATAAATAAAGAACTGTAGGCGCCACGTCTTTCAAACTGCCATTTTTAGCCTTATATCCTCTACGCCCCACGTAAATAAAAGGAACTGGGTTTAATGTATGTGACGTGCATATACCGCCATCGGCTGTAAGCATTTCTTCACAATTCCCATGATCGGCAATTAATACCATTTCACCATCTGCACTTTCAAGTGACAGTAAAATTTTTGACAAACACGTATCAATATATTCGACAGCTTCAATAGAAGCTTCTAAGCTGCCACTATGCCCAACTTGGTCGCCATTGGCAATGTTTAGAACAATTAAATCAAAGCCACCAGCCGTTATGGCATTTTCAAGCGCTTCTGTCACCTTGCTTAAAGACATACGTGGCTCTAAGTCATACGTCTTCACTTTAGGAGAAGGAATAACCACACGCTCTTCATTTTCAAAAGGCTTTTCAAGGCCGCCATTCAAAAAGAATGTCACATGGGCATATTTTTCACTTTCAGCAATACGTAATTGTTTCCCCCCTAAAGAAGCAACCACTTCGCCTAATGTGTTTTTAGGTTGTGTAGGCGGGAATAAGGTTATAACGAATGAGTTAAAGTTTTTATCATATTCCGTCATACAGGTGAGATGAACATTTAGTTTATGCGGACGCTTAAACCCTTTAAATTCATCATCAATAAAAGCATGAACCAATTCACGCATGCGATCTGCTCTAAAATTAAAAAGAAAAACGCTATCACCGCCTTCTATAATCGAAGAAATATCATTTGGTAATTTAAAAGCTGTCGGTTCTATAAACTCATCAGATTTTACAGACGGATATTGATTTTCAATCTCCTCAACAACCCCACATTCTGAATAATTGCGTGCCGACTGGGTATAAAGATTAAAGGCTCTTTCTAACCTGTCCCAGTTATTATCTCTGTCCATGGCATAAAATCGCCCACAAATATCAGCCAGATGGACATTATCAAGCCCCTTCACACGCTCTAAAAACGCTTTAACCTGTTTACTCCCAGCCTGAGGCTGCGTATCACGGCCATCTAAAATTGCATGGATAATAATCGGTTTACCCAAAGTCTGTAATTTTTCACATAACAATGCCAAGTGATCAGTATGGCTATGCACACCACCATCGCTTAACATTCCTATCAAGTGGATTTGATTAGATTTTTTTGCCTGTTCAATAGATATTTCCCAATTGGGAAAAGCCTGCATATCACCTTTTAAGCCCTCACGCACAAGATCAAGACTTTGCAATACAGTGCGGCCACTTCCAATGGTCATATGCCCGACTTCGCTATTCCCCATTTGACCCTTTGGCAAACCTACGGCTTCACCATGCGTGACAAGTTCACTGTGAGGAGATTGCGCCATACAACGGTCCAATGTTGGTGTATGTGCCAATTTAACTGCATTACCATCTGAAGATTCTCTTAAGCCGAAGCCATCAACAATGCATAAAAGCATAGGGCCTTTAAAGGCTTTTTTAATATTATTTTTCATAAAGTATATTATATACAAAAACAGCAATAAAGATAAGTATAAAAATATATGTCAGGTAAATTTTTGACTATCTTTTTGTCGCATTCTATAATTTAATGGACTTAGGATTTAAAGTTTAATTTAAAACCATGAATAATAAATTATAAGAGATAAAAATGGACGATAATTTTGACTTAAACGACATTGTAGATGTATCAAGCGACAGCGAATCAATACTTGAATCATTACTAGATGCTAAAAGCCACTTATTTTCACTTGCACATGAAAGTGATGAATCTTCACTTGAAGAAGTTTACAATATGTTAGAACAATTTCAAGAGAGCGGTTACGGTGTATTTGCCATTACTGAAGACGATTCGGTAGCCGACCCCATTGACAGCGACCCAAGAGCAGAGGAATTACTAGAATTAGCCTTAGAACGCCGCCGTGATGAAGGATTAAACATCCAAGCCACTCACGCTATTATTTCTACATGCGGGCATGTTTTTATAATCAATAGCAATAATATTATACAATGCAACGTCGTACGTAATGTCGGTTAAAGACAATACATAAAAAAAGCCCTATTACGGGGCTTTTTTTATTACGAATAAACAGGCGTCGAAGATTCAGACTCAACAGCCTCTGCTTTAATATAAGCAATAATAACATCACCGCGTATTGGTTTAAAATCCATATCAGATGTATGGAAGGTTACCTTGCCATATTCATTAATAGACATCAATGGAATGCAATTTTCACCCTTTTGCTTAAGATAATCAGCATACGTAAATGTGTCACTAATGCGAGAACTCACAAACTTCCAATCCTTCGCATATTTTTGGCTAAATTTATCAAAAGACAATTCTTCTCCTACCAAAGTTTTACCACGCAATGTATTACTGTAAGCAGAAGGGTCATCTTCATCTTCGGCCTCTCTGGCAATTTGTGCAATATTATCACGTCCAAATTCATGGGCATATTTAGCGCAAACTAAAGCGTTATAAGCCACACTATCCGTGAGAGCTAACAAATAAGAAAATTGATTAAACTCTAAATTATGCTCCGCACCATCATTTAAAATTTCACCATAATATGTCGGAATATCACCCACACGAATTGGACGCAACCTATGCCAATTTGTGTCTGATATCATAACAGGTATATCACGTGATTTAATCACCTCAGCCAACTCAAATGCCATTGGAGATGCCCCAACAATTAAAATACCATTGTCTTTTTCAGCACAAAGATCTAAACGCTTCCCTAAGTATCGAATAGAGAAACCATGCAATACAACAGTTACAAAAACAACACCAAAACAAATAGGCACTAAATGCACAGCATCTTCATAACCATAAGCAATCATAGATGGTGCAAATAACCCTGCTACTGCAACACATACAACCCCACGAGGTGCTATCCAACCAATTAGAATTTTTTCCTTTAAGGTTAAACCTGTACCCAAAGAAACGATCATGACCATAAGCGGCCGAACAACTACTAACAACACAAGAATAAATGCAATACTACGTGCATCAAGCCCTAAAATTTGATCAAGTTCTAACGTCGCAGTTAAGACGATAAAAACAGAAGAAACCAATAGCAGCGTCACTACTTCTTTAAATCTGCGTATTTCCTCTATAGAAGAAATTCGTAAATTACCGAGGGTCACACCAAGAACTGTTACAGCCACCAAACCAGCTTCTTCCTGCAAGTGGTTTGCAACCACATAGGATGCGATTACTGCCGTCAATATAACAGGGATTTTTAAAAACTCTGGAACATTTCCACGTTCAAAAATCCAAGCAATTACTCTTGCCAAAGCATAAGAAGCCAGTAAAACAATCAACGTATTACCAAAAAAGGCCGATACATTACCAGCTACCGAACCACTTTCACGAAATACTGTAAAATATTCAAACGACAAGACAGCAAATAAGGCGCCTATGGGATCATTCACAATCCCCTCCCATTTTAGAACCGATCCCACACGCATATCTAAACGCGCTTGCTTTAAAAGCGGCATAATCACAGTTGGGCCCGTTACAACCATAATACCACCCAACAAGACTGAAACCTCCCAAGAGAGACCTGCTACAAAATGTGCCGATAAAGCCGTTAATAGCCAAGTCAATGGCGCCCCCATTATCATGCGGTGAACAGCATGTCTGGTTTCCTTTAGATCTTGGAATTTTAAGCTTAAACCACCTTCAAATAAAATAATAGCAATCGCGATCGATATAAAAGGCCTTAACATATCTGAAAAAACTACAGTTGGCTGAAAATAACCAGAAACAGGACCAACACCTAAACCAATAAAGAATAACAATACAATTGCAGGTATTTTAAAGCGCCAAGCAATCCATTGAGCCGATACCCCTAACACCATTACCAAACAAATCGAACTGATAATATCTTCCATAAAATTTAGCCCTTATTTTTATAATTAAATACCTGCCATATGAGCATGACAAGTTCATTTACGAAATGCAAGAAATTGGAATAAAGAAATTTTACTTTTGTGGTGCAAATACAAGTGCTAAATCACTCACAACACGCTTTTCTTCACCTGCTAAAACCATTGGCATTTTATCCGCCAAATGACGACATAAAATATCAAAATCTACTGCTTCAGATTTAGAAAAATCGCTTAAAACATAAGAGGAAACCTTATTTTTATCCCCTGGGTGTCCCACCCCCAAACGCACGCGTATAAAGTCGGCTGTGCCCATGCATTGCTGAATAGATTTTAGACCATTATGCCCCCCATTACCCCCACCTAATTTAATACGTGTTTTTAATGGCGGCAAATCAAGCTCGTCATGTATGACAATAATATTTTTAGGATCAATCTTAAAAAAATGCGCCGCAAGTTGTACAGACTGGCCACTTAAATTCATGAAGGTTTGCGGCTTTAAAAGAATAATTTTTTCGCCATCAATAGCACCTTTTGAAATAACCCCTGAAAACTTTTCGACCCACGGAGAAAAAGAAAAGCGGCGGACAATTTCGTCCACCGCTTTAAAGCCTATATTATGACGTGTTTCTTCATATTTAGATCCTGGGTTACCAAGCCCTACAATAAGAAACATATCGAAAGCCTTCTTATTCTTCAGAATCGTTTGATGCCTCTTCGCCATCTGCACTTTCTTCTGCATCAGCAGCATCAGCAGCTTCGTCAGTTGCAGTGTTTGTTGTGCGAGAAGAAAGAACCGACGCAACAGTAAAGTCACGGCCAGCAATTGACGGAGCAACACCATCTGGAAGTTCAATAGAAGAGAACTTAACTGCTTCACCAACACCAAGGTCAGCAATAGAAACCTGAAGGATGCTTGGAATAGAATCCGCACGGCAAAGAAGTTCAACTTCTGTACGCTGTAGAGATGGAATACCACCCAATTTAACACCAGCAGATTTTTCAATATCGATCATTTCGATACGTACAGTTGCTTTAACAACGCGTTTCGCATCGTAACGTAGGAAGTCAACGTGTGTGATTTGGTCAGACACAGGGTCGCGCTGAATTTCACGAGGAAGAACTTTTTCAGTTTTACCTTCAATTAGAAGTTCTTGAGCAGAAGTCAAGAAACCACCGTGTTGAATAGCCATTTTCAAGCTATGAGCTGTTACAGCTACTTTTTTAGGCTCTTTACCAGAACCATAAACTACAGCAGGTACCATACCTTCATTACGCAAACGACGAGCGATCCCCTTACCGCCATTTTCACGTACCTGTGTTTCCATTACATATACATCAGACATGTTTTCATTCTTTCATTTAATAAAATTAACAGATATCGACCTCCAAGGGTGTCGTATACCTACTCGGCAAAATAGGCAAATGCCGACTAAATGTCAAGCACAAACGTTGCCTATTCATACACTTCTAAGCAAGTTTTTCTGCCAAAGCCTTTAAAAATTCATTTTTTATATTTTCACCATAAGCAATCGGCGTTGTTTTGCCCCATACAGGTGCAGGCCAAGCCGTGTCATTTTTAAAGCGTGCAATCACGTGTACATGTAACTGAGGCACCATATTCCCTAAAGCCGCCACGTTCATTTTATCAGCGCCTGTTATTTCTTGTAACACTTCACTTACTTTAGAAATCTCGACCATCAATAAAGCTTGATCCTCCGTAGACAAATCCGTTATTTCAACAATATCATTTTGACGCGGAACCAAAATAAGCCATGGGTAAGTTGTATCATTCATCAATAAGACCTGACACAGTTCTAAATCACACACCTTATATGTATCCGCACTTAAGCGTTCATGTAGAACAAACATTCATTCATTTCCTTTCATATGATATTCAAACAAATATTACCAAATGTAGCTTCAAATAACCACTATACGGTATATTTATTTCTAATATTATAATTTATAATGAAGCTACAAATAAAAAGAAAGAACCTTATTCATGCCTGAAAACACACTATTTGAAAGACTTGGCGGCAAAGACGCCGTAGAAATTGCCGTTACAAAATTTTATGACCGCATTTTAGCTGACCCTGACCTCATCCCCTTCTTCCAAGAAACAGATATGAAAAAACAGATGGGGAAACAGAGACTCTTCATGACCTATGCCTTTGGTGGCCTGCCAAATTACGATGGAGAAAGCCTAGAAAGAGCCCATGAAAAATCAAGAAAACAAGGACTAAACGAGAGTCATTTTAATAAAGTCGCAGGTCATTTAGTGGACACGCTTCATAGTATAAATGTGCCACCTTCAATGATTGACGAGGTAATTGCTATCGTCGCCCCTACCAAAGAAGCCATTATTGGCAAGCAATAACCATAAAATGATCATAAGAAAAAGACTATAAACATCTTTTTCTTATTTTGATACAAATACGCTTTTTAAAACTTGAGGGATCATATCAATAATATCCTCCGCTACAAGCCCTATGCCTATACGTTTCGATGCGTCGCCATGCATCCATACAGCCATTTGAGCCGCCTCAAAAGCTGGAACACTTAAAGCCATTAAGCCAACAATCATACCCGCCAAAACGTCACCCGTACCACCCGTTGCTAAAAACGGAGAAGCATGTGTATTTTCAACCAACTTTCCACAAGGCGAAGCAACAAGCGTTTTAGCCCCCTTTAAAACAACAACACAACCAGCACGCTTTGCTGCCGCCATTGCCATTTTTTCCCTTGTCCCTATAATATCCGGAAAAAGGCGGGTAAATTCGCCCTCATGCGGTGTAATAACACAGTTTTCATGTAGAGATTCTAGTAATTTCTCAGAATCGGTCTTAAAAACATTCAAGCCGTCAGCGTCAATAACTGCGCCTTTTTTAACCCCCATTTCAAGGGTATATAAAACTTTAGCCTTAAGGTCGCTATCTAAACCACCACCAGGCCCTAACAGGAAAGCATTCTTTTTTTCATCAACCAGATGTTCTGTATAACGCTTGCCTTCACCAAGCGCACTTACAATCGTACCTGGCCAGTCACGGGCAATAATAGGATAAGCATTAGGTTCACAAACAACCGTAACAAGCCCTGCGCCCATTCGCCTTGCCGCACGTGAAGCCAGACGCGCTGCACCAATCATTTTACCTGCAACAACAACAGCATGCCCCCTCGTATATTTATGGCTTTCGGCATTAGGCAAAGGGTATAAATCTTGCCAAAGATCTGGCGTATTTTCAGTATTCATAAACAATCTCTTTTTATTTTTAATGCATTTATAATAACTGAATATACATAAAAAGTTTATCTTAAAAATGCGAATAAATTTATTTACATAAACTATCCACCAGTATAGCATAGTGCAAATGAACTGGGAGACACACTATGGGTTATCACATACGCAAAATCAAACCAGGCCAGATCGGCGAACAAAGCAAAATCGTCGAGGAGATGGAAGAATTCATCGACTCTCTCGAACAAAACAATCCTCTAATGGGCCTTATTGAACTGTCCGACATGCTTGGAGCTGTTGAACTATACCTTGAAAAACACCACCCTTCTATTACACTTGACCACTTAATAACGATGGCAAAAACAACAAGAAGAGTATTTGAAGATGGTACAAGAGAATCCAGAGGTTAGCTGGGAACGGCTAACACAAAGCTTAGCTTTTTACAAAAAACAGGGCTTCCAATACAGAGAAATGCCTTGGGTTGTAAGTACAGAAGCGACCAAAGCCACGTTTCCTCAACGCGATGAAACATGTGCAACCTATTGGGGCGACCTCATCGGATCTTCAGAACAATCATTTATTCAGGAGCTCATAGATAAATCCTTACCAAAAGGCCGCTACTGTGCACTTACCCCCTGCTTTAGATTAGAACATACCATCAACCATATCTCGCGCCCTTACTTTATGAAAGTTGAGCTTTTTCAAAGCATCGATGTTAATGAAGATGCACTTCATAAAACCGTAGATCTTTGCCTTAACTGGTTCAAAGAACTCGCACCAGAAAACAGCTACGAAGTTATCGCAACCGAGGATGGATACGATATTAATGCCAACGGCATTGAAATTGGCTCCTATGGCATACGCACATACAAAAATTTTAAATGGATATACGCGACCGGCATAGCAGAGCCAAGGTTCGGCGTAGCCTTTATGGAACGATAAAGACAACGAAACCATAGACACTCGTAAAATAGAGCCTGCAGCTAATCTAGAAGCATAGATAAAATTCTTTATTGCCAAACTCTTTTTGTTACTGTATACACATTATATATGAAATTAAAGGGTTAGCTTTATGTTAGAGCAAGTTACATTTAAGGAACGACTAAAGTACTGTGTCAAGCAAGTTGGCACACAGATGGATTTTGTAAAAAAAACAGATGTATCACGCTCACAGCTTTCTCGATACCTCGATGGTGCAAGCAAACCCCCCATCGACCGCCTTGTTAACATCGCAGAAACTTCCGGCGTTGACCTCACCTGGCTTGTGACAGGCACAGGTACCCCTTGTAAACCTGAAAAGCAACACTTATCATTTAACTACGAATTAACAGGACAAGTCGTAAAAATATTTGAGGAAACGCTAATGGAATATCAAGGCCCTAAGCCCACCCCTACAGTCAAGTCCATCCTCATTCCATTTATACAGGCTGAAATGGAGCATGAAATTCGCATAAATAATAACCATGCCTTAAATTCTGCTGAAATGCATAATATATTAGACTACGCCTCGGCAATTTCTTCTAACAACATGCTTGAAACTTACAAAAACCATTCCTTTGAAATGCTTTCATCAAAAGCTGATTCTTATGATGACAAAAAAGTTGGCACATTTGTCAACACCGTTTGCAATGCATCGCACGGTTATTTTAGCACAGCCACAGGCGCCAACTATTGCAACCGCACACAAGATATTTTAAATGGATACGCCTTAAAATCTGTTTATAAAATTATGGAGACATTATTTACAACAGTGCGGTCAGACAATATCAAAATGCTCGACCTCGGATGCGGTAGCGGTAGATATTTGCAATATATCCATAAAAACTATGACCGTATAAAAGTCCACGGCATAGAACCATCCCGCTTACCTCACAGTGTGTGCAAAGAAAAAGAAATCTCGGGGCAACTCCCAGAAGGCTCTGTTGCAAGAGGAGATGCCCGCAACTTACCATATAAAGACAACTCATTTGACTTTGTCCTCTCAAAAGCTGTCTTGCATTGGATCCCACACTTTAAAAATTCCGCGCAAGGGGCTAATAAAGCCTTTAGTGAAGTTGCAAGAATTCTAAAACCAGGCGGTGCTTTCTATTTTGACATGCGCCATCACAAGGATAGTATTCGAGAATATTTGCCTTTCAACCAGACATACAGCAAAGAAGACATTCAATTACTAGCCAGCAAACATGGCTTTAAGATTGAATGGATCCACATCGATAGCGAATCAACACTCCCTGAACTTCAAGGAGAACTTGGCGATGTACATTCTAAATTTGGTGATTTTATAAGTGTTTTCGCTATAAAAATCTAAACCAAACTAACGACACGGGGCAGCAATTGCCCCTGTAGCAAGCAGGTTAACACCAAAGTTTTGAATAAACAATCTTTGGGTATTTTCCCAGCCCTTTCTTAAAAGCTCCTCTGGTTCACCTTGGTGATGGTGCAAATATGAACCAAACAACTTATCACAATCTTCAACATATTTTTTACTATGCAACATGTGCTCATGCCATAATTCATCAGCGAGCACAGGTGGTACCAATACCATCTCAGGATAATTTGCACGTAGCGTTAAATATTGAAGATATTGAACTTCTGCCTTACCTGCCAATTCCTTATCCATACCAGTCTTCTTACAAACCTTGTTCACAATACCCTTTAAATCAACTTCTAAAATCTTCATAAATAATCCCCCTCAAGTTTTAATTAAAAACCCTTCCACAACTTATAGGGGTGCTCACAAATGACACAGCTAACAAACTGACATGCACCACAAGTGAACAAATAAGGGGTTAACTAACTTTAATTATAACAAGTTTAAATATTCCAGCCTAAGATTGATCAAAACCAATGGGAGAGAGAAAATGACATTAGGATTAATTATAATTGAGGAGATCGCATCTCTAAAAAACGCGATGCGCATTCTAGAAAAAAATAAAGATCAACTCGCAAAAAGTTGTAATAATTATCTTATTTATACAACTCATAACAAAGCTGAATTTTTAAAGGGCCTTAAAGACATTAAGGAATTATACAACATCACTTATGATGTAGCAGATGATATATTCCTAAACAATGATACACTTACAGATTTTCACACACTCGTTTATTTAAATGATACAGGCATTCAATATAGCGATTAAAAAACACTACCTTTCACGAAAGAAAAAGGCCGTCTAGTGGATTATACTGGGCGGCCTAATATGAATAAATGGCGGAATAGCCCTCCAGCATCGGTTAGCCTATAACCTTTTGATTGAGGTTTAGCGTTCTTACATTGAATATCAGTTAGAGGCATATCACTCACCTCCTACATAGCTAGATATTAGGTTTAAAATATTAATTTTATCTAAAGCAATTAATATAATTAATAAAATAATCCCCCAAATGAAGAAATTAATTGATCTTTTAGCAAATTTTCGAGCGTTATTATTTTTTTCTTCTGATATAACTTGCTGTTCTCTATACTTCTCTATAGCAACCCCAACTTTACGACCTATTTGGCTTGAAAGCTGTTTGTTTAAAGCTTCCAATGCATCATAAAACTCCCAAAAGCCTTTTAAACAGATATAAATTCCAAAAGAAAATAAAAGTGCTGGAATAAATAATAAATATATATTTAGCTCTTTCAATAAAGTAGGTATAGAAATTAATGCACCTGCATTTGCAGTAAAAGTTAGTGTTAACGATCTTTTTATAAACTCCAAACTTTCATAAAGAACCTCAAAAACATAACGCCTTAATAAAGAGTCTTGTGTTTCTTGATCCATTAAAACACGCTTGTTTTTTCTGTTATTTTCACTAGTTTCACTCATTATGCGGGTACATCCTTTTGTTTATTTCCGTATTTTGCGGGTATGTGGGGGAATATACCCTCTAAAGTACCCGCTTTTTTCATAGACACGGTTGGACGGCTATAGACACGCATGGGCACAGAATCATTGTAATACAAAAGAAAAAGGGCGTCTAGTGGATTGCACTGGACGCCCTTGAATGAATAAATGGCTGGGGTGGTAGGATTCGAACCTACGCATCGCGATACCAAAAACCGCTGCCTTACCGCTTGGCTACACCCCAACAGTGCTCTTAACAAGCGAGGGTTAAGTTATAGCTTAAGCACGGTTTTGTCAATAGAGAAAATGTAGTTTTTATTATTTTAATTTTACAGAACTCTTATCGAGTTTCATCTTTAAATAAGCAACATCTTTTTTAGTTTCAGGATTTAGCTCTAACGCACGCGTCCAATACGCATTCGCCTCCTGATAACGCTCTAATTTTTCAAATACATCACCCAAGTGCATTTGAATCGTTGCATCATCTGGGCGATATGTTTCTGCGCGTTTTAAGTACAAAGCTGCCTTTTGATACTCACCCTTTTTATATAAAACCCAACCCATACTATCCAATATAGATGCATCGTTTGGTTTCAACAAAATTGCACGACCTATTAACGCAAAAGCTTCATCTATATTTTCATCACGGTCAACCCACATATAACCCAAATAATTCAATGCTGTCGCATTGCTTGGCATAATGCGTATAGATTCCTTCAAATCACGCTCAGCCTCTTCATACCTCTCCAACCGTTCATAAGCAGTTCCCCTCGCAAAATAAACCCAAAACTCATCTTTTTTAACATTTTCTTCAAGGGACAATATATCGTCATACCATTTAATGGCTTGAGTATAATCACCTTTATTATAGTAAAGCTCCGCCAAAATACGCTTAACAATTGTGTGATTTTGTTTTTCCAAAACACTTTTAATAAGTGCTATAGCTTCTTGTGTTTTATTTTGAGATGAAAGTATATCTGCAGTTCTAATCTGCGCAGCCAGCCAGCTAAATGCATCTTCATTTAACTTACTGTAAGAGTCCAATGCCAAAGCGTATGCTCCTACCTTCTCCTGCATGACCCCTTGATAAAATAAAATAAAATCATCGTCCTCATCTAACATCAATGAAATATTCATAACCTGTGAGGCTGCCATTGGTAACTTTTGACTCGTCATCAGTGTTGCAATTTCAAAAATAACACCTGCAACATCTTGCTTTAAAGACCTATCAACAGAAACGTAAGGCAGTCCCTTTTCGAAACGATCTGCCGATTTAAGTAATAATATATTCTCTGGATTTTTCTTGAAAAAGTTTTCCATCAAGGCCTTGGCCTTGAGTGGCTGACCTAAACGCTCATATACCCCTTCTAAAGCAAGGACTGAAAATAACGAAGCGCTGTCAGATTCTACAGAAAATTCGTATTCCCTCTGCGCATCTTCAAGCCTACCTGCTTTTTCAAGTAATCGACCAAAATGGAAATAACGCACACCATTTAACCCCGCCACCGAAGGAAGAGCTTTTAATTTTTCCATAACAACATCAATATCAACCCCCATAGCTTGATCGATATAAGCTTCTAATATATGAAACTGTAGCAATTGAGGAGATATAGCCTTGGCACGTGCAAATGATTTCTGTGCATTTTCAAGATCACCGTCCTTCAACGACTGAGCCCCTAAAAGGATGTAACTAATAGGAACAGCGTTTTTTTGTATAGCAATTTCACGCGCCAAACGTATAGATTCCTCCATATTGCCTAAAGCAAGTTGCAACATAAAGGCATGTTCTTTTAATGCTGCGTTTTGAGGGTCTGCCGATTCAGCACGATCATAAAAAAATGCCGCATCTTGTGTCCGCCCCTCACTTTCACTTAACCTTGCCGCTAAATAATTACTTACAAGAGGTGCGATATCTACAGGACGGCCTTTAACAAAGGATGGGTTTTCAACAGGATTTTTAGACACCTCAATTTCATTTTGAAGTGCTTTCGATGGAACTTCCTCTTCTTGCGTCTTCATAACACAAGAAATTAAAAGAACTGCGCTTAAGGCGAATGGTAATTTTTTAATTTTATTATTCATCATTTCAGTTTGCTTATTAAAGGTTCAACCTGTCAATTTATTTATGGATGTAGACGCAAGAATTGCGCCATAAAAAACAAACGTAGGATATTTATTATAATAAAATAAAATTACAAAACGTATAAAGTCGTTAAAATGTACTTATGATACTCTCTAAACATAAAAGATAACGGCATTTTTTCTGGAAAGACGGGATACAAAGAAACATTTGTATATTGTCCTGAGCGCTTCCAATACAACATACTGCGTGGAATATGGTAAAAACTTGTAATCAAACCAACCGACTTAAGTTTTAACTTTTTCACCCACTCATTGGTCGCATTAACATTATCTTTAGTTGATTTTGATTGATAATCCAAAGTAATAAGCCTCTGATTCTCTTTTGAAAGACCGCTCAGCAAAAATTCTTTAGTCACTTGAGGGTTAACGCCACTAATTAAAACGGGTTTACTATAGCCATCCGCCACCAAAGCAAGCGCTGTATCAATACGCTTACTCCCACCTGTAAAAATAACCAACCCATCCGTTTTATCAATTGAAAAATTTTGGTTATCTGACGGCAAACTAAGTAAAAACATAATCAGTCCAGTCACGTAGCACAAAGCCATAACGGTAAGGCAGAAAAATCCGTATAATGTACGCCTACGCACTTTTTTGAGCCTTTTGAACAACGCCATAGCTTGTTACCCATGCCGCAACAACAGCCACAACAACCAGCACAAGTGGCGCCAATGCAGCGCCAATATATACATCACGTGATAAATACTGTGCAAATTGAGGGTATGAAACACCCATACCATAAAGCGTTGCCATGGCGAGTAAACTTGCTACAAACCAACCCACCAAACTACGCACAAAAACCTGACGCACTACTAAACGCGTAATAAAACTATCCGTTGCACCTACGTATTGAAGCACCGACAAACTGTCCTGCTTACCGCGCAATCCAGCCTTCACAGTCAACGAAACTAGTAAAGCCATAATAACGAATAACACCAGTGCGAATCCAAGTGTAGAATATTGTGCAAAACGCACCCCTTTACTCACAGTCGTCAGCAATGAACGTGCATCATCAATTTCAGCCTCTGGGAATGTTTTATAAATCTTTGCGTCAAACAAAGATCTGCGCAATGTGTCATTTACAAACACGTCTAAAACCACAGGAATCGGAAAATCATTCTCGCCTTCAAAGTATGGGCTTAACAATGCCTTTGTTTCTTCTACCGAAAGCTTTTTCACCTCAATAACCCCTTGAACACTTTCAAGCTCTCGGTTCATTTCATCTAAAGTTTCAGCATCAGCATCAGCCAACAAATAAACACTAATTTGACTATTTTGTTCCAATTGCCAATTTTTATAAAGATTTTCCAAACCAACCAAACCACCGCTGCCCACAGCGGCAAGCCATCCTAGAAGAATTGTCATAACAACCAACAAACGAAAAACTGTATCTTTACGTAAAGACAAAGCTTTTTTAGCACTTTTTGCAATAGGCTTAAACATACTTACGCGACCCTTCCTGAGTTATCGCCTAAAGGCATTTTTGGCATCGAGCTATCTGTTTTTGTGTTTTTAGAAACAACCTTACCGTCTTTTAAATAAATACACGGATAAGGGAAGCTTTCAACAAGTTCGCGGTCGTGCGTGGCCACAACAACTGTCGTGCCATGTTTATTCAACTCCATAAACAAATGCATAATACGTTGTCCCATAGCCGCATCCACGTTACCAGTCGGCTCATCGGCTACAAGCAGACGTGGGCGGTTAACAACAGCACGTGCAATACTCACACGTTGTTTTTCACCACCACTTAATTGACTTGGGTGCTTGTCTAGTTTATCACCTAGACCTACCCAATCTAAAATTTCATCGACACATTTTTCTTGCTCTTGAGAGAGCTTGCCATGCAAAGAAAGAGGTAAAGAAACGTTTTCACGCACATTTAAATGTTCTAAAAGCCTAAAGTCTTGAAAGACCACACCCATGCGACGGCGCGTATGCGCCACCTCTTCGCGGCTGAGGCGTGATACGTTTTTTCCAAAAAGCGTAACAGAGCCAACTGTTGGTAACAAATCCATATACATCATGCGGAAAAGCGTTGTTTTACCAGCACCAGAAGGCCCCGATAAGAAGTGGAACGACCCTTCTTCAATGTTCAAACAAACATCGCGCACAGCTTCTTTATCAGCCGAACCATCCGTTTTGCGATATTTAAACGCCACATGATTAAAATTGATCAATTTACTACCCTTATTAGCTAAAAATACGATGCCTGCATTCTTACATAAAAGAGCATACCTTTGCAAGAAGGTGACACACTGTTTGCCTACTTTATGCACATTTACGCTAAAACGCTTAAAAGAAGGTTGCACAGGGCGCTACATTCACTTAATGTATGAATTAACTTGCAAGAACACCAAACGAAAAGTTTACTTTACAACCGATGATTATCCGTTGCCCACAGTGCCGCACAGGCTATAGCGTAGAACATAACCAGATATACAAAGCTGGTCGTGTAGTTCGCTGTTCTCAATGCAGCCACACATGGCTACAAGAATACGTCCCACCACAATCATCTTTTGACAATGAACCTAAAAAGGCACCTTTAGCGCCGATTAACAAAAAATTAGACGATGAGTTAGCGTCAAAAAATTCAGCTGCCTACAAGAATAAGAAAAAAATACAAATGATCGCATTAAGCGCTTTCATTTCTATAACGCTTATCTTAAGCATCCTTTTGCTTGCTCAAAACTTTTTTGAAGAAGTATTCCCTTCATCTAAAGGCTTTTACAGCACAATTGGCCTAAGCAGCCAGTCAGAAGGTGAAACGGAATCGGCAACAGGCCTTGTTATCCCTAAAGAAGCCATCGAGCGCACACTTGAGGACGGAGAACCTTTAGTGTTAAGCTTTAAAGGTAAAGTTGTAAACACCAATAGCGTGAGCGTTTCTGTCCCGGGCATCATCATTACATTACACGATGATAAAGGCGTTGAAATTGATAGATGGCCAGCTTACCCAGAAAAGTCGAACCTTGCCCCTGGTGAGGAAACAAAATGGATATGTAGATTTTTCAACCCAGACCTTGATAGTGTGGCAGAACACCGCATACGGTTTAAATAATTAGAATATTAAAAAAACGCCCGCAGGCGTTTTTTTAATGCAGACACGAATTTTAGTATGAAGAGCTATCCTCAATCAAATCTTTTGAAATTTCAATAGAAGCACGCTGACCACAAGCCGATAACGGGAGTGCTAAAACAGCAAGGATGATCAGTATTTTTATTTTTTTTATGGTAAACATTTGCTGTTCTCACTTTTGATTCATATAATAGATAAGAATTTTACAACAAGAAGGCCCCAAGCGCAAATGAAGCATTTCAAGAATATCATTTTTCACACCTTCCTTTGCTATACCTGCATAATCCTGCCAGCCAAAGCGCAGGATGTTATGGCCTTTTACGACAACCCTATTAGTGCACCCAATGTAACATGGAAAAACCTAGACGGCCTTGACATTTCACTTAATGATTTTAAAGGAAAAGTTGTTTTACTTAACCTTTGGGCAACATGGTGCACACCGTGTGCCATTGAAATGCCTGCGTTTAATTTTTTACAAAAACGTTATAAAAACGGTGGATTTGAAGTCGTGGCCGTTGCCTTAAATGACACGAATGAAGCCGTAGGAAACTTTATGCAAAAACACAAACTAGACCAACTTACCCCCTACATCGACAGTTACGACACCGTCGGCAAAACATTTAGGCCCAAAAGTACACCCACAACATACCTTATCAACCGTAAGGGTGAAGTTATTGCAGGCAAGGAAGGTTTAAGCGAATGGCTAGGGGCTGACATGATGGCTATTATTGAAACAGAGCTTAAAAAGAACCAACCCTCATTCACGCTTCCTCAAGGTGTTCAAGTTATTGATAGGAATGACATTCACGGTGGCATCCACCGCTAGAGCGTATTAGCAGGACTCGTAAATCGTATAATCGTCTCGGTAATAAACCTTATCAAAATAAAGACCCTGGGGCGGCAATGTTTTCCCACCATCGTTACGGTCCTTACTTTTTAGCATCACCTCAAAACTATCCGCAGGAATAATACCACGCCCAATATCAATCGCTGTGCCTACTGTAATGCGTATCATATTATGTAAAAAATGATCGGCTTTAATTTTAAATTTCAACAAGTCGCCATCTTGTTCTACTGTAAATTTTTGCATCGCACATACAGGCGTCGAAGACTCGCAAGAGCTTGCTCTAAAAGCGCTAAAATCATGCTCACCAATTAAACATTCAAGCGACTTACGCATTAAATCAATATCAAGTGGATGTAAGACATGTACAGCCCTATGACGCCACAATGAAGAAGGTGCGCGGCGATTTAAAACCAAAAATTCATATTGTCTTGCAATCGCACTAAACCTTGCATGGAAATTTTCAGAAACAACCTCAGCCTTTAAAATACTAATACCTTCAGACGTGAAGCGGTTAATCCCATCTTTAAAAGCTACCAAAGGATGACGGCAGTCAATTTCAAAATGACACACCTGCTCTTTACCGTGCACACCTGCATCGGTACGCCCCGAAGCGTACACCGTTATGTCTTGACTGGTTAAAATACGAATAGCTTTTTCAATTTCACCCTGCACTGTCACCTTATCGGGTTGGCGCTGCCAACCGTGGAAACCTGTGCCGTCATATTCAACCGTTAATTTAATACGGCGCATTGTCATGAAAGCACATCCCCTTCCTTTAAAGGGTAGCCTTTCAAAAATTCTACAACTGGCAAAGCACGCTTACCCGCACGCTGAAGCTGCGTTAAGCATATAACACCTTCGCCTGTTTGAATATGTACACCGCCTTCATTTATCGCACAAACTTGACCTATATCCATTTCAGATAACAATAAAGACAAGGTACTGTTCAACACTTTAATTTCAGCACCTTCATGGTTAAAAATAGCGCCAGGCCATGGTGATAGACCTCTTATTTGATTATGGAGCACTTTTGCGCTTTTGCTAAAGTTAAGGGCACGAATTTCTGGTAAATCTACGCTTTTAAACTTATGTGCATATGTCGTTTCACCCACCTGGAGTTGCGCCGCATTTTTATATTGAGCCCAGTTGTCAACCACATCCAACATATGCTTTGCACCTTCAAGTTTAAAGCGGTCATGCAATTCACCGGCGGTTTCATCACATCCTATACTATAGCTTTTACGTAAGTAAACAGGCCCACTATCTAAACCTTTTTCCATTTCCATAATACAAATATCGGTCGTGGTTTCACCATTTAAAACAGGATAATTCATAGGTGCAGCACCGCGCCATAAAGGCAAGGCAGAAGGATGCAAGTTAATGCAAGGCGCTACATTTAAAACACCTTCGGGCAAAATTAAACCATAAGCCACAACAATAATAAGGTCAGGGTTTAAAGCTTTTAATGCCTTAATATCATCTTCTTTAAATTTTTCAGGAGTCAACACCGGAATGGCGTTTAGTTCTGCTAAATTATGCACAGGGGTCTGATTCACCTTTTGTCCACGCCCAGAAGGCCTTGGTGGTTGAGAATAAACCGTCACAATTTCATGCTGACTATGAATGAGTACGTCAAGTGTTGGCACAGCGAAATCTGGGGAACCCATAAATACAATTCTCATCAAAACACCCCTTTACACATTCATTTTTAAAAACTAGGCAGGTTCAGCAACTGGCTCTGGTCTTTTATCAAACGCACCTTGTTTTTTAAGCTTTGCAAGCTTTTTAACAATCATATTTTTCTTCAAACGAGACAAATGGTCTATAAACAACACACCGTCTAAATGATCAATTTCATGCTGAATGCATGTTGCCAACAAATCATCGGCCTCTAATTTTTGTTTTTTACCGTTTTCATCTAAGTATTCAACAATACAAGAAAAAGGCCTTTCCACTTCTTCATAAAAAGTCGGCACACTTAAGCACCCTTCTTCATACACACCCATATCTTCACTTAAGTGTGTAATAACAGGGTTTATCATTTTATAAGGGTTTGGCTTTTCTTCTTCTGGATTTGCAATATCAATCACAATCATACGTTTTAGAATACCTACCTGATTTGCTGCCAAACCAATACCAGGCGCTTTATACATTGTTTCCAACATATCATCGAGTTGCTTTCTAATCTCATCGGTCACCTCTTCAACCTCTTGCGCTTTATGCGCTAAAATTGGGTTTGGAGTCACTAAAATGTCTAATATTGCCATGCGTTTTAACCTTATCATATTGTCTACTTCATAATATAGGTGAGAAATAGCTTTGTTTCAAGTAAGTTTTTCACTTATCATAAACCTAATTTAAATAATAAATTTAAGGAAAATCAATGCAAATCAAAGAAATTGGCGTTATAGGAGCCGGACAAATGGGTAGCGGCATTGCGCATGTAGCGGCGTTAAGCGGTTACAACGTCGTATTAATTGACCAATCAGAGACAGCATTGAACAATGCTAAAGCAAATATTTTAAAGAACTTAGATCGCCAATATGGCAAGGGTAAAATCACTGAAATTGAAATGGGTGCAGCTTACAGCCGCATTCAAATTTTCTCAACAGTTGAAGCATTAAATAATGCCGACCTTATTATAGAAGCCGCAACAGAAGAAGAGCACATTAAAGAAAAGATCTTTAAAAGCCTGAACCCTGTTTGCAAAGAAGGCGCAATTTTAGCATCAAACACCTCTTCTATTTCAATCACAAGACTTGCCTCTTATACAAACGTCCCTGAAAAGTTCATTGGCATGCATTTTATGAATCCTGTACCGATCATGAAACTTGTGGAAATGATTCGCGGGCTTGCCACAACAGACGAAACCTACGAAACCGTTTTAGAGGTTGCTCATAAAATGGGTAAAACCGTGGCAACCAGTGCCGACTTTCCAGGGTTCATTGTGAACCGTATTTTAATGCCAATGATTAACGAAGCTTGCTTTGTACTACAAGAAGGCGTTGCCGATGCTAAGTCCATCGACCTTTCTATGAAACTTGGTACAGCGCACCCGATGGGCCCTTTAGAGCTTGCAGATTTTATCGGCCTTGATACCTGCTTATCTATCATGCGGGTTTTACATCAAGAACTTGGTGACAGTAAATACCGCCCCTGCCCTTTGCTGGTAAAACATGTAGAAGCAGGCTGGCTTGGTAAAAAAACAGGTAAAGGCTTTTATTCATACTAAACAAATGCCACACAGGTTTATAAATTAAGAATCAAACGAAAAGGTTTTTCAAAAGCAAACTTGTATTTAAGGGGTACAGTGACCATAATTTTAGAAAATAAAAATAAAAAGGTATAAAAATGAACGAACTTTATGGTCTCATTCTTTGTTTCAGTTTACTTTTATTCTACTTCTTTACAGGGCGCATTGTTGCAAGCCACACTCTCTTTGGCCGTAATTTTGCCTCTTCTAGCTTATACAATACAATAACAGCTATGGGGTTATGGTGCTTCACAGCACTTTTAGCCAATGCTTTAAATATAAACTTAAGCCATGCATGGTGGTTTTATGTAGCCATAGTGGCCCTTTTATTTTTGTATTTATTGAGCTCTAATCATGAAAAACTGCCACGTGAACATAGCTTAACTTCACCTTTGGCCATTTTAATCTTTTTGGCACCTACACTTTATTTCACACTGGCAGATGTACCAAAAAACATAATAGAACTTAACACTTTCATGAGAAATGCTCAGTTTTTAGCAGAGCACAATACACTTGCAAATAACATATCAGATGGGAAATTTGCACTAGAAGGCGTTACATCACCGCAAAACGGACTACTCTCTATTTTCCCATCTTTTATATTTCAGAACACTTTTTTTGAAGGGAGTTTTGCTATTTTCAATGTTATTTTACTCGCCTTTACAGCCGATGCCATGGTTAAACTAACCGACCTTAAAACAAGATGGTCCAACCTTGCCCTTATTGCTGCTGGTAGCATTTTTTCCATCACAATTTTAAACCCCTTCTTTACTATACAAAGTTTAACAACAGCAGCACCCGACCTTATTTTTGCAAGCGCAATACTGGCTGCATGCATTCCCCTTTGCCGTGAACGAAACCTGCCAAGCGGCCTTGGAGCTTTGCCAACAGCTCTTATTTTATCCTTTATCATTGGCACGCATCAAATGGGTGTTTATGTAGTTATCCTTATTTTAACGCTCTGGTTTATAAGGACACTTTTTGAGGAAAAAGAATTTATCAACCTCTTCTTTTCTGGCACAGTCCTTATCACTCTCCCAGCACTTACTTGGCATTTATGGGCATTTTACACACAAGAAATTGAACTATCTCAAATACTAAGCCATAGCAAAAATGGAGTGAATATATTATATCTTGTACAAGGTCAGTTTTCGCCTTTAGCTCTATTGATCATTGCGTTATTAATTATTTTACTTTCGGTAGAATTCCTTTCAATACGCCGTTTTAAGGATATTCAAGACCTCTTCACTCAAAGAGGGTGGCTTACAATCCCAACGACGTTTACATGTATATATATAGCACTCGCAAGCTATAAAAATATTGGTGAAATTTCTACCCATATTCAGTTTATTGCCGTTGTTCCTTTTTGGTATATCGTTACGTCATGGTATAAAAAATCCAAGTGGCAGAAGCTAGCTTACGAAGCGCCGTGGGCACTTGCACTTTCACTTGCAATTGTATTTATGTCGGTTCAATCTATTATGTCTACAAGCATTAAACAACGTTACAACGACCCTGAACTTCACACTTTAGGCGTGGCAAAAGCCATGGCAAAAAGCACACTCAAAGCGGGTGACAATATAGCCGTTCTTGATACACCTCAACAAGATATAAGATACTCATCCTTGATGCGTTATGGGCTAACCCGCCATGAAGGACAGGTTAAAAGCGTTAATGAACTTTTAAGAACTAGCTCATTAGATGCTGATATATTCCTTCATAAATTAAAGGAATACAACTTCCAATATTTGTGGTTACATACACCAACAGAAAATGACAAAAAATGGCTTGGTCGCTTTTTAAAAACAGATAAATCTTATCTTTTTAAAGTTGAAGAAGACAAACTATTGCTTATTAAAATATACCCACACCCAAGCTATGACCACAATGACTTGTAATTCAATATAAGCGTAAATAGCACTTGTTATTTCAGGAAAAAACCCTTATAAATTATGTATAACTGGGGGCGACATTGGTTTCGACGGGATTGATGCGTATCTAGGAGCATGTGGAGGGGAGAACGACCCACCTTACAAAACGTTTAAACTGTATAATTGCAGAAGACGATTACGGGTACGCTATGGCCGCTTAGTTTTAAACTGAGTAACTATAGATTTAACGTGCTTAAATCAATACAGACCCCATAAACGGTCTGGCCGAAGAGGATACTTTAGTTTATCGAGGTTCTTGTTTGGTTCATATTTGGATAAACTAGCATGAAGGGGCGCCGTGACCCGGACTGCGAATTTTTTAGGTAAATTTAATTTATATTTTATTTACTGAACGGACGGCCTAAACGTGGCCCTGTTTCTAGGCAGCGTTTAGGAGAAATAAATTAGAGACTAAACATGTAGTAGCCTGTTACAAGACTTAATTGCGGACGGGGGTTCGACTCCCCCCGCCTCCACCATTTTTAAATTCATTATACATTTCAAATAGTTA
Source organism: uncultured Magnetococcales bacterium (assembly GCA_963974105.1). GTDB lineage: Bacteria > Pseudomonadota > Alphaproteobacteria > UBA2136 > UBA2136 > UBA2136. The sequence goes on from CAXBBG010000001.1 coordinate 167,926, forward strand.
TAGAGGTTTGCACACACAAGGTACAAACTGGTGGTACAAAGTTACTCTCAAATACGCTACAAGACGTTGTAACTTATTTGTATTCTCAACTTTTTGGTGGTGCATTTAGGTTGTACGAAGATTATAACGCAATGAATGAGGGGTGTCTAAAGGGTGAGTAATTTTGCAAAATCATTTTTTTTAATATTAACAATATTTTTAGCAAGCTGCGGTGTACCGCAAGAGGATTATGATAAAGTTCGATCTGAAAATAAATCATTAAAAAAACAAGTAATTTCTTTAAATGATGAGCTTGATGAATTCCGCTTTGGTGAGGAACGCCTTATTGCTTTGGTTGAAAAGAATTACATTGGTCAACTATTTAAAGGCTAGGATTATTAAGATATCACGAGCTCTACAGTAAATAAACAGCATGTGCTACATGGATAGCGCATGATACCCAATGTTCGCATTTATAAAATGTTTTTATTTTTCTTGCACTTGCATGTATGAAATATATAATATTGATATACAAATTATTGAGGGTTTTATAGTTTGTAAAAAAAGGGTGTGTAAATTGGGCAAATACAAATTTTGATTATATCAAATACTGGCGCAGTTTATGGCATCAAGTGCTTTCGCTCAATTAAATTCTACGCATGGAAATATTTCATTTGTATTCTCAAACTCAGAAATTACCTCTATTACATCTGCTGGGGTGTCTCTAACAAGCTCTATATCTATTGGCGATGATACCTGAAGCTGTGACGCCTCAGTTGAAGGCAGTATACGCTATAACAAAACTGAAAAAATTCTTGAATAGTGCGACGGGTCAGCCTGGAAAGATAATTCAGCTCCAACGCCGCCAAAAGGCTATTTTGTTCTAACCAACAGTACTTATGATGGAAATTTAGGCGGCATTTCAGGCGCAAATTCTAAATGCTTAAGTGACCTACAAGCAAATGACTGGCAGGGTAAGTCGGGCGCAACTTTAAACAGCACAAAAGTAAAAGCCTTTTTATGTAACGATATATCTACCTGTAATAATTTAAACCCCAACACAAGATATTATTTTGCTACGAGTAATTCGGCATCTAGTGGCGGTTCATATTTCACAACAGATGCCTTAGGTCAGGGTCCCGCTGATGCAAATGGCTGGGCGTCATATTATCATTTTAACACCACATCGCCCTACTATTGGTCAAATAGAGCTATAGGCACATCAAGCGGTATCTCTTACATATGGAGTTTAAGTGGGGATTCAAGTTCTAGCAGTCTCACATGCAATGGGTGGACAAGTAATTCATCTTCAGACAAAGCTAGGTCGGCTTACGGATATTTAGGTAATGCGAATAGATGGTATTACATGCTTACTACATGCAATATAACCAGAAAATTAATATGCGTGGTTAACCCATCATAAAAAAAGGTTTGTACAGTATGACATATACACTAAAGAGCATAATATTAAGTTTTGCGGTTTTAACCGTTACAGGCCTTGCAAACACCTATGCACAAGTAACTTTAATAACAGACATGCCTTTGCAAATTAACGCAACACAAGTGGGGCACTAGAAATTAGTGGGTCTATAAAACTTGATACGGACAGTTCCACTTGCGAAGCCATCACAGAGTGCTCGGTAAGATATAACAGTACCTCCGAGACTGTTGAGCTTTGCGATGGATCCTCTTGGGCTGCGACAGAATTTTAATACGTATATTTCATGCGCGCATCACAAACGTGAAGCGCAGCCCCTAACCCATATTCAATTTATGACCAAGTGTAACCTATGCTCAGGTTCAATATATCTTAAATTTGAAAGGGAATTTCCTTAAGCGTGTTCCCACAGGTTTTACAAAAATAAAGTGATACACATTGGCAATTAGCCAGTCTTTTCTTTGCTTAAGTTTTTGTTTAAGCACATAATATATATATGGAAGATTAATTTATAATGGTGTGCATGGCTGATTCAATTGTATTAGAGTTTTTAGACAAGGCAAGATATTGCAAAAACGTCGAAGAGTTAAGTTCTATTGTTCAAGGTATTTTTGAACGAATGGGTTTTCCTTTATGGGCGTACCAAACGCAATCTGAAATTATTTTAGAAAAATCACAGCCAGTTATTGTGCATAATTACCCCAAAAAATGGGTGAAATATTACGTTGAAAATAACTTTACTGATGTCGACCCAGTTATGACCTATGGCAGTAAATTGGTTACGCCGTTTCAGTGGTCTCATCTTACAAAAGGAATTGAATTATCCAAAGACACTCTAGAATTTAATTCGTTAGCCTCTGACTTTGGAATGAGAGATGGGCTGGCTATCCCTTTATTGGGGGCAAATGGAAGAATATCTATGCTATCTCTTGTCGCAGATGTAAAAAATACGGCGTTATCTGCAATGTTAAATCAAAACAGAGACCAAATCATGGCTCTAAGCTTTGCATTTCACTCTATTGCTAAAGACTTTATTAAAGACGGCCATTTAATAATTAATAAAATTAAATTAACATCACGGGAGAGTGAGTGTCTATTATGGACCGCTAAAGGAAAGAGCTCTTGGGAAGTTGGGATGATTCTAAACATTTCTGAAAGAACTGTTGTGTTTCACATAAATAATGCCAAAAATAAGTTCAATGTAACAAGTAAATACCATTTAATTGTCAAAGCCATACTAGAAGGCTACATCAAAATATAGCTACACCTGTCAAGGTTGACAGGCATCACAAATATAAAAAATAACATAATCTATTTTCGTTAGTAATTAATGAAAGTTTATTTTATGCTTATTATTGTAAATAAGGACAATCAGTCCAAATATTCAAAAGAATTGATTTCCATGCACCAATTAAGAAAAAAAGTTTTCAAAGACAAGCTTAAATGGGACGTAACCATTAGAAACGGGATGGAATTTGACCAATTTGACACGCCTGATGCCTGTTATTTAATGCACCTAAACGAAAAAGGTGATGTTGATGGTAGCACGAGGTTAATTCCTACTCTTAAACCTTACTTGTTGGGCGATGTTTTTCCAGAGTTATTAGAAACTGAAATTGTACCCAAAGCTGAAAATGTGTGGGAAGCAACAAGGTTTTGTTCAAATTCAGAGTCTGCCCCTAAAGATATCATGGCTATATTGCTAGCGGGTATGCTGGAATTTGCCCTGCAAGAAAACATAAAGGAATATTTATCTGTTTCAGATATACGTATGGAGCCATTATTCAGGAGAAATGGCTGGCCTGCGCAAAGGTTAGGGAAGGTGATTGATACTGGTACAGACATGGCGGCTGGAGAAAGATTACCAGTCGATTACTTAACGCTAAGAAGAGTTATGTCAAAATGTGTTTCTACTCCTTACACCTCTGTTCAAAACTTACATGAAGTATGCAAATTAACTAATTTAATGAAGGTAGCCTAAAATGACAAACTTAAAAAAAAGAAGTGTCCAAATTATAAAAGGGGATCAAGTTGTTACTGACAATGCGTCAGATATTGATATCGCTAACGACATGGCCGATGCTTTAATTTATTTACTCAAAGAGATAGATGATGGTGATTGTTATAGGCACATCTTCAAGAGAATGAATGAATACTTATATGAATCATATTTCCAAGAAATAAAATCTGAAGAAGCAGAACCAGAAGTAAGATAAACCCAAGTAAAAGACAGGAGATATTCTATGGTTTTTTAAAATATCTCTTGCATTTATAAAAGTGCATGCGATCTAATAATTTCTAACTTAAACAACCCCTTTTACTCTCTACTCTCAAGTTTCCCTTAAATTGACACGTAAAAACTTATTATAAGAACGTTAACAACTTCCCCACTTCCCCATATGGTATTATCCCAATATGTCTGTCAAATCCTGTTTTAAATCTGGATATTTAAAATCAAAACCAGCTTTTGTAAGATTATTAGATAAGGCGCGCTGGCCATTACAATCAACTACTTAATCCATGTTTTTTCATAAAACACAAAACATTAAACGATAAATAAAATATATCGTAACATTAAAAACAATATATTTTAATTAACGTTAAATTAACCCCATAATATATTTATAAACATAAGCAGCAAGCACAGAAAGGTTGTATAGATGAGACTTTTAATGAAGACAGCAACATATAGCATACTTCACATTATTGTGGCCACAAGTGTAGCCTATGCTTTAACTGGAAATATAATAGTTGCATTAGGGATTGGGCTAATAGAACCAATTGTACAAACTTTCGTTTTTACGATACATGAACTGTTGTGGGAACATAATAAAGAGCGTATCATTAATTATAAGTTCATTCACACACATAAATAGAAGGAAAAGATAGCATGTCTAACCATACAGTCACAGAAAGCCTTAAAAAAGTATTAGCCGACAGTTATGCACTCTACTTAAAAACCCAAAACTACCACTGGAACGTTGAAGGGCCTTATTTTAAAACTCTGCATATACTTTTCGAAGAGCAGTACACTGACTTAGCCTTAGCAATTGATGAAGTTGCAGAACTTATTCGTGGTTTAGGTGATAAAGCACCTGGCACATGGAGTGCTTACGAAAAGCTAACAACCATTAAAGACGGTAATGAAAATGCTTCGGCTGATGAAATGGTAAAATCGCTTGCAAATGACCAAGAAGAAATTATGAAAAATAGCCTTGAGCCTGCATTAAAGATCGCACAAGATGCTGGAGATGAAGTTGTAGCAGGCGTTTTAATTGAACGTTTAACAATCCATCGTAAAAACAAGTGGATGCTAAAAAGCAGCATTTAAGTAAGATTTATATATCATATGTAAATCAACTCAAGAATAAATAGCGTGCATAAAGGCAGTTATAAAAAAAAATAGCCCCTTTGGGGCTATTTTCGTTATAAACATGATTTAGGCATACCTATATCACGTTCTTTATTGGAAGGTTTTCTTGTGCCATCTAAAATTGACATTGAAGCACCCCAACGTCTCACAATAGAGCGATTATCACCTTTAGATCTAGCATTGCCAGCCCTAACATCTACATGTAATGAAGGCCCACAGTAAGCCCCTAAACCGCCTATTTGATGGCGTTCTAAAACACGTAAGGCTGCTTTATAGAACTGCTGTCGACAATTCGTACAATCTTTATTCTTGCCTAAATTTGTATAACCAGGCACATAAAAATCAAGAGCACCTCCACTTGTATGTGTCGAGTTACGTGCAGCGGTATAATTCCCACTTTTACGTAATTTTTTCTGAGACTTAGCAGAACGGTATCCAGAAACAACACGTATAGAACCTGTGTAAGAAAGTTCGTTAAAAATTTCATACACAACATCAAGCAGTTTAGGGTTTATAGCATGTACACCGCCACTTGAAGTTCTGTCCCGTAAAAAATACGAAATTTTATCCAGATTTTTTTGAACATACTGTCCATCACACCAATACACAAGCTTCGGCAGAGTTTCAATAACCTCTTCATGGCCATTATACAGACGATTAGCAGGTTTTTTGATTAAATCAAATTGAATAGAACGTTCCTCTATACATTGTACAGAATCGGTATTACCAAAAGTTACAGGTACAAAAAACGTACTCAGTATTAAGAATATAAGTTGTGTCGTTTTCATAAACAAGCTCGAAAGTTATGGTCTCACCAGAAGTAGTGAGTATATAAAAAGATCAAGTCGCCACAAAATGACGTCGTGTTTAAAATATAAGCACAATCCCATAACAATGCAACCTTAGCCTAACTTTAATTATACTATTCATAAAAAAAAGCCCCCATTAAGGGGGCTTTTAGAATGATAAAAAATTAACCTAGAATTTTTTTCATTGTTTTACCAAGCTCACCTGGTGTCGGCGACATCGTCACACCAGCAGCAATCAGAGCTTCAATTTTACTTTCAGCAGTACCTTGTCCACCACTCACAATCGCACCAGCATGCCCCATACGTTTACCTTTTGGCGCAGTCGCACCCGCAATAAAAGCAACAACAGGTTTTGTTACGCTTGTTTTGATGAAAGCCGCAGCTTCTTCTTCATCTGTCCCACCAATTTCACCAATCATAATGATAGCATCAGTTTCTGGGTCGTTTTCAAAAGCGCTTAAAACTTGGATAAAGTTTGTACCGTTGACAGGATCTCCGCCAATACCAACACATGTACTTTGACCCAAACCAACAGCTGTTGTTTGACCAACCGCTTCATATGTTAATGTACCACTACGTGACACAATACCAATGCGGCCTTTTTGATGAATATGCCCCGGCATAATACCAATCTTACATTCATCCGGTGTAATAACACCTGGGCAGTTTGGCCCAATAAGGCGCATACGGCAGTTTTTGTCAGCCAAGCGTTTTTTAACACGAATCATATCCGCTACAGGAATACCTTCTGTGATACAAATCGCTAAAGAAATACCAGCATCTGCGGCCTCTAAAATAGCGTCTGCTGCAAATGGAGGTGGTACATAAATAACTGAAGCTGTGGCTTCTGTTTCTGTTACCGCCTCTGCAACTGTATTAAAAACTGGTAATCCCAAGTGTTTTTCTCCACCTTTACCAGGAGTTACACCACCAACCATCTGTGTTCCATAAGCCATAGCCTGCTCACTGTGGAAGGTACCGTTTTTCCCTGTAAAACCTTGGCAAATCACCTTAGTATCTTTGTTAATAAAAATAGACATTTATTATTTTCCTTTTAATCAAGAGTAGTCAAAGGACTACCCATTACTTTTTCACAAGTATAAGAAACATTCGGAATACCTAAACCTGGGCAGTTATAACCGCAAAAATAGGCATTACCGCTATATGACGTTTTCACCTGCAATGCTTCCATGCAATATGTCAAACGTGCATATTCACCGTGGTAAACACGGGTCTGTTCATATTTAGCTGTTTGTTCGTAAATGAACGCATGCCATGGCCCAAAAGGGCTCTCTTCCTTAGCAGGCAAACTACAGCCCGACAAGCTAACGAAGAAAATGACCGCTAAATATTTCATACTTCTTATCATTATTTTCCTATGCAGCTTTTACAGCGGCAACTTCTGTCACAACTTTTTGAGCCGCATCATCAAGATCACTTGCTGTTATAATTGGTAAACCTGAATTCGCAAGAATTTCGTTACCAGCTTCAACATTTGTTCCTTCTAAACGCACGACAAGTGGTACAGATAGATCAACTTGTTTAGCAGCCGCTACAACACCATTTGCAATGATATCGCATTTCATAATACCACCAAAAATGTTCACCAAAATCCCTTTAACATTTGGATCAGATAAGATAATTTTAAAGGCTTCTGTTACACGTTCTTCAGTCGCACCGCCGCCAACATCAAGGAAGTTTGCAGGTGTACCACCGTAGTGTTTAATAATATCCATCGTTGCCATAGCAAGGCCGGCACCGTTAACCATGCAGCCAATGTCACCATCAAGTGCGATATAGCTTAAATCAAACTTAGCAGCTTTAACTTCTCGTGCATCTTGCTGAGTTTCATCATCCATTTTGTGGATTTCTTTTTGACGGTATAAAGCGTTGTCATCGATGTTAATTTTACAATCGAGCACTTTAATTTCATCGTTACCAGTCACAACCAATGGGTTAATTTCAAGCATGCCAGCGTCAATTTCTTCATAGCATTTGTAAAGGTTCATCAAAAGCTTAACAAAGGCGTTAACTTGAGCACCTTTTAAACCAAGCTTAAAGGCAACATTACGGCACTGATAAGGCCATAAGCCAACTGCTGGGTCAACATGCTCTGTAAAAATTTTTTCAGGCGTTTCTTCAGCAACTGTTTCAATATCCATACCACCTTCTGTTGAAGCCATGATAAAGTTTTTACTTGTTTCACGGTCAAGTGTAATCGACAAATAAAGTTCACGCGCGATGTCAGAACCTTCTTCGATATAAACCTTGTGAATTGGTAGACCTTCAGGCCCAGTTTGGTGCGTAACCAACTGTGCGCCGATTAATTTTGTAGCCGCAGCACTTGCTTCAGCTGGTGATTTACAAAGAACAACACCGCCCGCTTTACCGCGTGCACCTGAGTGAACTTGCGCTTTAACAACAGTCACAGCTGTGCCAAGTTCTTTAGCAGCAGCTTCAGCTTCGTGCGGGGTACTTACAACGATACCGCGCGGCACAGAAACACCGTACTCTTTTAAAACCTGTTTTGCTTGATATTCATGAAGGTTCATATTTTTTTCTCTTTATTTTTTATAATTAAATAACGTCCCCCACCTGTACAGATGGTTTATATAAAAAAGGATACCCTTTGTGTCCGCAAAGCGCAAAGTAAAAGCCTAGAAAATTTGCATAAAAATTGACTTTATTTTTATTAAAACAGCCATTTAACACACCTTAAAGTTGTATTGCTATATTTTGCGTTGGAAATATTAAGAATATGTGTGGAATAGTGCGTAGGATTTGGCGAATAACGGTAGAACTGGATGCGAATGAAGTGTTATAAAAAACGAATAATACCAACTGATGATTAGTAAAAAAATGGATATAATTCTCCTTTTTGTGGCAATAGGCGAATGAAGCAATAAAACAACACCCACCCCCTCTTCCATAACAGAATCAATAAAACATAAAAAGTCTTTTTTTTCATTGTAAAGTGAAACATTTAGTCTATATATTATATATGTAATTTATATCATCTTACCCCGTACCTTTTATTGGCAATAATCTGCCACACACCCTTAAGGATTTTAAAAATGTTAAAATTAATTTTTTCATATATCTTCAGCGCTATTTTAGGCTATGCCATGTTTTATTTAAACCCATGGATGCCTAAAACTTTAAATATTATAGCAACTATCTGTATTATTATTGGCATACTGTTGTTGCTGAATATTAAAAACATGACTCATCTATATACCGATGTAGTTGCGGCTGTGTTTTACATTACAGGATTGATCGTTATTACATTACCATTTATATTCGCCAAGGATATACCTGAAAATAATATCATCATCATCGCATCTGCTTTAATTGCCATTTTAGTTGTACCGCCACGTTTGAAGGATTGGGCATCAGAAAGTTAGCCACACACCTCGAAAAAAAAGCCCCTCACATGAGGGGCTTTTTTTTCGTTTCATACTAAAATTACATACCAAACACAAACTGACTTGGCGTGTTTTTAACAACATCGCTTGCGCGTATTTTGCTAAACGCATTTGTATATTCAAATAACACATTTAATGTATAGTCAATGCGCTCACGCATATAAGCGTCTTGATCGGCATAACCATCTCTTGGGCTATCATGCAAAATTTCTGCAGCATGGCGCACAATCAAGTGGTCTGGGATATAACAAAGCTTACAGTTTTTGTAGCTAGATGAGCGCATTTCAGCAATAGGATAAGACCCATTAACCGACCCGCTCACACCCACAAGCAAACCTGGCTTGTGGCCAAATTCTTTACCGCTCGCATAATGGAAAAAGTTTTTAAGGGCGGCTGGCGCTGTGCCATTATATTCAGGCGCTATGATAATAGCAGCGTCACACTCTTGCAGTTTTGCGCTTAACGGTTTCCAAGCAGGAGCCGCGTCACCTTCTTTACCCCACATACTTTCGTCCCAAAGCGGTAATGGGTTTTTGCCAAGATCAACCACAACAGTCTCCGCTGTTTTATTCAGCTCTGCCACACGTTTACTTAAATATTCAGCAATACGCCCTGACTGACCTTCAGGTCTGTGCGACCCGCTAATAATAGCTATTTTCAAATTTTCATTCCTTTTCTTAAACTTTGAGTATCATTATTGAGCCTTTTGCATATTTTTGTAAAATATAAAAACTTGATAGCAACAATAAAATATACTTATAAAATAGAGATAGGCGCCTTTCAGCGCCTACCCCACAAACATAATCGCTTACAGTGAGATTGAATCTACCAACCCTTTAACAGCAGCAACAGATTTATCAAACTGCTCTTGCTCCTCAGCTGTTAAGTCAATTTCAACCACACGTTCCACACCATTTTCACCAATCACACATGGCACACCAACATAAAGGTCTTTCACACCATATTCACCGTCTAAGTGGGCAGCACACGGTAAAATGCGACGCTTGTTAAACAGGTAGCTTTCTGCCATTGAAATAGCTGAAGCTGCTGGGGCGTAAAACGCTGAACCATTACCTAAAAGTTTCACAATTTCAGCGCCACCATTGGCTGTACGGTCAATAATTTCATCTAGTTTTTCTTGGGTCATCCAACCTTTTTTAATAAGGTCTGGAATTGGGATACCTGCAGCTGTTGAATAACGTGCAAGCGGCACCATAGTGTCACCGTGACCACCTAAAACAAATGAGTTAATATCTTCAATTGCAATGCCCAATGCTTCGCTTAAGAATAAGCTGAAGCGAGAAGAGTCAACCACACCTGCCATGCCAACAACTTTAGCATGGTCAAAGCCTGTTACTTCACGCATCACCCAAACCATCGCATCTAGCGGGTTTGTTATCACAATAACAAAAGCGTTTGGCGCGTATTCTTTAATACCTGCACCCACTGACTTCATAACATTTGTGTTGATACCAATAAGATCATCACGGCTCATACCTGGCTTACGTGCAATACCAGCTGTAACAATAACAACATCAGCGTCGCAAATATCAGCATAGTCGTTTGTGCCAATCACATTTGCAGAAGAACCGTCCACCGCTGTACTTTGCGCTAAGTCTAACGCTTTACCTTGAGGTGTTCCTTCAGCGATATCCATTAAAACAACGTCGCCTAAGTTTTTAAGAGTTGCAAGGTGGGCAAGCGTGCCACCAATGTTACCAGCACCTACAAGTGCAATTTTTTTAACAGCCATGTAAACGACCCTTTTATTATTAATTTTTGAATTGAACCTTAGGATACGCCATATAAACCCAAATAAAAAGCCCCTTTTAAAATTTAGGGGCTTTTTTTTAAGACTTTGACCGCTGTGGGTTAGTCTTTATATTGCGTGTCGTTTGTGCGTTCAAACTGCATGTTTTGTGATTGGTCAGCCACAACAGTTTTACGGCCGCCTGCAAATTCGCGTACCAATACTTTAGTGCCCATATTTATCAAATTCCCACCTTGAGTCACCGTAACAATACCACCATCTTGAAGTTCTACTGTGTAAATGAAAGCCATTTCGGTTTTAGATGAAATAGCGTCACCCGCAACCGCGCCACCTAATACACCTAAACCAGCACCAACATAAGCACCTTGACCTTTACCAATTTGAGAACCAGCTAAACCACCCAAAATAGCGCCAACACCCGTTGCGTTTTTAGATGCTTTAATGTTTACAGATGTCTGGTCGATAGAGATAACAACCCCACGGTACACAGCACGAATAGATTGAGACTCTTCATACGTTAAAACGTTTGGGTTTGTTGTGGGTGTGCTAAAGCAACCTGTTAAGGTAGCTACAACTGCAATCAGTAGTATATTTTTCATGTGATGAACTTTTCTTCCAATTTATATAATCCATGTTCTAAAAGTTAGAATACGACAAATACATTTAAATAAAAAGAAAATATATAAAAATAAAGCCTCGAAATGAGGCTCTATTTTATAAGACAATACCAGCTACCTTTATTGCAAAATCTTAAGGTTTGGGTCAACAATTAACTTAACCTTATGGCCCACTTTAACAGCGTCATATTGACCTAAACCATTCAGCGCCCTAAACCACGATTCTTTAAGATCTCCAAATGGGAGCTTTGCCGCTAACGATTTAACCGTGTCACCTTTTTGAACCGTATAAATCTTCACACGCAATGGTTCGATACGGTCTGCGTCTTTTCGGCTTAAACGCTGAAAGCTTTCAGCGCTTTTGAAAAACTGTTGGTCTAGGTTTTCAAAATGCTCTTCTGGCGTAAAGAAGCTCAGTATGTAAAAGTCACGACCTGAGCTACCTTTTTCAACATCATCGCGTTTATCTTGTAAAACTTTAAAGCCAAATACACGCTGCATACCAAGCGTTTCAAGTTTACCCCACGTCCCACGTTTTACCCATTTTTGGGTACCTGTATAGGCTTCAAAACCATCAAGCTCAAGCTTTTGCAATTGGCGCAATTTAGGATACATCACACGCAGAGTTTCTTCTGGGTCTTCCCCTTTTGAAACACGCTTTTTATAGAAAGAAGCTTCGGCTTTATAAACGTTATTATACGAACGCCAACCATCACCCATATACATGGTTAAGAAACCTTCAGGCAATGTGCCCACCATGCGATTGTCGGGGTTATATAGGTTACGTTCCCCCACCACACCATATTGACGAAAGTTTGGCCCAAAAGCCATGCCATCAATTTTTGCCAAGAAACGGTCACGGTTTTCACTTACATAACCTTGAGGCAGTGAGCCTTCACGCTTAATCACTTGCTCCACACGGTCATCAGGATTGGGATGCGATGCGAGCAAGTCATAATACATTGACTCTTTTGGCTCTTCACCATCATTGAAATACTTGTAGATCGTTGTACGTAGGTCGTTATAATAACCCATGGTTTGATACATACCGACAGCCTCCTTAGGGTCATAACCCATGGAACGCATGTAACGCAGCGCTAATTCATCTGCTTCATCTTCATAAGCACGGCTGTATTTTGCAAAGCCAACTTGAGTTGCAAATAAACCTGCACCTAGCGCACCATAAGCAACGGCCTTGTTGTCCGTGTTGGCACCAATAAGCGCTGCCCCTACAAATAAAAGCGCAGACCCTGCTTTACGTGCAGCGTCTTTACGTACAGTGTGACGCGCAGCTACGTGCCCTGCTTCGTGTGCCATAACGGCGGCAAATTCAGACTCAGAATTCATAAAAGGGATAATACCGCGGTAGATATTGATATAGCCAGGGGTTGCCCAAGCATTGAATTGACCACTATCTAAAACAATAAACTCAAATGGCATTTCTGCACGTTCTGTTACATCAACCAAGTTACGGGAAATTTCTTTGTAATATTTTACGAAAGCATCATTTTCTTTATAAAGACCATGTGTTTTAATGGCGTTTCGTGCCACATCATGTCCAATTTCAAACTCTTCTTCTTCGGTCATAAAAACCATATCAACCCCGCCTGTGGCTGGATTTTTAGCACAGCCAAACAATGCCAAAGTAAGCATAAATGTGCTTAATAAATATTTCATATTTCATTCCCCTTTAAACCCTTAAAAAAAGGCAGTATAGCAAACGCCTTTAAATTTGCAATCAAAAGTTGATCTACATAAAAAAACACCCTAAAAAAGGGTGTTTTTAAAATGCTACAGATCATTCAGTTATCACCTGATACACATCAATCGCTTTACGCTTCACTTCATCCATCACCGTGGATTCTTCAGGTGCTGGACTTAATACTTTTTTGCGTCTTCACCACCTGTGAAAATGCTTTTAATAGCTTCTGCAATGCTTTGGAATATACGCTCAAAGAAGTCAGCAATAACATTCAAAATTCGCTCGATAATACCAACAATTTTATCTTCAGCAGCGTCGTTTGCCATTGCGTCTTGTGCATAAAACGCACCAACCACCATTAGAACAACAATTGGAACCCATATATATTTTTTCATAATTAACCCCTTAAACTTTTACTTTGATTGATTATATTTTACGGCTTTTAAAAACTTTAGATGGGTTTTGGTGCAAACGCCCAAAGCCTAAAGTCTTTTTATCGATACCGAATGCTGTACCCACCAGTTGAGCAATGTTCATTTCTGGTAGGTCAATTTTTTCACCTAAATGTTTTTCACTACGCGCTTGGTACGCACCAAGAGCCATGTCACACAAAGTACAAGGAGAAACCATAATTTCTGCACCTTCACGCTTTGCTTCAAGAGAATGTCCGCCAGACATTTTTAAAAATGTACCTTCTTGAACAAGCATTGTATGGAAACCACAACACTTATCTTTACCGCTATAGTCAACAGATTCGCCGCCCATTGCCGTAATAAGTGTGTCTAGATATTTAGGTGCCTCGCCGCCACGTCCGTTAAACACTTCATTTGGACGCATGGCATGACAACCATAAAATGGTGCAACTTTTAAACCATTTAAAGGCTTTGAAACTTGTTCTTTTACTTTTTCTACGCCAATATCATCCACCATAACCCAGATAAGATGTTTAACATCTATCGTCCCCATGTAAGGGCGAATACCGGCTTTAGTGAGTACGTTGTTAATTTTTTCAAGCAAGTCAGCTTCTTTTTTAAGACGCTCATTGGCAAAGGTAAATGTTTGTAAACACGTATTGCAAATCGTCACAATATCCATACCCATTTCTTCTGCTTGAGAAAAAATACGCGCACATACAGCAAGCCCCGCAGCGGGGTCATGTTCTTGCAAGTTACCAGCCCCACAACATGTTGCTTTTGGCATTTCGTGCAATGTAATCCCCAATTTTTCGCTTACAGCGCGCGCAGACCAGTCCGCTTCTTTTTGAATTTGTTTTGCCGCACAGCCAGGGTAATAGGCGTAATTTAAATCTTGTGAAATTCCCATAACGCGTTTATTTTCCTTTATATCTCAATTTTATTTTTATTTATATTTGCTGTGCTTTTTAAGGCTTTGCAAATGCATTTTTTTCTTAAAACTTAACCAGCGCCTGGGCCTGTGTCTTCTTGCCTTGTTTCAACGTCTACTGGGTTTGCGGCAAGCTCTTTATACATCGCTTGCACTTCGTCAACACCTTCAACCTTATGTGGGAATGGTGATGGGATTTTACCTTTTTTAGCCAAGTGGAATGCGTTGCCAAGCTGTTTAACAATACCAAAAATACCTAATGTTTTAATTAACATAAATGGTTCGTTCAACATGCCTGAATTTGCAATATCGTTTTTAAACGCCATGGCGTGCTTAGCACCGCCGTTGTTTGTCACACCTGCTTCAATTGCACGGACACGTAATTTTGCAATGGCTTCCATTGGCGCCACGTCTTTTGGACAAGCGTCGACACACATACCACAACGGGTACAGTCCCAAATACCGTGTTTTTCTGAAAGCTCTTTTAGACGTTCTGTTTTATGCCCTTCACGTGGGTCGGCCACAAAACGGAAGGCTTTGGCGAGGGCTGCAGGCCCTAAAAATTCTGAATCGACTGCCATTTCAGTACAGTCACTATAACAACAACCACACATAATGCAGTTACTCACCATGTTCACTTGTTCAAATGAAGACTTATTCACGTTTTTGTCGGCTTCTTTACCTTCTTGAACGTACGGAATAATGGCGTCTACCTTGCTGTAAAAGTTTGCAATATCTACCGCAAGGTCTTTAATAACAGGTTGGTTTTTTTGAGGCGAAATTTCAATAACATCAGCTGCTGGCAAATTCTTTTCAGCATTACCGTCAACAATTTCATGCACTTTTGTTTTACATGCAAGACGGCTACGATTGTTGATAACCATACCGCAACTTCCGCAAATAGACGCACGACATGAACGACGAAACGTTAAAGAACCATCTTGCTGTGCTTTAATATCTTCCAACGCTTGGAGAACCGTTGTGGAGTTGTCATAGCTCACTTTAAATTCTTCCGTGCGCCCCACAAACTTACCTTGAGTTGTTTCACCACGGTTAATTTTAAATGATACAGTCTTCTTATTTGCAGCCATTTTTGTTTTTACGCCTTTTATAATAAATACAAGTTCTAGCGAATTATAATGTATTGAAGTGTTAATGTCACTATTTCATACAAATTTTACACAAACAATCACATTATATTGACATCTATGCCACGAATTTGTATACCCACACAGGTAAGACACACTTTCCGTTCCTTTTTTAGGTTAAGTTATAACTTATTCCCCCTCTTCTCAATGGAGTACTCTTCATGGAAACAAAAAGCATGGGTTTAAATCAATTATTTGTATTAACGGCTGTCAAAGCTGGGCATAAAAATGTTAAAGATATCATAAATTATATCAACCATACGGCAAACGTTTCATTAACAGCGCGCCGCGTGCATGAGTCGTTAAACTCCTTAACACAACGTCAACTTATTCAAAGCACAGCGCCCACACAAGGGCAACGTGCCAAACAACATAGCATGACAAAAACTGGTAACGATGTAGCGCTAAAGCATTTACAGAGCATCCACGCCATCAGGCAAGATATAAAGCAAATAGATGCACACAAAAACACCGTTCCTGAAAATTTACTCGAACAAGATGAAATCAATGCCCTTTTGGAAGGGTTTAATGATCGTGATACGCATTTTTTATCACACACTCCTGTGCAAAGGCTCCCTTCTTATGAAGAAATAATAGCGGCTTTTAAAAATCGCCGTGAAGATGCTAAGCATAAAATATACATAGGCTTACTTCATAAGCACCATATTGGACGCCTTATTGTACGTGGTGTTGCTGTCATAAAAATTTCAAGCTTTATACACATTTGGTACGACAATATAGGTAATGCCTTTCAAAAGGATCTTCCTTCTGGAAAAACAAAAATTTACGTCCACACACCTGTGGGGGTTGTACGCTTATACGAAAACAATACTTACCGCGACTTAAGCGACTGCCCTTTTGCAGAACGTGCTTTTATTAAAGCCATCCTTTAGCCTTTTACTGAACATCGAACAAAAAAGACCTCTCATGAAAGAGGTCTTTTTTATTTTATATTTTTTATTAAAACACCAATGCGTTAACAGCGCGCACCTGAGATACTACAACGCTTAACAACGGGTGCACCATTGCCTGTGCCCATACGCACACCACCAACGTCATCTTGTCTTTGAATGCCGCCAAAATCAACATCGGCACCAGCTTCTTCACTGGTGACGGTTTCTGTTTTATAGCCGACAATAAAAGCGGCTGTCAGCAAAACCAAGAACAAAATCATAGAGAGAAAAAATTTCATTACAAAACGCCTTTAACGGTTAGTACAAACGTTCAACAGGTATATAACGTGGGTTACCCGTTACACGTGTTGGCTCGTAATCTAATTTTACTATTTCATTTTTTGCATCCCAGATAGAAAGCGTGTGTTTCATCCACTCTGCATCGTTACGGTCAGGGAACTCTTCCCTTGTGTGTGCGCCACGTGATTCTGTACGTGCAATCGCACTGCGTACAGTTGCTTCAGCCAACGCAATTAAATTACCAAGTTCAAGTGTCGTTAATAGGTCTGTATTAAATGCGTCTGACTTATCGTCAATGTAAACACGTTTATAGTCAGCCTTCGCTTGTTCAACAGAAGCAAGTGCTTTATTTAAACGCGCCTCATCACGAAAGACGCTACA
Source organism: uncultured Magnetococcales bacterium (assembly GCA_963974105.1). Lineage (GTDB taxonomy): Bacteria > Pseudomonadota > Alphaproteobacteria > UBA2136 > UBA2136 > UBA2136. The sequence goes on from CAXBBG010000001.1 coordinate 185,106, forward strand.
GTTATCGTTAAGCGCTTCTGACAAAGGAATACGTATATCCGCTGGACGAATACCACCTTCTTTTGGACGTGCCTTAAGCTCAGCAATCATTTTTTGTACTTCGACCATTTCATCAGAATCAACTTCTGGTTCGCTTGAACCTTCTTCATTAACATAACGCACCATTTCTTTACCTGTAATTTTACCAAAAACAATAGTTTCTAGAAGTGAGTTTGCACCCAAGCGGTTACCACCATGCACAGAAACACAAGCTGCTTCCCCCGCTGCAAACAAGCCTTCTAATTTAGAATGCCCCAATTTGTTTGTGCGAATACCGCCCATTGTGTAATGACAAGTTGGTTTCACAGGAATAGGCTCATCAATCGGATCAACACCTTCAAAGTCAATAGATAGCTGACGAATTTGAGGCAGTTTTTCTAAGATTTTCTCACGCCCAAGATGGCGCACATCTAAGAAAATAGCACCGTCTACACCGTTACCATTCATAATTTCTAACATTTCACTACGTGACACAACATCACGTGATGCGAGCTCTTTTTTGTTTGGTGCGTATTTATCCATAAAGCGCTTTCCGTCTTTACCGATTAAATAAGCCCCTTCACCACGCACACCTTCACTAATAAGGATACCTGATGATTTTAAACCTGTTGGGTGGAACTGCACAAACTCAAGGTCAGCCGCATGTGCACCCGCCTTCATTGCCAATGCAATACCGTCACCTGTGTTAATCATAGCGTTGGTGTTAGAAGCGAATAAACGCCCGTAACCGCCTGTGGCAATCAATACTGCTTTCGCTGCAATGTATTCTACCTGCCCTGTTTTAATATCCATAGAAATAATACCCGATGTGCGGTTTGTTTCCTTATCAACACAAACTTTTAACAAGTGATATTCTTCATAAATGTGTACGCCGTTTTTAACGGCTTGTTCCCACAATGTGTGCAGCATCGCATGACCTGTACGGTCGGCTGCAAAAGCTGTGCGCGGAAAACTGGCACCACCAAATGGGCGCTGCGCAATTGTACCATCATCTTCACGTGAAAATGGGCAACCCATCTCATCCATATCAAGTACCGCTTGCGGGGCTTCTTTACACATAAGGTCAATGGCATCTTCATCGCCTACCCAGTCGGCACCTTTAACCGTGTCATAGGCGTGATCTTCCCAATTATCTTCTGGGTTAATGGCAGCGTTTACACCACCTTGAGCAGCACATGAGTGCGACCTTAAAGGGTGAACTTTAGAGATAACTGCAGTATCCAAACCAGCTGTAATACCTTCAAAAGCTGCACGTAAACCAGCTAAACCAGCACCTACAATAACGAGATCATGACGACGCATTTATAAAACCTTTATTCTTTTTAATATTTCTTACCCGCACACTATAGCAAGTTTTAACATGAAAAGTAAGTAAGAAAAAACATACAATTGAAGCCTATTCATATGATAAACCCATATACCTTTAGAGGAAGAAATGACGTTAATAGGTATAATACAAAATAAACCACCATCAACTCATACTTTATATATGTATGATTAAATTAACAAAAGAAGAACTTTAAAAAAGGAATAGCTATGCGGTACTCAAAAAAATTTGTTTTATACAATGCCATTTTTGTTTTGATATTTTGTATATTCGTTATTGTCGGTGTTAATTTAAGCCATGCACAAGACAATAGCCGTTTTAAATTACTTGAATCGAGCATGAACGCCAACACGCAAAGCACACAAAGCACAAATAAGTGCCAAACACTCACATCTCAAATTCAAAACAACATCTCAAAAGTTATCCGCGAAGGACAGATATACAGCCAACAAGACGAAACCGTACAAAATATTCGCACAAGCAGTAGCGCTATGGCGCTTAACAAATGCGATAAATCTAAACTTTATGAGTTCCTTAATAAAAAAATAGATATGTCTAACCCTTTATATTTTGAGATTTATGCATTATTATAAGAAAAAATAAATCATAAAAAGGTTTTAAAACATGCCTATTCTTTTCAAATTATCAGCGATTGCCATTGTTTTGGTAACTGCAAACACAGCTCACGCTGCCAGTGTTTATGAGCAGCAACAACAAATCTGCAAAGCTATTATGCAAAAGGTAGACGAAAACCTGAGCGGCATAACAGGTAGAGACCTTATCAAAGATAATAACCGCATACTTAAAGCCACCCTTTGGGGCACGAGCTATCAACAAAACAATTGCGACCCAGAACCTTACTTAAACACACTGCGCCGCACTTTAAATAAATAAAAATTCATAGCCGCATACAAAAAAGCTCTTCCTTAGAAGAGCTTTTTATTTTGGCTACAACAGTATTAAAGCAAACGCTCTAACACTTTCACCACCTGCAGGGCTGCACCTGTACGTAAGTTATCGCATGTGAGCCATAATTTAATAGCACCAGGCGTTAAAGGGTTATCACGCACACGTGACACAAAAATATGACTTGTTTCTGCGGTTCCATATGGCGTTGAATATTCACATTTCTCTGGTGCGTCAATAACACTGACACCTTCAATTTTTCCTAAAATATCACGTACATCACCTGCTGTAATAACACCATTAAAGTCAAGCGTTACACTTTGGCTCATACCTACAAATGTTGGCACATAAACTGCTGTTGAAAGCACAGGTGTTGGTGTTTTAAGCACACGGTTAAGTTCAAGCAATAGCGCCGTTTCTGCCTCTGTATTAGCACCTGTAAAATCACCCACCTGCGGAATAACATTAAAAGCAACTTGCGCTTTAAATTCTTGTCCTTCCATTTCATCACCACTTCCTGCACCGCCAAGTAAACCTGCTGATTGTGCAAAAAGTTCATCCATCGCCATTTTACCCGCACGGCTTGTTGGATACATACAAGTTGAATCTACACGCTTGAGCTCTGCCTTCTTCAATAAAGGCGCAATAACCGTTGCCAACTGCACAGTCGCCACGTCTGGGATAGAGATTTGTGGCGTTTCTTTCGTCACAAGCGCACCATTCACAGCGTCAACAATCATCGGCGTCCCCTCGTCTGTTCGGTAGGCACCAGAAAGGTCTATCACTTGCACGTTCTTTTCTAAGGCTTGTGGGATGTACACCTTGCTCACTTCAGCCGGTGTGGCAAAAACAATCACGTCAATTTGACCAAAAGTATAATCTTTTAAAGATTTAACTGAAATTTCATCGTCTCCAAATGGAATTTCTTCACCTTCGCTTACACTTGAACTCAAAAATACAGGCTTTACACCAAGGTGTAGCGTTGCGCTTTCTTCGAGTAAACGTATAATTTCACGCCCAACATTTCCTGTGGCACCTGCTATGGCTAAACGCATGATAACTCCCTTTTTCAATAAATTTATTTATAACCAGCAAGATACGTCTTTTTTAAAAAACGTCAAGCTTTGAAGTATGGCGCATAAAAAAAGAAGGCATAAAGCCTTCTTTTAAATTCGATATTTTATTTTAAGGACAAGCACGCCCTACCATAATAACAGCTGGACGGTCATTTATATTAACATGCGCCACCAAGCTATTTTTGGTGGCAACAATAGAAATACCACCATTTATATTACCGTAACGCCCATAGGTAACGTTATTCACGAATACTTTAATAGATTCCATTTGTGTTGCTGGCACATACTGGCTTATTTCAGATAAAAAATAATTTTCTTGGGCGACGCGGTACTGCGCGCAAGTAGGGGTAGAAATTTCGGCCTGCGCCGTAGCGCTTAAAACCGTGATTGCAAACAAAGACACTGCTATTAAAAAGGATCGCATATTGATACCTCACATAATAAAAGAGAAATAAAAGGATAAAAAAGGGAATATCCAATAAATTGAATAAATTTTGATGTGTTTTATGTTTATACGACCCTGTTTTAAATGTCAAATTCAAAAATTATTGTTTTGCCGCTTGCAATTCGCCCTTAACAACCCTATGTTCTGCATATGGACAAGCAAACACAAGTAAAAGAGCATATTTTTGGCCTGACTTTAGGTGGGTTAAAAACACGCGTTAAGGAAGCAGGGTTACCTGCATTTCGTGCTGGGCAAATTATGGGTTGGATATATGAAAAGGGTATTTTAGACCCTGAAGAAATGCCAAACATCAGCAAAAAAGATGCTTTAAAACTTAAAGAACATGTTCAATTTGAAGAATTACAGCTTATTACAGAGCAGGTTTCAAAAGACGGTACCGTTAAATGGCTATTCAAGCTGCACGACGGCCACGACATTGAAACTGTTTTTATCCCAGAACCAAACCGCGGTACGCTTTGCGTTTCTTCGCAGGTAGGATGCACACTCAATTGCCGTTTTTGCCATACAGGCACACAAGGCCTTTCACGCAACTTATTACGTAGCGAAATTGTGGCACAAGTATGGATGGCTGCCAAACGCCTTGGACAGTGGAGCGACAACCCTTTTAACCTTGAAGCGCACATTAAAAAATCGGGTTTTAATGACGAATGGATGATACAAGCCATTGGCAACACCAAAAAGAAAGAGCAAGGCGTAGAAGTTAAGCGTATTATAAGTAACATTGTATTTATGGGCATGGGTGAACCATTGTTTAACTGGCCAAACGTTGAAAGTGCAAACAACGTGCTGATGGACGAAAAATGCTTTGGATATGGCAGCCGCCGCATTACCATTTCAACCAGTGGTATGGTAGAAAACATTGGTAAAATTGCCAAATCATTAGGGGTCAACCTCGCTATTTCTATTCACGCACCCGACAATGAAACACGCACAAAAATTATGCCTGTGAACAAAAAATGGGATGTTGACGAGTTGATGGCCGCCCTGCGTGCCTTCCCGCTTAAAGAACACCGCCGCATTACATGGGAATATGTGATGTTGAAAGACACAAACGACAGCATTAAACACGCGAAAATGCTCGTAAAACTTATTGAAGGCATTCCTTCGTTTGTGAATATTATTCCCTTCAATGCATGGCCAGGTAGCCCATTTGAGCGCTCAACCGACCAAGCTATTGAAGCGTTTAGAGATGTGATTGCATCTGCGGGTGTGGACGTGAATGTGCGCCGCGGACGTGGCGAAGATATTTTAGCCGCATGCGGACAATTACGTGGGGAAACGTCTAAATTTAATAGTATCAGCACAGCTTTTCCAAGTGTGGTTATGCAATATGGTACCGAACAGCAAAAGGTGAAAGTTCAAATAACTGAACCTGTTTAAAGAACATGGCGTGAAAAGGAAAGCTTTAGCTTTTTAAAGTAACGCAAGTGTTATGAGGCCTATTACCCCACATAATGCGTGCATGAAAAAAGCCTCCTAACGGAGGCTTTTTTATATCGATATTGATTTATTGTGCGGCTGTTTCTGTGAATATAATTTTCGCAGCAATGCTTTCATGTTCACGTGCCACATATAAAGTGGCAAGGGCTGCCTCGCTTATTTTGTTTAAGTTCTCTTGAAGTTCACTAACACATTCATTTAACTTAATAATGTATGCGTAAATGTTTTCATAGTCGCCTTGAGGCGGCTTTTTCAAGTTAAAATAAACATCAATAAAGCCGTCATTATCGTCGACAGAAGATGTCTGTTTAAAATAACAAACGCTATTTAAACTTTCTTTTGCATAAAGCGCTATTGCCTTTAACAAATCTTCTATTACTTTTTTAGCATCTGCCTCACCCACTTCTTCAACAGCATATGTTGTGTCAATGTCAATGTGAAGACAAGCGTCGCCTGAAAAAGACATTTCAACTTCACGGACCTCTGAAAGAACGGGCTGGTCTGCACGTGCCTCCGTCAGGTAAAGATCATATTCAGCTTGATTATGATCCGCCATTTTAAGAGAAATATCAGCACCTTCATGAGAGAAGATACCTGTATTTTCATTTTCAGCTAAAAGCTCTGCCATGGCTTTGATAAAATCAAGGCGCAAGGCTTCTTTGTTGTCGTCCTTTTCATAGACAAGCGTTGCATGAAGCACAAAAGCGCCAGCAGTTGCACCGTGTGTACTGTTATCACAAACATCACAAGCAAAAGACAAAGAACTTCTGTATTGATCATACAAGTGACGTACTTGTTCAAGCGCATCTTGTTCTTGACCTTCAAACGACATAGCTAGTTTGTCTAAGTCGTATGAAAGGGTTAACGTCATATCAGCATACTGAATGGTTGGAGCAGTCATAAGACCTCACTTACAGGGGGGACCTGTTTAAAAGAAAATGTATATGTATGGTTTATATAATGGGGCTTATTCAAACACATTTCAACCCTTACAGAACAAAGCTAGCTTTTTTTGTTTTTATTATGTATAACCCCCTTTAGGCAGTTTACTGGATTATCGCTGGTTTATTTATAAACGAGAGGAAAGTCCGGGCACCATAGAGAAGGATGCTGGATAACGTCCAGGCGGCGCAAGCCGACGGAAAGTGCAGCAGAGAATAGACTTCCGATGGCCTTTTTAAGGCACAGGTAAAGCTGAAACGGTGCGGTAAGAGCGCACCACCAAACTGGTAACAGCGTTGGGTATGGTAAACCCCATCCGGTGCAAGACCAAATAGGTTCTCCGCCCTAGAGTGTTCTTTAGGTAAGCGTTTCTCGCGTGAGAGGGAACGGGTAGGTTGCTTGAGCGTTATAGTAATGTAACGCCTAGATGAATGATAATCGCCTTGCAATATAATGTTGCAAGAGTACATGACCCGGCTTATAGGTAGACTGCCTTTATTTTATTACGTTATAAAAAAACACCCTTTTAAGGGTGTTTTTTTCGGTTTATACCCAGATTTTTATCTTAAAGCGTAGGCTGCTTTAACCACGTCTTCCCGACCCACATAACCTGCAAACTTCAACTGCACATAGCTTGGGTTTGCATCTTCAATAATAGGTAAAGCCGCTCCTGATTCATATAAACGGTTCCAGTCAAAGGCAACGCCTGGATCGTCTTTGCGGTCGGGCGCTATGTCACTATGCGCCAAAACAGCTGTGCCATCTAAATGGTGGATGCTGAGCAATACTTTAAGTAAAATGGTCAGTGTTTTATACTGCGCCTCTGTATATTTAACACCATTACCAGGGTTTGAAAGTTCTATACCAAGGCTGTATTGGTTAATACTCACATCATTTTTCCATGCACTAATACCCGCATGCCACGCAACACATGTGTCTTTTACCAATTGATAAAGCTTACCTTCCTCATCGATTAAATAATGACAACTCACGCCCGCTTCTTCGCTACATAAGCGGTCAAGTGCAGCCTGTGTGCTGTCCATCCATGTGCCATGCAAAACAATATATTTAATTTCCTGTTCACGCTTTGAAAAGTTTGGTGATGGTTTCCAAATTGGCTTCATTTTATTTTATCCCCCTGCCGTGCAAATGTATCAACTCTGGTACCGTGTCCATCACGCCAACAGGCGCGCCGTTGATGGTCATAATTCTTTTTTCAACCCCTACATCAATACTTTGCGTTTTATTTTCGCCTGCCCCTATGCTGTCCATCATATATGTTAACGCAATAGGAAAACCGCCCATAATGTCCTTAATGCCGCCCAACATATCGGCAAATTTATTGGTGGAAAGCACACCTTGTGCTTCAATATACAAACCTTCATCCAACTCAACGTCACCCTTATATGAATACCAAGTATCATCATAAGCTAAACGTGCTTCATTCACTGTAATTTTACTTTTTTCTGCCATGCCATTAAAGACATCCATTAACATAGAATCAAATACAACTTTATCCTTCGCACCCGCAGCAGAAACTACATAAGCAGCTGGGAAATCCCTTAAACCACGTGCATACCACACAGCTGAAAGAGATCGAATGATGTCTGTTTTTTTGAAGGCAGGCAATGCACGCAGGTCTAAATTGTTAAACATAAACGCCCATTCACCTGGTTCAATGTCTTTAGAAATATAGCTGTACCCCGATTTAATGATATTACTGAAAAAGCCCTTTTGGCGTCCTTTTACAATCATACCGCTCACAGAAATAATAGCGTTATAATTATCTTTTACCTTATTAAGCTCAAGCGTTGGTTCTATTAAGTTGACACGGTAGTCGTGGCTACGGTTTTTATGCGTTGTCACAATTGTTATGTTTTCTGGCACTTGCACATTTATTTTTCGAAGCTCAAACGGCACAACATCTAACTTCACATCGCCCATGCTTACAACAACAGAACCACCTGTTTTACTATCACGCATCACAATTGTAGTGTCTTTTAACGTTACAGTCGGGTGAAAGGGGTGAAATTCAACTTCGATGTTATTAAATTTTACAACACCCGGCATTGTTTCACTTAATATTTCAGGTAATGCATGAACTGTACGCATCATTGAATATTGCCAAACGGCATAATAAGCACCTGTCATTAAAACAACCGCCAATGTAAACGCTATAAAAACATGAACCCCGCGCATTTTTACCCCTATTACCCTTCAATTAAATTACTTTAAATTACTTCTCTTTTGGCCCTATCATTTCTTCTGGACGTACAAGGTTGTCAAACTCGTCTGCAGTCAAAAACTCTAACGCAACAGCAGATTCTTTTAATGTAAGACCTTCTTCATGGGCTTTTTTCGCAACCTTTGCAGACTTGTCATAACCAATATGTGGGTTTAAAGCTGTCACCAACATCAATGATTCGTTTAAGTTACGTTCAATGCGCTCGTGGTTTGGCTCAATACCAACCAAACATTTATCTGTAAAGCTATTGCAGGCGTCTGCCATTAAACGACATGACTGTAAGAAGTTGAAGATCATCACTGGTTTAAAAACGTTCAGTTCCATATGACCGTTCATACCACCAATTGTTATTGCTGCATCGTTGCCAACCACTTGCGCACATACCATTGTCATAGCTTCGCACTGTGTTGGGTTTACTTTACCTGGCATAATAGAACTACCCGGTTCATTTGAAGGTAAAATAAGCTCGCCTAAACCACAACGTGGTCCTGAAGCTAACAAGCGTAAATCGTTTGCTATTTTCATTAAGGATGCCGAAACTGTTTTAAGCGCACCACTTGAATGCACAATTGCATCGTGCGCAGCCAATCCTTCAAATAAGTTTTCAGCTTGTATGTGATGACGGTTGGTTAAACGAGAAATTTCAACCACCACGCGTTCACCAAATTCAGGATGTGTGTTTAAGCCTGTACCTACAGCTGTACCGCCAATTGCAAGTTCACGCAGTCCATCTAATGATTCTTTGACGCGGCGTATGCTATGGCTCATTTGAGATGCGTAACCTGAAAACTCTTGTCCAAGTGTAAGCGGTGTGGCGTCTTGCAAGTGCGTGCGACCAATTTTAATAATATAACGAAAAGCTTCCGCCTTTGTTTCAAGCGCATCGTGCATTTTTTCAAGTGCTGGTATAACAGAACCTTCTACGGCTTCAAGTGCGGCAATATACATAGCCGTTGGAAATGTGTCGTTTGAAGATTGCCCGTAGTTTACGTTATCGTTCGGGTGTACAGGCGTTTTAGAACCAAGCGCACCACCCATAATTTCAATGGCACGGTTTGCAATAACTTCATTCACGTTCATGTTTGTTTGCGTTCCACTTCCTGTTTGCCAAACAACCAAAGGAAAATGGTCGTTTAAATATCCATTGATAACTTCATCAGCCGCTTTGCAAATGTTCGCAGAAATATCACGGTCAAGCAAACCAAGGTCGGCATTTACAGTGGCCGCCGCTTTTTTAAGGATAGCAAATGAGCGAATAAGTTCGATTGGTAACTTTTCTTCACCAATTTCAAAATTTTCCAATGACCTTTGTGTTTGAGCACCCCAATAACGGTTTGCTGGTACGCTTACTGTACCCATGGTGTCATATTCAGTACGAAACTCTTCAGTCATTTTAGTCATCCTTTAATTTATTTTGTAATTCATTTTGCCAAAGTTATATGCACACGTCACGTTTTTCCAACATTTTAAATCATTTCACATCATTAAAAGACACTCTCTTTGGCTTTATTGTCACTTAATACGACGAAGCCTGCTTGACCATTGCTAAAGTATAAGATATAACTCTTCCCCAAGTGGGGCGGTAGCTCAGTTGGTTAGAGCAGAGCACTCATAATGCTTTGGTCGGGGGTTCAAGTCCCTCTCGCCCTACCACTTATTTTAAAATTCCCATATATATTTCCTAAAAGATAGATCAAAATAGATAACCACAAAGGTTGTTTTTGCCATGCTTAATGAACATAATATATGTTAGAGATTATGAATAATATAAGCTAGAATTTTAAATAGCTCACAGGATAGGTGCCTATTTTTTTTGACAAAAAATAATAACCACAATTTTTTTGTAGGTATTACTTGATTAAGCATAAAAAGAAGCGTAAAGTTTATTTATTCATACTAGAAATGATTGTTATAAAATTAAGGATTACACCAATGAAAACAAAACTCATTTTAAATCTATTTCTTGCTTCGGCGCTTTTAACGTCGGTCAGTAATGTCGCATTAAGCGAACCCGCAGACAGCCTGCCACGCGTTACACAAGAACTTGTTGCACCTCCATTTGTACCAAAGCACGATCAAGTAGCTAAAGGTGGGCCAAAAGTCGTTCAAGTTCGATTAGAAATTGAAGAAAAATTATTAGAAATCGACGACGACGGCACCAAAGTTTGGGCCATGACTTATAACGGCACTGTTCCAGGCCCTATGATTATTGCCCATGAAGGTGACTATGTTGAATTAACGCTTGTAAACCCTGAAACAAACTCTATGGAACACAACATTGACTTCCACGCAGCAACTGGAGCGCTTGGTGGCGGTGGTTTAACCCACGTTTCACCGGGTGAAGAAGTTGTTTTAAGATTTAAGGCTACTCGTCCAGGTACCTTTGTTTACCACTGCGCACCTGGAGGTATTATGATTCCTTGGCACGTTGTGTCAGGAATGAATGGCGCGATCACAATTCTCCCACGTGACGGGCTAAAAGACGAAAACGGAAAACCTGTGACTTATGATAAAGCGTTTTATATTGGTGAACAAGACTTCTACGTTGCTAAGGATGAAAATGGCGAATACAAACAGTATGAAGAAATTTTCGATGGCTATGACGACACAATTGCCGTTATGAACACTTTAACACCAAGCCATATTGTATTTAATGGTGCTAGAGGTGCGCTCACTGGTGACAATGCTATGAAGTCTAAAGTTGGTGAAACTGTGCTTATTATTCACTCTCAAGCGAACAGAGATACGCGCCCACACCTTATTGGTGGACACGGTAGCCTTGTTTGGGAAAAAGGTTCATTCAACGATAAACCACAAACAAACTTAGAAACATGGTTTATCCCTGGTGGTTCTGCTGGTGCAGCAATGTACACATTTGAACAACCTGGTACTTATGCTTATCTAAACCACAACCTTATTGAAGGTGTTATGAAAGGTGCTACAGCTCACTTTGTTGTAGACGGTGAATGGGACAACGACTTAATGAAACAAGTTAAAGCACCAACCGAAATCACAAAGTAACACGTCCATGAAAATGGTTAAGCACATTACGTTAGGTATAGTCATAAGCCTTATTATTATAGGTTTAGACTATACCTTTCGCCTTTCTAAAAACGCAGAACCACAAAAGCTAATAACCACATCAACAATTCACAATATTGAATTTGTACAAATACCTACAGGTGAATTCACTATATTTATGCCGATTACAGAAAGTGTGGTAGGTTTAAGTTATATAGAAAAAGACGTTACGTTTACAAAACCATTTGCCATAAGCAAATATGAAATTACTCGCAAACAATGGCAAGACTGCACAGATGATGGTATTTGTAAAAATGCTAAAAGACAACGTTCATGGCAAACGCCAAACCATCCCATGACAAATATCAGCTGGCAAGATGCGGCGACCTATGCCCAATGGCTTTCAGATAAAACAGGCGAAAATTACAGGCTACCCACAGAAGAAGAATGGCTTTATGTTGCCCACGAAGGCAAGCCCTACACACCTAAAAAATTTGTGGACGAAGATTTATTATTCAAGCAAGACATCAGGCGAGAAGAAACCAAATCCAAAGGTGATTTTGGTGCAAATAATTGGGGCGTTCACGATATGAATGGCAGTACCACAGAGTGGACGCTCAGCTGTTGGCGTGCATCAAAAGGGAAAAGCCTAGAATATGTTGATACAGCTATTTTAAAAGATCGCCGTGAATGCGGCATTCGTATATTGCAAGGCAATGACCGTGTCCATCTACCCTATTTCATTAAAAACCCTATTGGTGGGGGCTGTTCTACAGGTAAAGTGCCAAGCCACGTTGGCATGCGATTAGTTAAAGAACTATAAAACCTTAAAGATAAATATCTAAGATTGAGCTATTTTACCGTATGCCTTTTTCCGCGCTGCTAAATAATCTATTTTTAATTGCTGAATAATACCTGTCATCATAGCAATTTCATCTTGAATGAAGGATATATCATCGAGGTCATAGACTGTTTTTTCAATAGAGGGCGCTTCAAACAAATTAACTGTAAACGGCACCATAAACAACGCATATTGCCCCCAAAACTCGCACTCCATACAGCCTTTCATATTAGAGATATGCGCTTCTAATAGGTCTTTATTTTTTGAAATTTTGGCTATTGTTAATTTTTTATAAAATAGTGTATCTAGATCAATCAAACGTTCAAGCATAGCAGGCGATAAAATATAGCGTGCACTTTGCTGGTCGGTTGAATAGACTTCATATCGTCTTTCAAATTCTGGATTCTCTAGCCTGACAGACTCTTTATTGCTAAGTTTGTCTTTTAAAAAATTCGCAAATTTCCCGATATCTCGACCCACTGTTGTATGCGCCTGAAATTCAAATGGCATCGTCAATAAAATGGCCGCCCCTTTAAAAACGGTGCTCGTGTTTTTATCACGTTTAACTTGTAGTTTCAGCTCACAAAATTCAAAGTGAATATCGTCTATGTTTCCATGAAAATAATCATCAGATTTGATACGGTTATAATATGGGGTAATATGCGTTTTTTTAATTTTGTCCATATCAATACAGCCGCTAACATCATATTTAAAGTCGCCAAAACCTTTCAATACAGCTGGTAAAACAAGTTTTTTATAAGACAATTTATAGGGCTTCAAACAAGCATGCACCCAATAATAAATCAGCGCACCCAAAATAAAACCAATAACAGGAAGCCCGCCCATATAAAAAAGTTCTAAACCTAAAGCGATAACTACTAAAGGCACACCTATATATAAAGCCAAATCTTTACGCTTAAGATATGTGGCATAACATTCAACTCTTAAAGCTTCTAACTTACTTAAGTGTGGGCGCAAGCGTTCTTTTATTTTTTCAATATCTTCTGGCAATTTATAAGCTTACTTTAAATAGTCGCTTGCATTGACATCTTTTTTATCGGCTTCGCTTGCTTCAAAAAAGGCCATAGGTTTAACACCTAGCATCGCGGCTAAAATTGTCCCTGGGAAAATTTGAATGGCATTATGCAGCGCTGTGACAGACGCATTGTAACTACGACGTGCTGCTGAAATATGTTCTTCCACATCCGCATACACACGCTGAGCTTCCACCATAGACTCTTGTGACTTCAGGTCTGGGTAGTTTTCTACAGCAACCATTAAACCCGACATTTTATTTTCAAGCATGCCTTCTAATTTAAAACGTTCTTCATTATTTTGTGATTCAGACGCTTTTAGAACCTTTGTGCGTAGTTCTGTGATTTCTGTTAACAACAGTTTTTCATGGTCCATAAATTTTTGTGCAATTTTAAGGATATTAGGGACAAGGTCTGTGCGCTTTTTAAGTTGTATATCAATACCTGAATAACTTTCTTGCGCTTTATTACGCTTAGAAATAATACTCACATACCAAAAATAAAGCACCAATACAGGTACACCCACATAAACGAAAATCATATAATCTTGCATATTCTTAAAACACCTTTTTATTTCACATTATAAGAAAATACCAGTCAACGTCAAAACTGTCCATAAGCTTATTAAAATCTTTACAAAAATGCAAAATCACAAGTATCTAAAAACCCATAAAAAGCTTATAGGACAACACCTACAGCTTGAATTACACATATATAATACCCATAATTAGGTATGAAACTTAACGAGCTAGAAAGTAACTTAATGCAAATAAATGGATTTCTCATTCTTTATGCCTCTGATGGCACATATTCTATTTTAGAGGAAAAAGATAAGAAACCTTTTCATTTTAGTATAAAGCGTAAAAAAATGTCCTACGACGAAATGCTTAATTACGTCCAAAAATTACGCCAAAACGAAGATAGAAGCTCTACAGCCGCTTAACTAAAGTTTCCACATATCCATAAAAGTATGCACAGGCATAGACTTAAAGTCATTTACGCCCATTTGCGTAATAATGTCGTCTGATTTTTTACTACCAAAGTGATTATGGATGGCATCTTTAAATTTATTCACCAATACAGGCATTCCTTCCGCACGGCGCCTGCGATGACCAATCGGATATTCCACCGTGACAAGCTCTGTTTGAGAACCGTCTTTAAAGGTTACTTGCACCGCATTGGCAATAGACCTTTTTTCGGGGTTATGATAGTCGGCGCTAAATTGTTTATTTTCCTGCACCACCATTTTAGAACGCAAGGCATCAATGCGCTTGTCACATGCAACATTATCTTCGTAATGCTTGGCTTCAAGGTTGCCAAATAACAAGCCACACGCCACCATATATTGCAAGCAGTGGTCACGGTCAGCAGGGTTATAAAGTTGCCCTTCTTTTGAAATAATGCGGATAGCACTTTCGTGCGTTATCAGGTCAATACGTTCAATTTCGTCTAATTTATCATGAATATCACTGTGCAAAGTTACAGCACATTCTACTGCTGTTTGGGCATGAAACTCGGCAGGGAAAGAAATTTTAAACAACACATTTTCCATCACATAGCTGCCATAGTCACGCTGAAATTTAAAAGGTTTACCCTTAAATAAAACGTCATAAAAACCCCAAACAGGCGCAGTTAATGCCGTTGGATACCCCACTTCGCCTGTAAGCGCTGTAAAGGCCAAGCGGACAGCTCTTGAGGTTGCGTCACCCGCCGCCCAGCTTTTACGTGGCCCTGCGTTAGGTGCGTGGCGATATGTGCGCAAGCTTTGCCCGTCAACAAAGGCTTGGGAAAGCGCACTTTTAACTGTTTCTAAATCGGCACCTAAAAGTTTAGCCGCCACCGCAGTCGACGCTATTTTAACCAATAAAACATGGTCAAGACCAACTTTATTAAAGCTGTTTTCAAGCGCTAAACAGCCTTGAATTTCGTGCGCTTGCACCATGCACTCTAAAACCGTTTGCATGGTTAATGGCGCTTTATTCTGCGCTATATTTTTTCGGCTTACATGGTCTGCCACCGCTAAAATAGCACCTAAGTTGTCGCTGGGGTGACCCCATTCAGCCGCAAGCCATGTGTCGTTATAGTCAAGCCAACGTATCATACAGCCAATATCAAACGCTGCTTTAATAGGGTCAAGTTTATGTTTTGTGCCTGGAATAGGCGTGGCATGGGGTACCACCGTCCCTTCAACCACAGGGCCTAAATGCTTCACGCAGGCAGGGAATTCAAGTGCAAGCATGGCGCAAGCCAAACTATCCATCAGGCAATAATGTGCCGTTTCTATCGATTCATTTGAATAGCCATCAAAGTTCATGACATAATCTGCAATATCACTTATAACCTTGTCATATTCACCACGAATATTTTGTTCGACTGCGCTCATTTTTTTACCCTATCTATTTTCAATATTCACATAGTCGCGGTCTGCAGGGCCTGTATAGTCGGCTGCAGGGCGAATAAGTTTGTTATTGGCGCGTTGTTCGAATATGTGTGCAGCCCAGCCTGTTATGCGGCTCATGACAAAAATAGGCGTAAACATGCCCGTTGGAATACCCATAAAATGATATGCTGAAGCGCTGTAAAAATCTAAATTCGGGAACATATGTTTTTCGTCCCATAGCACTTTTTCTATCGCCTCTGATATATTGTATAAATTGATATTATCTGCGTCCTCGGCTAATTTTTTTGAACATACTTTTATCACACGGTTACGTGGGTCGGCTTCTGTATAAACACGGTGTCCAAACCCCATAATAAGTTCTTTATTTTCTAGCATTCTCATAACACCCTTTTGAGCTTCTTCAGGTGTTTTAAATTTAGAAATAAGCTCCATTGCCATTTCATTTGCCCCACCATGCAGTGCCCCACGCAAAGCACCAATAGCACCAGTAACAGCACTGTGAATATCGCTTAGCGTTGCGGCAATCACACGTCCTGTAAAGGTTGATGCATTAAACTCATGCTCTGCATATAATATAAGAGAAATTTCCATCATTTTAATGTGTAAGTCAGATGGTTTTTTGCCATGTAAAAGAGTGAGAAAATGTTCAGCTACGCCTTCAGCTTCTGTTGTACATTCAATGCGCTTGTCGTCACGCGTGTAATGCCACCAATAATTTAAAATAGCTGGAAACGTTGCAATGAGGCGGTCGGTTACTTCAAACTGATCATTCAATTCATTTTCTGGTTCAATATTACCTAAGAATGAAACCGCTGTACGCATCACGTCCATGGGGTGTGTGTCGGTTGGAATTTGTTCGAGCACAAATTTAAGCTCTTTTGGTAAATCACGCAGGGCATGCAAACGCTTTTTATAAGCGACAAGTTCAGCTTTATTTGGCAAATGGTCATGCACCAAAAGGTGTGCAACTTCTTCAAAACAGGCATGTTCACAAAGGTCGTAAATACTATAGCCTCTGTAACGTAAATTATGCGCTCCGCCCGCTGATGAAATCTTTGTTTCTCCAGCGCTAATACCCGCCAATCCGCCTACTTTTTTTGTCATGCTATTTACCTTCTTTTGATTTCTCTTAAACGCTCTAATGTTGTTTCTCGGTTGTCTGTTGTTGGGTCATAATTTAATATGGCATTATATTCACTGCGTGGACGCAATTCGCCCCTATCGACCATACCTTGTGTGGTGCCTGTTTTTTGAATTTCCGCCATCCAATTATTCACCAAACCATGCATGCCACGCGCCAATGAAACAGGGTATAAAACGATGTCAACTTTATGCTCTTTTAACTGCTTGGCTGTGTAGAGATCAATCTTACCGTATTCGGTTACGTTTGCCAAAAGCGGTACATCAGGACCAATAGCACCGCGTATACGGTCATACTGTTCTAGGTCTGGCATAGCCTCGGCAAATACAGCATCAGCACCCGCTTCCACGTAAGATATAATACGTTCAACAGCAGCGTTAAAACCGTCGGTTGCAAGGGCGTCAGTACGCGCCATAATAACAAAATCTTCATCTTTAACGCTGCCCGACGTTTTACCTTTAACAGCCGCCTTAATACGCTCAACCATTTCCGCCTTTGAAACGATAGACTTACCATCTAAATGTCCACAGCGCTTGTCTTCTGTTTGGTCTTCAATATGTAAACCAGCCGCCCCTTTTTTAATGTAGGTTTGCACCGTTTTTTCGGGGTCGCCAAAACCTGTGTCGGCATCTGCCAGTAATGGCAAACTTGAAAGCCTTGTCATACAGCCAATGTGATAAGCAAAATCATCCAATTCAACAACGCCAACATCAGGAATACCGTAATTAAAACAAGAAAGCCCCGCCCCACTTAAATAAGCGGCTTGAAAACCATTTTTTTCAAGTTGCATCATCATAAATGGATTTAAAACACCCAATAATTGAAGAGGATCTCCTTCTTTTATAACCTGTTTAAGTTTTGCGCCTGGCGTTATTTTTTTTATCATTTTTATTTAAGCATTTCTTTTAATATTATCAGTTTTTGAATATCGCTTGTGCCTTCATAAATACTGCACACACGTAAGTCACGGTAAATGCGTTCAATAGGGAAATCACATAAATAGCCGTAACCACCATGGATTTGAATGGCGTCTCTTGCAATTTCTTCTGCCATTTCTGACGCATATAATTTGGCCATGCACGCTGCCTCAAGACAAGGCTTACCTTCGTCTTTAAGGTCGGCTGCGTCATAAACCATATGATCGGCTGCTTTGAGTTTTGTTTTCATTTCAACCAGTTTAAAGCCAACCGCTTGATGTTCAATAATAGCCTTGCCAAAAGTTTGGCGATCCTTGGCATAGCCTAAGGCTTCAACAAACGCCGCTCTTGCAAGCCCTAAGCTTTGAGCAGCAATGCTTAAGCGCCCATTTTCAAGATTTGATAAAGCAATTTTATAACCATCACCTTCGGCACCCAGTAAGTTTTCTGCAGGCACTTTCATGTCTTCAAACACAAGTTGAGCGGTGTCGCTGCAATGTTGCCCCATTTTGTCTTCAATACGTGGGGCGCTGTAACCTTTGGTGTCGGTTTCAACAATAAAAGCACTTAAGCCTTTTTTACCTGCGGTTTTATCAGTCACCGCAAAAACAATGGCAAGCTGACCGTTTTTACCCGACGTAATAAACTGTTTACTGCCGTTTATAACGTAAAAGTCACCTTCTTTTTTGGCGGTGGTTTTAATAGCCGAAGCGTCACTACCGGCCCCTGCTTCTGTAAGACCAAAAGCACCCACCCATGAGCTTGTAAGTTTTGGTAAATACTTTTCTTTTTGAGCTTGGTTTGCACAGCTCATCAGCACACTACACACCATTGCCTGCACGCACACAATAGTTGAAAGCCCGCCGTTGGCACGGGCAATATTTTCAATAGCAAGCCCTTGCGCTTTATAGTCTGCGCCCGCACCACCAAATTCTTCTGGCACAGTCATGCCCATGAGACCATGTGCAAAAAGGGCGTCAATTTCTTCCTTAGGAAAAGCCTTGTTTTTATCGCGTTCTTCCACGCGTGGTCTAACTTCATCGGCGCACAAATGCGCCACCATATCGGCAATAAGACCATGTTCTTCTTTAAACTGCATTTTCAAGTTCCTTATAAAATTTCAACGGCCACAGCCACGGCTTCACCGCCACCAATACATAAACTTGCAATACCCTTTGTACCGTTTACTTTCTTCAAAGCTGAAATAAGCGTGGTGATAATACGCGCACCAGAAGCACCAATAGGGTGACCAAGGGCACAAGCTCCGCCATGAATGTTCACTTTACTATGCGGCAGGTTTAAGTCCTTCATCGCTGCCATGGTCACCACGGCAAAAGCTTCGTTAATTTCGTACAAATCAACATCGTCGTCGCTCCACCCTGTTTTGGCGAATACTTTTTCTATCGCACCCACAGGTGCTGTTGTAAACCATGCTGGCTCGTGGGCATTGCTGGCATGCGCCACAATTTTTGCCACAGGCTTTAAACCACGTTTTTCAGCTTCTGACTGCTTCATCATTACAAGTGCAGCTGCACCGTCGCTGATAGAACTTGAATTGGCGGCGGTTACCGTACCGTCTTTTGCAAAAGCCGCACGTAGCTCTGGTATTTTTTCAACATTCGCTTTAAGGGGGGATTCGTCTGTGTCCACCACCGTAACACCTTTACGTGTTTCAAATTCTACAGGTGTTATCTCTTCTTTAAAGGCACCTTCTTCGATGGCTTTATTGGCACGGTTGACCGATCCTATAGCAAAGTCATCTTGTGCTTGACGGGTAAAACCATACTTAGCCGCCGTAGCTTCTGCAAAAACCCCCATAAGCTTACCTTTATCGTAAGCGTCTTCAAGGCCGTCTAAAAACATATGGTCTTTCACCTCACCGTGTCCCATGCGCATTCCAGAACGGGCGTTTGGCAATAAATATGGTGCATTTGTCATGCTTTCCATACCACCCGCCACCATCACCGTACTTGTACCTGCAAGCAATTGGTCATGTGCCATCATCACAGCTTTCATACCGCTGCCGCACATTTTGTTAATGGTTGTGCAAGCCGTACTCAGCGGTAAACCTGCGCCAATGGCCGCTTGCCTTGCAGGCGCTTGCCCTAGCCCTGCTGGTAACACCAACCCCATAATCACTTCTTCAATATCTTTTGCTGTTAATCCGCTACGCGCAACCGCTGCTTCAATAGCAACACTTCCAAGCTTGGTAGAAGAAACATCCGACAAAGCACCTTGAAATGCCCCCATTGGTGTGCGCGCATAGTTTACAATAACAATTGGATCTTGGCTGGTCATAGATGGTGTCCCTTTTTTATTCAATTTAACTTTAACTATTTTATTTTTTAGACACTATATTTTGTTCTTTTAAAAAGAATTTGTCTAGAGACTTGTAATTTACGCAAATAAGGCTATTTTATGCCTATGAGTAAAGATACACAAAATTTTGACACCATAATTATAGGCGCTGGCGGGGCTGGGCTTATGTGTGCCATTGAATCGGGCAAGAAAAAACAACGCGTTTTGGTGCTTGACCATGCCGAAAAAATCGGTAAAAAAATTCTGATTTCGGGCGGTGGGCGTTGCAACTTTACCAACCACGGCGCCAGCGCTGACCGTTATATTTCAAACAATAAGCATTTTTGCAAAAGTGCTTTTGCTCAATATACACAAGACGATTTTATAGCCCTTGTTAAAAAACACGGCATTGCCTTCCACGAAAAAAAGTTAGGGCAACAATTTTGTGACGGTTCGGCTCAGCAAATTGTAGATATGCTTTTAAAGGAATGCGCCGACCACAATGTACGTATTAGCCTTCATACGACCATTAACAAAGTATCAAAAGAAGACGATGGTTTATTTTACGTCAACTGTAACAGCGGGCAATACAAAGCCAAAAAACTGGTGATTGCCACAGGTGGTTTATCTATCCCTAAGATGGGCGCAACAAACTTTGGTCATAAAATAGCCGAACAGTTTGGCCTTGAAGTCACCCCTTTAACACCTGCGCTTGTGCCTTTTACATTCTCGACCAAAGACCTTGAACGTTACACCGACTTAAGCGGCATTAGCATTGATGCCGATGTAAGTTGTGGCAAGCGCAGTTTTAGAGAGAACATTTTAATTACCCACCGTGGAGTGAGTGGCCCTGCCATTTTGCAAATTTCTTCTTACTGGAAGGCAGGACAAGATATTAAAATAAATATGCTGCCCGACCTTGACTGGTATGAATTCATATCGGAAAAGCGTGCAGAAAACCCAAAAACGGAACTTAAAACAATTTTAAGCGAAATTTTAGCCAAGCGTTTTGTGTCACGCCTATTTGAATGGGGCGACCTTGATAACAAACCGCTTGGACAAGTCAGCGACAAATACATTGCCGAAATAGAACGCTATTTCACGCACTACACCATAAAACCCAATGGCACAGAAGGCTACCGCAAAGCCGAAGTTACCCTTGGTGGCGTTTCCACCAAAGAGCTCGACAGTAAAACACTGATGTCTAAAAAGATTGAAAACTTATATTTCATTGGCGAAGTGGTCGACGTGACAGGTTGGCTTGGGGGGTATAACTTCCAATGGGCTTGGTCTTCTGGCTTTGCTTGTGGGAATGCAGCAAGCGTTTAATTGCTTTAGTATATTTATTTAAAGGCAGCTTTGGCTGCCTTTTTTTGTTTTTGCTGTCAAAAAATAAAAAGCTTAACATGTTCAAACTTGGACAATTTATTTTAAATGTGCTTTCATATTGAGAACTTATATTTTTGAGGGGCTTAAATAATGGCAAAAAAACAGGCAAGCAAACAATTGCTTCACGTTCAGCTAGACGACAAATATACAGCCAATGAAGGCACCGCTTTTATCACAGGCACACAAGCCTTGGTACGCCTGCCCCTTATGCGCCGTCAAGCCGACGTGGCCAACAACTTAAACACCGCTGGTTTTATTTCGGGCTATCGTGGCTCGCCCCTTGCACGACTTGACCAACAACTTTGGGCAGCCAACAACTTATTAAAAGAAAACCACATTACCTTCACATCAGGTATTAACGAAGAATTAGGTGCCACCGCCGTTTGGGGGAGTCAAATGAGCAACCTTTATGAAGGCGCCAAATATGACGGCGTTTTTGGTATGTGGTATGGCAAAGGCCCTGGTGTTGATAGAGCACTTGATTGTTTTAAGCATGCCCACGCAAATGGTACGTCAAAAAACGGGGGCTACCTTGTCATTGTGGGCGACGACCATGCCTGCGTTTCAAGCACCCTTGGGCATCAAAGCGAGCAAGCCCTTGCTTCGGCTGATATTCCCACACTTTACCCCTCAAACATTCAAGAATATTTAGACTACGGCATGATGGGTTGGGACATGAGCCGTTACACAGGTGGTATTGTAGCCATGAAGTGTGTTAGCGAAATTGTTGAAAGTAGTGCGAGCGTTGTTTTAAACAAAACACCCAAAACAAAAGCACCTCAAACTTTTACAAAAAGTGAAGACCTTAATGTGCATTACCCAGACAACCGCTTTGACCAAGAAAAACGGTTGCTCGAAAAAACATCCGCTGCACAAGCATTTGCTTATGCCAATCAAATTGACAAAACCACCCACAAAAGTGACACAGCCAAAGTGGGTGTGATAACGGCAGGTAAGTCTTATCTTGATACTTTATCAGCACTAGAAGAGTTAGGTCTTGGCAAGGCCGAACTCGAAAAACTCGGTGTACGTATTTATAAGGTCGGCATGGTTTGGCCGCTTGAACCAAAGGGCATTACAGAATTTTCCAAAGGCTTAGACCGTATTTTAGTGATAGAAGAAAAACGCCCTACCCTTGAAAAACAACTCAAAGAAATATTATTCGATGCAGGGTTGCAGCCAAGTGTGACAGGTAAACACGACTTAAACGGTTTTTACCAGCTGCCCATTCACAGCGAATTAAGCGTTGGGCAAATTGCCCGTGCGCTTATTAACCATTTAGGTATAGAAAAGTCGGGCTCTATTATTCAAAGTCGCCTTCAAACGCTCGAACACAAAGAACTTGAAGTAAAAGCACACACCAACAAAGCATTGCGTCTGCCTTTTTACTGTTCAGGGTGTCCGCACAATACATCTACAAAAGTACCTGTTGGTAGCCGCGGGCTTGCGGGTATTGGTTGCCATTTTATGGTGATGTGGATGAACCGTAACACCAATGTCTTCTCGCAAATGGGTGGCGAAGGTGTGCAGTGGCTTGGACAAGCACCGTTTACATCCGAAAAACATGTCTTTGCAAACTTAGGTGATGGCACCTACGAACATAGCGGTATTTTGGCTATCCGCGCGGCCGTTGCATCTAAGGTGAATATAACATACAAAATTTTATATAACGACGCTGTCGCTATGACGGGAGGACAACCCGTAGAAGGTGGTCCAAGTGTGAACCAAATTGCTTGGCAATTATATGGTGAAAATGTATCAAAAATTGTGGTTGTGAGCGACGATATTCAAAAATACAAAGAACCGTTTCCACCACACGTAAGCGTTAAACACCGCGATGCCTTTGCAGACGTACAAGACCACCTGACAACAGTCAGCGGTACAACAGTTATTATTTATGACCAAACTTGCGCCGCTGAAAAACGTCGCCGCCGCAAACGTGGCCTTATGATAGACCCACCAAAACGCGTTTTTATTAACGACCTTGTGTGTGAAGGGTGTGGTGACTGTAGCGAACAGTCCAACTGCGTTTCTATTGAACCCAAAGAAACAGAATTTGGGCGCAAACGTCAAATCAACCAGTCAACCTGCAATAAAGACTATTCTTGTGTGAAAGGTTTTTGTCCAAGTTTTGTAACCATACACGGCGGTGAATTACGCAAAACTAAGGTAGACAGCGCCAAGCTTGAAAGTATTTTTAAAGACATACCAAATGCCAAAGAAGCGCCTTTAGAAAAGCCTTTTAACATGGTTATTACAGGCATTGGCGGCACAGGGGTTATTACCATTGGTGCCATTTTAGGCATGGCCGCACACACCGAAGGCAAAGGTGTTACCGTGCTTGACCAAACAGGACTTGCACAAAAAAATGGCGCGGTAGCAAGCCATGTCAAAATAGCAAAATCACCAAACGATTTAAACAGCGTGCGTGTTTCAACCTCCAACACCGACCTTTTATTAGGCTGTGACATGGTGGTAAGTGCCAGTCACGATATTTTACCTTATTTAAGCAATGTAAAAACCAATTCTATTATCAATAACCACATGGTTGCCACAGCAGAATTTACGCTGGACACCGAAACGTCGATGCATGAAAGCGCCATACAAAAAGATATTCAAAAAGCATTAAACGCAGACTTAACGGACTATGTAAATGCCACAGAATTATCTACAAAACTGATGGGCGACAGCATTGCCACCAACATGTTTATGCTCGGTTATGCACTGCAAAAAGGGCTTATACCTGTAAGCATTGAGGCCGTTGAAAATGCGCTACGTATCAATAACGTTGCTGTGAACATGAACATACAGTCCCTTTCATGGGGACGCCTTATGGCGCATAACCCACAAAAGGTTTTAGATGTTTTAAAAGAACAAGAAAAACCAGTTGGAACCATTAAAATATCACAAAGCTTAAAGGACATTATTCAAACACGTTATGTATTTTTGCAGAGTTATCAAAACAAGCGTTACGCCGATAAATATAAGGAGCTTATTGATAACGTTAGCTCATTAAACAACGATGAAATTAAAGAAGCTGTAGCTAAAAATTCCTTTAAACTTATGGCTTATAAAGACGAATATGAAGTGGCGAGGCTTTACACCGATAAAGCCTTCATGGAAAAGTTAAAACATGCATTTACAGGCGACTTCAAATTAGAATTTAACCTTGCCCCGCCTGTTTTTATTAAAAATAAAAATGGTAAGCCACCTAAGAAGGTAGCGTTTGGTGCGTGGATGATGTTTGTCTTTAAAGGACTCGCTAAACTTAAAATTTTACGTGGGACAAAATTTGATATTTTTGGTTATACGTCTGAGCGAAAACTAGAAAGACAATTGATCGATGAATATTTTGCGATGGTTAGCTACATTGCACAAAACCTCAACGAACAAAACACAAAATTGGCCATCGATATACTTAATGTACCCACACATATTAAAGGCTATGGGCACATTAAGCAAAAAAACTTTTTAGCAGCAAAGGCTAAAGAACGCATGCTATTAGACGCCTTTAACCACGAAAAAAAGATAAGAAATAAGGAATAAATATATGGAACATTTGCTCAACGAAGATCACAAACTTTTACGTGACGCTGTACGTTCTTTTGCTGAAAGTGAAATTAAACCCATTGCCGCGAAGCTAGAAGACGCAGAAACTTTTAGCGAAGATTTGACCCGAAAAATGGGTGAAATGGGCTTATTAGGCATTTATGTACCAACCGCATTTGGTGGGCACGGCATGGATACCCTTTCTTATGTAATTGCTATGGAAGAATTAGCCCGCGTTGACGGTTCGCAAGCCGCCACCGCTACAGCGCATAATTCTCTTGGTTGCGGACCTTTAATCTATTTTGGTAGCGACGCTCAAAAGCAAAAATATTTACCAAGCCTTTGTACGGGTGAAAAGTTATGGTCATTTGGCCTCACAGAACCAAATGCTGGTTCGGACTCACGCGGGACACAAACAACCGCCAAAAAGGTAGGCAACAAATGGGTTATTAACGGTTCTAAAATTTTTATTACAAATGCGTCTACACCTATGAACGCAGGCATTACCGTGCAGGCAAAAACTGGTGAAAAAGAAGATGGGGCACCTGAACTTACCTGCTTTATTGTGGAAGCTGGTACAAAAGGGTTAAGCACGAAGCAAATGCATGAAAAACTGATGTGGCGCGCTTCAGACACGGCCGAAATTTATTTTGATGATGTTGAAGTGGGTGATGAACACATTCTTGGTAAAGTGGGTGAAGGATCGCAGCAAATGCTTAAAACACTCGACAGTGGTAAGCTTGGCATTGCAGCCATGGCTTTAGGCGCGGCGCAAGGTGCTTATGAAGCGGCCATTCATTACGCCAAAGAGCGTAAACAATTTGGGCATGCCATTGCAGATTTTCAAGGCATATCTTTCAAGCTTGCAGATATGGCCATGAAGATTGAACATGCCCGCACTTACCTTTACAGCGTTTGCACCTTGCGTGACCAACATGTGCGCTTTAGTAAAGAGGCGGCTATGGCAAAACTATTCTGCACAGAAATGGCAGGTGAAGTCACCGATATGGCTATTCAAATTCATGGCGGCTATGGCTTAATGAAAGAATATCCTGTAGAGCGTTTCTGGCGTGATCAGCGCATTTTACAAATTGGCGAAGGTACATCAGAAGTGCAACGTATTGTGATTGCACGCAGTATTTTAAGTTAATTTTTTTCAAGCGGTATCCAGTTACAAGTTCTATGTAACTGGATTTAAGTAGACGTTATCAATTTGGTGAATTATCTTTTTTATCAACTCTTTTATTACGCATATAATCTTCAATTTTATGCGTAATAGAGGTAATTTCGTCTGCACTACCATCATATTCAAACCTTAAAGGCTTACCTTCCTCGGCCTTATCTAAAGAGCGGGAGATTTTTGCTAAACGATGTACAAAAAATGACGCAAAAAAAACAGAAACAATAAATGCCAATAAAAGAGAGAGTACCCACACCCATAAAAAGTACATTTTACTACGATTTAAAACGTTCATCCCAACGTTGTTCACCAATCCAATTTGGGCAAGAATCGTGTCCAATGGCGTCAAAGACGCTAATATTAAATTACCACTGCCAACAGGAGAAAACGCCCATAAATAATTTTGATCTTTAAAAGATGTTTTTAAAACAAGCACACGTTTTAATTCTAAAACCTCACGTTTTAACCTCTCAACAATAGCAATTTTATTTTCCAAAACGTCTGGTAAAAACGGTATATTCCATAATAGCCTTGGTGAATTATAATCCCTTCTCTGACTGGCCATAACATTCACACTATTATCTTCAGAAATATTCAATAGAAAGCCTTCAATATTATTATTTCTAAGCAAGGCATTGCTTTGCACACCCTTAAGTGGCTTAGGAAAAATTTCCGGTAATTTAAAATGAATAGCACTCACGCCTAACACTTCCCCACTTTCTGATAAAATAGGAGATGCCATCACCAATTCTGGTTCAACCAAAACGCGGCCTATATTTTCAACATAAACCAAAGGCATTTTACTGGTCATGACTTTTTGAAACCACGGCTTTTCTAAAGGGGGTTCGACAATATTTTCATGCATATATTTGGAATGAAAATAATGTTCTCCAGACATCAACAATATTTCATGAAAAGCATCTAAAGATAAATCTACATCTCTTAAATGGTCCATGTGCAACCACAGTTTTTCTATTTGGTTTTTTTTATCAGATGAGGTGACAACCTCCATTGCCATTTTGCTTTGATATGAAGCAATTTTTTGTAGCGTATCAATTTTATGTTTTAAATAAACAGAGGCATCAAAATTTATATTTTCAAACTCTCCATCTGTCCAATCTATCAGCGTATTATTTAAAAAATCGGTATATCGAAGAGTATATTCTTTTTGTAAATGAGCTTGCGCACCCCAAAGCGTTATAAGTGGCAGCGTCGCTAAAGTAAAAAAAGCCAGCAATATCTTTAAACGAATGGACAAGGCTGACCTCCTTACTTGATTATAATAAATTTAAGGTTTTTAATAATTTATAAAGTTAAAACTTTGCGGTTCATACATAACAGCTTACGAGGCAAAGAAATAATGGTGCAATCAAAAACTTGAGCGTTCAACGTAAACCGTGTTAAAATTAATAGAAGTTATTCAAATAATAATACAATAAACGAGAGCTGAACCGATGATTCCATTCAACGCCCAAGACCCACTTAACATTGATAGCTTATTAAGCGAAGATGAGCGCATGCTACGTGATGCCACGAGGCAGTTTGTGTCGGGCGAATTACAGCCTCTTATCATTCAAGCCAACCGCGAAAAACGGTTTCCACGTGAAGTTGCTCTTAAAATGGGTGAAATGGGTCTTTTTGGGCTTCAACTAGAAGGTTATGGTTGCCTTGGTTTGGGTTATGTTGCATATGGACTTGTGAATCAAGAAGTTGAATACTGCGATAGCGCTTTTAGGTCATTTTTAAGTGTGCAAAGCTCATTGGTTATGCACCCTATTCACACATTTGGAACCGAAGAACAAAAACAAAAATATTTACCAAAACTTGCAACAGGTGAATTTATTGGCTGCTTTGGTTTAACAGAGCCTGATGCTGGGTCAGACCCCGCCTCCATGCGTACACGCGCAAAAAAAGTAGATGGTGGTTATCTTTTAAATGGCGAAAAAACATGGATCACAAACAGCCCTATTGCTGACGTTTTAGTGGTATGGGCAAAAGATGACGCGGGCGACATTCGTGGCTTCGTACTTGAAAAAGGCATGGAAGGTTTAACCTGTCCT
Organism: uncultured Magnetococcales bacterium; assembly: GCA_963974105.1. GTDB lineage: Bacteria > Pseudomonadota > Alphaproteobacteria > UBA2136 > UBA2136 > UBA2136. The sequence continues at coordinate 213,378 of CAXBBG010000001.1, forward strand.
CATATCGAAGGCAAACTTTCGCTCCTCGCTTCTGAAACAGGTATGATTGTTATGCAAGACGTTTTTGTACCTGAAGATAATAAATTCCCAGAAGTTAAAGGTTTAAAAGGGCCATTTAGCTGTTTAAACAGTGCGCGTTACGGTATTTCGTGGGGGGCTATGGGTGCAGCGCAAGCTTGCCTTGACCAAACACTGGCTTATGCAGGTGAGCGCAAACAGTTTGACAAACCCTTAGCTGCCAACCAACTGATTCAATTTAAGCTTGCCAACATGAGCACAGACATCACAACAGGCCGTCTGCTGTCATTACAGCTTGGACGACTAAAGGACAGTGGCAACGACAACTTCCACATGACAAGCTACGCCAAACGTAACAACACTATAAAAGCTTTAGAAATTGCCCGTATTGCCCGTGATATGCACGGCGGTAATGGTGTGAATGACGAGTACCACGTGATGCGCCATTTAATGAACCTAGAGGCCGTTGTTACTTATGAAGGTACAGCCGATATTCACGCCCTTATTATTGGCCGTGCCTTAACCGACATTGCCGCTTTTTAATAACAAAAAAGCGAACGTGGCTTAATTGCCATAAACGCCCTGCTTAAAACGCTTTACAGGGTATAGTTTACATATAAAACGCATAAAATATGTGTTACGCTACGCCCATGGCGATGAATTCTAAACAAAATATGTCCGACGTTCTAAACGCAATGCGTCAGAGCGAAATCGTGCTAGCTATGGGAGTAATATTTATTCTCTCACTTCTTTTCGTGCCTATTCCAGCAATTTTGTTAGACCTTATGTTTACGCTAAACATTACAGCCGCAATCATTGTTTTGCTCACCGTCTTATTTGTTAAAAAAGCAATGGAATTTAGCGCCTTCCCTATGCTTATTCTAATTACCACTATGCTTAGACTTTCCTTAAACGTTGCTTCTACAAGGCTTATTTTAGGGCACGGACACGAAAATGGAGCAGCCGCTGGTAAAATTATTGAAACATTCGGCGAACTGGTTATGGGTGGCCAATTTATTATTGGTCTCATCATCTTCCTTATCCTTGTTATTGTGAACTTTGTGGTTATTACTAAGGGTTCTGGTCGTATTGCCGAGGTTGCTGCCCGCTTCACACTTGACTCACTCCCAGGTAAACAAATGGCCATTGATGCCGACTTAAACTCAGGCCTAATTACCGAAGACGATGCACGCACACGTCGTGCTGACCTTGAACAAGAAACAGGTTTCTTTGGTGCTATGGATGGTGCCAGCAAGTTTGTGCGTGGTGACGCGATTGCAGGGCTTATTATTACAGCACTTAACATTACAGTGGGTATGGGCATTGGTATTGTGACCTATGATATGTCTGCTATGGAAGCAGCTGACAGATATATGCTTTTAACCGTTGGTGACGGCTTGGTTGCCCAAATTCCAGCACTTATTATTTCAACGGCTGCGGGTATTTTAGTAGCCAAATCAGGCTCTAAAGAAGCTGCGGGTGAAGCAATCTTCACGCAAATCGCCGACAACCCTAAAGCGCTTTATATGACCGCCGTTCTCATGTTCTTTTTATCTATACTGCCTAACATGCCTCTTTTGCCGTTTTGGTTTATGGCCGCTGTTTTAAGTGCAACTGCCTATTACTCACAACAAAAAACACAGCAAGCATCCCTTAAAGTACAAATGGATAAAGATGAAGAAAAAGAGGAAGAGGCTAGACCTAAAGAAGAGCCAATCGCCAGCATCTTGCACATTGACACCTTGCGTCTAGAGCTTGGTTACGGGCTCCTTAGTCTGATTGATGAAGCTAAAGGTGGTAAGCTGACCGAACAAATGAAGGCTATGCGTCGTCAGATGGCGAAGGAAATGGGCTTTGTTGTACCTTCTATTCGTATTCAAGATAACATGCAACTCGATAGCGGTGCTTATCAAATTACCATTAAAGACATTTCAGCTGGCAGTGGCAATTTAAAGCCAGGTAGCCTGATGGCCATGGACCCAACAGGAAGTGCGCCACCTATGGAGGGTGAAGACACTATAGAACCAACATTTGGTCTACCTGCAAAATGGGTAGATGAAAGCAAGCGTGAAGAAGCTAACTTTAACGGCTACACCGTTGTTGACTGTGCAACTGTGATTACCACACACCTCACAGAAATTGTAAAAGACCATTTAGCTGAATTATTAACACGTAATGAAACAGAAAAACTTTTAGATGAAATTCGCCATGAACATGACAAGCTCATCGACGAATTGGTACCAAGCAGCATTAGCATTGGTATGCTACAAAAAGTATTACAAAACCTACTTTCCGAACGTGTTTCTATCCGTGACTTACCAACCATTTTAGAATCGCTCAGCGACGGCTTGCAAAGTACACGTAACATCACACAGTTAACGGAAATGGTGCGTCAACGCCTAAGCCGTCAAATATGCACAACCCATATTGACCATACAGGTGTTATTAACATTGTTTCATTAAGTGGTGTTTGGGAAAAAGAATTTAGCGGCGCTATACATGTGGACGGCGACGAACGTCAACTGGCGATGGAGCCAACTAAAGTTCAACAGTTCATTAAGAGCACGCGCGATATTTTCGATACACAAATGATGTCAGGCGTTCAACCAATATTACTCACATCACCTTCTATGCGTCCATTTGTGCGTAGTGTTTTAGAGCGTGCCCTACCTTCTATCAGCGTTATGTCACAGGCCGAAATTCACCCCCGTATGAAAATTAAAACGGTTGCGTCTATTTAATATAAAGGCAAAAAAAAACCTCTCATAAGAGAGGCTACTCAAAACGAGTAAAGTCGGGGATTTGGGATTCCTTAAGCCGTCATATTTTGCGGTTCAGGTTTAGATTCAGCACTCATACTGAGGTTAATAAGATAATTACGATACTCAGCTATAAAGCGTTCATCATGACTATGCATAGCCTGTAGTATCCAATACGACAAACCATCATCCTCTATGTACGTGCTCACAATAGCCTCCCAAAAAGATTTATCCCTTAATAAGGTTTCATGTGTTTTGGGGCTTGGGTCAATCAAAAAATCGAGCGCATTTTCTGCTGCAGCTTGCAAACGCTTTTGAGCGGCATCAATATTTTTTTGAGCGATTGAAGTTATATTTTCCATTTTAGTTTTCCTAAAAGAAATAAAAAAGTATCGGCTAAAAGCCAAGTGTTTCTGGTGAATAATCATAATATAGTGCATTTTTTAAACCTTACAAGCCTATGTATTAAAAAAACCTCCCATATAGGAGGTTTTTTTCGATAACTACATTTAAACACTAAGGTCTAGATCTAAGGTAAGGTTTTGAATAACAGAAAAGCTATCAAACATTATATTTGGGTCACCTTCATCAATAGCCTTCAAAATATCCAAGCAGGCCTGATGCTCTTGGGGGTAATCACTTATAAAGCGTTCCCAATAATCTTTATCGGCATGACAAGCTTCAAATGTCTTTTGGCTTGGGTTTACAAAATATTGGTATGCATTATATGCCGCAGATTGCAATTTTTGTTCACTTGTTGGTTTATTTACGTCGTTTTCCATAAAGGTTCCTTTTGTAAGGACAATAAGATACAATTTATCTTACGTGTATATCTTTCAAAAACGGCTGCATTTATTTCAATCACTGCATGCTCGCATAAATCAATAATCAACTTTTTTAAGTTTTGAGTTAAAATACATGGTGTATTCAAATTCTCCCAAAAATCTAGGTCATCCGCCATTTTTACAAAAGTTGAAATTTTTGGTGTCATTGAAAAAGCAGAAACATTCACCAGCGCTCTATATAGGCGTTGACTGGGTGTTTCATACACGGCGATTTCTTGAAAAAGATTTGAAAAACAAGCTGTTTCACACATAAAAAGGTATTCCAGATAGAACAAAGGTAGCCGTTTATATAGTCTACTTTTAAAGCGCTTACAAGACCAATTCTTAAAAATGGGACAAAAAAATAACAATATTGTAAAAATATTTGCATTTTTATCTCAATTATTGGATATGCACGCCATTTTTATGTATAGTACACATAGGGGAGAAAATAATGCATATACGACGTTTTACAGCAAAAACTATGAGTGAAGCCATGGCCTTGGTTACCGCCGAGTTAGGCGATGACGCTGTGATGCTTGCTAACCGCCGTATCGAAGGTGAAAATGGCGAAGATCTTTTAGAGATAACAGCCGCTGTTGATGGACCGATTGGCGCCGATGCCGGCAAAGTCACTCAACAACCACCAGCTAAAAAGTTTGAAAAAATCCCAGAAAATTTCCCTGAAATTGGGCGTGATGCATCTGACTTGCAAAAATTGCTCGATAAACATGGCATTTTACCAAATATATCCAAAAAAATTGACAATGCAGTCACCGCTTTAAGCGAGGCAGGATTTGACGACCTTGGCACCCTTGACCTTGTTCTGGGTAAAATGATCCCATTTGAGTCGCCTGCCAAAACGCTTGCAAAAGGCAAAACGCATATCTTTATTGGCCCGACAGGTGCCGGTAAAAGTACAACTGTTTGCAAACTTGCAGCCCAAAAGAAAATTGACCGCCACACCATTGCCCTCACAACCATGGACAATCAAAAAATGGGCGGCTATGAGCAAATGGCTATTTTTGCAGGCGCTCTTAGTGAAGAAGCGTTGCTTATTCGCACCGAAGAAGACTGGCAAAATGCACAAGAACAACTTACAGGTCGTGATTATTTATTTATAGACACGCCTGGCATTAATGCTTTTGATACAGAACAGGTCAACACGCTGAAACGCCGTATCGACGCGCTAGGTATTCAAAACAAAAGTGTGCATTTAGTTTTACCTGCAACGCTAAACCCGCTTGAAATGGCCGCAATGCCTGCAGCCCTTGCACCGCTGCACCCTGAAAGTATTTTATTTACAAAATTTGACGAAACAACTTACCTAGGCGGTCTGACAAATGTAGCCATCACAAGTGGTTTAAACGTTTGCTTTATTACCGACGGTACAGGCATACCCGACGATATTGTTGAACTAGACGCCGCAATGCTTGCAGAAAAACTCATGCGCAAACCGCGCTTACCATGGGAGAGAGAAGTATGATAAACCCTAACGGACGCACACCAATTATAGCTATTGCCAGCGGTAAAGGTGGAGCTGGGAAAACCAGTTTCACCCTTAACCTTTGCTATCAGTTAGCAAAAAAAGGCAAGCGTGTACTTGTTTTTGACGCCGATATTGGACTTGCTAACATTGACGTACAGCTTGGTATGAACACCACAAAAGACTTAAGTGATGTGGTGCAAGGCTTTGCCAGCTTAGAAGATATTATTGCCAAAAGTGAAAAAGGTTTTTATATCATCCCTGGCAGAAGCGGCTTTGAAAAGCAACCTTTCATGACCACACTTGAACGCCGTGATATCCTTAAAAAATTACGCGATGTTGCAGGTTCTTACGACTATGTCTTTTTAGACGTTGCCGCTGGTATTGACCAAGAAGTTTTAAGCTTTGCCAAATTTGCTGATAAATCATTTTTAGTGGTTACACCTGATCCAAGCTCTATCACCGACGCTTATGCTGTGATTAAACTGTTAAAAACACGCCATGAAAAAGATAATTGCGAAGTTATTATTAACCAAGCAGGTTCTTTGCCTGAAGGTAAAAATACCTTTGCAAAACTACGCATGGCTGCTGAAAAATTTTTGAAGGTGCACTTACCTCTTGTCGGTATCATTCCTTACGACCGCCAATACAGTACGGCTGTTAAAATGCAACAACTTACAAGCATTGCGTTTCCTAACAGTGACGCGGCCCTTGCCATTGGGAATATAGCCGAGAAACTTATATCTGAATATGCACACCTTGAAGTAGAAGACACACGTTCTATGTTTAGCAGCAACTAAGCTATCTAACATTCTGCTTTTAGAGGGTTTTTATACATGTTAAAATAAGTGTCTACCCTTGGGTTGGCACTTATTTTGCGTCTTAACATAAGCATACAATACAAATTAGAATGAAAATGATTGAAATATGGTTCATATAGAAAACGAATTAGCTGCTAATATTGCCCGCCTCACTGACGGCAAAGCACCTAAGGACGCTAAAATTGAGCTCATAAAACAATTACCGCCCAACTTACAGGGTAAAATTATCCATGCCAAGGTTGAAGAAAAACTAGCCAATGGGAACTACAAACTCCAACTTAAAGACGGACAATCCATAGAAGCTAAAATATCTCCACCACCAAAAATTGGCAGCCCCATTGCCTTTATTTCCTCTAAAGATGGACAAACAAAAATTACTGAAATGGTCGTTGAAAGCTTTACAAAAAAACAGGAAGGCGAAACGGATAATAAAAATCTTAATTCAGGTAACCAAAAACAAACAGGCGACCAACAAAATGCCTTAAAAGGGCAGGATAAAAATCCGCTCATGCAAAAGCAAGCGCTTATCGCCAAAAACAATACTCTGATAACCGAGAAATTACTGCAAGAAACAGCAACCACCATTAAACCCGTGCATAAAGATGACCCGTTTAAACAGTTACGCCCCCTTATTGGCAGTCAAATCACATTAAGCACCCCCAAAGGACAAAATCTGCCAAGTGCAACAGGTGTTATAAGCGTTGTGGTGTCTAAACCTGAAAATGGTCTGCAAACCCTACAGCCACAAAAGCAACTTGCATCCAGTACGACGAATATACCGCCCTTCCAAGCTAAGTTTCCCACACCTATACCTGAAGGCACGGTTATTAAAATGAACATCAGTGACAACAAAGGGCAAATACTTGATATTACCCCACCCAAAGCGGAAACGCTGGCACCCATAAAAACCAGCCAACTTGAAATAAAAATACCTACCAATATTGCACAGCAAATTATTTTAAGCACAAAGGTAGAAGGCTTAGAAAAAGCCCTGCCACAAAATGCGACACTTATTATCAAAACAACATCTCAAAGCGAAACGTTACCCAATATTAACGTGACACGTACCTTAAATACAGGTGAAATTAAAACCGAAAGCATGCCTCAATTTAAGCAAGCAGCTGTGACTGCTGGCGGGATTAAACTAACGCTCACATCACAAACAAGCATCCCTGAAGGTACAGAAATGACAATTAAAACAAATAAAGCTGGTGGCGTTGACATTATTAAAGTCGGTAATGATACAGCACCTGGTGCAAGACGCCCAAATATTACCCCTGTTTTTAACCAGTCTAAGCAAACAGGACAACAGCCACAGCAACCCCCGCTACCAGCCCTTAAAATAGGCGCACAATACACAGGCGTTGTCCAAGGGCAAAATGAGGATGGCTCCGTTACCCTTGCTTTGAAGGACGGTGTTCAACTTCAAGTAAAACCACAAACGCCTTTAGCTGTGGGTACAAAGGTTAATGTTGTTATCAACAAAAATGGGTTACCAGAAGTTATTTTGGCGCAAACACCTGTGAGTGTATCAAAAGCTATAACGCTTACGCATTTAGCCGACACATGGCGCACACTCAACGAAAGTTTAAACGCACTACAATATGCAAGCCCTGAAGACGGCATTGAATTCAAAAAAAATATTCCAAACTTAGATAAAGCGAGTTTTTTACCAAACATGCTTAGTTTTATAGATGCCGTGAACCAAAAATCTATTGAACGCTTAGCTGGCACAGAAACAGCTAATTTACTTAAAGCACTGGGTATTGACTTTAGCCCTGACATGAACAATCTACACACCACCACACAAAAAACACCCGACCAGCCAGATAATTGGCGTGCGCTTTTATTCCCATATCTAGAGCATGAAGATGGACAACCCAAACAAGGTGGATTTTTCTGGCACAACCAAGAATCTGACGCTGGCGTTGTTGAAAACACGCGATTTATTGTACACCTTGAACTTGATGCATTGGGATCTGTACAGGTGGATGGGTTAATACAGAAAAAAGATATTCAACTCAAACTTAAAACAGAAACAACCTTGTCTGAAAATGACATTTCTGGATTAAAATCAGTTGTAAGACAAACGCTCGAAACATTAGATATGACTGGTGACATACATGTCCTAAAAGAGCCTGCTAACCACGAAAAACCTTTAAAAATTGCTATCAAAGACGAAAAACAATATAAATTTACAATATAAAGTTTATATTTTTATACTTGTTTTTCTAACCTAAAACAACCACAATACATAAAGCGAGTTAACTAATCTTTTGTATAACTGCATAATAATTTAACAATAAAAAGAGACCTTAAATATTGAGCCTATTAGAAGCAGCCAGACTAAGAAGAGAAGAACTTGGGCAAAAATTTTCTGCCCCTGAAAAAAAATCACTTTCCACTGATACTTTTAATAAATTTAGCGAATTTATCTACTCAATTTCGGGTATTCGCTTCCAAATCGCTAAAAATTATTTCCTTTCTTCGAAACTGCAGAAGCGTTATGAGGACCTTGGATTAAAAGGCTTTGAAGAGTACCTTCAGTATTTACACACCCCCACCGCCAAACAGAATGAATACCATAAATTGATGGATGAAATTACCATTAACGAGACTTTTTTCTTCCGCAACGAACCACAACTTGCTATTTTTGAAAAAGAATTTCTCATTCCGCTCATCCGAAAACGCAAAGCAGAAGGCAAAAACAAAATACGATTGTGGAGCTGCGCGTCTTCTACAGGTGATGAAGCTTACACAATGGCACTTCAAATTTTAAGATTACCCGAAGCACGTGGCATGCAGTTTGAAATTATAGGTACCGATATTTGCCGTGACGCCATTCAAAAAGCACAAAAAGCTGAATATCGTAAATATGGTATCCGTAATATACCTGTCGATATGCTGGCGCAAAACTTTACAGTTTCTAATGATGGCCATGTGCATACGCTTAAGCAAGATGTACGTAGTATGGTCAAATTTCAAGAATGCAACCTGATGGATTCAGACCGTATTCGCATGCTTGGACGTTTTGACTTTGCTTTTTGCCGTAATGTTTTAATTTATTTTGACGATGCCTCTAAAGAACAAGTTCTACGTAATATTTACAACGCTATTTTAGAAGACGGCTTTCTTATTGCGGGACACAGCGAAAATCTTTATAGTCATAGACATATATTTAAATCGCTTAAAGAACATAGCCAAGCGCATGCTTACTGTAAAGCCCCTCCAGGCACAGAGAAGTCACGCTTCTAATATAAAGAAATACAATGACCCTACAAAACAAACCTATACCAAATCCATTGCGCGGTGAAAGCGTTGTTATTAGCTTTAAAGCTTTTGGCTTTTCAGGCTTTGACAATGCAAATGTTTGTTTTTCTTATGTACCCGATAGAGAAGTATTAGCAGAAGAAATTTTTTCAAACTGGTTTCAATCTGCTCAGAAAAAAAGCTGTGATACCATCCCTGAACTCACAGCTAATGAGATGTTAAACACCTTTTACCATGAAGTTTTACCCTATCATGTTAACTTAGATATTGTTATTCAGCATAAAACAGGCGTTACGCAGCGCATTCAGGTTATTAAAAACCAACCAAACTACAATTTACCTTTAGAATTAAAGGAACGTATTCTTACAAACGTTTAACGCTTAAACAAAGTCTTTATGCGCTTGGCGCATAATACTTAAATCGTCCAGTTCTGCTTGCTGTTTTTTATCATGTTCTTTTTTAAGCTCTGTGCGCTTACGCTCTAATAAAATTTCAAATCTTTTTTCTTCAGCAAATCTTTGACGCAAGACTGCACGTTTTTCAGCCATGAGCTTTTGTGCATCCACGCGTGCCTTTTTAATATCTAAAATTTCATCATTAGACTTTAAAGCAAATGTTCCAGCAAAGCTCAACAAAACAGAATCATCTTCCATAGACGCCATTTCATATTCACTGTCAATTTTACTCAAAAGCTCCGCTTCACGCTTATCCATTTCAAACATAATATTTTGAAGCTTGGCTATATCTTCGTGCACTTCTTCAACTTTTTTGTGAGCAACTTTAAGGAGCGTTTCTAATGTTTTCATTTAAACACCTCAAGCTTCACTTTTTACAGCATCTTGCAATATCTCTGCTAACATAGAAAAACCTTCATCTGTTTCTGTCTTTTCATTATGCAGTTGCTTTAAAAACGCTTCAATTTTTTCATAATAAAATATCGCTTCATCAACCTTCGCATCACTGCCTTTGGCATAAGCCCCCAAGCGAATAAGTTCTTCCATATCGGTATAGGTTGCAAGTAAACCACGTGCTTTATTCATCAATTTTAATTCGCCCGCGCTATGACATTCAGGAAGCATACGACTTACAGATTTTAAAACTTGTATGGCAGGAAAATGTCCACGTTCTGCAAGTGTTCTATCAAGCAATATATGTCCATCTACGATACCACGCACAGCATCGGCAACAGGTTCGTCCATATCACCACCTTCTACCAATACAGTAAAGATAGCTGTAATAGAGCCCTCACACCCTTCTTCGCCCTGCCCTGCACGCTCTAATAAACGTGGAAGTTCTGAGAAAACTGATGGTGTAAAACCACGCGTTGTTGGCGGTTCACCCGCACTCAAACCTACTTCTCGTTGAGCCATAGCAAAACGGGTGACACTATCCATAAACAACATAACCTTACGCCCTTGGTCGCGAAAATATTCAGCCACAGCCATAGTCATATAAGCAGCTTGGCGGCGCATAAGCGGCGCTTCATCTCCAGATGCCACAATAACCACAGAATTTTTAAGCCCCTCTTCGCCAAGGTTTTTTTCAATAAATTCTTTTACCTCACGTCCACGTTCACCTACAAGGCCAATGACGTTGATTTCAGCCTCACAAAATTTTGCCACCATCGACATTAGAACTGATTTACCGACACCAGAACCTGAAAATACACCCAAACGCTGCCCTTCACAAATAGGCACAAATGTATTCAAAGCCCTTACACCCACATCAAGCTTTTGTCCCACAGACTTACGCATACCAGGTGAAGGTGGCTTACGTTTTAATGGACATTCAACACCGCCCGCTCTTAACGGACCTTTACCGTCAATAGGTTCACCAAGTGCGTTTATAACGCGACCTTTAAAACTGTCATTCACAAAAACAGAAGATGTCATATGTTCGACATAAACTTTACATCCTGGGCCAAAGCCTTCCATCGCCCCATAAGGCATAACCAAAACATAACCAGATTTATAACCCACAACTTCTGCAGGGCAACGTGCCCCTGCAACATCTTCAACCGTACAACGGCTACCAATTGTTGTTTTTTCCAGCCCTTCACATGATAATAAAAGACCGCTTGCACTGGTAACACGTCCAAACAACTTCACTTTTTCTAAAGATGTTAGCTGCGTTGTTAAATCTTGAAATACGTCCGACATTAAAAAATGCTCGCCTTTTTATTATTATTCCATCAAACTATTGACTGTTCATTATTATGCCATACTTCATATAATGAATAAAGAAATCACACGCATTTTAAGTACAATCATTGAAATTTAACTTTTCAGCCCCCATATATTTATGAGAAGATATAAATGAGAATATTTCTATTAAATTTAAAAAGTAATAATAAAATTTTAAAAGGCTGTATCAATATATGAACGCAATAACTGAAACGAATAACAAAAAAAATGAACTTTCAACACATAATGGTAATGACAGAAGTGTGAGATCTAGCGATGTCTTATTGCAACTTGTAACATTCAACCTTGTTGGAGAAGAATTTGGATTGCCTATCTTAGATGTCCGTGAAATCATTCGAATGGTAGAGGTTACACCTGTACCACATTCACCTGACTTTGTAGAGGGTGTTATAAACCTACGCGGACAAATATTACCTGTTATTGACCTGCGCAAACGTTTTAACCTTGCAAGCACAGAAGCAAACGACGATACGCGTATTGTCGTTGTTGAAATTAGCCACAATCTTATTGGTTTAATTGTTGATGGTGTTAAAGAAGTTTTACGTATCCCTTCTGAAACTGTAAATGCAGCACCTCAAATTGTAACAAGCGGTATTGGTGCTGAATATATTCAAGGTATTGCACACTACCAAGACAAAATGATTATTCTCGTCGACTTATTTAAAGTATTCAGTAACGATGAAATGGAAAACTTAACAGCCATTTAAGGTGAAAACCCATATTATTTAAAAACCGCCTTGTGGCGGTTTTTTTCTTCTGTTTAATGTTGAAAATAAGCCTGTCATAAAAAAAGAGCCCCGAAGGGCTCTTTTTAAATAAGTTTTACTTATTTTTTCATACCATAACGGTTACGGAACTTATCTACGCGACCTTCAGTATCTAGCTCACGACGTTTACCTGTGTAAGCAGGGTGTGTCAATGGGTCTACTTGTAGGCGCATTTCTTTGCCTTCTTCGCCCCATGTTGAGCGTGTTGTAAATTCTGTGCCATCTGTCATGACAATTTTAATCGTGTGGTAGTCTGGGTGGATACCTGTTTTCATTTTCCATTTTCCTCATTTCGAGAGATTAATCACAAGCCAACATACATTCCAACGCATGCAGGTACGCCGAAAATAGCACAAAGTACAAATTGTGCAAGTATTTTTTACATTAAAGCCATTATAGCACTTGTATTTATACTGCGCCTGCACTAGCTTATGAAATGAAACACACCTCCCTTACCTTTTTTAGGAATTTCTTATGAAGCGATCCATTGTAGCAACCACACCTGCCCAAAAACGTGAGCATAAAAATTGCACCATTGAACTAAGCATGGATGATTACCAAAAATTAAATGTGTATGTTGATGCCCTTATCGGCATGGCGGATCAAAATTTAAACTCATCATTGAAAGTTTACTTGGCTATTAAAGATTGTCCTTATCCTGCCGTTAAGGCTGATGCCATCAATCAATATCTACAAGCACATATTAAAAACCAAGGTTTGGTTATTCAGTCGATAGAACCCACACTTGCCATTCAAGGTATGCTTTTTTGGAAAAGTTATGCATTTGAAGCTAATATTAAAGTGAGATTAAAAAAAGACGATATTACAGACCCTCTTACCCAGCTTTAAACTTTATTTCGATAATTCAAAACCTCCCCTGTGGGAGGTTTTTTTATTTTTGGCACGCTATATGCACATAACTACTCAGTAAAACAAATTTCTGGGGAGAAATAAGATGAAAAAATTAAGTAAAAACACAAATGTTAAAGCCAAAAAACCTTTAACAGCAAAGAAAAAAGAGCAAATTATGACCGTGTTCGGGACTGCTTTTATTATCTTACTTACAATTACATCAGCGTTTGCTGTAGATGCACGCAATAAAAACCTTGTATCTATTATGAACACAGCCACATTTGAAACATTGAACGGATAAGGGTTATACCATGAGAAGAATACAAAACATCTTCACCATTACAGCTATACTTTGTTGCATAGCTGGGGCAAGTTTTGCCTCTACCCCTATTTCACGCATTAAAGACATTGCCGATTTTGAGGGTGTGCGTAGTAACATTCTTATTGGTTACGGTCTTGTGGTTGGTTTAAATGGTACTGGTGATAGCGCGAACTCTATCCCCTTCACACGCCAAACACTTATAAACATGCTTGAAAAATTGGGTGTAAACGCTAAAGCAGCAGAGTCTCAAATTAAAACGAAAAACATTGCCGCGGTTATGATTACAGCCAACATGCCTTCTTATGCGCGTCAAGGTAGCCGTATTGATGTAACAACGTCATCTCTTGGTGATGCTAAGTCACTTGAAGGCGGCCAACTTTTAGCAACACCTTTAATTGCTGCGGACGGTCAAACTTACGCCGTGTCACAAGGTCCAATTATTATTGGCGGCTTTACAACAGAAGGTCAGGCTGGTTCTGTAACTAAAAACCACCCGACATCTGGCCACATTGCAAATGGTGCAACCATTGAAATGGAAACAGGCCATGAGCTTTCAGACAGCAACCGTTTACGTCTTATATTACGCAACCCTGACTTCACAACAGCTATGCGCTTAAAAGAAGCTGTTAACAAAGCTTTTTCTGAACCTCTTGCTCAGGCTATTGACAACCAAACAATTGACATTGCAGTACCTGTTGCTATGCGCGGTAACCTTGTACCTATTATTCAAAAAATTGAAAATACATATGTACGCCCTGATACCGCTGCAAAAATTATTATCAACGAAAAAACAGGTACAATTGTAATGGGATCTGGGGTTCAAATTAGCGACATTGCTATTTCACACTCAAACCTTAATATCCGCGTAACAGAACTTACAGATGTCATTCAACCTGATGGATTTAGCGACGGCATTACAGCTGCCGTACCTGCAACAGCCATTGAAGTAGACGAAGAAGCTGGTCAATTCCATGTACTCGATACAGGTGCAAACCTTGCCGACCTTGTAGATGGACTTAACGCACTTGGCATTAAACCACGCGACATTATTAGCATTTTACAAACCATAAAATCTGCAGGCGCTCTGCAAGCAGAAATTGTGATTATGTAAGAAGGGAATGAAACCATGGACATCCTAAACAGCACACAAATAAACTTAGACGCACAAAAGCTTGCAGCCACCCCTGCTGTGAAAAGTGCCTATAGCGCCAAGTTTTTAGCCCCAAGCCAGTCTTCTGAGCAAAAGGCCACAAAGGCTGCCCATGATTTCGAAGCATTTTTTTTATACCAAATGCTTGAACTCACAGACCCTGGCTCCGTTGAAGGTTTTGATGGTGGTCATGGTGAAGAAATGTTTCGTCAGGTCCGCAATGAACATATTGCAGACGAAATGACAAAAGCAGGTGGCGTTGGTATTGCCGACACTATCTACAATCAGTTATTAAAAATACAGGAGGAAAACCAATGACCCACGCTATAGAACTTGTATCCAACACAATTGAGTCTTGCGAAAAATTCGCTGCTCTTTTACATGATGAAAACACATTGTTAACAGAACGCAAAACAGACCACATAGAAGACAAAATAAAAGAAAAACGCCATTTAGCCGCGAAGGTAGAAAAACTTTTATCTTCTATTAAACAGGCAGTACCTGAAATTAAAGCCAATCGTGATGCACTTGAAAAACTACCTAAACTACAGGCGTGCATTGATAACTACCAAATAGAAGCACGCAAAAATGTGGCTCTTCTACAAGCTGCACACACAGCAACAAACGACTTTTTAAACCTTGTGCGCCACGCCATCGACATGAAAAAACCGAAGGCAAACACATATGGTAAAACTGGGGCGATGAATGAGCATAAAACTGCAACAAAACTTATAAATAAAGACATTTAAACAAACCCCTATCAAGGGACTGTAAACGACAATGTTTATAAATCTTTCTCTCCAAAAAAACACCTAGCTCTCACTAGGTGTTTTCTTTTAAAAAGTTATTTAACATTATAAATCTCATTTTTGGCACATACTTTGCAATAATATCATTAAGTTTAATATAAACCAACGGAAAGGACGTTAACATGGGCTCTACATTGAATACTACGCTTGGCATTGCTCTCAACTCGATGCAAGCAACGCAAACAACAATTAGCACCATTTCTCACAACATCTCTAACGTCCATACCGAAGGTTTTACACGTCAGCAGGTGATGACCAGTAACGTTGCCATTGAAGGCTTCGGTAGCGGTGTTATTATCTCTGATATTAGGCAGATTACAGACCGATTTTTAAGTGAACGCATTACAACACAAATCTCTGCTGTTGGTTACGACGCTTCTAAAAGTACTTTTATGGATAACTTAGAAGTTATGTTTGGTACACCAGGTGCCAGCACAAGTTTAGAAAAAACAATTGGTTCATTCTTTAACCAAATGTCAAATCTTGCCAACGCACCAGACTCAACATCTTTACAATTGAACACCGTTAAAAACGCCGAATTTGTTGCCCAGTCTCTTAATAACTTAAGCAATGAAATTACCAGTGCGCAAACACGTGCCGATGAGCTTATTAACGAAGACATTATCAGTGTTAACGAATCTATTCGTAAAATACACCAGCTCAACAATGAAATCATTGCACTTGGTGTAGGTACAAATGGCGGTGAAAACGCCAACGACCTTGTAGATGAACGCTCTCGACAAATTAACAGTATTGCAAAACACTTAAATATAAATGTAATTTATGACGAATTAAACCGTGCGAATGTCTCAACAGAAACAGGGCGCCGTTTAATTGATACAAGTTACGTAAAATTAGAACGTAGCCCTGCTATTGCACCGTCAATATTTCAAGATATTTCAACAAGACCTGTTAACCCAGACGGTTCACCCGGTAGCGTTAGCTTCCCTATTTTGACTGACCGCATGACAGATGGTGGCATTAAAGGGCTTGTTGATATACGTGACACAGAAATGGTCAACCTTTTAGCCGAGGTAAACAACCTTGCGTCCACAATGATTGATGGCTTTAACCGCATTCACAGTCAAGGTACATCTATTCCGCCACAAAACACACTTACTTCAGGTAACGGTAATGAACTTTCAGGTGCAGGTGCCGACATAACAACTGAACTTGCTATCAACGTGGGTGACAGCTTTGATATTTCCATCGTGGACAGCGCAACAGGTGCACCAGTTGTTACAACGCTGGCCGCTGGTGGTGGTGCAGGTTCACTTTCAATTTTAGCTTCACCGACAACACTTTCTGATATTGCTGCGGCAATTAACGCCAACCCTGATATTGGCGCAGACGTCACCGCTTCAACAATTATTGATGCTGATGGTAACGAACAATTACAAATTACAGCCAACAATGCAGCCTATGGCGTTGTGATGAAAAATAACGTAGGTAACGTTCTTGGAGAACTGGGCATGAACAACTTCTTTACAGGAACTGATGCCTCTGACATCGCTGTAAGAGACGATATTGTAACAGACCCTGCACGTATTGCCACAGCTCGTATGCGTGATTCTGATGGTGGTGTATCATCACTTGATAACCGTAATATCATCGAACTTGCGCAGCTTAACGAAAAGCCTATGACCTTTACTGCTGCTGGTAATCTTGCCAACCAAAGCAAAAGTTTTACAGAGTATTATATTAACATTTCAAGTAACTTGGCCATACGTTTACAAGACACTGGTAAAACTCAAGAGTTTAACGAAGCTATTTTGACAGATATGGAAACACGTATGAGCAGTACATCTGGCGTGAACATTGATGAAGAATTGTCAAATTTACTTATATTCCAACGTAGTTACCAAGCGTCGGCACGTATCATCACATTGGTTGATGAGTTGCTAGAAACGCTTGTGAATATTGTTTAGAAAAGGAGATTAGAATATGCGTGTTGCAACAGCTACCATCCATAATACAACTCTAGATCAAATGCAAAAAAGTAATGCAGACCTAGCTAAAACATCATTCCAAGTGACATCTGGATTAAAAGCGGAGCGCTTTGAAGACATTGCTGGCCAAGCGGGTCAACTGTTAAACTTACAAGACCTGCGTGGTATTAACGAACAGTTTATCCAAAACATGGATACCGTTGAGTCTCGACTTCTTGCGACTGAAAATGCGGTTCAAGGCATGATTGACCTTGTGGTTGATGCCGCAAACCTATGGACGCTTGGACGTAACGAAAACACGGCCGAAGTACGTGCAAACCTTGCACCTAAGGCAGAAGGTTTAACAGAAACTTTTTACTCACTCTTTAAAACAAAATTTGATGGACGCTATGTATTTTCAGGCGCTGCGGGTGACCGCCCTCCTATTACATCTAGCCCAACAGCAACAACGGCGCCTGCAACCATACCGGCTCCAAACACGTATTACAATGGTGACTCACAAGAACTTCTTGTAATTACATCAACAGATGTTACCCAAACATATGGTGTAACAGGTGACCAAGATGGATTTGCCAACATGAAAGCAGGATTAGAAGCTTTGTGGTTCGGGCTTGAAAACGACTCTGTAACCGACATTGATGCTGCCATTGATCTTCTTAACCAAGCACAAACAGAACTTTCGAATATGCTTGGTGAAGTCGGCGGACAACAAGCAGGTTTTGACTTGCTGAAGTCGCGCCATGTAAACACCAACCTCTTCTTAACAGAGCAGGTTGATAATATTGAAAAAGTTGATATCGCCGAAGCGATGACACGTTTTACCCAGCAACAAACAACATTAGAAGCCTCTATGGCTGTTGTAACGCAGATAAACCGATTGTCATTACTCGATTATATTTAGGAGCAACTGAACAAAAGCTAGCCCAAACACCATTTATTTGGTAAAACTATGGCTAGTTGTTCAAAAAATATGGAAATATAGAAAAATGCTTCTTGTAACTCGGCGTACAAATGAATCGATTGTAATTAACGATAATATCGAAATTACGATTGTGGAAGTACGCGGTGGACGTGTGAAACTTGGGTTTGAATACCCTGAAGGTAACACCGTTTATCGCAAGGAACTCTACTTGAAAATTCAAGAAGAGAATAAAGTTGCCGCAAGCAATGTGGGTGACATTAGCAAATTGCTAAGTAGCATAAAAAATAAGGAGTAGCCATATGCAACAAACAACATTAACTGAACAAACAGTACCAGTAGAAAAAGCTTTAAATTACGATACTCGTTTTGGTGAAGTGACTCTACGTGAAGATCGTCTTATTAATTTTGCACAAGGTCTTTTAGGCTTTAATGAATGCACAACATTTGGTTTGTCAAAACTTCCAAATACTGATGAGTCACCTATTATGCTCCTGCAGTGTGTGAACGCGCCTGAAATTGGTTTCTTAGTCGCCGACCCTAAAATTCTTGGTCTTACCATTAAAGACGAAGACGTTTCAAAAGCACTCAAAGAAGCAGGTATGAGCAAAGAAAGTACACAAGTTTTAGTTATTTTAACAATGTACGACCAAGAAGACTCATACTACCTTACAGCAAACCTGCGTGCGCCATTACTCGTTGATAGCCGCACAAGGCAAGCACGTCAGCACATTCTTTCAAGTAAAGAATATACAACACAGCACAAGCTGTAAAAGTAACGCTGATATTTGACGATATGTCTCGTGGGCAAAGCGTCAAACAAATAACATGCTACAAGCCATCACCCAAATGGCACCAAAAACCGTCCTTACAGGGCGGTTTTTTTATAATAAGTGTGAAATTAAACACGCGTCATCATCACATATTTATACTGCCATTTTGGCACACCGTATTTTTATATCCCTCTATTTTAAGGGGGTTTATTTGTGGCTCAACGATGCAATTTAAAAAAAATGTATATATGACGTTATTTTAAAAGAATAACTATTGGTAAAAAATGCTTTATTCAGTTATAGTTTTGAGACAAATTTGTAATAAAATAATAAAGAGTGAATGATTTCATGGCGGACAAAAAAACTCCAGAAAGCACGGTCGATCACGACAAACGTGACTTTTTAACGTCAACAACCACAGCTTTTGGTGCCGCAGGCGCCGCTTGTGCTTGTTACCCTTTCATTAAAAGCATGAGCCCAAGCGCTGATGTTGAAGCCCAAAAAACAACAGAAGTAAACCTAAGCGAAATTGCTGAGGGTACAACTAAAAAAGTTATTTGGCGCGGCAAAGCTGTTTTCATTAAACACCGTACACCTTCTGAAATTAAAGAAGCTGTTGCGGGCGACAAAACAGTAACAATCGACCCAGAAAATGACGCTGAGCGTGTTCAACGTCCACAGTGGCTTGTAACAATCGCACACTGTACGCACCTTGGTTGCGTACCTATTGATGCTGGTACTGGCGACGGCTGGGCTTGCCCTTGTCACGGTTCTATGTTTGATGGTTCTGGTCGTGTTGTACGTGGTCCTGCACCAACAAACCTACCAATTCCGCCATACACATTTATTGACAATAACACGATTATAATCGGCTAAAGGGAAAGGATAATATAAAATGGCTAAGCAAAGCGTAAACCCAAACCCTAAGTCAGCTGTCGAATGGTTTGAAGACCGTCTACCCATTCTAAGCTTAATGAAAGCTGAATTGGTTGATTACCCAGCGCCTAAAAACTTAAACTACGCATGGAATTTTGGTTCTCTTGCGGGTATTGCACTTATTTTGCAAATATTAACAGGCTTCTTTTTAACAATGCACTACAAAGCAGACGCAACTCTTGCTTTTGATAGTATTCAACACATCATGCGTGACGTGAACTGGGGTTGGCTTATCCGTAACCTACACATGGTCGGCGCCAGCTTCTTCTTTATTGTGGTTTATATTCACATGGGTCGTGGCCTTTACTACGGTTCTTACAAATCACCTCGTGAAGTTTTATGGTGGATGGGTGTTATCATCTTCTTCCTTATGATGGGCACAGCCTTCCTTGGTTATGTTTTACCTTGGGGACAAATGTCATTCTGGGGAGCACAAGTAATCACAAACCTTATTTCAGTTATTCCACTTATTGGTGATGACGTTGTTGTATGGGTTTGGGGTGGTTATGGCGTAAACGACGCAACACTTAACCGTTTTTACTCACTACACTACTTACTACCGTTTGTTATTGCTGCTGTTGTATTCCTTCACTTATGGGCACTTCACAACCGCAAAGTAAAATCAAACAACCCAACAGGGATTGACTTGAAAAAAGATACAGATTTTATTCCATTCCACCCTTACTACACAATTAAGGATATGTTTGGTTTATCTATTTACATGTTGCCATTCCTTTACATGGTTTTCTACATGCCTGACTACCTAGGACATGCTGACAACTACATTCCAGCTGACCCAATGAGCACACCAGCACACATTGTGCCTGAATGGTATTTCTTGCCGTTCTACGCTATTTTGCGTGCGATAAACTTCAACATCTTATTCCTTGATAGTAAGCTTTTAGGTGTTGTAGCAATGGTAAGTGCGATTGCAATTTTATTTGTATTGCCTTGGCTTGACCGTTCTAAAGTACGTAGTGCGCGTTTCCGCCCTATTTACAAGGTAATGTTCTGGGCCTTCCTTGCGAACTTCTTCTTCCTTGGATGGTTAGGGGGCATGCCAGCTGAACAGCCATACACTTGGATGTCACAAGTTGGTACGTTCTTGTACTTTGCTTTCTTCTTCTCGTTGCCATTGGTTGCGAAATTTGAAAAAACAAAACCACTACCAACCAGTATTTAAGAAGGGATAACATTTATGAAAAACTTAATACTTACAGCCCTTCTTCTTGTTTCAGGCAATGCATATGCTTCTGGCAGCATGCACTTACCAGAGCAAGAGTGGAGCTTTAACAGCGCTACAACAAACTGGGAAAAAGACACGATTTTACGTGGTTACCAAGTTGCAACAGAAGTTTGTATGTCATGTCACAGCATGAAATACATCAAACACCGCGACCTTGCCAAAGTTGGTTTCACAGAAGGCGAAATCAAGCAACTTGCGAAAAATATGGAAATGACCATTGGCACACCTTTAATGTCGGCTATGAGCGATGCAGACGCAAAAGAAGTGTACGCAAAAGCTTTACCTGATCTAAGTGTGATGAACAAAGCCCGCCCAGGTGGCGCTGACTATGTATATGCTCTTCTTACAGGTTATGAGAACGCGCCAGCAGGACATACAGTTCCTGAGAGCGCTTCATATAACAAGTACTTCCCAGGGCACAACATTGCAATGCCAGCACCACTTACAAGCGATGGTCAAATTGAGTACATAGACGGCACAACAGCTACAGTCGAACAAATGGCGAAGGATGTAACTTACTTCCTTCAATGGACAGCTGAACCTGAGCTTAAAGATCGTCAAAAAATAGGTGTATTCGCCTTACTTTACGTATTCTTACTCGCTATTTTGCTTTACTTCACAAAACGCCGTATATGGCAAAGTGTTAAAAAGTAAAACACTATAAATAACATCATAAAGGCCTGCTTTTAAGCAGGCTTTTATAATTCAACTCTAACCATATAGAAAATTAAAAAAATGCTCTTCCAAAAGAAACGTCTTGTCAAAAATACGTTACGTTATAAAGTAGCCATGCTTGTATTAAATGCCTTATATGGGCGTAAAAATATGTATATTTCCCCTTGGCAACATGCCGCTGTGACTGTGGATGGTATCTATATTTATGACAACAAGCTTTTAATTGCAAAGCGCTCTAACAATGTTGAGTTTGCAGGTAAATGGCAAGTACCTGGTGGCCATGTAGACATGGAAACCCATGAAACCCTTTTAGAAGCTCTAAAGCGCGAAACTTATGAAGAGCATAACCTAGACATTGATACCGCAAAAATAGATGTAAACAACCCTCTAGTGGTACGCTTTTCAACGCAACAACAATACATCGAACAACAAGATACGGCGTTACTGGGCTTACAATATATTTACATGCTTTCAAAAGAAGAAATGGAAAGTATTCAAATATCCAAAGAGGCGCTTCTTTTTAAATTTGCCGACATTGCAGAATTAGAAAGAATGAAGGCCGCTGGTGAATTGATTCATGATTTTTCATACACCTACCCTTACCTGAAATAAAAAAAGCACCCAAAGGGTGCTTTTTTTATACATAGAATATTATTCAGCCAATTTAAACTTAAGTACTACACCACGCTTTTTGAAATAACTTTTCATCATATTACGGCCTTCACGGTTTGGTACCGGTAAGCGTGCCGCTTCAATTTCAACGTCTTTTACTTTTTCAGCCTGCATGGCTGTTTTTAAATTAGCAATACATTCATCAATACCGTCATTGTCGGCGTGTAGTGATTCATAAACAGCTTCGAGGGCTTGTTCAATACTCATGAGGTGTTCTCCCTTAAAAAATTTTAGTTACTATACCGCTTTTGCTACAAAAGTGTAAGCATAAGTTTTGGCAATATCGTTTTCTTGCGGATATGCAAACATATAAGCAAAGGCTCGCACCACATCTGGTTTTTGCATTTCTGGCAACCTTGAAGGCTTTGTTGCAATAATTTTTTTCTTGGCAAGCTTCTTTTCTTTTAAAGGTAAGTCACCTACCAAAGGTTGCCCCAGCTCCGCTTCTACCTTAAATCCGCGACTTTCAAGTATCTCTTTAAATTCACCGTCTTTAAAAATACGGTCATGATGTGGGTTCATTGGGTTTCCCTGTGCGTCAGCCTTTTCAAATAAAATATTCGGCACCGACGCTATAAGTTTACCGCCCTCCACCATCACACGGCGCAAGTCTTCTATCAAACTTTCCACATCATTTACATGTTCCATAAACTCAAAGGCTGTTACTGTGCTCACACTCGCTTCGCTAAGCTTGGAAGAAATTTTTTCTTTGTCTAAATCCACATGAATGAGCGTTGATTTTTCTAAACGTGACTTAGCCACATCAAGCGCTGAACCGTCATAATCCATACCCACAGCTTTTGTTACAACACCTTCGAGCTCACGCAAGCCATAACCAGTGGCACAGCCCAGATCTAAATGCAGTTTAGAACCTTTTTCTGCCAACATGTCACGCGCAAACATATAACGCCCTAAATGCTCTATTTTAACCCACAAGTTTGGGTCATCTTCTTTAAAAGGATCTACATTTTCACTTGGTAAACAACTTATATTCATTTAACACACTTACTATTTTTAAACTTAGCTGTTTATGCCATAAAGCATAAAAAAAATAAAGACTTGAAAATTATATGCACATACTCAATACTGCAAACAACAAACAACACCTATCCTTTTCCTAAGCCTTTGAGGTTTTAAATATGTATAAGCACATATATAAACTGCCATATCGAAGCCCTATGAGTGCCAACATCGCTCATAAAGCTTTTGACGTCTTAGTGAAGCACGGTATTTTAAAAGATATAAATCGTAACCGTGTACACTTTGTAAACGAGCAAACAGACACAAAAAAATATTGCGTTGAATACCGTCTAAACTGCACATCAGCACGCAAATTTTGGAACAGTCATCGCATGTTTTATGTGGATGGATTTCCAGCCTCCTATGAAAAAACCGTGGATGCAGTCAACACTGAACTCGCTGTTATATTTGATGAACATTGCGAAGAAATTGCCGCTTTACGCGGTGATGAACTCGGTATTCCTAAAAACTAAACTGTCTAAAAAAAAGAGAGCTTCATCGCTCTCTTTTTTATGGGCGTAGCCTACACATTCCGTTATAATTCACTTTTAAGAGAGATATAAAATGACAAAATTGAAAATACACTGCGCGCAAATCAATCCAACTGTTGGCGATATTACAGGGAATACAAACCTTGTTTTAACCCATTACCGTAAAGCCTGTGCTTTAAAGGCAGATTTATGCGTTTTACCAGAAGCTGTTATTTGTGGCTATACGCCAGGCGACCTCATTTATCGCCCTCAATTTTTAGCTGATATTAAAAAAGCAACTCTCAGCATTGCCAAAGAAGTTCAAGAAACAGCTCTTCTTTTAAGCGTGCCATGGGTAGAAGATGATAGGAAAACATATAATGTTATCCATTTTATACACCATGGTAAAATTCAACAAACCATTCATAAACAATGTTTACCAAACTTTGGTGTGATGGATGAAAAACGTGTTTTCACCGCAGGTATCAACGATAAAACTATCTCGCTTAAAGGTATCAAACTTGGAATTTTAGTCTGCCATGACACATGGTGGCCCGAAGTTGCCCAAGCTTTAAAAGCAGACGGTGCACAGATTCTCATTTCTGCAAATGCATCCCCTTACGAGCTAGATAAAGAAAATTTCCGCATTACTTTTTGTAAGGAACGTGTAAAAGAAACAAACCTTCCTCTTCTCTATACCAATCTCGTGGGTGCTCAAGATGAAATATTATTTGATGGGCGCACCTTCACACTAAACCCACAAGAAGAAGCCGAAAATAAATATGCGGCATGGCAAGAACAAGGCGAACTCATTGTCGCCACAGAAAATAATGGTCTTTTTTCATTTGAAAATACCTATAACACACAAGAATTAAGCTTAGATGAGAACATCTACCAAGGTTTAAAACTTGGCTTACGTGATTACATGAAGAAATCAGGATTTTCAAAAGCTTTGCTGGGCCTAAGCGGCGGCATTGACAGCGCCTTAACAGCAGCAATTGCCGTTGATGTGCTTGGCTGTGAAAATGTGACAGGTATTTTATTACCTTCAAAACACACCAGTGACCATTCTAACAACGATGCCCTGGCTCTAGCAAAGAACCTTGGCATTCAAACATTCACGCTTCCTATAGAAGAAACCGTCAAAGCCTTAGAGTCGGCGCTAGAAATAACAGGCGCACTTAACAGCATTACCCTTGAAAATATTCAGGCCCGTGCTCGTGGCACATTATTGATGGGCATGTCTAACAATACAGGCGCTTTATTGTTAACAACAGGTAATAAAAGTGAGGTAGCCGTTGGTTTTTGCACACTTTATGGCGACATGAATGGTGGTTTTAACATTATTAAGGACCTTTATAAAACAGAAGTTTACCGTTTAAGCCGTTACATCAACCGTGAAAAGGAAGTCATTCCCACCAACAGTATTACAAAGGAACCAACACCTGAGCTTAGCCCTGGACAAAAAGACAGCGACAACCTACCGCCTTATGAAATTTTAGATGCCATATTATATATGGCCATTGAAGAAAATTTAAGTGCGCTGGAAATTACTCAAAAAGGATTTGAAAAAACAACCGTAGAAGGCGTTTTAAAACTGCTGAAAAATAGTGAATATAAGCGTTATCAAGGTGCGCCAGGTGTTAAAATACACAAGGTCTCTTTCAATTCAGACAGGCGTTACCCCCTTGTAAACAAATACGCATTTTAATCATTCAACAAAATAGTTAACAAAGATGTTGCAAACGATCAACTAATAGGTTAACTTTAAAGATGAAAAAACACTTGTTCTCCTAATTAGGCTGATTCTAATGAAGATAACATACCCTCTCAACAAAGAAAAAAGCTCCTGACCAGGAGCTTTTTTTTCGACATAAAGTTAATTTTTGCGGGCAGTTTTATCTAAATAGCCGATGCACTTAACAAACGAACATTCGCCATCAAAAACATAACCTTCAACTGTCACGCATTGTAAAATAATTTGGTTCCAAAGCTGTTGTTCTTCAGTTAAATCATCACGCAGGCCTGTATTTATCGAAACAGAAGCCACAGCATAAGAATGTTGATTTAAAGTGTTTTCAATTTTAACGGGATGATTTTTCTCATTATAAAAAACGCGATAATATCCCATGGAGATCATTTTGTTATCGGGCATAGAAAGCCCTCCTAAAAGGTAGAAAAAATAATAATTCCATGAACTTATATCATATTATCTAAAATATCTAAAACAAAAAGCCCCTCATACAGGGGCTTTTTTCGTTATCAGGGAAAACTTGTTAAACCTCAGCTAAACTTTTTCAGTTTGCGTTAAAAATTTCAAGCTTTTTTTCGCCAAGGGGTGCACCTTGCCTTTTTTATAAAAATCAAAAAAGGCATTAATTTTTTTAAAACGAGAGATTGAAGGTATAAAACCTTTCGCGCTTCTTTTTTCAAGTTGTTTTGAAAAATGAAGCTGAAGCGTTTCAAGCTTTGTACACTCAGGGTCATGATAGAAAGATGCCCCCGTATCACTTATTAAAGCGATACTCACTGTTTTATAACCTTCCAGCTTAGGGTTGGCCCAATAAGCCTTACAGCCTTTATACACAGCAAACCAAATGGCATAGTCCTTAAATAAGTAAAACGCCTCTTTTTGGTTTATTACAGGGTCTTTAGCTGCATAATTTACAAGGTCAGCAAATAAATGGGCAGCACTTGCATTATGGGCAGGATTAAAGTTCATTAAATTACGTTTATATACTGCGTAAGGCATTAACAAACGACGTATAGTTTCAATTGCGGCTGCGGGGTTATTTTTACACTTAGCCCACAGCTTCTTCTTTAACATTTTTAAGGCATCAGCCTCACCATTTACACATGCACTATAGGCATGTTCAATCGCGTTCATGTTATCCACTATGGGTTCCTTAGCACCAGAAGAGGTGCGGTATAGGTATTAAAC
Source organism: uncultured Magnetococcales bacterium (assembly GCA_963974105.1). Lineage (GTDB taxonomy): Bacteria > Pseudomonadota > Alphaproteobacteria > UBA2136 > UBA2136 > UBA2136. The sequence goes on from CAXBBG010000001.1 coordinate 240,261, forward strand.
TGCAGGCAGTTTTAAAACGAGTAAAGTAATACTTAAACCAATTATGAGGGTTACATAGCTAAATATCAAGGTGTAAAAAAAGGCCCCTAAAAGGAGCCTTTAAAATAAAAATATTTTTAACCCACAATCTCAAAAAGGTCTTCAAACATATCGTTTTCTTCTTTTATTTCAGGTGCGTTACCTTTACGCATAGCTGTAATGATTTTACGTGAAATTTTTGGTGGAATATCGTGGTCAGCTTTAAGCGTATTCAAAATATCACGAATATGTGCTTGTTCTTCTGTCAGGCGCTCTGTTGCTTTAACAGCTTCTTTTAAATATTGCTTAACCTTATCGCGGTCTGCTTCTGTTACGACCATCATGGTATGTACCCTTTATTTAATTTATAATAAAAAGCCCCTTTAGCCAAAACTCAAAGGGGCTCTAAAATAGTTTCAATTAGCTATTTGCCAATTTTAAACGTGCTTCAAGGCAAGTAACTTTACGTGTAATCTGCTCAATTTCGCCAGCAGTTGCAGAACTTTTAACAAGCTTTGTCAGCGTGTCTTGTGCTTCTTGCATTTGCATTTGCGTTTCTTTCGCATCAATATCTTCTTTTAATGCGGCTTCTTCTGCAAGTACCGTTACTTTTTCTGATGTCACATCAACAAAGCCGTAACCAACAAAGAAAAATTTCTTCTCGCCGTTATTTTCAACTTCAACAACACCAGGCTGTAAAGTAGAAAGTGTTGGTTGGTGACCTTCTAAGACACCAAAAGAACCTTCACTACCAGGAACAGTCACGTAAGAAGCTTCACTGCTTACAAGAAGTTGTTCAGGTGTTACAAGATCAAATTGCATGTGTTTCATCCTTAAATTATAAAAGTGAGGTGCCAAGCCTAAACTTAGCACCCTCCTTTAATTATGCAGCGGCTTTTGCCAGTTTCTGCGCTTTTTCGATTGCTTCTTCAATGCTACCTACCATGTAGAATGCATTTTCAGGAAGATCGTCGTGCTTACCTTCAAGAATTTCCTTGAATGAACGTACAGTGTCTTCAACTTTAACGTAAAGACCCTTCATACCTGTAAATTGTTCTGCAACATGGAAAGGCTGAGACAAGAATTTCTCAATCTTACGCGCACGTGCCACAACAAGTTTATCTTCTTCAGAAAGTTCATCCATACCAAGGATCGCAATGATGTCTTGTAGAGATTTATACTTCTGTAGAATTTCTTGTACGTTTTTAGCTATGTTGTAGTGTTCGTCACCTACAATTGCAGGGTCTAGTACACGTGAAGTTGAGTCTAGAGGGTCTACCGCAGGGTAAATACCTTTCTCAGAAATAGCACGGTTTAGTACTGTTGTTGCATCTAAGTGAGCAAACGTTGTTGCAGGCGCCGGGTCAGTCAAGTCATCGGCAGGTACGTAAACAGCTTGCACTGACGTAATAGAACCTGACTTGGTTGACGTAATACGCTCTTGCAAGTTACCCATATCTGTCGCCAGTGTTGGCTGGTAACCTACAGCTGAAGGGATACGACCCAAGAGCGCAGATACCTCAGAACCAGCTTGTGTGAAACGGAAAATGTTATCGACGAAGAATAGTACGTCTTGGTTTTCTTTATCACGGAAATATTCTGCTTGCGCTAGACCTGTTAGAGCAACACGTGCACGGGCACCAGGAGGCTCGTTCATTTGTCCGTAAACAAGGGTAGCCTTAGATTCTTTAGGGCTGTTTTTAGTGATAACACCAGATTCAATCATCTCTTCATAAAGGTCATTACCTTCACGCGTACGCTCACCAACACCAGCGAATACTGAGTAACCACCGTGTCCTTTAGCAATGTTGTTAATCAACTCCATAATCAATACAGTTTTACCAACACCGGCACCACCGAATAGACCAATTTTACCACCCTTAGCGTAAGGCGCTAAAAGGTCAACAACTTTAATACCTGTTTCTAGAATCTCAGATTCAGTAGACTGTTGGTCAAAAGCAGGTGCTTCAGCGTGAATTGGCAACATATGTGTTGAGTCTAGCGGACCTAATTCATCGATTGGGTTACCAACAACGTCCATAATACGGCCTAAGTTACCAGGACCTACTGGTACAGTAATAGGTTCGTGTGTATCCACAACGTTCATACCACGTACAAGACCTTCAGTGGCTTGCATCGCAATCGTACGTACTGTGTTTTCACCAAGGTGTGCAGCAACTTCAAGTACAACAGTACCTTCTTCTGCTTCTACGTTTAAAGCGTTCATAATGTTCGGTAAGTTACCTTCAAAATGAACATCGACAATAGGGCCAACCACACGTGTGATTTTACCAGTTGTTTGTTTTGACATATTCTTATACTCCGTTTTTATATAAAACTTAATTTGTTGTAGGAGGGCTAATTAAACAGCTTCAGCACCCGCTACAATCTCTGTTAATTCTGTCGTAATAGCAGCTTGACGAGAACGGTTATATTGCAATGAAAGCTTCGAAATCATATCCGAGGCGTTCGTTGTCGCATTTTCCATTGCTGTCATACGTGCAGCTTGTTCAGCAGCACCGCTTTCAAGCATCGCATTCAAAAGTTGAACGTTGACGTTACGCGGAAGAAGAGCGTTTAAAATTTCCTCTTCTTCTGGCTCATATTCCACAGAAGAAGCAACTTCTGTTTCCTTATCAGCCAACGCATCAACTTTAAATGGCGCAAGATACTGTGACATTGGTTCTTGTGTAATCATGTTTACAAAGCGGTTATAGAAAAGAATAACTTCCTGACATTTACCAGCTTTGTAGTCTAATAACATTTTTGTACCAATTTCTTCAGCAAGTGCGTATGAAACGTTCTTACCGCTATCTTCGATAAATTCAATTACAAGTGAGCCGTAGTCTTGTTTCACAATGTCGTAAGCTTTCTTACCAACCATTACAAGTTCTACTTTTTTGCCCGCAGCCTCTAGTTCTTTAATTTTAATCATTACTTTTTTAGCAAGGTTAATATTAAAACCACCACATAGACCACGGTCAGCACTCACCACTACAAGGCGTACAGTGTTAACCTCTGAATAGCCACTTAGTAAAAGTGGCCCGCCTTCACTTGGCGTATTCGTAGCTAAATTCACAAGAACACCATTCAGCTTTTCTGCATAAGGACGCGCTTCTTCGCAACGAGTGCGGGCACGACGTACCTTAGCAGCCGCCACCATTTTCATGGTTTTGGTGATCTGCTTAGTGTTTTGGACGCTACGAATACGTCCGCGTAAATCCTTAAGCGACGGCATTCAGTTCCCTCACGTTTGATTTTGTTTTACCAAAAGTATTTTTAGCATCTTCAATTGCACTTATAAGGTCTTTTTCAGCCTCATCAGACAATTTACCAGTTGCATCAATACTTACAAGTGTTTCTGCGTGGCTTGCTCCAATAATTTCAAGCAAGTGTGCTTCAAATTCTTGAATCTTAGCTGGTTCGATATCATCCATGAAACCTTTAGTACCTGCATAGATTGAGCAAATTTGCTGCGCTGCGCTTAGTGGTGCGTACTGCTTTTGCTTTAGCAATTCAGTCAAACGCTCACCACGTGCTAAAAGTTGTTGAGTTGAAGCATCAAGATCAGAAGCAAACTGAGAGAAAGCGGCCATTTCACGGTATTGCGCTAAGTCTAGACGCATTGTACCAGCTACTTTTTTCATTGCTTTAACCTGTGCTGAACCACCAACACGTGACACAGAAAGACCCACGTTAATCGCTGGACGAATACCCGAGTTAAACAAGTCAGTTTCTAAGAAGATTTGACCATCTGTAATAGAAATAACGTTTGTTGGGATATAAGCTGATACGTCACCCGCTTGTGTTTCGATAATAGGTAGAGCTGTTAATGACCCACCACCTAGTTCGTCAGAAAGCTTACAAGCACGCTCTAGTAAACGAGAGTGGATGTAGAAAACGTCACCAGGGTAAGCTTCACGGCCAGGAGGACGACGCAATAGAAGTGACATTTGACGGTAAGCAACAGCCTGCTTAGAAAGATCATCATAAACGATCAAGCCGTGTTGTCCGTTATCACGGAAGTATTCACCCATTGCACAACCTGTATATGGAGCAATAAACTGCATTGGAGCAGATTCAGAAGCTGTCGCAGAAACAATTGTTGTGTACTGCATAGCGCCTGCTTCTTCAAGTTTCTTCATAACTTGAGCAACTGTTGAACGTTTTTGACCAATCGCCACATAAACACAGTGAACAGGTTCGCCTTTTTCAAAGCCAGACTTTTGGTTGATGATAGCATCAATCGCCACAGCTGTTTTACCAGTTTGACGGTCACCAATAATCAACTCACGCTGACCACGGCCAATTGGCACCAAAGCATCAATCGCTTTAAGACCTGTTTGCATTGGTTCGTGCACAGATTTACGTGCCACAATACCAGGTGCAATAATTTCAACACGACGGTATTCAACGTCTTTAAGAGCGCCTTTACCATCAATCGGGTTACCAAGGCCGTCAACAACACGTCCAAGAAGGCCTTTACCTACAGGTACTTCCATAATACGGTTTGTACGTTTTACAGTACTACCTTCAGTAATGTTACGGTCAGAACCAAAGATTACACAACCAACGTTGTCTTCATCCAAGTTCAAAGCCATACCCATAACGCCACCAGAAAACTCTACAGTTTCACCAGCTTTTACGTTAGCTAAGCCATAAACACGTGCAACACCGTCACCCACGTTTAGTACTTCACCTACTTCACTTGTTGTTTTATCTTCACTACCGTAAGACGCGATTTGGTCTTTAATAATACGGCTAATCTCTTCAGCGCGAATGTCCATTCGTTAGTCCTTCACTCTTTTAATTTAACGATGTACGTAGGGCGTCTAAACGACCACGCACGCTCATATCGTGTTCAATTGAACCAATGCGTACACGAAAACCTGCTACAAGAGAGGCATCAACCTCTTCTTCTAGCTCAATAGATTTAGCGCCTTCCGCATTATCTTTTACAAACTTTTCAATACTTGTTTTTTGTGTTGCTGTCAGCGCATGCGCTGTACGCACCGTTGCTGTCACAACACCATCTGCCGCCATTTCATAAAAATGGAACCAAGAAACCGCACCTTCAAGCAATTCAGCACGCCCCTTGTCACACATAAGTGAGGCAAAATTCACAACCATTTCAGACGCTTTCAATTCTTTTAATAATGCTAAAAGAACATTCTTTTTGTCGTTTTTGCTCACTACCTTGTCTGCCAAAACAGCAGCCAACTCGTGACCTTCTTCAAAAAGACCGCGTACAACAGCTATATCTTTAGAAACCTTTTTATCACCAGATTCTGCAGAAAGAGCAAAAAGTGCTTTCCCATAACGCATTTCTGGACCCATTGTCATTTTCATATAAACTCTTCAACCTTTAACTATTTAAATGAGTTAATTTTGCATAGGTTTTTTAGCATGGAATAGAGTCACAAACAAGCATACAAAGAAAAAAAGCGACTTTTTTTTCTTTTTTCTTTATTTTTTGGTACACTAAACATGAACAAAGGCAGTGGGTATGCCTTAACTTTACAGGATAAAATAGACATAAGGGCAAAAAAAAATTATGCAAGAAATTAAAATGAAATATACACTTGTCCCTATTGGAGTGAGTACGTCAGCACTTTTATTTTGCACAGAATCTGGAGAAATTGACATTTTCGTTGGTAACCCCACGGATATTGACATTGAGGCCCAAGCCCTTAAGCATCAAAATTATAACGAAGACAGCAATCTTTTAAATACCCTGCGCCAAGGCAACTATCTCCTACAAAGCCCTGCAAAAAAAGACGCTAAATACTATGATATAGAAAAAATCGTTCAAGGGGAAAGACTCACTGCCTGCACTGTACGCGCCGTCCACGAAAGCCACGGTAAACTCATGCCGAATACAATCACCTTCTCCATCGCACCAAACCTCTTAACTTGCAGCGAGAACTATCCAAAAGCCTTACATTGGGTAGAATCACGTGCTAAGGCTTTTGCAGATATCCTTGAAAGCGAAGGCATGAAACCAGATGGTGATTTTATCCTAAATAGCTTTATTCAGGCTCTAAACGATAAAAATACACTTGCTCAATTCGCAGAAGCCGACCGCGGCAAACAAACAATTACAGAAAACATGCTCAGCTAATTGTTGCACCTCTTTTTTATCTATGTAAAAATCCAATACATGAAATATAAAAAAGAACACACACATAACCATGAGTCACCTATTGCTAACACAGGTGTGCTCCTTATAAACCTTGGCACACCAAGCGCCCTCGACTATTTTTCACTACGCAGATACCTTAAAGAGTTTTTAAGCGATCCACGCGTCGTCGAAGGAAATCGTTTAAAATGGTGGCTCGTCTTAAATGTCATACTGCTAAGCTTCATCCCATTTAGAAGCGCCAAAAACTATAAGAAAATATGGAATAAAGAAAAGAACGAGTCTCCACTTTTAACAACAACACGCGCTCAGGCAGAAAAGCTCCAACAACTCTATAAAGATAAAAATATAGCCGTCGACTTTGCTATGCGCTATGGCACACCGAGCATCGAGGAAAAAATTGATGCTTTAAAAGCAAAAGGTTGTAAAAAAATAATCCTCTTTCCTTTATATCCACAATACAGCGCTGTCACCACCGCATCTGTTTGCGATGCAGCCTTTGATGCATTAAAAAAACGAAGATGGATGCCAACCATAAAAACCGTCGCACCGTATTACAAAGATGATGCCTACATCAAAGCTTTATGCACATCCATCAAACAACATATGAAGGACAAAGGTAAAAAAATTAACAATACAACCTTACTCTGCTCATACCATGGAATCCCTCAGAAATACTGGGAAAATGGTGACCCGTACCCATGCCACTGCTTTGGGACGACGAAGCGCATTCAAAAAGAGCTTAAAATTGATGACGATAAAATTTTGACAGTTTTCCAGTCTCGATTTGGGCGTGAAGAGTGGGTAAAGCCATATTTAGACGCAACTTTGAAAGAACTTCCTGACAAAGACGTGAAAGATATTGTTATTATTTCACCTGCCTTTGCATCCGATTGCGTTGAAACGCTCGAAGAACTTTCAATGGAAAGCCAAGAAACTTTTATTGAAGCGGGCGGTGAAAGCTTTAGCGTTGTGCCTTGCTTAAATGACAGCAAAGAAGGTATGGAAATGCTTAAAAGTATTGTAGATAAAGAACTGAAAAACTTTTAATTCATACCTTGCTAAGCAAAATCCTGTTTGACAACACCCTCACCTGGCAAGCTGTTGCCAGGTAACGCTTAATGGGCATTATAAGCACAAGGCGCTTTCAACAGCTAACACTGGGAAGTGCGGATAAGAGTACCTAACCAAAACACCCAAAGCCCCCGAGAGAGGCGCCAAATACATTTTTACGAATACCGATCTGGTCACTTAAACTCGCTTAAAATTCAATAGCAGATACTTCACCTTCAACGCTAAAATACAACAACCCCTCCACCAACAAGCCAAGCAAAAAGCTGAAAAACTTGCTTGGTTTTCTAAATTCACTTAAAATAAATTCATATACAAATGTAGGAGACTGTTATCGTCAGACGTATAGGTATATTCGGTGGATCATTCAACCCCCCTCACCTTGGGCACTTGCAGCTTGCGCGTGAGGCCAAAAAACGCCTTCACCTTCATGAAGTATGGATGCTGGTTAGTCCGTGTAACCCTTTGAAAAGCAAGAAGGATATGGAGGAGTACGACCTACGGCTCGAACAATGTCAGATTTTAACAAAAAATGACCCCTTTATTAAAGTAAGTTCTTTTGAAAAAAATAAACGCGTTAATAAAACAACTGACACCGTTAGACTACTTACAAAACAATACCCAAAAAATAAATTTGTGTGGCTTATGGGCTGCGAAAATTGGCAATCATTTCACAAATGGAATGGCTGGCAAGACATTATGAAAATGGTGCCAATTGCTTCATTTTATCGAGAGGAAAAGCCCTTCTCTTCCCTTAGAAGCCCCGCAACTACAATGTTTAAAAGCTTCCGCTGTGATGCGAGCGCGCCTTTAGGTGACCCGCCACAGTGGCGCGTTATGTTTATGCGTCCCCATGCTGGACGTGCCACAAACATAAGGCAAAACCTTAAAAACGGCGAATTACCCGAGCACATTACCCAAGAGCAAATGGATTGCATACAAAAACGGCACAGCTTTTGCTTAGATACATAAGTAATATGATAGGAGGGTCGAAAGACTGAGAAAAGATATAGAAATGAAAAAAGCAGCTTTCAGGCAAAAATCCGCAAAGGATCCACTGCTTGTATGTAAGAGCGCCCTTGAAGATATGAAGGCGCGTGACGTTAAAGTTGTTTCTTTAGAGAAGAGAAAAACTTATACCGATAATCTTATTATTGCCACAGGAACATCCAACACACATGTGCAAGCCATTGCAGACCGTGTGGCTGAATACCTTATTAAAAGTGGTCATATTATTGACGGTATTGAAGGTTCACCAAACAACCAGTGGGTTATTGTTGATGCTGGCGACGTTGTGGTGCACATTTTCAATGAAGAAACAAGAAAGCTATACAACATCGAAAAACTATATATTGACTTTGATGATGATGGCGACGACACACCAGACATGCACCATAGCTTTGCAGGATAAAAATAACCCTACAAAACATAGGGCAGAAAGCATTCGGACTAAAAAGGGGTAACAATTTACCCTTATGTTGTAGTGCTCCCTATTTATCACCAAAAACCAAGGTGAATAACAAAGAACAAAATACAAAAAAAAAGCACCCGAAGGTGCTTTTTTCGCTTAAAATACTCAAGAGATACCTTTTATGGCCCAACCATAATTGTACCCCTTACACGCCCCACCGCCACAGATATAGCCGCAGCCACCACGCAAGATTTTTCACTGTGAGTACGGCTATAGCGCTGGTTTAACATCAGCAAACAGGTACGCCCATCTGCCACAAGGTCCCAAGACTCAGTCAATGTCACAGCCACCACATGACGGGGAATAACTCCCTGCCAGACAACCTCACCCACCTCTTTTTTTAAAGGGTAGGTACCATTGGTGCCCATGTTTGTAACCGTTAGTATATTGCCACTTTCAACAGACTTTATGTCCATGTTAAAACCAGCCACACCCCGACCCATTTTAGGCTTACGGCGTAAACGTAAAGGCAACTCTTTTAAAACAAATCGAACACTTGGGCGACAAGACGCCAAGGCCTTTTTTAAAACGTAAATGAGAGACATAAACCCCTCCAAAGATAATGAATGTAAGTGATAGATAACTATAAGCCATATAAAATGCAATAGCCTACACAAAATAAAAATGATATGGTCGGCTTGTTATTTTAATAAAAAGGCCATTTGTTTATGAACATCACAGTTATTGCCACAGGTAAATGTAAAGACAAACACATTAACGCTTTGGCCGATGAATTTATAAAAAGACTCAAACCATTTTTCCCCACAAAACTCATTGAAGTACCCCAAGTTAAAGCGCAAAGCGTTCTGGAAATTAAACAAGGCGAAGCCAAACTGCAAAACGCTAAAATACCTGATGGTTCTATTATTTTCGCCTTAGATGAGCGCGGGAAAATGATGCACACAGCTGACTTTTCAAAAAAGCTTGGCACGTTGCGTGACACAGGCACACGCAACCTTGTGTTTATTATTGGCGGCGCTGAAGGGCTTGACGATAGCGTACGTAACAAAGCACAGATGCTTATATCCCTTAGCCCCATGACATTTCCACACATGATGGTACGCCCTATTATTTTAGAACAAATTTACCGCGCTGGCACCGTGCTAGCTGGGCACCCCTACCACCGCGAAGGCTAAAATTCTTCACAAAAACTGGCATTTTTAAGCGCAACGCTTAAAAGATTGTCAGACTAAATAAACACCGTTTAAATACACTACAAAACTGTCTCATCATTTACTTTCCAAGTCATTTTAGTCAGTTATAAGCCAAAACAAGGCGAATCACAGGCGAATAAAAAGCGAACAAGCGGGGCATATGGCATATATCAACCGCAACCAAACAGCACCCCCATTCTCTTTTTTGCACATAAAGGAGAATGCTATATTAGCCCATAAAAAAAACCCCCATTCGGGAGGTTTTTTTGCCTTTAACATAAAAGCTATTCGATATTTATTTTTTTAGGCGCCAATACAACTGAACACCCTTATCAAGAACACGGGTTGTGATAGGAATCGTCACTAAAAGCAACTTAGCAATATAGGCTAATATGTATAGCGGACCATTTAGCATCGCCAAACTTACACCAAACAGCGCCAATACCATGTTAATAGCCATGCCCACAAGCATCGCCGTACCCATAAATAAAATAATTTGTAGTACAGGATGAAGTGATGCCATACCAGGTAAACCTAAACCCATCCACCACATAAGCTTATCTAAAATAGGTGATTTACCACGCAAACCATCAAGCAAAGAACGTGCTTGCATAGATCCATGCATTGAATCATCACGCACAGGCTTAAATTTTTTCTTTAAAGCCTTTTCATTCGTTTCTACAGGTCTTACTTTACGGGTGCGCTTTGCCTCATCTTGTTCAAAATCAACTTCAACAATACCGCCTTCATCACGATCGTCTTTATTATCAGACATGAAAATACCTCCTAAACAGGGGTGAAAAAAGATAAAGATATGAAACACTTAAATACTTAAAAGTGCTTAAATTTAACGTATTTATAACTTTTAACACACACAAGGTCAAGCCCAAAAGTATACAAAACCACCCAACAAGTAATACAAACAAAATATTTTACCCCAAACACCTTTCATGATAACTTCTCTCTTATGAAGTATTTTATAACAATAATGTCATTTTTATTACTCAGCATATCGGCGCATGCCGAAACATTGCCAACACTGGCTGCTGTGCAATCACCCGAATGGTCAAACAGCTCGACTGTGGCCGACGATAAATTCCCTGAATATCTTGAAAAAAATGGTGACTACTTAAACGCTATCCTTGAATGGAGACGCGTTATTTATACCAGCAACGATAAAAATTTTCACAAACGCGCCCTTTTTAATATTGCTGAACTTTATCAAAAACAAGGCTTATATAAGCAGAGCATCCACGCCTACCAAAACCTGCTTACTCAGTTTCCTAAAACCAAGCAACAACCCCAGGCGCTTTACCAAATTAGCCGCCTAAGCGACCTCATTGGCGATGACTTAAACGCTGGCAGCGCCCGTAGCCGTTTATTACGCCTCGAAAAAGAAAGTGACCTTGCCACAGAAGCCGAGCTACACAATCTTTGGGCAAAGGGTCTAAAAATAAATGATACATTTATTTCCCCTCAAACAGAAAAAGGTAAGCTTTTACGTGCCAACTTAGATGATTTTCCTGTTGTGAATACACACAAAACAGAAACAGCAACCATTCTCTCGCTTATTCCAGGCTTAGGTTATGTTTACCTTGGACGATTTAACTGGGGAATCTTAGCGTTAATGCTCAATATTTCATTCTTTTACGCAGTTATGACGTCTATGAAGTCAAAACACTGGGGTTACGGTTTATCTTTTGGCACTTTTGCTGCCTTTGTTTATATTGGTAACATGTTTCATGCAGGCAGTATTGCAACGCAAGACGCTTATATGGAACGTTTAAACGCAATGGAAACTTGGCAAGAGTTGCAGCCCAAAGACGTTATGGATTTCAAAAACACACCGCTCGATGAAGTGCCAAGTGTTCTAGACAAAGTTGAAGGTTTTCAGATGCCACCACAGGCACATTCTAAAGCATAATCCTTCCATTTTTCGTTAAATAATGCGATAACACAATGGCAAATAAATATAAAGCAAGCAAAGCCAGCTCACGCACATACCAAGCAAGCGGCTAAATGCAGCAAACAAACAAAGTAAACAAGCAAACAGGTGAACACATGGCTTTAAATTGGTTAAGCAAACTCAAAGACGGTTTAAAAAAATCTTCGACAAGTATGAGCGAAGGCCTCAAAGACATTCTTATACGTAAAAAGGTTGACGATGAAACCTGTGACGCCCTTGAAGAAGTGCTTATTGCTGCCGATATGGGCGTTGAGACATCACTTTCTTTAGTTAAAGAACTACGCCAAGACCGATTTGACAAAGAAACAACCGAAGAGGAATTACGCACTTATTTGGCTGAAAAAATAGCTGTCAGGCTCAGCCCTTGCGAGAAAGAAATAGCCCTACCGACCAACCTAGAAGGCCCTGCGGTTATTATGATGGTGGGTGTAAATGGCAGTGGTAAAACAACCACTATTGGTAAGTTAAGCGCCAAATTAAAAGCAGAAGGTAAAAGCGTGATGCTGGCTGCGGGTGATACATTCCGCGCTGGTGCTGTTGAACAACTCAGCGTTTGGGCAGACAGAAATAGTATTCCTATTGTAAAGCCTCACAAAGAAGGTGCCGACCCTGCAGGCGTTATTTTTAAAGCCTATGAAGAAGCCAAAGCTGCTGGCGTCGATGTGCTATTAGCCGATACTGCAGGACGCTTACAAAACCGTAAAGAGCTTATGGACGAACTTGCTAAAGTTATCCGCGTTTTGAAAAAGCACGACGCCACAGCTCCGCACGCAACCATACTGGTGCTCGATGCAACTGTTGGACAAAATGCCCACATGCAGACAGAAGCCTTTAAAGAAGTGGCAGGTGTTACAGGTATTATTATTACCAAGCTTGATAGCACCGCCAAAGGTGGTGTTGTGGTTGCTTTGGCGGACAAACACAAACTCCCTATCCACTTTATTGGCATGGGTGAAAGCGTTGAAGACTTACGTCCTTTTGAAGCTCAAAATTACGCCGAAGCTTTAATGCAAACGTAACACGTTTGCATTAAAGTTATGCCAAGCACTGGTTTTTATTAGCAAAAAACTTACAGTTACAACAAAAAAAAGCCTCCCATATAGAGAGGTCTTTTTTTATAAAATATGCTGTTATTTTTCTAGTACGCGAATATCTTTTCCACATCTAAATTCAGTGAGGTCAGCTAAACCTTGGCCACCTATCCACTTACATGGCGTAACGGTGCCTTTAACACGATTTAATCGATAAAGCCTACCTTCTTTTAACACCAGCTGATTTTGTAAAAGCTGATTTTGCTCATGTATAATATTATCCATTTCTAGCCTGCTATGGTAAATGTAACCACCCGCAAAAGAAACTGCCATAAACACTGCAAAAAGAAGTGCTGTCATGTGGAATTGCATCATTTTTTTTATTATCCTTTTCATAACGTCTAAATATTTAATTTCAACGATACCTTATAGCATTTAGCTTAATTTATATATCATTTTTTTAAACCTGTGCGTAAATATCCCTCCCCTTCTCTTTTAAGAAAGAAAAACACTGTAATTTTGCAAAAAGGTAAATTAAGTCAGTCTTCTGCATAGGCATACATATCTCAAATTAAACAACTTCAACTTTAAATTAAATAAATGCGTTATTTTATGTGCATTTTATCGTGGAATTTTTGCCTTATGTTGGCAGTTGGTGTATAACTTATGCCTAAATAGATTGAATTTAAAATTTTAAGGGGAAACCAATGGCAGACACAGCTAAAGGCAAAACAGATTATCTGGTTTTAGCACGTAAATACCGCCCAACAACATTTGAAGATATTGTCGGTCAAGATGCCTTGGTACGCACTCTTAAAAATGCCGTGGAAAGTAACCGCCTCCACCACGCTTACATTCTTCAAGGTATCCGCGGCACAGGTAAAACAACCACAGCCCGCTTACTTGCCAAAGTTTTAAACTGCGAAAATGGCCCAGCTGTTACGTGGGCAGCCGATGACGCCCAGTGCAAAGCCATAGAAAATGGCACCCATGTTGATGTATTAGAATTTGACGCCGCTTCACACACGGGTGTGGACGATATCCGATCCCTTTTTGAGGGCGTTAACTACGCCCCCGTTCAAGGTAACTACAAAGTTTATATTATTGATGAGGTACACATGCTTTCTAAGCAGGCCTTTAACGCCTTGCTTAAAACATTAGAAGAGCCACCTGCCCACGTTAAATTTATCTTTGCAACAACCGAAGTGAATAAAATCCCTGTCACCGTTCTTTCGCGTTGTCAGCGCTTCGACCTTAAACGCATTAGCGCAGAAGATTTATCAAAGCTATATGAAGATATTCTAAACAAAGAAAACGTTGCCTTTGACAGCAACGCTGTGATGCAAATTGCCAAGGCAGCCGACGGTTCTGCTCGTGACGGTTTATCACTCCTCGACCAAGCCATTGCCCTAAGCATTGGCGATAAAGTCAATATTGATGTTGTGAACGGCATGCTCGGCATGGCCGATCGCGCCCGCGCCTACGACCTTTTTGAAAGCTTAATGAAGGGCGATATTTCTGTTATGCTTGAAAAGCTCTCAAGCATGTACGAAACAGGGCACGACCCAATGCTTATTGTTTCTGACCTCTTGTCTGTGGCACACCTTATTACACGCCTTAAAACAATACCTGCCCTTGCAAATTCAAACACACTTAGCGAATTAGAAAAAACACGCGGCGTTGAACTTTCTGAAAAATTGGGCTTAGAGAACTTATCACGTGCCTATCAAATGCTCTTAACCGTGGTAACAGAAGCTAAAAACGGCGTAAGGCCTTTTGAAGTGGTTGAAATGGGGCTTATTCGCGTCACCCATATGGCACCGCTGCCCGCCATGAGCGCCCTTATTGAAATGGCAGGAGCTGGTAACACCTCTGTAAAAAAGCCGTTTGAGGCTAAAACAGAGCCTCAAAAATCTGCTCAATCAAACACACAACAAACGGCTGCTAAACCAGTAACAGCATCAAAGCCTGCGCAAACAACAACAGCAGCTACACCAACGCCTCAAGTCAACAACTCAGACATAGCTAAGGCTTGGCGCCAAATTGTAGACAGCTTACGCGATGAATTTAGCCCGCTTGCTGGGTCTCTTGAAACGCAAATTCGCGCGGAAAACGTAGGCGAAAACACGCTTCATCTGATGTTTGTTAATGGACTGCGTAGCCAAGACGAAATTGCTAAAAAACTACCTGAGGCTTTACTAAAAGTAACGGGTAAACGTTGGAAAATCCGCTTCGACGCTGAATGCGAACATGAAACACTCGCCGAGACACTGACCCGTGAAGCTGCCGAGCGTAAAGCCCGGGCCTTGAAATCTTCAGAAATTCAAAAGATTTTAGGTGCATTCCCAGGCAGTGAAGTGGTAAAAGTATATGAGAAATAAATACGTTTATTTAAAAGGATAAAAATAATGCTAGCAACAGCTATTGTGGTTAACACCATTACAGAAAAATCAGATATTGAAAAAGCCTTTCAACTGCGCCGTGATGTCTTTATGGGTGAACAAGGTGTCACCGAAGAGGAAGAATTTGACGGCCTAGACAACACATGCACACACTACCTTGCAAGCGTTGCTGGTACTGTTGCTGGCACCGTGCGCCTACGCACGCTTGAAGATGGCGTTCAAAAAATTGAAAGACTTTGCGTTTCAAAAAACTATCGCGGTCACGGTGTTGGGCGCAAAATTATGGAAAAATTATTGATGGACATGAAAAACAATGGCACACACACGGTTCACCTTTATGGTCAAACCCATGCCGTTGGCTTTTATCAATCTTTCGGATTCAAAGCCTATGGCGATGAATTTATGGATGCGCGCATCCCTCACCGAAAACTAAAATTAGAACTCTAAATACTATATATAAAAGAAGGAAATACGTCACATGAAAAACATGGCAGCTATGATGAAGCAAGCACAACAAATGCAATCAAACATGAAACGCTTACAAACAGAGCTTGAATCGCACGAAATGACAGGCACAGCAGCTGGCGGCGCCGTTGAAATTACAATGACCTGTAAACATAAAGTAACAGCTGTAAAATTAAACCCTGACGTTGTAGATGCTGACGACATCGAAACACTTGAAGACCTTTTAATGGTAGCCTTTAACGATGTTTCAAACCAAATTGAAAACCATGTCAGTACTGAAATGAATAAAGTAACAGGCGGCATGAATATCCCTGGTATGTAAAAAAAACAGACAGAGGGCAGATTTATATTTTATATTTAATTTCATACATTTGCCCTTTATATTTTTCTTTAAATGAAAAATAGAGAAACAAAAAATTTAATACCTTAAGCTATAAGTATAGGTTGCAGACGCGGCTTTATAAAAAGCGATTTCTGAAACTTAATACCTAGAAATTTAACAACAAGCGAGCTTAAAATTTATGATTACACTTTACCACAACCCACGTTGTTCAAAGTCACGCCAAACTTTCAATTTACTGGAAGAACAAGGTATGCAAGTTGACGTAAAACTTTACTTAGAGCGCCCAATGGAAAAAGAAATTTTAGCTAAAGCGCTTCAAACCCTCGGCGACAGTATTATTCGTAAAAACGAATCGGATTATAAGGAATTTATTTTAGGCAAAAACCTTGAGGGCGATGCCTTGGTTGAAGCCATGATTGCACACCCTAAAACCATTGAACGCCCATTGGTGATTAACGGTGAAAAAATGGCGCTGGGGCGCCCTATTGAAAATGTTATAAAAATCATAAAATAAACGGCTATTATTTTTTCATCATATAGCGTTTAAGACAGAGAAAGAAAAACACGTGCTACCTCTTGAAAAACTGATAAAAGACCTTTCAAGCCTTCCAGGTTTTGGTAAACGAAGTGCGCAACGGGCAGCACTCAGCCTTTTAAGTGACAAATCAAAAATCAGCACACTTATTACATCCCTTAAAACCGTACAAGAACAAATTAAAACATGTCACACTTGTGCAAATTTATCGCTTAGCGACCCTTGCGAAATTTGTACAGATAACACCCGAAACCAAAAACTTATTTGCGTGGTCGAAGGTGTGGATGACCTTTGGGCGATGGAACGTGGGGAATCTTTTGACGGTGTTTATCATGTTTTAGGCGGTGTTGTCAGCGCTATTGACGGCATTGGCTTAGATGACATTCGCATGAAAGAACTTTTAGAGCGTGTTCAAAACAACCCTGTAGAAGAAGTTATTTTAGCACTCGGCGCCAGCGTGGACGGTGGCACCACAAGCCACCTTATTGCCCGTTATTTAAAAGACACGGACGTTAAAGTAACCACCCTTGCCCGCGGCATGCCAATGGGCGCTGAAGTAGATTATATGGACGCAGGCACACTTGCCATGGCATTAAAAGGAAGAATTTCTTACTAATGGCTTTAATGTACACCCCACCTGAATTTGACCGCACGTGGCACGCACCAAATTTTAAAAACTTAAAAGGTGTGGGCGGTAAAAATTATTCATTAAAAGACATTCAAGGTTCAAATGGATTTTTGGTTATGTTTATATGTAACCATTGCCCCTACGTTAAAGGTATTTTAGACCGCCTGCCCCAAACCATGCAAAAATTGCAAAAAATGGGGGTTGGTGTGATTGCTATCAATAGCAATGACGCAAATTCCTACCCAGAAGACAGCTTTGAAAAGATGACAACCTTTGCTAAATATAGCGGTTTCAATTTTCCTTACGTTATCGACGAAACGCAAGAAGTGGCAAAGTCTTACGGTGCTATATGTACACCAGATTTTTTTGGCTTTAACGCACAGGGTCAATTACAATACCGTGGCAGGCTGGACAGCAGCGGCATGAACCCCGCCACAGACGAAACGGTGAGCGAGCTTTTAAACGCATTTAGGGAAATTGTTTTATACGGTGAAGCGCCTCAAGAACAGTCTCCTTCCATGGGTTGCTCTATAAAATGGAAGCCATAAAATGCTTTCGTTCACATGCTTTCATATAAAAATTGCCCCCCTTGCGCTTTAATGCTATAAAAACAACGAAATTGAACTGCTTTATCACTTAGATAACCATTCAAAAAAAATTAAAAGGACATACATCATGGGATTTAAATGCGGCATTGTTGGGCTACCTAACGTGGGTAAATCGACCCTTTTTAACGCTTTAACAGAAACAGCAAACGCAGAAGCGGCAAACTACCCGTTTTGCACGATCGAACCAAACGTTGGTATTGTGGCTGTGCCAGATGAACGCATTGATGCACTTGCTAAAATTGTAAACCCTGAACGTGTTTTACCAACACAAATTGAGTTTGTTGACATTGCAGGCCTTGTTAAAGGCGCTTCAACAGGTGAAGGACTGGGAAACAAGTTCCTTGCAAACATCCGCGAAGTTGACGCCATTGCACACGTTGTACGTTGCTTTGAAGACGGTAACATTACCCACGTACACGACCGCATTGACCCTGCTGGCGACATTGAAATTATTGAAACAGAATTGATGCTTGCGGATATGGCGACGGTTGAAAAATCTATCGCTAACCATGAGAAAAAAGCAAAACAAAACGACAAAGGTGCACAAGTTGTTGTGAGTGCTCTTTCAAAAGTTAAAGATGCTTTGGACAAAGGTATAAGCCCACGCACGATTGAATTTTCAAGCGAAGATGAAGAAAAAGCCGTTAAACACTTACAACTTCTTACAATGAAGCCTGTTATGTATGTTTGTAACGTCGAAGAAAGCAACGCTAAAGACGGCAATGCCCACTCTAACGTTGTTAAAGCATATGCTGAAAAACAGGGTGCTGCACAGGTTGTTGTTTCTGCCGCTATCGAAGCTGAAGTTTCAACGCTTGAAGCAGATGAACGTGAAATGTTCCTTGGTGAAATGGGCTTAGAAGAACCTGGCCTAAACCGTGTTATTCGCGCAGGCTACAGCCTACTTGGACTTATCACTTACTTTACAGCAGGTGTTAAAGAAGTGCGTGCATGGACTGTTAAAAAAGGCTCTAGCGCCCCACAAGCGGCAGGCGTAATTCACACAGACTTTGAACGTGGATTTATTAAAGCTGACACCATTGCTTACCCTGACTTTGTGGCAAATAATGGCGAAGCTGGTGCTAAAGATGCTGGCAAACTGCGCCAAGAAGGTAAAGAGTATATTGTAAAAGACGGTGATGTTTTACACTTTAAATTTAATGTGTAAATGCAATATCATTTTAAAAGCACCCACATGGGTGCTTTTTTTATATACATATTATTATATATCAAGCGACAGACTCACCAAAGAGGTGTTTACTTTCACCCCAACAATCCTTATATAATATGTATCGTAAGAAAATTTATAAATTTAATAGGACCTTAAATATGAAACCAATTTACAGCCTCCTTTTCCTATACGCTGCTCTATGGGTGGTAACACCCGCTTACGCTTTAGAAAAAGAATTCGACGAAAATAACGATGAGATTTTTACACAAGACTTTAATACAGTTATCCCTGCCTATATCAAAGACATTCGCCACTACTACCGCGTGAACGCTGACACGGCAACAGGCGGTACCATTCAGTCAAAAGACGCCATCAAAGAACTCAAAAGTTCTGGATTTAAAACGGTTATTGACCTCAGACAAGCCCCAGAAGGTGTTGAACGTGAACGTGGAAAAGTTGAACAAGAAGGCTTAACCTACGTTAATCTTCCCGTAAGTGGATCTACAGCCCTCAGTGATGAAACACTCATTCAATTTAATAAACTTATTGAAAAAGTAGAGAAACCAGTTCTTATTCACTGCGCATCGGGTAACCGTGCAGGTGCCGTTTGGGCAAATCACCTACTCAGTAAAGGCGCAACACTAGAAGAGGCTATTGAACAAGGCCAGCGTATCGGCATGCAAAGCCTCTTCGCAATAGAATTAAGAGAAACACACGCCTCACCAAAATGATAAAAGCCTTCAGTGACCCGTTTTCCCCGTTACCGCTGCTCCCTTCCGGGTCTGACGGGGTTGGCGAGGTCTACGTCCACTAAAGGCAGGCTTAGTTATACGCAAATACGCGCCGTATTTCAATAAGTATTTAAAGAATGCCTAAGACAATGAAATAGAGCGCGGACGACCGCCTGTATATTCAGGCCATGGTGCGTAATTGGTTTCATGATGCGGTGCCTCCATATCCTTTGGCCACAAACCACGTGCTTTTAGCTCAACAATGTCGGTACGCGGCAGGTTTATCACCACCAAATGCTCTTTGCCCCCCACCATTAAGGCTGTGGCCAACACTTCACGCCCTGTGCCTTCGAGCCTGCCTGTACGTATAGCACGTATTTCTTTAATAAGCACAGGCGTGTACGCAAGCTTGCCAACTTGGTACCACCATTTTCCGCCATCCGGCGATGGAATTTCTAAACATGCAACACCCTTATATACTTTTGACTTCGTCATGCGCTTACTTTTCTTATATTATTGGCTTACAAACCACAAATTGAGTTATTATTCTAATATGGAAAATGTAAAAAGCAAGCATAACCAACAAAAGCCGCATGGAACAAGCCTGACAGCGCGTTTAACTTTGCCAACCCTTTTGGTTTTAGGTATTACATTAACCGTTATTTTCTTATTTGGTACAAAAGTGAACGAAGGTTTATACAACCACCAAACCATTGAGAGTTTAAAAAATACACTTCAGCTAACTCAAAAAACGTTAAATGATGGCTGGGAAAACACACGCGGTACAGCCATTCGCACTGAAGAAATTTTACAGCAATATACGGCACAAGTTTTAGCAGGTCGCCTTGATTTTATTGGTTTCGCAGAAGAAAGTGGCGTTGTTATTATTGACAGCTTCACAGGGAAAACCATTCAGGCCTACCCTTTAGAAAACATACGGCTCGATGATATAGACATCCAACAAATTATAAAATTCGGTTCTCAAAATTATATAGTCACCGACCTTCAAAAAGGTGGTTTTGCGTTAAGTACTTATTTCCCGCCATTAGGGTTACACCTTGTCGCCTTTAATAAACGTGGTTTTGCACAAACAAATACCAAGGAAAGTCAGCGTCTATTATTACTCGCCATTTTTTCTATTACTGCCATTTTAATTATAACCATGATGCTTATTGTTATCCACATTTCTATTAGTCGGCCTTTACGTGCCATGCAACAAAAAATGGACAACATTTTAGCTGAAAATGATTATGATACCCACCTTGACATAACAGCAGGTTCCAAAGAAATTCAAGCATTAACATTGAGCTTTAATACTTTATTTAGCCATATCAACACACGTGACAAGCAAATTCATGAACATGCGCATTTACTCGAACACCTTGTCACTGAACGCACCAAAGAACTGAAAAAAGCTCAATCTCAGCTTGTCCTTTCTGAAAGGTTGGCCGCAATCGGTGAATTTGCATCTAGCGTGGCACATGAACTACGCAACCCCCTTTCTTCCATTAAAATGGGTGTTGAAAAAATTGCTTTGATTGAAGGCATAGAAGGAAACAACAAACGCCGCCTTACCCTTATTCAAAAAGAAGTGGATAGATTAAGTGAGATGCTTAAAGGCATTTTAGTCTTTGCTGCACCAACCCCAACAAAACTTGAAAACACAAACCTTTGCGCTTTTATAAAAGACATAACACCATTGATGAGCGACCTTGCACAAGAGCGACATATTTCTTTAAAAATAGACAAGCTAAGTGCATCATACAACGTACAAGCCGACACAGATAAATTGAAACAAACGTTTATAAACGTTATTAAAAATGCCAGTGAAGCAGCCCCTGAAAAAAGCAAAATTACACTTCACGCACACAGTGCAGGTGATTATATCAACATCGTTATTGAAAACCAAGGGCAGCCTATTCCAATAGAAGTTGAGAATAGATTATTTGAACCTTTTTTCACCACAAAATCTTCAGGAACAGGGTTAGGACTGCCAACCACAAAGCGTATTATGCATGAAATGGGTGGCGACATTACCATTAAAAACGCTGGTAAAAACAAAATTCAAACAACATTAACACTCATGAAAGTTTAGAAAATGGATGAACTCAAAGAACGCATCGACGTGATTGCAACGCAAGAGATAGATTTAAAAATTCAGCGTGATCTTATTCGTGAAATTGATGAAGAGATTTGTATTTTACTTGCTGAACGTCGTGATATTTCTTTAAACATCGGCGTATATAAAGCTCAAGAGAATTTACCGCTTGAAGACCTAAAGCAAGAAGACCTGCAAAACAAAGAACTTCAAAAAATGGCTGTACGCTATCATTTAAACCCTGATATGCTTTTAAAAATTTGGGATAACATACGCTTAGAAACAAAGTCAAAACATCTGGCGATAAAAGAGTATCTAGACGAAATCCCTAAAGATAAATTAAAGCCACAGTAATTTTTACAAAGGTTAAATACTGCGAGCGAAAGAATTAAGCGGTATCATACGTCGCATTCCTAGCTTGGCACTTCGTTTTAAAACCCATACCAATACTTACCTTGTAAGTATTCATGGCTTCTCATCCACGCCTACACCAACATTTAGGCAAAAAAAATCACCCATAGGGTGTTTCTTTTTAAAATGGTGCGCCCGAAAGGATTCGAACCCATGGCCTTCTGATCCGTAGTCAGACGCTCTATCCAGCTGAGCTACGGGCGCACATCAATTAAGAGAAGTGTTTACATCTTTCTCACACCTCACGCAAGTAAAAAATGCATTTTGCATACATTTTTCCTCTTTTTACTTGTCAGCTAAACACCAAAAACTTTAAAATATATAAAAATTACATAAAGATATGACAAATGAACCATAAAATCGAACCAAAAGAAATAGATACCCTTTTTGAATGCCTGCGCGCACCATTATTTTATTTCATCACAGCACTTTTCATTTTTTGGGGGGGTTCGGAAAGCCCTTGGCCATTAGCCCTTACAATCCCCTTTGCTACCGCCTTATGCGCACTCACCTACATTGATATGAAACATATGATCCTACCCGATCTTATTACCTTACCCATGATTGCACTTGGCCTTATATTGCATTTTACTTTTACAGGAAATTTAATCATACCTTTGCTAGGCGCTGTTGCTGGATTTGTATTATTTTTCCTTATATTTTACATCAGCTATAAAATAAAAGGCGAGCCTGGCATGGGCTTTGGCGATGTGAAATTTTTAGCTATGCTTGGCTCTTGGGTGGGGCTGAGCGGTTTACCGCTTATCCTTCTTTATGCCAGCATGTTTGCATTATTATATATTTTGCTTAAAATAATATTTAATCAGTATATAAAAAGCCAAGCTTTCCCCTTTGGTCCATTTTTGGCCATTGGCGGATGGTTTGCATTTTTATATCACGATGCAAGCTGGCGTGTTATTGTTGACCTGCGTCAAAGTTTAATAAATATAATAGGCTAAAAAATGCTTCGTACTATACTGCTAACACTTTTAAATATCGCCCTCCCTTTCCTTCTTAGAGGACTATACATCTATGCCTTGCGTCTATTCGCCAAAAGACAACAGAAAAAAGGTATGGTTGATGTCACACCACCAGAGTGGCACTTCCCTGTGGCAAAGCTTGTCATTATAGGACTTGCCTTATCTATCGTTTCTATCGCTGTGTTACGCTTTACAACGACGGAAATTGACACCCCTTATAAGGGCAATACCGTTAAATCTGAAAGACTTTAAATGTCTATCATTACAGAAGATATTCGCACTATATTCAACGCCCTTGCGCCTGATGAAGCACGCCTTGTGGGTGGTGCAGTGCGCGATTATGTGCTTAATGGTGACATTGCGGATGATATAGACATTGCAACGACAGCACACCCTCAAACGGTCATAAAGTGCCTTAAGGCAGCTGGCATGTCCGTTATACCAACAGGGTTAAAGCACGGCACTGTAACCGCTGTGTATAACCACAAGCGCTACGAAATAACAACACTTCGAACAGACATTGAGACACACGGACGCCATGCGACAGTTCAATTTACCGACCAATTTAAGGAAGATGCCAAACGCAGAGACTTTACCTTCAACGCTTTATATATGAATGCTGATGGCAAAATAACCGATTATTTCAATGGTCAAGACGACTTAAAGGCTTGCAAAGTACGTTTTATTGGCGCTGCTGAAAAACGTATTCATGAAGACTATCTGCGTATTTTTAGATATTTTCGTTTTCACGATAAATTTAAACAAAAGCCGATTTTTGATAAAGAAACTTTAGCTCTCATTCAAAAAAATGCCCTACACATACAAAAGCTTTCAGCCGAGCGCATTACAAGTGAAATTTTAAAAATAACCGCGTCAAAACACGCGCCTTATATCTGGCAAGCCATGGTTGAAAGCACTGTCACACTGGCCATCTCGTTGCCTGATATATCACTGGATAGATTATATAAATTCCAAGAACTTTACCCCAAAGATAAAAACCCTTTTATAAAACTTGTGTGTCTTTTGAAGGATGCGCCTCAATTTGTGAACAATAAGCACTTTTGTTTTACTAATAAACAAAAGAAATATATGCGCCAACTTTTAAGTGCTGTTGCTATAGCCTCAGTAGGAGAAAACATAAAACAGCAAGCTTATACCTTGGGTAAAGATATTTATATAGATGCCTTAAAAATTCAACGCTGTCTCAATATAAAAAATGAGATTCGTATTCAAAAAACCATCGAAAGCATAGAACTATTTGATGTACCAACATTCCCTATTTCAGGAGATGACCTCATAAACCTTGGCTATAAAACAGGTGAAGAATTAGGGCATGCACTTCAAGAGCTTGAAAACTGGTGGCTTTTAAATAATTTCCCGCCTAAGGATGCCTGCCTGTTGAAAATAAAGAGGTAGAGGTGTGAAAAATATCTATACTTCACGCTTTTTCATTGTTCTCATAACAAAATAGCCTTAATATCCAATCAATAATTTTAGGGGTAGAAGTATTGGACACACAAATACATAACATTCAGCCAACAAGGCACAAAGATTGCGTCGATTTTATTATCGTTTCAAACCGTGGCATCAGTAAAATAACAACGCTATTTGAAGAAGCTGCACGCAATCCTGAAAAATGGATGGTACATCATTTTATTGTAGTTTATGACACAGAAGAAGAATGCCATGCTTTAAAGGAATGGATTGCTAAATACAGAGATGTTTTGCCATTACCTAAAATTACCCCGTGCTTAGCAGCACCAAAAAACCGCCACAATGTAAGTGCTTTGCGCGCACAAGGCGTGGCTCAAGGCATAAACCCTTATGTTTACTTCCAAGACGATGACGACCCTTTACCAGAAGGCCTAGAACGCCGCATGCAAATGATGAATGCTCGTAATATTATGGCAATTTATGGTGTGACAAAAAGTGTGGGGCCACGTGGACAAACCATTGAAGAGTTCCCTGTCAGACAACTAAATACATATGCTTACGAACCTGTGGAGGCCACACGATTATTTCCAACTTATGCCCATCCTTTAGCGGCACTTTTTAACCGCGAACTCTTTAAAAAAGTGCCTATTGATGATGATAATAAATACAAATGCTCAAGCAACAATGCCTTTTGTGTAAGGTTATTTGCATCGGGACTACCTGTGCAATTTTTGCCAGATATTATTCGAACCGTTAACCATCATGCAGGTAATGGCAACGGTATTTTTGAAAAGAATGAAGCAAAATATTTAGCAGCCGACATTCAAAAATGGGTTAAGCAGGTTAACGATACCGCCGTTGCCGCGTTTCAAGAAGGTATTGCTGAAGGACTTCTTAAAGGTAGTATCACCACCTACCGTGAAATTGATGCCCAAGTAGAGGCAATGCTAGAAGGCGCCTTATAAAAGCGCCTTTTCTACTTTGTTATTTAAGTGTTGTTATAACACGTGTATTTGGGTTATTTGCATGCCATGCCAACCAAAAACCTGTAAGGGTTTCTAGAACCACATCTTTATCGGCAGATGTCACCTCTATTTTACCATACGGCTTAGACACCTTAAAAGTAAGTGGGATTTGCTGTTGACCTGCCACATGCACTAAACTAAACCCTAAATTCACCACAGGGTGTTTGCTTTCTAAAAGCATATTTACAGGTATTGCCACTTGCATAGACTTCCCACCTTTGTAGGCACGTATCCCGACAACATGTTCTTTTAAGGCAAAGGCATTGTTTGTTATCTCAGCTGGGAATAAAATTTTATTTGTTTTAGCATAATCCCCATAAGGATTTTGGCGGTAATTTCGTTCATAACCTGTATGCATCATGTCAATCACCATGCCTTGTGGGTATGTTTCTTTATAGGACTTCCACGTGGTTAAAACAGCTTCATATTTTTTCATTTTTTTGCCTGCAAGCGCACCTGTTATCGCTTTATTGGCATAGGCAGACCAAACAGATTTAGTCGCGCGGTCATAATATAAACTTGTGTTGTTATATACCTGACCTGTCACACCAAAAGTTGTTTCCTTTTCACCTGCCACACGGCGGTCCATCGCAAATACACTACCCGAAAGAGGGTCATACGACACAAAAACAGGCTGTCCTCCGATCACCTCATTCACACCTTGGTGCCAATTTAAAACACGTAATGGATATGCACGTGCATCACCGTTAATTTCTATCACTGCCATATATTCATTATCACTATAATGCATATAGTCTTGTGCTTCTTTGATAGGAATAAGTAAAGGATTTACCAATGTTGGGATTTCGTCAACCACCACACCGCCATCAACAATACGCTCAAGAGGTACGCGTGGGTCGCTAAAATCAAGTGTTAGCACGCTTGCCATAAACTTTGGATAATTAACAGGGTCATGATCAGCCCCTATTTCAACTTTTAACTTTGCAACGTCTTCTTTTTCGGTATGCACGGCGTCTATAATATCAGCTTTATCAAAGGCCATATCTTCAAGCTCACGCTTGGCTCTTGCTTCTAACTCGGCGTCTGTTTCGTCGTCGGCTAGATGAATAGAAACAACGGTAGAGTCACCTTTTATACCCTTGTCTTTATTGAGCTCCATATCAATTAACTTTTCAGCCACAACTTCGTCTTGCGCCTGCGCTGTATCTTCAGCCATTGCCATATCGTCCCCTGCAAAAGCAGAAGATGACAACAAAAGCGCCCATAGTGATAATATATGTAATTTCATAAATTTTATTTTACCTGAAATAGCCAAAACAGGCATAAAAATGTGCCTATTTAAAGAAGTTACCCCCTTTATTACCCTTTGGGTGTGCGTGAAAAAATACACGCCAAAAAAAAGCCGCCATTTGGCGGCTGTTATTATATTTATATTATGGCCACTTCGCCACAGGTGGCATAGACATCAAAATCGCTTCTGGATTTCCCCCTGTCATAAAACCAAACTTTGTGCCGCGGTCATAGAGTAAGTTAAATTCAACATACTTCGCACGCTTTAAATATTGCTTTTCTTTTTGAGCATCAGAATAGCCTAAACCCTTACGGCGCTTAACAATTTCCGTATAAGCTTTTAAAAAGGCATCGGCTGTAGATTTCACAAAATTAAAATCTTTCATGTCATTGCCACTGTTTAAATTATCAAAGAAAATACCACCCACACCGCGTGGCTCATTCCAATGCTTAATATGGAAGTACTCGTCACAAGTTTGTTTCATTTTAGCATGGCAACCCCGCTCGTAACCCTCACATGCCTCACGTAGTTTATTGTGGAAAAAGCTCGTGTCTTCCTTATATTCGATTGTCGGCGTCAGATCGCTACCACCACCAAACCAAACCTTAGAAGTTTCAATACGGCGAATATTCATATGAACAATCGGCACAAGCGGACTGATAGGATGCACCACCAACGAAACGCCACAAGCCCAAAAATGACCATCATTTTCTAAAGCACCTGGAATTTGCTTTGCAAATTCTTCGCTAAATTGACCATGCACACAACTAAAATTCACACCCGCTTTTTCAAAAACTTTTCCGCGTATCAATGCCATTTCACCCGCACCTTGCAGTTGGTCCTCTGGTGTTTTTTGCCAAGGCGTACGCACAAATCCAGCACGGCTACCATCTAAATCTTGGAGACCTTCGCATATACGATTTTGTATTTCCTTAAAGTCTTTTTCAATTTTTGCTTTAAAATCTGCCGTGCCCATTTCTTGCATATTTTATCCCTTTGGTAGTGAATTTAATTTTAATAATGTGTCGTACATGACAATACCACAGCTTACGGCAATATTCATAGAACGTTCGCCTGCGACCATGGGTATAATAATACGTGCATCTGACAGTGCATGGACACTTTCGGGCAAGCCAGCACTTTCTTGACCAAAGACATAATAGTCGCCAGATACAGGGATAAAGTCAGATAATGGCGCGCTGCCCTTAGTTGTAATGGCAACCAAACGCTTCATTTTATCTTTTTCATTTTCTAAAAATTTAGACCAGCTTTTATGACGTGTGATGTCTGCTCTTTCCAAATAGTCCATCCCTGCACGGCGCATTTTTGGCTCGTCCCAAACAAAACCCAAAGGTTCAACCACATGCACACGTACGCCAAGTGTTACCGCTGTACGCACGATCGTTCCAAAATTCTGTGCCATGTCTGTTTGGTACAAAACAATATCCATATCTTAAGCCTTTCAAAAAAAAAATGCGTTTTCAATTTACGGCATGAAAACGCATTGTATCAAGTCTATGTTATCCATCCAAAACTATGCTGTTTTAGACTTCCCCAGAGCTTCTTCTTGTTTTGCAAGAAGCTCAGCTTTAACACGTGGGTCAAGCTGAATACCTAGATCACGCAACTGATCAAGTGATACTTCACTTGGCGCTGCCATTAGAAGGTCTTGTGCTTGTCCGTTGGCTGGGAATGGAATCACTTCACGGATGTTGCTTGTATCCATGATAATCATCATCATACGTTCAATACCAAGAGCACAACCACCGTGTGGAGGCGCGCCGTGTTTAAACGCACGGATCATACCGCCAAACTGCTTATCAACTTCACTGTTTGGGTAACCTGCAAGCTCGAAAGCTTTATACATCACTTCTGGGCGGTGGTTACGGATAGCACCACTGCAAAGCTCATAACCGTTACAAACAAGGTCATACTGCAATGCTTTAACTTCTAGAAGGTCATCGCCTTCAAGCGCTTCCATGCCGCCTACTGGCATAGAAAATGGGTTATGTGAAAAGTCGATTGAACCGTCGTCTGTTGTTTCAAACATTGGATAGTCCACGATCCACGCAAAGCGGAAAACATTTTTCTCACAAATTTCAAGGTCAGCACCCAAACGGTCACGCAGTGGTGATGCCACACGGTGCAGGTCTTTACCTTTTGCAGCCACGAAGAAGACAGCGTCGCCTTCTTTTGCACCAGCACGTTCAAATACTTCTTTGGTGTTTTCGTCGCCAAGGAACTTAAGAAGAGGGCCTTTAAATTCGCCATCTTTAAGGGTTATATAACCAGGAGCGGCTGGCGCACCCAATTCTTTTTGTGCCCATGAACCAATTTTGTCGAACCAGCTACGCGGCTTTGCTGCTGCACCTGGTGCCGCAATAGCACGTACGTTACCGCCTGTGCCGATAATGTTTTTAAACACAGCAAAATCTGTTTTTAGCCACACATCAGAAATATCGCAAATTTCAATTGGGTTGCGTAAATCTGGTTTGTCGTTTGAATATTTAAGCATACTTTCGGCATATGGAATACGTTTCCACTGTGGTGTGTCTACCGTCCATTTTTCACCTGTAAAGTCGCTAAACTCTTCAAATGTACCGCTCACAACATCTTCAACAAGCTCAAATACGTCGTCTTGGCCTACAAAGCTCATTTCCATATCCAGTTGGTAGAATTCAAGAGGGTGGCGGTCTGCACGTGGGTCTTCATCACGGAAGCAAGGTGCCACTTGGAAGTACTTGTCGAAGCCTGAAACCATAAGCAATTGTTTAAATTGCTGTGGTGCTTGAGGTAGCGCATAAAAGTGACCTTTATGGATACGGCTAGGCACCAAGAAGTCACGCGCGCCTTCTGGGCTTGACGCTGTTAAAATAGGTGTGTGGAATTCGCGGAAGTCCTGAGACCACATACGCTGACGCAATGAAGCGATAAAGTCGGTACGCATGTGCATCATGCGGTGCATGCGATCTGTACGTAAGTCTAAATAACGGTTTTTAAGACGCAATTCTTCTGGTGTTGATTCGTCTGCAATGGCATATGGTAATGATTCAACTTTTGAAAGCACTTCCATAGAAGTCACATCAATTTCAATTTCACCCGTTGCCATTTTAGGATTAATTTGCGCATCATCACGCGCTAGAACTTTACCAGTTACTTTAATAACCGATTCAAGAGACATGTGCGTCACTTCATTGATGATATTTTCGCCTGCATGTTCAGGGTGAAAAACAATTTGGCTGATGCCGTCATTGTCACGCAAGTCAATAAAAACAACACCACCATGGTCACGGCGACGGTATATCCAACCTGAAAGAGTAACCTCTTCCCCAACATTTTCTTTTCTTAAAGCGCCTAGTAGGTGCGTACGATATGTGTTCATTATGTCTCTTCCTAATATAATCCTGCTTCATTTGTACCAAAGTTAGTTGAAGTGTCAATCGTTTTTGCACATAATTACATTTAAATGAACTTATTTATACAAAAAGAACACAACTGGCGATTTTTGACATCTCGTTATGGGATTACTTTTCTGTGTCTTTTCGTGACAATAAACAGCTTTACCCAAGCGCAAGAAACAGCACCCTCTTTCCACAAAGACCTTAAAAGCACGAACGAAAGAGACCTAGACGACAACACCTTGGTTAAAGAACGTTTACGTATTGATAGGTCTAAAGGTTTAGATTTAAGCATTATTGATACCGAAGGAAAAACAGGCTCTACAGCGTTAAGAGAAACCAATAAAAATCGTCGCTGGATAAACATTGCCACAAATGAAGGTTTCGCCTTTTCTAAAGAAGGACTTATCAATGCCAGTCAGGCAGGTAATTTTACTGCCGTTGAAGCCTTGGTTCAAGCGGGGGTACCTGTTAATGTAAATAATATATTCAACACCACACCATTGATGGCAGCTATTAGCAAAAACCGTATTAACATCGCCAAATATTTAATTAGCAAAGGCGCTAATGTTAACGCCCAGAACAATAAAGGCGAAACAGCCCTTATTATGGCGGCGGCTTTAAACCACGGGGCGTCATTCAATCTACTCATTGACACAGGTATGGATATCGACAAAACCGACCTTGATGGCCGTAGCGCTCTGTACTTTGCGGTTCAAAATGAAAATGTACCTATGTCTAGCATACTCATGTCTATGGGCGCTGATGTAAACAAGTCTAACCGATTCCTTTCCACACCTTTAATGGTTGCTTCATTTAAAGGAAATGTCACTTTAGTAAACCGCCTTATTAAAAAAGGTGCCAATGTTAACAACCGTGACCTCAATGGTAATACAGCCCTCATTTTAGCTGTAAGCTATGGGCAATACGAAATTTGTAAAATTTTACTCGAAGAAAAAGTAAACCCAAACCAACAAAACCGTAACAACTGGCCTGTCATTGACCTTGCCATTCAATATGGCTATATGGACATTGCCAACTTACTGTTAGCGTTTGGTGCTGATAGACCAAAAGTTCTTGGCACCAGCCAATAAAAAAAACGCCTTAAAGGCATTTTTTTTCTCGTTACAATTTAAGTTTATAGTTCAGCCAACACCTCTTTAAATTTTTCGATGGCAAAGTCGAGCTGATCTTTTGTAATGATAAGTGGTGGCGCAAAGCGTATGGTTGTTTCATGCGTTTCTTTTGAAAGCACACCCTTTTGCATGAGCGATAAGCACAATGCCCGCGCACTTGCTTTTTGGGGGTGCACTTCAACAGCCACCCACAAACCGCTCCCACGCACTTCTTTAATGATAGGGCTGTTTATATTTTTAAAAGCATCTTGCAAGTATGCACCAAGTTCTGCACTACGCTGCGCCAAATTATCTTCTTCTAAAATATTTAAAGACTCCAAGCCAATGGCAGCTGCAAGCGGATTTCCCCCCCATGTTGAACCATGGCTACCGTAATCAAAAACATCCATTACTTCTTTTTTAGCCACAAAAGCAGAAACAGGGAAAAGCCCGCCACCCAAGGCTTTACCCAATATAAGCCCATCAGGTTTGTCAATTTCATGCTGAAAGGCAAA
Source organism: uncultured Magnetococcales bacterium (assembly GCA_963974105.1). GTDB lineage: Bacteria > Pseudomonadota > Alphaproteobacteria > UBA2136 > UBA2136 > UBA2136. The sequence goes on from CAXBBG010000001.1 coordinate 272,222, forward strand.
GTTTTTACCTGTACGCCCCATCCCTGTTTGAACCTCGTCTAAAATAAATAAAATACGATGTTTTTTGCAAATTTCCTGCACACGCTTCATCCACCCTTTTGGCGGCATAACAATACCAGCCTCACCTTGCATTGGCTCTGTTATATAGGCACATGTATTCGGTGTAATCGCCGCTTCAAAAGCTTCTAAATCCCCAAAAGGTACAGCCTTAAATCCTGGCGTAAAAGGCCCAAACCCTTTACGGCTATTTTCATCTGAGGAAAAACCAATGATTGTGGTGGTACGCCCATGAAAATTGCCCTCAGATACAATAATCTCTGTCTTATTTTCTGGGATATTTTTCATATTATACCCCCAACGCCTTGCTGCTTTTATAGCCGTTTCCACCGCTTCTGCACCTGTGTTCATAGGTAGTGCCATATCTAACGTGGTGATGGCGCATAATTTTTCTAAAAAAGGCGCCAATGTATTGGTATGAAACGCACGCGACACAATTGTAAGTGTGGCCGCTTGCTGTTGCATAACGCTCAATAAGCGCTTATTTGAATGCCCCATACTCACAGCGCTATATGCGCTCATAAAATCTAAATATTCATTGCCGTCTTCGTCCCATAATGTGCAACCTTCACCTTTAGTTAAAACAACAGGCAATGGATGATAATTATGTGCGCAATATTTATTTTCATTGATAATAATATTTGAGGTCATTTTAATTTCCCTTTTTTGCTAAACAGCTTATAAGTATTTTTTGCATCAAATCCATAGTTTGATGACAACCTTTAAGAGTTGGGTTAAATTCTGCTATTTCCAAAGCTTTAAATTGAGGGTTTTGAGCAAGCCTTTGTAAAACAGGTAAAACGTCCTTAGCCATCAAACCACCCTTTTCAAGCGAACCTGTTGCGGGCGCTTGTGTAGGGTCAAAGGCGTCTAAATCTATCGACACACCAAAGCCTTTTGTACCCTTTGTTACAATTGACAAAGCCTCGCAAAAAACAGCTTCAAAGCCTCGCTTTTTAATTTCAGGCATGTAAAAAATACGCACACCCAAAAGCTCTAGTAATTTATGTTCTTCGGATTCAAAAGAGCGGATACCTATTAAACATAAATGCTTTGGATTTATTTTTCTTTTTTTAGACCCTATATTATAAAAGCCCTCTTCGCCTGCGCCAAGTAAATGCGCAAGCGGCATGCCGTGATACGCCTTTGACGGTGAAGTTTCTGGTGTGTGTGCATCCATATGTGCATCTATCCAGATTAAACCAAATTGTTCTTCTGCTTCTAAGGCACTGGTGACACCACTCCAAGTGCCCATAGCACAAGCATGATCACCACCAATAACCACGGGGAAGTTTTGATGACGCACAGCATGACTCACCGCCGCACTTAAACGCGATGTATGGTCTAACACTAAATCTCGCTGCTGGTCAGAACTTACCTCAGCTGCCTTCTGATAGTTTTGAATAGGACTAATATGACCGACCCACTTGCCTGACACACCAAGGTTTGGCAACGCTTTAAAATATGACGACGCATAAAAAACATCGGCGCCTTTTTCGGTAGCCATTTTTTGAGCGCCCCAACCAGAAGCTGCACCTATAAAGTGAATCATTTTTATTCTTACTCCCAATTTATACAATTCATATTACCACAAAAAAAAGAAGCCTCCACATAAAGGCTTCTTTTAAATCGAGAGGGTGTTGTTTCATGGTTAAGCGTAGTCGTCATAATTTAAGCCATAGATAGATAAAACACGTTGCGTAATATCTACGACTGCCGGAATATTATCATCATGTGCCGATGTTATATAATTATCAATGCGCTGAAGATCTGCAAAAAGAAGGTTATCTTGATTAAAGTATTTTTCAGTAATCAGTATAGTACTTTGACGCTGAACAATAACTTTTTGTAGTCTTTCTACAGCATCTTGATCGCTCGCATCAACCTTTCCTTGATTTTGAGAAAAGATATGACTTAAATGCGCCAAAGCTCGACTGCAATGGCTCAAGCTTGCATTGATATTTTGAAGCATAACTTCAATACGCATTTGGAGTTCATCGTAATTATTCATAAGATTACCTCGACGGTAAATGAAAAAGGAAAGAGAAAGTATTTTGTTTTATGTATATTTTATATGCTAACACAACAACACTTAATTGAAAAAGGATAAAAAAAACAGGCCGAAGCCTGTTTTAAAACCTATAGTAGAAAAGTTTACAGTTGAGATTTAATCCAAGCGGTTAATTCACCTTTTGGCAACCCACCTACTTTAGCGTCTACCATTTCACCATTTTTGAAAACCATAAGTGTTGGGATACCACGCACACCTAATTTTGTTGGCGTTGCAGGGCAGTCATCGATGTTAATTTTAACAACGGTAATATCACCCATTTCTTCAGCTACTTCATCCAACACAGGGCTAAGCTGTTTGCAAGGGCCACACCATTCAGCCCAAAAATCAACCAATACTGGTTTTTCGCTTTTTAAAACATCTACTTCAAAACTTTCGTCTGTTACAGCTAATACTTTGCTCATAACTTTCCCCTTAACTATTTTTTTTAATTTTGTACCTATCGTTTAAAAATAGGAGCCTAAATGCTGAATGTCAATCAATTAAAAGTGGTATCACATCGATTCATCCGCTCTTACACATGTAAGGTTGCGCTTAAAAAACTTACAACCAGTCAACTTTTGGTATTTTAGGAGACGTCCAAATAATACAGGTTTTAATAAATTTCTTAGGGAAGATAATTTCTAATGCTTTTTTGTAATGTGCCAATTGCAAAACATAGTCTACTGGCACAGCGTTTGGCACATTCTTATTGGTTTTAAAATCAATAGCAATCACCTCATTTTCGTACACCACAAGCCTGTCAACCACACCTTCTAAACGTTTATGACCGTCCAATGCTGAAAGCGGCACTTCAGCGCGTGAATTTTCCACCGCAAACATCAAAGGGTACGTAGACATCACGCCCAATGCAGACTCTAGCATATTCAACTGTTCATCTTGCGTAAAATCTGAACCTGCAAGTTTTAGATACCGCAAACCTTTTTCTTGCCTTTCTTGAGGGGTATAGGTTGGTAATACCTCGAGTAACCTGTGCACTAATTTACCGCGTTTAAATAGTTTTTTATTGTCTGATTCTTTTAAAAATGAAAGTTGTTCTTTACGCTTCAAACTATCAGAGGCATTCATTAACACCACGCCTTTTTCGGCTTGCGCATTTTGATACATCCAATCAGGCATATTACTTTCAAGCGCTGCGAGACTCTCTTCTTGCGCGCTGGCCGTTAAATGATTACTCACATCTTTAAACAAAACACCGTGGCTATCTTTTTCAAAATCATCCGCCTCTTCTACAGCTGCATATATATGCCCGTACCAGCAATTTTCAGCATTATAACCATGCTGCTTAACACCACCAATATACAAGCGTTCCTTCGCTCGGGTTACAGCCACATAAAGCAGACGCATTTCGTCCCTAAAAATACGTTCTTTTTCTTCGTCTTCAAACACCGTTTGAACAGCGGGGGATTCCACCTTACTTTGACGGTGTAAAAATAAAGTATCCGCGCCATCACTTTCTGTTTGCCACAAAGGTTTATCGCCCGACATATTGCGATAAAATCCGCCTGTTGTATCTGGCATAATAACAATAGGCGACTCTAAACCTTTTGAACCATGTGCTGTCAGCAAACGCACGCGCCCACCACCTGATTCAAGCTCACGTTTCAATTTTTGTTTGGTGTTTTCAAAATGATGAATAAATCCAATAAGGCTACCACCTTGTTTTTGGTAATTCAAAGCCAGGTCTTGTAGGGCATCTAGGGCATCATCTACACTGGCAATAGTCGTTTGACCTGCGTCTTTAGCCGCTAATTTATAATATTTACCACGCACGTCTAAGGTTTGAATAACGTGACTTAAAAATGCAAATGGTGTCATTTTACGTATTTGTTTTTTAAGCCCCAAAAGCGCTAAACCTGCGCCTGTTTCTTTGTCTAAAATTTGCCATAAAGACTGACTTTTTTGGCGCTTGCCTGCAAAGTCATCAAACTGCACGTCCTTATAAGAAAAAAGTGGTGAGCGCAAAACCTGCGCCAATGATAAATCATCCTCACGGTTCATCAAAGCTTTCACCAAAGCCATAACATCAAGCACAGCACTTTCTTTATGCATGTCCATTTGGTCGGCACCTGCATGCGGAATACGGTATTTATCAAGTGCGGCAATCAAAGTTGACATCATGGTACGGCTACGCAATAAAATCATAATATCACTGGGCACAATGTATTGATTTGTACTTTCTAAAACATCATTCGAAGACAGAAGTTGCTGAATATGTAAGGCAACTTTTTCTGCCAACTGCGTTTTCACCGTCGACGCTTTTTCGTTGCGACTTGGCAAGGCCCAAGGCTCTTGTTCTTCTTTATCTACCTTTTCTTTTTCTATCAACGGCCAAATTTCAATGCGACCACTGCTACCAATTTTAGCGGCACGGTGGTCAATGGTATCTACCAATTCATCTACAGCTTTTCCCCTTGTTGGGTCTTTAAAAATGCAGTCAACAAAGTTTAAAACAGGTTCAGTAGAACGGAATGAAACAATCAATTCTTCCACCGCAACTTTGTGCCCTGCACCCTGTTGGTGTGCCTTTAAATAATCACGCATAGAACCAAAAACATGTGGCTCTGCCCCTCTAAAACGGTAGATACTTTGCTTGATATCCCCCACCGCAAAAAAGGTGCGCTTTTTTTCTTCATGCAAGCCTTTACCTGCATAAAACTCTTCAACCAAGGCTTTTAAAATACCCCATTGTTCGCTGTCTGTATCTTGCGCTTCGTCTAATAAAACATGTGAAATACGGCTGTCCATTTTAAAGCGTACCCACGCACTTTTTTCGTCACTGCTTAGCAAAGCCGCACTTTTGGCAATTAAGTCATCAAAGTCAAGCGCGCCTGCTTTTTGCTTTAAATGCTCGTAGCGTTCTAAAATAGAATGACCTAAATGCAGGTAAGATGACGTAATTAAATAAGCTGAAATAGCCTTCATTTTTTCTTGGGCGTTTAAAATAAAATACGTTATTTCATCAATATCTTCTATCAGGTAATCACCGCCAAAATCTTGCGCTTTTTTATCCAGGAGTTTGCTACGCTTTTCGCCTTTTGCTGTTAAAAAGACAGAAGTCAAAACATCCCAGTTTAAACCTTCATTTAAATAAACGGTCAACTGCGTGGCATGCCCTTGTGCTTGCTTACCACCTGCAAACAAGGCTTCCATAATTTTTTTAACTTGTGCTTGATGTCTTTCTGGTAAAACGCATAATTCACCCACTTGTTTTTGCGCCATTTCAATCGACAAATTCGGTGTGACGTTAAGCACGTCCGCCAAACGACATAGCGCACCTTCAACACCTCCATAGTTTTTAAAATAACGTCTAAAGCGTCCGGCACTTCCTACAAAAGCATCTAAAGCTTCACTTAAACTTTTTTCACCCATTTCACCAGCATAGTGGTCAAATATCCAATTTGGATTCAGTTCACCGTTAAGTGCCTGGGCAAAAATGTCATTTTTTGCACAAGCTAAAAGGTCGTCTCTTTCACGCCCTTCAACAAGTTTAAAACCAGGACTTACCCCTGCTTCAATTGGGAATTTAGCTAAAATTTGCTGGCAAAAACCATGAATAGTATTACTATTTACGCCGTCATCTAACACATCTGCAAACAAGGTACGTGCACGGCGAATATCAAGTGCTGTTGGTTGCCCTTCAAGCATTTTTGAAAGTTCTTCAACCAAACTTTCTTCACTGCAAGTTGCCCAAACACTTAAACGCTCACGGATACGACTTTCCATCTCTCTGGCGGCTGCGCGGGTAAATGTCACAGCTAAAATGCCAGAAGGTTGCAACAATTTATCTTCAAGTAAAAGCTGCAAGATACGCTTGGTTAAGACATATGTTTTACCTGTGCCTGCCGAAGCAGAAACCCAAACAGACTGGCTAACATGAGCCGCATTATTTTGCCTGCGCGTTGCTTCTGCAATAACCTGTTTGGCTGTTAAGTTTGTCATACACCTACCCAATCTTTATAACGGCACACACCTGCATAGTCGCAAAACGTGCAAGGACCTTCTTTATCTTCGGCTGTAGCACCACCTGGAAACGCTTCATAAGGTTGTTCGTTTTCCATATAGGTATTTGCAAGGTTTGTGATACCTGTAAGGGCATCTTCAATAAACTGCCCAACATCGCCTTTTTTACCCAATGCATTTTGGACATTTAAAGGATTGTTTTTAGCGCCAGAAACGTGCCAGTATTCTAAACTATCAAGAGAGGCACCTTTTAAATAACCACCTTTATGTGCAATCACAGCTTCGGTTGCCATTTGCGGTTCTACCCCATTTAAAACGTCGGTAGCACTTGGTGGCATACCTGTTTTGTAATCAATTACAATCAATTTATGGTCAGGGGTTTTGTCAATTCTATCGGCTTTTGCATAAAGTTCTACCGTGGTTGAAATACGCACACGGGCGTCTTTTTCTACGTCAAACAAACGCCTGCCTTGTTTGTAGTCTAATGCAATTTGACTGGCAAAAGCGGTGGCTATTTTTTCAAACTTACGCAACCAAAGCGCTTTAACACCCTTTTGATCAACGGTTAAAAAAGCTTGCTGTGCGGCCGCGATTAAATGAGTATAAATCGCTTCTTCATTTTGCATGTTGCCTGCGTAAGGTGCTGGCATTTTAGAAACTGGTTTAAAGAAAGACTCTAAAATAAGATGAATAATTTGCCCTTTATCGGCTGCTGTTGGTGCACTTTCATAAGCGTCGAGCGCTTCAATTTTAAGCACTTTTTTAATGTAAGTTTTATAAGGACATTGCATCATATCACGCACGGTTGACGCCGACCAAACATTTGGTCTTCTTGCTTTTTTAACCACAACACTTGGCGTTGTTGCTTGTATAAGTTTGCCTTGTAACCGTAATTTTTCAACCCTTGAAAGCCAAACATTACCCTTGTCTCTCACTTGCTTAAAAGCTTCTGGTGACACCACCGCTTCAAGGCGTGAAATAAACCTTGAAGGCGTTGTTTCACCTTCTGTGTCTTTTATTGTGCGTGTTAAAACCACGTTTTGTTGGGTGACTAAACTGGTGAAGTCGTGTGCGCTCATACCCACATGGATATCGCTACTTGGTAGACCAACTTTTTCAGCAATTACTCTATTTAACCAAGGGTCAGGTGTTACTTGGCGTGGCCAAGCACCTTCATTGACTGCGCCAACAATCACCATATCAACCTCTTGCATGCGTGACTCCATGGGTCCCCAAATGGCAAGCCTTGGGTGTGTTGAGTGGCGCTTACGCACAGCCGATGTTGCCATAACGCTATTGAGTGTTTCACTATAACTATCAAAGCTCAAACGCCCAATATCTTCAGATGCATTTTGCCAACTGGTTAAAAGTGCTATGAGCGTTTGCCCTGCTTCATCGTCAAAAACTGCCTGTCCATCGTCTTCATCATCACGTTGAATAAGGCGTTTCACCACGTCCACATGACGGCGCATCCAGCCTGCAATATCACGCTCAGCATTCTTCGTTTGAAGCGGTTCAAAAATATCTTCTAGCAAGGTGATAGCCTCTAAAGCCATATCCGCATCATCTGTATTTTTATAAGGGTCTTCTAGTGCTTTTTCTAAAGCTTGACGCAGCCCTTTAAAACCGCCAGAGGGTTTAGCCCCGCGTAAAACCAAACGGTCTAAAACATCACGCTTTTTATAAAAGCCTTCGTGTTCACCCACTTGAACCAAAGGGTGATAGAGAAGCTCGGCTAAGAGTAATGGCCTAAAACGCTCTTGAACCAAATCGGCTACCAATTTAAATAACCCACCAATACTTGCTTGCACCAAAGGAATACCCGCACTGTCGTCCACGTCTATATGCCAGCGTTTTAAAGCGGCTTCCACACGCATGGCCAAAGTACGGTCAGGGCTAATAAGGGCACATGTTTTGTTAGGCGTTTCTAAAACTTGGCGCATCATCAACGCAATCGCTTCGGCTTCTTCGCTGGCACTTGGCGCTTCGATGAGTGTCATACCTGCCATGGCTGGCAAGGCAAAACTGTCATTCACTAAGGACAGTTGGTCAGAAGGTGCTAAAGCATGACGCCACAATTTACCACGTTTAGAAACAGCTTCTTCGCCTAAAACTTGAACCACATCTCTTTGAATGTTTAAATTTTCCAGCATACGCTTCATTGTAAAATTGGGGTGTGTTGGAGATAAATTTACCCACACATCGCTTTTCATGTCCTTATCGAGACCTGGTAAAATAAGCCCACCGTTTTCGTGGTTTAAAATTTCTTGAATAAGAGAAACGCCCAGCGGTGTACTGTCACTAAAACCGACGGCAAATGTAAGGTGAGGCACCCCTTTTGTTTGATAATCTAAAATTTGTGCCTGCACCACCTTGCGAGAGGCCTCGGCCGCATCAACTTTACCTTGTTCTTCAAGCCAGCTTGGATAAAACTCAAAAGCCACTTTAAAAAAGTCAAGATTTTCTTCCCAGTGGTGCGCAAGCTCTGGCGGAACAAGGGCTGTAATATCGTCTAATGTGACATCATAGCTTTTAAGGCGGTGAAAAATTTTAGCAAGCGCACTCGCGTTTTCAAGTGCTTGAGAAAAAGGCAATCCCTTTTCTTTAATTAAAACCAATTTGGTTAAAACCATTAAGCGCGCCAAACCTGAAATGGTTTCTTCTTCTGTTAAACCTTCTTGTTCAAAACGAAAAACATCAGCATCTTCTTCGCTAAAGGACATCATACGAATTTGTGGTAATAGACCCGCATTTGTTTGACCTATAAAAGCATCTTTTAAAGCCGATGCCGCACGAGGCGAAGGTACCCACACCGTCACATCTGCTAAAGAAAGTGGGTTTTTATTGTCAATACGGCTTAAAATATACGCACTGGCTATTTGCGCCAACGCCTCACCTGAATGGACTGTGAAAACCTGCCCTTTATATGCCAAATTTCAAAACCTTTGCAGGTAAACCATTTTCATATTTAATAACGTTTCTTGCCTTTTGAAGCCCTTCAGGCGTGCCCATGTCTATCCACGGATATTCGTTTTTATAGCCGTAAAAGCGTTTTTGTAAACTTGCATTTAACCAAGCTAAATTTAAGGGCGCAAATCCATCTGGCAACGTTTTTATAATTTGCGGGTGCACCACACTTAAACCACAATAAGATATTTCAGAAAGCTCACCTTTGTCTAAATAGTCAATGCGACCGTCGGCATAAAAACGAAAGTCCCCGTTGTCTTTACGGCTGTGGTCTACAGATGTAAAAGCGAGTAAAAAGTCCATTTTTTCGACATCGTAACCAGCATCAAGCTCTCTCACAAAATCAGAAAACCCTTCCCCCCACACAATGTCACCATTCACCAAAATAAAAGGCTCGCCGTTAAAGTTATGTAAGGCATATTTAATACCACCACCCGTCTCTAAAAGGGTTTCCTCATAAGAAATAATAATTTTAGAATTAAAGGCGCCACAGTTTTTCCATTCGTCTATGGCAGCGATAATTTTTTCAGCGCGCCAATGACAGTTGATAACAATTTCTTCAATACCTGCATGTTCAAGCCCTTTTAAAATACGATAAAGCGGTGTCACACCACCTAGGTCAACCAGTGGCTTTGGTGTTTCTCTTGTCAGTTCCCCTAAACGCTTACCTTTACCAGCAGCTAAAACCATGGCACGTTTGATATTCATAAGCTATGCTACCTTTTCTTGGTTGGATATTTTTGAAAATACTTGTGCCACAGGTGCAAGCGCAGGATGCTTTAAAGCTGTATGAAGCGTTTCCCAAACTTGCCCCATGCGCGCTGTTGCGCCAATGCGTTCATCTCGCTGCTCAAGGCGTACCAATAGCCCTGTAATTTTAAAGAAACGGTGTGCCACACATATATTGTAGCCCGCCATAAAATCTTCTAAGCTTACATCGGCATTCAGCTTTTCTAAAAACCTTTCAATCAACTTCCCTTTAAGGTCTGCACCTGCAGGGAACCTATCTTCCAATAAACATGCTATATCCATACAAATGGGCCCTACACGTGCGTCTTGGTAGTCTATCACGCCAACATCATCAAAACCTGTTTCGCCAGCATCTAAATCTTCTATAGCAATAAGGTTATCTACATGAAAATCCCAATGACAGGTTGTTTTTGGTAGCTTATTTAAAATAGGCCAAAGTGAAAGCCATGCTTGCTTAAATTCTTCACGGTCTGAAACGTCTGTGGCATGCCCTGTGATAGATGGCAAATACCAGTCTGTATATCTTTGCGCTTCTACCCATGGCGTTGCACTGTCATAGTCCCACACGTTTGCTGTTTTATGGTTGGCGATATGCGCCAACAGATCTACCGCTTTTTCAAGCCACTTTTCTTGTGCTGCTTTATCTTTGCAAGCAAGGCTAAACGGTACAGTGCCTAAGTCTTCTAAAAGCAAATAGCCTTTTTCCATATCAGCGCCTTTTATAGCAGGTGCCGATATAGATAACTCTTGTAAATACTTTGTCATATCAACAAAAGGCAGCACATCCTCTACTGGTGGTGGAGCATCCATCACAATAAGGTCTTCACCCTCTATGTTTGTGCGGTAATACGTTCTAAACGAGCAATCAGGTGACGTTGCTTCAAGCTTGGCACCGTTAAAGCCTAAGCTTGTCATAAATGCATCTCGCCCTTGTTCACATTGCGGGCGCATAACGCCTTCTACAAAAAGCCCAAAACGTTTAAGCCAAGTCCCTGTCGCATGAAGTGTGACTTTGCGGGCATCAAAACCGTCCTCTTCTAGGGTTATTGTAAGCAAGTCGCCGACCTCTGTTTCCATAATATGCCTTTTGGGTGGTATAAAAGTTGGCAGGCAATCTTCCACATTCTGTGCCCATTCCATCACAACCACACCATGCTCGTAATAATCTTCGAGATCGAGCATTTCAATTTCTGAAGGGTCAGCCATACGGTAAGCGTCAACATGTGCGACCGGCAACCTTGTTTCATGATAGGTTTGTATGAGGTTAAATGTTGGACTTGGCACTGCCAAATTATCATCACCAGCAAGAGAACGGATAAACTGACGTGCAAAAGTTGTTTTACCTGTACCAAGTGTCCCATCAAGGCGAATAAAATCACCACATACAGCATAACGTGCCACCTGACGCGCAAGCGCCAATGTCGCCTCTTCACCTTTAAGTGTTAATACGATCTTATTTTCCACTTCATACCCCCTTGATTTCCGCCAAAATTCTATAAAAAACATCATACAATTGCAAGAACTAACGCACTCTTTGCTTGAATTATTTCTAAAGTTGCCTACAATAGTACGAACATAGGAAACCTAAATCAGCAACAGGAGTGTGTTAAAACATGATACAGGATGGACTAAACAGCCCACCAAATCATGACAGACCCAATAACATGGGCACGCAGAATCACGCTTTATTACACACCAATGCACTTGATGACCTCATGCACCAACACGGCGCATATTTTACATTCATTCACACCCACCAAAACATTGAAGATATTACGCTTAATGATATAAAAAATTATCTGCGTGATGCATTTTTAGGGGTTGTTCCTGTACCACTTAATACAGAAAATTTAGCAAAGTCATACGCTTACTTTGGCGGTTCATTGCAAAAACAAACCATAGCTAAAATGCTTTCTAAAAAGGAATTGGCCTTTAACCTTGTTCCAGGTCTTAACCTTGTTACCGATCAAAACAACTTTAACCTAGAAAACTTTAAAGAGTTTATTTGCCGTGACCTTGAAGCCTTAGCAGAAGAAGACCTTAAACGCCTTGTGCACCTGCACAACCAAAAAGCTTTAATCGCCTTAGAAGAAACATTCCAAAACCCAACTCTTGTCATGAGCGCTCTGAAGGCTGTGAGTAAAAAACAATGGGGGCAACTTTTAGTTAAAGCGCCTTCCAACCCTCAACTGTTAAGCTCTACAGCTAAGCAAAGCAGTGATGAATTTTTCAAAAATGGCATGCATCTCGCCTTTTTAGAGATTGAGCCCGAAATTTATGGGTCACTCACCAAAGAAGCACTCACACAAACACACCCAACCTTTAAAGCCAAAAAGCACCTTCGTGCTATTTTAGAATTTGAACTTTTACTCAAACACATGGCAGAAAAACGCCTAAACGAGGAAAGGTACAAAGCAGACGCTAAACTGTACAAAAAAAGTGAGATCGAAGCACCTTTGCAAGAAAGTGAGGTGCGTCATACACAGACACAAAAAAACAACCTTTCACTTTCCGAAGAACTGCCAAAAGAGCGCCCTTCTTTTATTCAAAAAGTGGTGCGTGAAGAGCTTGGCTACGATATTCCTATTAACCGCATGCAAGTTCAGCGCATATTAGACGCTGCCGATGCCATTTTGAAGGAACCATCTAAAACCAACACCCCTATCGACTTTTTGCACAACAAACACCCAGAACCAAAAGAAGAAAAAATAACACTAGAGACGATGGACCTTAGTCGTTAATTCTACAAACAAATAATCTCATACCGCATTGCCGTCAAAACAATCACCTCCCTTTAAAATGTCCAAATATAACTTTCAATATTGATTATATATGTCAGTTGGTTTAATACTAAAGTATGAAAAATTATGAAACAGATATTGCCGTTATAGGCACAGGACCCGTTGGGCTTTTTACAATATTCGAAGCGGGTATGGCAGGTTACTCATGCGTTGCCATTGACTCTTTGGATGAATTGGGCGGGCAATTGAGTGCTCTATATCCTGAAAAACCAATTTATGATATCCCTGGACACCCAAGCATTTTAGCGCAAGACCTTGTCCATAAACTAAAAGAACAAGCCGCTCCTTTTAAACCAGAATATTTACTGGGCGATGCCGTGAGTGCTTTTACTCAAAATGAAGACGGTACATTTACGCTAAGCGTTGGTGAAAATACAGTCCACGCAAAATCTATCTGCCTTGCGGCAGGTGGTGGCATGTTTGCGCCACGCAAACCACCTTTAGAAAACATAGAAGAGTTTGAAAAAATGTCTGTGTTTTATTCTGTACGCGGTAAACACACTTACGCCGACCAAAACGTCGTTATTGCTGGTGGCGGTGACAGTGCCGCTGATTGGGCCGTAGAACTTGCCCCTATTGCAAAACATGTACACGTTATTCACCGCCGCGCTGAATTTAGAGCCGCCGAAGAAACAGTTAAACAACTCAACGCGCTCAATGAAAACGGCAACGTAACCATCCACACGCCTTGCCAACTTAAAGCGCTTCAAGGCACGCAAGGGCAACTTACAGACATCACCATTGCCGACTTAGATGGTAACGAAACAAATATAACGGCCGACAAGCTCTTATGTTTCTTTGGTATATCTCCTTCTCTTGGGCCTATTGTAAACTGGGGCTTAGATATGAACAAAAAAACAGTCAACGTTAACCCAAGCACCATGGAAACAAATATTAAAGGCATTTGCGCCGTGGGTGACATTGCCGATTATGGCCATAAGCTCCACCTCATCCTCACAGGGTTTGCCGAAAGTGCCTTGGCCATTAAAACGCTTCAACACTATATGGAACCTGATAAAAAGTTCAAAGTTCAGTTTTCTACGTCTAAAGGTGTGCCACAAGCTTAAATATTTAAGCCGAAAGCTTGATATTCAATGTGTACCCTCAAGCCAAAAAGCCCTCATAAAGAGGGCTTTTTTTATTTATAATAAGATTTATTATAGCTGTTCTAGCGTTGGCATTTGAGCATATTCATTAGCAAAAACATGGCCATTAAAGTAAACACGGAAGCCATAATAAGCCAAACGCCCTACATTTTGAGATGGCACACCAAACCCCCAATACATAATGCCGTGCTTATCCTTTTTAAGGGCAACCACCGTTTCAGGATGAAATAGCTTACCAAGACGTAATTTTAATTTATTATCATCTGCATAACTTTGAGCTGTAATAGCCGCACGACTAAAGGTCATGGCACCGTTAAGATATGCCACCTCACCACCTACAATACGGTCATACTGACACCAACCCATAGACCCTGAAAAAGGGAACTTCATAAAATGGGTCACACAAAATGTGTTACCGTAACTTTGAATATTGCGCACTGAAAACTCGTCCAGCATAATATTTGTCACACCATAAACCCCACGCCCACGTCCATAAGCTTCGTTAAAATATTCTTGAAGTTTCGGATCTGTTAAAAAGTTTGTATCTTTAAGCCTATAAAGCTCACCGTCTGGTTTTTCGATAAAAGTCATGCTTTTTGCCTGCTTGGGCATACGCTCTGGCAGGTCTTGCCAGTCATAAAATACCGTTAACAACTTCGCATCTAACCCTCCTGGACCAAAGGAAATATCTTCACTTTGACAACCCTGAAACTTTGGTAAAGGTAAGTCTGTATAATACAATTTTGCGTTACAATAAAAAGGTGTCATACCATAGGCTGTTTCGTCAATTTTAACGCTCGCGTTATTTTCGCCTTTCATATAGGAAGGCACAGCCACGGCTTGGGTTGAAACCAAAACCATCGCACAAAACATGACTATATTTCTTAAAATTTGCATTTTTTAAGTATAACAACATCTAAAGCCACTTGACCATAAATTACGCACAATGTCCTTACTCCCCCTTATTCCCTTGTTGCGCAAACCCCACATTTAACGTATAAATTATAAAAAAAAGGAAGTGCGGTTACGTGGATTGGTTTGTTAATTTAGTCTCTGAAATATTGCCTTTATATGCCATATCTGTTTTAGGTTTTATTGCTGGCAAATCTCTTAAAATTGACACAAAATCTATCACTACACTCACAATTTACATGATGTCGCCTATCGTTTTCTTTCTTTCACTTGCGCAAGTTAGCTTTAACACAGGCACCCTTATTGCCCCTGCCATAACATTTGTAACCGCAAGCCTTGTTGCCCCACTTGTTTTAAAAACAACCAAATTATATCTTGGTGAAAGAACACCTTATTTAAGCGCCTTATCTACAGGCACAAGCAATTGGGGTTATTTTGGGCTTCCCATCGCCTTCTCACTTTTTAACCCAGAACAAGTCGCCGCTTATATTATGATTGGCTTCGGCTTACAACTTTTTGAAAACACTTTTGGCGTTTATTACATTTCACGCGGGCATAAGTCACCTCTTGAAAGCCTGTTTGCTATATTTAAATTCCCAGCTATTTATGCAATCATTGCAGGGATTAGCTTAAGCTACTTAAAGGTGGACATACCAAGTGAAGGCGAAAAATTATTAGAATTATTTAAAGGTGCTTATACCGTTTTAGGGATGATGATTATAGGTTTAGGTATTGCAAATTTAGATAAATTTCGCATTGATGTCCCATTCACTTTAACCATGTGTTTGCTACGCTTTGCTTTATGGCCAGCCCTTGCGACATTGATTATTTATTTAGATACCGACTTAAACATTTTAGGTGAAGAGTACTATAAACCACTTATGCTATTTTCTATCATGCCTATGGCTGCCAACAACATCGCCTTTGCCGCACAGTTTAACATGCACCCAGGTAAAGCATCTGTCGCCGTTTTAATAACCACGCTTGCCGCTTTATTTTACATACCTTGGGCGTTACAGTTTTTCGGCATATAAATAGCACTCCGCTGTATGGTCCTGCACCATACCCGTCGCTTGCATAAAGGCATAAATAATTGTGCTACCCACAAAATTCATGCCACGTTTTTTAAGGCCCTTACTAATTTCATCGCTTAACTCTGTTTTAGACGGCAATTCATCATGAGACTTGTAATGATTAAAAATGGGCGCACCATGCACAAAACCCCAGATATATTTATCAAACGTACCAAATTCCATTTGAATTTTTAAAAAGACTTTCGCATTCCGTACAGCGCTATTTACCTTAAGCCTATTGCGTATAATGCCTGGGTCCTTTAAAAGTTTTTCAATTTTACGTTCATCATATTCAGCCACCTTACGCACATCAAACCCATCAAAAACTTTTCGATAATGCGCACGTTTTTTTAAAACCGTTATCCATGAAAGCCCTGCTTGAGCCCCTTCAAGTACTAAAAACTCAAAAAGCAAATTATCGTCATGCACAGGACAACCCCACTCATGATCGTGGTAATCTTTGTAAATTTGGTCATTACTTACCCATGCACATCTTTGTGTCATCAATCTCTACTTTTTATTTATATTTAAACATATTGTCATTGTAACACTTTTTTAAAAATTGAAAAAACGCACAGTAAGAAGCTACAAAAAAACAAGAGATTGGTTTACAAAAACAATTATTTATACCATGATAAACAACATACCAACACACTCTTTTCCTTTTATGGAGGGCATTTTATGTCCACACACACCAAGCTTTTCATATCAACCGACATTGAAACAGATGGTCCGCATATTGGCAAAAACTCTATGCGTAGCTTTGCAAGCGAAGCCATAGACCCTGTAACGCTACGTGTTATTTCAAAGTTTGATATAAACCTCAAACCTTTAACCGGCGGTTCAGAAAACTATAACACTGTCGAAATTTTCTTTAAAACATCCTTTCCTAACGCATGGAAAGACCTAAACCAAAACCCCCAAACACCCCGCAAAGCAATGGTTCAATATTTAAAATGGCTTAATGCACTTCAAGCTGAATCACTTTGGTTTGTGGCAACACCATGTAGCTTTGATAAGTCATGGATTAACTGGTATTTAAAAGAGTTTTGCCTAGATAAAATGACAGGCCCCATTAAAACGCCTTTTGATATACATGACTTTGACATTCGTAGTTGGGAATGCGGTCTTCTGGGCGCAGATCCTTCAGAAGCAGACAACCTTCTTTATCCAAGCGAATGGAATTCACCCCTACCGCATCCACACATTGCAAGGCTCGATGTTGCAAAAGCAAGTGATGAGATTATAAGACGCCTACAGTGGGCTAATCAACGCACAAAACTCTATACACAAATATTATAGCGCACATAAAAAACACCTTTCGAGGTGTTTTTTATTTATAGAAGACTTGAAACAACAAAGGCCAATCCCCAATATATAACATGTAACAAAACCTAAGCTTTTATTTCCACACCTCATTCTGCTGGAGGAATAACCTATGGAAATTTTAATCAGTATTGCAATAATTATTGCAGGTGCAGCGTTCTCATTTTTTTACGCAAATTCTTATAATATAGAATTTAGCCAAAAAGAAAATGCAGTACGCATCCTATCCATCATCGTTACTTGCGCGATAGCAAGCATCGTTATCAATTACTTTATTGTAAACACTCTCTACAACATAGTTCTCGTCAGTATCGTATTCGTCCCTATATTTGGCCTTATAACCCATGAGACAGTCATATGTAGAATCAGTATAAACCGCCTAAAGGCTGAACATCCAAAGACAACACAAGGATTAAACGTTTCAAAAATAGCTTAAATGCGAGCGAATAGAATAAAGCACCCTTAAGGGTGCTATTCTTTTGCCTAAATACTAAAAATGGGCACCAAAGGCACCCATTTTATTAACGATATTTTAAACATTTAGTATCTGTAGTGCTCTGGCTTATATGGACCTTCTACTGGAATACTTAAGTACTCAGACTGTTCCTTTGTTAACACATCTAAAACAACACCAATTTTCTTTAGGTGCAACCGCGCTACTTTTTCATCGAGCTTTTTAGGAAGCATGTAAACTTTATTTTCATAAGAGGCATGATTTTCCCACAATTCCATTTGAGCAATAACTTGGTTTGTAAATGAGTTACTCATAACAAAACTTGGGTGCCCTGTTGCGCAACCTAAGTTTACCAAACGTCCTTCAGCTAGAAGAATAATTGATTTGCCGTTATTTAGATCAATTTTATCAACTTGAGGTTTAATATTTTCCCACTTAAAGTTACGGAGTTTATCGACCTGAATTTCAGTGTCAAAATGACCTATATTACAAACTATCGCTTGATCTGGCATTGCAAGCATATGATCTGCTGTAATAACGCCCACATTACCTGTTGTGGTTACAAAAATATTACCTTCTTTGCAAGCTTGCTCCATTTTCTTAACTTCATAACCTTCCATAGCAGCTTGAAGTGCATTGATAGGGTCAATTTCTGTCACAATAACACGCGCACCTTGACCTTTAAGAGCCTGAGCACAACCTTTACCAACATCACCAAAACCAGCAACAACGGCAACCTTACCAGCAATCATCACATCCGTCGCACGCTTGATACCATCAAGCAATGACTCACGGCAACCATAGTAATTATCAAATTTTGACTTCGTTACAGAATCATTTACGTTAATAGCAGGGCAAAGCAATTTACCTGCCTCCATACGCTTGTTTAAATAATGTACGCCTGTTGTTGTTTCCTCACTAATACCTTTAATGTCAGCCATCAATTCTGGGAACTCATCATGCATCATGGCTGTGAGATCACCACCATCATCTAAAATCATATTTGGGCGCCAACCGTTCGGTCCTTCGATTGTCGCACGGATACATTCCAAGGCTTCTTCTTCTGTTTCGCCCTTCCAAGCAAAAACAGGGATACCCGCATCTGCAATCGCTGCCGCTGCTTGGTCTTGTGTTGAGAAAATATTACATGAAGACCAACGCACTTCTGCGCCAAGTGCCGTTAGCGTTTCAATAAGAACTGCAGTCTGAATTGTCATATGCAAGCAACCCGCAATACGCGCACCTTTAAGAGGCTTTGAAATACCGAATTCTTCACGCAGGGACATTAACCCAGGCATTTCTTCTTCTGCGATATTAATCTCTTTACGACCCCATGCAGCTAAAGACATATCCTTAACTTTGTAGTCACCTGTTGTATCAAATTTTACGGCTGTTACAGACATATTTATATTCCTAATTTATTAAAATAATTTATTATTTTTTTACATATAAATGTTAACGGCTTTTGATTTTCATGTCGATTTTTTAATTATAAAAACAGTAAAGTTAACAGGCAAACATATACCAATAATTCTTAAATAAATTGATATACGCAATACTACTTATAAGAGTGTTCACATTATAACCCCTTATCTCAAATTTATTCACATCGCCAATATATGTCATTCATATTTTGGTTTTTTTTAGTTATTATCTAGCCTTACAAATACTAATTGTCACAACTTTATGCTACCTATCACCACCCTTAATCATAACAGTAAAATATTTACAATCTGCCTTAACTCAACAACAAACCCTGGAAACACCTCAGATTACATATAGCCGTATAAATAAAACTTCACAAAAGTAACTTCTGCGTTTAAACCCTTCTGCAAAACATCTCCTTCACAGCACAAAAAAAAGGCAAAAAGAGCCCCTACCCCTCTTGTTGAAGAGATGTACGCACATATAAAAGCGATGAGAAATTTAAGTAATACCATATTCCATCATTAATTTATGTACGCAACATTTGCGACCATTTCAAAGAAAAACTTACTGATTGAAAGATAAAGATTTAATCAGGCGAGCTCTATTAGAGGCAACTTAAACCATTGATAATGAATGTAAACATTAGAACAACTGCTTTAATATTACTTTTTATAATAAATACTTACTTACGTAAGTATTTATTTATTTTATTGCGTTAGATGTAATTAACACTGACATCAGACATTTAAAAAAAAGGGCATATAACAACACATTAAAAGTTTGAATAATATGGACTAAGAGATAGGTTAATAAGTGTTTACATTCTTATCATACAAGCATTCAAATATCACTTTATCGTACATTAAGTATGCGTGCATAAAAAAGGGCATTACACATAAAGTAACGCCCTTTTTATAGATTAAATTTTATCAACTTTGAGAATAATGATCTTTCATACGCTCTTCTTTCTCACGCTCTGCCTCTGCATTATCGGCAGCCGCTTGAATGTTTTGTTGCTGGCGTAATACTGCTTCTTTCTTCTCACGTGCCGCACGTCCAGGGTCTAAGACTTGGAAGTACCCTTCCACGCCACCCTTAACACGGTCAAGTTGTACAACCGCATAGATATCTGTTTCAAGCTGACGCCTTAAAACAGCCATCGCCGTCTCACTCACATCACCATTCAACATCACACGGTTAATCACCGCATCAATCGCCGACTTAGGGTCATTAGCATGAATTGTTGCCATAGAACCGGCGTGCCCTGTATTGATCGCAGAGCAAAATGTAAATGCATTTTCTTGTCTAATCTCACCGAGCAAAATACGGTCAGGACGCATACGCAAACATGCATTTAAAATGTCAGTAACATCAGGTCCATTTTTGTCCTTGGTCATCCCGCCAAACGTAAATGAGCATGCATTAGAATGAGGCACTTTTAACTCCAGCACATCCTCAATGGTTACCAGCCTTTCATCTTTACCGATATATCTTAAAACGGCATTCATGAAGGTTGTTTTACCTGAACCTGTACCACCACTTATCAGCAAAGTTTTCTTATTTTTTATTGCAGAAATTACAGCCTGTTTATCTTCATCTGACATAATGTAATCATTAATTGTGAAGTCTTTTTCTTTGTGGTGAATACGGATAGCCATAGAGAATTTTGCTGCATTTTGTAGCCCCGCCACAATTTGCGCACGGTGACCTCCAGGCATCATAAAAGATAAAATCGGGTTAGATAATGAAAAATCAAGCCCTCTATATTCGGCCAACATTTTGATGATATCCATCATCATTTCCTGTGTTAGCTCTGGTGCTTTTTCAAAATGCCACTCACCAGAATAATCCTCATAACCAACTTCACCCGGCTTATTGATGACAATTTCCTTCATGCCCTGTGTACGTTCGGGATCGAGGAACTTCATAAAAGGTTCCATAATACGCTTTTGCTGGGGGCTAAAAATATATTCTGCAGACATTATTCTTCAACTTCTTATTATTTATTCACATATATTTATATTAAACCACACAAACAATTATAACTAAAAAAATGACACTACAAACATAAAGAAGCCTGCTTAAAAATTTAAGCAGGCTTCTTTTATATCACGCTATCTATTAAGCTTAGCTTGCGCGTTCAAGCTTATCGGTTTCAACCCAACCAATAGTGCCATCATCTTCACGATAAACAACATTTAGAGCACCTGAGTCAATGTTATGGAACAGGAAAATTGATGTGTGCATCAAATCCATTTGCATAACAGCTTCATCAACGGTCAACAACTGAAGGTCTTTCATTTTCTTCTTAACAACGTTTGGAGCGTACACACCTGCATCTGGTGCATTTTCAAGCTCGTCTTCTTGTAGTTGGTTATGTACAGCAATCATGCGCTCAGCACCCGCAAATTTTTCGCTATCACGGCGACGACGGTGTTTTTGAATACGGCCTTTATACTTTTTAAGGCGACGTACAAGTTTATGAACAGCCTCGTCCATTGCTTGATAGCAGTCAGCACCTTCCGCTTCTGCACGTAGGTGAATTTGACTTGCATGTAGTTTCACATCTACAGCGTGTAGATGTCCTTTGTTGCTAAATTGAATATTCGCATCAACAATTTCTGGGAAGTAATCTGCGATACCGCCTAGAGCTGTTTGACAGTGATTCTTTAGTGAGTCACCAACTTCCATGTGTAAACCTGTAATTTGTAGATCCATAGTATTTTTCTTTCTTATATATCCATCTTTATATTATGCCCGAATGCGCCTGCCTGAGCTAGAAGGAATACCGAGTCCTTCTCTATACTTTGCCACAGTTCTGCGAGCAACATCCACACCTTCTTGCTTAAGGAGCTGGACAAGCTTTTCATCGCTTAGAGGTTTTGCTGTATTTTCCTCAACGATTAAACGTTTAATTATCTGACGAACACTTTCAGAAGCGACCGTCATATTTCCACCTGTAGTACCTATAGCAGATGAGAAAAAATATTTCATTTCAAATACGCCAAGTGGTGTCTGCATGTATTTCCCATTTGTCACACGTGACACAGTCGACTCATGTACACCCACCTTATCGGCGATAATTTTTAAGGTCATTGGCTGTAAACTTTCAATACCCAGATTAAAAAAATCAACCTGGTATGCCACTATAGCATTTGAAACTTTGTAAATTGTTTTCGCACGCTGTTCTAAGCTTTTAATAAGCCACTGCGCTCTACTTACACGTTCATTTACGTAACCTTTATCACCATCTCCGCGCCCTGCCATCATCGTTTGATAACCGCTATTCAATAAAATTTTAGGCATCGCATCCACATTGAGTTCACTGCGCCAAACACCTTCTTTTTTAAGAACATTTACGTCTGGTATAATGTTTGTAGAAACATCTGTGCCAAACGCAAGGCCTGGTTTTGGGGTTAAAGTTGTAATAAGCTGGCAATACTCAACAATTTCTTCCATGTTGCAGCCTGCAACCTTAGCCAGTTTTTTAAAGTCTTTTTGAGCAAGCAATTCTAAATTTTTAACAACTTTAGAAGCTTTCTCCAGCCTTTCACCTTTTAATTTTACATCTAATTCCAATTGAAGGATAAGACATTCTTTTAAATCTCGCGCTGCCACCCCTACAGGGTCCAACGTTTGCAATAGTTCTAACGCATCTTCGACAACGTCAACAGAAACGCTTAAGCGCTCTGCTACCTTTGAAAGATCGGCGCGTAAGTAGCCCGCATCATCAATAGAGTCGATAAGGTAATTGCACAAAAAATGAAGTTTAGAGTCATCTGTTACTTCTCCTACTTGTTGCTGTAAATATTCCTTTAGAGACATATCGTGGCTTGCTGTCTTTTCCCAAGACTGCTCATCAGAATCATCAAAAGACGAAGATGAGCCGCCTGAAGTCGATGTACCACTATCGTACATGCTATCCCAACCCACGTCTAAACTGTCTTTTTCGGCCCCCATAGAATCAGATTCAAGTGCTTTTACCGAATCCATTTCCTCGTGGGAGGTTTCAGATGTGTCGTTATATTCTTCCGTTGTACCATCATCACTAGCCAAAAACGGGTTATCCATCAACTCTTGACCAATAAATCCTTGAAGATCAAGCGTTGGCATTTGCAAAAGCTTAATAGCTAATTGCAGCTGTGGCGTCATCACGAGTTTTTGGTCTAGCTTAAGACCTAAACTTTGATTCAATGCCATACCCGCCTCCGTCTTCATCAATTTATTTTTTTGTTATGACTTTATTATAACGCACATCACGATCTCTCTATATATTTTTGCAAGCCGGCACAAGAAAGATTGATCTTTTTGGGGTGAAAAAATGACATTTTAGACACAAGAATACGCAATTTTAAGACTAAACTTAAAAAAAACACATAAGAAACAAGCACAAACAGCCGAAATTGGCATGCCTTATAAATAAGCACTAAAAGAAACACGTCAGGAATAAGTGAGATTTTATAAACATAGAAACCATTTAAAATGACATAAAAACGCAGAAAAACTTTTACAACATCTTAAAATCTTCGCCAAGGTAAACTTTCTTCACCTCTTCATTGGCAACAATCTCTTCTGGTGTCCCTTCCATAATGATACGACCATCATGCAAGATACATGCACGGTCAACAATAGAAAGAGTTTCACGGACATTATGGTCTGTAATTAACACACCAATACCTCGGTTTTTAAGCTCTAAAACAAGCTTACGCACATCATTAATCGCTAAAGGGTCAACCCCTGCAAAAGGTTCATCCAACAAAATATAAACAGGACGCGCTGCAAGCGCACGTGCAATTTCTACACGGCGGCGCTCACCACCTGAAAGTGCTGGTGCCATAGACTTTTGGATACGACGCAAGCCAAAGTCATGAATAAGTTCTTTGAGACGGCTACGAACCGCTGGTGGGTTTTTTTCAACAATTTCGAGCACTGATTTAATATTATCTTCAACGCTCATACCACGGAAAATAGACGATTCTTGAGGAAGATAACCCAAGCCATAGCGAGCACGGCGATAAACAGGCCAGCCTTCAACTTGTACACCGTCAATTGTAATAACGCCTTCATCGGCTTCAACCAAACCCACTACCGCGTGAAAACTCGTTGTTTTACCCGCACCATTTGGCCCTAGAAGCGCAACAATCTCACCACGTTGCAAGTGAAATGAAACGTCATTTAAAATAACGCGCTTGCCAACAACTTTCTTAAGACCTTCAACACGCAACCCTGTTTTTGACGTGTTTAATGACGTAACATTACCGCTCAACCTTTATTTCCCCTTTAGTGAAAAGGTCGCTTTTACGCGCCCTTTTGGCTTAGAGTTTTCCAGCGCCATATGCCCTGTCTCTAAGTTATAAACTAATTTTTCGCCTGTTAACACACTCCCTGCGCGGGTTAAAACAACATTTCCTGTCATTAAAACGTTTCCAACACGTGGTGAATAAACAGCTTTATCCCCAGTTGCTGTGCTTTTTCCATGCACAATCACAACTTTATCTGTCGCAATAACTTCCTTTATATCTTCTTTTCCGTCTTCTGCATAGTAAACATCTAGCTTTTCAGCACCTAAAAAAACTTCACCGTGCTGCACTTTAACGTTACCAGTAAATGAAGCGTAAAAGTCTTCTTGAGACACTTCGAGTGATTGCGATGAAATATCAATAGGTAAAGACAAATCTAACGCATTTGCTTTTTGAACAAACACCGCTGCAGCGATCATTAATAATATTTTAAACTTCATTGGCTCACTTCCTTTACAAGGTCTTTTTCTACACGTTGTGGGTAATATTTTATCTTCACACCTTCAGAAAAAAGGACACGCCCACCAGATCCCTCCATTAAAAAGGCTCCAGCTTTAATTTCGCCCTTCAACCCCTTAATTTCAACTGGCTTAGATGAATTTATACGTTGCGTTCGCATATTTCCCTTCAGTTCTGTGCTTTTTAATTTATAACCATACCCCTCAACTTCAACCGATTTATTCAAAGAGATATCCTGCCCCTTCACTGCATAAACACCCTCTTTGGCTTTAAAGCGAACAGAATCACCTGTTGCAGAAGTTGAAAAAGCTTCAATACCTTCAAGTTTAACAGTTTCAGAATTTTCAGACATTGTTTGAACGGCACGCACCGCCTTCACCCCCCAATGGCGCCCCTTGGCATCTTCACCTGTAAAGTTAGGGCTTTCCATAACCGTACTCGCAAGGCTGGAAACTTTTGCAACGGCCACCTTTTCATCCACATCAACATCGACATCCATCGCCGTTGAAAGTGTTAATCTATCTTCGTCACTTGGCCAAGAAAAAAGAAGAATCGTAAGGCCTGCAGCCATTAAGATAAAAACAAACTTTGTTGTACGCGCGTTCAATTAAATAACCCCTGCCTGCAAACAATTATGAATATGGAGCACACCTACAGGCTTTTTATTTTCTAATACAAACAGCGCTGTAATTTTATTTTCTTGCATAATATGCACCGCAGCCGTTGCCATAATATCTTCTGTAATCGTTTTTGGTGATGAACTCATTACATCTTTCGCTGTTTTATTTAAAATATCAGCACCCATATGGCGGCGTAGGTCACCATCTGTAATAATACCTGTTAATACCCCCATATCATTGGTTACACCAACAATACCAAGACGTTTCTCTGATATCATCAACAAAACTTTATCCATAGTTGAAACTTCGCTCACCAAAGGGATATCACGCACCATCAACGTAGAAACTGTTGAAAGCTTGCTTCCTAATTTGCCTCCAGGGTGAAAATTAGCAAAATCCTCTGGCTTAAATCCACGGCGGCGCATAATAGCTACCGCCAACGCATCACCAAGTGCAAGCGTTGCTGTGGTTGAGCTAGTTGGCGCAATATTCATAGGGCACGCTTCTGTCGTTACACCATTTTCAAGGCAAATATTTGCGGCCTTGCCAAGTGTTGACGTGCGTGCACGTGTAATAGCAATAAGAGGAATATTAAAACGTGCGCAGTGTCCTAAAATATCACCCAACTCTTTCGTTTCACCGCTGTGTGAAAACGCTAAAACCGCGTCATCTTCTGTAATCATACCAAGGTCACCATGACTTGCTTCCCCTGGGTGAACCGCAAAAGAAGGTGTGCCTGTGCTGGCTAGAGTCGCAGCAATTTTAGCGCCAATATGCCCAGATTTACCCATACCCGTTACAATAACACGTCCCTTTTTTGCAGAAAGATTAAACATTAAATCTACAGCTTCTACAAAATTACCATCTAAATTTTCAGCTAAAAACAAGAGGCTTTCAGCTTCTTTCTTTAAAACATCACGCCCTGCTGCCATCGCGGCGTCGTTTACATTGAGTTTTGCTACGGTATTCATAAAATAAACGTCCTTATTGCGCTTTATAATTTCTTTAAGTTTTTGGCTTAGTGATGGGCAAAAATATCTTCATCTTCCCAACCTGCCAAGTCAAGCGTGGCACGGACAGGTAAAAAGTCGAAACATTCCTGCGCTAAATGCACACGGTTCACTTGTTTGAGCATGATATCTAGTTTTTGCTTTAAATCATGCAAGTGAATAACATCTGCTGCGGCATAATCAAGCTGCGCAGCGCTTAACTCATCAGCACCCCAGTTGGTTGACGTTACAGTTTTATCCAGCTGAACACCTAACAATTCAACGCAAAGTGCATTAAGCCCGTGTTTTTCTGTGTATGTACGTGTTAAACGTGAAGCAATTTTAGTGTCATAAAGTGGTGTCGTCATCACGCCTAAATAATGCTGCATGGTTACAATATCTTTACGGCCATAATGGAAAATTTTAAGGGTACGACTGTCTGTTAATAATTTTTTCAAATTCGGTGCGTCCCAGTCAGAGCCATCAAACTTTACAAGCCACACATCACCTGCACCATTACCAACTTGCGTCATACACAAACGGTCACGAAATACGTTTAAACCCATCATTTCACAGTCAACTGCCGCCATACCATTTGGGAATGTTGCATCTGCAGGCAGGTCATTTAAACACATTACAATATTGTTTTCGCTCATAGGGCTCCTTTAAATTAATAAAACCATTATTTATGTAAGACAGTTTTAACACAAAACAACACTGAACAACAACAAAACAGGGGTAAAAACAGTGCTACGCTATAAAAATATAACCAATAAGCAAAAAACCAAGGACAAGGCGGTAAATTACAAAAGGTAAAAAGCCAACCTTCTCAACAAATTTCATCAACAAATGAATACTGGCATATGCCGCAATAAAAGTTAAAAAGACACCCATTAAAAGCTCAGAAGGCTTACCTAATGCTTCAACAGGATCCAGCACATAACCAAGACCAGAGTAACCACCAATAAGTAAAATAATAGGAATAGACATGAGCATGGCATAGCGTGATGCGTCAACTCTTGAAAATCCAAGCAACCTTCCCGCTGTCATACAAATACCGCTACGTGACGTACCTGGAACCACGGCTAAAGCTTGAAATAGGCCATAAATTAAAGCATGTTTCGCCGTCATCTCTTTGGCTTCTGTGCTGCATTTTTCAACACGTTTATCAGCCCAGTAAAGCAAAACACCATAACCGATAGATGTGCCCGCAATAATTGGTAATGACCTTGCAAAAATAGAAACCCAGTCTTTTACAAAAGGACCAACAAGCACCAAGGGTAATGTTGAAAAAATAAGCATCAGCGCCAATTTAGCCTGCACCGTAGACACATTTCCACACATCAATTGAAACGTTCCTGTGAACAAGCTTTTTACTTCACATCTAAAATAAAGCATAACCGCTAAAAGTGTGCCCACATGTACACCTATATCAAACAAAAACCCTTGGTCACCCCAATGTGCAAAAACAGGCACAAGCACCAAATGTGCACTTGATGAAATAGGTAAAAATTCTGTAATACCCTGAACAATACTTAATGTTAATATTTGAATAAATTCCATAACAGTTAAGATAAACGTAAATAAAAAAAGAGACAAGTCACAGCATGTGCTCTGCCCTTTGCTTGGTGGTTAATTTAACACGCAAATTTGACTTAAAATTTTTATATATGCATAAAATTACATTTCATTCACACCTTGAAACAGAGAAAAAGCTCCTTATTTATAATAGTGAACCATACCCATCGGCGTCATTTCACGTCATACCTTTTCAAGGGATATATACAATGTCTACATTACATAAAGTTCTCAAAAAAAATGCTCTAGTGTCTATCAGCCAAATTGATGACTTTGAACTACATGGTGTATTTTCTAAAATAAAGAAGATCTTCCAAAGTCAGGGTAGCCTTGTCGCATCAGACTGGCACATTATAAATAAACCAATAAAAAAATTTGGATTTATTAAAACTGGGCTTTTAAACAGCTATGCAGAAATAGTTTTGCCATTAAACGAAACCAAAACAACTGCCAGTAATGAAATTAAATATCAAAAATTTGTTGATTACTTACGGGATATTTATCAAGAAGAGTGCGCTTCTAATCAGATTAAATTCATAATTGATATCAAAACAGACTCCCTACCAGAAGACGGTGTGAGCCATGAAAATTACTATTTTTTACGCATTGTTTGTACTAAACCTATAACGCACGCATAACAAAAAAGCCCCCTTCACAGGGGGCCTTTTTTATTTTAATTTATTTTTTAGCTGGAATTGGCGACAACATCAATAACATGAAGCGACCTTCCATTTTAGGATGTTGATCCACTTTAGCAATTTCTTCGGTATCTTTGATAATACGTTGAAGCATATCATAACCAAGGTCTTTGTGTGTGATTTCACGCCCACGGAAACGAAGGCTAACCTTCACCTTGTCACCTTTGGTGATAAACTTAACAATGTTTTTAAGTTTAATTTGATAGTCGTGCTCTTCCGTTTGGGGGCGGATAGTTATCTCTTTCAAAGTGGTTTTAACTTGAGTTTTACGCATTTCAGAAGCTTTTTTCTGCAGCTGAAACTTGTATTTACCATAGTCAATAATTTTACACACTGGAGGTTCAGCATTCGGAGAAACCTCAACAAGATCTAAGCCAGCGTTTTCAGCACGGCCAATAGCATCTTCTGTTGTAATAACACCTAACTGTTCACCAGCTTCATCAATCACACGCACATTCATTGCTGTAATGGCGTCATTTACTCTTACTGTGTCCTTACGATTTTTTTCAGGACGTCCACGATGTATAGCGATAATTTTACCCTTATATATAATTTAACTCGTCACCCATTTGGTAACATTTTTCTATTGTTGATGCAAAAGGCCTGAAAATCAAGCCTTTTTACATTATTTTATTAAGCGGTTGCTTCTTCAAGCTGAGGCAAGCGCTTATTTAGCACTTCATCATGCATAGCTGCAATAAACTCTTCAACCTTCATAGTGGTTTGATTTTGTGAACCTAAACGACGCACTGTTACTGTGCCATTTTCAATTTCACGGTCACCAAGAACCAACTGTACAGGCACTTTACCAACACTATGTTCACGAATTTTGTACGAAACTTTTTCGTTTCTGCTATCGGCTTCAATGCGAAAACCTTCAGCTTTCAACTTTTCAACAAGGTCAATCACGGCTGGGTTTTGCTTATCGGTAATACCCATAGCAACCATTTGAAGCGGCGCCAACCATAATGGAAAATGCCCCACAAAGTTTTCAATTAAAATACCTGTAAATCGTTCGATAGAACCTAGTAACGCACGGTGGATCATCACAGGGATTGTGCGCTCACCATTTTCATCTACATATTTAGCATCAAGGCGGTCTGGCAAGTTAAAATCGAGCTGAATTGTACCACACTGCCAATCACGACCAATGCAATCCTTCAATACAAACTCAAGTTTAGGGCCATAAAAAGCACCTTCTCCTGGGTTTAATGTCCACTCAAGATCAGCCGCTTTACAAGCTTCTTTAAGCGCCTCTTCAGCTTTATCCCAAACATCATCGCTACCTACACGCATTTCAGGGCGGTCCGAAAACTTCACACGCACATCACCAAAGCCAAAATCGTTGTAAATTTCTTTAATCAATTCACACAGAATAAGCACTTCATCTGTAATTTGTGCATGGGTGCAAAAAACGTGAGCGTCGTCTTGTGTCATAGAACGTACACGCATTAAACCATGTAATGCGCCATGTGCTTCGTTACGTGCACATGTACCAAATTCACTCATACGAATAGGTAAGTCACGGTAACTTTTAATACCTTGGTTGAAAATTTGAATATGGCAAGGACAGTTCATCGGCTTCAATGCTGAAACTTTATCACCGTCATGAATTTCAAAAATCTCACCCTTAGAAAATTTATCCCAGTGACCACTCTTCTTATAAATAGAGCTATCAATAATTTGAGGCGTATTCACCTCTTGATAGTCGTGTTTTGCCAATTTTTCTCGGATATATTCTTGCAGTGTTAAAAACAACTGCCAGCCTTTTTGGTGCCAAAACACTTGCCCCATAGCTTCTTCTTGCAAGTGGAACAAGCCCATTGCAGGACCAATTTTACGGTGATCTCGCTTCACACTTTCTTCAAGCATGTGCAAATGCGCTTTAAGCTCGTCTTTTGAACCAAAAGCCGTACCATATATACGTGTTAACATCGCATTATTGCTGTCACCGCGCCAATAAGCGCCTGCCAAATTTTGCAGTTTAAAGTGACGCCCTGTTTTACCTGTTGACGGCACGTGTGGCCCACGACAAAGGTCTAAAAACGCTTTTTCACCCTCACCTTGACGGTAAAGAGATATTGTTTCATCTTTAGGTAAGTCACCAATAATTTCAGCTTTATAATTTTCACCAATGGACTTAAAGAAATCTACCGCCTTGTTTCTATCCCACTCTTCACGTGTAATAGGCAAGTCGCGCTTTACAATTTCTTTCATGCGGTCTTCGATCTTTTCAAGATCTTTTTCAACAATATTCTCTTCAAAAGCAACATCATAAAAGAACCCGTTTTCAATCACAGGGCCAATGGTAATTTGAGCTGTTGGATAAAGTTCTTTTATGGCCTGTGCCAAAATGTGTGCTGTAGAGTGACGTAAAGTATCCAAGCCTTCTGGTGTTTTTGAGGTAAAGAATTTTACATTCGTGTCTTTTGTAATCGTCGTCGTAAGGTCTACCTGTTTTCCATCAATTTCCATAGAAAGAGCAGCCTTAGCTAGCCCCTCGCCGATTGACATTGCTACGTCAAATCCAGAGACAGGTGCGTCAAACTGTTTTTGTGAGCCATCAGGTAGTGTGATAATAGGCATTATTTTTCCTCATTATTTATTTATTACAAAAGATACAAGTTAATTTAGGCGGAAAGCCCATATTTTGCAATATATTTCATAAACTTTAAGGGGAATTTTTTAAAATGGTGGCAAAAAACAAAAACCCGCTTAAAAATAAGCGGGTTTTATCGATTTCAAAGCAGTTAAAACATAACCACCCAAGCAGAAATTGTGGGAACCACAATTAAAACTGCAACTATAGCAACAGTCATCAATTTAGCTCGTTTCATAGAGTTTTCCTTAAAAGGTCGGTAAGATATTATTTTTCTATAGAAATTATATAATAAAGATAGCAGTCAAATACAAGCTTAAATACTTTTAACGCCCATTAAATCTTGATGGCACCGGCGCCTCTGCTGGTGTAAGTGTACAAAACCTATACGATGCCATGTCATTAATACCGTT
Source organism: uncultured Magnetococcales bacterium (assembly GCA_963974105.1). GTDB lineage: Bacteria > Pseudomonadota > Alphaproteobacteria > UBA2136 > UBA2136 > UBA2136. The sequence goes on from CAXBBG010000001.1 coordinate 303,786, forward strand.
GACAGTAATTTCACGATCATGTGCGTCTTCGTGCAGGCAAAGGTTCCGATCCTGCTCTACCATTTTGGCGTAATTATGTGGGAATGCGTCACGGAAACCTGTTGCAACGCTGACAGTTTCTGCCACGTCATATTTCTTGATAGCCTTCCATTCCTTTTGCAAGGCATATTCAATTTCAGGCGTACAAGCGCTTAAAAAGGCCACTGCCGAAAAAATAAGAATGGGTTTTTTGCAAAAAAATTTCATACGTTCAATTTTGTACTTATATAAGAATGATAGCAATAAAGTAGATTAAAAAAGCTCTTAACCAAGCACCTTTCCAACAATTTCTTGTGTTGTTATTGCATCAATATCGGTTTTATGGAAAATGTGAACACCTTCACCCCTTGGCGCACAACGCTTAGGATTACTGGCCGAACCAAATAATACCGCCCCCTTGGCACCGCTTGCCACAGCAATATGTGTGGGCCCTGTATCATTACCTATAACAAATGCCGCTTTAGAAGACAAATCTATCAATTCACCAATCGATGTTTTATTGCATAAATTTATCGCTGCACATTTTTTTTCTATTTCATTTAAAAGAGATTCCTCCGCACCAGCACCAACAAGCACTGTTTGATACCCCTTTGCCATTAACGCGTCTGAAAGTTCTGCAAAATAGGACCATCTTTTTTCAGGCCTATGTGCTGAACCACCCGGCACCAAAAGAATAAGCTTGGATAAATCTAGGCCATATTCACGTACAATCTCCGCAGAATCTTTGGCTGCATAAAGCAAATTAGGCGCATCCATATTTTCAACACCTGCTACTTTAAGTTGATCTGCCAAGCGGTCAAGCGTGTGCATTTGACCACGCAAAGGATTAACTTGTTTATAAGTGCAACAAGGCGCAATACCACACCAAGCAGGACGCCCTGCCAAAAAGTAATATGCAAAATTCGTACGATCATTTGTTTGCAGGTCGTAAACCATGTCATACCCACGCAACATACCCATCAATCGCTTTAAGTATGATAAATTATAAAGCTTTTGACGTGTATCAATATGAATTTTATCGAAATTGGGATTATCTTTTGCAAAAGGCATCATACCTTTTGTTGTTAAAAGCGTAATTTCAGCATCGGCATGATGCTGACGTATAGCACTAAAGGCACCAGTTGCCTGAACAAAGTCACCTAAAGCGCCTAATTTTATAACTAGAATTTTTTCCATCGGAGACCTTATCGGTTTTACTGCTCGCTGATACCCGCTTCAGAAATAGTTTCATACACAGGACCAATAGAACTTTCCCATATTTTCATTGTAACTGTATGCTGATGGTATTGACCACTTAAGCACAGAGGTGCAACCATAGAAGCTTTAAACCCTGCATCAAACAAAGAGAAACCAGCAGCTAATAAAAATGCTTCTGTATGCCCACCTGTCACAAGCACTTCTTCTACGCCATTCTTTTGAAGTGTCTTCAAAATAACCTGCGGAATACCGTAACCAGAATGTGGGAAACTGTAATTGGTTTGAATGCGTGAAGAGTCTTCTGCAGGAGCCGTCCAGTTTAACCATTCAAGATCACGCTTTTCTTCTTTTGAGGCGAGTAACACTGTTGCAATCGTTGGCACTTTTGTTGCCAGCTTATTGACATTGGAGACAATTACTTCAGGCGTGTTTAAACCCGCTTGAATATCTAACGCTAGAATAACTTTTTTCATTTGTCCCCCAAAATTTTCATATATGCAACCCACTCAGAATGGCACATACTGTCAACGGTAAAGGTATTTTGAACCCAAGTATAGGCTTTCTCGCCAATTGAATCTAAAACATCCTTATCTTTTATGACCCTGCGTAGTATTTTAGCCATAGCAGGCGCATTTGACGGAGGTGTCAAATATCCTGTTTCGTTGTTTTTAACTGTTTCAAGCGACCCACCGTGTGCCGTTGCAATCACGCATTTTCGCATCGCGCCCGCTTCAATAGCCACACGTCCAAAAGCTTCTGGCTCGTTAGAAGCTGAAATAATAACATCCGATAAAGCATAATAAATAGCCACATCTTTTTGGCTACCCGCAAATGTTACCCTATCAACAAGCCCGTAAGCCGCAACCAAAGCCTGCAGTTCATCATAGTAAGCTCTTTTTTTACCGTATCCACCCACAAGTAAAGCATGCCATGACGCATCACCTTTCAATTCAGACAGTGCTTTTATAAACTCTACTTGCCCCTTCCAACGTGTTAAACGCCCAGGCAATGTAAAAATAAACTTACCATCAACCCCTAGGTCTTTACGTTTTTGCGCTAATTCTTCAGGTAAAAAGCGGTCAGGATTAAAATTATCAGGATTAATACCACGATGCGCTATATCAATATTTTCAGGGTCTATTCCGTAATTATGAATCACATGGTCTTTAATAAATTGGCTGATCGCAATCACACGCAAGCCACGTACCATAGAACTATTATAAAGCTTTTTAAGACCGTTTTGAATTTTATGTGTCCCATGGAAGGTTGTGATAAACGCTGTCCCTGTCATTTTACAAGCCCAATAAGCAGCCCAAGCAGGCGCTCTAGAACGTGCATGTACCAGTTCAATATCATTATCTTTAATATAAGAAGCTAACTTAAAAGCACTGTAAACAATCGTCACCGGATTACGTTGCTGTAAAGGTAATGTATAATGCACACCACCCAAATCTTCCAGATCTGCTTGCATACGCCCACCAGCGCTTGCCACAAAACTCCCACAACCCTTTGATTTTATATAACCCGCCATTTCAACGGTACCACGCTCCACACCACCCTCTTCAAGAGCAGCTGTCACCTGTAAAATATTAAATTGATTTTTTTGATTCATCATACATTTCAAATTACTGTCTTGTGCGCAGTTTGCCAAGCTAATTTGCAACATTTTTGCAAAATTAGGCGTGGTAATGTGCTTTTTTTACTAAAAAACTTTCCTTTTTTGCTTTTGTGCGTTATTTTCACGCTGAATTTACATAAGGAAACAGGTTTGGCTAACGTACATTCATATTGGTATCATAAGACAGTATCCCGCCTCAGGGAATTTTTCACCTCCCGTGGTTTTATTGAAGTACACCCTCAGTCACGTCAAAGTTTTCTTGCTATCGCAGACGATATTTCAACAATCTCCACCTACAAATCAGGCGAAGAAACCTTTTTACTCCCTCAATCGGCACATATGTGGCTTGAGTTTGAGCTTTTAAAAAACCCAGACCTTCCCGGTGTGTTTTGCTGTTCTACCAGTTATAGACATCATAAAAACCCTGTTCCTGGTCGCCACGAAAATATATTCCCTATTTTTGATTTTGAAACAGCGGGAAATATTGAAACCATGTTCGAACTTCAAAAAGACCTGCTTAAACACTTCGGTTTTGATCTTGCAGCCCTTAAAAGCGCAAGCTACAACGACATAACCATGGATTTTGGCGTACGTAAAATTGACGCGGCTACTGAAAGCCGTATTGGGCATGAATATTCTTCCATTGTGCGTATTGCTGACAAACCTGACGCTTTAAACCCGTCATGGAGTTCTAAGCGCTCAGGCGAACAAGTAAAAACATCCGATGTTATTTTATACGGCACAGAAACAATTGGCGCGTCAGAACGCGGTACCAACCCTGAGCATATGCGTGAACGTTTTTACACAATTGATGACGGTAAATTTGCGCAAACGCTTTTCGATACGTTTGGACAAGCCCGTGTTGAGCGAGAGCTTGGCGAGTTTTTATCGCTCGACCTCTTCCCCCGTAGCACTGGTAGCATAGGTTTGACACGTATGATTAACGCTTTACGCCTTTTAGATAACGACCAAAGATCTGCAGAGCCTGAAGTGCCTTTTTTTGAAGAGCGCGCAACCAGTATAAGCGCTAAAAGCCTCGTTATATAGCCCTTTAATCAAATAAACATCATATGTTTAATGTCAATTCTTTAATATCAAGTATAAGAATGCTACATATACACCCCCAACCTCTTTAGCTGTGACTTTACTACAATAGAGCCTCGCTTTACCCACACCCCAAATACCATCACACCCACTTTAAAGCTTTACTTTATATAGATAGCACAACTATGATGTACGTATAACTTATCTGGTTTGGCGTTTCGCAGCGTTATAACCAATACCTTTTTTAAACGCTAAATATTTATATTTAACGAAACCACAAAGCAACACCCACGGTGACGACACCGCTTTGCCTTACCTTCACATCACACACCCTAAAACTCATAACTCCCCATTTTTTCACTTACATGAAACATCTTAAAAACTAAAAACTAAAACTTTAAACCTACAACACCTCAAGCTTTACACATGCACCCCTCACCCTCTCGATATACACAAGTCACTCATAAAATTGCGCATTTTTGATTTAAAATGACGCAAACGTACAGTTTTAAAGCATTCTCTGGGATGCTGCACTTTTTGACAACCTATGGTCTGGTATAGGGCTCTTTTTTGTGCCTAAATGTTCAGATTGAATAAAGATTAAATTCTTCTATATAAGGGCGCTCCTTTTGTGATAAAAATAAAGGGCTTTAAAAAAAGAAGATGAAAGTAATCATAAATGTACGATTTAAGCGTTCTTGGCAATTCCCCTGTTGACGTCCTAACCTATGTTGAAGAATCTGTTCTAGCGAAATATAATCTTAACAAAGGTGACTTTAACCCCGTATCTGAAGAAGTTTTCACAGAAATGTCGAACACTTTTAAATTTGAAGGGATGGAATCTGGCGGATCGACAGCGAATACAGCTTGGACTATGGGTGTACTTGGATCAAAAGTTCATTTCATTGGCCACATTGGTTCTGATGCTGCAGGACACCACTTTTACAAAGACATGCAAAGCGCTTCCGTTGATATGTCTAGCCCTGACAGCCGTGCGTTAACGATGGAAATTTTTGTACTCATCACACCAGACGGCGAACGCACGTTCGCTTCGCGTGGCGTTACAGCACCTCTTACACCTACCATGATTGACGCCGAAAAAATAGCTCAAAGCGGCTGGCTACTCATTGAAGGCTACACTCTTCTCGACCAGTTAGATGCCGTTAAAGAAGCTGTTAATATCGCCATCAAGCAAAATACAAAAATTGCCTTAACGGTCAGCGCTGCATTTGCCATACAAATTGCTTTTAAACACATTATAGAAGATATTTTACCATACACAGACCTGCTTATTGCCAATGACGAAGAAATAAGTATTTTACTGGAATTGATAGACAGTCTTGAAAATAAAGATCAGCGCCGCGCCGTTTCAAAAATGCTCAACAATATGGCTAAAATTATTACACACAGCGAACAAGGTGCAACATTTACACAGCTAGACCAAGACATGTTTTTAGCCACGACAAAAATAACCGATATTATGGATGCAACAGGTGCCGGCGATGCCTTTGTCGCAGGGTTTTTATATAGTTACATTAAAGGTGACACCAAAAAAGGCCTACAAATAGGTAACCGTTTAGGTGGTAAAGTAATTCAACAATTAGGCGGACGCTTAAAAGACACCTCTTTTATACAAGAAGCTGCAAGCGCTTAAACTTTACCGCTTTTACAAAAAAAACGAAAAAACACCATAAACAAGGACGATAAATAATTGGACAAGTTAAAACAGCTTTACCTGGATAGAGATTTAAGCGTAGGCGTAACATTTACCCCACCCAAGGAAATGGCCCGCCGATTAAGTCGCGTATTAAGACAGAAAAAAGGGGATAAAATTGCCCTATTCAACGGCAGGGATGGATTATTTGAAGTTGAAATAAAAGATGATAAATGTAATGAGTTATATGTAAAATCCATTCTTAAACCACAAAAAGAGGCACCTAAAGCTGTCTTGCTCATTGCTATGGTTAAAAAAGATGCTATGGACCGCATTTTTAGACAAGCAACAGAATTTGGCATAACTGATATTGTGCCACTGATTACAGACTTTACAAACGTCGATAAGCTAAACGAAGACCGCATCAAAAGCTTGCTTATTGAAGCGTCTGAGCAATGCGAAAGACTTAACATTCCAACACTACATAACATTTTACACCTTGAGAATTACGTTAAAGAATTTAGTAGTACAATATACTGGTGCGCTGAACATGTCGGTGGAAAATGGGGGACATCTGAAAAGTCAGCATCTGGTGATGCTATCTTAATTGGACCAGAAGGTGGGTTTAGCCCGCGTGAACGTGCATGGCTTGGCGATTGCATCAACGTGACACCTGTCGGACTTGGAAACCACATCCTAAGATCTGACACCGCTGCCTGCGCTGCATTTTCAAGGTTTTTCGATCATTTTTAAAAAAAATCGCATCAAATTCAGTTAATAAGTGACTTTTACTGTCATAGGCATTAGAATATGCTCGCAAAAATAATGCAAAATAACGCCAAAAAGCAAGGAACGACCCAATGTTTACAAAAACAAAAACAATAATTTTGTTTGCTCTTAGTTTAATAATAGCTTCATCTGCCGCTTATGCAGGCACAGCACACATCGGTGGGTTCCAAAACCCTGTAGGTGACATTGCTCACAAAGTTGACAACTTATACAACTTTATTTTTTACATCACAGGCTTCATCTGCTTATTGGTAGAAGGCGTTATTCTTTATAGCATCTGGCGTTTCCGTCGCTCAAAAAACAAAACAGCTGCAAAATTTAGCCACAACACACCACTAGAAATATTCTGGCTTACTGTTCCCGCTATTATCTGCGTTATTATCGCCTGGAAATCATTTGAATCCATGCGATTTATCCGTTCAATGCCTGAAGAAGCCATCGACGTTGAAGTTATTGCTTCTCAATTTGCTTGGGACTTTGATTACCCAGATCTAAAAATTAGCGCCCCTGAAATTGATATTGAAGAAAAAGCTAAAAATGAAACTTGGCTTAAAGAACTGACAGCATTCAATGAAGGCTTCACAATTAAAGAACTTGTTGTACCTGTAAACACAAACGTCCGTGTTCACGTGACAGCGCGTGACGTAATCCACGCATTTTACGTACCTGCACTTATGGTTAAAATTGACGCAATGCCTGGTCGTATCAACTACCAGTGGTTCAACATTCCAACAGAAGGTACTTACATCGGCCAATGTGCTGAACTTTGCGGTGCAGCCCACGGTCAAATGTACTTCTCTGTAAAAGCGGTAAGCAAAAACGACTACCGTAAATGGGTTAATGCTCAACGCACAGAAGCTGGGTTACCACCTTTTAACGCAATAGAATTAGCTAAACTTTCTAAATAAGTTTCAGCTTAAAATATAAAAGCCTCCCTTACGGAGGCTTTTTTTTCAAACCAACTCAACATTTAACGCGCTATTACGGATAATTTATTAAAAATTAAAAACCCTTTAAATATCCTACTAATCTGCTATTATACTTTGGCAAAAATAGGAAAGATCATATGAATAATTTAACAAAACTCACATCATATACAGCTTTATTAACATACATACTTATTGTCCTTGGTGCGTCTGTCCGCGTTTTCGACGCAGGCATGAGCTGCCCAGACTGGCCAATGTGCTACGGCCAAGCTATACCTTTTCCTGTTGACCCTATTCATGGCTACAGCAACTTCCAAGTTTTTCTTGAGTGGTTCCACCGCCTTATTGCTGGTATTGTAGGCATCCTCATTCTTACTATGTCTGTTTGGTCGTTTAAATTCAGAAAACAGTCAAAGGCCGTTGTTATATTTCCTCTTCTTTGCCTCGCTGCACTTTGCTCTCAAATATTTTTAGGTATGATTACAATTCATTATAGCAACCTACACTGGACCGTTGCCGTTCATCTTGGCAACGCCATGATATTATTCGCCCTACTTATTGTAACCCGTAAGCGCATTGCCCTTGCAGCTAGCCAAAATAATGAAAAGATTAAAATTTCAAAAAAATCACAAGTAACACTTTGGGCGCTTCTCATAAGCACATTCTTTACAATGCTATTAGGTGCCATGGTTTCCACATCTTTTTCTGGTGGCGTTTGCGGTGGTCTGCCATTCTGCAATGGCGAAATCATGCCAATGGATGACTTTGGCGGCATGCTCCATATGAAACACAGATTTATGGCTCTGCTTGTTATTGTATTGCTTGCCCTTTTTGCATTTTTCAGCCGCAAAGAACACAGCACATATCAAAAAACCGCCAAAGGACTTTCTGTTTTAATTTTAGGTCAAGTCGCAATTGGTATTACACTTTTATATAGTTTTTCACACTATGCATGGGGGTATCACGCACTGAGCGTTTTCCACCTCGCATGGGGCACACTTATCATTATGGCACTTTCAGGTGCGCTCGCTAAAATTTACCTCGGATTAGGGGGCACATTCCACAAATGAAAACCCTCGTACTCGACATTTTTAGGCTGATGAAGCCGCGTATTATACTTTTGCTAGCCATCACTTGCACAGGCGCTATGCTTGTGGCTACTAAAGGTAATATCGAACTATTAACGTGGAGCACGCTGATTTGGGGCACGCTAGGGCTTTGTTTAAGTGCGGGCGGTGCCAACACCGTAAACATGTGGTACGACCGCGACATTGACGTCATTATGAAGCGTACACAAAACCGTCCTTTACCTGCTGGACGCATGCAACCAAATACCGTTTTATTCCTCGGCATTTTTTGGGGTATTTTTGCACATATACTTCTTTGGGTTATGGTTAACCCTCTTACCGCTTGGATGGCAACATCGGGCTATCTTTTCTACGTTTTCATTTATACCATGTACTTAAAAAGACGTACCGTACAGAATATTGTTATTGGTGGTGCCGCAGGCGCATTTCCACCTGTTGTTGGGTGGGCTGCTGTTCAAAATGACGTGTCAAGTTGGATGCCTTGGGCTATGTTCCTCATTATATTTTTATGGACACCACCGCACTTCTGGGCCCTTGCCCTCAAAAAGCGCGAAGACTATAAAAATGCGAAAATCCCTATGTTACCCGTGGTTAAAGGCGAGGCAGAAACTAAGGTTCAAATGATGTATTACATGCTCATCCTTTTACCTGTAACTTTATCCTTAGCCATTTCAACGCACCTCAGCTACATTTACCTGTTTTCAGCAGCAGTACTCGGGCTTATTTGGATACGTAAAGGCCACCGCCTTATGCATGAAAAAGGCATTGAAAGCACAATGGATGTCTTTATGTTTTCACTTTATTATTTGTCACTACTTTTTGGCGCAATGGTACTGGATACATTCATCTAAATGGCACATAAAAAAAACAACAACCGTTTACTTATTATATTAACCATTATAGCATTTGGCATGCTTGGTTTAGCCTATGCTTTTGTGCCGTTATACAATGCATTTTGTAAACTTATAGGGACACCTGTCGCACAAATTGCCACCCCTTCAAGTGAAGGTAAAACAATGGGCGATATTCAAGAACGCGTGGTGACCATAAGATTCATCGGCAACAGCGCGGAAGATGTCCCTGTCAAACTTGAACCTGTCGTTACCAAAATGCGCGTGCATATCAACCAGCCTGTTTTAACAGCGTATAAAGCAAAAAACTTTTCAAGTGAGGGTATTCAAGGTGTTGCTGTTCATAGCCTTATCGCCTTTGGGAATGAAGGAGAAGAAGGTGACGTTGCGCCTTACGTTGACCTGCAACAATGTTTTTGCTTTGAAGAACAATATTACCCAGCAAACGAAGATATTCAGTTACCGCTCAGCTTTTTTGTAACTGAAGACCTCCCTAAAACAGTCCATACGATCAATTTTTCATATACCCTTTTTGAAGCAGAAGAAGAATAACAGCGTTTGACCACCCTCTTATTTTTAGCTACCATTCATGTATGAAACCCGCACAAATCACAGTTAATTTAAAAGCCATCCAGCAAAATTGGCGCACACTTGCCAATAAAAACAATGGCAACTGTGCGGCCGTTGTTAAAGCAGATGCCTACGGCTTAGGTGCCATCCCCATTACCGAATCACTTTACGCTGAGGGTTGCCGTTCTTTTTTTGTGGCTTACCTACAAGAAGCGATCTCCATAAAACCCGTAGCACCCGCGGCTCAAATATTTATTTTAAATGGCGTTGCAGCCAATAACATCGAACAGTGCAATGCCGAAAACTTCACGATTGTTATCAACAGCCTTGAGCAAATGGAAGAAATTCAAAATATTCAAGAGAAAACAAATATAGCCTTGCATTTTGACACAGGCATCAACCGCTTAGGATTACAAAGGTGTGATGTAAAACCCGTGCAAAATATCTTAAGAAAAAATATAAATATAAATGTCACCCTCGTCATGAGTCATCTTGCCTGCGCGGATGAACCTCAAAACCAGCAAAACAGGCAGCAATTAGAAAAATTTATAGAAATAAGTAAGCAATTCCCAAACATCCCATACAGCTTTGCAAATTCTTCGGGCATATTTTTAGGTAAACCTTTCCACTTTGATATGCTGCGCCCCGGTTATGCTTTATATGGCGGCAACCCGACCCCTTACAATAAAAACCCTATGCAACAAACCTTCACCCTTACAGGAAATGTCATACAAATTAAAAGTATAGATAAAGGGGGCCGTGTAGGTTACGGCGCTTCATGGACAGCCAAAAAACCAACTAAACTTGCGATTATTTCTTGCGGATATGCTGATGGATTTACACGTGCCCATTCAAATATCAGCACTTTACAAATAGGTAAATATAAAGCACCTATCATTGGGCGCGTGTCTATGGACATGATGACTGTAGACATTACAGACATTCCTCAAAATCTTAAAAAAGGTGACGCAATAATACTTTTAGGGGGTGATAACGATATTGACAAAATGGCTTCTAAAATCAGCACCATCGGCTACGAGCTTATATCACAATTCAGTTCACGCATTCAAAAAACATATATCAAATAACCCTTCATTTACCTCATAAATAGCTATTGAATAACCGTTATATAAAAACCAACATCACAAAAAACATGCTTTTTTGTTTTCTATGCTTTTGAAGTAATATAAAAAATGCTATACTGACGCCGAAATTCGGTCTAAATTATGGCCATGCGTAAAAATAAAAAGGGAAAACAAATGTCCACAGCAGCGACAGCAAAAAAAGGCTTTATGCACTACTTCACGACAGTAAACCATAAGGACATTGGTAAAATGTATCTTATGAGTGCATTAACATTCTTCTTTATTGGCGGTTTATTAGCAGAAGCTATTCGCCTAGAACTTATCCATCCTGGTATGCAACTATTTGTTGATTCATGGCAGATTATGGGTAAAGAGATTAACGTTGGCTTTAGTGCTGATACATTTAATAAAATGACAGCTATGCATGCAACATTCATGATTTTCTTTGCTGTTATCCCTGCCTTTGTCGGGCTTGGTAACTATATTGTACCTATCCTTATCGGTTCGCCTGATATGGCGTTCCCACGTCTAAACAACTGGACATTTTGGATCTTACCATTCTCTGCCCTTTTGATGATTGGTTCATTCTTCGTCCCAGGCGGATCTAATGGCGCTGGTTGGACAATTTATCCACCACTTACAAACGCAACTTACTCACCAGGTGCAGGTTTAGATATGTGGATTCTTGCGGTTCACCTTGCAGGTGCAAGTTCTATCCTTGGTGCCATTAACTTTATTGTAACCATCTTAAACATGCGTGCCCCTGGCATGACGATGATGAAAGTGCCTCTATTTGCTTGGTCTTGGCTTGTAACAGCCTGGCTTATGCTTTTAGGAACACCTGTTCTTGCAGGTGCTATTACAATGCTTTTAACCGACCGTAACTTTGGTACATCGTTCTTTAACGCTGCAGGTGGCGGTGACCCTGTATTGTTCCAACATATTTTCTGGTTCTACTCTCACCCAGCAGTTTACATTATGATTCTTCCAGGATTCGGTATTATATCTGAAGTTGTATCTACCTTCTCTAGAAAACAAATCTTTGGTTACGTACCAATGGTATGGGCTACAGCCTCTATTGCTGTACTTGGCCTTATTGTATGGGCTCACCACATGTACACTGTCGGTATGGACATGGTTGCACAGACCATCTTCATGACAATGACCATGCTTATTGCCGTACCAACAGGTGTTAAAATTTTCTCATGGCTTGCAACAATGTGGGGTGGTTCAATTAACTTCACAGTCGCTATGAAATTCGCAGTCGGCTTTATCGCTTTATTCACACTTGGTGGTTTAAGCGGTGTATTTTGCGCAGCTATCCCTGTTGACTACATGGTACATGACACATACTACGTTGTGGCACACATTCACTACGTATTCGTTGCAGGTAGCTTTATGTCTATCATGAGTGGTGTTTACTACTGGTTCCCTAAAATGACAGGTAAATTAATGTCTGAGAAAATTGGTAACTGGCACTTCTGGTTAACATTTGTATTCCTAAACCTTACATTTTTCCCAATGCACTTCATGGGTCTTATGGGTATGCCACGTCGTATTGCCGACTACAACCCAATTTACACAGACCTAAACATCGCAAGTACAATTGGCGCAATTGGTTTTGGTACAGCTCAAATATTACTCATTATCAATGTAATTTATTCATTGAAAAAAGGTAAAAAAGCAGGTGACAACCCTTGGGGAGGCACAACTTTAGAATGGCAAATTCCTAGCCCTCCAACTGAGCACAACTTTGAAAAAATTCCAGTTATAAAATAAGGAGAGTTTAGATGTCATCTGTACCAGCAAACTTTAAAAAGGGCACGCAAACCGCGGCGTCCTTTAAAGAAACAGTGAAAAGAAAAAATAAAAAACTTGGTATCTTTTTGGGGGTTATTGTTATAGCACTCATGTCACTTGCCATGTTGATGAAAGGTTAAAGATATGGCTAAATTACATTACGACAAAGATGCTCTTATTAAAGAATATCAAAAGACATTTAAAGGCATGGTTATCCTTTCAGCCGTTGTTATCGGCCTTGCCTTATTGTACTTCTTTTTTATGTCAAGTTACCTAGGCGCTAAAGGGCACACAAAACACGAGCCATATTTTGACACCTTTGTAAAAGATGGTCGTATTGACCCAAGCTATGATGGCTTAAAACTAAAAAGCTATGCTGACAAAGACGAAGAAGCCAATGCAGATTACTATGCTAAAAAGCCTCACGTTAAAGGCGAAGTAGAACACTAAGAAAAACAAAAGCTCAATAAAAAAGGTTTTAAAATGGCACATCACGAACACGATCACGACTTTCACATTCCAGGTAACAGCATCTGGTCTCCCCTTTCTTGCATTGGCGTAGGCTTAATGATGTTTGGGCTTATCGCCTTTTTACACCCAGCAGACTTTGGCATCACAGCAACTATTGGTGAGTTTGTAATGCTTGTTGGTTTATCCTTAACCGTTTTTGGTACAGGTAAATGGTTTGCTCAACTTATTTTAGAGAGCCGTGAACGAGGCTTTGGCGAAGTGCCAAAGGTTTTGGACATTGCAAACCGCTACGGCATGGTTTTCTTTATCGTTTCCGAGGTTATGTTTTTTAGCGCCTTCTTTGCAGCTTACTTTTACTTACGTAACCACGCTTTTGCTTGGCCGCCTGAAAACATCTTTTCTTTAGATGTTGCGCTGCCAACAATTAACACGCTGTTACTTTTATCTTCAGGTGCTGCTGTAACTGTTGCTCACCACGCTATTTTAGATAAAAACATGCTAAAAGCTAAACATTTTACAATGCTGACTTTCATTTTAGGATTTATTTTCCTAAGCTTGCAAATGTTTGAGTATGGACATGCGCTATTTGATATGGACAGTGGCGTTTACGGTTCAGCGTTTTACATGCTAACAGGTTTTCACGGTTTCCACGTATTGGTTGGATCTTTGATGCTTGTTTCAGTTTGGAAACGTATGCAGAGCGGTGATTTTTCAGAAAAACAACATTTCTACTTCGAAGCAACTGCTTGGTACTGGCACTTTGTAGACGTTGTATGGCTTGGGTTATACGTTGTTGTTTACCTATTTTAATCAACAATAAAACCATTTAAAGCGGTTCTGTTGAGCCGCTTTTTATTTATGATAAAAGGAATAAAAATGGACGATTTTATAAAACTTCCGTGGCTACAGCACCCACACAAAGCCCGCCAAATCCTTGGCGAAGCACCTACAAACCCAAGTGATATTTCTGCGAGTTTTATTTTTGCATTTAAGGGTGAAGAAATTTTAATGGCACAAGTTTACAGTCGTGGCTGGGATATTCCAGGCGGACACCGTGAAAATGGCGAAACATCAGAAGAAGCCATAACCCGCGAGCTTTTTGAAGAATGTGCGACATCACCGCTTTTAATGGGCCCTTTAGGACATTTAGAAATTACACTTGATGGTGACATGCCGCCGAAGCCATATCCGTACCCCTTCCCTACTTCTTACCTTATGTTTTACTGGGGTATTGTAGATGATTTAGGCGCGCCTTCTGCTTCAATGGAGGTGGGAGAACCACAATTTTTTAACGAACGTGATGCCAGAAAATTAGATTCCATTAAAAACAACATTGCATTTTACGAGGAAGCTTTGGCGCGTGCAAAAATTGTTGCAGAAAAAATGGCGAATTTGGGATAGAAAATTTATTTATAGCAACCTAAGGTTGATTTAAAGCCATTTCCCCCAAGAACAGCTTACCTTTAGAGGCGAATTAAAGGCGAAAGAGCGACGAAATACAGAGCTATAAAAAGCGTTTAGACGTGAATATTACCAACCAACAGTTTGTAAAAAGGCGCCTTTTATTCTCTTTTTGAGGGCATAGGTGGAACGACCCCCTAATATCACACCCCAAACAAGCCATATAAGGCGGTGAGCATACCCTGTGCCAACCCCCACAACATATATTTGTTCGCGTGTTTTATTTTATACTTTCAGGCTTAAAATGCATTGTCATTGAAATATATTCATAAAAAAACACCCCGAAGGGTGTTTTTTTTCGATCGTGCATTCAGATTTATCAGAAAAAATAACGTGTTTCACAAGCCATTAACTTACCAGCTTAATTTTTTTCAAAGACCTTACCTGCTTTTGAAAAGCACCACAAGCTACCAAATCACGGGGGTCAGAATAAATTAAAAAGGTAGCCTTTTCAGGGATAAGTGCGAATGATGGAAATGTACCTTCTGGCAATGTAATGAGTGGCTGTTTTTGAGGTGAATTACCCGCCTTTACATTTATCCAAAAATGCTCACGCTCAATTTCATAAGACAAACAAAAGGGCGTTAACTTACCAACAGGCGCCACGCGTTTGCTGCCTTTAAACCAGTGACGTATCACCCGCCTTTCCGTTTCACCCTTACACCAATAATAGCCAAGAGTTACAAAAAAACGTAAAAACCGGCACACAATAATCACGCCCCAAAGGGCGCAAAATAATATTGAAAATAAAAAGATAATATCAAGCTGCTGAATGTCTGACATAAGACAACCTCGCCAACATGTAAAAAAGGAAAAGATGTGTATAAATAGAAGCCTATATTACACGAAAGTTGCCAATTTACCAAGTTCCTTAGGTGTAATAACCCGTTATTGAAACTCTTCTATTCACACAGCCCCTTAAAAGACGCTATACTAAAAGAAAAAGTAGGTTAAAAAACACATGCACTATATCTCAACCCGCGGTTACGGCCCTGTTAATTTTGAGCGCACTATATTAGATGGCTTAGCACCAGATGGTGGCTTATACGTACCCGCAAACTACCCAAAATTTTCAAGAGAAGAACTTGAGGAACTCTCTTTTCTTTCTTATGAAGATGTGGCGGATAAAATTATATCTCCATTTGTGGGGGATAGCATTCCTGAAGATATTCTTCAAAAAATGATAAAAACAGCCTACTCAAAATTTAACGATATTGAAGTAACACCTTTATGCCAATATGAAGATAACCTATGGCTTTTAGAACTTTTTCATGGCCCAACATTTTCATTTAAAGATATAGCTATGCAGCTTTTAGGGTTGATGATGGAATACACCCTAGAGAAAAATGATGAAACAGCAACTGTTATTGGTGCAACTTCAGGCGACACAGGCCCCGCTGCCATAGAAGGCCTTAAAAATAGCAAATTTGTGAATGTATTTATGCTATACCCACACAACCGTGTGAGCCAAATACAGCGTGCACAAATGACAACTTCAGAAGCTAAAAATATCTTCCCTATTGCCATTGAAGGCAATTTTGACGACTGCCAGGATATTGTTAAAGAGTTATTTAGCGATGAAGCCTTTAAAGAAAAAGTGAATGCCACCGCCGTAAATAGTATGTCTTGGGCACGTTTATTACCGCAAATGGTTTATTACTTCTTTTCGTGGTCACGCATGCGCGACATGGCCACAGGGCAACCTGTAAGTTTTTCTGTACCCACAGGGAATTTTGGTGACGCCTTCGCTGGCTACCTTGCTATGCAATGCGGGCTGCCGATAAATCGCCTCATTGTTGCCACCAACAGCAACGATATTTTAACAAGATTTTTCAACAACAACGACTATTCCCGTGAAAAAGTTATTGCAACAAGGTCACCCAGCATCGACATTCAGGTTGCTTCTAACTTTGAACGCCTTTTATTTGACATTTACGGCCGTGATAACGATTTAGTGCGCCACGCCATGAGCGAATTTAAACGTACAGGTAAACTACCAAAAGTAACAGACCTACAGCTTGATGAGGCAAAAAGCGTCTTCTTAGGAGAAAGTGTGAGCGAAATTGATACGCTTAAAATGATGTCCGAGTCTGATTTTTCTAAAAATATTCTCATTGACCCACACACAGCCGTTGGCCTTGCCGCCGCCAAACGTCACCCCGATTTAAAACCTATTATTAGCCTTTCAACAGCACACCCACTTAAGTTCCCACACGCTTTAAAAGAAGCCACTGCCAAAGAGCTTTTATTCGATGAGGAATTTGATAGTATGCTTAAACGTGAAGAAAAATTTGACGTTTTACCAAACGACGTCGCCGCCGTAAAACAATATATTCTAGACAATTTGTAAAATTGAGGCTATAGCAAGGATATATAAAGCGTAAACATAGGGAATTTAAATGTCTTCTTACCAAGAAACCAGGCTCGATAATGGGTTTATCATCGCCTCTGAGTGCATGCCATGGGTCGAATCGGCCAGTGTTGGCATTTATGTGCGTACAGGTTCCCGCGCTGAAACGGAACAAAACAACGGTGTCGCACACTTTTTAGAGCACATGGCCTTTAAAGGCACACATAAACGTTCATCTGAAGACATCGCCCGTGAAGTTGAAGATGTTGGCGGCAATATCAATGCCTATACATCAAGAGAAACAACAGCTTACCACTTAAAGGTTTTAAAAGAAGACCTTCCTTTAGCTGTCGATATTTTAGGTGATATCCTTCAAAACTCTACATTTTTAGAAGAAGAGATAGAACGTGAACGCCAAGTTATCCTCCAAGAATTAAGTGAGACACTCGATTCACCAGATGAAATTGTATTTGAAAACCTACAAGAAATAACTTACCCAAACCACCCTATGGGAAGGTCTATCTTGGGTACAGCAAAAACGGTTAAAAGTATCACCGTTCAAGATTTACGTGACTTTATGGACAAGCATTACACCGCTAACAACATGGTGCTAAGCGCTGTGGGTAACATTCAACACGAAGAATTAGTTGCTTTGGGTAAAAAGTATTTTTCCAACCTTAAGGTTGCACCTAAAACAGAATATATAGCCCCTGTTTACACAGGCACCGATAAAATTGTTAAGAAAAAGCTTGAACAGGTTCATATTGTTATGAGCTATGACGGCATACCCATCACACACGATGCTTACTTTGCAGCAAACATTTGGGTTTCAGTGTTAGGTGGCGGCATGGCATCGCGCCTTTTCCAAGAAGTGCGTGAAAAACGTGGCCTTGCTTATAACATTTACAGCTACCTTTCAAACCATAGCGACTGCGGCACATTTGGAGTTTATGCAGGCACTGGCAAAGAAAGCGTACAAGAGCTCTTAAGCGTCATAGACCAAGAAATTGCACGCTCGCTCACAGATATTAGCGAAGCCGAGTTAAAGCGCGCCAAAGCACAGTTAATTGCAGGCGTGCGTATGTCACAAGAATCAACCGATTCACGCATGGGGCGTATTGCCCGCAACTTATTTATATACAATAGGTTTGTACCATTAGATGAGGTTATTGCAGGCGTTGAGAACGTCACTGTGGAAGATGTACAGAATGCTGGTAAAATTTTAACCAACAAAGCTACGCGTGCTTTAAGCATTCTAGGCCCTCAATAAATAGCAAAACAGCACAGCCAAAGACCTTTTGAAGTTTACGCTTATAAAGGTCTTTTAACATGTACATTTAGTAGACCTTCATAGCCACCATCAGGCAATAGTTCATAGCCCGTTACATTTGGTGATGTAATAGCCACGTGACTGCGTTTCCATAAAGGAAGATAGATCATATCCTGTTCTTGAAGCTTTTGAACTTCTTTTGACAATGCATAACGCTTTTTATCATCTATTTCACGCATCAAGTCTTCTAGTAATTTATCCATCAAAGGGTTGTTATAACGGCCGCGATTGGCACCGTTTGGCGGCATCATATCACTATGGAAAAGGCTTCTATAAATATCACTCTGAAAACGCCCAACCCAAGTTAAAATATAACTCTCAAAATTACCCTTTTTAATATTTCCGTAAAAAGTCCCCCATTCAGATGAAGAAATAACAACCTTAACACCAATATTAGCAAGATCTTGTTGAATAACTTGAGCCAACCTTTGAATAAAAGGGTTGCTCGTAATCGCTAAACGTAGTTCAAATCTCTCACCTTGTTCATTTAACGTATATCCAGCATCATCTAAAAGTTCACCTGCCTTTTGGGGGTTAAATGCTTCAAATTCTGCGGCATAGTAGGCTGGATTATCTGTACTTAGCAAACTTAAGGCTGGCTTTGCCCTGCTCCCTAAGAGGTCTTGTACAATGCGCCCACGGTTAATAGCATAAGATAAAGCCTGACGCACTTTAACATCAGCTGTTTTACCATTTTCAAGCAAAAACCCCATATAAGTATATGAAGTTGATGGCGCTTCATGCACTAAAAATCCTTCATTTTTAGCATAGCGTAATATTTCCTCTGAAACGTCATTATGTATAATATCAATCCCTCCCTTAGCCAGCTTTAAATAACGTACAACAGGGTCTTTTATCACATTAAAATGTATAGATTGAAAACCATCCAACCTTGAAACAGTCACATTACCAAAGCTATCAATGCTGTCTAACTGATACAAACCCATACCAATTGGCTGTGTCGCTTCATGACCTGTAAGCTTCACGACTGAGGTTTCAAGAACACCCCAAAAAAATGGATTTGGCTCCTTTAAATGGATAACCAATCGCTTACCATTTTCTATATTAATAGATTCTACACCTTCAAAAGCACCTTTGAGCGGCGACTTTAATTCTGGATTTAAAATAGAGCTATAATAGGCCTGTAAAGCCTCGATCGTAACAGGGGAACCATCCGAATAAGTGACATTATCCTTCAATTCCATGAAGAAAGATTGGTATTTTTTATGACCAAAATAAGAAAGGTAAAGCGATGTGGGTTCAAAGTTTTGATTTAAGCTAATAATACCTGGCGCAATAAGCTTTAAAACACGCACAGAAGCTGCATCTGTTGCAAAACGTGGGTCCAACGTAACAGGTGCACGTCCTACCGCAACGTTAATATCTACAGCATTCGCAGGTACATTTAATATCAATAAAAATATAAATACAACAACACCTATAAGATATTTACTTATATACAACACATAAATCCCTTTCTTTATTGAACTATTAGCGTACCACAAACATAATACAACATGGCTCATAATAATAGGTGAAACAAAAAAATGACACGTACATCCGTAAGCTTAATTGCACTTATGTCACTAACACTTGCTAGTCAAAGTGCACATGCTGGCATATCAGATATGATCAATGGTTACTTTACTTTTAGACAGGATCAAAAGCCTTTAGTGGCGCCTGAGCGTACATTACCGCCAAAACATATCGTTTCTCCAAATTACCATGAAGGCCGTGCTTCTAACTGGTCAAATTACTATACAAGACCAGATTTACAAGCAACAGAAAACCTCGATAGCTCTTCTATGGTTATGCGCCCAGACCCGAATTACAGACCACCAAATCCATACCAAAATGGCGGCTATAATAACGGTCAAAACGGTGCTCAAAACGGACATAGAAATGGCACCCTCGACCCTGCAATGGGCTATGCTGGCATCCAGCGTCGCGCACACCTAAACGCACTCGAAAAATACGATGGAAATATCTATATTGGGGACCCTGGCAAAGGGCCTTTTGAGTTTAATAACGACGGAAAAGCGGGTCAAAAAACACAAATTAGCAAGCCAAAAAGTAGCTGGCAGAGCGCAGCAAGCAATAAAATTCAGCCAAGAATTGGTGATTATGACTACGTAAAAAGCCATAAAGGTGCACAAAATAACAACGCTTTTGGTGATTACAGCGGCACTATTTCAGATGAAAATGCACAAGAAATAACCAGATCACCTGGCTACTTCACAAAGAACGAAGTGCCTTTACCAACCCAAAACGAAGGTTATTACAAGCAAGATTTACAAAGTAATTACATTGTACAGCCACGTGATTCATTGTCTGGCATTTCAGGACAAGATAAGATTTATGGCGACTGGAAAATGTGGCCTCTTATCTATGATGGCAACCGTCAACAGATACAAGACCCTGACCTAATTCACCCAGGTCAAAACCTAGATATTCCACGTGATTATTCGGCCACATCAGAGCAGTCTGCAAGACAACGTGGAGAGGCTAAAAAAGCCCCTTATAACTTCTATGATGGACGTTAATATATCATTATAAATAAACACTAAAAAAAGGCCTCGATAGAGGTCTTTTTATTTTCCAAATACCAGAAACAAAACCCATCCATAATGTATAAATTATAAGCAATTTCCCTATTTAACAAAACACTTCTACCGACGCCCTATCCATATTCATTACAAGTAACAGACGCATTAAACGGACTTTTAAAGTGGTTAAGTGTCACACCTTGTCAGTTATGCAGGTAATCCTTAAATCCCACCAAAAGCCTTTGTAGGCAACGCACCATCACAAAAAACAAGCATATCTCCCACTTAATAATTATTGACTATTATAAGTTAAAGCTTACATATATCAGCGTGCTATTACTATATGTAAATGGAAACTGATATATAAGACCTTTCGTTGCGCTTATGCACACGCCCTTAAACCACCTTTAAAAACCCCTTAGAACACGCCATTCACCATCCCCTTAATATGCAGAATGTAGCCTTGTTATCCACAGCCTAAACCTACGCTGATAACACGACCTATAACTATGAAATTTTACCTCGAATTACCCTCTCAGCACCCTCGCATAGACCCACCTCTACACCACACCTGAACAAACCATTTACTCACCCGAATCTACTTGTATATTCAGAATTTAAAATAACATCGTTCCACACGCATTTCACCTCCCCCTAAAAGACCCCCACATCTAAACTCAACCCTACACCTACAGAACTGACACTTCGCCCAGCACATCAAAAACAAACTCCTGCACCAGTCATCATCAAGGTTATGTATTGTAAGCACTCACTTACTTAACTCAAATCAACAAACACAATACTTATTGGGTAAGTTATCAATACGTTGATTAAGTATGAAAATTATGACTAACCCTCCCCACAGTATAAAATCATACATATACAAGTCCCTTAACCTACATTACACACAAACAACCGTTACAACTTTAAACGCAACACAACCACCTTTTTAAACCCACCTGCAATAGGACATGTTTTGACATATTTTAAACATGTTCCACACGAGCAAATACACCTCCATCACTAACGCCCTTTAGGCATAACAAACATGGGTGCAAAACCCCCTTAAAATCTAATATGTATTTTTAGATAATAGACTGAACTTTTACTGTGGATAACTTTGTGAATGCCTTATTAAAATTTTACATATAAAGACACAAAACTCAGAGCCCTTAAAAATTTTGCATATTCACCTATATTTACATAAGCATAATTGCATACAATATTGGCGTGTTTATAAAATGTGTCATATTAAGCACACATGCGCACCTGCAAATTTACAACACTTATTTTAAACTTTGATTATTTGGATGTAGCGTGGTAGGTGCCATCCCAGTCAGATGGCACTTGAGTAGCTTGTAGTGAGTCTATGCGTTCAATATACATCAAGCGCATTTTAAGAGGGATGAGTTCGTTTTTAAATAGCTCACGAGCATTTTCCCATTCTTGCGACTGAAACGCACTCACAGCCTGTTTAGCGAAGCCTATTTTTTGAGCAATTTCACCTTGAGGTTTTTCTAATGAAATTAGATGGTATAAATTCACACCTTCTGTTTTTCCTTTTACCGCAACCTTATCGAGATATAACGCTGAAACATCTCCAAGCGCCTTTAATGTTGATTCACTAATAATAAGTGGCACACCATAAGTTTTACACTGCCCTTCTAACCTTGCCCCTAAATTAACACCGTCGCCCA
Source organism: uncultured Magnetococcales bacterium (assembly GCA_963974105.1). Classification (GTDB taxonomy): domain Bacteria; phylum Pseudomonadota; class Alphaproteobacteria; order UBA2136; family UBA2136; genus UBA2136. The sequence continues at coordinate 326,302 of CAXBBG010000001.1, forward strand.
TTACGGTATAATCAAAACGCTGGTCAGAACCCATGTTACCTACTGTAACGACATCGGTGTTCACGCCAATGCCAATTTCAATTTCTGGTAAACCTTCTGACTTTAAGCGTATATTAAGCTCTTTTAGGCCCGTTAACATATCTAAGGCTGCTTTACAGGCCTTTTGTGCATGTGATTCTACGTCAAGTGGCGCATTCCAAAAAGCCATCACAGCATCACCCATATACTTATCGATCGTACCCTCATTCTTTTGAACAATTTCTGTCATCGGTGTCAGATAACGATTTAAGACGCGGGTAAGTTGATTTGGTGTCAAACCTTCTGACATCGATGTAAATCCTCGAATATCACTAAACAACACTGTAATTTCTTTATCTTCTCCGCCCAATTTTAATTTAGATGGGTCTTTTGAGACGATTTTGACCAAATCGGGTGATAAATAATGCGCAAAGGCTGAACGGATTGCCAAGCGTGATGATTTTTCCTGTGCATACTTAACCAAACTTTGAACCAAGAAGACGGCCGTGAGTGTTAAGGCTGCATATGACCAGTCATAAAGCAGGCCGTTTACTTTAAATTGATAAAAACACCCAGCAACCACAACCCCTAAAGCTAAAAGGTAAAGCACGCTCGCCATCGCTGCACCAAGCCTTTGAACGCCGATGATAAGTAAAAATCCTAGAATAACCAATGTAGCCATTTCAACCATAAAGCCATTTACAGGCCTTTGGATGTGTGTGCCTAACATAATATTTTCTATAACCTGCACATGGCTTTCTACCCCTGGCACCACAGGGTTTAGCGGTGTTGATCTTAAATCATACAACCCAGCTGCACTTGTACCCACCAGCGCAATGCCACCATTTAACACCTTTGCGGTATCACGTTCCTTCAAAACATCAACGGCCGAAATATAACGCGTACGGTTAAACGGTCTATAGTAAATTGTGTAACGACCGTCTGCGGCAACAGGAACCGCCTCAAAAGGTTCAATTGTTACTGTTTTTAAACCCTTTTCGCCCATACCTACCGTATAGTCCTTAGCACCCGCATATAAACGCAATGTTTCAGCAGACAAAGATGGGAAGACGCCACCTTGCCCTTGAATTAAGAGGTGGATACCCCGCACGAGACTGCTATCCGTATCAAAATAATAACTAAAATTACCATGATATGGCGATGCGCTTTCAATAATTGGAATGTTACGCACAGCCACCTGCCCTGACATAAGATGATGTGTTTGATCCTTTAACCCTTGAATCACACTACTCGATTGAAGGGGCGGCCTACCTTTAGATACACCCCCTTCTTTTTGAAAACTTGCAACAAAACCCTTCACCACTGGATATTTGGACAGCGCTTCAGCAAAAAGGGTGTCATGCGCTGGCAATCCATTTAAAGCTTGGCGGATGCTTTCACTTTGAGACCAATAATTTTGAACCACCTCAGGCGATTTTCCATCTTTTTCAGGAAACACCATATCAAAGCCTAAGCTTTTAACGCCTAAGGCAAAAGACTTTTCCACCAATTGCGCCAAAATATTGCGTGGCCATGGCCACTGACCTATTTCCTCAAGACTCTTTTCGTCAATATCTATCACATAGACAGGTAAATCAACATCTGCCCGGGGAAATGTTTTTTGATAACCGTCAAACGTAGAAAAACGCAAGTCTTCTACAAGTGGAATTTGCTGCTGATACGCAAATACGAATAAAGAAAGCACCAACCAAGGCAACCATAAGCCTATTTTCTTCATGAACGTACTATTTCCCTATTTTTATTATTAAACCCTAATGTATTAAGGTTGCTTACCCGCAAAGATACCCGCACCCGTCGTACCTGCTTTAACGCCAGAGGTCGCTTCAAAATTAAAGTTACCACCTATATTTTCTGCCTGTCCGCCATAAAAAGCACCGCTAATGGTTGCATCACCAATATCAACGCCTAATGCACTGCTGTGCTCAAGATTATCCAATACAACATCTGGGAATGACGCCATACCACCCGTTGCAAGCCCGCTTTGGCTCCCTGTAAAGGTGAAATCTGCAAACTTACCATCAAATGCTACTGTACGTGTGCTAAAGTTAGCCGTCGCATCAAAAGAGCCTACCGCATTACTTACCTGCGCGCCATTAGACGTGGCACCTACAAGAATACCCTCATAAGAAACATCAGCTGTACCCACAGCTGCCGCATAGCCCGTCCAGCTGTTCATTGTGTTTGAATCGCCCACAACATACGGTATAATTTGCGCAAAGGCTTCATTACCGCCAATATCTATTGTACCAGCCCATACACCCCATGTTAAAAATTGACAATCACGACAATCTTCTTGAATACCCATACCTCCTGGAATATCCACAAAATAGCTTGATAGCATTGCCGCTTCTACATTTGCTGGGTCGATTGAACCACCAAAATAAGCGGTTGTTGCGTCGTAATTATTGGCATTAGATGTATTTTCTGCACCGTAAATATTGTGGGACACATAAGCCTTATCCTCTGGATCAGTTGAATTACCACCAAAACCAACCTCTAAAATGTCCGCTTGTTGATTACCTGCATAAATTTTGTTGTAGGTAAAGGATGACTGTAATGTAACACCTGTATTGGCACCTGTTTCATCTTTACGGATCATAACCATCTTCGTATAGTCATTATTACCTATCATAACAGCACTTGGTGTACCGTTTACATCTTTTACTAAGTAACCCGCAGAATAACCTTTAAGGGATTGAGGAGCATTTTCTGCATTGAGTTGCTGACCTACTGGCGTTTGAGTACCCGCATTCACAGCAACCAAGCTTTCATTATAATCTGACCCACCCAAGCTGATGCCATAGGCATCTATCACAGCGTTTTGGCTTGATGGGTCTAACACACCGTAAACAGAACTGCTGGCCGCTGTTAAGTCACCTTCTTTGAAAGTATATGTATTTGCAGCACCTGCAATACCTTTACTTGAAAATGCATAAACTGAACCATCCATAGCCGCCGCACCGCTGGTTTCCATTTCACCTGCCATAAACTTAAAGCTAAAGTCATGCTGACTTAGGTTTGATGATAAGTTCACATGCCCGCCAACAAATTGGTTGTTTTGGTTTGTATAGTCAATCACCAAACCACCGCCTGCATGTGCCCTTGCTCCTGAATAACCAGAACCGATATATGGTGAATGCATACCTTGGGTTAAATTAAAGTCGGCAAATTGATTTAAAGTTTGTGTATCAGGTATAAAGTTAAAGAACAAACGCTGCCCCTCTATACGCTGATTGCTCGCGTTAACCACACCTGTGCGCCCTGCTATAAATTTATAATCATCATTTGGGCTGTTAAAATTGTTCGCGCTATATACAAAATTACTGTGCAAACCGCGGTAAATAAACATATTACCAAAATTTAAACTATTCACAGAAATAGCTCGCCCTGCGGCTGGTGCATTAAACGCCACTGTTTCTTGCACAATACCTGCATTGTCTTTTTTCTCAAAAATAACCAAACCTTGATCATCTTTAACGACCGCATTCATATTTCCATTTTCAATCAGGTTGCCTGCTTTACGACGCTCCCACGTACCAGAAAGCGGTGTACCAAACTGTGCAACACCACCGGAAGACGTACCGTTTATAGTCGCCCCTGCAAGCGTGCCCTGCGACGCCGTTGTTGTTTGTGGTGATAAAGAAGGTAAAAACTCACCTGTATTTATAGGTTCGAGCTGACCCTCTGGCGCAAGTAAAGGGTCTGAACCAAACGTTGCGAGCAAGCTATTCTTTAAAGGATTCTTCTCTGCAGGCAATGGTTTTTCTTGCTTAGGCGTTGACTCTAATGTGCCAGACTCCTCTTTGATCAATGCCGCAAGTGGGTCCTCAGCCACAGGCTTTTCCTCTTCTTGCTTTTCCCCTAAAAGACTTTTAAGTGACCCAGCGCCTGCATCAATTCCAGGCTCCCCAGCACCTTCTGGCAAGGCTTCCACACCCTCAAGGCTGACAGCATTGTTTAATTGCATCAACATGCTAAGCGGTGCTGGCGCTGGCACTGAAACTTCGCCTTTCGTACTTACACGGCTAAATGTGTTCACTTTAACAAGGCCTACCGGTGGCATCGTACTACCACGCGCAGAAATATCTAAACAACACTGCGTCATATTCAATGTCGTTTGACCAGCAGCATCTACATTAACAATACCACCTGAACCACGCACACCAATCGTTGCAAAAGGCGTGTTAACCTTCACCTTGCTCGGGTCTTTTTTCGCAATTTTACCCGTTAAAAATTTAAATATACCCTTTGTGACTTCTATAATAGACGTTCCGTCTCCACTTTGAGGATCGTAGGCATACTTATCTAAAATAACCTCTGCATTTTCGCCCACCGTAAACAACGATTTATCATTAAAGAGAACCTGAACCTTCGCATCTTCACCTGTGATAATTTTTTCATTTGCGTACACAGCCGAAGAAAGTTTAAGGGTCTCTCTTAGTGTTCCGTCCATTTGAACAGCACGTACATCACCGCGCACAGCTAAAATTTTACCAATAGAATCGGAAGCATGGGCATGGGGCGCCATAAAAACGAATGCTGCAAGTAACACTAAAAATCTCATATCATTTCCCCAAATTTATATTTTATTTAAAAATATGGCTGTTTACTTATAGGCCTCTTTAATAATAGAAAAACCATTTAGGCTGACAGGCCGATATCTAAAAAAACCTTAAAACTTCCAATTCATAGAAGCTGTTACACGCTCATTACTATATTCATAGTTTTGAATATTAGACTGAATACCTCTGTTTTGATAAATTAAACTACAAGTCAAGTTATCGGTGATATTTTGACCAACACCAAAACTAAGAGTACGTTCGTTATCTACACGCACGATATTTGGATTCACAAAAGTATCCACGTCTTTATAGTTTGTAGTTTTATAAGAAACGCCTGCATGCGCAAAAGCACCCTGTTTAAACAAATGTGTATAATTGAATGCGAATGAACGAGAGCGGTTGGTATAATAGTCAACGTTTGTATGCTCTCTTTTCACAGCAACCGTCGTATTAAAAATGTCGTTTGGAGTCATAAGTGACGTGAGGGATATTTTTTGCTCATTAGTGTAGCCGTCACGGTCTTCGTATGTTGTGGTTGTTGGCGTATTTGCAAAGGAACGCTCTTCACGGGTGTGCGTTAAACGGATTTTTGCATTTTTAGATAAAATATAATCGGCAAACACTTCATAACCCAAGGTGTTTAAATACTCATATTCCGCCAAATTCACGCGTGAACAAGTGGCATTTACCCCATAACGTAACGCTTTATTTTCCGCATTAAATGTTGGACCTGTTTTTAAGGTATATACCGTTGTATTAAGTTCTGATGCATTGTCTTGCACCGACTTATAAAAACTTGCCTCACTATTCCAAACATGCTTCTTTTTGGTTGGCATAACGTAAGAATGGTTAAGGCTTGCATAAACAAACTTTTGTTCATCCGCCCCACTACCTGTTGCGTCATCAATAGGGATGGTTACGCCAAAGACATCCACCGCACCTGAGTTTGGTGAAGCGCTTGGATTGGTATCTGAATTATACCCAAGCGTGATATTTGCGCCAAAACGGTGTCTTTTAACTCCTTTTTCCACAACGGCGAGCATTTTATCAATATTTGTGACAACTGCAGGCGGCGGATTTTTAGCTTTCACTTCTAAGAACAAGCGCTTTGCTTCATCTAAACTACCAACTTTCATGTAAGTAAGCGCCAGGTCAAGCTTCACGCGTTCTAAATCTGGATTTGCGATGAGCATACGTTCATATGCGGCGATGGTTTCGTAATATTTACCAAGTTTTTCAGCTAACTTTGCATAACGGTAATTGGTGTTTAGATTAGACGGATTACGCGAAATTTCACTTAACAAACGGTCAAGCTCTACTTCAAATCCAAGTTCTTGCTCTTGATTGTTTATGGTGGTTTTACTTATATCTTGAGCGAAGGAATTTTGAGGGGCATTTCCCAACACGATCCATAAGAATATAAATAAAAAATATCTCACCCTATTTCCCTATGACGTCTTTAGAATCTCTATTTCTTGGCGCAGCCTTTTAATTTCAAATAACAAATCTGTGCGCTCTACCATCCCACCAAGAACCGTGATAAGGCTTTTCATATCGTCTACATGGCTCAAGCTAAATTCACTATAACGTGGCGCGCCAAAGTCATCTACCCCTTCAATGTGATTCAGCAACTGCACCACACCAATAACTTTGCCTTGATAATTTTTAAGAGGGAATGCAAGCATAGACTGAGAACGGTAACCGTCTCTGTCGTCAAATGTGCGGTTAAACTTGTAGGGCATATTTTCTGGAATTTCGTATAAATCATCAACTTCAAGCGTTTCGCCTGTCGATGCTACATAGCCGGCAACACTTGACGTACTAATAGGCATAGAAAACATTTCTTGGTTCATTTGAACACGGTCATTTTGTAAAGAACAGGCCTGAAGCTCTATAGGTTCATCTGCATTTGGTCGTACAATAAAAATACTTCCCGCTTCGGCCGATGTATGCCTACGCGCTTTTGCTAGAATAAGGTCCATTGTTTTTTCCAACGTCATAGCGCCAGAACGCTCGCCTAGCTCAAGTGCGGATATAAATTCTTCAATAATACTCATTAGAACCCCTGATTTATAATATGTTACAGGCTAATGTTATGATTACTATGAAAATTTGTCACACACAAACAAGGGTTTGCCTTACTAAAAAGGCCAAAACAATGGGATGAGTGTGACAGAAATAGCAAGGAAAATAAGGTTAAGTGGCAAACCTACTTTTATGAAGTCCATATACTTATAACCACCTGGACCAAATACCATGACATTTGTTTGGTACCCTACCGGCGTACTAAAGCAAGTTGACGCCGCAAACGCCACCGCCATAAGGAACGGCTTTGCGTCCACGCCAAAGCTTTCAGCTACCGCTAAGGCTAGAGGCGCCAAGAGAACCGCTGTTGCGGCATTGGACATCAAAGATGTTAAAATCATCGTCAGTAAATAAAGCACTGCCAATACCACATGCACACCATATTGTCCTACATATTGAATGATTAAGCTAACGCCCATGTCCACCATATTAGAAGACTGCATAGCCGCCCCTAAAGGTATTAAACCAGCCAATAAAACCACAACCTTAAAGTCAACCGACTCATAAGCCTCTGACGCTGTTAAACAGCGTGTAACGATCATACCAATAGCACCCATAAGAGACGCTGCAAGTATAGAAAAAATGCCCGTTGCCGCACTTAAAACAACCGCAAGCAAAATCATAAATGCGATCACACTACGGCGCTTTTTAAGACGCAACGTTGAAAGATCCTGAAGAAGCATAAAATCTTTTTCGTCGGCCAATTTCATAAGGTCATTTTTATGCCCCTGCAAAAGGAGTGTGTCGCCCTCTTTAAAATCAATATTTGCAATACGTTCATGCAAAACTTCACCGCGACGCCTCACACCCAAAACAGCCGCATGATAACGCCAATAAAAATCAAGCTGAGTTAACGTGCGCCCTACAACATTAGATCCGCTAGGTACAACAACTTCCACCATCGTCACATCATCACCTTCAAGGTGCACACTATTTAAATTACCTTCAGCCCAATCTTCTACCTTTAAAAGTCCCTCAGACTCCATCACTTTGCCCACATCCCCACGCAAAAGAAGGAGATCATTCTCACGAATCTCTGTTGTTTGAGGTGCCCAAATCATACGTCCGTCACGTATAATTTCTAACACACGAATCGGTTCATCCTCGGTGCCAAGCGCCGTTAATCCATTGTCACATCCACGCTCACCAATTAAAGGTGAACCTTCTAAAACGCGCATTTCTGTCATGTAATCTTTAAGACGATATTCTGCCGTTGCGTCTGAAGAGCCAGCCCTATCTGTTAACAAATAACGGCTTGCAAATATCATATAACCCGTCCCCACTACAAAACAAATAATTCCAAGCTTTGCAAATTCAAACATCGAAAAACCTTCAAGCCCTGCATCCATGGCAACTGCATTAACAAGCAAGTTTGTGGTTGTGCCCACCAACGTACACACACCACCAAACTGCGCTGCAAATGACAAAGGCATTAAAATGCGTGATGCGTTCATATTACGCTCTTGCGCGAGCTTTAAAGAAACGGGTAATAATACCGCCACTGTTGCAGTGTTATTTGTAAAGGCACTAAAAAAACCACAGGTAATCATAATAACCGTTGTTAAACGCTCTTTACCTTTGCCTACAAGTGTGTGCAAACGGTTGGCAATAAAACGCACGATACCCGTGCGACGTAACCCTGCACTAATGATAAACATTGCGGCAATGGTCATTGTGGCAGGGCTCGAAAAACCATTCAAAATTTCATTTTCAGGTACAATGCCCGTTAAAAGCAACGCCAGCAAAACCAACATTGCAACAAGGTCAACACGCACCTTATCCGTGACAAATAAAATCACAGATCCTATTAAAATAGCCATTACCGTTAAAGCCGCAGAAAGTTCCATAAAACCACAGTACCTATATTAATCTTTACTCACACTTCGGTAAGCTCTTTCATTTAAACAAAATATAGCCATAATAGAAACCCTGAAATAATATTTTAACAACCACACGAGCACTAAAGCATGAGAAAAAGACGTAACAGTCGACATAAATCGCCTATATTACCTGTAGATATAAAAATGACAGCTGCCCGTAGGCGTAAGCTCAATAAATATGTATTTGTGCTGATGTGTGTGTGCTTTTTGAGCGCTGCTTTCCATCTCTATCCTGCCTATAAAAATATGCAGCCACAAATACAAAGCACAGCCCTTAAAGGTATTATCATTGACACACAAGCTATGCTTTACCCTATCCCTTCAATCCTATCAGAAAACAAGGCCATGCAAGCACAGGTCGGCGAAGAAGTCATTATAACCAATCAAACAGACGGTTGGTATCAAGTTCAAGTACCTCAAGGGAAATTTTGGATAGAGTCAAATAACCTTATGTTGGCCGAAAACTTTTAGCTTGGTAAATAACATACCTCCAAAGGGTAGTTGTGCACAACTTCTTCAACATGCTTTAATAGAGCTTCGATAATTATAATATGCAACATGAGTTCAACGTGCGAGAGATTACCCTGTTTAAAACATTAAGCTTTTTAGCGTTTATTTGCGTTAGCATGACGTGCTGGGCACAAACAGACACGCATGAATCTTCTAAAAAGAGTGTCAGCATTATTACAGCGTCCTCAGTGGCTCCATATATTATACGTGAAAACAATAAAGGTATTGTTAGCGACCTTATCACTGAAATATTCGCACAAGCTGGCTATACAGTAAATCTTTCATACGCAAGTAATAAAAGGCTTCAAAAACAAATGCTCGATCACAGCGTTGATGGCGCCTTTAACTTCCCAGAGGGCGACGCTCGCAACTTATACTCCACAGAGCCTATTGTTACCTACCAAAACATAGCTATTACCAACACCAACAGCAATATAACTATCGACAAAATCGAGGACCTGAGAGGGAGAAATATAGCCGCCTTTCAAAATGCGTCTAAATACTTAGACCCTGAATATGCAGACGCTGTTAAAAATAATGAGCATTATTTTGAAATAAACGAGCAAATACATCAGCTTTATATGCTAGATAAGAAGCGCGTTGATGTCATTGTGATGGATAAAAAAATATACCAGTACTATTACCAAAAAGTTTACGCGGGCAAAAAAAACAAACCGCAACACACATTGCATAATATATTCAAGCCCACAAATATGGTAGCCGTTTTTCATGATGAAAAATTAAGAGATATTATAAATTCAGGATTGGAAGAATTTCATAAAAATGGGCATTTTGACGAAATTGAAGCGCGTTATATTCACAAAAACTAATTAAATGGTGATTCCACCGGGACTCGAACCCAGATCTACGGCTTAGGAGGCCATTGTTCTATCCAGTTGAACTATAGAACCAAAAATTAACTTAAAAGAATTTCAGGTACAGTCACTTCGCCTTTAAGCTCTGCGCCAGCACCAAGGTCTTTCACTAATAAAGAAACGGGCGGGTTACCCGTTAAGGTAAATCCACAATCTTCTGCAAACTTAAAACCTAAAGCAGCTAAATCATCTAAATTACCCAAAACAAAGACATAACGGATACCCTGTAATGAAACTTTTTCAAAGGTTGACATTAAAAAGCCAGCTACATCAAAGTCTATTTTTTTTGTGTCCACCGCAAAAGGTGCAAGCATTACAGCCCCTGAAGCACCTGCTACATTCACAGGCGTAAATAAAGCATAAGCGTCTACCGAACCTTCAGCCTCAAATACAAAGGCTAATTTTTCTAAATATGTGTCTAAAGAGCGTAAAATACCCGTTTGTTCCACTGTTGAGGCACCTTCACTTAAGTATGTGCGCGCAATAAGCGTTGCAATTCTACTTTTATCTCGAGCCGCTTCTTGGCGAATAGACATTCGGTCGTTTCCTTTTTTGTATTTTCATAGCCGTATTTTGCATTCATTTTAAAGAAAGAGCAAGCTTTTGTCAGTTCTTTTATGATAACATTTCTTGCATGATAAAAAGAATTTTAAAAACAGCAACCCTTATAACTCTTTTCTTCGCGCTTCACAGTGCAAACTGTTATGCCAAAGAGATTACATGGAAAACAGTCGATCATATTATTGACGGGGATACCTTTGTAACCAAAGATGGTAGCCATGTAAGATTATTAGGCATCAACACACCAGAAATAGGACGTGGTGGCAAAGAAAATCAGCCATTCGCCAATGAAGCACGCTTAAAACTTAACACATTGCTTTTTAACAAAAGGGTGCGCCTTGAATTTGGAGAACGATACAAGGACAGATATAACCGCCTATTGGCACACGTCTACATGGAAGATGGCACATGGATTAACCGTGAACTTATAGCTTTAAGCCTCGCACATGTTTACAGTTTTCCTGACAATCGCGCGCATACAAACACGCTGATAGAACTTGAAAATAACGTTAAATTAAAAAAACAGGGCATATGGGGGCTAGAGCGCTGGAAAACATATAAAACAGACGAGGAAATTCCAGATTCTGCTATCGGAAAATTTAATATAACCGAAGGCACTGTGCACCATACAACAAACACAAAAGGTAAGATTTATATAAACTTTGGGTCAAATTGGCGTGAAGATTTCACCGTTGAAATTCGCAAAAAAGAACTTGATATATTTAAGCAGTCAGGTATAGATCCAAGCGAAAATTATAACGGTAAAAAATTGCAAATAAGGGGCGTTTTTAAGCCTGTTAACGGTGTTTTAGTCACAGCCACTCACCCTGAACAACTGACTATTTTAAGTAATTTTTAAAAAACATGTCAGTTTTTTGTATACACATATTTTAACCCATCCTATAAGTAACTGGACTAAGAAGTGCTAATCAAAAAATAAAGGACATAAACAAGCAACTTACAAATGATAAGACCAGTATAATCTGGCAAAACATGTACGTTTTGGCAAAAACATTCTCTAAACACCCTTTTAAACATGCCGCCAAAACATACAACAAACAACCCTAAACACACCCTAACTTACCCCGCCAGCCCTCTGGCGGGTTTTTTTTTGCTAAATTGCTTTATTTAACAGGTCATATATCATACCTTGTAGGTAATAATTTAAATTAGGAAAGCACAGGACCATGTCCATTAAACTTACACTACTTACAACAGCGGCGCTTCTAGCCTACAGCAACGCAAGTTTTGCAGCAGGGCAGGCTCACAACCACGCAGAAATGCTTAAAAACCAAAAACAAACAGCACACGCTCACAATGCTTACGAACCATTGAATGTGATTGGTACGCACACCCACGGAAAAAACGAGTGGATGCTTTCCTACTCGTACATGCACATGGAAATGAGTGGCATCCGCAAGGGCACAGACGGTGCAAGTGTCAACGATGTCTACGCATCAAGCTATATGAGTGCGCCACTTTCAATGAAAACTGACATGCACATGCTTGGCGGCATGTATGGTATCAATAACGATTTCACGTTTATGGCCATGGTACCTTACGTTGAAAAATCAATGGATATGCGTACACAAGCAGGTGTTAAATTCACAACAAAAAGCAGTGGGTTTGGCGACGTCAAAGTTTCTATTATTGATTCACTTGCGCGTTACAACCTTAGTAAATGGTCAGCAACATACAGCTTAAGCCTTCCAACAGGATCTATTGACAAGTCTGATTCAACGCCAACGGCTTCAAACATACGCCTTGGCTACCCAATGCAGCTTGGGTCTGGCACATTTGACTTCACACCAACGCTTACTTATGCTGACTCTTGCGGCTGCCATAATAACATTCACTTCGGTGCTCAAGCTTATGGTACATTCCGCATTAACGACAACAGCAAAAACTATCGCCTTGGCAACCGTTTTGGCTTAAAAACATGGTTAGGTAAAACGTTTTCAGAAGAGGTTTCTGCAGGTATAACACTTGATGCCGTGCACGAAAGTGAAATCAGCGGTAAAGACTCAAGCTGGAATGCTATGATGGCACCTGGTACAAACACAACCAACTCAGGCTACGAAAAAGCAACGGCTGGATTTGACATTTCTTACAAACCAAAGTCAGTTAAACGCTTGAAGCTTTCTGCTGGATATACAGCACCTATTTATCAAGACGTAAATGGCTATCAAACAGACAGCGATCACATGTTTACACTTAACGTGCGTAAAGCATTTTAATTTTAAATAATGGTTGTAAAAAAAGAGAGGCTTCAAGCCTCTCTTTTTTTATATTTTATAATCCAGCGAAATCACTCATTTAAAAGCTCTTTAATTTCATCATAAACTTCAGGCGACGCTACAATCATACGATCCACCGAACCATCGGCCACTTCTTGATTGTACAAAAGCTCTTCACCTAATATATTAGTCACCTTTAAACCTGCCTCTTCACACAAAACATGCCCTGCAGCGCAGTCCCACTCACTTTTAGGGCGCAGCGTTACCATAAAGTCAGACTGCCCTGCCGCCACAATAGCCAATTTATAAGCAATAGAACCAATAGCCTTCATTAAAAACGCACCTTCATACGCCTTCCAAAGCCCTCTGTTTTTTTCTGAATGTGATATGAGGCATTCTTGCTCTTCTAGCTTTAAAATATCAGCACGCGGCTGAATTTTAACGTCATTAAAAGTCATACCCAAACCATGCGCGCCTGCGTACATATGGTCCTTGGCTGGGTTATAAACCACACCAACCACAGGCCTGCCATTTCTTACAATTGCAAGGCTAATGGTAAATTCTGGCTCACCTTTTATAAAAGGCTTTGTACCGTCTATTGGGTCTACAATAAAAACAAATTCTTTATTTAAGCGCACAAGATCATCTTCAATCTCCTCACTCAACCAACCATAATCAGGCCTTGCTTTTAATAAAAAGTCATGTAAAAACTGGTCAGCCTCCTTGTCCGCAATGGTCACAGGGCTAAAACCAGCCTCAGGTTTAATTTCAACCTCAAGATCTGTCCTAAAATATTTCATAATTAAAGGCCCTACATTTTTAGCAGCGTCCTTTAAAAGCTCTAAGTCATCTAAATAATTCATCATAAAAGTGTACCACCTACACACCACCAGTTCAAACAAGTAAAAATGTTAATGGTCACTAACACGCGCTCAAAAAAGGCGACAAAAACAGTCTTCGCACACCCTTATTTTCCCCAATATTACAAAGCAATAACCATACAAAGCTCACACACCACATCAACATCTTTTTTAAAGGTAAAAAAAGCACAAAACGGGTGCTTTTTAAGCCACTTTGAGTTACACTCCCACTCACTTTAAGGAAAATATACAAGGGGATATAAAATGGCTGCTGGAAACACACCCATGATGCAACAATATTATGACATGCGTGACGCCAACCCCGGCTTTCTTCTTTTTTACCGCATGGGCGACTTTTATGAACTCTTTGGCGACCATGCGGTTACAGCATCTGCTGTTTTAGGTATCACCCTAACCAAGCGCCGCAGTGCCAAGGACGGTGACGAAGGCGTTCCTATGTGTGGCGTGCCTTTTCATGCTGCAGAAGGTTACATTGCAAAGCTTCTTAAAAATGGCCACAAAGTGGCTTTATGCGAACAAACAGAAACGCCTGAGCAAGCTAAAGCTGCCCGTGGTTACAAAGCCCTTGTAAACCGTGAGGTTGTGCGCCTTTACACAGGCGGAACGCTCACAGAAGAGTCGATGCTTAAAGCCGAAGAAAAGAACTATCTTGCCTCCATTTACACAGTTGCTGGAGAAATGGCAATCGGCTACCTCGACCTTTCAACAGGTGAGTTTAAAACTGTAAGCACCACAGCCCAAAACCTGAGCAGTGAACTTGCAAGGCTTAACCCTAAGGAAATATTAACGACAGAAAGCTTTGGCGAAAAGCATATTGAAACGTTAAACCCTTACGCACATTTACTCACTATTTCCAGCAAAGCTAAATTTGATACTGACCGCGCAGAAGCAACCCTTAAAAAATGTTTCAACATCGGCACTTTAGACGCTTTTAACTTTACGTCAAAGGCACAGGTTTCTGTCTGCGGTGCTTTAGTTACTTATGCTGAAGAAACACAAACAGGTAAATTACCGTCTCTTGAACACCCTACCGTTTTAAGACACGGCGCCTTTTTATATATCGACCCTGCCAGCCGCAGTGGGTTAGAGCTTACACAAACCCTTAAAGGCGAACGTAAAGGCAGTTTTATAAGTGTTATTGACCGCACAGTTACCCCTTCTGGCAGCCGTGTTTTAACGGACTGGATAACAGCCCCACTTCAAAACCTTGAGGAAATTAAAAACCGTCAAGACAGTATTGAAGCGCTTATTGCACAAAAACAAAATAGAAGCGATATTCAGCAAACACTTAAACAAGCTTTTGACATGAGCCGCGCCCTGTGCCGTATTACACTTGAACGTGGTAGCCCGCGTGACCTTGTTGCAATTAAAAATACGCTTGCTCTTATGCCAGAAATTCACACAAAAATTCAGCAAATAAAAACAACACTCACAGCAGAAATTAAAGAAAATACAGCGCATTTTGAGGAGCTTTCATCCCTACTTGAAAACGCTTTAGAAAATGATGTGCCTATGCTTGCCCGCGACGGCGGATTTATCAAAAAAGGTTTCTGCGCCGAATTTGATACCTATAAAGACATCGCGACAAACGGCATGGACATGCTTAAGCAACTTGAAATTAAAGAAGCAGAGCGTACAGGCATTTCTTCTTTACGCATAAAATACAACAAAGTTTGGGGTTACTTTATGGAAGTAACAAAAACCCATGCTGATAAAGTCCCAACAGACTTTATTCACCGCCAAACAACAACCAATGCACAGCGTTTTTCAAGCACGCTTTTAATGGAGTTAGAACGTAAATATAGCGCTGCACAGGCAAATATGCTTACCCAAGAACAAGAACTATTCACACAACTTATTGCACAAACAGCCGCTAAAGCACCAGAACTTATGCGTGCCGCTAACGCCCTTGCCCAACTTGACACTTTATGTGCCGCCGCTCAATTGGCTGAAGAATTTAATTATTGTCGCCCACTCATTGACAACAGCTTAAAATTCACAATCGAAGAAGGTAGGCACAGTGTGGTAGAACAAACTGTTGACACATATATTGCCAACAACACAGAACTTTCAGATGGTAAAATTTGGCTTATTACAGGACCAAACATGGCTGGTAAGTCAACATTTCTACGTCAAAACGCCCTTATTACCATCTTAGCCCACGCAGGGTTTTATGTACCTGCATCAAAGGCACATATTGGCCTTGTTGACCGTATCTTTACACGCATTGGCGCCGCCGATGACCTTTCTCGCGGGCAGAGTACATTTATGATGGAAATGGTAGAAACTGCGGCGATTATGAATGGCGCAACTGACCGCAGTCTCGTTATCTTAGATGAAATCGGGCGCGGTACTGCCACCTATGATGGCCTTTCGATTGCTTGGGCAGCTGTAGAGCATATTATCAATAAAAACAAATCGAGAGGCCTGTTTGCCACCCATTACCATGAAATGGCAGAGCTTGAGTCTCAATACGAAAACCTTGAATGCTTCCATGTACAAGTGAAAGAATGGAAAGGTGATATTATATTTCTGCACAGTATAGGCAAAGGCATTGCCCCAGCAAGTTACGGTATTCATGTTGGGCGCCTTGCAGGCTTACCAAAGTCGGTTACACATCGCGCAGAACAAATTTTAAACCGCCTTGAAAGCGGTGCGAAAACTGGCAAAAACCTGTCACCTGTAGACCTGCCTTTATTCACAGCCACACCTATGGAAGCCTTGAAGGAAGAAAGTTTGTTAGAGGCACGCTTAAACGCCATTTCCGTTGATGACCTAACCCCGAAAGAAGCGCATAACCTATTGTATGATTTAAAGAACATGGTTGTTAATTAGAGCTTTCTAATGCAAAAAAAGAGCCCCATATTTAGGGCTCTTTTTATATCGATTTTCATGAGACTTGATCATCCCATGCATGACAAAGTTTATCTGCAATGTCTTTTGAGAGCGGTATAACTTTGAAACTATGTGCCTTCGACCATAAAAGAAGACTTTCACTAAATTCTACCTTTTTTAAAGCGCATTCAGCTTCTTCCCATGTCTGATATAAAGCAGATGCAGGCAACAAAGGCGCCCAATTGGCTGTCATATTAAACAAACGAAGTGACAAAAAGCAACGCTCAAGCCAAGTTAAATCTAACTTACTTTTTTGAAGATAAGCGTCACCTGTTAAAAAGCATGGCAATATATTATATGTCGCCATAATTGCATAAACACAATCACCATTGGCAGCTGAAGCTTTATTACGCTTCATAACATCATGCACAGCATTTGTATCGTCTTTTAACATGCCAAACACATCAAATAGAACAGCACGCTCGAAATGAGGGTTTAATTCATAGCCAGTCATCTTGCTAAAGACCTCTGTTTCAAACATTTGCATAATTTTTAAATTATCCCAAGAAGGTAAATAGCCTAAGTATAAAAGCATTGTTACCCAATACGCGCTTTGATTTTCATATTGTAAAAATTTCATGAGGAGATACCTCCAAAGAATGGGTGGATTTATTGAATAAAAAGAATAGGTTGTCCTTATGTTTTATATAAATACATCTTTTTTTTATAAAAGGCAAATTTATTCAAAAAAGTCACACCAAAACAAGCAAATAATGAAAGAAACTTGCTGTTTTAATTTAAAAGAACACAATGTAAAAACAGCGCAAATAAAGATACATACAAAACAAGGTTTACGGATATTTCTATTTTAAGGTCATCATTTATTGTCAGCAGCCTCACGCTTGTATCACGCGTGTTTGGGTTCTTACGTGATATTATTATTGCGAATAAACTCGGTACCAGCAGCGCCTCTGATGCCTTCTTTGTGGCGATGATACTACCAAACCTTTTAAGAAGACTTTTTGCAGAAGGTGCTTTTAATGTTGTTTTCGTGCCTATTTTAGGGCGTATAAAAGAAGAAAAAGGTGACGAAGCTGCCGAAAAATTTGCTGCAAGTGCTTATACCACATTGGCTATTACACTACTCATTATTACCCTTGTGGCGGAAATTTTCATGGAGCCATTTATTGCCAATGTACTTGCGCGTGGTTGGGCACAAGACCCTGAACGCTTAGCACTTTCCACAACACTTGGACGCATTACATTTCCTTATTTAATGTTGATTACCTTTGCAAGTTTAGCAGGTGGCATTAGCAATACTTATGGAAAATTTGCCCCCTTTGCCATTACGCCTGTTTTATTGAACTTTTCATTCATTGCTGGTTTATTAATATTACCAACTTTGGGTATGGAACCCGCTATAGCAGCTGCTATTTCCATGACCTTTGGCGGTGTTTTGCAAATGATTTACATGCAGCGCGCCCTCAAACAAATTAAATTCAAACTAAAATTCACAAAACACCTTAAGCACAAAGAAATGCCAAACTTACTAAAGCGTCTTGGCCCTGCAGCTTTAGCTGTGGGTATTTTACAGCTGAGCTTCTTGATCGATATAATGCTCGCCTCTTACTTAGAAGAAAGCGCCGTTTCTTACCTTCAATTTGCGAACCGTTTTTACCAGCAACCACTCTCCCTTATCGGTATTGCTCTGGCGACTGTATTGCTACCGCATCTTTCAAAGGCTCTTAAAAATAAAGATACAGAGGGTGCTAATAAAGCCTTTAGTGACGCAGCTGTAAACGGCTTTGCTCTCAGCTTGTTTTCAACAGCAGTATTGGCACTTTTGGCATTTCCACTCATTAACACCTTCTTTAGTCATGGAGAATTTTCTAGCGAGTCTGCCTATTTGGTTGCAAGGGCAATGCAGGCATACTGTATCGCCTTGCCAGCTTATATTATGACAAAAATAACCGTAACCTGTTTTTACGCCAACGGCGACACCAAAACACCACTTATTATCTCTGCCATCACACTTATAATCAACGTAACATTCAACCTTATTTTAATGCAAAAGTATGGCTTTGTAGGCCTTGCGCTTGCTACAAGTATAGCTGGATGGTGCAATGCACTTTTACAGGTCATAGCGCTGAAAAAACAAGGGTTTATACACATTGATGACAACATTATCTTTAAGAAAAAAATATTCCAGTCGATTATTTTGGCCGCTGTTACAGCGTTTGTGATAATTGGATTTGAATATGCATTACCATATGATGAAGGATCTAATACATACGTCCATATACTATGGTTGGCTGTTGTCGGATTATCAGCTTTATGCACCTTTATTTATTGCGCACACTTTGTGAAATTTTTCAATGCGCATGATATTTTAGATGCAATTCTAAAACGCACTAAAAAGACGTAAATACCCGCTTACAACTGTCGCCTATATTGCTGAAGAATTAATGCTGCATAAAGACTTGGCAAGATAAAAGCAAGCGCTAACCAGGTCAACATATACTCGCCATGTTTCGCGCCTGTCAGAGGTTTATCAACGAATGATCGGATATTCCGATTGCCTGACGATGTTGCCTGTATTAGAAAGTCCTTATATTCTACACCCCTTGAAAAAGCAATAAGATCAACCCTTTTTATAACTCTTTTTGTAACACCATAAAGAGGCCCTTCAAGCCATCCTTTCTTTTGAGGTATGTAACGTACCACACCCGTAAAACTAACCTTCCCCATTTTATCTTCTAATGCTTTAGGGGGGGCACTGTCGAAATTTTTAGGTATCCACCCACGGTCGATTAAAATGCGTTTGCCATCCGCCAATACCAATGGTGTCAAAACACGATAACCCATGTATGACTTATAATGTCTATTTTGCAAAATCTTTTCGTCTGCATAATCGAAAGTGCCCTCAATGCGAACGACATCCCACTCTTTATAATCTTGAGTCGTGTTAAAATTTTGCGATGGGTTTAAAAGCGTTTTACTATAAATTTCAAAAATAGCCTGCTTTTCATGCATACGATTATATTGCCAAACAGCTAGGCACACAAAAAGTACCTCAAACACTAAAATAATTAGGAAAAAGGTTATAGACGTTTTATTCAATATTTTCATCACACTCATAGCCTTTAAAATTAACCACAACATATTAAAAAGCAATCAAATTCCAAAAAAAATAAGATTTACCTTTAAATCTAACCTAAAATGGAGCATATAAAACAAACAGTACAAATAGAAAAAGTAAAATCTTATGCCCCAAAAACTAAATATAGCCCACATAAAAGAACGTGCTAAAAATTTAGAGAGCAATGTAAAAATGGCTTTATCCGTTGCTGCTGTTGTCATCCTATGGATGCTCACGGGTATTTTTTCAAGCAACGACACAGCGCAAAACAAGACAAAAGAAAAACTTATAAAAGAAGTTCAAGTTATTCAAAGCGTTGAAAAACCTTACACACGCCAAGTGAAACTTTCTTCTACAACACAGCCTTATATGTTGGTTAACTTAGGGGCGCGCATCGAAGGCCAAGTTGAATCTATTCAAGCGGACAAAGGCCAAATTGTTAAAAAAGGGCAAATTCTCCTCACGATTGAAAAAGAGCAACGCGCAGAAACATTAAAAACAGCACAGCTTCAACTTAAGCAAGCACAGTCTCTTTATTCGGCAGCGAAAAAACTAAACAAAGAAGGTTACCGCGCTGATACATCATTAGATAGCCGCAAAGCTGAACTTGCTAAAGCAGAAGAATTTTTAAAGAGTGCAGAGAATGATTTATCGTTCACTGAAATTTCAAGTCCTATTGATGGGCTAGTTGAAGATCGCCTGGTCGAAGTCGGTGATTTTGTTAAAAAGGGAACTTTAGCGTATCAAATAGTGAGCCAAGAAAAATATAAGATTGTTGCACATATTTCACAAAAAGACCGTGATAGTATAAACTTAAACAGCCCTGCCTTTGCCACACTTGTTACAGGGCGTGAAGTAAGCGGGACAGTCAGTTTTATTGCAACCAATGCACATGCGATTACACACACCTACAAAGTTGAGGTAGAAGTAGACTCTCAAGAGCCTATCCCGACAGGTATGAGCGCAGAACTTCGCATTCCAAGCAAAACTATTACAGCTCATTTTATCCCATATGCGGCGATGCTTTTAAATGACAAAGGTAACCTTGGCACCATTGTATTAGATACGTCTAATACAGCAAAATTCATGCCTATAAATCCCTTAGATGATGATGGTGAAGGCTTTTATTTAAACGGCTTACCTTCAAAAGTTTCTGTTGTTGTAAAGGGTCAATCAAGCCTCGTTGAAGGTGAAGTCGTTAAACCACACGTTGTTGAGCAAGTACCACATGCAAGGAAACTTTATTAATGGATATTTTTATCTTTAGCGCCATTTTATTTATTGGCTTATTGATTTACTTTTTATCACCTGTACTTTTACCGTTTGTATTAGGGGTTATTTTTGCATATCTATTGGCACCTATCGTAGATAAACTTTCAAAAAAAATTAAATCACGCAGCATTGCCACATGTCTTCCCCTTTTCATATTTATGGGTTCTATTTTTGCAATACTCGCCATTGGCATTCCTTTTATTGCCGAAGATATTACGGACTTTATTAAAAATATCCCACAATATGCTTCGTGGCTTGAAAAAGCATTAAGCGATGGTGGCGTCATTCACAGACTTGCAACAGAGCATGGCATTACCTTTGATAAAGCAACCATTAAAGGCTACATATATACCTATAGCGACCAAATTGCCATTGCTTCACTTGACACACTACAGCGTGCAGCTTTAAGCGCTATGGCTATATTCGACGCTTTGTCTCTTCTTATTATTACCCCACTTGTGACCTTTTATCTTGTATATGACTGGCCAACATTTACAAAAAAATGTGAAGCACTCTTACCTGAAGACTTACGTGGTAACACTGTAACGACGATACAAAAAATTGACAAAGCACTCAGCAGCTTTTTGCGTGGTCAACTTTCGGTTTGCCTGCTTCTTGGATTGTTTTATGGGACAACCCTTGCCCTTTCAGGCCTGCAAATGGGATTTTTTGTTGGTATGCTCACAGGGCTCATCTCGTTCATACCTTTTATAGGCATGGCTCTTGGGCTTGTATTTGCAACTGTTTTAGCAATAATGCAGTACCAAATGGCTTCGATAAATCCTTATTTGATCATTGTAACCATTTTCGCTATTGGACAAGTTTTAGAAGGATTTATTCTAACGCCTAAGTTTGTAGGCAAAAGCACAGGATTACACCCTGTATGGGTTATTTTTGCTGTCATGGCAGGTGGTGAACTTGGTGGGTTCCTTGGCATGCTTATCGCTTTACCTTTAGCAACTATTTTGACAATTCTTATTCCTGTTATGATTAAAACATGGATCGATAAACGTATTGAACACAAGAAGAAGAAAGCTTCATAAAGATGAACCTTATTGACTTAGCAATTTTAAAAAATCGTACATTCTTTTCTTTGCTTGTTCTTATATTTATTGCAGGTATATATTCTTATTTAGCCATTCCTAAAGAAGCAAAGCCTGATATTCCAATTCCAACCATTTACGTCAGCGTAAGCCACGACGGCATCTCTCCAGAAGATAGTGTAAACCTACTTATTAAGCCTCTTGAAAAAGAACTTAGAACTATTGAAGGTTTAGATGAATTAAGAACCTCTTCTTATGAAGGTGGCGGTAACGTTACCCTTAAATTTCAGGCTGGTTTTGATAATGAAAAAGCACTCAGTGATGTCCGAACACAAGTCGATATTGCCAAAGCTGAACTACCCGATGAAGCTGATGAACCCACAGTTCGTGAAATTAACCTCGCTAAACTTCCTATTTTAAATATCATTCTAAGTGGTGATTTACCACACCGAGAATTAAAGCGTATAGCAGAAGATTTAAGAGACCGCATTGAAGGTTTAGAAGGTGTTTTAGAGGTAAACTTAAACGGTTTAAGAGAAGATGAAGTGCGTATTGAAATGGACAAGGCTCTCACGGAGTCTTATGCTTTGCGTGCGAGCAACCTTCAACAAGCCATAAGCGGATCTAACCTTTTAGTTGCAGCCGGAAGCTTAGAAGTGGGTAGCGGTAAATACGCTATCAAGCTCCCTGGCCTATTTAGAGATTTACGTGACTTTTTATATCTGCCCCTCTTATCAGAAGATGCACGTACCGTAACATTTAGAGACATTGCTAACGTGCGACTTGAATTTAAAGATCCAACAACGCTCACAAGAGTTGATGGTAAAAATACAGTTATTTTAGACATATCAAAACGCATTGGCCGTAACGTTATTGAAACAGTAGACGCTGTTAAGAAAACCGTAGAAGAAGTGCAAGGCACTTGGCCAGAAGGCATGTCCTACACATATACAGGTGATGAATCGAGGGAAATTCGCACCATGCTTTACGACCTTCAAAATAGCGTAATTTTCTCTATCATCCTTGTTATGATCGTCACACTTGCAGCCCTTGGCTTAAGATCAGCCCTGCTTGTATCAGTCGCTATTCCTGGCTCATTCCTGTTGGCTATCACAGCGCTTTACGCTTTAGGTTACACAACAAACGTGGTGGTTTTATTTGCCCTTATATTGTCAGTTGGTATGTTGGTTGACGGGGCTATTGTTGTTACTGAATTAGCGGATACACATATGCGCGAAGGAAGCAGCCGCCGACATGCTTTCTCTGAAGCAGCCCGCTATATGGCTATGCCAATATTCGCATCCACACTCACTACCCTAGCGGCCTTTATGCCTTTATTATTTTGGCCTGATACCGTTGGCGAATTTATGAAGTTTTTACCACTGACACTTATATTTACACTGACAGCATCGCTTATTATGGCGCTTATCTTCCTGCCTCTTATTGGCTCAAATGTTGGTAAAAAACCTAAATCATTCCCCACAGATATATTTGAAAAATTTACTGAAAATTATGTTGTTGTTTTAGAAAAATGTCTCAAAAAACCTAAACAAGTTATCATAGGCACTGTCATCAGTTTTATTTCGGTTATTATTCTATATGGCGTGGCTGGAAATGGCGTTACATTTTTTCCTGAAACCGAAGCGGAACGCGCATTTATTTTAGTACGAAGTGATGGCGATTTTTCTATCAGTGAAAAAGACAAGTTTATGCGTGAAGTTGAAAGCCGCACACAAGGTATTGCTGACATTGAAACCATGTATTACCTAACCCTTGGCCAGCAAAGCAGGCGTTCTGGAGAAGAAGATATTGTTGGGAAAATATTTGTTCAACCTGTAGAGTGGAAACACCGTAACCGCGGCGCTGAAGTTATATATCAAGAGATCCTCGACAAAATCGGCATCATCCCCGGTGCCATTGTAGAACTGCAGGCCGAAAAAGGGGGACCAAGTGACGGGAAGCCGATTAAACTTGCAATCATTTCAGATGATCCATCAGTCATTTCTAATGTAGCGTTTAAATTAAAACAGAACCTTGAATCTGTCCCTGGCGTTATAAACATCGCCGACACTATCGCAGACTCAGGTATTGAATGGGTTTTAAAAATTAACCGCGATGAAATTAACAAGGCTGGTATTTCACTACTAGACATTGGCACAGCTGTTCGCCTTACCACAACAGGTGCACGTGTCGGCACCTACCGCCCAAGTAACTTAAACGAAGAAATTGACATCACCGCCCGCTACGCTGTGTCTGATAGAAAACTTTCAACACTTGATTCTTTATATATATCTACACCGCATGGACTTGCACCGATAGATAACTTTATAGAGCGTTCCCCTCAGCGTAAAGTATCAACCATTTCAAGGCTAGACCAAAAGTATGTTGTGTATGTGGAGGCCGATGTTGACACGCGCAACGGTTACCTTACGGACACCATTGTTGCAGGCCTGAAAGAAAAAATTAAAACATATGAACTACCTAAAGGTGTGCGCGTTATGTTTAAAGGAGATGATGAAAAACAAGCCAAGTCAGCAGTCTTTTTAGAAAAAGCATTTGTGGTTGCTATTTTTGCAATGGCTATTATTTTAGTGACTCAGTTCAACAGCTTTTATCAAGCCTTTATTATTTTAAGCGCTGTCATCCTTTCTACCACAGGGGTTTTACTAGGACACATGATAACAGGGAAACCATTTGGCATTGTTATGAGCGGTCTTGGGGTTATCGCCCTTGCTGGTATTGTAGTTAATAACAATATCGTCCTGATTGACACCTACAACAAGCTTCGTAATGAATTTAATTGGTATGAAGCACTTATACAGACAGGACAAAAGAGATTGCGCCCTGTGCTCTTAACCGCTATTACAACCATTATTGGTCTTATCCCTATGGGTACAAAGGTAAACATTGATCTAATTGCCAGAGAAGTGAGCTATAACGCCCCTTCTTCACGCTGGTGGGATCAACTCGCCAATGCGATTATGTTTGGCTTGTTCTTTGCAACCGTTCTAACGCTTATTATTACACCTTGCATGATAGCTTTGGGTGAAATACACCAAGAAAAAAAAGCAAAAAAGGCTGGTTTATAAAGGCTTATAAAAATAATCGTTAAACATTATACCATTTGGTTGATATAAAAATTGCAATGCAGTATTATGTACCTTATGGAAAGATTTATTACATTCGTCAAAAACAATGAAACAGGTGAAGAATTCATCAGTATGCGTAAGGCTATGCCTGGCGCACATGAGAATGTTATAAAACAAGAGCAGTTAAAATACCCTGCGCCAAAGCACACGGTTCACACAACTTACACCGATTTTGAACTTAAAGACATCCTAGAAACGCTCGACCGCTGGACAGGCACAAGCGTAATGAAAGATGCAACCCGCTTAAGTAACAATATTATCGACATTCCAAAGCTAGTAAACAAACTTAGATAATACGTCTTCCACTTTCAAGCCTGATGTAACTCAACATACAGTGCAATACGCACCTACCCTTTATATGCAATTCTCTAAAGTGTAAGCCAGTCTTACCCTTTATACATATTTGTACGATTTAATATATTTAAGATGATACATTTAATAATAAAACATCTGATAATCAGACTTTAAAATTAGACGTCATATTTTTAAGGTAAAAATATGAGCATTAACTTATATAGTATAAACAAACAACCACTCACAAAGCGGTAACCGCTATACCATCAACACACAAAAAGACCTCCCACAAAGGGAGGTCTTTTATTTTCGATAAATGTTAAAGATATTTTAGAACACGTGTAACACCTTCGCCACGCTGGCTTTCAGACGCACCGAACTTAACAAGATTAATCTCATCATTGGTTGCAGGTGTTCTGCTATTGCTTGATTCCAAAAACTGCGCAATCGTTGCCATATTTTCTGGTAACGGGCATTCAGGGTTTGTGTTTTCAAGCATTTTAACAAGCGCGCGTAATCCATTATTTTCATTGTCAAATTTAGTATCAATTTGATCTAAATCACCACAAACATAAAATGAACTACCAACACCAATACGACTTAGAAACATTTTCATTTGGCTTTTGGTTGTATTTTGAGCCTCATCTAGAAGTACAATAGAATTTCTAAATGTACGGCCACGCATTTTACCTAGGGTTGCAATGATAAACGGATCAAGCATTTGCTTGAGAATTTGAGCACCAACGGTTAAATCAGCATCACGACGTACATCATTAAGAGATTCTAAAATACTACCATGCCCCATTTCGATTAAGTTTTCGAAAATCGGCATAAGGTAAGGCGCAATTTTTTGCACTTCACCACCTGGTAAAATTCCAGACTCTTCTTCAGCTTCAACCATAGGACGTGTTACAACAATATGCTTCGTTAGCCCTACATGTTGACTAATTAAAGCCCGTGCAACACCATAAGCTGTTTTACCACTACCCGCGGCACCAATAGCCACAGTACCATAACTTAAGCGATTTAAAGCCCATGACAAATACTGCTGTTCTTCGTTACGTGCCACAAGCTTAAATGGTGAATCACCTTTTGCACAAGCAGGCACCTGAACAAAGCCAGGGCGAATAATAGCCCCTTTATTTTCCAAGCCATGAAATGAATTAATTTCTTGAATTACTTTATCTGTATAATTTGACATGATATTTCCTCGTTTGGCCGTGAACTTGAATGAAGCGGTTAAGCGTCAGAGGTTCACATACTTGAGAGTAAAATTGGGCGAAATTGCCCGTAAAAATTTGGCAGAGGGCCTTGAGTCCCCAGTTGCCTAGATAAAAGGGTAATAAAGATATAAGCGAGATTGCTTATGTATTCTTTAAAAAAGGTTACAAGATTATTTGTATACGCTTTATTATATGGTAATTATTATGAATTACAAGCATTGTTATATTATTTTATAATAAGCTCAATCCAAAGCCTTGAATATTCTGGCAAAATACCATTGTTTTTTTGAATACCCTCTATCCACATGTCGCCAGAAAGAATTTTAGGCTCTCCCAACTTAAGAGTTGCTGATGATGTCATGATACGATTTTTCTTCACAGGAACCTGATTAACAAATGTCTGATCTCCTTCATAATGCGCCATATAATCGTTCATTTCTACATTTTCAAAACTACTAGAGACAGTTGCTTTAATATGACCTTTGATAATTTTAGACAGACTTATGACAACTTCACCTTTCTTTTCAACCATATGTTTATTCATCGTTGGTTTAACCTTAAAGTGCCCTTTATAGGCATATATGGAAGGTTGATTTAAGATATACGGTATTTGTATAACATCGGTGAAAGTTTTATCTTCACCCGATATCATAGATTCATTTCTTTGCATAAGTATGTGGGCATACCCTTCCCCACATGAAGGATGTTTAACAAGTGATACTTCTCGGTCTAATACATTTAATGATTCTTCTTTGTCCTTAAAGCACTCTATAACCTTAAAGCCAACCAAAACAACCTCTGAGCCTTTTGGGCGTAATTTAAGGTCTACAGGCGCACCTATAACTATACCGTCCCCAGAATGGCTTGGAATAGCGATTACAAGCAAAGAAAGGCTGCATATAGCAGCCTTTAATAGAAACCTTGCGATATTACATGATAACTTGTTCACACTCAGGCGCAATTTTTTTCAACATTGAACAAAATGTGCGTACCTTACGAGGGTCAGCACTATCGAGCGGTGTATGTATAACAATACGGTCTTCATTCAGTGAAGCCACACGACACGCTTGCCATGCATTGTTAATAAAGTGACGAATTTCATTTTCACGAATTTCTTGGGGTGTATCACCCTTACCTTCAGGTAATAACGTAATACGGCGCACACCAAGCACACTTTGTAAGTGACGTACGTTTACACCACCATTTTCAAGCCAAAGTGACATGTGCTCAGGATTCATGCGAATCACAGCCCATGAGTTTGAAGCACCCATCCAAATACCACTAATACAGTCTGGGTAGTAACACTCCATCACAGCAGCCACAAATTCTTTACCACGCCTTGTACCTACACGCATGCCCCCAATAGGGTCACGGCTAGCACATAGTGTAAACACTTGCTTTGTGCCCAAAGGTGGTTTCTCGTGGAAGTCCATCACACTCAACAAGTTTTCTGGAATGTAAACGTGTTTTGTGCCCACACGGTAAAAAATACCGCCATCGCGGAAACCAGCAACTTCGCCTTCAAGTACACGACCAGGCGAACCATCACCCCATTGGTGAATTTCCATAATCTGCATAAACATATGCACACTAGGCATGAGCGGATCACGGATATCAATCCACACACCACGGTCGCCATAACCGTTACGGCGCCTTGTGGCGATTGTCTCTTCTTTAAGGTTAACGTCGACTTCAACCAACATATCGCGCTCTGCATAACAAAGACGAATTGCACCCGCTAATGCTTGTTCGATTTGGGCTTCCGTCCAACCGTACTCAACACCAATCAGGCGCACTGTTTCTATATTTGCGACCTTCATAAATTAACGTCCTATATTTACTATGTGTTTTCTTTTACCGTTACTGAACTCAGCATATTCTGCTTTAACATCAATAAGTTCCCAACCCGAAACGCTTTCACCTATCAGTAAAATACCTTGTTTTTCATGCATTTCGGCGATAATCCCTTTTTGACGTACTGTTGACAACAATATGATAGGTGGGAAGTTTGTTGCTCTAAATGATGGACGTACATTTTTAGGTATGCGCACTCGTTCGCGTTCTACTTGGAACATAGACACATCGAAATCATCTAACTTACGCACACCGTCATCTGCCTGTGGCGCCGGCTCTGAAACAACTGGTAAACCTTGTGGATTTGCGCCATAAAGTGATTGAGCTTGTGTTTGTGATAGCAGCGTACTGCTGCGTTTTGGTAGAGGTATCACACCTTCGTTACCTGCAATAGCCTCTTCACTAACATTGCCATCAAAAAACTCATTAGGTGTCGTTTTGCGTGGGCGTGCTGAATCTTCTCCAGCTAAAATTTTACGATATTCAGCAAGCTCTTCATCTAATTGACGAGAAAGCTCGCGGTTTCGAGCATCTAGCTCGTCTGGAGAAAGCATTTTAAGTGCTTCACGCTCTTCATCAACAACATTATCCACCTCGTTTACTTTAAAGTCTTCTGGACTTTTTTCTTTGCGTGCTTCGGTAATCGCTTGCTGTAACTCTACAATCATACCAACCTCTTCAGGCATATCTTCAACACCTTCAGCGTTGATAGGTTGTTCTACTTCGCTTTCAGCAACATCTACAAACTCTACAACTGTTTTAGGTTCTGGTGTCACTACCGCGCGTATTTCTTCAAACGGGTTAATAACCTTTTCTTCCGCCTGAGCAACATCTACAATTTCATCTACATCTCTCATCAAGTCAGTCTCAGGTTCAATCTCATCTTCCATCAAAGACTCTTGCTCTGGTTCCAACTCAGCAGTGCCAAACTCAACTTCAGAACCTTCATTATTTTCCGGCATAGAAACAACAGCCTCTGGCTTGAGCATTGTTTTAGTTTCTGTACTGCCATTCGCTACAGTTTCACCTGTAGGAATTTCTTCGGAAACTTCGTTTAAAGAACCTGTCCAGCGGCTAATAACCTCAGTTGTTTCATCTTTATCCACAAAGAATGTATAACCACCAAAGCCAATTGCAACAAGTAAAACAATACCCACTAAAGCACCAACAGGGCCTGATTTGTCTGATATTTCTGACATAAGTCTTGGGCCTGCAGCTGCAATATCACTTGGTAATTCTGGGGCACTTGAATTCACAGCACCTTGCTGCCATGGCGGTAAAACCTCACTCGGTTTTTCTTCACTTTTAACTTCTTCTGCCATCGAACCAAAAATATCATCGTCTTTAGAGGAACCACCTAAACCTTCAATTTCCCAACCACTTGATGTTGTTGGTTCTTCGTCCCATGCCGAAACAATAGGTTCTTCATGTTGAGGTATATTTTGTGATAAAGGTGACGCTTTTGTTGTTGGTTTTTCTATATCAGGAATAGCTGATGAACTCGTTTCCATTGTAGGCATAGGTGCAAGTGGTGGCGTTTCCTTTTTTATAGGCGCAGCAGAAGTAGAGGTAGACACCTCTTCCTTTTTTGTCCCTTCTGTTGCCATTGCAGATGGCAATTTACGCTTTAATACCATTACCCCTAAGTACTCCTTTTACTTCGTTCCTCTTCAGCGACGGCGGCAGCTCTTGCTGCACGTACGCCTTGAGGGTACTTTTGACTAAATGTCAATGTTGCCGTCCACCAATCGCCACCAAGCTCGTCTCTAATGCGGCTAATCTCAGCCACATCGTCTGGCTGTGTGGTTGCTAAGGCAAATGTTAACTTATCTGTAAGCAAACGGCAAACAACTTCACCCGCTGGCGACATTAAATAAAATTCAGAGTAAAAACCTGGCTTTGTATCAAGTGATGCAATGTTCGCTTCATGACGGTCACTTCGTAAGCCTAAAGTTTGCATCAACATCGGTATCATTTCTTTACGAGGCTTCAATATCATACGCTTAGTAATGTTACCAATAATAGCCTGACCAACATCTGTTGTGAGGTCTTCCTCGTTTTGAGATGCAATACCACACATGCAATTGAGTGAGCGGTAAGTACGGAAAGCGCGTTTAAGCTGGTTAGAGATTTGAGCCCCGCCTTTTGAGCTAATCATTGATATCATCTCATCAACAAGCAAGTGTTTCTTCGCAGAGCGTTCACCCATGTACATAATATTATCGAGCATCGTGAAGATGGAGTTAATAATAACGTCGCTAATTTTCTCACTTAAAACGTTTTGCAAGTTAAAGACAACCAAACGATCTTTTTCGTTAATAGACGGAGGGCCATCAAACAACTTACCATACATACCATCACTACAGTACGAACCAATTTCATCAGCCGCATGCAAGCCTAAAGTACGTTGATGCTCGTTAATGTATGGGAATTTATATAAAGCTTCTTTAATCCATGTTGGGCGTAAAACATCGCCATCTGGAACCATATCATAAGCATACTGTAATACCTGCTCAAAGAGACGTGGCATTGTTGGGTCTAGGTCTTCTGTCCCGCCCTTTTTAATCATAAGCTCTAACGACTCCACCCACTGCTGCAAACGTTGCTTAGTTAAAATACCTGCGTATGGGTTAATACATGAACTTGGGTTATCAAGGTCAATAATAATAGAACGGCCCATGGTTTGCGCAAAGCGATCATAGTCGTCTTTAATTGTCATTAGGAACTGTCGTTCTACACCTGCTGCAAACAGCTGTAACACAAGGTCAACAACAGCAAATGATT
This sequence comes from uncultured Magnetococcales bacterium, assembly GCA_963974105.1. GTDB lineage: Bacteria > Pseudomonadota > Alphaproteobacteria > UBA2136 > UBA2136 > UBA2136. The sequence continues at coordinate 357,525 of CAXBBG010000001.1, forward strand.
TACCAGAACCAGATGTACCTGTAATAGCATAGTGCCAGTTTACAAAGTCATTGGATGTGTGGTCAAAAAATGTAATCTCACCGTCACGGTTTACATATACCGCTTGCGGTGAAGCACTTCCGCCCCAGTGCCCATGGTTTGGCAACAAGTCCACCAAGTCATCCGACATCACACGGCGATTACGTGAAAATGGGCGGCTATATTTATGTTGGTTAACAAGTGGCCAAGAGAAAGAAACACCTTGAAGCGCCATTGAACGTTCCATATCTGGTACAGCTGAAAGCTTTTTAAGAGCCGAGTTAACCCTTAGCATCTTATCTTCAACTTCTGTACGGTCATATCCATGGATAATCATACCGCACATCATGTAAAGAATTTTACGCCCTGCAAACATACGGTGCTTAATTTCACTTACTTCTTGTGCATAAGCATCTGCTTCTTCTTTGTTAAACGCACCAGAAATACGGCGACGCAACTCAGCAGAAACAGCCATTTTAGTCTGTTCCATAATTTGATGCGGCTGTGTAATGTTACAGAAAAAGGTGTATTGCGATGCAATCGTGCGTCGAATAACGCCAAAATAGTCAGGGCCTACTGTATCAGGCATCATAGCCAAAGTTACAATACCATGATAGTCGCGACCAATTTTAACCAAGTCATGCTCGTGCTCAATCGGCAGTGGGAAACACTGGTCTTTAAAAGGCACCTCTTTATCTAATACAATTTTTTGCCCCGCTTCTTTGTATGAAGGGGCATAAGCGTCCCAATAGTGCTTTTTAAGGTCTGTTAGAGACATTCTGTTTTCACGTGTCACATTAAACATTACATCCAATGTAGACTCGATAGATAAAACGCTTTCTTTAAAATCACCCAGAGCTACGCGCACTTGAGATGTGAAAAAGTTTTCAAATAATTTTAATTTAGACGGGTCTACACCAAAAGCTGCCGCCATTGTACCAATCACGGAGTAAAACAGATTAACCACATTCTTTAAAATGCCCAATTCTTCCGCAGGTGCTGGTGCTTTTACTGTAATAATCATGTATGTGTCACGCAACATAGCATACTGACCTTCAGCTACAGGATAACCATTAAAACCGGCCATCAAAAGCTTTTCAGCGCGTGATTCACGTAATATTTTACCTTTTTCATTACCGCTATCAAGGCTTAAATATGCCCTCATACGGTCAGAAAGGTTGTTGTGTGATGTAATGATTGTTTGCACTTGATAGTCTATTGGTAAACTTTCAATAAACGTGCGAAATTCATTATTTGTTTGTAAATAACCATTATCAGATGAATATGAAGGTGGTACGCGTGTTTTCCACGCCATACCTAACGTACCGTCATCAAGTAGATGCGCACGCCAAAGAGGAGATTTTTCGTCCTTTTCAAACTCGAAATAAGGAAGTTGATCCCCGATTCGATTTGCTCTTGATACTGTATAATTTTCGTTATTGAGTAACGCCATACCCTGCCCCAAATGCATTTTCATCCATACTACGATCGTTCACCGGTAAAACCCATTCATAACGATCAGTTAAGAAGATTGTTGACCAATTTCCAAACACACGCGTGTTATCCGCTGTTACATGTGGATACGTCCAAACCAACAATGTTTTTGGCGGTGCTACAACAGCCAATTCTTTTTCTGGGATGTATGAAGGACGACTCATATCAGGCCTTGCCGTGTGGCGTATCAACTGACGCTCCACACCACCAGCACCTAAAGCCTTGTCACGTGCCACATCTAATGACACATCCATAGAAAGAGGATAATCAGGCGGCAAAGCGCTCCCGTAATATTTACACCCTGTTAATGCGATTAGTAATAGTAATGTTATGCGCATAATTTTACCCCGTTACGTTATAATCTTTGATTCGTCTTTTGTGCGTCAGCTTCCGCCTTTAGGCGCGCCTTTTCATTTTCAGCACGTACCCTGTCAGCCTTTTCACCATCCACAAGTAATGTCCAAGCACTACCCTCATGGCGCAATTCAATACCACTCATAATAACAATGTGGATGTCTCTTGTTGGGTCAACACGTACAAAAGGCACAACCCTGTTTGAACGCTCTTCTAAATAGTCACGCAAAGACCCCATCATTCCAGAGATACCTGAGCCTAACTCCGCCTTTAAAGCGCTTCCTGTTAGGTTAGATGCTGTTCCGCCATCACCCACCTCTTCTGTGAATTGATTCTCGCGCACAATATCTGCCATACCTGCTGCAAAATCAGCCATTAAAGCAGCGGCAATACGTGACGCATCTCCCTCATAAAAAATACCAGGAACGCCAACGATACCATCATTCGCATCAACTACATAACCGCTTAAGTTATAAGTTACAGCCCCACGGTCAGGGTAAACACAAGTCATACGGCTCGGCTTACCAATAGCGCGTTCTGTTGAAATTTCACCTTCAAATTCTACCATTGCAACACAACCATCTAAAGAAACAGTTGAATTCATAGCTGTTTTATACGCACCTGAAAGACGAACCAATGAAGGAACTGCACCGCCCACCAAAGCATCAAAACCGTTAAGCAATGTTCCTTTAACAAAGCCTAAAGGTGGTAAAAATGGCTCTGGAATTTTTTCTTTATAGAAACCTGAAACCGCACCTTGAACTGGCGTTCCGTTAAAGCTTAACAATGCTTGATCTGGGTTAGCAGAAACCCCTGCACCACCCGCACGCAAAGTTGTTTGAGATATACGTTTTTTACGAAGCTGCTGAACAGCGCCTGCACCCGAAACAACGGCTGCACCACCAATAGGCTGTGTACGCAACCCTTGCTCTTCCTGGAGGCGCGCCTCTTCTACTAATCGGTTAATTTCCAGACGTTGTTCTTGATTAGATTTTTCAAAAGCACGAATTTGGTCATTGAATGTTTGAATAATTTGTTGCATCTGCTGCTGTTGCTCTGTCACAGCATCTTTAATAGAACTTACATTTGAAAGCTCTTCTTTTACATTTGAAAGTAAAGAACTCTTTAGATCAGCCAACTCTTTACGCTGCTGGGTATAGAAACCGCGTTGCAAAGATTCTCTAGAAGGGTCCTCAGCTTCAAAAACACCTTTAGAATCTTGATTTTGGGCTTGATTTGCAGAAATTTTAACATTACCCAAAGGCACAGGCTTGCTAACCACTGGCTTAGAATCGTTGCCACCGCCGCTTACAAACATAAAAACAAAGAACACCGCAACCAATCCCACGGCAATTTGTGCGTTTTTAGGGAGATTCTTAAACTTCTCTACAACTTCTTTAAACTTGTCTTCAGGTGATGAAGGGCCGTTAAATTGTTGTGGTGCTTGATTATTATTTTCCATATACCTAAAGCTACATCTTAAAATTTTTTAATATTTCTAAACTCATACCAAAGGGTAGATACAAGTTACCACCCCATAAGATAGCGGATATGCATCTAATGTGCAACGCCTAGGTTCTAAACAGTCCCAATAATTCAAATGAGAGTGCAACATTTAAACCACATTGATATAATAAACACAAAAAAACAACTTGTTTGCATAAAATCCAACCTTTTTACTTGAATTTAGGAAAGGGATTACCAATACTTAACAACAAGGTGTGTAATACAGGGACTGATTCTTTTTCGACTTTACCTGATTAACAGTATTTAAAGTACATAAATTTTTAGAGGGTTATCAATGGCTTTTCCTGACTATGGTCCACTTAAAGATATTTCGCAATTCACACAGGATGGTTTTGCTCAAGGATCTTTCTTTTTCAAGCTTTTCGCAGGGGAAATATCAAATACACTTGCTCTACACTATTTAGGGCTTACATTTGCACTCGTTGGTGCAATCCTCATTGTTTTTAATAAAAATTTTCATAACGTAAAAACCATTGTATCTTGGTCGTTTATTGTTCTCGTCCTTTTAATAGGCCCGCGCAAAAGCTCCGCCTTTTTTACAAACATTGAAACAAATACAAGCGCTGGTATTCAAAAAACAGTTGAAGCTTATACACCTCAAGCTGTTGTTGTTGATATTATGAGCAAAATACACCGTGCCATTTATGTCGGGTTTTTTGATATATCCGAGCCTGGACAACCGCGCATGCGTAACGCTGTAGAAGACTGGACGCGTACAGCAACCGCTTCAAATACATCGAACACACAACTCGACGAAAGGCCAGATATTCAACAAGAAATACAAGCCTACGTAACACTAGAATGTGGCCCCTCTGCAAACCTTGCATATGACCTCTACAACCATACTAGAGAATCTGCCATAGGCACACTAAGATCGATGGAAGAGCTTGCGCCTTTACCTATCAGCACTTACCAGTTAACCGCTCAAGAATCATACGAATTACAGCAAAAAGTATTTAAAGTTAGAGATATAAACAAACTCTTAAGCGTTTATGCTACAGCTTATGCCAACAAGACTACATTTGCACCTTTTGGTGTTATTTACACAGAGCGTGAAAATATGATGAAATCCCTTGAGGCTTCTGGGGTGTCAGAAGATGCTATAGCCTTGTATGGGAAAAGCTTTGAACTTGCCGATGCTGACGAATTAGAAGATAAGGTCGTTGATTTATCTTATGCTATAACAACACGTGAGAATTTAATGCGTAGTTGGAACTCTAGCGGCCCCTACCTAAATCATAACACCGCAACCACCGATATTGATTCGCCTACAATTTTAGGTATAATAAACAACGTAGAAGCCCTTGAAAACCATGGATGGACAGGGACCTTTAACGACTTTATCGATGACAAAAGCCCTTCACCGTGGACACATTCTGCCAACAGCTATTTAGGACTTATGGATGGCACAGACCCTATCGAGCAACGCCTCAGAAAAGTCAGGTCAACTGTATTTTTAGAACAACAAGCAGAAAGAGACGCTTGGAATTCTTACGTTCAAATACCAGGAAGTAGTAAAGACCGTTTGAATATACCTATGTCCATCGGGTTTTTAACCCCTCCTATAGTTGAAATATACAAAAACCGTGCACACCAATCAGTAGGTGGGCTTGCTAAGCGTGATATGAGTAACTTCACAAAATACCCACATGTTAATGTGCTCAACACCTGCGCTCAACTTCACGAAATGACCCGACGCCACATTCAAGATGCAGTTATATTCCAAAATGCTTGGCCAAACCATGACGAGATGGTAACCCTTACAGGTGGTAACCAAGACATTGGCGAAACAATCTCCATGAAACCAGGTGCATTAGCAAAAGTTGGAGGCTTCAAGCACTTTGTAGCTGGCGCAGATAAAAGCTATCTTGCATATCCATATAATGCCGATATGTATAGCAATACAAACATAGCTATGGATAACCTATATTATCTAGTGCAAAATATTGCAAAATCATTCACTTATCAAGACACTGACACGGGTGAAGAGTTTGATGCCCTCAATACAAATGCTGGCAACTTAAACACCAAAGAACAGTTTGCTGAAATGCTCCGCCTTGCTACTCTTAAAAGCACCATGGACACAGCCCTTAAAAACACAAACATACCATTTGTTAAATTAAGTTCAACCGCCAATTTAACAAAGCTTGCGACAGAAAAAGCAACAAGTGGTACAACGGAACTTGATACATCGATGCAAGCCTCTTTCTCTGGCGATATGATTCAAAAGAATCTACCTAATGTAGGCTCTGGGGTCTTGGCATGGGCAACAAAATATGTTGCTGAAATTGGTACACAAATAACAGCTCAATTTGCTGGTGTCGGCGCTGTTGCCTTCGTTAGATTTATCCAATTATTTATATCTATTGCCCTCTTCTTTATCCTTATGTGTACACCTATCTTGTATATGATGGGGCTTGTGATTCCAGCGCATGCACCTGGGGTTATTGTTGTAAGTCTTATTTCGGTATTGGCACTTAAAGCCATTCCTATCGGGTACACACTTGTTGACGCTGTTATGTCAAATGCTATGAGAAATTATAATGGTGTTCTAAACTTAACTGACACCGATTATGCCCTTATGCTATATGTCACAGCCACAGCATATACATCGGTAACGCTTATAACATTTTTCCTACTCTTCAAGGCTGGTGACAGCTCTGCGGTGCTTGGTCAAATTTCAAGCATGGATAACAAAGCAAACGAAATTGCAGACTCAGCAGCGAAAGTTGTTAAAGGCGTTGCACTTGCAGCGGCTGGCGCTGTAGCCGTTGGTGGAGCTGGTGCCATTGCCGCAAAATCCGCAGGTAAAACAACAGGGTCTTCATTGAAGGCTGGTGCAAACCAAGGACTTGAAATCTTCGGCAGAGAAGGTTTGGGTGCCATTCCTGGTGTAGGTAATGTTGCACAACAGGTGATAACAGCCCCACGTGAAGGACGTGCCGAAGCTGGCATTAGAGATGAAGTTAAAAATGCAAGCTCAGAAATCGACACAACAAATGCTAAACTAAACGCTGAATTAAACAGTAGTGGTATTAGCGATGAACGACGCGCCGAAATTACAGCTGAAATAGCAAGAAACAGTGAAATGAAATCTAACTATAGCACTCTTGTAAATGCACAAAAAGACGCTGTAGCTGAAAATAAATATAGAAGTGTTACCTCTGGCGGTGCTGATCACCTTGCTGCAGGACGTGCTGAAGGTAAAGCTGCCGCTATTGCCAAAGACCGTGGTACGAGCATGCAAGAACTGCGCCGTGAAAATCGCGAGGCCAGCGCCAATGCAGATGCTTATAGAACCGTTGGTGATGGTGCCAAGAATATGGACCTTAAAGATGCCAAGGTACAAATGACTGGATCTGACATTCATATAGATGCAGAGGCTGCACGCGCCATTCAAATGGGGCAATTGCAAGCTGCGCGCACCTATAAACAGGCAAGCCCACGCGCTGCGCAATCAAGCGCTGAAAACGACCTTCAAAATGAAACAAGAACAGAAACATTAAACCGTTTAAATAACGAAGTTGTTGGGCCTGCACGCAAAATTGCACGCAGCCCTGTAACCACTCAAATTACAACGGAAGATGGTGTGGTTCAATCCAAAACCATACCTCAAGATGAGATGTTTGACCAAGCTGCTACGAAATTAAAATCGCAAGTAGCTGAACTTGAGGGTGTTGTTGGATCTAGCCCATTAACACTTAAAGTTGAAACAGAGAGTGTATCATCTCAACACCTTTCTGCTCACCAAAAAGGTGTTCATAGTGATGGCGAAGCCTTTAAGTTAGCAATTTCTGAACCAGTGAAAGAAATTCTAAAAAACAATGGCCTCGAGGACGTGCTTACAAGCAAAGATGCTGGCAAATTATGGTTAGATCCTGAAAGACCTGAACATGCAAACGCATATAAGCAAATTTCTGCACTTAAAGACCCGTCCCTTAACGTTCCTGCAGGGCACAGTATATCACTCTTTAACATGCACTTAGCACGAAGCGAAAAAGCTAAAGAACAAGTTATTAAACAAATAAAACAGAAAAACAAGGAACTAGAAAAGATTAAAGGTCTTTCGTAAATATAAAATAAAGATATATAAAAAATGAGCGAACAAAAAAAAGAAACGCTAACTCAAAATAGTGAAAATGAACAACCAGAAGTTATGCCTGCCCCTTGGGTGCGCATGGCTTCTGCTTATTATCAGCTAGATAAAGGGGAGCACCCTGCTTTAGCCAGTGATGAATTATTCAGCCTAGACCCCGTTTTAGATGAACTAATTGAAGATCATCTTTTTGAATATTCTTTGCCTATCATTCCTTGTATAGATGGTCACAACGTGATGACAACGGATGGTATCTCCAGTATATTAGATACAAACGTAAAGGTGCCTTTATCTCCTAATTTTGTACGCGATCTAGCGGGAAGAATTATTTATATAGGCTATGGCCCTGAACAAAAAAAAGGCTCGCAATGGGTCAACAATCGACATGTAACATTCCCAAAAAACTGCCGTGTTGTTACAACTGACATAGAAGGGTCTGAATATATTGAAAATATACTACTGACTCGATTTAGAACACTCGACACAAGCACCTCCTATGAAAACCCTGACCATTTATCTCTTTTTTCATACACAGGAGAAAATCTTTATCCGTATAAATTAAGAATAGACTCTTTTTATCAAGATGGCTGGAGACTGCCGCAAACAAACCTTCTTTATGCACGTAAAAGCGTGGATGCGGCCAAGGCTAAAAACATTGGCATGAAATTTATTGAAGCATGGGATACCGAAAAGGAAAACTGCTTATATCAGGAGTTTCTAATAAACAATGGGGGTAACGAATGGCTTGAAAAATTATTCAAATCAGGCTGTACCATTATCCCAACCACTGAAGCGTACAACAGTTATTATACTGTAGGAAAAAACTATCAAACTGGTCAAAGACGAAACGGGCGCGCAGTCGAAGGTCTGCATGATGTTATCAGTACAAAATCTAGTTCGGAACCTAAGGGAACTATCCTTGAGGTTATTCAACCTGGGTTTATAACTTCTCAATTTATTTACGCAGCACAGGTTATTGTAAGCGACGGTAAACGTTACGAAGCGGAAATGAAAGCATTCCCATTACCATCTCATCCAGATATAAGACTTCCACACCAAAGAACACAAGCTGTTTGGGGGGCAACATGGATACCGACACACCCGTCTCATTTTGAAGAACCTGCTATTTGGGGCTGGGATATGGCCACAGGTCATTTTCTACAATCTACAGGCCCACTATGGGATCCTTTACATTATTATTATGAGTCGACACCTCTTATCATTAAAGCTTTCAAAGACCATAGCAAAGCAGGTAAAAATATTGCCTATGTGCCAAGTGAGATGAAGGAAAGGTTTTACCCTGCATCGGCCATAAAAGGGTTTGATATGGTTAGCTATTCTATTAAGAAAATGCGCCATGATAAAAATATACAACCTCAGTCCGCACTTTTACGTGTCAACGACAACAAGCCAAGCTCAGATATTGGATACCACCCTCTCCCTCTCGAGTTTGAATACGAATTAGGCCATCGATGGCTCCCAGAACTTATGCCAGCAGGTCGTACGAGATCAAAACCATCTCATATTGCATTGTCACCTGTCATTACGTGCAACATATTACCAGAGGATTATCATAACAATGCGAGTGATATGAACGAATATGATCGCCTGAATATTCCAGGGGTATTGCGCACACCAACTTATGACCCATTACAAAACTACCCACAACTACATAGGTACTTATCTGATTACAATCCTAGACTAGCTCAGGCATATGGCCGCCTCATTTTAACCTTGCCAGAATCTACGTTTAAATCAATATCAGAACTCTACTTAAGGCCAAGTATAGAGGATGTTATAAAAGCAACTGAAATGCCGTTTTATACTGCTGTAAAAGAATTTAACTCGGCCTCTTTAAATTCTATAAATAAAACGATAGAAGAATATAATAGTGACTTAACATCCTTCTTACAGAAAAACTGGAAGTGTGCGCCCTAAACAATGAATCAATAAAAAAACTGCCAAGGCAGTTTTTTTATTGATTCAAATTAAAATTATTTAACACAGTTAGGTGTTGAGATTAGACCATCATAAGAACCATCATCTTTTAATTTAATTGGCGAAAAGCAATAAGAATCATCGTCAAACTCTAGAGATTTCAATCCAACACCTTTCATAGCGTTTACATCTTCATCTTTAATGGTTGAACCAGATGCCTTGTCGCCCGTTCCTTGGTGAGCTCCAACACCTGCACACCAAGACTCAAGCGTTTCTTTCTTATCAGTTACACCTAAAACGCTATTTCCGTCATAAGAACCAAATGCTGTGACCATCCCTTCATAATACCATGAAAATATACCTGGAAGCCCTGTAAGAAGAACCCCTGCAAAGAAAAAGAACAAACCATACCCCTTACGGTGAATAAGGTAAGAGTAACCACCTGCGATCGAGATTAACAAACCCACGAGCGTACCCATTGTACCGTTAATCACATCACGAATATCACAATACAAAATGGCTGTGTAATAATCAATCGCACCTGCCGACTCACGTAATATCTGCACATCCGATGAAGAAGATGGGGCTGAAGGAACAGCCAATGCAAAAGACATGCTTGGCAATAACGTCAAAGCAATAACTGTGAATAATATAAATAAACGCATTTTATTTCCTCTAATTTTTATTTATGGAATTCTTCTATAATAGCCGCATAATCTTTTTGATGACTGCGCCTATCTTCCATTTCTTCCAAACGCCCTTTAAAGGAACTAATAATCGTATTCAAAACCAACCTAACATGTGGCGGTGGTGAGTTGGGGTCTGTAGATACATGTAGTGCTAAATCCATTTGTGCGAGCTCGAGGCGGTGAATAAGGAACCTAAGTATATTCCTTGTAGCAGCGTAAGCCACCTGCGTTCTATAACCCAACAAAGCTGCATCTCTTGAACTTAAATTGTTAACAAGACCCAAATAATCTGTAAGTGCTAACCTCAACTCATCACGCATCACACATTTTGTCGCCATTTCAACCATCACAGAAGCCGCATCACTACTATAAACACCGCTTAGGCTTGAATCACTATCTGAAAAAGCAGTGTCATCAAAGAAATCACCATAGATCATACCAGGAAGTAGCGGCTTCGGTAGTCCGGTATCTGCGTTTGCTTCAAGCTTGGTAATATCTTTAAAATCTTCCCATACAGGGTCGCCATTATCCATAGCAACACTACAATTCATAAAATTCTTAAACGAGGTGTCACTAAAAATAGCTTTGTTTAAATTACCGTCACCTGTAGATAGACCCGCACCATGCTGACCTGCAACAACCTGATCTCTTGTTGCTGTGTTTGCAATATGTAATTTCGCATATTTGTTTTCACCGAAAGACGCAAGCTGCTCAGAAGCACTTGCCCCTACCAATCTATCAAATTGAGATGCATAAACCATGGCGTAGTTAACAAATGCACGTGAAATACCAAAAGAAGCATCGAAAATTTGCATTGGTGAAATAACCTCAGGTGAAATAATAGTATCTCCTGAACCACCGCCTGTTACAGGGTCACCACCGTTTGAAGCAGCACATTCCTTAAATGTCGCTTTATTAGAAAGGCTACACCAGCGCACATTTGGCATAAATGCAAAAATATCGCACTTTTTACCATTAGTAGTATCAATACAAGCCCTTGTATTAGCTAAAGCCGAAAAGAGCGAACCATTCCATTTAACGCTTTCTAGCTCCGTCGCAATCGTATCCACAAGCGCATCACTTGGAGCACTTTTATCTCCCGCATTAATTTCATAAAAAGGTGAAGATAAGCAATATTTAAAAGCATCTGCCATCACAACCTTATCGTGTGGATCATTACCATTGTTTCTAACAACACCATCAATACAAGCCTGCACTGAAGCCCACTGAGCTGGGGCTAAGTCATCTTTATATTCCATTGCAGCACAACGGTCTTGTAATTCACGAACACGTGAGCCTGAAAAGTTCTCAAGACCATTAAAAATTTGAGCAACAGCAGGTGAGTTATAAAGTGTTGTAACCATAAAATTTGAAACGGGTGTATCAAAGTAATCGTTCAATCGATCATCACTTTCACGCAGAACAGATAAGCGTGCTTCATGAGTATCAAGCGCACCGCAACCAAGTGCCGATAAATTCCTGTTATCATCAAGTGTGACCGTTGTCGTACCTAAATCCTCACCTTTATTCGATGTAATAGGCTTTGTCACCGTTGGTATATACCCCATAGAACCCGAATTTTTTAAATTGAGATGAGGTGTTTCTTGTGCCACAGAAATATGTGTCACAAATAAAGCAACCGCTAACACAGTTAAAAATGAAAAAGATTTAAACATTCAAACACCTATCTATTTTAAAACACGCCTCGTCTTTTAAGTATAAGGACTACAAGGCTACAATTCAAGCGTTTCTATAAAGTTTTAAGCAGACTTAAAACAAAGCATCACTTATCGACTTGACATTTTTGTGCTGCGCGCGCTTTCCATTTTTGGTGCCTGACCAACAACTTCAACACGTAACGCATTTAAATTTTTATCAACCTCTTCCATTAAAGCTTGAATTTCTAATGCATGCTTACGTCCAAGTTTTGTACGCCTTACGTCCTTAACAGCGCAAGACAGTGCGTGTGAAGCGCCTGCTATGCGTTCATTTATAGCGTAAAAAGCTTTTAATTCTTTAAGAACATCTTCAACAACCTTAGGGCTACCAAAGCGCATAAGCTCTGCTGCTTCAATTTCTTTCTTCAAGGCTGCAATTTCATCTTGAGCGTTATTTAGATCATCTTTTTGCATGCTAATCACTGACTCGCGGCGCTTAGACCAAATGTCCGCATCTGTAATATCACGCTCATAAGCCTCAATACGCTTTTGAAGTGAGTGTACAGCGCGTGAACTCACAACATCTGTTGAGCCTTCTAAAGATGGCACATCATCAGCAATTTCAACATTAGGTGCATACTTAGATATAAAATCGTCAATACGCCCTTCAATAGCCGCGAGGTGAAGGTCATTAAACTTACTACCCTTCGACCATGAAACACCGAATTTACGTATAAATCCTGCTATTTTACCCTGAACATCGTCAGGCAACTCTGAACAAGAGCTAGCATTTGTAACCTGAATAAGGCCATCTTCAAATAGGGCGCGTAATTTAAGCCCTGCCTTGTCTTTAACTTTAGCGTAAACCAGTACATTGGTACGGCTTGTACCAACACAGTCTGCAATACGCTGTTGTGACAGCCCCATATCAGAAAGTACTGATATAGCATAGTATAGGTCAATTTTCGAAGGTTTTTGCGTACGCATATTCACCATAACGCGCATTAACTTGCAGTCCATTTCTGCTGGTATACGGTGTACAATACACATAATATCTTTTCGGCATTCTTCTTTAGCCAACTCTAAGCGACGCGCACCATCAATTACAACACCCTCTTCCGAAATAAGAATAGGATACTGTCCATCATCAAACTCATGCGTTGCTGCATAAAGATTAAAGCTCTCCTCAGACTCTGGAGAATGAAAATCAAAATCTTCAATAATTTTAAGCGCAGAAATTGGTCGTAATTCAACACCTTGCAATGGATATTTTTGAGATTCTTCTTCTGTAAAGACATCTTGATAAACAGGTGATTTTTCTTTTCTTTTTTCAGCAATAACGGCAGGTTTCACTTCCCTTTTCTCGGCTGTGATAGTCTTTGCAAGATTTTTATAATCTTCCTCTATACTAGGGTAAGTATTAGAAAAAACATCAAATAGCAACTTTGCTGTATCTGCTGTTGAATTTTTCATCGCACCTAAAACCAGCCTTTTTACACGCTTTTCATTAAATTTAAGGCGCGCGAAGTCACGGCTTACGCTTGGCGCATCGCCATCAATCATACGTTGAACATAAAAAGCGTCCATAAGTTCGTTCATCACCTGACTCGCGCGGGAATCAGTTACACCAAAGTGATAAGCTATTTCTTGGAAATTATAAACTCCGCCAACCTTAACATAAAGCAAGGCTGCACGTTTTTTCTCGTCTGTTTCCTTAGCAACTAATTCATTTAATACTTTTTCAAAGAAACTATCACGCATAATTTTAAGCGCAATTTCTTGTTTGTTATCGTCGCTTGCAGCAGAAGCTTCGCCTGCTAACATTTCCTGCATAGGGCTTTCGTGGTCTAAATGCTGTACAAGCAGCGGTGGGTCAGAGCGGAACTGCGCCTTCTCATCATCACCCAATTTTTCTGTAAATGCTTGTCTCGCCTTATATTCAGGATTACCATTTCGCATTTCCATGGCACAGCTTTCCATGCGACTACCAAAGAAAGTGGTAAACATAACAGTCACCAAGCTACCATCAGCCTTTTCATACACAGGAGAATAATCTCGTAAACAAGTCAGTAAGACTTCGTAACCTTCTTGGAACAATTCCTCAGCATCAAGGTGATAATGGCGTGCTATCTTAAAAATAGCCTGTTTTCTTGATTCCAGAAAAGACACAGCCTCTGTCGTCGCTGCGATATATCCGCTATCTTCCAATTTTATTTTCTCTAACTTACTTGCCGTTGGCATTTTAGTCAGTTTTTCTTTTTTTGGAGCCAAGAACTCACCCTTTTTTTATATCGTAAATTGATTAATTATTTAACACTATCATTGTAAACACTTACAAAACATATGCGAGGAAAAAAATAAAAATGACAGCTTATAAAAAAAACAGTGTCAGAAATTTGCAACGTTTAGACAGGCTTGTAAGATTTTTTCATATTTGAAACATAAGAACTTGGCACACCATTCCATGATATGCATACCTGTGAATCCGCACGGGTAATAGCCATGTAAAATAATTTTTTATCATGCACTTCATCAACCGGTAACACAGTATAACCCTTATAAGGATAAGTATCTTTACCTGCCAATGGTAGGAAAACATAATCAAATTGCAAGTTACGCATATCACGCACAGGACCTACAATGACATTGTCATGCACGTTAGGCTCTTTTCCCTCTCGTATTTGAGGTAAAACTTCACGTAACGAACCCTTTAAATTCACCAAGGTATCTACAGCAACCAGCGCATTTAAACGGTCTTCTTTATTCATATTAGCAATCATATCTAAGGCGGCTGCCTTAAATATATCCTGCGGAGATGCTGAACCATTTCTTAATAGAGTGTAATAACCCACAAGCTGTCTTTGTATTGCCGTATATTCTGCAACAGCGCCTTGAGGTAAACTTATATCCTTTGGCAAGCGTGCGCCGTTTGGCAACCAATCATTTCCATGTAATCCAGCCTTAAACAACGAATCAATTAAAGATTGATTTAAACCATAACCTATTAAGACGTTACGTAGATGAATATCGTTAGATTGATTAAGCAATAAACACAACAAGTCTAGCACCATAATAGCCCCAGGTATTTCCCATATTTTATGGGCGAAGCTTGAATGCGCCACACCTTGTTTCTCTAACGACTTTTGTACACGCAAAGCGTCCCAGTCGGTTCTTGTTATCACACCAATACGCTTTTGAGGATCAATCGCTTTTAATTTCTGAACCAGTACCATCAACTCTTCATCAGAAGAAGAGAACTCTTCAAACTTCACGTCAATGCTTTTAGACGCATCGCACTGTACGTTTTTAGGGATATGCCCCTCCAGACCCGTAATAAGCCCCTGAAGAGACGCAGCAAGTGGTGTAGACATTCTATAAGAGTGTTCTAATACAAAAGGTTTAATATAGTCTATATCCTTAAGATCATTAAAAGCCTGAGCTGCTATCGCACCGTCACGCTTAAACGCACAAAGGTCATCATCGCCAAATACACTGGCTTGTGTGCCCGCTTTAATATGATCAAGCAACCACAAAAATTGTATACGTGTGATATCTTGAAAGTTGTCTACGAAAATATACTTCATTGGAACTCTTTTATAGTCACCCTGCCTAATGCCAATAATATGCTTTCGTAGCACGTCGTAGCGATCTAAATCGCACAAGCGTTTATAAGCACAAAGCAAGTCGAAGTGCGGCGCTGTTTCTTGTGGTTTGCGTGCAAGGCTTTTAAAATATCGGATAATGTGCTCAGCCTCAACCGCACTTCCCTTAAATCCAACCTCACCCATCGCTTGACGAATATAACGCCTTGATTGCTTGTCCGTTGAGAATTTAAACTCCGTACCTTCATCTTTCTCAATCTGATTTTGTGCAAAAATACGCAAAGTCCCTATATGCATCTTATCAACCAAATCACCCAAACGTTTTCGTAATTGACTTGTAAGCACCTGCCAAGAATAGTAAGTGAATGCAACAACATAGATGTCTTCTGGCGCTACACCTTTAGATATAAGATGAGCAATGCGCTCAACAAGAACGTCTGTTTTCCCCGTACCAGGCGCACCAATAACAGAGCATGACCCTTCATGCTCTACAATACGTTGCTGTGCTGGCGATAATTTATTCATGCATACAGTTTAATTGAGAATAATATTTTTACCTAGTCTTTGCTAATTTATAGAAAGATGGGCGTATTTTCCTTGCAACAGAATCACATGTCTATATTAGAGATATTTAATGTAACAGGTGTATATACAAAAAGAAGGCGCCCATAAGCGCCTTCTTTTAAACAAAGTCAATTTAGCGTTCAAATATAAGGAAGAGAACGCCTTGATCATTCGGCTTGCCTTTTCCAGCTAAGCGCATATTTTCCATTGCCGCACGGCGCAACACACCCCACTCACCCGTTTTAGGGATTGAGATAGCGGGTATATTCACCTCGTTCGCATTTGGATATTCATTTTGAACATTCACTACCAAACCTGTGTATTTAGGTGACTGCCAAACCTCTGTAAGGTCAAACGTTAGCCCTGCGCCTTTAAACCATGCAGGAACCACATACGTCTCACGCAGCACACCAGGAACGTCACGGTCCTCTGCCATGGCACGGATCACATCGTTAATGCCAAAATTTTGCGCAACCCTTTTCTTTTGTGCGTCTAGTTTTTGGCCGTCAACAATTTCAAGAAACGCACGGTATGGTACATCCGTTGTTGCAACCACAATATAAGTTGCACCTGATGCACCTGTTAAAAACATACGCGTTGCCATTTTAGGCAATAAAGAACGCATACGGAAAGCACGGTTACCATAACCATCAACTACTAAAACATCTAAGTAGTCACTGTTTTCTACAGTAATGTTAATAATTTCTTCTGGAAATTCAACATGAGAAATATCATTTTCGTTTAAACCAATTGTCATTGTATGAGTTGGTCCGCGCCATACCATTGTATCCGCCACAGCCAACCCTGAAACTAATGAAAATAGTACCGTTAGCAATACTAAAATATTTTTCATAATCTTATTTTCCACCTAACTTTGTATTCGAACTTATTTCTTTAGCGCTATATGATTCTAACTCAAAACCAAATGGGTTTGATTTAGAAATGTAACGCTGACGGAATTCCATTGTATAACGCATTGGCACGGCTTCTACAACAGTTCCTGCGATAATATATTGCCTTGTACCTTCAATTGTAACTATTTGCTTTTTACCACGACCGCTTGGACCTGTGTCACCTTCAATTTTAAAGGCTGTTTGATCTGGTACAAATAAAGAAGAACGCTCATCTTGATAAGCCTTTTGAACCAAGTCCTTAAAGTGACTTTGAGCCAAAGCCAACATATCGTCATCAAAGAAACGTTCAATTTCTCGGTATTGATTTTCTAGGTTTGAATAAGTGTATGTGTTTAAACTGTTTACAACAAGGTAAGAAAGTTCTTTCAACATAATTTCAGAATTCGCAGGTGTATAAAAACCAGCCACACTACCGGGTACAACATAAACCTGTGCTTGCGCACGCAAGCTTTCATACTTTGCATTTAATGAACTGTTTTGAGCTGTCAACTTAACAGACCAAATAATTAAAAGTATAAGTATAATAAGTAAAACACCAGCAACGCGTTGCCACTTATCAATCACACTACCTGCTCTTGCAATAAAATCCATTTTCTATTTCTTTTTATATTTATTAAATTTCAAACCATGGTGCTTTTTTGGGGTTTTTAAAAAAACTGCCAATAGTAGCAAAGCGGTACCATAACCTAAAAAACATACCTTCTGGTTTGTTTGCCGTTATTTTATTAACAACATAAACACCACCTAAACCAGCAGCCCAAGCAATCATAACACTATTTAAAGCAAACATAGCGGCATAATGCAAAACCAAAAATGTAATGACAAATTCAGCCATTTTATTGGGTCTATCAATATTTCTTGGTACAGATCTCATCATAATACTTTTACAATAGCATATAAATATTATTACACCTATTATTTAGCTACAAAAAAACCCTGCTTAAAGCAGGGCTTTTTTAGTTTTGTGGTATTTTTACAAGTCAGTTGCGTTCACACCTGCATCAGAAGCGGCACCACCTGTAGCATCTTCGAAACCAGCACGCATCCAGTCAAAGATACCTGGGAAGGCTGTTAGCGCCACACCACCGATCATTACCATAATACCCCAGCTAGACTGCTGAATAAGCCACATGTAAAGGCCAAACAAAGCGATACCGAGGCCAACAAGCGTACCGATACTACCTTGTAGCATTTCCATGATATTGTTCACGAACTCACCACCTGCTTCAGAAGCGCTACCACTACCTGTTTGTGCAAGTGCGAATTCTGGAACCATTGTTAAAACTAAAGTAGCTAAAGCTACGAAAGACATTGTCATAAATTTATTCATATTAGATTTCTCCATTTTTTTAAGAACCGTTGAGCTTCCGCCAGGGCCATTCTTGCCAACCCATGCCTTTTAAAATAAGGACTTAGAAGAATTATGGTGCATATAAAAACACATTACAAGTCTTTAATGCATATTTTCCTTCTTTTAGTCGGAAATAACAAACAACTTACTGTTATCAAAACGTTTAAACGTTAAGGTAACACCATGCGTTTGCTTCACCTTCCCTTGCACATATGCAAGGAATTCGTCAAAACGTGCTTCTGCAATTACTGTCCACTTTTCTTGCGGGATAGATGCATATTCTTTGGTCAAACGCCACTCAATCTTCCAGTCACCAATACGGTTACTTAACTGCCCCAGCGTATGTTTCATCACGTCATTTAATGTTTGATCTTCTTCTTTTAAAATAACCGTATGGCCTTCCATTGGATGTGTTGCGGCTATACCATCACTTATAACCTCACCCTCAACAGCCTTAGGCGCTTCTAATGCTGCCAAGCGCTCTTCAAGTATAAGTATTTTCTTTTGGTAACGTTCTGCAGGCACTTCAAACTTCTTCAAATTATCAAACGCTGGAATTGTTATACTTTGCCCTGCATCAATTTCCATCGCGCGGCGCATAACCGTGCTTGCATCCACAAACAATCTGTTCGATTCACGCTCCATTGCGTCGCGTTTATCCAAACGCGCTGCCTGTGCAATAGCTTCGGCTTCAGCAATTTTTTGTGCCGCTTGTAAAATCATATTCTGCCTTGTGGTACTTGCGCCCATTTCAGCTTGAGCCAAATCTTTACGTAATGCCAACATACGCTCTTCTTGCGTACGTACTGTTTCTATATGCTTACGTTTAAGATCGTGCGCTATCATCTCATATTCTTTTGCACGCTGTTCTTTTTGAGCAATAACATTATCAACCTTACGCTCAACCTGCTGACGATCACGCCTTTCAGCTGTTAATGTACGCTGACCTTTTTCAATCTCTTGTTTGAGGCGACGTTCTTTTTCTTTTTGATATTCAATAACCTTTTCAGCACCACGAAGCTGCACTAAAAGAGACTTAATCTGTTTTTGATGTTCTTCTAAAAGTTCATCGGAACTTTTACGGCTCAAGTCGCGCACACCGGCTAAAAGATGTTCAGCCTGCTTCACAATCTCATTATGCGCCTTATCTTCTTTCCAGCGGTTTACCGCACCCGCAAGTTCTGCATCAGATACACGCCCTGCCATTTGTGTGCCAGGTGGCATTAGCTGAACAGGTTCAAACGTTTGATCAACATTCATACGCTCACCATGCGTGGGTACAACACCGTCTTGATATTCTATTACATGACGCTCTGCCCCTGTAAACGGTGCCTGCGCTGCATCTTCTGGTGTAGATGTTGGTATTTGCTCAATATCAATAATGTTAAGCGCTTCTGTATTTAAATACATATCTTTTTCTGGCAGCTTACCGTATTTATCTATAAATGTGATATTCACCGATGGGTCAGCAGCACGTTTATATAACTTCATTTTACCATCAAAAAGAGTTTCTGAATGCTTACAAGGGTCACCGTCACGGTCAAACAAATATTTCTTCTCAGCTGTAATCATATCCACCTGAACACCGTAACCTGTGGCTTCGTTACAGTCAGATGTTGATGCATCTGGCGCACCCGCTGTTGCCTGCCCTATGAGGTGCGCTTGCGCAATAACCGCCCCTTTATCTTTTGTAGGGTTTTCTAAAGGCACTGGCTGAAGAAGTTGTCTATCAGATCCCATTGCAATTTCACCATGATGGCAACCAGCAACCAACAAAGTTGTTGCTAAGAGTGTAAGTTTTGTTTTGTTATACATATGCACTATCACCATTAATCAGTAATTACTAATATACGTTCAGCTCTAAAAATATTAAAAGTTAAACCGAACCCACGGTAACCCTTCATATAGTTAGAAATGTAACTTGCAAAAGAATCAAAATCTGTTTCGACATCTAAACTAAAACGCTCTTTAATCACATCCATATTCGATTCCTTAAGTTTCCATCTTACCTGCCACGGCCCTACATAAGGCTCGGCACGCTTTAACATATTGTCTAAAATATCGCTCAGCTGGCTATTGTTTTCATGCAAGACTACCTGGTAATCTTCTAAGTCTATCCAGTCTTCTTGTGCATAACCACCAACAACACCACCTTCAGCACCTGGCGTCATCTCAATACCGCTTACCTTCGCAGATGACTCTACAATACGGCCGATAGCTAAATCACCTTTGTGAATATCTTCGTTATTTGCCTCTAACAGTTTTTCATCCTCCATCGAAAGCACACGCTCTTCCATAGCAAAGACACGCTCTTCAATAGCGGTTCTATATTCTTCGATACCCTGCTCAGCTTTAAGTTTATCTTCTTTTAACTTCTCAACCTTAGCTTCCCAAATTTCCTGTTTTTCTTTGATACCGTCTTTTGTCGTGTTTAAGTCTTTTTCTATCAATTCACGCTCACTTTGTAATGCAGCAAGCTTCACGTCATATGTTTCTTGAACAGCTGTTAGGCGCTCTTCTAAACTTTCTTTCATCTTACGCTCACGCTCATCGGCCTCAGCCAATCTTTGCGCTTCATTCGCTTCCATGACTGTTAACTGCTCACGCAATTTAGACATCTTAAGTTCAATCGCCGCCTGCTCTTTCGCACGTTCATAGTCGCGCATTTCAAGTTGCTTTTTCTCTGTTTCCGCCGTTTTAACAACAGCACTTAACTGTAAACGCCTTGCTTCTTCAACTTCTTTACGAATAGCCAATTCTTCTAGCAAACGAATTTCACGCGCTTCTTCCATGGCCTGTTTACGTGCAAGCACCAAGCGTTTTTGAACTTCCTGCTCAAAGGCAACGCCTTTAAGGCTTGACTCTAAGCTTTCAGTTTTACCTTCAACTTCTGTAAATTTTTTATCGAGCGCACGAATAAGGACGTTTTTATCAGCCTTTAAACTTGCCAATTCTTGCAATGCCAGCTTAATTTCTTCTTTGTGTCGTTGGTTTTGCATAGAACCTGTTTTATCTATTTCAGCCAAACGACCGTCAACAGCTTGAAACTTCTCATCTAAAACACCTAACAATGCATTTTTCTCAGATAACTTTTGCATTTCAGACGCTTTTAAATAAGAAATGTTTTTATCGATCACATCAAACTTAGATTTAACCAATGCCATTAACTCTATATCTTTTGCTGCTTGACGCATTTCTTCGTTACGCATTTGAGCTACACGATTCTCAACTTTATTAAATTGTTCAGCAATGCGTCGTTCCTGTCCATTCGACATCTGTAAAAGTTCCTGCTGAAGTGCAGTAAATTCTTCACGCAATCTATCAACGTCACGCTTCGGCATTTCCCAACTTGGGTCATAGCTACGCTTCATAATAATACCACCCGTCGAAATCGTTTCCATCTCTAAGGCTTTTTCTTGAGTTGCGCGCATATCAAGCACAGGTTCGGCTTTGCCTGTGGTTGTTTGGTAAGCACCTTGACAGGCTGATGTTGCCAAAAATGTGGCTAAAATACACAGCTTATGGATTGTTTTATTTGTCATCAGTTTTTACAAGGCCTTACGTAGATTAAACTTTTACCCACGTATACCTTAAAAGAACACTACATAAGACGCAACCTATTAGCGCCATGATATAACAAGAACATATGTAACAATGATGGAAAAAAGCAACACCTTAGATGCAACAAGGCGAGATTCAATCCATAAACCTACTGCAAACATAAGGTTTATACTTAATATAAGGGCTGGTAAAAGCGCGACTTGAGCCCCAACCATTACATAAGCAACGGTGAATATAAAGATAGAAAGCAACTCGATTATGCAATAACGTGAAGAAACGGGCGCTTCGCAATAATGACATTTACGTCCAAACATTAAATAAGAAACCACAGGGATAAGATCTATACCTTTCAGTTTTGTGTTACATGAAGGGCAGTAGCTTGGTGGGTTTGATAGCGGTATGCCACGTGGCACGCGGTAAAGCATACACGTTAAAAAGGAACCAGACACACCCCCTAAAATTATGACAAACAAGGGTATAAGCCATGGCCTTTCCTGCGCTATCAACTCAAGTATTTTATTTAGGATGTCTATAATACAGCGCCTTTATACAAAAAATAATTATAACAACTATTTACCACAAGGGTCTTCTTCTACTGAAATACGCGGTGGCAGCTTACGCTCTGCAACCGTTGTTGCTAAAGGTCCGCAGTTGTTTGGTGGCGCCGCCAATGGGTCTATTCGTGCTTTAGGGTTAGCATAGTAAAAGAAACCTTCTTCATACTGCTTACCGCCCATTGTAAAACGTTTTAAAGCATTACAGCAATACTCGTCTGGCAACCCCAGGATGCGCGTCAATGCGATCATACCTAGACGCCTCTCTTCTTTTACAGCCATATTCACAGCATCGTCATCATTTAAAATAACATCACTACCACTGGCTCCATATATATCTGTCGCATTTGTTTCTGCAGACGTGTCACTACGCGCCTCGCTATAAAATAAATTTAAATTAGCTACATCCGATGCAGGGTAATAAATAAGCGTTGAACTTAAACCCTCCGCAAGGCCTTCGTAATAATTTAAAGTACCATACTCCGCCAAGGCATCGGAAAGCTTATTAAGACGTTTAACAGTTATTTCATACTGTTTAATTTTACGTTCATAGTCCGTGTATTTTATCAAAAAGTCACCTTCAGGAACCGTAATTTGGTTAAATGTTGACTGAAACGTATTCGCACCTGCGTCATTTAACAAGGCATCAAAATTAGATGCAATATCAGCAGCGGTACATTCTGCGGCAACTCCCGAATCCCAACATCCATCCACACCTGTGCTATAAATAATTGTATAATAAATATCCAATACAGCATCCCTAAACACTTCTTGCTCTACAACGGTTTTGTAATAACGTTGATTGCCAAAAATATCTACAATAGTTTCGCTTACCGTTAGATGACTTGTAGCAGATACAGCAGCTGCAAAATTAGCTATACTATTTCCAATTGGCAGCTCATTTTCTTTTTCAGCATAGGCATTCACAACACCCAAAATTTCATGCTGAACACCACGTTCTTCACTTTCTTTTTTTAGCATTAAAAAGTCGGTAGCGGCAGGATATGAAAGCGTGACCAAAATAGCCAAAACGCTCATAATCAAAATAACATCAACAATTGTAAAACCTTTGTTGTTATATTGGTTGTATAATTTCAATGTATTTAACCACATATATCTGCCTCAACGCTCACCCTTGGAGGGAGCTTACGCTCTGCTGCTGTTGGCCTTGATCCGATACAAGAACCCGCGGCGTTACGTGCCAAAGGGTTAGAATAATAGAAAAACGGTCTTTTAGTTGGGGTTAAAGCCTCGCAACAATGGGTTGCCGGCAAACCTAACACACGCATTAAAACCTCCATCGACTCTTGGCGCGTTACATCATTCGCACTCACAGATACGGACGTGATTGAACCGCCTGAAATATCAAAAATATCCGATTTTGATTTAGCATAATATAGGTTTAAATCCGCAGGGGTACCATCACCACCATTTGAAGGTGGGTAATATATCAACTGCTCAGCATTTGGCGTCCCAGCAATGACCGATTCATTAAATAAGGTTGTAGCGTAATTTGAAAGGGCAGATGAAATATCACGCAGACGCTGTTCTGTGGCTTCATAATTTTCAATCTGCTGTTTATAGTTTGTGTATTTTATCATGTAGTCATCTAAAGCAGGTTCCATAGCAGAATATTCAGCGACGTCTGTGACAGCTGTCGCTAAATTTAAATAAACAGGTGAAGCAGCATTAGAATCCGTACCGTCACCAATTCCATAACCGTAAACTACAGCGTAATCGACGTCAATTGAAGCGGATCTAAAAGTAATTGTTTCGGTAATTTTTTGATATTGGCGTGTACGTCCCCACATATCTTTTAAAATTGCACTTTCACTCAACGAAGAGAATGGTGCCAACTGAGTTGACCACGTTGCCACATCAGGCAATGCACTATTTTGATCTGCATATGACTCTAAAGATCTTTTAATCTCTTTCATAGCAAGGTCTTCATTTGCCTCTTCCCTCATTTGGAAAAAGCGTACAAAATCTGGGAATGCGATTGAAACAACGGCTGCTAAAACAGCTGTAACTAAAATCATTTCAACAATGGTAAAACCTTTGTTGTTTTTTACTATATTTTTAAAGTCCACCAATTATTTCCGCCCCATTTAATCTTTTTGCATATACCACGTCCCAATCGTTTGACGTGGAATCATTTAATTTAAAATCTAAAACATCGTCAACACCTTCTGCTGAATTACTCAGTGTTAACTGAATGTCAGGCGCAAGCGCTTCTATCAAACGATCTTCCTCCCTACCTAGCCCCATACTTTCTATATCAGCTTGTAACCTTGGAAAATCAAGATGCCCTGTTAAGTCACCCCCTGGTAAAGTGACACCTGTAATATTACAATCAGGGTCTTTCCAAGCATGGATAAGAGGTGTGCTACACCCTGTACCAGCCCCTGATGAATTAAGAGGTTCATCCCCAACCCAATTCAAATCGACATCATAAAAGTTAACTTTATCATAAAACTCTGTCTGAATTACAGGTAGAAAAAGCTCATATTTTTGCTTATAACTATCAGCTGCTACAGACATAATTTTAGAATGCACCGCTCTTGTGTGATTCCAAATTTCATTCATCGCTGAGAAGGTTGTGAAAACATGGACAATATTATCTTCTTCATATGGATCAACCGTACCTTTTGTATAGCGCTTTACTTGATTTAAAGTTGCCAAACCAGGAGGACCTTCTTGATCAGCTGTATTAAAGCGCCCATCAGGGCCTTTGCTTACAAGCAAAAAAGCTGTAATGGGTGCACTAATACTATTGACAGGAGAGCCTGTTGGGCGGTCTGTATCAGCATAAATAACTTCCTTTGTAGAGGCTGCTATTATGTATATATCGCTTCCCCAAGGGTCCACTAACATCTCTTTACTGGACCATGAAACATACGGCCCAACGAACTTATCCAACCTTTTATTGTTCGTCGCAGAGAGGCTTGCATCAAGCCTTGTAGATCCATTGGTCGGGAATGCTGTTAAATTACTAAAATCGACATAGTTACCTAAGTACCCTTGGTTTATCCCCAATTCAATATCTCGAAACATCTCTTTAACCGATTCAATACGGTCAAGCTTAAGTTGCATAGATGAAGTTGCAAGCATCGTCGTTATCATAGCCACTGTTGTATAAACAAGACCAAATAAACTTAATATAAATATCGCCTGCACAATATGCCCCTCACATTATTTCCCTATATACTTATAGAGGTCATTAAAAACTTCTCACCTTAAACTTAATGACATGTGTCTTACCCTCGGCATCCACAAACTCAACGCTATTTTCGTTAATTTTTTGAACTGTCAGGCTTAAGTTATGCACCAATTCTATTTTTTCATTAACCTGTGCTTCAACAATTTCCGCTAAACTTTCATCTAATTCGCTCAACACATCTACTAAAGATAGAAGATGCTCTTTAGCTACAATAGGGACATCAATCACACCACCATTTTCATACCAGCGGTTTTTAATTAAAGCAGAACGATTACCGTCTGCTTGAATGATAGCCTCTACGATAATTTCACTTGTGTCCGCGTTAAAAATATCTTTATCGTTTAAGATTTGGCGTATTTCACTCAAAATATCTGCCGCTTGCAATGCGCGTTTTTGAGATTCGCTTAATTCTTTTGGCACTTCAACCTTAACAACTTTAACAGGCTTTGGTGGCTCTGCTCTAACTGGAAACGGCGTTGAACCATGCGCATAGGCAGGAGCCTTTTCTAGCTTTGGAAAAGAACTTTCTACACGCCATTCAACAATACCAGACCTTGCGGCTGCATATGCATTTACTGAAAATAATACAACGAAAAGAGTGTATATAAGTTTACTTTTTAAGCCCATAAATCGTACCTCCCATCACAAAATCTACCGTGTCACCATAAGCGTTGTTTGACGGCTTAACAGAAACACTGTTAATGGATACTTTTTTAGTATTATAGAAGTAATCAAGCTGATTTAAAGCTTCGCTATAAGGCATTTGTCCGCGCACTTTTATCTCACGCGTTACCATATTCGTTTTTCCAACTTTTTTATCAAAAGCGCCATCAATATCTATCTTTAAGTGAGACTCTTCTAGACCTAAGTAACGCAGAATATCTAAACGTGTCGACATTTTAGTATTGATAGTACGGCTATCCAAATCAGCCAAGGCCGATGTTAATTGACCACCTGAGCGTCTTTCAATCTTCAAACGCTCCACCTGACGTAGCTGTCTTTCTATTAAAATGCTTGTATCCTCATACTCACCGTAAGAATACATTGTCGCTGCAAGCATAATACTTAAAGAAAATAACCAGAGTTTTCTAAATTTTGAACGTGTCATTTTACTTGTATTCCCACCTTCAATTCATTTTCTATACCCGCCTGTGGACGCTCGACATATTTTATCCAAGGCATGCTTTCAACAACAGTTTTAGCAATACGCTCTTGGTCTAACAATAAAGAATTATTAGGCGCTTCCACTTTTAGATCCACATCATAAACACCGTAACCTGTCGTTGCCGCTACAGATCGACCCTTTAGAGAACGTGAAACCGTACCCATTTCAATAGATTTTAAATCACCAAACATCGCACCTACCTCACCTGCATTATGCACGAGAGTTGACGGTGGAAGCGGAATAGACATATCCATGACATTTAAAAGGTCTTTAGGGTTTTTAATATAACCCAACTCTTTATTTTTTTGCATACGGCTAATAGCATCTTGCAATTCAAGGACATTGTCTTTTTGAGCTTCGAGTTCTATTTGGCTATTTACCCATAAAAACACAAATGCAGACATGGCTAAAAACGTACAAAGTGACAATGTCAGCATAATTAAACTGCGATCACTACGTGCAAATAAAGGTCTAATTTCTTTTTTAGGCGTACCTAAATCTTTAAAGTTAATAACCTCTTGCTCAAAAGGCTCTAAAGCTTCTTTTAATACCTCTTTAGACTCGTCACTTCCGTGAACGGCCACAATAATACGCTCGTCTTTACCTTCAAGCATACGCTCAGAAATAGAAGAAACGACAATATCTGTCGTGTTTTCTTCTTTTTCGCCAATAAGTGACGTTCCCCAAATATAATGACCATCATCTGTCATAGACTTCACGCCATGTATAACAAAGCGGTCATCAATAATATAGTAAAAGGCACCCACATCATCGCCCACAAAGTCCTGTGGTAAGTACATACTGTTTGTGGCACGTTTTTCATCTAAATCGAGAGAAAGATTACCGAACACATTTACATATGGTCCCTCTTGACGCCAAAGTGCTGGCAAGTCATCCGCATCACCATGGCGTAACTTTACAGTATTATCTGTAGGAGCTGTAATATCTGCATATTTTTTAATTTTAGAGTAGCGTGGAATAAGGATGCTTATAACAGCACCTTTTTCTCCATCTTCGTACAGAACACGATCGTCTGAAAACAATAATATATTCATGAATACTCCATTAAGGCAATCATTGGTGCCACCAAACTAGTATACATACTAATAATAAAGAATGGTAACAACCCTGCCATCACTATCAACATAAGTAAAGCTGTCGCTTTTTTTGTAATGCGCTCAAATTCACTCGCATATGGTACTTTTAAGTCTTCTACACGTTCAGCAATTTTACCAGTTTTTTCGCCTGCTTCAACCGAACTTCTAAAAGATCCTCTAAAGGGTAGCGATGCTAATGCATCACCTAACTTGGTACCATGCTCATGGTCATAAGCTGCTTTTTTAAGTGCACTGCAAACCATCGTGTTATTTAAAGATGCTGCCAATGTATATAAAACAGCCGGTAAAGGCATGTTTGACCTGACTAAGGCTGGCATAAAATAAACGACCAAAACAGCGTTGTAAGAAAGAATAATACGTCTGATTGGTGCAAAGCCCATCATGGCACGCTCAATATAAGGACTGACAAGCGCTGTATTACGTGCAAAGAATAAAATCACAGGTGCTGAAGCTACAGCAGCTGTAATAAAGTAATTTGCCCTTAACCAAACAGACCCATACCAGTAATAGCGGATAATCATAGGGAATTTATCAATAACACCTTCGTCACGCTGCACCACAGGCTCCATCACCACAGGCAACATAAACACCATCACACCCAGCGACATTAAAATAAGCATGAATCCACCCACAATAGGCATCATCATCTTCCCTTTAAGGGCTTTAGTTGACGATTGACGCATCATTAAAGCTTCTACCAAAGCAGGCACCGCCATACGCATTTGGTTACTCTTTTCAGCCGCTTCAATAATAGCCAGCTCCTGTTCTGAAAAACCAAGACCTGTTTGCTTTAAAGCATGACAAAGTAAAACTTGACCCGAGTTATAATCACGTACAAGGCGCTCCATTTTTCCACGTAATGACTTATATTCATCGCGTGCAAAAACTTCACAAGTATTTTTAACAGCCTCACTTACAGGAAAGCTACCACCACCCGACGTAAGCCAAGAAGATAGCGTTCTAAAGAACTCAATACGTGAAGTTAAGTCTAGCTCAACAACCCCAAACTCAATCCCCATTAGATATCCCCTGACAATTCTTGCACTTTAGACGCAAGTTCATGCACGTCTGTAATACCGTTTTTAAGATGTAAAACACCCATATAACCCATAGGCTTCCATCCTGCACGCAATGCAGTCTCTTCAAGCTCTGTATAATCACGCTTCACAGAAAGGTCTACAATATCCTTTGTTGGCTTCAACCACTCTGCAATAGCAATACGACCATGGTAACCTGTGTAGTTACAACTTGGGCAGCCGTTCGAATCATGCGTAAATAGCTTAGACCCTTCCATATCAACCGCAAACTTGTTAAATACATAACGTGTGTATTCATCCGCTTCTTGTACAGGTTGTTTACAGTGTGTACACAAACGTCGCACAAGCCTTTGTGCGGCAATACCACGTACGTATGAAATATTAAACCCATAAATACCAAGCTCGTCCAAACGCACAATCGCATCCAATGATGTATTGGTGTGGAGCGTACTAAATACCAAGTGACCCGTGTTGGCAGCTTCAAAAACAAGCCCTGCCATTTCTTCATCACGCACCTCACCAAACACAACAACGTCAGGATCTGCACGCAGAGATGATTTCAATAACTCTAAGCCGCTTCTGGCTGGATCACGCTCTGAAACTTCCATTTGTACAGCATAACCTGCCACACGTTTTTCAGGAGGATCTTCAATTGTATGAACACTTAAACCACGTCCCATTGGGTTTGCACTCACAATCGCAGAGTGAATAGATTCTGTTTTACCTGAACCTGTTGGACCCGTCCAAAGGATAACCCCGTTTGGAGACTTTGCAGCCTCTTTAACAGCATTTGTAAAGTAATCGGGGTAGCCCAACTCTTCCATTGTCATAACATCAGGGTTTAAACGACGGATAACAATACGTGGTAGCGGCCCTTGACGTCCAGCATGTGGTTGAATTTGAATACGCCAGTCATATCCACTTCTTGTAAACGCACCTTTGTTTGGGTGGTTTAAGTCAACTTTTGGCATACGTGCAATGTTTTCAATACGCACACGCAAACGCTCAAGCTGATCAAGTGTAATAACCTCTTTTGATTGTACAAAACCATCAATACGGTAACGTACCATTGCTTTAAAATCGCCCTTAATAGAAGGGTCAATGTGAATATCTGATGAGCGCGCATCAATGGCATTACCAATAATACGGTCAAGCAATGCATCTGCTTCCATGCTAGAGTCAACGTCTTCGTCTTCCCCAGAAAGCCAGTAAGCACCACACACATCACGCAAGGCAAAGTGCCACACAAACTTATGTTCTGGTAATAATTCAGAAATAGCGGCTTCTAGCACCAAGTTTTTTGTAGGCGCTTCATGTGCTAGGTGTAACTCGCTATCGCCTGAAATCTCTTCTTCTGATTTGATACGGTGCCAAAGAGGAATAACCCTCGCTTCACGCAGTAAAGCACATACGCGGCTATCTAAAGCTTGTCTAAGCGCCATAGATTCATGCGGGATGTTTAAGAAAGAAGTAATTTCTTTACGCTTTTGCGTACGCGCAATCGCACGAGACAACTGCACAGGCGTGACAATTTTTTGTATAACCAAGTCACGACAAACCATTTGCGGTAATTTTTTAAGCTTTAATGACTGACCTACACGTGCTTTAGCTGTCGCGTCTATGCCAATATCATCCGACTCATACAAAGTCTTTAAAACGTTGCTATAAAGGTCGTCGACACTAAGGCGAATTGTATCTTTAAAATATTTTTCGTCTTGGCTGCCTACCAATGGTTCGCCACCAGCAAATCCACCTGCAATCAAATCAGGTAAATCATCAAAACCTGCAAAGTCATCTTCTAAATCATTAGATATTTCCAGTTCAAGCCCAGTAAAACCATTATCAAAGTTATCTGAAGACATTTCATTTGGTGCTGAAATCGGCTCCACATCGTCTAAGTCTTCTACGTCCATATCTAACGCGACAGGTGAAACTTCTTCACTCTTTACCTCTGACGTATCCAACTCAAGGTCGTCGACATCATTCATTGGGCTTGCGAGAGCTGGCTCATCAAACGCGTCTGCATAGGTAGATAAATTTTCAGGTAAAGGGAACGGGTCCGCCTTCATTTGCGCTTTTTCACTAAATTCAGGGTTCATTACAATTTCAACTTCTTGCATTGCAGGCATTTCATCAAAGTCGCTTGCAAACGCATCGGTAGTATCAAAATCAACCTTAGTATCATCATCCTGTACTTCAGATACGATTATTTCCTGGGATTCCTCTTCTACATCCGGCTCAACAAATTGGAAAGGCTCTTCCTGAGACATTTCATCAGTGTCACTTTCCCCTGCAAAGCTATTTTCTAAATCTGGCAGCTCAAAGCCATCGCTTACGCCAAAGCCATCATCAAATTCTTCTTCCGCTAATGAACGAGGTTCTTCAAATGTGACAGGCTTTGGCGTGTCTATTTTCTGTTCTTGTGGCGCATCGTTATCTTCTAGGTCTTCAAATGACTTTACTTTTTTATCACCAGAAACAGGAGCAGAGGCATCTAAAGCCTCTTCATTTAAACCATCTTTTTTAGATTTATCTGTCATATTTCCCCTCACCTAAACCTTTTTATAGGTGCCCATTTTTTATTTTTATTCTAAGTTTTTTAACGGTTACTTCGCTTTGCAATTTAACGGTTAAAAAGCTTTATGCTTTTAAAAAAGAACCCCTCCACTCCGCAACGGCGGTGCGGAGGGGTTTTTAAACAAACCTAAGTTATTAAATTAGGTTTGCGCAGTATACCAACGTTTGTGTTGATGTAGTTTGGTCATCATAAGTTACACGACCAGCTGCTTCATCAATTTCACCATCAATCGCTTCATCAGCACTTTGTGATTCAGATAAAGGCATGCCAGCCATTGTAATGATGTAGTGTTGTTGACCGTCTGTTGTACCTGTACACACACCAACGTCTTGACTAATAATACCACCCGCACCAAATTCGTGTAAAACTTGTACGTTTGCACCTGTTGCTGTTGCATCTACACCGTCAAGGTATGACTTCCAGCGATCAGCAAATTCAGATGTACCTGCAGCACCTAATGATGCACGTAATGCTAAAACACCAATGTAGTTTTCCGCAGTTGAAGCAGCACCTGTACCCGAGTTATCAACCGCAAACTTAGGCCATACACCTTGGCGCGCATAGAAAGATCCGTTTGCTTCTTCGATTTGCTTAAGGTATGAAGCAACTTTTGTACCAGATGTACGGTTCAAAAGGTCCCAACCTACAGAAGCAATAATTAAAGTAATCAGAATTGCGATTACCGCTACAATAAGAATCGTTTGGTCAATTGTATAACCAGCGCTCTTACGCATCATTTGTTTAATATTCATTTTTTTCATTTTCTTAGTTCTCCCACTAAATCTTAAGTTTATTATTGTTCTTTATGGATTGCTCCATTAATTATACCTGTTAGTACAGTCTTTTAACTTGCAATAACACGATAAATTCTACGTTCTCATAACTAATGTTCTCGTCGTTTAACAGTTTCCCAGCAAGCGGGATACCGCGCATTAAAGGCACACCAGACTCTTTATCAACAGCAAGAGTTCTTGTTAATCCTCCAATTACCTTTACCTCACCATCACGGATACGTACTTTTTGGTCAATAACACGTGTGGTAACAACTGGCACTTCAGAACCGCTATTGTCTGGAACAACAACAAATCGTTCAATGTCAGTCATTGGAATTTGTACGCTCAATGTATGAGGCTCACCTTCGTCAGCAACTTGGGCTGTCACACTAAACTGCACACCCACAAATTGCGTTTTTTCTTCTGCAGATGTTGTGGTCGTCGTTATACCACTATCTGTTTCTTTTTCATTAGTGATAAGGAAGTATTTTTCATTACGACCATCAATCATAATACCCTTTTGACGGTCCATAACTTCCATCATCGGTTGCATAAGTTGATATGTTGTCCCAAAGCTTTCTGCAAGGCGCACGGCTGCGTCTAACGTTCCACCTGAATAGTTAAATGCACCACCATAGTCACCTGTTAAAGCAAGCAACCCGTCTGTAATAGCCGCAGAAATACTTACGTTTTCGCCGCTAGAAGCAAAACCGTATTTTCCACCTTTTAGGCTTTTAATCTCACCACCTTGTTCAAAACCATGCTTTTTAGAAACCGCAATAATACGCGCTTCCACCATCAAGCGACGGCTTGCAATGTCTTGAACATGGCGAATAATTTCATCAGCCGAATGCAACACAGACTGAGGTGCGCGCATTTGTATCATACCTACTGTACGGTTTATACGTACATAACCACATTCGTAAGAACCTGTGTCAGTTACGCTTGGCGCGCCCGCACCACCCTCTTCCGTTGAAGGAAGAAGTGAAGCCATATTTGTTTTCATTTCTTCACATGATTTATCAACAAGTGCTGACAAGTCATTTTCTAGATCATCCCAAAGTGTGCGCTCACTGCTTATATCAACGCTACCTGCACCACCAGAAATAGATGAGGCTGCACCTTCCCCTGAGAAGCTAGATGAGTAATTGATATTTTGTGTTTCTTTACGCATCGGCTCAAATAGGTCTAACACCCACTGTCTTTGAGGAAAACCGCCAATACTATAATGATTGCCATTATCAACAAGTGACATGCCATGTGGTGTTAACACCGCATCAAAAGCGTCAAGGCATGAAATATCTTTAAAACTTGTTGTCACAAGTGTTGTAATCAATTTCTTTTTATTTTCTGTAATCACTATATTGTAACCACACTGCTTTGCAAGACCACGTACAATTTGGCTTAAACTCACATTTAAACCAGGTGTAAAGCTTTCAATACGCTTTTCATCGATAGATGGCAATACAAGTAAACGACGCTCGCCTTCACGCACGATTTGTACTTTATAAACATCTTCAATGTAGTTTCTTGTTTCGTCGAACGACAAGTCAGAAATAACAACACCTTCCGTTGTTTCTAAACGCACACCCGTTGAATAACGTACAGCAAGGTTATATACGCTCGAAATTTTACCCATAATAACATTAAGTGGGTAGTCACCTTTTAAGTTAAAAGTTGCATCGGCACGCATTTGACGCGATGAAACGGGCTCACCAACACCAATGACAGAATTACGCTCAGACTTATAGTCTTTATATGCTTCTGCTGGTGATTCTTTTTGAAGATACGACGATTCGCCACAAGCCACCAAAGAGGCGGCAAGTGCAACAAATGTTAATTTTTTTAGATTTTTAACAAACATTATTTATTTATCCCATCATAGCCAAGACGATTATTGTGTGTAATTACAATTAACTTACCGCCTGGGAAAACTTCATACTTCAAGTTAAACAGGCGTAGAAGACGTTCTAAAGCAATTGCAAAAGGCTCTTCTATATGTGCTGGCTTAAGAACTTGGTCAAGTCCAGCGTAAACACGCAGTCTCCACTCACCTTTACCAGCTTGGTTAACAATGTTTTCTAAAGCATCCACAAGAGGCACTTCATCATAGTGAAGTGAGACCATTGTTTCCTTTAATACATTTTCAGTAACAGCTACTTGATCTAGGTCACCCACACCTACAGAAGATGTCATACCAGCCAAGCGGTGTCCACCTGTGCGATCTGTAATAACAAGACGCTGTGTGTTGTCATAACGGATAACGCGCAATGGCTGTCCGCTACGTGTTTGAATACGTGCAATCAAAGCATTAAGCACATTCATGAAAGGTTCTTCTGTATAAATAGATATTTCCATTTCAGGTAATGCTGCATTTTGTTCAGCCATATCCCATACAATTGTCCATTCACCGCCACCAATTTGATCCATCATACGCTGTAAAGCACGGCGGATAGACACCTGATCTTCACGTAAACGTACAAGGCTATTTGTCATGTCAAGCGTACGGTTTTGCACTGCACCCTGTGCAATTTCAACACCTTCACCTGTGCGCACAACCTGTGGCGCAGACATTTGACCATTTTGAATACCGCTTGGTGCTGTTTGCATTTCGTAACCTTGGTTTGAATATGCGTTTTGGTTTGCACCATTACCTGCTGCAATACGGTTTAAGTTAGACTCATTGCCAACATGACCGTTTGAAATACGGTTCAATTCGCGTTCAAACGAATCTTCACTACTATATGCCTGCGCGAGGAGTGTAGAACCTGTAGGTAAGCCGTTTGAATAACTGTCTCCGCCTACTTTTTGATAATTTTGAACTTCAGCGTCCGTTTTCATACGGTGCTGCGTGTGACTAGGCACAAAAACGCCGCGCGTATCATCCGCATAATTCGGTGCTTGTGCAACCGTTAACGGTGGGACATACCCTGGAACAGGAGCGCCCGACTGTGCGTTCGCTGCACTTGTTACAAGACAAAGTGCCACCAAAAAATTAAATGATGTGACATTTACGTGTTTTTTCAATACATTCTTTTTATACATATTTCACTTACCAGTAGCTATGGTTGATTTGCTCTGCAAGATTATCATACAATGTAGTAGGGTGTTAATAAGTATTAACTAAATAACAAAGAAGGTGTTGTAAAAAAACCATGTATGATCCGCGCTTCAGATTCACGCTCCTTATAATCCTTATAGCTGTAGTCACATCTGTGAGCATATTAAGCTACTACGCCTTTTATAAAGGCCTTAATTGGGGTGTTTATATTTCTGGCATTATAAATATAGGTGGGTCAGTTTTGGGCGGTGTCACCTTTATATGGATATGTACCAAATTTATCACCTTCAACAAACACAAGATAACAGGCTTCGAAGCAAGTTACGTCGATGAAACAGGGACGGGTTTTAATTTTCCCATCTCTTTAAGCAAGTTTATTCCAGATATTATTGCAGCACCCTATAGCATTAAAGGGTTAAGCCCATTAGAAGCTGAGCTTATTGGCTTTTTGAATACTTACCGCAATTGGCCTTATGATATATCAGGGCAAACAAATAAAAGCTTATACCAACACGCTATAGAACAGTGGCGCGCTATGAAACAAATTAAAGGCGCAACGGATTTACACCGCGCAGCGGCACTGGCTCAGGACTTATCGTTGGTATATGCCTATACTGAAAAACGTAAAAAGTTCCCACTTTCACAGTTTTGGAAGCGTGACATTGTAAAATATAGCCGTCGCTGTAATGAACACGGTGGATTAAGCGCGACAATTCTAGCGACAATGCCAACATTTAAAAACCTTGGGCATGATACAAAATCAAACCAAAAATTTAGACGTGCCATTCTTACAGCCATTCGCTACCGCGACAACCCTACAAGTATTCCAGCAAACTGCGATCCTTTAGGTAAAGATATATATGAATCCCTACACAAGGCCTACCAAAAGTCTTTAGAGTCGACAGAAACAAATGGTTTTAACCCAACCGAAAACCAAATCAAAACTTTTAACCATGAAATATATTCATTCTTCCAAGGTGTCTTAAAAGAGTTAGACGTCAACCCTGCCAACATTAGAAAAGAAAGTGACGGCGTATACCTTGGTAATGGCGTTTTAATGATTTCATTTACGAACATCGTTCAACGCTATGCGCGCCTACTCACACCTACAAGTCGCGGTAACTTCCAACTGTGGGAAGTAGATGCACAAGAACACCCTTCATGGCCTTACTTTATCCAAGCCTTTAAAGATATAGGCTCTTACCGTGACAATTGGGAAAATATCAAAGCTTGTAAGCGCGGCACATTCTCCCTAAAAGCAAACGATATTCCTTTCCCGTATGCTATCTTTATAGAAATTGACCGAGAAACATTCCCAGAACTAAGACAATCACTCGACACCTACCCAACATGGCAAGGTGTTATAGAGCTCCAAAAAACTGAAAACACGCTTATATTAGAAGTTCAGCGCAAGGTAAAAGAGATTGATGGGATGATTAAAAATGTCTACAACGACTCCATACCCACTGTTTAAATAACAAAAAGCCTCCATTTAGGAGGCTTTTTGTTTAGTATATATCGTTTACTGATGAATACTACCGCCAGGGCTTACAGAGCCTGTACGTGCTTTAAAGCGCACATCATCTTCTGTACCTTCACCAAGGTCTTGGTTTAAAATAAATGTCGCAAAGAAGTAATAGCAACCACCATCTAGCTTCTTCTTCACTGAAACAGTCCACTTAGGTGTAAAACCTGTCAGACCTGTTGTAATCTTCATAAGATATTTTGTAGAAAGCGTTATAGGGCGACAAGCCTCAACATATTGGTCTTCCCCTTCAGCTTTCATCACAGCACCAACCCACCAGGCTAAAAATAGCACAGATACGAATAATACAACCGTTCTCCCAAAGTCCATAACAAACTCCCCTTATTTTTATTTAGATTAAAAAAGTACCCAAAAGCAAAGCAGAAGTAAAATACTAATGTTAAGCCCTTGGGTATCTTCTAATTTATGCGTGACTTAAAAGCCATCAACTTCTTCAGTTGCCGCAGGCTTTGCTGCAGGTGCAGGTGTTGCTTTTGGCTCAGCTTTCACTTCAGAAGCTTCGTTTTTAGCAACTACTGGCTTAGGCTTTTGCTTCTTGCGCTCAACAATTTCGTAACGCTGTGCAATACGAGAAATAAAGTTTGTACCCGCAAGGTCAATATTATGACGCTCAATGCAACCTTTTAGCTTTTCAGCCATAAAGGATACACTCTCGTTGAAATCTTTTTGTGTTTGCTCAAAATCTTCACGGCTACTTTTAGCAATATAACCCCTTGTTTGACGGTCTGCCACAACAAGTAGGTGTTCCCACAGGCGTGCAAAGTTAATCATATCTGTGCCTTCTGGCGTTGTACGAATAACAACTTCCGCAAAGTTACCGTGGCGTTCTAATTGTGATTTTTGGTTTTCTAAACGTGCCTGATATTGATTTTTAGCTTTATCTTTAGTTTGTGTTGTCATAGTAAGTGACCCCTTTTTCAGTTTTATTTTAAAAGTCGCCCATTGGCGAATACAGTTTATAAACAGCCCTAAGCTATTTTTCAGTTACCCTTTAAAGGACAATTTAATATATAGGTATCATTTTGTAATTTACAATACCCCTCTAAAAGTAAACACCCTTAAAAGCAAAGAAGCAACAGTTTTATAGTATCTATGATATATAAAACACAAAAAAGGGAGGCGAACCTCCCTTTGTAAAATACGTGTAGCTATTATTTAGTTACAATAATTTCAATAGTATCACGTTCCATGTGTTTCGCTGGCATTGAAGCAATCGGCACATTTTCCAAGCTTGAAACTTTAGAAAGGTACTTACTTACAGCGCGTACACGCTCTCTAAATTCTTTAGAAGAAGGCTTTGCACCACGTGCATAAAGCGCAACGGGCTTATCACTTGAAAGCGCTTCTATCACCTCACGTGAAGAAGTAAGCTGTTCACGACCTGGCCAAACCTTGCCAGACTCATAACTGATTGTCCAGATTGACACAGAACTCGCTTCATCATGGCTTGATGATTTATCATCTGCCAAGCTTGGCATGCCTGCAAACCCACCCAATGCTTTATTTGACGTAGCAGGGTTAGCCGTAGCACTGGCCACACCTAAAGAAGATGTAATGCGGTTGTCTTGATAAGATACAGGCTGGTATCCGCCACGCGCAGAAACAGGCACTTGATTGGCGTATGGACGCTGCACAGCTGGTAGTCTTTGCGGCTGAGCTTCATTTTGCTCATATGACATTGGCTGGAAACCGCCTTGCGTTGTTGGCTGGTTCATATCGTTTGACATCACACCGTTTGACATACGAGAAAGCTCATTACGTTCAATCAGCTGCATACGGCGGTCAAGGCGTAACATAGCACGCTCAACACGGCGCACGCGCTCAATAAGAGTGTTTACTTTATCTACGGTTTCATTGGTTTCAGGTCGCACATAAACAGGTGCTTGAACTTGTTGTTGCTGCTGTAGCTGTTGAGAAGACATGTGAACGGGTTGATTTTGTTGCCCTTGCTGACCGTAAGCAGCACTTTGAGGGTAATAACCAGAAGACGGCTGATGTCCAGGGGTATACATTGGCGTACAGCCAGCAACCGCTACAGAAACACAGATTATGCCTACAATTTTATTCATTTTAAATGTCCATTTTTATTTTTTACCTAAAAAACACTCAACTAAAAAGTTAAACGTAAATAAACATTACATTTTGAGTGGGTTAAAATCAAGCATTAAAAAACCGAGCACGTGATAGATAAGTTCAGCTGTTGCTAACATTATCTTTATTTTACAGATATAACGCCATTATTACTTTGCTTAAAAATAGCGCAATACCTTGTGGTAAAGACAACTATCGCACAACAATGCGGTTAAATAAGATTTTTAGTCTGTATAGGAAGCGGGCTAGATACGTGAAATAAAGAAATCACGCACTGTTGCAAAAATGATATTAAATACACGTCCAACACTACGTACAAACAACCAAATACCCATACCCACGAAGAAAATAGTTTTGTATGTATAGTCAATTGTGCCTTGAAAAATTGCGCTCGCCATATCAAGAAGCTTGCCCTCTTTAACTTTA
Organism: uncultured Magnetococcales bacterium; assembly: GCA_963974105.1. Taxonomy (GTDB): domain Bacteria; phylum Pseudomonadota; class Alphaproteobacteria; order UBA2136; family UBA2136; genus UBA2136. The sequence continues at coordinate 396,860 of CAXBBG010000001.1, forward strand.
GCCCAAAACGCCAGAACAGCCATAACCAACATGAACATCAAGAAGACTTTCAAGCTTGGCTCTATATAGTTAACATATATTTCTGCAAATTCTTTCATCTTTCCCCCTTAGAATGAATTAAGATTTATCATGAGCAAATGTATTATATTTTGACGCAATGTCAAGCCCTTGCTTATCAGGCATACGGAATCTTGGAAAATCGAGCTCTTTGTTATCATTATTAAAACTGAGCAATGGCACTTGAATTTTCACCACACTATTACGTCCAATATATAAGGCCTCACCGTCTTTTAAAGTCCTAAAGTCTTCAGGCCTCACAATCTTGTCATAAGCATAGCTAATTGACTTACCAAAACCACGGCCACGGCCACCTGCACGCAAAGCAGATGAATCATCATCTCCAGAGGCAAAGCTTAAAGACTCACTAAAGCTTTCACTCACGCTTTTCTGTAAAGACTCACCAGCAATCTGGCTCATAACCTCGCAGGATTCTGACTCCTGCAAAAGGAATGAAATTTTATTCCAAGTGTTACCAAAAATTTTCGCCGCAAAGTCATCGCTTAAGCCGCGGTCTTTGTCTTTAAGTGACGAATAAGTTTGGATAAATGGGAACAAACAAATATTACTCGAACGCGCTTGTTCAAACACAGGTGCTAAAGAAGACTGCGCATAAGACGAAAACTCATCCATTAAAATAAGGAATGTTGGCGAAGGCTTATAATCGTCGTTTTGAACCTGTCCAATCGCTGTGCGGATGTCAGATACCAAAAACTTAGCAAAATCGACTGCAATTTCACTTTTAGAAAGCATAGGCAACGAAACATAAACAAGTAGATTGTTTTTAATCGCATCATAAATATCAAGCTCGGGGCTATATTCATTTAAAACTTTACCCGCTTCGTTTACATAATAAGAATGCAAACGAGAAGCCAAGTCACCAAAGGTGTGCTGCATTTTTTTCTCGTTAATAATTTGCTGACCTGTACGTCTGTCAACTTCCATCATTTGATCGAGAAAAATTTTAAAATCGCGATATTCTTTTGTCTCTTTAGGGCCGTTTAACAACATCCAGCGCATCGCCGACTCATTCGACATTAAGACGTTTAAGTCACCAAAGTTAAAAGGCAAGCCAATCGCTGTCAACATCCCCGCAATGGCACGCATACCACGCGCCGCTTGCCCCCTAAAATAAGGGTCACCCTTACCGTCAAGTAATTGCATAATACGGCTGGTTATTTCGTCATTGTCTCCACGTAAAAGTGGGTTATATGTATTTGAGATAGATGAATCTGAAATGTTAATAATGCGCACATCTTGCCAACGGTCGTGTTGACGTGCCAAGTTTAAGAACTTTAAAATTTCCTCACGGTTCGCCTTACCATCAATATGGATAGCCCCACCACCGCTCATCATTTGCTGTTTTAAAATAAGGTTTAAAAAGTTGGACTTACCACCACCCGTGGCAGCAATACCCAAACAGTGACGGGTCATTAAATTAGAGCTAATGTTTAAGCTTTCAAAGTCGCTATCGCTCAATTTTTTGTCTCCCCATCCCATTGTAATATTTTAATAACCTTACCAAAATAGTATTCATCTGGCATACGGTTTCGTCTATGCTTTGTATCTTTTCTACGGGTTACCAAAAAGTGCACCCAAGCGTCCTTCGTGGCTAAAACACCCACCAAAGCACCGCCTAAAAATCCAATCAATGAATTACGCTCTAAATTAGCTGGGTCTGTCGTCCACGGCATAAGCACCCATGTCACCAAACCAATCACCAACATTGGACGCACAAGCCATAGCATGCGCTCACGCGCAATCTTTTGCCAGTCAAAAGCATTGTCTAATTGTTGTGACATTTAACGTCCCTCCATCAAGAAAGATTTTAATTTATCCATATCAACAACACCTTCAATTTTTTCCAAACCTTTACCTGCCCCACGGTCAATGAGAAGTGTTGGTGTACTTGTTACACCAAAAGCGCTTGCTTCGCCAGGTACGGCAGCGCGCCATGAGCAATCAATCTTGCCGTTAATATTTTCCTTTGTTCTAGTGCTTGGCGTCATATCCACACAAATAACATTTATGTGACTACCAAGCTCAGCAATTAATGACTTAAATCCCGCTTCAAACTTCTTACAAAACGGACATTCAGCACTAAAATAATAACTAATATCCACAGGCCCATTGGCATGACTTGTTAAACTACCCCCCGCAAAGGCTTGAGCTCCTGTTGTTATAGCTTGCGAACCACGCTCTGCTGTAAACGGTGAAGGTACAGGGTCATTTTGAGCAAACCCTAGTGTTGGCGCACCTTGATTGATATTACTTTTTGTAGCTATACCCGCATAGTCATTGCGCTGTGATGGTAAATTTCCACCAAAAGTATTAAAACTTTGAGGCAAAGCTGATCCATAGTCTGGAATTTCAGGCATCGGCTGATAGCCTGGCACCTGTTGTCCTTTCGATTCCATATCTTGCAAGATTGTTTGGGCTTGCCCCCATGCGGCTGTCAGTTTATGGTTACGCTCCATCAGCTCTTTATATTTTTTTGCCCATGTCAAAGCATTTTCAAGCGTAGGTTCTAAGTTAAACGCCACAAATTCACGTGGAGGCTTGTTATACGTTTCCATATATTCATCAATACGGGTATCTAAGGTTTCTTCTTCAATTTTGGCAGGTTCAGGCGCGTTTTTAACAACTTCCTTTTCTACCTCTTCCTCTTTAACCTCTTCAATCAAGGTTTCAGAAACAGCTGCAGCCCCACCTTGACATGAGGAATCACCCATCTGTTTATAACTTAAACAAGTTTGCTGTGCCATTGCAGGCGCAAAAGACGCAACCAGCAAAAACAAAACAAGCTGTATATATACTTTCATAAACAAAAGCCAAACCTTACTATTAAATAAACCCTTTAAAAGTATAAATAACTACGACACCCGCAGATTTCAAACTTAAAGAGAGTTTATTTTATAGCTAAATGCTCAAAATACCAAGGATGAATAAAAAGATCGGTTCTTTTTTATAACCAGCTGTGGTATCTATACATAACGTTATACAGAGGAAATTATTATGAGGATAAAATAATGTACATTCTTGGAAACCTTCTTATTGGATTAGCAACTGTGCTCAACAGTGTCTTGTTTATCCTCACAATTGTTATTATAGCTTCAGCCATTGTAAGCTGGGTTAATGCCGACCCATACAACCCTATTGTCCGCATTATCAACCAAATAACAACGCCTATTTACCGTAAAATTCGCCGTAAAATACCAACTGTCTTTGCAAATATGGACTTTACCCCTATTATTTTACTTCTTATTATTATGTTTATTCAAAGCGGTCTCATCCCATCAATTATGCAATTCGGCGCCCAACTAACCCACGGAGCTTAAACATGTCTAATAATACAAAAAAAATGCAGGCTGCCAATATAACAACCCTCGTTAGTGTGGTTGTGAATATATTTTTATGTCTTATTAAAACAATCGTTGGTTTTTTATCAGGATCTACCGTTCTTATTGCTGACGGTATACACTCTCTTGCTGACCTTATTACAGACATATTCACATATGCCATCCTCCGCATTTCAAATGCAGGCCCTGACGATGACCATCCATACGGACACGGCAAATTTGAAACATTTGGCACCATGTTTTTATCGCTCTTTTTAGCGGCGGTTGCCTTTAGTATTGGCTACGAAGCTATTCAAGCCATTAACAACCCAGAAGCAAGGCCAGAACTTAACTACATCGCCTTATGCGCAGCAGCTATTTCTATTTTAGGGAACGAAGGTCTTTATCATTTTTGCACATATAAAGGTAAACAGGTTAACTCCCCTATTATCTTAGCCAACGCATGGCACCACAGAACAGATAGTATGTCTTCTGTAGCCGCCCTTATAGGTATTGGCTTAAACATGATGGGCTTCCTTGTGGCCGACGCTTTAGCAGCCCTTTTTGTAACAGCATTTTTACTTAAAATTTCTTATAAAATTGGTCACGGTGCCTTTAACGAACTTGTCGACGCTTCTGTCGATGAAGAAACGCTCGAAAAAATCAAAAACTCTATATCCATGGTCAATGGTGTGATTGATTTTCACCAACTACGCGCACGCAGTATTGGCGGGCAAATTTTGATTGATGTCCATGCCGATGTACCATCTAACATCAGTGTAAGTGAAGGCCACGCCATTGCACACAGCATTGAAGACGCCTTACAGCGCGACATTGAGCATGTGGCAGACATTATTGTGCATATCGACCCATTTAAGGCGCTACAAGCCCCATTGCCCAGCGTGCTTTACCGTGAAACTTTAACACCTGCGCTGGAAAAAATTATCGAAAAACACATCCCAGGCGCTGTCATTCAAAGCCTATATTTACATGTACTTAAGGACGGTTTCAACGCCGATATCACCTTAAGGTATACAGAAGTAACGCTTGAGCAAATCAAATCCACTCAAAAGGAACTTGAAGGAGAGAAAACACCCCTTAAAAACATCTCTCTCAACATCCGTCATACCAACAATTAAAAAAGCGCCCTCGGGCGCCTTTTTAATAACGAAAGCTTTACGCTTAAGAAGCTTTTTCAGCGGGTTTTTTCTGTGCTTGCATAAACATTGCATGGAAATTAACTGGTGAAATAGCAGGGGCACGGTAACCCGCATCTGCAATCAACTGTGTTAAAATTTGACGTGCAAATGGGAATATTAAAGCCGCACCATCAATGCTAAGTAGAGGCGTTACCTGATCTTCTGGGAAGTTTTGCAAAACAAATACGCCCGCATATTCAACTTCAGCTAGGTAACATGTTGCACCTGCTTCATTTTTAGATTCAGCACGTAATTTAAGAGACACTTCATGGTGCCCTTGGTTACCCTCTAAGGCACGTACACCAATGCCTACGTCCATTTGCATTTTAAGCTTATCTGCTTCTTTGGCAAAAGGTGGCAACGGACATTCCAAAGAGATATCTTTTGCGAATTGACCAACAATATTAAAAGCCGCTGGTTTGTTTTCTTCTGTTTTTCCTGTTGCGTCTGTCATAGGACTCCTTATATAGTCAAATTGTTAATAGACAACTTTTTACCATAAAGGAAACAATAAAACCATGACACATTACGATTTATTTGTAATTGGCGCAGGCTCAGGTGGGCTTGCAGCTGCTAAAAACGCTGCAAAATATGGCAAAAAGGTTGCCATTGCTGAACATTCTAAGGTTGGCGGCACATGTGTCATTCGTGGCTGTGTTCCAAAAAAAATCATGTCTTATGCCAGCGGCATTGCCGAAAGTATCGTTGACGCAAAAGGCTATGGCTTCCACATACCAGAAGTTAAATTTGACTTTAAAGCTTTTGCAAACAAGCGTAATGCAGAAATAGACCGCTTGAACAACATACACATTTCACTCCTTGAAAAAGCAGGCGTTGAGCTTATTATGGGCAAGGCTAAGCTTAAAGATAAAAACACCGTCACAGTAAACGGTATCGACTATAGCGCAGACAACATCATCCTTGCCACAGGTGGTGTACCTACAAAATCAGATATTGAAGGAAGTGAATACATGATCACCTCTGACGGCATTTGGGATATACAAAACCTGCCTAAAAAAATGGTGATTTGGGGTGGTGGATACATCGCTCTAGAATTTGCCAGTATTTTTGCAGCTTTAGGGACAAAAGTAGATGTGATTATGCGACGTGCATACATATTACGTGGATTTGATATAGATATTAGAAAGCATCTTCAAAATGAAATGGAAAAACGCGGTATAACCTTCCATACAGACTGCACAGTTAAGCGTCTTCAAAAGGCAGAAAACGGTGAAATCGTCACCCAGCTCGATAATGGTGAAGAATTGACTTCTGATTACACACTTTGTGCACTTGGGCGCGCTGCCGCAACTCAAAACATTGGATTAGAATCAGCTAATACACCTTTAAACTCTAAGGGTGAGCTTGTTGTAAATGAGTACTTACAAACTTTGTATGACAATGTTTTTGCTATCGGTGATATGATCGGCCGTGTCAACTTAACACCCGTTGCAATCAAGCATGGACGCATGGTCACCAACAACCTTTTTGGCGGCAGCAACCAAACTGTTAATGACGTCTCGCCTAGCGCTGTTTTTACGGCTCCACCACTGGGGATAGTAGGGCTTAGCGAAGAGGATGCAGCCCAAGAATTTGGTGCTGACAATATCAGTGTATACAAAGAAGAGTTTCGCCCAATGTTACATGTTCTTTCAGAGCGCACAGAACGCACCTTTATGAAGATGGTCGTCAACAACAAAACCGATGTTGTTTTAGGCCTACACATGGCAGGTCGTGACGCCCCTGAAATTATTCAAGGATTCGCTGTGGCTGTTCGTGCAGGGCTTACAAAGGCACAGTTTGACGCAACCGTTGCCATTCACCCATCAAGCGCAGAAGAATTTGTTTTAATGAAGTAAACTTAAAAAAAAGCAACATAGCGCCATAGGTTAATAAACACAGCCTATGGCGCTTTTATTATTTTTAATCGCAATACAGCATTGCATACAATAAAATTCTATGGCATGATAGCGCCATAAACACCCCTCCTATTTCCGTTTCACATGAGGAAAACCTTATGAAAACTTATTCAATCGCACAACTTATGCGCCTTGTGAGTGAAAAGCAGTGGCCAAACCTACCTACCAATCTTCAAAGCATTGAAGCAGGGAAACAACTAACCTTTCATGACTATTATAACCTTATAGGCTTTAACTTAGACCTATTTCCTTTACTTCAAAATTGCTTGTGGGGTGAGACATTAAATGAAAAAATGGATATTTTTTCACGCATAATCATTCCAAAAATTGAAGCCACTTATGCCGATAACACAACATACAAATCAAGCATTATAAGTGTAATTGAACACTTGGAGTCAGGCCGTACAAAAGCCATTCCAAGCATTCATATTTCCCAAAAGGAATATTGTGGGGATATCTCCCTTGAATGCTTATGGTACAGTAAAGCACTAGACTGCCACACCCAAGGTGGCGGCCATAATATAATAAGCACACATGCCTATATACACCTAGACCTCCTCACAAACATTTACAAAAAGAACTGGGATAAAGTGCTAGCCTCTTTCGCTTTTTCTAAAAACCCTGAAACAGACCTACTTAATCACGTAGGAGGAGGTCAAAGCCCTATAGTAAGCAATACTGTCAAAACGTTTTTTAACCAATCAGAATTGCATGATGCATTTATAAAATCAGTTATAAATGGATAAATATCGAACAACATTAAAAGGCCTGCCACGCAGGTCTTTTTTTTGTGTTATACTCATAATCCTAATTTAAGAAAGGTTATCACATGCTGACTATTGGTACAAAAGCGCCCGCATTTTCACTCCCAAACCAAAACGGAGAAAGTGTTTCACTTGAACAGCTTAAAGGTAAATGGGTTGTTTTATATTTCTACCCTAAAGCCCTAACCCCTGGTTGCACCGTACAAGCCTGTGCCTTAGCTCAACACAAACAAGACCTAGACGCTTTAAACGCCGTAGCCGTTGGTGTTAGCGCCGACAGAGCCGCCCTTTTAAAAAGATTCGAAGAGAAAAAAGAGCTCAATTTCACCCTTCTTGGCGATGAAAGCGACAACAAGAACATGCTTAAATCGTATGAGGCATGGGGTCTTAAAAAGTTTATGGGGCGTGAATATGACGGTATTTACCGTATTACATACATCATAGACCCAAAAGGTGTGATTGCCCACACCATTGAAAAAGTCAAAACAAAGACACACCACGAAGACGTTATCGACTTCCTAAAAGCGCAAAAATAAGCTATATAAGCTACACAATATACCCATTATAGAATTTAAATTAAAGGAATACAGAGATGTCAAACCGCCCTTCAAAACGCAACAACAACGAAATGCGTGAAATTAGCGTTGAAACAGGCATAAATGACTATGCAGAAGGCTCATGCCTTATTTCATTTGGCGGCACAAAGGTACACTGCACAGCCTCTGTACAATATTCTGTACCACGCTGGATGAAGGCTCAAGGCGTTAAAGGCGGCTGGGTCACGGCTGAATATGGTATGTTACCACGCGCCACACACGACCGCATAGACCGCGAGGCCTCAAAAGGCAAACAATCTGGCCGTACCGTTGAAATTGCGCGCCTTATTGGACGTTCTTTACGCTCTGTTATCGACCTTAAAAAGCTAGGCCATCATACAATTTGGCTTGATTGTGACGTCATTCAAGCCGACGGTGGCACAAGAACAGCCTCTATCACGGGTGCTTATATCGCCTTAAACCTTGCCATTCAAAAACTGATAGCTGATGGCAAACTTAAAGAAAACCCACTACGTGAATATGTTGCAGCGATTAGCTGTGGTATCACTGAAAATGGCGCTGTGCTTGACATCGACTATATGGAAGATTCAAACGCTATCGCCGATGCCAACTATGTTATTACCGAAAGTGGTGGCTTAGTTGAAATTCAGGCAACTGCAGAAGAAACACCAATCACAGAAGCACAGTTCAACGAAATGATGACCCTTGCCAAAGCTGGTATTGCCGACCTTATCACCATGCAAAAACAAGCAACAGGGGAAAGCCTATAAATAAATAGCGCCTAAAGAGTAAAAAGTGTATTCTACGCCCGTTAAAAGGCAACACCGAACCATTTTTGACCTCCCACCCTTCATCAAGGACTTTGATATGAAAAAACTTATTGTTGCAAGTCACAATAAAAAGAAAGTGGCTGAGCTTATAACCATTTTAACCCCTTTAGGGGTAGAATTGATAGACGCAGATAGCGCAAACTTACCTGACGTTGAAGAAACTGAAGCCACATTTCACGGCAATGCCAGATTAAAAGTAGAAAGCGCTTTTAAAGAAAGCGGACTTCCCTGCATAGCAGATGACTCAGGCTTTTGTGTCGACGCCTTAAAGGGTTCACCAGGGGTTTATTCTGCCCGTTACGAAGGTGGCTATAGCCGTGTACTTAAAGAAATTGCAGATAAACAAGGCAAGGAACGATCTGCCCACTTTATTTGCGTCATTGCCTACAAAGACTGTACCGATAACATCCACTACTTTGAAGGTAAAATTGAGGGGCTTATTCCGCAAGAACCGCATGGTGACGGAGGTTTTGGCTACGATCCCATCTTTATAGCAAATGGACAAACTCAAACCTTTGCACAAATGGACCCTACCCTTAAAAACACGATGAGCGCACGCTCCATTGCCCTTGAAAAACTTGTAAAATACTTACAATCCTCCATCTAAAGCACCCACAGGTGCACCAACATTAGAGGCAAAACCTTATGAATAACGCCCAGCGCGCACTTCACCTACTACCACAAGCTGTCAGTAATATGATTGACCAACTTAAAGGTTACCATATAGACCTTTCCACTCTCATGCTAGACCACGCCTGCTGGCGCTGCAACAGCACGCAAGAATATGAAGAAATGTGTCACGAGCTTTATGAATTTGCTGATATCTTAGCAAAAGATACCATCATAAGTAATAGACGCATCACAACCTTTAAATTACTGACCCCTATCGTTATTGACGATATCTATACCATTGATGTCATTGAAATACCTGACATCAAAGTAAGCTCAACTTATAACTCGGGCTGGGAACATATTGAATTTACAGCTCAAAATCTAGCTGAATTTGTTAAAAAGCATCAAAACCTCCCATTTAAACTTAAAGGTTTAAAATCTAAACACCACCCCTGTGTAACACTACCTTTAAAACAAAATCAAAACGTTAAGTTCAACATGTGCTCTCTACAGAATCAGATCACTAAAGAACAAGAAAATTAACCATCGCACAATAAAAATGGAGAGCTTATGCTCTCCATTTTTCGTTAATTCCCCTTTAAAACAGCAACATTTGCAGTGTCTAAAAGTGAAGGTAGTCCAAAATAACTGGCCATTATAATAGCCATCACAAAGGCAATATAAGTAAATACAATAGTTTTTTTACTGGTTAAAACCTCCAAAAAGGTAATATCTCTTATTTTAACGCTACGTGAAATACCATTAAAGCTTTGAATTTTGTCATAACGCCCATGCGTACACCATGACTTTAGCACTTCGGCACGCAAGCGTGTTTCAAAACGGCTTTTATACTTATTTAAAGCACCTAATCCATTATTTATAATGAAAGAAACACCAGCAAAGGCTATAAAAACCTGTATCGATTTCAAGGCTGACATCGCCACAAAAGTGTAAACCGTAATGGTTAAAGCCTGTTTAATAAGGTCTTGTGCTTGCTGTAAATCACTCACACGTGCCTTGTTGTGCTCTTCCACAATTTGAAGCATGGTCAAATTAAGACGACTCTTCTCATCTTCTGTTAATTCTGGGTATGTAACAGCGTTTAAAACAATGTCTGCAGCTGCATTTTCAGATGTGCCCATAATAGGCCTCCATTAAAAGGTAGGGTAGCTAGATATTTATGTATACCAAATCGTAATGTTTACTTGCTTAAATTACAAGCCCTGTTATAGTCCCCACATGAAAAAATCACTCTCTATATACGTTCACTGGCCTTGGTGCAAAAGTAAGTGCCCTTACTGTGACTTTAACTCGCATGTGGCTGAAAATGCGCCACAAGAAGCTTATGTACGCGCTATTTTAACTGACTTAGATAACCAAATAAACCTAACAGGTGACAGAAATATTTCTAGCATATTTTTTGGAGGCGGCACACCTTCACTTATGAAGCCAGCCTATATAGAAACTATTTTAAACAAAATATCCCAACTGTATACAGTAAGCGAAGCAACTGAAATTACAATAGAAGCCAATCCAACCTCCTCAGAATTAAGTAAATTTCAAGACTTTAAAGCAGCAGGTATTAACAGATTAAGCGTTGGCGTACAGTCTTTCAATAAGGATGATTTGGCTTTTTTAGGGCGCGAACACAACGACAAAGAAGCCAGAGAGACAGTTGAGCACGCCCTTAAAACGTTTAACAATGTCAGTTTTGATATGATATTTGGATTGCCAAATCAATCACTCGATTCATGGAGTGAACAATTAAAGTATGCAATCAATATTGGCACACAGCATTTAAGTGCCTATCAATTAACAATCGAGCAAAATACTGTTTTTTATGCACAGGTCAAAAAAAACAAATGGCAACCTATGCACGATGACCTTCAAGCAGATTTTTACGAATTAACGCGAGAGACACTCACTTCGCATAATTATAAGCATTATGAAATATCAAATTTCGCTAAAGATGGTTACATGTGCATGCATAACTATAATATATGGCAATACGGTGACTATATTGGTGTTGGCGCAGGGGCACATGGGCGCCTTCAAACCACTGAAAACAAACGAATTACCACCCAAAATTACAAGATGCCTAACAAGTACATCGAGTCCGTGGAACACGTGGAACATGGTTTTTTTGTAAATGAACCCATTTCAGATACAACAGCACGACAAGAAATGATCCTCATGGGGCTTCGTACACAAAAAGGGGTCAGCAAACACTTACTTGATGGTAATTTTACATCTCGTCAAGCCCTTGAGGAACTTTTATTACTAGGTATGTTGTATGAATATCGTGGCAATATAGCACTTACAGACAGCGGTCAGCTACTCTTAGACAGCATTTTAGAAAGATTAATTTTAGATTAAGGTGATATAGCGCATAGTATCGCTCAACTCTTAATACTATGTATGGTATAGCTTGCTATAAAATACACGCCGCATCATACACCTATGAAAATTACACTTACTTATTTTTATTATAAAATACAAAGGTTTAAATATAAAATAATCATGTAAGTATGTACTTACAATTATATAAAATATTGGTCAGTTCTTATTTACAGTGCAGTACCATACCATCATACATATAACGAACATGCAACCATCACACCTTTCGTTGCATTTGCAGCAATACCACACAAATGACCAGATACCAAACTGTATAGCTGTATTTTACATGTATCATTAATACTACATCGCAAGTAAATATATCAATAATTTTATCTTTTCTAGACCTTTTGTACTTTTTAGCACAAAGCAGTCAACCACTGTTTTCATTACACCAAATAGTTAAATAAAGGTATAATTGTGAAAATTGTATGAAATGGGCACTTTTGCCTCCTGACTAAAAATAAAATATTGGCACAATGTCCTTTATATTTTAATCCTACTTGAGACGCGGATTAACTTGAAACCAATTCAATTTTAGGTAAATTACTGCATAAAATCAAGTATCTAAACTATAAAGTTAAATGTTATATGATATGATATTACGATCATAGCACCTCTAATTTTATAAAATACACATACCAGCTACACCCGCATTATTTCTTCTATAACGACGTTAGCGTACAGACGCTACATTCTAGCTGCACACGTGAGTGAATCAGCACACTTGACCACAAAAACCCTAATCACCTCTCTATTGCCCCGCATAAAGGCTTACACACGCACTACATACACTCTAAAATATGAGCTGAGCACGACTCGCAAACAACACATCTTAAAGCGTGCTAAGTAGCCCTATTTAATCATCATTTTAAAATCTATAAACCTTACTTAACCATCCCACAGCCCTATAAACCCATTTAAAAAGGGCCCGAAGACCCTTTATACACTTAAAAAAAAATCAGGTTTTTGCTTATTCAAACACCTGCTCTTCAGAATCAACTTTCGGCTGCATAAAAGGCAGGCGTTGTAAAAAAGGAACCTCTTCAACCAACGGCTCACCCTTGTAAAGGCTGATATAACTATGCACCTGAACAACACCCTTTGTTGTGCGCGCAAGGTGCCTCACAGCTTCCCTTTCAGCCATATCAGATGCTAAACCAAAGATATAAGCATGCCCATTCACCACAAGGACTTGATAGTTTGTTGAGTGAATCCCCTCCTCTGTGAACATAAACGACTTAAGCTGTGTTACTATCCACGCATCTTTAGAAAAGGTTGTCGCTGGATAAATACCGTCTGTAAATAGTTGGTTATAAACACTTTTCACGCCTTTCACACTGCGCACAATACCCTCTACCTCTGCGGCAGATTTTGGAGATTCAACGACACCTGTTAAAAGCACATTGCCTTTTAATACAGAAACTTCAACCTGTGTTAAATACTTATAATATGTACCTGTAAGTTTATCTTTAATATAAGTTTTAATATTGATATCACTCACAGCCTCTTTCGCACCGCGCTCCTGCTGCCCCATGTAACCCACAGCCGCTGCGCCACCAAGTATAACTGGCAAACAGCCGCTTAGAAAAAGTGAAGTTGATAAAACAAAAGTTAAAATAGCCTTGTGCATAAGTGCCCCCAATATAGATATTTATTTAAATCACCCCTCATGTTGTAACGAATTCAAGGCCACATTTAAAGTTAAAATGCATTTTTTATATGTTCTATAAAGGGAGGGCTGGGGTATATTAGCACCAAATCCACTCTCGCTTCTAAATAAGGGTAATGAGACGACAGCATTTTTAACTTACGTAACAAACGTTTTTGTTGCCCAGGTTGAACAGCCCAATGCCCTTTTTCCTTGCTCTGACGCCACTTTACCTCAACCAACACGGCGCTTTTACCGCGAATTGCAATAATATCAGCTTCAACCCTGCCTTTTTTATCGTTCATTAAAATAGGCCTATAACCTTTCGTTATAAGCATTATCAAAGCGAGATATTCGCCCACCTTGCCCTTTATTTGAGATTTTTTTAACATTTACTGTTTACACCCCTATCTTCCATAGGATACTTTCTTTAAGAATGGTTTATTTATAAGGAAATATCATGCGTTTAGAAAGCATTAAATACACTGCCTTGTCAATGGTATTGATAAGCTTAAGCACTCACAGCTATGCACAAGAGCTAGAGCAACCACAAGGCATTAACTTGCAACGTGAATACGGCGTTCTGTTTAATACAGATCAGGCAGACACATTTGACGTATCCCTTTCACAAATGGTTGATATTTCACAAACAGAAATACCTCTCACAATTCAAGAACATAAAGAACGTGCATCATTTGCATTAAAAAACGGTTTAAACCAAACAGCACTTCACCACCTAGAAGCTATAGAATTGGATGAAAATGAATATATATATAGCCAATATGGCAAGGCCCTGGCACTTTCCAACCTTGGTGAGTTTGAACAAAGCCTAGACATTTTAGAAGATATCGCAATAGAAAAAGGCTCATTCCAAGAACCTGCAAAAGAATTTAGCGATAAACTTAAATTAACATTAGCTGAGCAAGAATTTAACAAAAAACATTTTGCCAGCGCTGAACAATGGCTTGAAAAATACACGTACCTAAACAGCTCACGCCAAGACAACAGCCATATAGAACGTTTACGCCAGAAGATAAGCAGTCAAAACCTTTCAAGCTCAGGATTTAAGCCAAACACAGCCAATTTACCATTAAAAATAGCCTTTTTAGTGCCGTTAACAGGCATCAACCAAGAAATGGGGCAACAATTACTGGCCGCTGCCCAATTAGCATTATTTAACAACCCAAACCCTAATATTTTGTTGTACCCGCAAGATACTCAAAGCACAGAAACTGGTGCCATTCGAGCGGCACAAAAAGCGATTGGTGACCGCGCAGATATTATTTTAGGCCCCCTCACCTCTGAAAATACCAAGGCCATTATGCAGTATACAACTTCATCATCTATCCCTGTTATTAGCTTTTCTTCTAACACTGATATCGCAACCCGCTATTCAACAACCCTTGGCTATGCGCCAGAAGAACAAGCAACTATAATGGCTAAGTATGCAGCAGATAACGGTATTAAATCTGTCGCCATACTGGCACCTAACACGTCATATGGCATCCGTATGAGCGAAGCCTTTCAAACGGCTATTGCAACATATGATATATCTTTAAGTGACGTTGCTTTATTCGATGAAACATCGCCAGACCAAACAAAAGAGCTTAAACAGCTTGCAAAAGTAGCGCAGTCTCAAAAACTACTCGATGAAGAATTTAGCGCACTTCAAGCTGAATATAAACTTGTAGGAGATGCAATGGAAGATGCCGCCCTTGAGCGCTTAGAAGAGTTAAAAACAGCTTCAGCTCAGCCCATTGTTGATTTTGACGCTCTTTATTTACCTGTAAACGCTAACATACTTCCACTCGTGGCTTCACAACTTGCTTATTATAATATGGACGCTGAAAACATTACATTGCTCGGTACGGCACAATGGCAAACCCCATCTATCCACAACAACCGAGCTGAATATATCCGTGGCGCCTTTTTCCCAGCACCACCACGCCAAAGCTTACAAAATGCTTACAACGCCATCGAAACGACATATAACACCACACCACTTCCTTTAACTATCCTTGCTTACGATGGCATTACCTTATTGAGCGATCTTTATGAAGAAAGCCAAGGAAATCCAAGATTTATTGCAGACCTTTTATACAAACCTGAGGGTTACAAATTACATGGTGGCACAGTACGCTTTAACAAGGATGGCACACCAAGCCGCCTCTATAGTGTCTATGAAGTGCGCAGCAATAGCTCTGTTGAACGCATTGCAGCGCCACAGCAATTCCCCCCTACATTACCAGAAGATATTGATGTACGCGAACGCAGTGGTATCAAAAGATTCTTCAACCCTTGGGGGTTTTAAAAGCATTGCAAACATCTTTTGTATACAAGTGAGCGTCGGTTTAATATAAACCATTCGCCTTATCGCATAAAAAAGACACCTTTTAGGTGTCTTTTTCTTATGTAGTTCCTCTTCTATTCGCCGTCTATTCACCCTATAAAGGAGTTATATCTAAAATGATAGCGCTAAAATCCCTCTCGCAATAACCAAGTCACTTTCTGCCCCGCCTTGACGTGATTCTAACTGTAAATCACACAAACGGTTTAAAGACGCTTGTAGGCGCTTTTTAGGGTATCCTTGAATTTGCTGACCAAATTCTCGCTTTCCAAAGAACACAGGCGGTTTTAAAGACATCATCGCACGGTCGACACTTTCGCCCTGCTCTACAATTTCCTTCGCTTGCAACAAGCGACGCATATGGCGGATAACAAGGGCTAATACCATATTACCGTCTTGACCTTCTTCTTTTAAATAGTTTAAGTATTCATCTGCTTTTTGGCGGTCTCTCAAACCAATGGCATCGCACAACTTAAATGCATTAACCGAAGGTGCAGCCGATATTGTCTCCAAGCAATCAGCCAGAGTAACAGATTCCCCATTCCCCATATATATGCTTAGTTTTTCGAGCTCGCTGAGTGTTACAGCCCTGTCATTTCCTAAATTTTCACTTAAAAATGCCAACGCATCTGGTGTAATTTTTTTACCAGCCTTTTGGAAGTATTCTGTAACAACCCCCCTTACCCCTTGAGATGTATCGACATAACAACGCACTCCAATCGCTTGATTATGCTTTTCTAAATGCTTAATCATTGCCTGCTTTGGTTCACAACCAGGTGCCGCAAACACAACAGTCACCCCTTCTTGAAGTACATCTAAAACATCAACAATCGCCGTCGACACCTTTTGCATTGCCTGTGTAGGTAAGTCCTTACTTACACCTTCTAAGTATATCAACTTATTACTAAAACCAAAGGAAACTGTGTTGACGCTATCATGAAGTGCGGATGGGTTTTCTAAAATATCTTCAACACGAATACGGTCTACAGCAAAAGGATCATTAAGGTCTGGTGCTATTGATAAAGCAATTTTCTTGGCCAAATCTTTTGCAAGCCCTGCGTCCTCACCGTAAACACAAACAAGCCCTTTCCAATCGGGGTTGTTTTGCTTTAACGCAGATTCAATTTGTTTTATTGACCACTTCATGGCTCACCTTTATTTTTGTGTATACATAAAGTAGTTTACTTGATGGATAACTTCCTCCGCTAAAGAAATAGCAGCACTTTTACGTGCTCTATCTTTACCAGAATCTGTACCAAAAGGAGATGTTTCTACATTATATGGAGCTTCGGCGCTGAGAGATCTTTCAAATACTTTTTCACCTGCCGTGTTATAAAGTGTCAACTCAGCTTGTAAAACGATCTCTAAACGGTCTTCTGTAGCGTCACGAAGGACAGCAAGTGTGTTCTTTGTTTCTTCAATGGTTATATCAAGCTTATAAGCAGAGTCTTCACCTGCAATAAACACCTGTGACAAACGCTTGTTTGTAAGCTGAGCAACGCGTCGCTCACCAGCTGAACGAATAATATCAACCATACGCACTTCACGCACCTGCACTGACTCAACCAATTCTTTTGTTTGCTTATAAACAGGGCTATAACCACAAGCACATAAACTTAAAACAACAATTAAAGATATTATTTTTTTCATCAATTTATCCTACTACAATATTTACTAAACGCTTTGGCACAACGATACATTTACGTACAGTCAATCCCTCTAAGTGTTCTTGAACAGCTGCCAAAGCAAGTTTCTCTGCATCTTCATTGGCAATATCAGCAGGAACGGTTAAACGCTCTTTAAGCTTACCATTCATTTGCACAACAAGTGTTATCTCACTTTCTACAACAGCCTTTTCATCCACATCAAGCCATGCTGTTTCAGTTAAAGGAATATCATGCCCAAGCATACTCCAAAGCTCTTCAGTGATATGCGGTACAATTGGGTTTAACAAACGTACACAAGCTTCCACACCTTCACGGTAAATCACTTTTTGCATGTCATTTTTAATGTCATAAGATGACAACTTGTTTGAAAGTTCCATCACCGCAGAAATCATTGTATTAAATTGGAATTTCTCAACGTCTTTTGTCACTTTTGCAATGGCTTGGTGAATTTGACGTTTCATCTCAATATCAGCCTTATCCTGCAAATGACTTACCGCAATAACACCACTATTACAAACCGCCAACTTCGATGCGTCAACTAAGTTCCATAAACGCCCGAGGAAGCGCCATGCGCCCTCTACAGCGTTATCTGACCATTCAAGGTCACGTTCTGCTGGTGCTTGGAACATAATGAACAGACGGGCTGTATCCACACCGTACTTATCAATCAATGTAATAGGCTCAACAACGTTGTTTTTAGATTTAGACATCTTTTCCATACGATTCACTTTCACAGGCTTACCTTGGTATGACACATTGTCACCATCTATATCTACTTCACTTGGATACAAATACTTACCTTCAGCTGTTTGATAAGAATTATGTAAAACCATGCCTTGTGTTAATAGTGCTTTAAAAGGCTCATCGACTGTTACATAGCCTAAGTCGCGCATTACCTTATGAATAAACCTTGAATACAGTAAGTGTAAAATAGCGTGCTCTACACCACCAATATACTGATCGACACCACCATTCATCCAATATTCAGCAGCTTCTTTGTCCACAACTTCTGATGAATGAGGACTGCAATAACGTAAAAAATACCATGAAGAGTCCATAAATGTATCCATTGTATCTGTAATACGCTCCGCCTTTTCACCACAAGTTGGGCAAGCGCAGTGCTTCCATGTTGGGTGATGCTCTAAAGGATTACCTGGTTTATCAGCGTCAAAGGTAACATCTTCTGGCAAAGTTATCGGT
This sequence comes from uncultured Magnetococcales bacterium, assembly GCA_963974105.1. Classification (GTDB taxonomy): domain Bacteria; phylum Pseudomonadota; class Alphaproteobacteria; order UBA2136; family UBA2136; genus UBA2136. Next base: position 415,398 of record CAXBBG010000001.1, read on the forward strand.
AAATTTTCTTTCTTTTCTGCCACTGTGCCACAGTGTACACATTTAACAAATGGAATAGGGCAACCCCAATAACGCTGACGAGAAATACCCCAGTCACGTAGGCGGAAGTTAACAGTACGCTCGCCTTTTGAGAGCGATTCCATTTTATCAATCACAGCAGATTTAGCAACGTCACTTTCTAAACCGTCAAAATCGCCTGAATGAATCAGCGATCCCGCACCTGTATAAGCGCCTTCTTCAGAGTTTCCACCTGAAATAACCGTTTTAATATCGATACCATACTTCACAGCAAAGTCATAATCACGTTCATCGTGCGCTGGTACAGCCATAACCGCACCTGTGCCGTAGCCCATCAACACAAAATTAGCAATGTAAATTGGCACTTCTTCACCTGTGAAAGGGTGTACAGCTGTGTAAGGTGTTTTATAACCTTTCTTTTCAGCCTTCTCAATCGCTTCTTGAGATGTTCCTATAGACTGACAGTCATCGATAAACACTTTTGCTTTAGAATCGCTCTGAGCGAGTTTTGTGGCAAGAGGATGTTCTGGCGCAATTGAGCAAAACGTCACACCCATAATTGTATCCGGCCTTGTTGTATACACATCAAGCATTTCACCAGCATCTGCGCCTTTAACATCAAAAGAAAAAGATAAACCTTCAGAGCGCCCAATCCAATTTTCTTGCATTGTGCGTACACGTTCTGGCCACTCATCTAACTTTGAAAGGTCACCGAGCAACTCATCAGCGTATTTTGTAATCGCCATAAACCACTGTGTCATAGAACGACGCTCAACAGGCGCACCACTACGCCAACCCTTACCATCAACAACCTGTTCGTTTGCAAGAACCGTATTGTCAACTGGATCCCAATTCACCAAAGATTCTTTTTGATAGATAAGACCTTTATTAAACATGTCAATAAACAGGCTTTGCTGCTGTCCGTAATAGTCTTGCTTACATGTCGCAAGCTCTCTATCCCAGTCATATGCAAAACCAGCCTTCTTTAATCCATCACGCATGGCTGCAATGTTATTTTCTGTCCACGTTTTAGGGTGCGAATTGTTTTGCATCGCCGCATTTTCAGCTGGCATACCAAACGAATCCCACCCCATTGGGTGAAGCACGTTAAAACCCTTAGCCTTTTTAAAGCGCGCAATGACATCTCCAAGCGTGTAATTACGCATATGACCCATATGCAATTTGCCCGAAGGGTAAGGGAACATTTCAAGAACATAATACTTAGGCTTTGAGGTATCTACATCTGTTTTAAAAGACTGTTTACTGTCCCAGGCGCCTTGCCATTTCTCTTCAACTTCAAAAGGGTTGTAACGTGTTGTCATAATTTGCTGTAAACCTTATTAATTATTTGCTCGCTTGGACTTTAATTTTCATGGCACGTGCGCTTGTTAGAATTGTTTCTTCTAACTGAGCAGCTGTTGCCTTATCTGCTGGAACGTCAACCCACTCAGAGCCTTTTTTAACCTGCTTAAACACAGAAACCTTTAAGTTTTGTGCAACAAAAGATTGACCAAGAACCAATACGTTCACTTTAACGCGCTCACCTTGCTTGTTTGGGTTTGCATACCAGTCTGTAATAATTACACCGTCCTGCGCGCTTGCAGAAGCCAATGGCATAAACGAAACGCTATCTAAAGAGGCGCGCCACAAATAAACATTCACAGGAAGCGCTTGTGCAGCTGTTGCACCACTTTTACCATCATTGCCAAATGCATCTAGCAAGTTACCCGATTTACCAGAAAAAAGACCTTCACCTTTATAAGCATCGTGTGGTGTTGGGTTTACCTCAGCTCTTTCAATGGTTGCGCCGCAGCCTGTTAATGAAACAGCTAATACAGCAGCCATAACGTTTTTTGTGATTTGTTTTTTCATATTGAGATACCTGTTTATCATTATTAATTTGAATTAGAAACGGCATTCTAACCGCTTATACAACATTTGTTAACAAAAAAAAGAGCCCGCTTAAAGCGGGCCCTTTTGTAATATCTAAATCAGACTTAGAACTTAACGCGTAAGTTAGCCATGATTAGGTCGATATCGTCGTAAGATACAGCTGTGTTATCATCAACCGCTAGTGAACGGTAAGCACCTGCTAGAGATACACCGTGTCCTAGGTTGTACTGACCACCGAATCCGTAAGCTTTACCTTCACGCTTGTTTGAAGCGTCAGAGTCGAACTTAGCGTAATCAGCTGCAACTTCGAATGCGTCCCAAGCGTAACCAGCTTTAACGTATACAGAAGAAGCTTCCGCACCTGATTCGTTGCCTTCTTTACCGTAAGCAACAGTACCAGCTAGACCAGAATCGTGCTTAACAGTTACAGAACCAGCCAATAAAGATTCACTGTTACCTGCAGATGCATTGTTCATCATTTCGTAACCTAGACCAGCTTTAACAGCGAAAGCGTCGTACTTACCTGAGTAACGTACAGCAGTTTGAATGTCACCACCTTCTGATGTAGATGCTTGACCTTGGAAACCAGCAATAACTGGTGAGTGGTAAGCAATAGCATCGCCACGGCCACCATCAAAGTTTTTGAATACATCAGAAACTTTAACGCCTGAAGAGGCTTTAGTTGCAGCGTTAACAAAATTAGTCGCACCACCGAAGTCAGTGATATCTGAACCAAGAATGTCAGAAACACCAGCCATATCAATTTCAGCAATACCGTCTGTAGCTGTAGATGTGTGACCTACGTGTACAGCACCGAATGCACCAGCTAAACCAACACGAGCGTGACGCTCTGTAAGTGTAGAAGCTGATGAAGAAACGGCTTGTAAGTCACCGTTTGAAGCGTTACCGTTTAGTTCGTATTCAACCAACACAGAAGCTGTAAGACCGTTGTCTAGAGCTTGTTCGCCTTTAAGACCAACACGTGTTGAAGACTTATCGTTATCACTGAATGTAACTTCGCTGTTTGTACCGTTGTCAGCTGAAATTACTGTTTTGTTTACTTGACCGTAGAGCTCAACGTCTACAGCTTTAGCATCTACAGCGAAACCAGCAGCTACAAGAGCACCAGTTGCCATAAGAAGTGTTTTTTTCATTATATTATCTCTCCTAAGGAGTTATTGTTCTCTCTAACAATTCGAATCTTGAGCGAGTCGAATCTCTCACGCTGTAAACCTTATGCTCCCAACATAGCCTAGGTCAAATAAAAAACAAAAAATATACACCTTACATTGTATGGTGTGTGTTTTTTATACAACCTCAAATTATTTGATATATACCGTTGTTTTACAATGATAATTACATTAAAGTGCTTAATAAATTGTCACATCTATACAACAGTAAAACAACAGCGAGAAAAATATATAATGTATACTATTCAACAACTTATAGCGAAATCAAGAGAAAATAGCATTATATTGATTGCTGCTAGCAAAAAACAAAGCCCACAGAAAATAATAGCCGCAAAAAATGCTGGAATACTACATTTTGGTGAAAATTACATACAAGAGGCAATTGATAAAATTGACGCATTTTCTGGATGTAACTTACACTTTATAGGCCACTTACAAACAAACAAAGCACATGAAGCTGTTAAATATTTTGATACCATACACAGTGTCGATCGTCTAAAACTTGCAAAATCACTCGAAAAAGAATGTATCAAGCAGGGTAGGGCACAACTCAATGTCTTTATACAAGTGAACCAAGGACTCGAGCCAACCAAGGCCGGCTGTAAAACATCCGAGCTACCAGACCTTCTAAAAGAGATAAGGAGCTTGTGCCCACATATTAACGTTATAGGGCTTATGACCATACCACCAAAAGATAAAAGCGCGACTGTATACTTTAAAGAACTTTCAGAGATTGCTAAAAGGGAAGGGCTTACATGCACATCCATGGGTATGAGCGATGATTATATAAAAGCCATAGAAAATGGCGCCACCCACATTAGAGTAGGGAGCGCCATTTTCGGTACAAGATAAGAGATTTTAAATAATAGAATTGGTCAAAACTATTATCTAGGCACCTAAAACTTTCAACAAATTGGTCATTTCGTCTTCGCTTTTAAATGCAATAGTCATTGAACCTACACCTTCCTTTTGTTTCAAAGTAACAGGCAGTTTCAATAATTGAGCCACTCGGGTCTCAATTTCACGTGTTGCAAAGTCAGTCGTACGACCTTCCTTGCGCTTACCATCACCGCCTTCAGTGTGCTTGCGAACAAGCGCCTCTGTTTCACGGACTGATAATCCTTTTTTGATCACTTGCTTTGTAATACGCAACTGCAAGCTTTCATCTTCGTTCAAACCAAGAAGTGCACGTGCATGCCCCATAGAAATATCCTTAGACATCACATAAGACTTCACCTTTTCTGGCAATGAAAGAAGGCGCATTAAATTTGTAATATGGCTACGGCTTTTTCCGGTAACACGTGCCATCTCCTCATGCGTGTAATTAAACTCGTTTACCAAACGCAAATAACCATCTGCTTCGTCGATTGAGTTTAAATCGTCACGCTGTACGTTTTCCACAATCGCAATCTCAAGCGCTTTGCCATCAGCAAGCTCACGTACAACCACAGGCACTTCTGTAAGCCCTGCCATTTGAGATGCGCGCCAGCGACGTTCACCCGCAATAATTTCATAAGTACCATTTGGCATAGGCCTTACTAGCAACGGCTGAATAATACCTTGAGAGCGGATAGACTGTGCCAGACTATTTAAAGCTTCATCATCAAACTCTCTACGAGGTTGAACCGAAGAGGGTACCAGCAACCTAACAGGCAATGTAGCCTCTGCTGGAGTTGTCCCTCCCTGTGAAACAGCACCTGATGCCGCATCGTCCAACAATGCGCCTAAACCTTTTCCTAGAGTGTTTGACATTATGCAGCTACCCCTACATTCACAGATTGAGTTTTAGCATCATGACGAATCATCTCAGCTGCAAGTTTCATATAAGCTTGTGCACCTGCACACTTAAAGTCATGCAGCAATGCTGGAAGACCGAAAGAAGAAGCTTCAGACAAACGTACGTTGCGCGGAATCATTGTTTGGTAAACTTTATCACCTAAGTGACGACGCACATCCGCTTCAACAACTGAAGAAAGTTTATTACGTGCATCAAACATTGTTAAAAGCACACCTGAAAGTTTTAGAGATGGATTTAGATTCTTTTTAACAAGATCGATTGTTTGGAAAAGTTGTGACAAACCTTCCATTGCGAAAAATTCACACTGCAAAGGAACCATAACATCTGTTGAAACTGTTAAAGCGTTTAAAGTAAGCAAGCCTAAAGAAGGCGGGCAATCAATAAACACGTAATCATAACCATCAACTTTACCTTCAAGCGCTTCACTTAAACGGCGCTCTCTAGCCATAACAGGAACAAGCTCAACTTCTGCACCACTTAAATGTATTGTGGACGGCACAACCTCTAAATTTGGCACCATTGTTTTATGTACCACTTCTTCAAGAGGGGCATCATGCATCAAAAGTGAGTAGCTGTTTTTTTTCGTGTTCAGTTTCTCTATACCAAAACCAGTTGATGTATTTCCTTGAGGATCAAAATCGATCACTAAAACTTTTTTTCCACTTGCAGCTAATCCTGTTGCAAGGTTTAGGGCTGTAGTTGTCTTACCAACGCCACCCTTCTGATTTGACAGTGCTATAATCTTTACCATTTTCTCATCTTCTTTTTATGTTTCACGTGGAACTTGTTTAATGACCAATATTTTTCCACCTGCATAAGTTATACTATCTTTTTCTTCGACTGTCATGTCTTTAATTAACTTTGTGTTATTTTTTTCAGCACCAACACCGACACCTTTTAGAAGTACATATCTTCCCGAGTTGCTAAGTAAAGCATTGCCAGCCTTTAAAATATTATCAAGCTCAGAAAATGCACGCGAAGTTATCACAGAATACGGGTTAGATTTTTTGTCTAACTTATAAACGTCCTCTTGCAGAGGCATAAAACGATCACCCAATTTTAACTGCCTCTTTACTTCACTCATAAACTGGATCTTTTTTCCTACCCTTTCACAAGCATGTACTTTTGCACCTGTTAAAATTGCAATAACAATTGCAGGTAGTCCTGCACCCGCTCCAATATCAAGTACAAAGTCATCGTCTTTTATAAGAGGTACTATTTGAGCGCAGTCTAAAATGTGCCGACTATATATATACGGAACTGTATCAGGTCCGATAAGGTTAAATTTCTTTTGCCATTTTTCCAAAAGAAAAGCGTATGTATCTATACGCTCTAATTTTTCCGTAGAAAGGTTAATACCCAGTCCTACGCATTTATCTATAAATAATTGTCGATCAGTCATTTACTCTTCTTTCTGAATAATTTTTCTTGATATGGATATAGAGCGACGTAAGTGCTGATGGTGTTACCCCACTAATACGACCTGCTGCGCCAAGCGTAGCCGGCGCAAAAGTCTCAAGCTTATGACGCACCTCAGTTGAAAGGCTTTTAATCTCATTATAATCAAAGTCCGTAGGTATCTCGAAAGACTCTTCACGGCGAAGCACTTCCGCATCCTCTCTCTGTCTAGAGATATAGCCATCATATTGCGCTTCAATCTCAACCTGCTCACAGGCATCATCGCGCAAAGCTTTCAACTCATCATAGTATTCAAGAGCCATATCAAGTGTAATTTGCGGGCGCTTTATGACATCAAACAGAGATACTGTCTCTCGGTATGAACCAACCAACTCCTTAACCTTCGCACCAAAAGGTGATGACGTCTTAACCTTTAAGGAACGGATCACAGACTCAGCTTCAACCACAGCCTCAAGCTTCGCCTTAAATGCTACTTGCCTTTGCTCGCCCACACAGCCAAGGTCTATACCTTTTTGTGTAAGGCGCATATCGGCGTTGTCAGCCCTTAACAGCAAGCGGTACTCGGCACGCGATGTAAACATACGGTAAGGCTCATTCGTCCCCTTGGTTACCAAGTCATCTATAAGAACGCCGATATAAGCATCAGCTCGATCTAAGACAAGAGGCTTCTTGCCTAGCGCCTTACAGGCCGCATTAAGACCAGCCATCAACCCTTGCGCTGAAGCCTCTTCATAGCCAGTTGTTCCATTGATTTGCCCAGCAAGGAATAAAGAAGGGACCTTCTTTGTTTCAAGCGTATGGCGTAGCTCTGTTGGCTCTATATAGTCATACTCAATAGCATAACCTGGACGTAGTATCTCTACATTCTCAAGCCCCGCGATGGTGCGTATCATCTTCATCTGAATATCAATAGGCAATGAGGTAGATATACCGTTTGGATACACCTCTATACTATCAGCACCTTCAGGCTCAAGGAAGATCTGGTGCTTATTCTTATCAGCAAAGCGCACAACCTTATCTTCAATTGAAGGGCAATAACGCGGACCCACACCTTCAATTTGACCACTGTACATAGGCGCTTTATCTAAATTATCAAGGATAACCTTATGTGTTTCTTCGTTGGTGTATGTGATATAGCAAGGCACCTGGTCTTGCTCAATCTTATTCGTCAGATAAGAGAAAGGAAGAGGGGTGTCATCGCCTGGTTGAACCTCTAGCTTGGAGTAGTCAATCGTACGGCCATCTAACCTTGCTGGCGTACCTGTCTTTAGGCGACCCAGCTTGAAGTTTAAACGCTCAAACATTTCAGAAAGTTTCATTGCCGCCGGCTCACCCGCACGACCAGCGTTATGCGTCGCTGTACCGATGTGGATCAAACCACGGAGGAATGTGCCTGTTGTGATCACGATAGACTTACCGCTAAACGCCCAGCCGCTAGAGGTTGTGACAACCTCAGCTTCACCTTTATCGTTTAGAATAACATCTTCAACCATAGCTTGCTTAATGGTTAGATTTGGTGTGGACTCAAGCTCAAGACGTACAGCATCGCGGTACTTAAATCTATCCGCCTGCGCACGTGGACCGCGCACCGCAGGCCCTTTAGATGCATTTAACATACGGAACTGAATACCCGCTTTATCTGTCATACGCCCCATGATACCGTCTAGCGCATCAACCTCACGCACCAGGTGCCCTTTCGCAAGCCCACCGATAGCAGGATTGCAGGACATTTGCCCTATCGTATCTAGGTTACCTGTCAGTAACAAAGTGTTGGCGCCCATACGAGCAGAAGCCGCTGCGGCCTCGCTACCTGCATGGCCAGCACCAATAATAATAACATCATAAAAACCGTGAATCGTGCGCATAATTTCTCCTTTAAGTTCCACGTGAAACGTATACGAGTTATAGGGAGTAAGTGGTTTAAAATCAAGTGCTTATATAAAATATATATTTAACCTTATATTTCAACACCTTAAACATTAAGAACAACCCTTGCAATTGCAAGTCTAATGCACATTGACCATATATAGAATGTATTGGAGGAAATACTTATGGATATACAAAGCACATTACCAACAACAAATGCCACAGCGTCGCAAATTACGCCTATCAATATAAGCACCGCGACAAAAACGCAAAAACTTGAAATTGCAAAGAGTCAAGCAAGCTCAAGTACAAACCTAACGCCCATTACATCAGATGGCTTAAAAAACGCAAGCGCTTTAGCTTTATCTGTGGACGTTTCATTGTCTCTTGGAAATTCATTTGCGGAGCAGGGAGGAAGCACTTCTGTAACTGGCAACGTATCTGTTTCGGTTCAATATGCCAAAAGCGATGATAGCGCATCAAATGATATAAAACTTGATGTAAGCGTTGCCCTTTCTAATGGCGAGCAAGCTTCATCCGCTACAAGTATAGGTAATGATGATTATTCATCTTATACAAACAATATAAACGCAAGTATATATGCAGCAACGCTAGGCGGAAGCGATAATTCTGGGGACTATAGCGCCTTCGAGTTAGATTTAAAAGCTGCGAGCAATGTGGCATCACTTCAATCGAGCGCAAGCTCTGATGTTATTTCAAATGCCATCAGCGTTGATGTGGATATAAGCATTACCCTGCCTGAAAGTTTTAAACCTTCAGCTACAGCAACAAATGATACATCTGTGAGCGCTCAATCACAAAATGCAGCGGCTGCCGCCAACCCTGCTAATACACGTGTACCTTCTGGACAACAGCTAGATATTGCTGTTTAGATAATAACTTACAAAAAAAAGCCTCATAAAGAGGCTTTTTTATTTGTTAAAACTTAGGTAAGAACTCACCACCTAATAAATGCAAATGCAGGTGAGGGACTTCTTGTCCTGAATGTTCGCCATTGTTGGATATTATGCGGAATCCGCCTTTGTCCAACCCTGCAAGTTTAGCGATTTCTGAAATTTTACACATCATATGCCCTAAAATCTCAGCATCTTCAGGCCCAGCAACGCGTAAGTCTTGAATACACTTCTTAGGGATAACAAGAACATGCACCCTTGCTTTTGGCATTATATCTTTAAATGCAAGCACGTAATCATCTTCATAAAGCTTTTCTGCAGGTATCTCTCCACGCAAAATTTTACCAAAAATTGTTGTGTTATCTTGAATATCTTTATCAAAGTTCATAAGTTTACGTATCCTTATTTTATAATTACTCTTTCATAAGAGCATAAAAAAGCAGGCCTGACAATTCAGACCTGCTTTTACGTTATAAATTAATCATCATCATCATCATCCAAATCAACATTTACAATGGTACCACCTTTAGGTGGCGCATTTGGATTTGGCTGAAGAACAGAAGGGCATTCAACTTGGATAGCTTGATAAATACCATCAATCTGCATACGATGGAATGAAGAAAGAAGTGTGCGTGCATTCAGCTTAATAGCATCATCATAACGCTCTTCCACTGTTTTAAAGGGCACCTTTTGGTCAAGGTAATAAGTACCTACACCAGCAGGGGTGATACCATTATAATAATAGTCCATCACATAAAGGTTAAAATAAAGGCCGCTTGGCTCATAAAACTTATTCATGTCAGAAATAATTTCAGAACAAATCAGATAAACATGTTCATTTTGGTCATCCACCAAATCAGGCAGTCTTGCCACAAAAGTACCAGGGTCAACTTCATATGCAGTTAAAGGTATATACATAAAGGAAACGCTCATAAGAGAACCTCAAAACAAAGAGAAAAAGAGTGGTTTTAAGTAAAAGTATAGGTAAGTATTTCCTTACAAACCTATACAATCCCTTATAAATAATCAAGAAAATAAATTTAGTGCGCTTCTTCCCAATTTACAGCAACGCCCACATCTACCCTTAAAGGCACACTTAAAGATGTCACATTTTCCATAATAGAGCGTACTTTACCTGTGGTTTTCTCAATTTCATCTCTTGGAACTTCAAACACAAGTTCATCATGCACCTGCATTAACAGTTCGCATTTTAAACCTTCTTTCTTAAGCTCTTCTTCAATGATAACCATCACTTTTTTGATAATATCAGCATTAGCGCCCTGTAAAGGAGCATTTATAGCCGCTCTTTCAGCACCTGCACGCAACATTGGATGACTCGCTTCAATGTTAGGAAAATGCACACGCCTACCAAATAAAGTTTCTATATAACCTTTATCATGTGCGTCTTGCTTATACCCATCTAAAAAGGCTCTAACGCCACCGTAACGTTCAAAGTAGCTGTCAATATATTGCCCCGCCTCCGCTTGTGAAACGCCTATATGCTTGGCAAGGCTATTTTTACCCATACCATACACAAGACCAAAATTAATCGCTTTGGCAGCACTACGCTGCTGAGAGGTTACCGATTCTAGTGGCACATTAAATATTTGATGCGCAGTATACGCATGAATATCTTTCCCTTGGACAAAAGCTTCTTGTAACCCTTCAGAATGACTTAAATGCGCTAAAAGGCGCAATTCAATCTGTGAATAATCGGCGCACATCAACACATACCCCTCTTTGGCAATAAAAGTTTGTCTTATCTTACGCCCATCTTCGGAACGGGAAGGAATATTTTGTAAATTAGGGTCTGATGATGAAAAACGACCCGTTGCAGCACCCATTTGATGATATGATGTATGCACACGACCCGTTACAGGGTTAATTTGCTCAATCAGTGCTTCTGTGTATGTACTTCTAAGCTTCGCTACACCACGGTACTTTGCAACTTCTGCACAAATTTCATTATCTTCAGCGAGCTTATCTAACACCTCTGCCTTGGTGGAACGTTTTTTTCCTTTTGTTTCAAGCCCTAGCTTGTCAAAAAGTATTTCCCCTAATTGCTTAGGCGAGTTGATATTAAAAGGTTCGCCAGCTAACTCATAAATGCGTGCTTCATGTTTTTTTAGGCGTGCTTCAAACTCAAAAGAAAGTTTTTCAAGCGCATTTCTATCTACCAGCACACCGCGGCGCTCCATGCCCATAAGTACAGGAACAAGCGGCTTTTCAATGTTTTCATACAAGTTTTTAACTGATTTATTATCAGGCTTGTTTATGCGTTTATTGAATAAGTTATAAAGGCGCAATGTAATGTCAGCGTCTTCAGCTGCGTATTGAGTTGCTTCGCCCAATGACACCTTATCAAAAGTAACCTGTTTCTTGCCCACACCCGCAACCTCTTTAAATGGTATACACTTATACCCTAGATGTAACTCTGCTAGGGCGTCCATACCATGATTATGCAAACCGCCATCTAAACAAGCAGACATCAGCATTGTGTCTTCAATACCTTTAACCTGTATGCCCTCACCTTTGAAAATGTGCATATCATACTTGATATTTTGTCCGATTTTTACAAAAGCTATACTTTCTAAAATGGGCTTTAAGCGCGATAGAACATAAGATTTATCAAGTTGAGTAATGTCACCAAATAAAGTATCACCTGTATGTGCCAGCGGAATGTAGCACGCTTCACCTTCTTGAACCGATAAGGATATACCTACTAATTTTGCCTGCATAGAATCTAGTGAAGTTGTTTCAGTATCAATTGCAAAAATATTATGCTCTTGTATCTTTTTAAGCCAAACCTGAAACTTTTCCTCTGTATCCACGCATTCATAGACAGGCTTTGTTTTTACGACTTGTTTAGAATTATCTTTAACATCCTTCACCTTAACCTCTTCGCTGTGTGCTTCTTCAAAAGCACCAAAAACCTTTGCAGCACGTGCTTTTAAACGATGGAACTCCATGTCATCTAAGAAAGATTCCGCTGAATGCGGTGTCGGGTTATAGATTAAACTTTCTAATGTATGCGTTAAAGGTACATCCTTACTGAGCGTTACCAACCTTTTAGACAAGAAAGCGTTTTCTTTATTATCTATAAGATTTTGCTTTAATTTTTCACGTGCGACTTGTTCTATGTTTTCATACAAACCTTCTAATGTACCAAACTGATCAATTAAAATAGCCGCTGTTTTAGGGCCAATACCTTTAACACCTGGAATATTATCACTTGCATCACCAATTAAAGACTGAACTTCAATCACCTTGCTTGGCGCAACGGCAAACTTATCAAAAACTTGTTCCGCCTTGATATGTAAGTCTTTCATTGTATCCAACATTGAAACGTCATTATTCACCAGCTGCATAAGGTCTTTATCAGAAGAAACAATAATAACCTCAACGTCATCATGATATTTATCGGCAAGAGTCGCTATAATATCATCCGCTTCAAAACCTGCCACCTTAATCGTTGGAATACCAAAAGATTCAACCAAAGGATCCAGCATAGGAATTTGCTGTTTCATTTCTTCATCTGCTTCGCTTCTATTCGCTTTATATGCGCTATAAATATCATTTCTAAAGGTATTTGGCACATCAATAGCCACGGTTAAATAGTCAGGGGAAAGGTCGTTAATAACCTTTAAAAGCATTTGCGTAAAACCATAAAGGGCGTTGGTTGGAAAACCATCACTACGTGTTAAAGGGCGCACTGCATAATAAGCGCGGAATAAAAAGTTAAAACCATCAACAATAACTAATTTTTTCTTATCTGCCATAACCACATTAAACCTCTTTTTAAATTTTTTATACTGTAACAGAAAACACAAAAAAAGGCGCTTAAAAGCACCTCTTTAAGTTTTTTAACCCTACTTCGTTAAACGACCAGACAGATTTCCTTCAGGTGTAATGTAAATAGAGCCCTTATAATCGCCATCGAAAGTAAGCCCATATAAATAACCACGCTTACTCATACGTAATTCTGCGATTGCACCTTCAATATCATCGTCACTCAATTCAAATCCAGCAGAATCCTTAACATACGTTTTCACAGCATTAGATGGAGAGAAGTATAAATTCGTTTGAATGGCTACAACGGTTCCATCTAAAAGAACCACGGCATTTTCAACCTTACCACCTTCTAAGTATACAATAGCAGCTTTCTTGCCTTGATATAAAACTTCATTTTCTAGACAATCTACATCAGCTTCTAAAAACTCAACGGCCATTTCACAAGCTTCAAATTCTGCCAATTCAACTGACTCTAAACGCCCAACTTCATTTGAAGATGTTGTGGAAATCTCTGTTTGATTTTTTTGCTTGTTTGTTTGAGTGCTAGAAAACACAAAGTATCCGCCAACAGCAATAACAAGAGCCACAATAACTATAATGTTTAATTTTTTCATTCGAATAAGTCCTCTTCATCTGTAAAATCTGTTTGTCTATTTCTTCTTATTAAAACATAAACAGCACCACTTCCGCCATGTTTTGATTGAGCAGTATGATAACCTAATACCACGGGGCTATTTTCAAGCCATGAACAAATATTCGCTTTTATAATGCCCATTTGCCCGTCATTTCCATAACCTTTTCCCTTCCCATGAACAATGAGAACACACCTTAATCTAGCGCTATAGGCTTTAGAAAGAAAATCATTTAGATAACCCCAGGCTTCTTCTTCTTTAAAGCCATGCATGTCAAATTTTGCTTCAAAAGGTGTTAAACCTTTCTTTAATTGTAAGAAAACATCCTGACTAATACTAGCTCTTACACCAGAAAAAAGATTTAACTCACGCTCTCTCTTCACAAAAGGTTCATCCGATTTTGGTAAAGGGGTATCTATCACACGTTCCAAAAACTCATTAGGATTATGGAAATTTGGCTTCGCTTCTATAATATCCAGGTCATCAAAGTCTTCAACCTCATAAGCATCACTATGTATGCGGTACTTATCGTCTTTCTTTAAAGGTTCAACATCTTCTATTTCAGCGGCCCAATCTGCATCTAATATAACTTTTTTATCCACAGCTAACCCCTTTTAGTTAAAAGTTTAAGCTTGGTCTGAGGTTTTGCAATGTCTGACTGTGCAGGCAATGTATAGTCTTTTTGCCAATTTTGATAGGCGTGTATAGAAGCCTCTCCTTCAAATGTAAAGCTTTCTATTTTATCTAGTTTTAATAAAGCGCTTTGCAATTTATCTTCAGCACCTTCTATAAAACTTGAAACAGTTGCAATGAGTACTTGAACTTCACGGCAATCGTTATTTTTTTGTAGCGGGTCTAAAAAGGCTAAAGCTTCTACATATTGCACCTGCCTTATACATTCTTTAGCTTGGATAAACTGCCCTATAAATTCTTTCTCAAGCCCTTTAATCAATGTTTTTAGGCGACGTTTATAATATTTTGCATCTTCATTTTGAATAACAGAAACCCACTTTTCATAAACCTGAATATGTGGTGTGTGGTGAAAAAAATTCGTTAATAGCTTTAGTGTTTTTTTAACATCTCCACTTCGAATAGATATATCAACAAGCGTCAAAAGGGCTGGAACACAAGCCTTATTCACTTTAAGCGCTTTTTCTAAAAACTTAGTCGCGTTTTTAAAATCTAAGCCTTGAGATTTTTCTATATAAATAAAAGATTCATATTCATCTAATTTTTCTGATGTGTATGAACCATATTTCTGTACAGTAGGTATAAATTTTAAGGCTTTATCAAATTCTTTAATATGTAAATAGGCATGAAACAATTGGTCAACAATGTAAGCATTCTTAGGTTTCATAATATATGCTTGTTCCGCATAATTTTTAACATCATGCCAACTTCCTTTGACAGAAGACTGTTCTATCAACCCTTTAAGGCCAATAAACTGCCCCTTAGAAGATTTACTAAGTTCTTTATAATGTTCTATAGCTTTTTGAGGTTCATTTTGTGAAGCCACACTGCCCGCACTCAAAATATTTGAAATGCGCGGGTCTGGTAAAAGTCTTTGAACCTTGTTTGACAACTTAAGTGCCAACTTATTCTCGCCAGCATTTAAAGCTTCTAAACCCTCTAAAAAGTAATCAAACCCTTGTTCGTAGCGTTTTTTATAGCGCCATGCTTCAAGTGATTTAGGGGCTTGAACAATAAATGCCCATAACTGCCCCCAAAAAAAGAAAAGTATACAGAAAAAAGCTATAACGGCTGCTAAAAATGTGGCCTGCATACGCGCTTCATAGCCGTACCAACGCACAACCACTTCGCCAGTGTCATAAGCACCTTGCTGTACAAAAAATCCAAGCGCAAAAAACGCTAAAGCAAATAAGAGGAACTTAATCATTGAGCACTCATTACATAATTTTCACTATAAGCAGTTACAGTAGCATTTAAGGCTTTTTGCTGCTCGATATACGTTTTTATTTTTGTTTGCAGTGGTGCAATACGTAAATCTCTTTCAAAAGCCTTTTCAGACTCAATTAACGACTGTACTTTTTCAACATTACCACGAGATAGAGCTATTTGAATTTGGCTAAGCGTTTGAACCCACGGGTTTGTATTTTCATCAACGCTTATTTTTTTAAGTTCTACCCAGTCGGAAAGATAACGCTTCGCTTCTCCAACAAACCCCTCTTCAGTTGAGGTTTTAAGAAGATCTTCCACTTCGGGTGTGCCCGCTGTCATTAAATGGCCTGCAAGGAGAGAAAGCTCTGTTAATGTTACAGGGCCTTCATCTGGCGTTACTTTTATCAAAGCATCAACAGCTTCTGCCATACCTTCGTTTTCTGAAATTTTTAGGCTGAATTCTTTTAAGTTATTCAACTGTTTATGTGTCACACTGCCACGGTGATATGCGTCTGTAAGAAAGATAATCATTTGACCCAAAAATATACGACTAGGGTCTTGAATTTTAGCTTCTTCTTCTTTTTTAATTTTAAGAGAAGTAATTTCTTCTTGAAGCTGTGCAAGGCGTACATCAAGACCAAGTGCTGTTTTAGCAATGGCATCAAGTTGCTGCACTGTACGCACTTCACGTTTAGAAATAGCGTTTAAAGCACCTTCAACCGACCTCACATTTTCTTTTAATAACCCTTCTAGGTCATCTATAGAATTAATATCTTTAGCAAGCTCTGATTTGTTAACTTTGATATTTTCAGAACCGCCGATAATATCAACTTTTGTCGGAATACCTATATTTGTCCTTGAAACAACTGAAGTTGGTTCTAAAGGTTCACCCTTACCAATTAACATATCAGAAGGAATAATGTTCGCTAAAACAACAACAGAAACAAGTGCGGCTGAAACTGTATACCAAACAATGTTTTTACGTGGGTTATCATGGAAAGTCATTGGTTCACCTTCCTCAGTTTCATCTAAAACTTTTGGATTTTTAGCATTTTTAACTGCTTTTTTAGGTACCGCCTTTTTAGGCGTTGTTTTTATTGTTTTTTTCTTTGTTTGAGCCATTTATTTCACCTTTACATATAAGTACAACTAAATGATAAACTTATAAGCAAAAAGAACGAAGGAAAATTTTTATTTTTAGAATGACTGCATGATATTTTTAACAGCGTTTAGGCTTGGTTCTTCTGCAATAAGAATATTTTTATACATACTGCCTTGTAATGCAATATTTTCACTAAAAGCAATAAGAGAAAACTTTTGAGGATCAATATTGTTGTTTTGAAGTAATTTTGTGAAAGTAATAATACCTTGAACAGAAAAGAAAACGAGTGCTTTTAAGGTATCACCTTGTAAAACCTTTAATGTATCCACATCTATTTCTGTCGTATATTTTGTTTCATATGCTAATTTTTTAATAACATGTATACCCTCTTTTTCAAGGATATTGTACCACTCTGTTTCTGCCATATCACCTGCGGCATGAATCAAGGTTTCGGGTGGAAATTTTTTAGCCACATCTACCGCCATTTCTGTGGCACCTAAACGCCCCGTGTAAGCGATGCGTCGACCTGTATCCACAGCCTCTTGCTCTGTGGCACTGCCAACACAAAAGAAAGGCAGTTTTGTTTGAGGGATAGATAAAACGGCATTCGGGCTTGTGACAATAAACCCGTCAACACCATCTTCTATCTCAATTTTATTGAATACTGTCGATGAAACAGCAAAAGAAGCCACACTTATAGATTGGGCGTTGAAAAACTTTTCTGTTTTTCTGATTTGATCTTTTGTTCGAACAATTAAAAACATAAAATTAAGCAGATGCTTTAATATCTTCGATAAGAGTCTGAGCCCCTTGACTTAATAAATCTTCAGCAATTTTGCGACCTAAAGCTTTAGGTTCATCGTAAGGCATTTTTTCACGCGCTCTTACAATTTTTGATCCATCTGGCGATGTAACATGGGCTATAAACCTTAAATTATGTCCTTTGGTAACTTCACAAAAACCAGCAATAGGTGTTTGGCAATTACCACCAAGTAAAAGGCTCATTTCTCGTTCAGCTGTGACACAAGTAAATGTTTTTTCGCAATTTACCATTTTTATAATATCTAAAAGCTCTGTATCACTTGCTTTACATTCGATACCAACAGCACCTTGCCCAACAGCTGGTAGCATCATATCAGGTTCAAAAACCAATGAGATTTTATCATTCCAAGCCATTCTATCAAGCCCTGCCTTTGCAAGAATAATAGCATCAACTTCGCCCTGTTTAAGCTTGTTAAGGCGTGTATCCAAGTTGCCGCGTAAAGGAACAACTGTTAAATGCGGAAAATTACGATTTAATTGTGATGAACGTCTAAGAGAACTCGTGCCAATTTTTGAACCCGCCGCTAAAGCTTCAAAAGCAACACCATCTTTACAGATAGCAGCGTCACGAATATCATCGCGCGGTAAAACACCTGCAACAACCAAACCTTCCGGTAAATGATTAGGCATATCCTTCATAGAATGCATGGCAATATCAATTTCACCTTTAAGCATGGCATCTTCAATTTCTTTAACAAAAACCCCTTTACCGCCAACTTTGCTTAAATCCCCAAGGAATTTATCGCCTGTTGTTGTGTATTCAATAATTTCAAATGAGATATCAGGAGCAACTTTTTCAATGGCTTTACGCACCATTTCTGTTTGAATAAGCGCTAAACGGCTTCTTCTTGTCCCAATTCTTAGAGTTCTTGTCATTTTAATTTACCTTTATTATTAAATATCTTAATAAGACTCTTAGTTAAGATATATTATAGGTTTTATTAGCATTATTTTTATAATTTGTCCAATTGTTAGCTTGTTAAAGATTTTGCATTTCATCCTCTACTATTCATAAATACTTTTTGGAACAAAAACATACAAAGATCCTGAAGCATTTTGTGCACCTGACAATAATTCAGCTTTTTCGCCTTTTCCAAAGAAAATATCACCACGTACGCCACCTTTAATAGCGGCACCAGTATCTTGTGTATATATCATGCGTTTGAAAGGTCTATTGTTATACGTTAGCTTTGTATCCACAAACCCTGGAATACCAAGAGGAATATAATGTGGATCAACAGCTATTGATTGCTCTTCTTTTAAGGGAACGCCGAGCGAACCAGTCGTTTTCCCTAAACCTTTTCTAAAAAATATATAGCGCGGGTTTGTATTAAAAACTTCTTGCTGCTTTTTGGGGTTATCTTTTAACCAAGCGGAAATACTTTGCATGGTAACGTCTTCTTTTTTCATCCAACCATTTTCTATTAAAGTCCGACCGATAGCTTTATAGTCATGTCCATTAGAACCTGCATAAGCCACATGAACCACCTGCTTATTCGGTAATTCTACATAGCCGCTTCCTTGTATATGTAAGAAAAATTGGTCAATAGGTGACTCAAGCCATATAAAAGGTTTAAGTTTTGCATACAAGGCATCAATTTCTTGACGTGTGTAATATGGTTTTATTAAATTTTTCTTTTCATCCACCCGCGCAATAATTTTTTTACCTTTTAGTTCAGGGTAAAATTGACCTAAGTCAGCGGTGTAAATATCATTTGGTTTTTCATATAAAGGGACTGAAAATTGACTTGTTTTTACAAGGCTACCTTTAAGGGTTGGTGTATAATATCCTGTAAACAAGCTTGGCTTTTGAGAAAGAACTTCAAGCAGATTAAAATGCTTTTCAATAAATGATTTAAAATCATTATGCGAAATACTTTTTATTTCTCTGCAAATATCCTTCCAGTCGTTTAAAGAACCAAAAACCTTATTGTTATGCAGATAGGTTCCTTTTTTATGGCGTATTGTATTGCAGTTTTCCACAAAAGAACTGTAAGCCAATTCAAAGTTTTGCTCGGACCAGTTGTCTAATTTTCCAATAGATGAATCTTTAAAAGACACAGGCGTTTTAGCGCAACCCTGAACCAATACAAGCCCGACAATAAGAATTTTGTAAAAATTTTTCATGCATTTAAGAAAGAAGTGCTATTGATTCAAGTTCCCAGTTAAGATCATCACTCTCAACGCTTCGCGCCCATGTCCAAACTGTAGATACCTCTTTATTTTTAAGAGATTTAGGTGATTTTTTCGTATCTAAATCTTCGATAAAGTCTTTTTGCATAACAATATACTTCACCTCAATAATAGCTGTACGTCCGTGCAACCTTGCATCAATAATTTCAACATTTTTAAAAGTATCTATATCAACAAAGCGCTGTTTGCCTTCTTCTTCAAGACTTTCAATACTTTCCATAATTTCATCAAATTTACGTGGTGCCAACATATTCTCTAAAGTTTTTTCATCGCGCTCGTTTAATGCGTCATAATACATCTGATAAGCATTTGTAGCACCTGCAATGAAATCTTTTTCTTTAAATGACTTGTCCGTTGCTTTTATTTGCTCTAAGCCACTTAATTTAGAAAGGTCAACCTTTTTATGTTTTGGTTTAACCTGTTCTTTAACAACCTCAGATATTTCACTGTTTGGAAATTTTACAACATTCTTTTTGTTCAACTTTTTATCGTCTTTTGGGAGCTTATGTCCAAAAAAACGTGTGGCTATAAATATAGCCATAACAATTAAAAAGATAACATCTAAAAAACTAAATCCTGTCTGCATATAAACTAAACCTTACTATCAACTCTTTAATTATAATAATTTGCCTTCTCTTGGCTAAAAGTATATTACTGAATTTATAAATTTTTATCCACCGCTGTTTATAATTAATTGTGGATAAGTGTGGATATGTGCAACAGTGTGGGGGTGAATACAAAACTATTCACTTAAGGTACATAGTTACCCACAAGAAATTTTTGTTTAAATAAGGGGTTAAGGTTTTGAAATATAGTGATAATTACGTTTTATCCACTTTATAAAGCCCTCTATAAACATAACAATACTTTTTAATATAATTAAAAAAAGAATATAGTAAATGAAGTTGTTAATAAAATCTTTAAACCGTGAACAGGTTAATCGTCCACCTATGTGGCTTATGAGACAGGCAGGAAGATACCTTCCTGAATATAAAGAAACAAGAAAACAAGCAGGTTCATTTTTGAATCTTTGCTATAATCCAGACTTAGCGACAGAGGTAACACTTCAACCTATTAGAAGATTTGATTTTGATGTAGCTATTCTTTTTGCGGACATTCTTGTTATACCTGACGCTTTAGGCGTTAACGTTAAGTTTGTGGAAGGTGAGGGACCTGTTCTAAGTAAATTACCTGTAGATGACGGTTATGAGACTTTAGAAAAATCCATCAAAGAATTAGAAAACAATATTCCCAATGTTAAAAAGCATTTAAGCACAATATGGAAAACGGTTGCTCAAGTACGTTCTAAACTTGATGATGACAAAGCTTTGATGGGCTTTTGTGGCGCACCTTGGACAGTTGCTCTATACTTACTTGACAATAAACCTTCTAAAGCAAGTGAAGTAACAAGAAGTGTTGCTTATAAATACCCAGATTTATTTGATAAATTGATGGATATTCTTGTTGAGAGTTCAGCTGAATATTTATGTGGTCAAATTGAAAATGGCGCAGACGCTGTTCAAATATTTGATAGCTGGGCTTCTCAAATTCCAGATGCGCTGTACGAACGCGCTCTAAAAGTGCCAACATTGAAGCTGTGCAAGCTTATAAAAGCTAAACACCCCAATACACCGATTGTTCTTTTCCCACGAGGTTTAAGTGAAAGTAAACTTATTAGCCTTGCGGATATGGCAAAAGGTCACTTTGAAGGTATGAGCTTAGATTATACCGTTGATATGGACTGGGCTTGTGAGCACTTACAAGATAAAGTTTGTATTCAAGGTAACTTAGACCCAGCCGTTATGCTGACAACACCTGAAAATGTTCGAAAAGAAGCTTTGAAAGTCTTAGAAAAAGCCTCTAAAAAGCCAGGATACATCTTTAATTTTGGTCACGGTATTTTACCAACAGTGCCTATTGAAAATGTTGAAGCATTGGCGCAAACTGTACAAAACTGGACCAATAAATAAATTATTTATCATAAAATAAAAGGGCCTATTATTATGGAAATCGATTATAACATTATAAAATCATTGCATATTATTGCTATCATTTGTTGGTTTGCCGGTCTTTTTTATCTACCACGCCTTTTTGTTTATCACACAATGGCTGAGCCAAAATCTTCAGAATCAACCATGCTTAAAACAATGGAGCGTAAACTTTATAGATATATTATGCAGCCATCTATGGTTTTTACATGGGTATTTGGATTATGGCTTGTCTTTTTAACACCTGAGTGGATGCAAGAAGGCTGGATGCATACAAAATTATTATTTGTTGTAGCTCTTACAGGTTTTCATCACATTTGTGGGGTATATGTGAAAAAATTTGCAAATAACAGCAATCTAAAAAGTGAAAAATACTTTAGAATCTTTAATGAAATTCCCACTATCATATTGATAATTGTAATATTTTTAGTTGTTTTAAAGCCTTTTTAATTAAAGACTTGACCTTCAGCTTTAAAATACCCATACTAAGTTTATTGAATTTCAACGTCCTCCGTAAAACTCCCAGTTTTATATCTAAAATACAAAGTAGGTATGGCGAAGAAATTATTATTTTTAAGAAATTCCCCCAACTTTCAGGAAAAGATCTATGCATTTAAACGAAATTAAAGCAAAACAGACCAATGAACTTATTGAAATGGCAGAAGAACTAAAAATTGATGATGCGGCTACAATGCGTCGACAAGAACTTCTTTTTGCAATTGTCCCCAAATTACAAGGTATTGAAATACCTCAAAACACTGGAGAAAAAGGCAATAAAAATGCCAAAGCTCCTAAGGAAACTAAAGAAGAAAAAGCAGCCCGAAAAGAAGCTGAAACACCTAAAAAAGATATTTTGGCTTACGGTGTCCTAGAAATTTTACAAGACGGTTTTGGTTTTTTACGCAGCGCAGAAGAAAACTATATACCAAGCCAAGAAGATATTTATGTTTCTCCAAGTCAAGTTCGCCGATTTGGCTTACGTAAAGGGGATACAGTTGAAGGAACGGTGCGTGCACCAAACCCAGGTGAACGTTATTTTGCGTTGATTAAAGTTTTAAGTATTAACTTTGAATCACCAGAAAAAGCTAAGAAGCGCGTATCTTTTGAAAAACTAACACCGCTTTACCCAAATGAAAAATTCAACCTCTCCATTGCATACGATCCAAAGTCAAAAGATGCTTCAAAGCGTGATTTAACAGGTCGTGTGATTGATTTAATTGCGCCTATCGGTAAGGGTCAACGTTGTATGCTTGTTGCACCGCCAAAAGCTGGTAAAACAATGATGTTACAAGCGATAGCCCATGCCATTGAAGAAAAACACCCAGAAGTTTATGTGATTGTTCTTCTTATTGATGAACGTCCTGAAGAGGTAACAGATATGCGCCGCAGCGTTAAAGGTGATGTTGTTGCTTCTACTTTTGATGAGCCTGCAAGCAGACACGTTCAAGTTTCAGAAATGGTGCTTGAAAAAGCGAAGCGTTTGGTTGAGGTTGGTAGGGACGTTGTTATCCTTCTTGACTCTCTTACACGTTTAGCACGCGCCTTTAACACTACTGTGCCGTCTTCTGGTAAAGTTTTGACGGGTGGTGTGGATGCCAACGCCCTACAAAAGCCAAAACGATTCTTTGGGGCTGCTAGGAATATTGAGCACGGCGGATCACTTTCTATTATCGCTACAGCTTTGGTTGACACAGGTTCACGCATGGACGAAGTTATTTTCGAAGAATTTAAAGGGACAGGTAACAGTGAATTAGTTCTTGACCGTAAATTGGTTTCAAAACGCGTTTATCCAGCGATTGACCTTTCTAGGTCAAGCACACGTAAAGAAGAACTTTTGTTCAATAAAGACGATTTACAAAAAATATGGTTGTTACGCCGTATTTTACAACCAATGAATGCAACAGAGTCTATGGAATTCTTACTTGGTAAGATGCGTTTAACCAAAGACAATGAAGAATTCTTCAAGTCTATGAACGGATAATCTGTTTAAAAAATTAAAAACCTCTCTTAAAATGAGAGGTTTTTTTATGCATTCTACGCCAAAGCTTGACAAATTTATTGGCTAATCCTATATATGTATACAGACTAATATATTTTATATATAAACCCATCATACCTTTTTCAAAGTAATCTTAACCAATAAGACACTTTATTTACACGACAGGAGCAGTCTATGCCTGATACATCCATAAACAATCAAACCTTTCGCATGTCTTTGTTAACATATACCATTCGTAAAGTTTTTCGTCCAAAAATTATGATATTTGATTTAGACGACACGCTTTTTCGCTGGCCACGTAAACTAAAGCTGAAAGGTGGTGGTAAATTAAATTTTCACCGTTATGTTGCAAATATTTTTGCAAAAGTTATTTGCGAATATTTAAGAGATTATGCAGATTCTAAAATGAATTTAAAAGAAGGCGATGAAGATTTTGCCCGCTTTTACATTACAAAAGATGAAGCTTCAGAGTTTTGCGAAGAAGGTTACCGTCTTTATGGTTCTTCTATGATTGCCCTTATCGAGGAATATCCAGAACTTGATGATGATGACCTTGCAAGTATATTTTTATCAACACATCAACGTATGGCCACGCATGAACGTAAAGGCGTCAATGCTTGGGTTAAACCTAACTTTATGTTGATTGAGTCTATACGTAACCTAAAAACAGCGCCGTTTATTTTAACGCACGGTTCAACACCGTATGCTAAAATTGTTTTAAAAGCGCTTGGCTTGTCAGGCATTATACCTGATGAAAATATTTTTGGTATGGACCTCTATGGTTACCATAACACCAAAAATACATATGCTCCTTATGTGTGGATACAGCAAAAAATCTCTAAATCAGTTGGCAAACAAGTGCCTTTTAATCGCCTTATTATGTCGGAAGATTCACACAAGAACCTTGTAACCGCTCATAACCTTGGCATTAAAACAGTGCTTCTACAAAGGCCAAACGACTTAGGCGAACCATTACCAGATTATCCTTATGTTGATCATACACATCAAACACAAGAAGATTATCTGTGGATGTTTTTAGATAAAGGTATTAACTACACTGAAAACAAACAAGATCGTCATTTTTTGGAATCTTATTCTGAAAATACAATCTCAGGTGCATCCTTTGGTTACTTTTAATATTTATATCGAAAAATAAAAAAAGCCTCCTATACGGAGGCTTTTTTATGCGCTAAATTAAAAATTAACAGATGGTTTTAACACCAATTATATCGTCAATTTTTTGGATAATGCTTTTTTGTTGGCTAAACAGTTTTTGCTCTAAAATATCATTGGCGGCTCTTAAATTTAAGTCACCCTTAGAAGGGGTCCATAAATTTTCAGGTAAGCCTGAAACAGATATTTTTTTGTTGAGATACATATGCAAATGACAACCAGCAAGCATGCCAAATGAAACACCACATTGTGGGAATATCGTTACTCCAGAAATAGCAACTTCTTCTAGCTTACCCATGACAATACCGACAGTACGGTGGTGGCTATCAGCGTCATTTAAAGGGCCAATATATTTAATATGTGAACCAAAGGGCATATAACCTTTATCAATTAAATGGTAAGCGCACTTGTAGGCATATTGTAAATTATACTGCTCTTGAGTTTGACGTTTTTGGGTGTCAGGGTTTTTGGATCTAAACGCACTTTCAAAAATCATAGCATTAGATTGTAACCCTGTACTTGTGAGTGATAATGGCTTTTGTGATGTAGCCAAATAAAAGTAATAAGGAATAATATCTGTGGCATCATTTAACAAGCCTGCGGCTTCTTTTTCCTGCATTTCATTTACAAGTTCAGGGCGCAGATTTTGGCGACATATTTCGGTCGTAATACGAGGGGATATCATAGGTTATCTCCTTAAAAAAGGTAAGAAAAAGGGAATAAGTGTATTGGATAACGAACAAGGTATACACCTTAAGAGCTTTGTAAGTCAAACAAAAAACCCCGCTAAAAGCGAGGTCTTTTTAAGGTTTTAAACAAACAAATTAACGGCGGTCGCCAATTAAGTTTAAAATGTGTATAAACATTACAATAAAGTTCATGTAAAAACTTGTTGCGCCAAAAATGGCCATTTTGCTGCGTGTTACTTCATCGCCTGAATACATGCTAAATTGCTCTTTAAGTTGATTAATTTCAAACGCTGTGGCAATCGCTATCAAAGGCACAACGGCAAGGCTAATCATAAAGCTAAAGCCTTCACTTTGCACAAAAAGGTTAATCAATATAGCGCCTAGCAAACCAAAACTCACCATTGTAAGCATGCGTCCCATGCCTGCCATGCTTTTTGGGTTTGTATAGCCATAAAAACTTGCACCTGCAAACATAATAGCTGTTACAAAGAAAGCTGTAGCAATACTTGACCCTGTATAAACAAGAGCAATAGGTGATAAGCAAAAGCCTGTTAATACGCTAAAGGCAACAAATGTACCTAAAGCCGCTGTTGGACTTAGCTTGAAAATGATTTTGTGCATAAAAAATCCAAAGCCTAGCCACACGATAAGAAACAGCCATTGAGATTTAATGGCAAGCGCCATCATTTCTGGGTTTGAGGCTGTAAACCATGCTACAAGACCACTTAAAGCCACACCACCCGTCATGTAGTTAAAGACTTGACGCAGGTGCGCCGCCATTTCTGTATCAGATACTTGAGTGTTTGTACGTGTTTGCATATTTCCAAACATATTTATAACTCCTAAAATTCATTTTTATTTGCATGTAAGCCCTGATAAGCTTCATACTCTAATTATTGTAAGAATGTAACAGAAATTCAAACGTAACAACAATATAAAAAGTGTAAGGAATAAGGTAATGTTGCAAATAGGTGTCCCAAAAGAGGTTAAAATAGCGGAACGACGTATTTCGTTGGTTCCAAATGATTGTAAAAACCTTATAGAGCAAGGTTTTTCTGTCTATATTCAAGAAGGTGCTGGGGAAGAGGCGGGTTACCCTGACCAGTTATATTTAGACGCTGGTTGCGAAATTAAAAGTACAGCGAAAGATTTATACGAAAGCTCTAACTTGATTGTTAAAGTTAAAGAGCCGTTGGCTGAAGATATTGCTCTTTTACGTGAAGATCATTTACTGTTTTGTTACCTACACTTAGCGTCAGGACCTGAATTAACTCAAGCACTTTTATCTAAAAAGTTAACAGCTGTTGCTTTTGAAACAGTTGTTGTGGATGGTAAAACACCACTCCTTGCGCCAATGAGTGCCATTGCAGGACGCCTTGCAACGCAGATAGGTACATGGTATTTACACGCATCGCATGGCGGCCGTGGCACATTGATGGGCGGTATACATGGTCTTTCAAAAGGGAATGTAACTGTTGTGGGTGCTGGTATTGCAGGTACAGAAGCGGCAAGGCTTGCATATGGTATGGGCGCACAAGTGACTGTACTAGATATCAATGACAAACGCTTGGCAGAACTTAAAGCTGAAATGCCAAATCTTATTACACAAACATCAAATTACGACACTATTATGGATTGCGCACAGGAAAGTGACCTTATTGTAGGTGCTGTTTATGTTGTTGGCCGTAAAGCACCTGTTGTTATTACTGAAGAACACATTAAAGCAATGCCAAAAGGGTCTGTTGTTGTGGATATTTCCATTGACCAGGCTGGTTGTATTGCAACTTCTAAACCTTGTACACACGACGCACCAACCTATGTTATGCATGATGTTATACATAGCGCTATTACAAACTTACCTGCAGCAGCGCCCAGAACGGCATCTGAAGTTCTTTCAGCAGCAATTTATCCGTATGTAGCTCAACTTGCCAGAAACAGCTGGAGCGTAGAATTAACGGGTGGTATTAACGTTGAAAAAGGCCATTTAAAAATAGAACTTTAAAATTCCAATAAAAACAGCGCCTTTGTTTTATGAATAAGGGCGTTTTTTTTGTTTTGAGGGTTGAATTTTTATAAAAAAATACCACATAAGTATGTAACTTTGATTTATCTACACACTTTTGGAGGCTTTATGCCTATTTCAAACTCCCATACTGCGGCTGCGGTACTTGGTGTTTCACCTACAGCTACGGTAACAGAGGTAAAAAAAGCTTATAAAAAATTAGCTTTTAAATATCACCCTGACCGCAATGAAACGGGCGATAGCGCAATGTTTGCACATGTAAAAGAAGCTTATGATCTTTTAATAACTTCTGTAAACCGACGCCCAAACCCCAGCAAAAAAAATCAAAACCAGCATAAACAATCAGATTTTGTAAACTCTTATACGGTTTTAGACATCATAACAAACAGACATAAACCTTTGTTTGAAACGTTGCTAAATAAAGATCTTAAATATCAACTTTGTGGAAATAATATTCAAAAATCATGCCTTTGCACTTTGTTACAATTTATGGATATTCAGCCAACGCTTATAGAAATGGATAAGTTAAGTAATTATATTTGGAAGGTTATGTCGAAGCAACAGCCTATCATTGCTTTTTTGGAGCGCTATACTGTTGATTTGCGCAAGGAATACGAAGGACTTGAAAATAAAATTGTTTTGTTTACCGTTATGGTTTTAATGGATTTTAATAAACCAGGTTCTGTTACAGGTTTTAATATCTATGGTAAAATTTACTATAACCATATTGCCGCACCTCTTTTTTCAGAAATGAAATCAAAGTACAAGGTGGTTAACGGTAAGCTGCAAGAACGTAATTTTATGGAAAAGACCTATCAAAACTTTGCATAAAACATAACGTTAATATCGAAAAAAGGAGCTTAACTGCTCCTTTTTTATTGGAATAACACATATTATCTGATTATTGGAGGCTCTGTGTATACATGACCGCCCGCCGCAATACAGCGTCTTGGGAATGTATTAATGATAGCCTGCCCTTTAACTAAACAGTCACTAAAATTTTGAATAGAGAGCGCTTCTTGAGTCACAGATTCACCCACATCTAAGAAGATATCGCCGTTGGTCATTAAACATTGCCTTGGAGAAGTTTCTACCATTTTGTATCCAAGCTTTACACAGTCATGAAAAGATGTGATTGGCAACATCTTCCATGCCAGATCTTGGTTTTTTCTCGATTTATTCATACCCCAAATTAAATATTCAAGATGACGATTTATATCTAATGAAATTTTTTGACCATCTAAATAACTTAAAACGCCTTTAAACACCTTAAAAGGTTCTATGTTTTCACCATATTTATTCACAATGTTAATGGTAAGGCCCTGATAGCCCGAAACAGGGTCTGTAATATCAACATTGCTCATTATTTCATTGCGATCATGTAATGTCTCTACTGTTTTATAAAATATAGCTATATCAGAAGGCGCCATATTCCAAGAAAAGGGTGTGCTAGAGTCTGTGTCGTTGACGGTTACGCTTATTTTTAATGTATTGTCTGCAATAGTACGCAAATCTTCAAGCGTGAAAGACTTTATATGCTGTGGAATATCTGCATTAACAGGTGTTACATGCATAGCGATAAGTAAGAGTAATATAAATTTTTTCATTTTATAACCATTCATGAGATCTTGGGCGTTGTAATAAATGTTTAATAACTTTTTCAGCTGAAATGTCACCGTATACAATACCATCCACAGCTGAGATAATCGCAAGGTCTATCCCTTGACTTAATGACTTCATCGTTACAATGCGTGCTGTGTTTAAGCCTTCAATATAACCATCCACAGCTTCAAGCGCTTCCTTGGTTGACATGCCTTTACCAAGGTTTTTACCAAAATTATAATTGCGTGATGTTGCTGTATTGGCTGTGAGTATAACGTCACCTAATCCAGCTAATCCATAAATAGTTTCTTTGTTTCCACCAAAAGCTTCGCAGTAACGTTCAATTTCTTTAAGGCCACGACATATAATAGCAGCATGTACACTTTCGCCTAATTGCATTTCATGTGAAATACCTGCAGCAATCGCGATAACATTTTTTAACGCAGCGCCAATTTGAGCGCCGATGATGTCATCATTATGGTAAAGACGTAATGATTCAAGGGATAAAATGTCATTAACACTTTTTATTAAACCCTCTGACGTTGAAGAAATTGTTAACATACAAGGTTTATTACTAGCAAGGTCATGTGCAAAGGCAGGACCTGCTAAAACACCAATTTTAGGAGATGTTGGTATCATCTCTTCAAGAATATCACTCATTAACGCACCATCAGACTCACGTAAGCCTTTAGAACATATTATGATTTCATGGTCGTTAGAAATGTGATTCGCAATTAAGGCAATAACCTCTGTATAATAATGTGAAGGGCAGGCTATAAATAATGTATTACATCCTGTAACAACTTCTTCTATATCATTTGTGACATCAATTGTTTCTGCTAAAAAAACATTATCCAGATACATAGAGTTTGTATTGTCTTTTGAGATTTCTTTAAAGACCGAAACCTCCTTTGCCCATAACAATACGTTTTTTTCGCTCAAAGCAATAGCTTGTGATAACGCCGTGCCCCAAGCACCCGCTCCAATTACACCAATTTTTTTTGACATCGCTTTAATATATTCCCTGTATATCTATAAACTTAATTTATCTAAAGGCCAACGAGGAACAGCTTTAAAATTTTCAAGTTGAGTCGGTTTTGATCCACTTAATAAACGTAACCCTCCAGCATATGCTATCATAACAGCATTATCTGTGCATAAGTTTATGGGAGGTGCATGGAATGTCACGCCTTTTTCATTACAAAGGCTGTTTAAACGAGAGCGCAGTAACTTATTTGCCGCAACACCACCAGCGAGAACAAAGTCAGCACAACCGCATAATTCCATAGCTTTTTTGGTTTTATACTCAAGTGTCAAAGCAACGGTTTCTTGAAAAGAAGCACAAAGATCAGAAATATCTTGTTCTGATAAAGGGTTCTCTTCTTCTATAAGCTGTATTTTTCTGCGTACTGCTGATTTTAGACCTGAAAAAGAGAAGTTAACAGAACCATCTCTTAATGAAATAGGTAAATCATAAGCTTTAGGATTACCATGAACAGAAAGGCGTTCAATATTGGGGCCTCCTGGGTAAGAAAGACCAAGCATCTTTGCGACTTTATCAAAGCACTCACCAATAGAATCATCAATTGTAGCGCCGAGGGTGTTATAGTCAGCTAGGTCTTTTACATGAATAAACTGACAATGCCCACCACTTACGAGTAGCAACAAATAAGGAAAGTTCAACTCTTCGGTTAAATGAGCTGTCAAGGCATGGCCTTCAAGATGGTTGACACCGATAAGGGGTACTCCAGAAATAAGGTGTAAAGATTTTGCAAAACTAGTCCCCACTAAAAGACCTCCGAGTAGGCCAGGTCCTTGGGTGACCGAAATGGCGTCGAGATCCTTTAAGGACATGTTGGCATCCTTAAGTGCTATTTTTACAATTTCGTCTATGCGCTCCATGTGAGCACGCGAAGCAATTTCAGGCACGACTCCACCGTACTCAATATGCTCTTCTGTTTGTGAGTAAACAACGTTAGAAATGATGCAACTTTGTTGCTTCAAAGACACGTTTAAAATTGCAGCAGCTGTTTCGTCACAAGAGGACTCTATACCTAAAATTTTCATATGATCATTATACAGAGATTGATGGAAATGTGGAGCTTTTTTTGTGTAAATTCTACACCGTAAAGAAGGAGGTAATTGTGAGTGTTTTTAGTTTATGTAAGTGGGTATATACCACTATTTAATGTAAGTATGTATATACATACCAAGTGTAACCTATTGTATTTAATGTTCAATGTGTAATAGTGTAAAAATAACCTTAAGGTGTTAATGGCTTTATATATTTGTGTTGATCTATAAAATAAAGCACAGTGTATTTATAATAGGGAGTGTTGAGCCAGAGGGTATGTACTATAATGATATATAATTTTACCGCTATAATCTTCGGCTAAAATTACAACATTATGCGAAGCTTTGTAGGGGGTAAAGGGTGAGAAGAAAGGGTGGAGAGTGGATAAATGTCACACTGTTTGGGTCTGACAATTTGGGCAAAAAAAGGTGCTTCTTCCACCTTGTTTTTGACGTAAAATAGTACTACAACAGGTGTCGCAAATTTGCCCATTTTTGCCATAAATTTTGAAGTTGTGCTGAAAGTATCCAAGGGTACCATCGGCCTGTTTGTGGTCTTTAAGGGAAGAGCCTCCTGCTTCTATAGCGCTTTTAAGTGTGCTTATAATGGCATTATGAAGGCGAATGATGTCGGAATGAGTGAGGTATTTTGATGGTATAAATGGCGAAATAGCAGCGGAAAACAAGGCCTCGCAAGCATAAATATTTCCAATGCCTACAATAAGGCGGTTGTCCATGATTACTGTTTTGATGGGGCGATTTGTGTTTGCGGTTATAGATGCTAGCTGTTCTAAAGTAAATTTGCTTTAAAGTGGCTCTATACCTAGGTTTTTTATGTATTTAAGGGTGTTTAATGTGGCAGTCGGTTGGATATCATAAAAACCAAAACGCCTTGGGTCGTTAAAGTGAAGGCTAATATTGTTAAAATCTATAACCAGGTGATCATGTTTATTATGCGAAGTAATGGCAGGTTGCATGGTCAAACTCCCACTCATACCAAGGTGTATAATTAAAGTATTATGCGAACTTAAGTTGATGTATAGATATTTTGAACGCCTCTCAATAGATGTTATAGTTTGACCTTCAAGCAATTTTTTACTATTTACAGGTGCATCTATTCGCATGTTTCTGCGGTTTATATGGGCAGTTTTAATTACCCTGCCGACTATATGTGGGCTGAGTCCATTTTTAACTGTTTCTACTTCTGGCAATTCTGGCATAATACTTATATAGTGTGCCTTATTGTAAACTTCAAGAGGTGGGTAATTATGTCTTTTATTAAAGGTGATACTGTTGTTGCAATGGCTACTGCGCCATTGGCTGCTGGTGTGGCTGTTATACGGATTTCTGGTCCAAAGGCGAAGGGGATTGTAAATGAGCTGTGCCCCTCGTTTGCAAATGCTCAGCCTCGGTTTATGCACTATGGAAAATTAATTGATAGAAATTCTACCTTATTAGA
Organism: uncultured Magnetococcales bacterium; assembly: GCA_963974105.1. GTDB lineage: Bacteria > Pseudomonadota > Alphaproteobacteria > UBA2136 > UBA2136 > UBA2136. The sequence goes on from CAXBBG010000001.1 coordinate 447,942, forward strand.
CGAGACGCTTATGGTTTACTTCAAAGCACCGCATAGCTTTACAGGTGAGGATGTTGTAGAAATAAACTGTCATGGCGGTGTTGCAGTTGTGGATGGTTTGTTGAATGCATTAATGGCAAATGATGGCGTACGTCATGCTGAGGCTGGTGAATTCACAAGACGTGCTTTTATGAATGATAAAATGGATTTAACAGCCGCAGAAGGGGTTGCTGACCTTGTTGCAGCGGAGACTGAAGAGCAGAAAAAGCAAGCATTAAGTCAAATGAAAGGTGAGCTGGGTGTTGGTTTTGAGCGTTGGAGGTCACGTATTATACATATGTTAGCGCATAGTGAGGCGGCGATAGATTTCCCAGATGAAGAGTTGGATGTATTGGCTGATGCGGGGGTGAAACTTAAGGTTGATGAGATTATCGCAGATTTAGAGGCTGCGATTGATACAGATGTTGGTTGTCGTTTACGTGATGGTTTTAAGGTTGTAATAATTGGCAAGCCAAATGCAGGTAAATCAAGTTTAACCAATTTGTTAACTGGTAAGGATACAGCTATTGTTAGTGCGATTGAAGGTACAACAAGGGATGTAATTGACACGAGGCTTGATGTGAATGGTTACCCTATCATCCTATCGGATACAGCAGGTATCCGTGAAACGCAAGATGAGATTGAAAGGGAAGGTGTTAGTCGCGCTAAACGTAAGGTAGACGAAGCTGATTTAGTAATATTGGTGACGGATGGCACGCAGTGGCCAGATGTAGATGCGGATCTTGTTGGTTTGTTAAAAGTGAAAAGATCTATGGTAATTTTTAGCAAATCTGACAAATTAAACCAAAAGGTAAATTGTGAGGCTGGTTTTGTATTTAACAATAAGGTTGAATTAAAGGGCGAAGAATATCCTGCCTATAGCGTTAACCTGACAGCCGCTGATTGTTTGCCTGTAATTTTAAATGCTTTGGGTGAGCTTGTTTCAAGTTTGTTTGCCCAAAGTCAGCAAGGGGCAAGGCTTTCAAGGGAGAGGCATAGAGAGGCAGTGCGATCGGCTCTTGTGCATTTGTATAGAGCACGTGATTTGTTTGAGGGTAATGATTTTGGTTTGTCTTTAAGTGAGTTGTTGGCTCAAGACTTGCGTGATGCTGCAGCGGCCATTGGCACCGTGACAGGAAAGACAGATACAGAAGATGTGCTTGATTTAGTATTTAGTACGTTTTGTATTGGTAAATAGTAAACCTTTTGGTTTATTATCCAATGTTACGCCATTCATTATGCCATTTTAGCCCATCTTCTCCAGAGAGTTGTTCTATAATGGATAGAGTTTTGTGCTCAGATTCAAGTGTTGTGCAGTCCGTATTTATAATGTGATCTGATCTTTCCAAATATTCAGACATAGGCATTTGCTTTTGAGATATGAAATTCCATTTTTCTTGGGTATTTTCTTGACGCTCCATAAATCGATGGTAACGCTTTTCCTCTACGCATGAACAAACGGCTATGCTGTCACAGAGCTCGTTAAATTTATTTTCAAACATAAGCGGTACAGCTAAAACTGCCATTTTACTTCTATTGCTATAGGCGTGTGTAAGTTGGTACTTCATAACCAGCCTTACTTGTGGGTGTACGATGCCTTCAATTTCTTTAAGTAATTCGGAGTCGTGTTTGATAATTTCAATAAGAGATTTGCGGTTTATATTTCCAGAAGTAGGGTCTATTATAGACGCGCCAAAGCGCTCTACAAGCTGTAGAAATACAGGTGTTCCCTTGGTGTAACAGTCATAAACGATTGTATCTGCATCGATAACAGGTATGCCTTCGCGTGCAAATATTTGGGAGATCGTTGATTTCCCGCTTGCTATAGGGCCTGTGAGTCCAAGGATATACATCGTTTTACCTTTTGGTTAAATTAATATTTTTAGCTCGTATAGTTTGTTTATAAGTGCATTTATGGGTAAACCTATAATTGTATGATAGTTACCTGTTACGCTTTTGAGAATATGTGGGGCAAGTGGGCTTTCTATTTTGCAAGCGCCTGCGATACCTATAACGCCGCCAGTTTCACTGGCTTCTTCAAGGTCAACATACTTTTCAGCTTCACGCATGCTAAAGTTTCTAAATTGTATAGTTGGTTCCTCTTGGTGCTGCCATATAACTTCACCGTTTATGCAAAGGGTGGCAGAGGTGATGAGTTGGCATGTGATACCGGATTGGCTGGTGAGTTGACCTATGGCTTCTGCTCTGTTTTTAGGTTTTGAGGTAAGTTCGTTGTTTATAACGCAGGCTTGGTCGCCAGATAATACATAAACATCGGGGTATTTTTTAGAAATTTCTAAGCCTTTATGGTTTGATATAGCTGTGACTTGATCGGAGATGTTTAAATGATTAACCGTTTGTTTGAACGACTCCTCTTGTGCGTCCTTTACAAGGTTTTTTCCAATGTGATAGCTAATATTTGCAAAGTCTAATACTTGCTTTCTTCCATAAGAATTTGATGCGAGGACTAATTTTTCAACTTGTTTAAACATTTGGTTAATCAACTCCTAGTACAAGTCTATTTTTAACAACCCATCCACTTACGTTGCCGTAAACAACTTTGCATAAATAGGGTGTGCAATGGTCAATTGCTAATATGACATTTGGCGCAAATCTTAAAACAGGTTTGGTGGCATCAGGCTTTTTATACATCACAAGTGGCTTGCCTTCACTCACGAGGCTTGTGCGCCTTTTTGACAGTAGGCCTTTGTATATCCAACCGCTCTCACCTTCTATGTCCCTAATTTTATACCATGACTGGTATGTGTTTAGTATTTCGACAGGGTAGCCAAAGCGTTTGTATACCCACAGGATAGGGAACTGTGTTCCAGGGCCACTACGTACATTTACCTCATTTTTTCGCATACTTCCAAACATGGTATCCATGTCTGTTTCCTGTGCTGTGACAGGAAGTGTGTAGAGGCATAGAATTATAAGTAAAAATCGCATGGGTGGTTCCTGTTGTTAATATATTTTGATCATTATGACAGAAAGCAACCAAAAAATCATTGGTTTTGTTCGTAGATTTTTATGTATTAAGTTGGTTTTCTTAAGGCTTTGTTGTGGCGCAGTTATGTTTTTTTGTGCGTCTTTATAGGTTGGCTGTGGAGCTATTATAGCTTTGCTAATATGCAGTATATGGTATGTATCTATAGGCGAGTGCTTCCATGATGTGCTGTTTATTCAGCGTTTCTTCACCATCTAAATCCGCAATCGTACGTGCGACCCTAAGTATACGATGGTAGCCGCGTGCGCTCATTGCATAGCGTTCGGCGGCTTTTTGAATTAGTACTTGGCACTCATCTGTAAGAGGGCAAAATTGGTCAAGTAAAGGGCCATAAAGCTCTGCATTTGATGTTATGTTTGTACCGTTATAGCGCTGTTTTTGAATCTCACATGCTTTTTCGACACGTAGGCGAATTTGCGTACTATTTTCTTTCGCTGGCGGCAGGTGCATTTCTTTAATAGAAACAGGAGCCACGTCAACGTGTAGGTCTATACGGTCGAGGAGCGGGCCTGAAAGTTTTGACCTGTAGTTTTGAATTTGCTTTGGAGTGCTTGTACATGCAATTTTTGGATGCCCTAAATATCCACAAGGAGACGGGTTCATCGCTGCGATGAGTTGAAATTTGGCTGGATAGGTGACGTGATGATTTGCACGTGAGACTGTAATCGAACCTGTTTCTAGGGGTTGGCGCAGTGTTTCGAGAACTTGTCTTGGGAACTCAGGGAGTTCGTCTAAAAATAGTATACCTTTATGTGCCAGCGACATTTCACCAGGCTTTGCTTTAATGCCGCCGCCGCAAAGTGCAACGGCTGATGCTGTGTGGTGTGGTTCTCTAAAAGGCTTTTCGCTAATTATACCTTCAAGGGGCATAAGCCCAGCTATGGAATGTACCATAGATATATCTAACATGTCGGCCGAAGTCGGGGGTGGCATAATGGTTGATAGACGCGCGGCAATCATACTTTTTCCACTGCCAGGTGCCCCGCACATTAACATATTGTGGCCGCCAGCTGCGGCAATTTCAGCTGCACGCTTCGCACTTTCTTGGCCGCGTATGTCGCTAAAATCTATTTTATTTTTGTGCGTTTGTGCTTTAGCACGTAGTTTTTGTTTTGTTGGTGTGATGGGGTTTTGCCCTTTAATATGTCCAAAAAGGTCATGAAGGGAGCTTATAGCGTAGGCGTCAACATCGTCTATCCAAGCTGCTTCTGTAGCGTTTTCTTTTGGTATAAATAACTTTTCGATGCCTTTTGCATGGGCATGTATGGCTGCGGGCAAAGTGCCTAATACAGGTTTCAAGCTGGCATCAAGACCTAGTTCACCCATAAAAAAGCTATTTTCTACCGTGTCTTGAGGGAGGGCTTTTAAAGCAACAAGTAAGCCTGTGGCTATAGGCAGGTCAAAGTGGTTGCCCTCTTTAAAAATATCAGCAGGGGAAAGGCTGACTGTAATGCGTTTTGCAGGTAAGGCAATGCCCATCGCGTGAAAAGCGCCGCGAATGCGTTCGCGTGATTCTTTGACAGCGCCATCAGGTAAGCCAACAATTTGAAAGCTGGCCATGCCTGGTGCAATTTGCACCTGAATATCTACCGTGACGGCATTGATCCCTGAAAGTGTAATTGTTTTAACATGTGCAACCATGTTTAGAATGTAGCTTAATGAGTTATATTTTACAAGGGTTTGTATGCGCCTTTATTTTGTTTGTGGGTGTACACATAAGATATAAGAAGGAGTGATATATTTTATGGTGAGTGAGTTAATGGAGCGTATTGCTTTAATTGCGCTTGAAAAAGAGGTGTCGGACAAGGTATTGGAATGCTTAAAATCTAATTTGAAGGCGGGTGTTGCAGGTGGTGTAGATCGGCAAGCTGAATTGATAGATAAAAAAACTTATAAACACGCCAAAGATACATAATAAACTATCTGGTATATTACCATACGGTATATTATTTATTTATATTTAACTAAACGGTAAAATATAAATGGTATTTGCTTAATCTTAAAAAAAAGTTTAAACTTTTAAGTAGTTAAATAAATACTTTTTCTTTTTGAAGACCCTTTCAGGGTTTATTACTCTAAATAACCGCTTTTTGCGGCCCACTTATCAACCGCGTTTGCGGAGGTTCTCTTATGTTTACCAAATATGATGGTGCGTTAGCGCCTGTTGTACGCTGGTTAAATGTTAAGAAGAAAATTTTGACATTTTTAGTGTATATGCTTTATCTAACATTGTTTTTATTACCTGGTTACTTTGCAGGTTGGCAATATGAATTTTCTATATTAACGGTTTTTATACTGTTTTATGTTGGTTATATGGCGTATGAATTACGTAAAGCTGTAAAATTAGCAATTTCCGATCATGGTATCGATGTTTTAAATGCTTCTACAAGGTATGACTGTGTTACTTATATTGACCTTGTGGCGAAGGTTAATGCGCTTTGTAAGGCACACAACATTCAAAAGCCTGTTTGTTTAAAACTAACACATAGTTTAGGCGTTTGTGGTGCGGGTGTTACGGCTCTTCCTGAGGAATATAATATATATCTCTCTCCTGAGGTTCTCCATTTACCTGAACATGAAATTGACTTTATTATAGGGCATGAATTTGGGCATGTTGTGAACAATGATATGCAATTAAATGTCAGAGGCCGTATAGTGAATATTCTGTTTTTATTACATGTTGGCTTTGTTTCTTTGGCGGACCTTAATTCGATATATCTACTGTTTTTTTCTGCTATTACCGTGGTGTTACTTTTTTTTATGAACGGTTTTAATGAGAGATGTCGTGAGTATTTGGCCGATATTTTTTCTGTTCAACTTAATGAAACAACATTGGGGGCTGAGTGTCATTTTAAGAGGATTTTCTCTTCTTATTTTAATAGTGATAACTGCAGACGTCGTTACATTGTTCAGAGCTTTTTGTTGCAATCTCACCCATTGCCAGAACGGCGTTTGGCTTTTATTGAAAAGCTACGTTTGTTGATAGATAGAAACGTTAAACTATTAGGTTGAGTATTAAAGTGCTTGTACCGATCTTTGTTTTTTGATACATTTTAAATTCAATGATATATCTTTATCTTTTTAACACACGTTCTTTCTTTGGAGGTGTTCTCTATGAAAGGTGCAAGAGCTATATGTACGCACTGCGGTTGCGATGATCTGTTTAAAATATCCCTTGTGGACAAGAAGGCGACATGTCCTGAATGTGGCACAGTTTACACGATTTTAAATCAAGAAGAGCATGAAAAAGCGCAGGCAGAAGGCAAGCGTCGTCGGCTTAAAAATCGCCCTTTGCCGTAAATCGAAAAAAAAGAGGGCTATTAAGCCCTCTTTTTATTTTTTAACCGTAAGGTTAAATGTCAATATTTTGAACGTTTAATGCGTTTTCTTGAATAAAGTCACGTCGTGGTTCAACAATGTCGCCCATTAGGGTTGTGAATATTTCGTCGGCCGCCATAGCGTCATCAATATTCACTTGCAGTAATGTGCGATTGTCTGGGTCTAGTGTTGTTTCCCATAGTTGGTCAGGGTTCATTTCACCAAGACCCTTATAGCGTTGCAGTGATAAGCCTTGGCGACCTGTCGTTAGGATGGCTTGCGCTATATCTTCTGGGTTCTTCACTTTTTTATCGCCAGTTTTAAGGGTTATAATAGCGTTGCCAATTAAATCCATTAAACCAGCTTGGGTTAATGTGTTACGCACCACAGGTAATTGTAAGTTATCATGCTCAATAATGTTACTTTCAAGCAAGCCTTCTTTTTGGCGGTTAAAGTTCAAACGGAAAGTTCCCATATCGTTTGCTTCAGAGGTTACTGTCCATTTTTCGTGGTCTGCTTCATCGCGGTTTAACCAGTCTTGTATTTTACCAGCTAACGTTGAAGCTTCAGAAGAAGATGTGAGTGATGTGGTAGTTGCACCTGTTTTGATCAAACTCCACATTAAAAATGCAGGGATTTTGCCGTCAACAGACTTTATGTTTTCACTTACAGCATTGCAAAGTTTAAACGTTTCCATTAAATCGTGACCTGAGCGTTGCTCACCATTTTCAAGGTTAAGAATTGCACCATCTGTCCCTACAGAGGAAAGATATGTGTTTAATGCAGGTTCATCTTTTAAGTAGGTTACACTTTTGCCTTTTGCCACGCGGTAAAGCGGTGGCTGAGCAATGTATAAGTGACCGCCTTGAACCACTTCTGGTAAGTGACGGTAAAAGAATGTAAGAAGAAGTGTGCGGATGTGAGAACCATCGACGTCGGCATCGGTCATGATGACAATTTTGTGGTAACGCAGTTTTGCTAGGTTAAATTCTTCCTTGCCAATACCTGTACCAAGGGCAGTTACAAGTGTACCAATTTCTTGGTTTTGTAACATACGGTCAAAGCGTACACGCTCAACGTTTAAAATTTTACCACGTTGTGGCAAGATAGCTTGGAATTTACGGTTACGACCTTGCTTAGCCGAGCCGCCCGCACTGTCACCCTCGACAATGAAGATTTCGCAAAGTTCAGCATTTTTAGACGAGCAGTCTGCAAGTTTACCTGGCAAGTTGGCAACGTCAAGTGCGCCTTTACGGCGTGTAAGTTCGCGTGCTTTACGCGCAGCGTCACGCGCTGAAGCGCTTTCAAGAACTTTTTGTACAACAGTACGTGCTGCTTGTGGGTGTTCTTCAAAGTATTCTGCAATTTTTTCTGAGATTAAACTTTCAACAGCTCCACGTACTTCAGAAGAAACGAGTTTATCTTTTGTTTGAGAGCTAAATTTAGGGTCTGGTACTTTAACAGAAAGTACGCATGTAAGACCTTCACGGCAATCATCACCGGTAAAGGTGCTTGTTTTACCTTTTTTAAGAAGACCGCTTGATTGTGCGTAGTTGTTAATGGCTCTTGTTAATGCGGCACGGAAACCTTGAATGTGGGTACCACCGTCTTTTTGTGGAATGTTGTTTGTAAATGGGTATACATTTTCTTGGTAGCCATCGTTCCACTGCATTGAAAATTCAACGCCAATATCATCTTTTTCAGCATTGAAGTAAATAATATCGTCCTCGTAAAGGCATTGACGGTTACGGTCCAAGTGTTTTACAAAGGCAGCTACACCGCCTGTGTAATTAAATATTTCTTGTTTAAGTTCTTCGCCGCGTAAGTCTTGAATTGTGATGTGCACACCAGAGTTAAGGAAGGCAAGTTCACGGATACGGTTAACTAAAATGTCGAAGCTAAATTCAATAAATGCAAAGGTTTCAAGAGATGGCCAAAATGTAATCGCTGTCCCTGTTTCTTCTGTTGCAGAAATTTCTTTAAGTGGGGCAACTGGCTCACCCATTTTATAAGATTGTGTCCAATATTTACCAGCACGCCAAATTTCAATTTTTAAGTCAGAACTTAAGGCGTTTACAACAGAAACACCTACACCGTGCAAACCACCTGACACTTTGTAAGAGTTGTTGTCAAACTTACCACCAGCATGTAGCTGGGTCATAATAACTTCGGCAGCGCTCACACCTTCTTCTGTGTGAATGTCGGTTGGGATACCACGGCCGTTATCTTTTACAGTGGCAGAGCCGTCGGCATTAAGGGTTACAAAAATACGGTCACAGTGACCGGCAAGGGATTCATCAATAGCGTTATCAAGCACTTCGTATACCATGTGGTGTAAGCCAGAACCGTCGTCTGTGTCACCAATATACATACCAGGACGTTTACGTACCGCATCGAGACCTTTTAGAACTTTGATTGAGTCTGCGCCATAAGCTTTATTGTTTGTTGCTTGAATTGCTTCAGTTGTCATTTCAGCATTTTCCTTGTGGTTTATTGTTGTTTCCATGGAACTGTATTTGCCCCTTTTTTTAATTCTTTAAAACTGCCGTATTGTATCATTTTTTGTTGTTTGAATCTAAGAAAAACAATGATTTTTACCCTTAAAAGCAAAAAAAACCCACACTCAAAGAATGTGGGTTGCTCGAGGGGGTGTTTTGAGGCTTAAATGGCACATAAACCTTTCAAAATAGCCATTGTTTCATCGGGGTTTTTAACAGGTATGGTTTGGTTTTGAGTGCTTTCAGCTTTTAGCGCTTGAGCAAGTTCAAAATCATTACCATTTTCATGCATTTGATCGCCAAAAAAGACGACGCTTTTATCGGAAATTTCACGTAGTTGATTTAAAACACTAGCCTTTGATAATTTCTTGTTAGAAAAATCAATGGTAGTTTTACCAAAAACTTGAAAATCTAGATTGGGTGTGTAATTGCAACAATTTAAAACGTTGCAAGCACGCATTAAGAAATTAGATTTCTTGTTCCACTCAATAAAAGCTTCACGTTGTTCTGGTGTTGCATTTTGCCCCAAAGGGGTAAAGGCGCCAGTTGATGTACGCTTGATGATATGACCGCCTGTTTTGATAGGAAATTCACAACTTTCAAGTAAAGACTGTAAAAGGTCTTTTAAACCTTCTGGCCACGTGAATAGATGTTCAGCAATCACAGTGTGGTTGTGCACAACTTCCATGCCAAAGCAGCAAAAGCTATAAGCTTCGCTTAATATACTTTGTGGTATACGCTTTTCAAGATTTGCGTAGTCACGTGCAGTAGCAAAAGCAATGGTATAACCTTTGATGTTTTGGAGGTAGTCAAGTGTGTTACACATTTCGGCGCTTAAAGGCTGGCCCGAAGGTGCGATTGTTTCATCCATATCAAACATTAAAATGTGTGATAAAGCGTTCGCTTTTTGGATTGAGAAATCCATAGAGGGTCCTTAGGAGGCTAAAAGCCGCCAAAATGGGGAAAAAGATAAAGTGTTTTTACTATTGTTATATATATAAGGGGGTGGGTTTAAAATTTCAAGTTTTTAGTCGATATCTTTTTTGAAACTTCCGTCACATGCACAGAAGAATTGTACATTTTGAAGTGATGTGAACATTTCCTTTTCTGTACCTGTGAGCCATATTTGACTGCCAAGCTGAATAAGAGCGCTAAAAAACCTTTCCTTTGTTTGGCTGTCAAGGTGCGCAGCCATCTCGTCTAAAAGTATAATAGGTGCTTCGCCTGTTTGTTGATGGGTTAGGCGGCTATTGGCTAAAAGTATTTCCAGTATTGCGCGCTTGTGTTGCCCTGTCGATGTTTGGGATAGGTTGATATTTTCAGGTTGAAGAATACCTTCAACGTCGCTGCGGTGCGGGCCGAAATGGCTACTGCCAAAACGTCCGTCTCTTGTGCGGTTTTCGTATAATTTTTCTTGAATACTTTTTTTATCAACCTTCTCCATACGTTCAAATGACCCTGTGAGTTTAAGGTCAATTGCATCAAGATGGGTTTTAAGCATTTTTAAGTAATGGTTGCGAGACTGGCTGATAAGAAAAGCAAAATGAGAGGCTTGCTCTTCCTCTATATCAATCCATGTTGTGGCGGCATTTTCTTTCAGTAATTTAAGGCGCGCTTTTAAATGATGTTTATAGCGGTTTAAATGTTGTGCATGTTGAGGAAAATGACCAAAAGCAAGGCGGTCTAAAAATTCGCGTCTTTGGCTGGCGCTATCCATAAATAACCTGTCCATTTTTGGCGTGAACCATAAAATATTACCAAGGTTTGAAAGCTCGGCCTGGGCTTTGGCTGCTTCGCCATTTATTTTAAGCTGGCGCTTCCCTTTTTGGTAAAGCATACCAACTGTATTTTCTTCATCTTTATTGTTGATGTTGCTATGCAGTGCCCATGTTTTTTCATGATGCTTTATATGGTCATCTAACTTGTGGCGGTGCATGCCGCTGCCAGGAGAAAGTAGAGATATAGCTTCAAGAATACTTGTTTTACCAGCGCCATTTTCACCGTAAAGTGCCACAATAGGCGCGTTATCTAATTGCAGATGAGCGCTTTCTATATTGCGGAAGTTGGTAAGCTTTAAACTGGTGATTTTCATAAAAGCATTTTACATAGAAGTGTGCCGTTTATCAAAAGCTTTGTAAGCACTATTTGACATTTATGTGGGGATGGTGGTATACAATTTGCGCTTGCTTATACTTCTTGCCTTTTTTGGAGGGTATTTGCGTTTCATGCATAGTTATAAAAGAACCCGTCGGTAAAATATATTATCGCTGGGTTTAATTTTGGTTAAAAAAAGCGCTGTATAAAAATACAACGCTTCCTGTAAAAGTTGCTAGCGACTAGATCCGCATAGGCATCACAACGAAGAGGCTTGATGCATCGTCTGGGTCTTTTACAATGACAGGTGACGTGTTGTCTTTAAAGTAAAACAGCATATCTTCACCTTCAATGTGTCCGCCAATTTCGCTTAAGTATTTAGCGTTAAAGCCGACGTCTAAGTCGTCAAAGTCGTATTCAACTTTTACTTCTTCGAGCGCATTTTCTTGGTCAGGGTTATTGGCGCTAATCATAAGGTTGTCCTTGTGGATACCAAATTTTATAGAGCGTGATTTTTCATGAGAAAGAATAGATACACGGTCAACGGCTTGCATTAAAGCTTGGCGTGACACATCCATTTCTTTTTTGTTATCAACAGGGATAACGCGTTCGTAGTCAGGGAATGTACCGTCGATAAGTTTGGATGTGAATGTAACGTCACCCGCTTCGGCTTGAAGTTTTTTCTCATTGATTGTGAGTTTAAGCTTGTCGCATGTTTCAGCAAGTTTACGTAGCTCAACTACAGTACGGCGTGGAATAATAACACCTGTTAGTTCAGCGGCGCCTTCTGGTAGTGCAAATTCTAAACGTGCAAGGCGGTGTCCATCTGTTGAAACGAAGCGTAGGTGTGGTTGGTCACCATCTGTTGAAACGTGCATGTATACACCGTTTAGGTACTGGCGTGTTTCTTCTGTAGAAACGGCAAATAGTGCTTTTGAAAGAATGCGACGTAAGTCAGTTGTATCCATTTCAAAAGTAACACCATCGTCAAGGCGTGTCATGTCAGGAAAAGCATCTGCGTTTAGGCAAGCAAGTGAAAATTTGGCTTTGCCAGCACTTACAGCAAGGCGGTCACCTTCATTTGAAAGTTCCATGCCAACCATAACCCCTTCAGGGATTTTGTTGATAATCTCATAAAGTTTGTGAGCGCTGACAGTTGTTACACCTTCTTGCTCGGTAAAAGCTTCAGTTGAGCCTTGAACGGTGATGTCGTTGTTTGTCGCTGTGATTTCAAGCAGGTTGCTTGTTGCTTTAAGTCTAACGTTAGAAAGGATGGCAATACTTGTGCGTTTTTCAACGATAGATTGCGTGTGCTTTAACTGCTTGAGCAAAGTTTCTCTAGAGATGGATAATTTCATAATCTGACCCTTGGTTTACGTTTCGTTTGTCTTTATATTTATACACTTAAAAACAGGAGAAAGGATACCACATGGAGCCATGAAGTAAAAGGCTTTTTGCGTATAAAAAAGCCATTGAGGGTGTAAATTGAGACAGGTGAATATTTAAAGTTGTTTTACGCTTAATTTTAAACTGTAAAAGCGTGATTTAGAGGGTTTTGAGGATGTTTTCAAGTAGGTTAATATCCTCAGCCATGCTTGTATCTGTATTTTGCAGCTTTTCCACTGTTTTAGCGGCGTGCATGACAGTTGTATGATCGCGCCCACCAAAAGCTTTGCCAATTTCTGGGAATGACTTTGTGGTGAGGTGTTTAGCAATGTACATCGCAATTTGCCTTGGGCGTGCCACGGCGCGTGTGCGGCGGCTTGAACTCATATCACTCACTTTGATATTATAGTATTCCGCTACTTTTTTCTGAATTTCAGCAATCGGCACTTCACGGTCAACGTGTCTAAATAGATCTCTTAACAGGTCTTGCGCGGTATCGATGGTGATTTCTTGCTGAATAAGAGTGGAATGCGCTGCAATACGGTTAAGCGCGCCTTCAAGCTCACGGATGTTGCTATCAATTTTACTGGCCAGCATCATCGCTACAGGGCGGGTAAGCTCTATACCTAAGGAGGCTGCTTTTTGGTCTAAAATAGCTAGCCTTGTTTCAAGGTCTGGCTTGTGTACTTCTGTTGCAAGGCCCCAACCTAAGCGTGAACGCAAGCGGTCTTCAATACCCTGCATTTCGTGTGGTGACTTGTCGGATGTTAGAATAATTTGTTTACGTTCACTCACCAAAGATTCAAAGGTGTGGAAAAACTCTTCTTGGGTTGCTTCTTTACCTGCAATAAACTGCACATCATCAATCATTAAAACATCTACATTACGGAAAGTGCTTTTAAATCCGTGTGTGTTTTTGTTTTTAAGAGCGCTGATAAAGTTGTGTAGGAATTTTTCGGCGCTGATGTACATCACGCGTCGACCTTGTTGGTGCTGGTTAATGTGCCAGGCAATGGCATGCATAAGGTGTGTTTTACCTAAACCGACGCCACCGTGTAAAATAAATGGATTGTATGCAATGTCAGAACTTTCAGCAATACGCTTCGCCGCAGCGTAAGCAAATTCGTTGGATTTACCTATCACGAAATTGTCAAAAGTAAAGCGTGGGTCAAGCGGGTTACCTTGGTAAGGCGCTGGTTTTTGTCCGTGTGATGACATATTTGGTTGTTGCATGTACGGCATGTGCTGCATGTGCGGCTGAACCATAATTGGAGCGGCTTGCATGGGTGCCTGTTGTGCAGGTGTAGGTGTAGGGGTTTGTGCCTGTGTTTGAACTTGCGCAGGGGCTGGTGGCGGTGTTGGTTCTGTCATGACCGCTTTAACTTTAAGCTCAAGGGTTACAGAACAGTCTAGCGCTTGCGATAAGCCTTTTTTTATAAGGTGGCTGTAATGGCGTAATACCCAGTCGTGCATAAAACGGGTGGGTACAATAACAGTGACGTTTGCGCCTTGCGATGTTGTATAGTCAACTTCTAAAGGGGCAAGCCAGCTCATAAAGCTGTCTTCACCGACTTCATTCTTAAGCCAGTCCCTTACTTGGGCCCATGATGTTGAGTTGACTGTCATCTTTTATTCGTTACCCTTATATATTAAATAGTCCATAAAAAAAGGCTACCCGAAGATAGCCCTCTCATTCGCTAAAAAGCGATAAAGTAGAAAAGCTACCTTATGCTGTAAGGCCTTTTACGCGTGTGCTTAGGCGAGAAACTTTGCGGTTAGCAGTTTCTTTTTTCAAAATGCCTTTAGATGCACATTTGTGTAGCTGTGACATTGCTACAGTAAATGTTTTACCGATAGCGTCTTTGTCGCCAGCTTCAATAGCATTTTCAAGTGCTTTTACAGCTGTACGCATACGTGTACGAACAGCTTTGTTGCGCTCTGTTACAGCTTCTGTTTGACGAATTCTTTTTAGTGCTTGCTTATGATTAGCCATAAGTTAACCTTTCTTTCTTGAAAGTTATACCCTAACTTTGATTGTACCATTACAATCAGTGAGCTATTCAACCGAAGTTGTTGGGCTTCATTTGTTTGGGGAATTTACCCTGTGGATAAGTATATGTCAACCAGTAAATGTAAGGGTTGCCGAATTTTATCCACAGGGTAAATTTAACGGTTTGGTTAAATATGGCTCTTTATGAGGTTTTTGCTATGCTATGTACCCCATATCACCAAAAGTGATATCTTCTTCCAACTCTTCACTTACACCAATAATGCTTGCAGGGTCAACAAAGTCACCTTTTTCAAAAATAGACAGTGCGTCTTGTACGTAAGCTTCACGGCGCATACCACAAAGCACGGATGTCACACCAGGGACGCTGGCGATACTATTCATGGCAATTTGCTGTAAAGGTGCATCTTTCCATGATTCCGGAAGTCTATCACGGATCTCTATTTCTAGGATTTTTAGATTTTCAGCATCTTTTTCACGCATGTCTTTGCGTAAAGCATCTAGTAGTGTTTTTGCTTGCTTGCTAAAGTTCTCTCGTACAAGAGAAAGTGAATCGGCAATTTCTGGCTGAGAAATGACAATTTCTTCAATCACGTGATTCATCATAGCAATGTGCGGTGTGAAAAACATGGTGGACATATGGTCAAGTTGAACGCTGTTACTGACTTCTTCTAAGATTTCGTCACCGTGAGCTGTAAAGCTGAACAAAGGTTGCTCGTCAATAGACGGCCACCCATTTAAAACCTTGTTTAAAACATCTTCAGTTTGTTTAATGGCGCCCAATGCCTCTTCAACAGTCGGCACATTTTTTTCGTCGGCGCTGTAGTTGCTTGATAATCGGTAAACACCGCCAGACATTGGAAAGGCGTTTAAAGGACGGTTTGCAAGCACGTTGATGTGCATGCGGCTTGCTAGTTCTAAGGTTGAAACACGCTCTTCGCCGTCAATAATTTGTGCGGTCGTGTTTTCTGTTTTAAGTGCGCCGAGCTCTAATAAATTAAAGGGCATTTCAATGCATCGAAACGCTGAACGTTTTTTACGTCCCCACGCAGTTGCTGCTGCATTCGTTGCGGCTTTAAAAACAAGGGCAAGGTCAGTGTGGTCTCCTTGGTCGCTTTCAACACCAAAAGTGTTAGAAGAAACGCCATAACAGCCAATAACACCTTCCTTAACCTTAAGCTCTAAAAATTCAAAAGCTTTTTCAATGCGGCTATAATATAAGTTTTTAAGGTCGTCAGTTAAAACGCCTTCGGTTTGGCTAATAGCATGGCCAATAAAATATTCTGGATTATGAAGAAGGTAGCAGTCGATATGCTCAACATTTAAATTTTCTAAAGAGCTTTTAAGTTGGCGCTCAAGGTTTGTAGGGTGAATGCTGTGCCATAGTTGATCGTTGATTTTAACGATTTCTTCTATGTGTGCATTTTCAGCTTCAAGCAAGCTTGTGCCTTGTAAGTATCCGCCTTTTGTGACAATGACGATTTCTTCACGATTTAAAAAGTTTTTTGTGTGTAGTTCTGTCAGTGTTTCACCAATAAACCTTTCACTGTCACCGTCCATGTAGTTACTGGAAGTGTCGATAATATTTACACCATTTAAAAGAGCTTTTTTTAAGGCAGCCCTTTGAATGCTATCGCCAATTGTTCTGTAGGCACCAAAACCAACTTTGGATATAGTGAATCCTTCAAATATACGCCAACTGTTTGGGCTAATTTTTGGGTTATGCTGCCACATACGGTCTGCATAATTTTTTGTTGCTGTTTCGGTTGCTTGTCCAGGTATTCTTTGCATGGAATTTTCCGCTCATTTTAATGAATGTTTGTGGCGTATATTGCCATTTTTTAATAGATCTGTCACTTTTATTTATATGGTATTTGCCATTTATAGCAGTTCGATATAAACTTTAAAAACTGCATGTGTCTATACTTTGTGTTTAGGTCGGCATTTTGAAAACAAAAAATAAAAGGAAATACTACTAGATGAAAAAATTAATTCTAGCAGGCGTTCTTCTCTTCACTACGATGGTTGGTCAGGTGCAAGCAGAAGAGTTATCTAAAAAAGATATTGAAAAAATCATAGGTGAATATATTGCTGTAAACGGTGGTGAAATTGCCGACTCTGTGGACAGATATTTAGAAGAGACACGTCGTGAAGCTGCTGCAAATCTTGTGTCAGAGCACACGCCTGTTTTTGGAAATAAAGACGCTAAAGTAACTTTAATTGAATTTAGTGATTTCCGCTGTGGTTACTGCCATAAAGTTCAGGAAACAATTTCTCAATTACGTGAAAAATACGAAGGTAAAGTGCGTTTTGCATTTAAAAACATGCCTATCCTCACAGAAGAATCTCGTCAGGCAGCGCTTGCAGGTTTAGCTGCTCATAAACAAGGGAAGTTCTGGGAATTTAACGCAAAGCTTTGGGATAACCAGCCACGTTTAGGTGATGAACTTTTTGTTGAACTTGCAAAAGAAGTGGGCTTGGATGTAGATCAGTTTAACACAGACCGTGCATCTGAAGAGATTTTTGCACAGGTACAGATTGACTTTGAAGATGGTAAAGGCGCTGGCGTACAAGGCACACCACACTTTATCATTAACGGTAAGGCGCTTTCTGGTGCTCAGCCAATCTCTGCATTTATAGATGCAATTGACGAAGCTTTAGAGTCAATAGCCTCTACGGAGCCGGCAAAATAAATAAATCCATATCCTTTATTTTTTAGTAAAGGGTATGGCTATTTAAAATAAAGGACATTACCTTGGCTAAAACACATAAAAGCACTGTAAATAAAGGATCTATGCCAATTTTAATATTAGCAGGGGCTGTCCTTTTTGTAGCGCTTATTCTAGAGCTTATACGTTTAGCGGCATATTCAGAAGTTGAATTTGATACAGAAGATAAAACTGTGAATCAGCCTGTTAATGTACAAACTTCAGGTAATGTTTTCGATAATATACACAAGCAGTATCCTACGTATAAGGATGTAGCAAGTCAGTTGGTACAGCGTAAAATTACATTTGAACCACATAATTACGTGTTAGGGAATGCATCGAGTAAAGTTAAAGTTGTTATATTTAACGATAATGACTGCGAGATTTGCCGTGCTGAGTCGCAACGTCTCACACGTGTTTTTAAGCCATTATTAAAAGACATTCTTGTTATTTACAAACATATGCCTGCCGATAAAAATAAAGATTCTATGTCTGCTATTTTTGGTCAAATCGCCATTCGAAAAGGTGTTTATGATAAGTTCTTGAACGAGGTTTCTGCTTATAAAAGCGACTTGAAGACAACAGAAGATTATTTAGTTCTTTTGGAAAAAATAGGCGTTTCATTACAAGATCAGCGTCAAATTATGATAAATGATATGGCTAATATTTTAAAAAGTATTCAAAATGACGTGGACCAAGCAACTGCAGCGGGTGCGTATGAGTCAAAGCATCAGCCTGTTATATATTTAAACGGTTATCAGTTGGGGCAACGCTATTTGCCTGAACATAAAATGATACATTATATTGAACGCTTATTAAAAGGCGAAGATATTGTACCAAAGGATGATGAGCAGGCGCTTCAAGACACGCAGAGTACAGCGCCGTAATCTTAGTTAGCTTAAAGGCTTCTCTTCTTTTCTAAATGTATGTCCGCAGTAAGGGCATACAACCTCATTTTCTTTGCCGCCTTTAACTGTGAGGTAAACGCGTGGATGCTTGCTGAATTTAGGTCCGTCACAAGCAACTTTTTCTGTCGCTATATATGAAACTTTTTCGTCGTTTGATTTAATGTATTCAGACATTTTATTTATCCATCTAAAATTGTTTTTATAAATGTGCCATATTTTAAAGATAGATGTCAAACAGCTTCATAATAAGCTTGATGTTTTATGGTGCGCCCGAGAGGAGTTGAACCTCCGACCTTCGGTACCGGAAACCGATGCTCTATCCAACTGAGCTACGGACGCTTGAAGGCTTATCATATCTTTTATGACTAAAAATGCAAAGAATATTACCTTTCCTCTTGATTAAAGGCTGTGTATACAGTAGTTGTGGGATGGTGGTTTTTAGTAGATTATTTCTTTCATTTTACCTATGACGTGATTGATGTAGATAGTAACTTGCATATTTATATGTTAGAGCCATATGCCGCACAAATCATTTACTATCATCATGTTATTCAAAAGCCACTTATGTGGTTTACCATGGTTTCAGGTGGCGCGTTATTGTTTTGGAAGTGTTTGCTTGCAGGGGATGATGTGTATATAGAATTTACGAGGCGCACTTTTTTGGTGGTACGTGGTATTGCTATTTTTCTTTTGGCTTTATTGCTTTATTTGGCTGGGGGTATCTGACCTTTAAAAGTGCGAAAAAACTTTTTTGGGATCCGCGGCAAATAAAAACGAGCAGTGCCGATAATATCCGTGCTGCAGAGTTTTATGAAAACCAAAAGGAAATTTGTAAGCAATACACACTATGTGCCGAGTCGTACTATACGCTTATTATTTTGATTGAATATATAAGGGAAGAACATGCTGAGGATATGGAAGACTTTACAGACTTAGATGCTTTAGTTGAAAAGTCTAAAAGTGAGGATGCATTCTTTAGCGACATTCAGTCACGGTTAAAGTTAGCTGAGCTTGATAAAGTTATGCCTTTTCGTTATGACTATCAGGTTAAAAAGCAAGAAACACAGCAAGACGTGTAAATTGTTTATCGAAACAAAAGAAGTCACTTAGGTGGCTTCTTTTTTTGTGATACAGTTTGTGTGTTATTTTTTAAAAAACGTAAAGAGAAGACGATGACGATACATGTTTCCCCCCTTTTTGATGAGCTTGAACCGTTTAACACGGGTATGCTCAAAGTTTCTGATATGCATAGCTTGTATTATGAGGAAAGTGGAAATCCTCAAGGGGTGCCTGTATTGTTTTTGCATGGTGGCCCAGGGGCATGCTGCTCACCTAAAAATCGTCGTCGGTTCGACCCCGATGTTTTTCGTATTGTGATGTTTGACCAGCGCGGTTGTGGGCAAAGTACGCCGAATGCTTGCTTGGAAGAAAATACAACGCAGCACCTTGTTTTAGATATAAACGCCTTGCGTCTGCATTTAGGTATAGAAAAATGGATGGTGACGGGTGGTTCGTGGGGGAGTACATTGGCTTTGGTCTATGCTGTTGAATATCCTAGTCAGGTTACAGGGCTTGTTTTAAATGGTATATTTTTGGGGTATCAAGTTAATGTAGAATGGCTGCATGGCCCACACGGTGTCGCGCGTATTTTTCCAGAGGCTTACGATGACTATTTAGCATTTTTACCAGAAGATGAAAGGGGAAGTCCTTTAGAGGCTTATAATAAAATTATAAACGGTAAAGATAAAGGGAAAGCTATTCAGGCAGCTGTTGCGATGATGACATATGAAGGCAAAGTGATGGCGATGGCTGAAAACACTTTAAAGGAAGAGTGTGAGCGTGCTGAGGCGATGCGCTTGATGACAGATGTGCAAAAAGCTGAAATGCAATTAGGTTTTGAAAGATTTGCTTTTACACATAGCCGATTAGAAGGATATTACAGTGAAAATACTTTCTTTTTGGAGGAAGACTATATTTTAGATAATATCGATAAAATAAAGCATATCCCCACCGTGCTGGTGCATGGGCGTTATGATATGGTTTGTCCTGTTAAGAACGCTTACAAATTGCATCAATATTTGCCAAAAAGCAAGCTCACTATCGTACCAAATGCAGCGCATAGCACCAGCGAGATGATGGGTGAGGTGATGGGTGCTATTAAAGACATGGCAAAAATTGTATTAAATAGATAAACCGTCTACTTCAGGGTGAAGAATATCTTCACTTTTGCAAATGTTATATTCGTAAAGTAGGCGCTCTGCCATAATTGTGAATAGGTCACGCTTGACACGTTCAGCTGCTATTTTTCGCTCATAACCCATATAAAGCTGCAGCAGCTCTTCTTGAGATATGCCTTCTGGTGGAGATTTTTTAATTCTTTTGTATTCAATAATAAAGTCTTGATATGTCATTTCAGACCTATCGGCCAATCTAGATAATTTCCCTTCTTCAGCACTTAGATAAGTGCCAAAGGAGTCGCTTTTTAAAATACAGGTGTGCGCTGCCCTGGCGGCAAGGCGTACATCTTCAAATGCATCATTGGCAGATGAGATATCTGATAAAATATCAAGCTCTTCTTGGATACCTTGTTGCTGAAGAGAAAGTTCTTCTAAGCGTATACAAGCTTGATCACTTTGTGTGATGTTATGACAATTTTGACCTTGCCTCTCAAAGCTTTGCTTAATGTGTTCTTGTTGGTGCTGCACTGTTATCAGGCTTTCTTCAAGCTCTGCTTGCTTCTCTTCTATGGCTGTGTAGAGTATTTCCATGCAATTCACCCTTTATTGTATGTTTATATATATTTGGGGAGATAAGGCTTTAAATTCAAGTTAATACATATAAATTTTTGAGATTTATATTAAAAATTTGCACAAAGCGTAAAAATTTCATATATTTTGGGGGAATTTTTATTGTTCATAATACTGTAAGGGAAAAGAAAATGACAGAAGCTGCTGTAAAGGCGATGGAAGTACAAGCGAAAATGTACCCAGAAGGCTACGTTCCAAGCGAAGAAGAAGAATACATGAACCCTGTTCAAGTAGCCTTCTTTAAAGATATGCTCTTAGACTGGCGTCTACAGTTAGAAGAGGAAAGCACCTCAACTGTAAAAGAGCTTAAAGAAAACTCTTCGATTGAACCTGACTTAAATGATCAAGCTTCTTTAGAGTACGGCCAAACAGTTGAACTACGCACGAGAGATCGTGAGCGTAAATTGATTTCTAAAATTGATGAAGCTTTAGGGCGTATTGAAGACGGCGATTTTGGTTACTGTGAAGAAACAGGTGATCCTATTGGTGTAAAACGTTTACTTGCTAGGCCAATTGCAACGTTGTGTATCGAAGCAAAGCGTCGCCAAGAGAAGCAAGAAACAGGATATGCAGGTTAATCAATGTATTCACAAGAAGTAGACCCAAAGCTATTGGAGATACTTGTATGCCCAATTACTAAAAAGCCGCTTGTCTATGATAAAAAGGCAGGTGAATTGATTAGTAAATCTGCAAAACTCGCGTTCCCTATTAAAGATGGTATACCTGTTATGATAGTTGAAGAAGCGCGTGTTCTAGATAAATAAGAACAGAAATGTGAACAGATCCGCCTTATATGTTATAATGAGGCGGATCTGTTTTTTAAGGATTGAAATAAAATGTCACAGCCGATGGAAATACGCCTTCGAAGCGATAAAAAAAATCTAAGTATTGCTTTTAGTGCGGGTGAAATTTATGAATTTAGTGCAGAGTTTTTGAGGGTAGAATCACCTTCCGCAGAAGTAAAAGGACACGGCGCTGATCCTAAGCGCATTATTGCTGGTAAGCAAGATGTTGCTATTAAAAACATTGAACCTGTGGGGCATTATGCCGTGAAGTTCGTCTTTAGTGATGGGCATGCTTCTGGGCTGTATACGTGGAGTTATTTAAAAGAGCTTGGGGCTGACAAAGAAGAAATTTGGCAGACTTATTTAGAGAATTTAAAAAAACTAAACTTAAAGAGAGAAAATTAAATGTATAAAAAAATACTTATAGCTGTTTTGTTGCTTGCAACACCTGTACAAGCTTACGCAGAAGAAACTGGTGTGATACTGAAAAAAATGTGGGCACGTGCCACGGTTGCAGGCGCAAGTACGGGTGTGATTTACGGCATTATTGAAAATAAGTCAGGTAAAGATGATGCGCTTATCTCTGTTAGTACGCCTGTTTCTCGTATGGCAATGATTCATCGTACAACGATGAATGATGAAGGTATTATGAATATGAGTCATATGGAAAAAGTGGTTTTAAAAAATGATACTTTTGTTGTGATGGAGCCTGGTGACATTCACATTATGTTGATGGGATTAGAACAAAAATTAACAGATGGTTACGATATTCCTGTTAAGTTTGAATTTGAAAATTCGCCAGCGCAAAATATCCGTGTGAAGGTTTATCCTATTTCAACGACTTGGAAAAACGTAGAATAAGGTGGCTAGAATTATGTTTTATATTTATGATGTTGATATGACTTTAGCTGAGTCGGATTGCTGTATGACAGATGAAATGGCCGATGTTTTTCGCCAAGCTATGGCAGGGAAATCATATTTTTTCTGCTCTGGTAGTGCTTTGGATAAAATGAAACAGCAAATACCTGAAGATATCACAGAAAATGCGGCGGGACTTTTGCCAGTTATGGGTGGCGAGCTTTGGAAAAATGGTGAGTTGGTTTACAGACGTGAATTTACATGGCCAGAAGGTCTGCGTGAAGATTTAGAAGCCACGCTTGAGCAGAGTCAATATCCTGAGCGTACAGGTGACCATTTGCAAGACCGTAAAACAATGGTTTGCTTTTCCACAGTAGGTAAAGCTGCTGATATGCCGGCTCGTAAACGCTATGAAGCATGGGAAGAGCAAAATCGCGAACGTGAAATTTTTGCGAAAGAATTGGCTGCAAAATATCCATCACTTCATTTTTCTATTGGCGGTAAAACATCGGTAGATATTAGCGAGCATGGCAATGATAAATCTCAAGCACTTAAAGCTATGCGTGAATATTATGGTGATGAGCCTGTTATGTTTTTTGGGGATCGTATGTATGAAGGTGGGAATGACTATCCATTAAGCGAAGCTTTACGTTTAGAAAGCGCACAAAACGTAACTGTCCCGGTCCAAAACCCAGAAGATACGATGCGTAAACTACAAGAGTTACTTTTACAGAAAGTATCTTGAATATAAAGGAACTTTACAATGCCTGTGATTGAAGCGATTAACGTTAAAAAGAATTTTGGTGATTTTCAGGCTGTAAAAGGCGTGTCGTTTAATGTTCCAAAAGGCACGTGTGTTGGTTTGCTTGGCCCAAACGGTGCGGGTAAAACCACCACGATGCGTATGATTATGGGCTTAAGTTCTTTAAGCGAAGGTTCTTTGAATGTCTTTGGCGTTCCTGTTGACAAGGTGTCGCGCGCAGAAAAAATGCGTATCGGTCTTGTGCCACAGGAAGATAACTTAGACCCAGATTTGTCAGTTAGGCAAAATTTGGAAGTATATGGTAGTTACTTTGGTTTAAATAAGTCTTACGTTCAAGAAAGATCGGCTGAACTTTTAGAGTTTATGCAGTTGACGGAAAAATCAGACAACCGTGTAAACCACTTAAGTGGTGGTATGAAGCGCCGTCTTATTATTGCGCGCTCTCTTATTGCTAACCCTGACTTTGTTATTTTAGATGAACCAACAACAGGGCTTGACCCTCAAGCGCGTGTGCTTATATGGAAAAGCTTGCTTAAGCTAAAAGAAGAGGGGAAGACACTTCTTTTGACAACGCATTATATGGATGAAGCGCAGCGTCTATGCGACAACATTGTGATTGTTGATGGAGGTAAAGTATTAGATGAAGGTTCTCCAAAAGTGCTTATTTCAAAACATGTGAAGGACCATGTTTTTGAAGTGATGAAACCTGTGCCAGCAGATTTAAATTCAAGCAATATTGACCGTGAAGATATCGGTGACGCTGTTTTATTTTACGTTAACGATATGACTAAAATAAAAGACATGTTGTCAGAAGGTGTGACGTATACACACCGAGAGTCGAACCTAGAAGATGTATTTTTACGTTTAACTGGGCATAAGTTGCGAGATTAAATGTTGGGATCTTTTTTTTCATACACAAATATTCATGCGCTTATGGTGCGCTATTTTATGGAATATCGCCAATTGGCAAAAGTGCTTTTGCTTGGTGACGTTTTAGAGCGCGTTATATTTTTTATTGCCTTTGGTTTTGGTCTTGGGCGTGCGGTGAATCAAATTGCAGGTGTTGATTATATGACCTTTTTAGCACCTGGTATTGCAGCGGGATCTGGCTTGTTTGTTATGTTGGCTGCAACAACTTATGGTGCACATAATCGCTATTCTTCAGCACGTATTTGGCAAAGTTGGCTTGCGACACCTATTAAACTGCAAGACTTATTGTTTGCAGAGATATTATTTCCAAGTATAAGGGCGCTGCCTTCACTCCTTATTTTGTATATGGTGGCTTACGGTTTTGGAGCGATACCTTCTGTTTCTGGTGCGTTGTTAAGTATCCCTATTTTACTTTTAGCAAACCTTGTTTACGGGGTTATTACACTGGCCATGGCCGGGCTATTGGGTCGCTTGCTTTATTTTAAATATATTCAAAGTTTGTGGATTATGCCGATGTATCTTTTTAGTGGTGTTTTCTTTAATTTAGATGATGCGCCTGTTTGGTTAAGTGCTTTTGCACAAATATTTCCGCTCACGCATGTGCTTGAAATTGTAAGGCCAATGGTACTTGGTCAAAACGTTGAATTGTTTGATGTTTTATCACGTTTATGTGTTTTATTTATTATATTTGTGATTGGTTTTTATTTTGCGTTTAAATTTTTTAAACGTCGCTTGTTTGATTAAGGAGCTTGTTATATGACGCATTTTATTAAAACAGTTTTTGCTTTATGGAAAAGGCATTACTTTGTTTGGAAGAGTATGTTTTGGCCTTCTTTAACGTCAAATGTCTTTAACCCTTTATTGTTTTTATTTTCATTTGGTTTTGGTATGGGTTCTATTATTGAAACGATGGAAGTTGGCGGGCAACAGGTTTCTTATATGTCTTATATTATTCCAGGTATGATGGCTTACAGTGGTATGTTTGCGGCTAGCTTTGAAACGAGTATTTCAGCCTTTGCGCGTAGTCATATGCAAAGTTACTGGGATCAGGTTTTGTCTACACCTGCAAGGCTTTATCATCTGTTATGGGCAGAGATTTTCTGGGCAACATCTAAATCTTTGTTCGCTGTGGTTTGTGTGATGGCTGTTGGTTACGGTTTCGGAAGTATTGATGCGGGTCTTAGTATTTTACTGGTATTACCTGTGATGGCATTGGGATGCTTGTGTTTTTCAGCTTGCGGTATGGTGGCCACTTCCTTGGCAAGAAGTTTTGATATGTTTAGTTACTTCTTTACCTTTTGGGTAACACCTATGTTTATTTTTAGCGGTGTTTTCTTTCCTGTCACGCGTTTTCCTGAAGCGGTGCAAAATTTTGCCTTTTGTCTGCCTATGACGCACCTTGTTGATATTGTACGTGTGATTAGTGCCGACTTGCCTTTTGATGGCTTAGCTATTTTTTATAAAATGGCATATCTTGTTATTTTAACGGCAGTCGCTTATAGTGTTGCTTACCATAAAATGAAGAAAAGAATTTTTGACTAATGTCTAAATTGATTGAAATTGTATTCGATACAGAAACAACAGGTTTTGACCCTAAAACTGGGGATAAAATTGTTGAAATCGGGGCGTTGCGTATTTACGATAAAATGCGTACGGACGACCCTGCCGATACATTTCATTTATTGGTAAACCCTGAGCGTGACATTCCTGAAGAGGTTGTAAAAGTTCACGGTATTACAAATGAAAAGGTTAAAGATTCCCCAGTTTTTTCTGAAATTGCAGATGACTTTTTAGCTTTTATTGGCGACGCGCCTCTTGTTGCGCATAACGCGTCTTTTGATATGCGTTTTATCAATGCGGAATTAGAAGCGATTGGGCGAGAACCTTTAAATAACCCTGTGGTGGATACCCTTGCCATCGCGCGCCGTAAGTTCCCTGGTTCGCGCGCAACTTTGGACGCACTTTGTTCAAGGTTTGAAGTGGACTTATCTGTGCGCGTATTTCACGGAGCTTTGCTCGATTCACAACTTTTGGCTGACGTATATTTACATTTATGTGGCGGTTTGCAACACGGTTTTTCATTGGCAAGTGAAACATATTCATCGGACGATGATATACAGTTAGATGTATTATCATTGGTAGGCGATGTGCGTGAAGAGCGCCTTTTTCCTGTACCTGAAGATGAAGCAAAAGCACATGAAGCTTTTGTAGAAAAAGTGGGCGCTAGCCTATGGTTTGATGGTGAAAAATCTTCTGACTAACTTCTTGAATAAAAACTTTTTTAGCACTCGCTGCATGTAAGTGCTAAAAAAGTTCTGGCACTTTGTTGAAAAGAGTGCTAAAGTCCCCTATATTAAAATTATAAACATAACTTAGAGGAGGGGTTTTATGGTTGTTGAGCTTTCAGATCGTTCGCGTGTCGTCTTAAGCGATATCGTTGATATTTACACTGAAACAGGCCAACCTGTGGGTTCTAAGGCGCTTTGTGAAAGATCTAAACTTGACCTTTCAGCGGCTTCCTTGCGTAATGTTATGTCTGACTTAGAAAAAAATGGCTATTTGGAAAGTTTGCACACTTCAGGTGGGCGTGCGCCTACAGAAGCAGGTTTTCGTTATTACACACAAAGTATGGTTGAAGTGCAAGAAGACTTGATTGGAGATGATTTAAAGGCGCAAATTTTAGCGCGTATTTCTGATGAGAAATCTTTGAAAGAAACAATTGATGACCTTTCTATGTTTTTAGGGGAAATGACAGCCTGTACAGGTGTTGTAACTGCGCCTAAGTTTGATATGGAAACTTTAGATCAATTAGAGTTTTTACGTTTAAGTGGTGACCGTGTGCTGGCAATTATGGTGACAAAGAGCGGTGAAATTGAAAACCGCATTATTCACGTACCTGCCGATATTTCTATTGAAAAATTAAATGAGAGTTCAAAGCATTTACGCGAAGTTGTGGGTGGTAAAACCCTTTCAGACGCACGTGTTCTTATGATGCAGGAATTGATGGAACATAAAAATCATGTGGATAACATGATGGATGAAATGATGCAGGTTGCAGACGAGTGGGCAGAGCCTAAAGCTACGGATACAGCATTGGTTGTTTCAGGCACACAAAACTTGTTCCAATATCCAGAACTTGTGCGCGACCAACTTAAAAGCTTGTTCAAAGCTTTTGAAGAAAAACGCATGTTAATGGCCTTAATGAATGAAGTTTCTAAAGGTGAAGGCGTGCAGATTTTTGTAGGCACTGATTGCGGTATGCAAGATGTAAGTAGTTGCTCAATGGTGAGCACTTCTTACGGCAGTGCCGATAAAACAATTGTAGGGACGCTTGGGGTTGTTGGTCCGATGCGTATGAATTATAAAAGAGCGGTTCAGCTTGTTGACTATACAGGGAAAGTTCTCAGTAAAGTTATTGAAAAGCGTGGATTAGAGATAAGTCATCCGATGACTGAAATAAAAGGATAGATAAATGAATACTGAAAACACAGTAGAAAATGAAGTAACTGAAGAAGTTGTTCAAGCAGAAGACAATGTTGTTGATATGCAAGAAACGAAAGAAGAAGTTTCTGAGTTTGATAAAGTGACAGCAGAGCGTGACGAGTGGAAAGATAAATCTTACCGCCTTGCAGCTGAAATGGAAAACCTAAAAAAACGTGGCGCTAAAGAAATTTCAGACGCACGTAAATATGGTGTATCAAACTTTGCGCGTGAATTATTAGATGTTCAAGATAATTTAGAGCGCGCCATTTCTGTCCTTGAAGGGGCAGATGTGGAAGAAGATAAATTGAAGCCACTTGTTGAGGGGGTTTCGATGGTAAAAGGTCAGCTTGAAAAAGCTTTTGACCGTATGAGTATTAAAAAGGTTGAATGTATGGGTGAAAAGTTAAACCCAGAGCTGCACCAAGCGGTGATGCAGGTTCCAAGTGAGGAAGCTGCGGGCACGGTGGTTCAAGAAATTCAACCTGGTTACACAATTTCAGACCGTTTACTACGCCCCGCAATGGTTGGCGTGGCAACAAAACTAGAAACAGCGTAAAACATAAAAGTATAAATAGGAGAAGTAAAAATGGCTAAAGTAATTGGTATTGACCTTGGTACAACAAACTCATGTGTTGCGATCATGGATGGTAAAAACACGAAAGTAATTGAAAACGCAGAAGGCGCACGCACAACACCTTCTATTGTGGCTTATACAGAAGATGATGAGCGTCTTGTTGGTATGCCTGCTAAGCGTCAAGGTGTTACAAACCCAGAAAACACATTGTTCGCTATTAAGCGTTTAATTGGCCGTACAGCGAATGACCCAATGGTGGCAAAAGACAAAGAATTGATGCCTTACAAAATTGTAGAATCTGACAATGGTGATGCATGGGTTGAAGTGCACGGTAAAAAAATGTCTCCTTCAGAAGTTTCAGCGGCGATTCTTCAAAAAATGAAGAAAACAGCAGAAGATTATTTAGGTGAAACAGTAACAGATGCGGTTGTAACTGTACCTGCTTACTTTAATGATGCACAGCGCCAAGCAACAAAAGATGCTGGTAAAATTGCAGGTCTAAACGTTTTGCGTTTGGTAAACGAGCCAACAGCTGCAGCACTTGCTTATGGTCTTTCTGAGAGTGATGATACAACAAAAACAGTTGTTGTTTATGACCTTGGTGGCGGTACATTTGACGTGTCTGTTTTAGAAATTGGTGACGGTGTTGTTGAAGTTAAAGCAACAAATGGTGACACATTCTTAGGTGGTGAAGACTTTGACTCACTTATTATTGACTATCTAGCAAAAGAATTTGAAAAAGAAACAAGCATTAACTTACGTGGTGATAAGCTTGCGCTTCAACGTCTAAAAGACGAAGCTGAAAAAGCGAAGAAAGAACTTTCTTCTGCAACAACAACAGAAGTTAACCTTCCGTTTATTACAGCAGATGCAACAGGTCCAAAACACCTTAATGTTAAGTTGACACGTGCGAAGTTAGAAGAACTTGTTGGTGACCTTGTACGTAAATCTATCGAACCATGTAAAACAGCGATGAAAGATGCAGGCGTAACAAACGCAGACATCAGCGAAGTTATCTTGGTTGGTGGTCAAACACGTATGCCTATGGTTCAAGCTGAAGTTGAGAAATTCTTCGGCAAAGCGCCACATAAAGGTGTAAACCCTGATGAAGTTGTTGCTTGTGGTGCTGCTATTCAAGCAGGTATTCTTCAAGGTGATGTTAAAGACGTTCTTCTTTTAGATGTAACACCTCTATCACTTGGTATTGAAACTTTGGGTGGTGTGTTTACACGTTTAATCGACCGTAACACAACAATTCCAACGAAAAAATCACAAGTATTTTCAACGGCAGAAGACAGTCAAAACGCTGTGACAATTCGTGTGTTCCAAGGTGAGCGCCCGATGGCTGCTGATAACAAGATTCTTGGACAGTTTGACCTTGTTGGTCTACCTGCTGCCCCGCGCGGTGTGCCTCAGATTGAAGTAACTTTTGATATTGATGCAAACGGTCTTGTGCATGTAACAGCTAAAGATAAAGGTACAGGTAAAGAACAGCAAATCCGCATCCAAGCGTCTGGTGGTCTAAATGATGACGATATCGAGCGTATGGTGAAAGAAGCTGAAGAAAATGCTGATGCCGATAAAGTGCTTAAAGAAAAAGTAGATGCGCGCAACCAAGGTGAAGCAATGGTTCACTCTGTGCGTAAAACTTTGGAAGAAAACAAAGCGCTTGCTTCAGACGAAGATGCAAAAGCAATTGAAGATGCAGCAAAAGACTTGGAAACGCTTCTTGAAGATGAAAATGCTTCAGTTGAAGACATAAAAGCGAAGACTGAAACGCTTACTCAAGCATCTATGAAGCTTGGTGAAGCAATCTACGCAAAACAACAAGCAGATGCAGGTGATGCGGCTCAAGGTGCTGGTGCAGAATCTAAAGCGGATGACAATGTTGTTGATGCTGAGTTTGAAGAAGTAAAAGACGAAAAAGATGGTGAGAAATCAGCGTAATTTGTCTTAATTTGCAAAGTTGGGCTTGTTATTTAGATTAAGGTATACTATTTTGTAAATACAGTATACAGGTTATCTTATGATAAATGACAAGTTCAATTAAGTAATGGTTTAATTTTAAACTATTGGTGAGTAAAGGTTTTAGTTATGCGTTTGTTAGGTGTTTTTGTTTTAGTTGTGATGATTTTTTTAGCTCCTGCGGCATTTGCACGCAATGGCTCTAACTATCAAATGTACAGTTATGGCAGCCACGGTAACTCAAATTACAATGCTTATAGCTATAGCGGTAATGGCTCTTCTAATTACAAGGGTTATAATGCCAGATCTTATGGGCGTCATGGCTCTGCAGGTCGTAACTATTGGCGTGGTAATTATTCTACAAATCGCTATAACGATCCAACAGCCTATCGTATTGTTTATGTTAACAAGCCAAACCCGCCAATGCCATCCGGTAACTATGGACGTGCTGCAAATCGCGTACGTGTGAGTTACTAAACTTAAAGGAAAATATTTTCATGTCTAAACGTGATTATTATGAAGTACTCGGTGTTCCAAAAGGTTCAGACGATGCCGCTTTAAAAAAAGCGTATCGCACCCAAGCAATGAAATACCACCCAGACAGAAACCCTGACGACAAAGAAGCTGAGGCTAAATTTAAAGAAGTAGGTGAGGCCTATGAAGCTTTAAAAGACCCACAAAAACGTAGTGCTTATGACCAGTTTGGTCATGCGGCATTTGAAAATGGCGGCGGCGGTGCTGGCGGCGGTTTTGGCGGTTTCGGCGGCGGTTCTGGCGGTTTTGGTGGGCATGACTTTAGCGACATGTTTGAGGAGATGTTTAACGGCGGTGGGCGTGGTCGTACACGTGCAACCCGTGGTGATGACTTACGTTATAACCTTTCTGTTACACTTGAAGAGGCTTATAGCGGTAAAGCTGTGCAGGTTAAAATACCAACAACAGTAGCTTGTGAAACGTGTGTGGGCAGTGGCGCCAAAAAAGGTAGCCAGCCTAAAACATGTGGTACATGTGGTGGGCGTGGTGAAGTACGTGTTCAGCAAGGTTTCTTTGCAATGACACGCACCTGTGCATCTTGTCATGGACGTGGTCAAATTATTACAGATCCATGTAACACGTGTCATGGTAATGGTACTGTGAAGAAAGAAAAAACACTTTCTGTTAACATTCCAAAAGGTGTGGACGAAGGTACGCGTATCCGTGTGAGCGGTGAAGGTGCTGCAGGTGAAAATGGTGCGCCAAGTGGCGATCTGTATATTTTCATTCAACAAAAACCACATCAACTCTTTACCCGTGAAGGGCCGCATATTCTATTAGATATGCCAATTGACTTCGTGGAAGCAACTTTGGGTGGGTCTTTAGAGGTTCCAACGGTAGATGGTAAGAAAGCTTTGCTTAAAATACCAGAAGGTACGCAAAGTGGCACGCAGTTCCGTTTACGTGGCAAGGGTATGCCTGTGACAAATGGTAGTCAATATGGTGATATGTTTGTGAACTTAACGGTAGAAGTTCCAAGTAAGCTTTCTAAAAAGCAGAAGGAAATTTTGCGTCAGTTTAAGAATGAATATACAGGACGTAATCACCCTGAGCAGGACGGTTTCTTTAAAAAGGCGTCAAAGTTTTGGGGGCTTGCTTCTTAAACTCTTTTTCAATGAGGTTTTAAATATTTTAGTTTCGTCAACGCCTAGGTCAACCTAGGCGTTGGTTTTGCTATAACATTTATACCTCTCATTAGATTTGAGTTGGTGGGTTGGCCTTTTTTTACGGGTTATATTTGTAAAAAAAGCCCCCATAAATGGAGGCTTTAAAAGCAGAGCTTATCTTATTAACCACACCCAATAAGGTAATAAGTAAACTGTTGAGTAAAGAAATTTATAATGTACCTAGCTCGTGGGATATATTCAATGCAGAAGTTGTTTTTGGTTCTTACATAAAATTATCACTAAAGTACGAAATATTGTTCTTGTTTTTACTGCTACAATATCAATGCTAACAAACTCATGGTTGTACTGTCAAATTAAAATTGCCTATTTTTTAATCATATGATGTTTTAACAGTTAGTTTTTAGAGGTAGGGTTTATTTTTTCTTTAAATTGACATAAGTTGTATACAGGGCAGTTGGCGCAGTCGGGCTTGCGGGCTTTGCAAATATAACGACCGTGTAGAATAAGCCAGTGATGGGCGTCTTTAAGGAAAACTGGTGGTATTTTTTTTGGTAATTTGTCCATCATTTGGTCGGGGGTTTTTGCTTTGCAAATACCCATACGGTTTGCCACACGGAGTATGTGGGTATCCACCGCAAGTGTTGGTTCGCCAAATGCAATGTTACGTACAACGTTTGCCGTTTTACGCCCCACGCCTGGTAAGGCCTCAAGGGCGGTTTGGTCGTTTGGTACAATTCCACCATGATTTTCCACAAGCATTTTAGCAGCGGCGATTACATTTTTAGCTTTGGTTTTATAAAGACCGATAGACTTCACATATTCAATAAGCCCTTCTTCGCCAAGGTCTAACATTTGTTGTGGTGTCGTTACCTTTTTAAAAAGAGGTCCTGTTGCTTTGTTCACGCCAATATCAGTCGCTTGCGCACTCAACGCAACCGCTACTAAAAATGTATAATCATTCACAGAATTAAGCTCACCTTTTGGCTCAGGGTTTAGGTGGTGAAAGGTGATAAAAAGTTCTTCTACTTGTTTTTTTGTTAGCAACGTTATTTTCCTAAATATATACTGACAAAGGGCGTAAGATCTCGCCCTAAAATGTCAGATTTATTTTTCCATACAGTTTTAGATGATTCTTGGTATGCAATTTTTGCATGATATAAAATACCAATATGGCGTAAAACATGCTCTATGCTACCCTCTTGGTATTCATAGAGACTGCTCATTGTTTTATACTGTTTACAGCCATCAATATCCTGATTTGTTTCTGTGCGTACCACACGTACTAAGGCTTGTTCGAGTATTTCTTGTTCTGTAATTGTGCCACCAGGAAAGTCATAAAGACCTTTGTAAGGGCCTGATGTGCGTTCTTTTAAGAGGATTTTCTCATCGCAAGAGCTTTCAATAATAGCATAAACACCTAAAAGCGTTTTATATACAGGTGTGCGCATGCTCAAGCCCTTTTGTTTGTTATTTAACTCTACGTAAGGTGCGTTGTGGCCGACGAGCCTAGTTTTTATGCCATGTTTTATACCATGAAGCAAAGGCGCGTAAGCCATCTTCAAGGTCAGTATTTGGTTTATATCCAACGGCTGCTTCAAGTTTTTTAGTCGACGCATAGGTTTGATAAACTTCTGTTGGCGGCCAAGGCTGCAGGTCTAAAATAGCCTCTTTACCCAAAACTTTTTCCATGGTTTTAATGTATTCTAACAACTGCACAGGCTTACTGTTACCGATATTATAAATTTCAGCAGGGATATCGAGCGTTGGTATGTGCCATAAAAGCCTAGTTACACCTTCTACAATATCGCCAACATATGTAAAATCACGCCATAAGTCGCCGTGGTTATAGACTTTAATTGGGTTGCCATTTAATATATTTTTAGCAAAAAGCATGGGGCTCATGTCAGGGCGGCCCCACTCACCATAAACTGTAAAGAAGCGTAAGCCACTACAGTTTAATTTAAACAAGTTGGCATATGTATGCGCCATCAGCTCGTTAGAACGCTTTGAGGCGGCGTATAAACTACGTGGATCGCATACTTCATCCGTTTCTTCAAACGGTGTTTTTTCGTTACCGCCATAAACAGAGGATGAAGATGCATAAACAAGATGCTCAAACCCAAATTCACCTTCTTTAAGGTAACGACAACATTCAAGCACATTCACAAAGCCAACCATATTGCTTTGCGCATAACTACCTGGATTTTCTAGGCTGTAACGTACACCGGCTTGTGCGGCTAAGTTTATGACATGGCTTGGTTTGTATTGCTCAAAGACAGCCTTTAATGCGTCCATGTTTGCAATATCAACCTTGTGAAAGTGAAAGTTATTATGTTCTAAGCGCTCCAGGCGTGCTTTTTTAAGAGATACGTCGTAATAGTCGTTGAGACAATCAACGCCGATGACAGTATGTCCTTCGCTTAAGAGTTTAAGAGATGTTGCGCATCCAATAAACCCAGCCGCACCTGTAATAAGAACCACCTTAGACATTAAGCTACCTTTTCAGAGTTGTTTTGATTTAAAACACGTGGGCGGCCAATGCAAACGTAGTTAATACCTTTTTTCGCCATTTCTTCAGGGTCAAACAAGTTGCGTAAGTCTACAATTGTATTGGTTGTTGTAGAGGCTGCAACCGCACCTGTATCCATTTCTTTAAACTCTGCCCATTCTGTTAAAATAAGCGCTATGTCTGCACCTTCTAAGGCTTCGTCTTTACTGTCTACAACGTTTAAGCTTGGTAAACGCCATGTTGCTTGTTCTTTCGCTTCTGGGTCATAAGCTTTAAGAATAGCACCCTCTTTTTCAAGTTCAGATAAAATAGTAAGGGACGGCGCATCACGCATGTCATCTGTATCTGCTTTAAAAGCTAAGCCTAAAACGGCAACTTTTTTACCTTTAACAGAGCCGCCCAGCGCACTAACTACTTTTGCAGCAAGGCGTTTTTTAATTTCTTCATTGGCTTTTATGGTTTGTTCAACAACCGTTTGCTTGATGCCTGATTCTACACCTTGGAAGGCAAGCGCGTTTGTATCCTTAGGAAAACATGAACCACCGTAACCAGGGCCAGGTTGTAAGAATTTTGAACCAATACGACTATCAAGGCCAATACCCTTACTTACATTCATCACGTCGGCGCCTACTTTTTCACATAGAGCAGCGATTTCGTTTATAAAGGTAATTTTTGTAGCAAGGAAGGCATTGGCAGCGTATTTAATAAGCTCAGAAGATTCACGGTTTGTAATGAGAAGTGTGTAACCTTCATCTGTTTGTGGCTTGTAAATAGCGCGCATAATATTAGCTGATTTTTCATTCGGGCAACCAACAACAATACGGTCAGGTTTCATAAAGTCATCAAGGGCAGCACCTTCACGCAAAAATTCGGGGTTTGAACAAACGTCAAATTCAGCATCAGTTACTTCTTTCATACGTGCTTCAACGCGTACACCTGTACCCACAGGAACAGTTGATTTATTTACAATAACAGTATAGCCCGTTAAGTATTTTGCAATATCTGCAGAGGCCTGTAAAACATACTGCATGTCTGCACTACCATCTTCGTCTTGTGGTGTGCCAACGGCAATAAAAACAGCGTCTGAATCTGGAATACATGTTGAGAGGTCTGTTGTAAAGTGCAGACGACCTGCCTTTTGGTTACGTGCAACCATTTCGTCAAGGCCTGGTTCATAAATTGGGATAATGTTTTCTTCTTTGAGTTTGCGGATTTTTTCTGCGTCAATGTCAACGCAGGTTACATCCATACCCATTTCAGAGAAGCACGTGCCGCTGACTAGACCTACATAGCCTGTTCCAATTACTGTAATGCGTGGTGTCATGTGTTTATTCCTTATTTCGTAATGTTCTAAAAGTTATAGACCAAGTTTTTTGATGTAATCTTTAAGCAGTGGTCCAATATATTTATCTTTAAGGGCGAAGTATATGTTAGCTTGTTGAAAGCCAACTTTATCACCACAGTCAAAGCGTTGACCGTTTAAAATATAACCGTAAAATGCTTCTTTTTGAAGCAATGAGTCCATGGCATCTGTCAGTTGAATTTCGCCACCATGACCAGGTTTTGTTGTTTCTAGTTCTTTAAAGATACTGGCATTAAAAACGTAACGCCCCGTTACCGCAAGTGTTGATGGTGCGTTTTCTGGTGCAGGTTTTTCAACAAAGCCATGCGCACGTACTTTACGACCATCAAGCTTTTCGTTTTTAATGTCTAAAATACCGTAATTTTTTGTACGATCTTTTTCAACATTCATGGTTAGCACAACGTTACCGTTTGTGCGGTCGTGAATTTCTATCATTTTTTGTAGTGCATTTTCTTCGTCAGAGTAAATAATATCATCAGGAAGAAGGACAGCAAACGGTGCGTCGCCGATAATAGATTTAGCCTGTAAAACAGCATGGCCTAAACCTAAAGGTGCGCCTTGCCTTGTGTAATAAGCACGGCAATGTGGCGGTAAGATACTTGTAACAGATTCGAGCTCTTTGAGTTTCCCTTTTTTTTCAAGCATGTCGACGAGTTCGTAAGGTTTATCGAAATGATTTTCAATAGCAGATTTACCACGGCCTGTTACAAAGACAAACTCTTCAATACCAGCTTCTAATGCCTCTTCAACAACGTACTGAATAATTGGTTTATCAACCACAGTTAGCATTTCTTTTGGCATGGCTTTGGTTGCAGGTAGGAAGCGTGTTCCAAGCCCAGCTACTGGTAAAACGGCTATACGTACTTTTTGACTCATTTCTAAATCCTTTTAATTTTAGTCATTTTCACTATCATTTAAAGCCTGATACGGACTGTTATGTGATGGTTGATACTCTTTTACAAGTTCTTTTAATGTTTGAACAGCAAGAAATTCATTTTGTTGCTGGCAAGCAGCTTCAATTGCAGCTACTTTTTCTTGAGTTTCCTTTTTGGAGAGGCTGTTAGGATTTACAAGAAATGTTTTTTCCATGTCTGTTTTTTCCATGCCTTCTTCATTGTACCACAGCTCTTCAAAAAGCTTTTCGCCAGGGCGAAGACCTGTAATCTCAATATCAATATCTTCATAAGGCGTTAAACCGCTCAGGCGGATCATCTGCTCAGCAAGGTGCACAATTTTAACACTTTCACCCATATCAAGCATAAACAAATTACCACCATGCCCTTTTGCCGCAGCCTGTAGAATAAGCTGTGATGCTTCGGGTATGGTCATAAAGTAACGTGTGGCATCTTTATGGGTTACAGTTAAAGGACCTCCTTCAATAATTTGTTTTGTAAAAAGAGGGATAACCGAACCGTTAGATCCTAAAACATTACCAAACCTCACAGCTATAATGTCTGTAGATGTATCTTTTGAAGCGCCTAAGCTATACATTTCTGCGGCACGTTTTGTAGCACCCATCACATTGGTTGGGTTAACAGCTTTGTCGGTTGAAACTATCACCATTTTAGGTACGCCAGCTTCAATGGCAGCATTTGTTAAAGTCATTGTACCTAGTAAATTATTTTCAATGCCAGAAATAGGGTTTGCTTCTATCATTGGCACATGTTTATAAGCGGCGGCGTGAAATATAATGCTAGGCTTGTGTTCTTTTAAAACATTGTTTATGTCGTCTTTATTTTTGATGTCTACTAAAATGCTAGTGCGTTTTATTTTAGGGTATTTTTTATAAAATTCCATATCAACATGATAAAGAGCGTCTTCGCTGTGATCAAGCAAGAGCATATGTTCTGGGTTATGTTTGACAATTTGTCTGCAAAGCTCGCGTCCGATAGAGCCACCTGCTCCTGTCACAAGAATTGTTTTATTATTTAATAAATCTGCAATAGAAGAATTGTCTAACTCAACAGTATCGCGCCCTAAAAGGTCTTCAATTAACACCGGTTTAAGGTCTGTTAATTTATTGCCGTCTTTTAGGTTCGATATTGTAGGTATGCGTTTAACAATTATATTTTGAGCTGCCGCAATGTCTATGATTTTTTTAAGTACCTCGCCCTTAGCTTCGGCAATGATAAACATTTTCACAGGGAAGCCTTTTTTATCGAGTGAGAGAAGTGTTTTGGCAAGGTTGTCTAAGGCGCTTAAAACAGGGATACCATGGAAAAGGCGCCCTTTTTGATTATTATCTTCGTCAATTGCGCCAACAATATTAAAACGCATTGGTTTTTGACGACGGTTTTCACGCACAAATAAATCGGCTGCATCGTTTACACCGATCAATAAAACATTTTCTTGTGACTTGTGTGAGTTCAGTGCCGTTTGAAAAACTTTATCATGCCAGAGTCTTAAGAATATACGCGGGCTTGCAGAGACGGCAATTTGCAATAAAGGTAGAATAATAAAGACACTGCGTGGGAAGTTTTCAAAACCAAGCGTTGTTGATAATATAAAGCCACCAGCAGCTATGGCAAAGACGGTGGCATAGCAAAAGCGCATAAGGTCGCGTGCTGTGGTATA
This sequence comes from uncultured Magnetococcales bacterium, assembly GCA_963974105.1. Classification (GTDB taxonomy): domain Bacteria; phylum Pseudomonadota; class Alphaproteobacteria; order UBA2136; family UBA2136; genus UBA2136. Next base: position 486,159 of record CAXBBG010000001.1, read on the forward strand.
GCGCCATATGTTTTTATGCAGGTTAAAGTATACGTAGAAAGCTGCGCATATTACCATGTATACAAGACTGTATATCGTAAATAAAGATATGTTCTGGCTTGGTATATTGAAGTCATATCTCAGTAAAATGGCACACATCAAAGAAATACCCGCCACAAAGGTGTCAAAAGCTATTGAAATTGCAGGTTTGATAAAGTGTTTTACGTGAATCACTGGTTATTTTCCTTCTAGGTAGCGTATGCGGACGGCTACACTTGCCAGTATAACAAGTGTTATAATAAATAGCGGCATGCCAAGGTGGGTGAGATGCGCTAAAAGGGCAAAAATCATAAAGAGAAGGTTTAGCACAATGACACGCTTTACAACATCCTCATGGCTCATGCCTACTAAAACAGCGCGTTGATAAAAATGTTCCTTATGAGCTTGCCATGGTTTTTTGCCATTAAAGGCGCGCTTGATAAGGGTAAATGTGGCATCCACAACAAACACGCTGGTGATAATGAGCCCCACCCAAATTTCACCCACAAAGTTAAATTGTAAGTTATAAATAAATAAACCACCTAAAACGAAGCCAAGGTATGTACTGCCAACGTCGCCCATAAAGATACGGGCAGGGTGCCAATTGAAACGTAAAAAACCAACCATGCAACCAATTATAACAAGCATGATAGGCTTTATTTCAGGCAACAAAATACTCAACATAAATGCTAGTATAGCTGCCTGAGTTGCCGCAATCCCATCAATGCCATCCATAAAATTGTAAAGGTTTAAAAACCAAACCCAAGCTAAAACAATCAAAACTTTTTCAATCCAAAAAGGTATAAGACCACCTGACAAGACAGGCAACATAAAGGTGCATATACTTACCATAGCTATATGACAGCTCAAACGCAAAAGAGGGTTAATATTATGATTGTCATCAAGCCAACCAAGATATGAAATGAAAATGCCACCTAAGAAGAGGGTGTTTAAAAAGCTTAAGTGTGCGCTTGGCTCACCTATGTTTAACCAAATTAAAGCGAATATAGAAATAACATTTACAAAACTGTAGCCACCGCCACGAGGTGTTGGCTGTTTATGTGAGCTACGTTTTGTGACTTGATCATAAAGTCCTTTGTTAATGCAATGGCGCATGGCTTTACCCGCATAAATAGTGCTAAATGCAAATGCTATAACGACGTATAGGCAGTCCATGGCATTGTTAAGAAAATATTCCAAATTTTTATACCTTTAAGTATTTAAGCTTTTTATGAGTTGCTGTATACCTGTTTTAAAGCTTTTTGGTTTAAAATCAAAGTCTTTTTGTGCTTCTGCATGACTAAAGTCTTTATTCTCGTTCAAACGCAGTAATTGTTCGCCCTTAATTCTTGGTTTATTCGCCAACCATTCGTATGGTTTGAGCAACCACAAACAAGGCGTTAACGGGATAGATATTATTCTTGTTTTATGCCCAGATTCTTCACAGATTGTACGTACTATATCTTTGAAAGTTAATGGTTTTTCGCCGCTAATATTATATATTTTATTTTTAGAATGTGGGCTGAAATAAGCGCCAATGAGCGCACTTGCTACATCATCAACGTGGTTAGGCTGTTGTAATGAATTAGCCGAGCCTGGTACAAATAAAAATGGCCATTTTTGTATATATTTCAACAACCTTTCCATGTTTCTATCGCCCTTTAGGCCATAGATCATGGTTGGGCGTACAATGGTCCAATTTAAAAGTTTAGAATTTGATATGGTTTTTTCAGCCGCCAAACGCACTTTTTTTGAACTGGCATTAAGCTTTGTAAGAAGGGCTGTGGTGCTGGTAAAAACACATTTTTTAATCCCCATTTCTTCACAGGCAGTTACAATGTTTCCTGCGTGCCCAAACCCTAAAGATGCAACGTAAATCATACCATCTTTACCGCTTAATGCGGCTTTAATGCTTTCAATATCATTTAGATCACCACGTACAATTGTACAATGCCCCGTGTTAATTTCAGGCGCTGTGCTGTGAGGTCTAAGCATACAAGTTATTTGCACGTCGTCACGTACGTTAAGTTGGTTTAAAACACGACCCCCAGTAAAACCTGTTGACCCAATGAGTAATATATTTTGTTTTGACTCTTTTTTCATGGCGGTAGTATAGCGAATCCCGCTTAAGAGTGCAAAGGTTGACACATAATAAAAATGACGTATTTTAAATTAAAGTTTTTCTTTGTGTATTTGGATGGATTTATTGAATATGGACACATACTTTTGAGCAAGCAGGCTATGGCAATAATGCTCGCGTACAAATTTACGCCCTGCAATACCCATAGACTCTGCTTTAGCAGGGTTTTCTATAAGTTTTTTGAGTTCTTTTGCTAATATTTCAGGTTGTTCTGGCGGGCAAATAATAGCGCTTTGGCTGGCACGCAGTATATCTGCAGCTTCTCCATCAAGCATAGCCACAGTGGGTTTTTCGCTGGCCATAATTTCAAACATTTTGGATGGAATGAATGTTTTAAAACCAGGGGTGTCTTTAAGAGGGATAAAACAGGCATATGAAAGGTTGTAAAATGTCCATACACGTTCTTTGTCTTGTGCAGGTAAAAACTGAACGTTTGGCATGCCCTTAGAGAGGTTTTCTAATCTTTCTTTGTCAGCGCCACCGCCTACAAATAAAAATAAAACGTCGCTTTGGTTTATCATGATACGTGCAGCATCAATAATTTGGCCAAGAGCTTGAGATGAACCATGCGTACCAATGTAAAGAAGTACTTTTGTTTGACCTGTAAGCTGTAACTCGCCTTGCAAGCTACTCACCATACCGTTTTCTTTTGGTTGGGTCGCTACTTCTAGTTCTTGGTCGTCTACACCATTGGTGATTACGTATAGTTTTGTTGGGTCTATGCCGCGCGAGGCAATATCCTTTGCAAAACCTTTAGTGACTGTAACAACAGAAGCTGCGCGCCTGTATAAAAATAGCTCAAGCATTTCAATTGTTTTGAGTAACGTTTCATTTTTAATAGTACCAAGCTCCTTAAAAATACCGGGCCAAAGATCGCGCACTTCAAAAACAAAGGGAACGTTCATTTTTTTAGCGAGTAACCATGCGCTGATCACAGCAAAAAATGAAGGTGAGCTCACCATAATAACATCAGGCTTTTCCAAGACTGTTTTTGCGTGATGCCTTTTTAAGACGTTCCATGCAAATGAAAGATGTGACAATGTTTTTTTAATAAACCCATCATTTTTAGTCACATAAAACTTGTGCCTTGCGACAGTGAAGTTATCCATATTTTCAGTACTAAATTTAGGATAATTTTCATACCCTTTCATGAACTCGCCAACAGGGTGGTTAGGAACGCTGGTTAAAATAGTGACGTTTTGACCTTGTTTAACCCACGCTTTTGCAAGGCCGTGTAGCCGCGCAGATGGCGCACCTGGTTCAGGTTTGAAATATTGACAGATAACCCATATGTTCATGTGTTTATTTTCTATTTTTGTGTATTTATAAGCTCTAACTTTTCACCAGAGGTAAAGGTAATGGCCTTAATATAGTGGTTGATAACAAGGTCTGTATTGTTTGCTTTAAAGATAATGTCATCATTCGCGCTGAGAGGGTTCATAGCCATTGGCCATGACTTTTCCACAATATCACCGACACTCATTATGTCTGTATCTTTAATTGTTACTGTACGTAAGGCTTTCCCATCCTTATCCATAAAGCTTACCTCTGCGTGGAAATCTTGAATATCTTCTTCACCAGTATTTTCAAATTCTATACGTAATAAAACGCGCTTTCCGCCAAATTCATTTGGTGCAACGCCTGAAGATTTTTCAATACTGCGCACGCTTAAAGCGTTTTCCATTCTTGCTAAAATTTCTTTATTTTTAGCGTTTATTATTTTGATACGCAAAGTGTCGAGTTGTTTAAGTGTGTGACCAAGGTCTTCTACCCCTACAACCTTCCAACCCGATTCTTTTTTAATAAGATTGATTTTTATAGAAGAGCTGAAGTCTAGGTCTTTACGATAAAAGTTAAAGCTGGTGTGCGCTTTTTCACCGTTCTCTACTGTATCGGTTAAGCCTTTAAAAACAAATTCTTCACCTGCAAGGTCATACCATATTTTTTGTAACATAGGTGTGCGGCCATACAAATTTGTAATGTCATATTTTTCAGAAAATGCGCCTTTTTTAACATATTCCAAAATTTGGTTGTTCAGGCTGTTTGCAAGCTCTGGTTTGATATAGCCTGTGAGTCGGTTACTTAAAGAGTCTCCCAATGTTTTAACCGCACCCCAAAAACCAGTTTCTTCAGTTTGTGCTGTATCATCTTCTTCAAATACTTCAGTTAAAATGTTTTCTGCAAACAGTTTTGTGTCGACATATTTTTGAAATTTTTCTAGGTCTTGGTTTTGTAAGGCTTGTAGAGCTAATTCAACAGCGTAAGATGCAGAGTTTAATTTTTGATTTTGATTGTAGGTGTAAAAACCAAAAAGGGCACCTAAGAGGGTTAAAATAAGTATAATAACAATGAAGAGATTTTGACGCGAAAATTTAAACATGTTCAAACCTTTTATATAAATTTAATAGCCCACTTGAGGGTGCATGTATTCTGCCTGTAATTTCCTTTAATTACAAGCTGTTTTCCGATTAAAAGCTCGCCAAACTGAGGTGCATATTCACTGTGAGCATCGTATAAACGCCCGCCTTTTGCGATAAATGATAATTTAACACCTTTTGCTGTGGTGATCTCTGCTTCTTCGTGGTTTAAAATTTTACATTTTACGTCTGGGTGTAGATGGAAATGCGCCAGCACTTTTTGGTGTTTTTTATTGATGATAATATCTTCACCGCGTATATCAGCACCGTCCTCAGATAAAAATATTTTACGATTATGAGTCGCTTTGATATGCCTGTATCCGTCATGAGAAGCATCAACACCAATGCCAACATTTTTCTCAGATTTTAAAGTGTATTCGACATTTTCAGGTCTTCTTCCAATGCGAAAGGCTGCCCAAACTTCAGCGCTATTTTGCGAATCTATACTTACAGTGTTGTGCGAAGAAGTGCCTCTAAAAATATTGCGCTTTTTGTGTTGGTAGGCATAAGTACCACCGTTCACGAATATACGTTCAACACCGTGACACATTTCAAAAGATAAGGTGTCGGCATGCCCATGTGCTGGTAAGCTATCGGGACAACATTTGCCAACATCCACCATGATCATTGTTTTTTTACGCTCGAGTTTCACGTAGCCAGTTTCTGGCAATTCTTCAGGTGTTGTTTCGCCTGTGCTACAGCGTTTTAAAATGGCGTTTATTTCTTTTTTATCACCGATACATCCGTCGTTGAATAGAGCAAGTTTTTTGTCTTTATAGCAGAAAAATTCAAGAGCAACTGCCATACGGTCAATAACTTCAGTTAGTCTTGTGGGTGGTGTTTGACCTGCTTTTAAGATTAAAGCTTGAATATCTAAAAGGTCTTTTAATACATCCACGTGATAGTGTGGGCTTTTTTCGTAATGCCCGCCGTCAGGGTTAACTTGAAGGTTTATTTGCTCCAACAAAAGTGTTGTAGCGTCCAAATAAGCTGTTTGCTGGTTGGGTAAGCAAAGGCCGCAATATATCATAGCCTTTAGATTTTTAATTAGGTGATTTCCCTCAACATCCCACTCAAGGTTGTGGCCCAAGTGTTCTGACTGTCTTGCAAGGCTTTGGTTAAAAGTATCTTTAACATCTTTGTGCATACCTTCCGTTAGCCAGTGGTAATGCGTAAGCCAGTTCACAAGGCGTAGAGATAAAGGATAAGGGTGCCATGTCTGCATATCAAAATGATTGCAGTTCATTAACCAACTCTCTATCAATTCACGTGCCTTTGTTTGCCCTTCATCGCCACATTCTTTAAGATCGGCGAGCCAGTGGAAATAATGTAGGTTGTATAGCCATAAACTTGAAGTACCTTTTGGATGCCAGCGCATGTCTAAACCTATAGCAACGGCTTGATTGATGAATTCAAAAGTATTGTTTTTTAAAATATTTTGACCGTGCTTCTTATTTGCGGTCCATATGTAAGGAGGTGTGACTGATAAATTTTTTGGGGAGACCAACGGATCTTCTAGAAAAGGATACAAAGGGCTTTTGTAATATAGACAGCGCGTTTTATATTCAAGACGTGCTAAAATTTGAGATACCTTTAAGTATCTGACGGTTCGCAATAAGGCGCCTATTTGTTCTTTTTTTCCCATAACCTTATTGTATAAACTTTTTATAAAAAATCTCAAGTATTGATGTGTTTCTAGTATGGGTGTCCGTGCCATTTCTGCACAAAAAAGCCCTCTTGTAAAGGAGGGCTTTTAATAAAGGCTAAATCCTATATTTACCTGTTAGGGTTTAGGTCATTAGCTTCGCTCTCTGGGCTGATTTCTTTATCGTTACGTAAGATTAGCCAAAGTGCTATTAAACCAACAGTTGCGGCAACAAAAGATCCAAGGAGGATCCCGATTTTAGCTTCACGAAGGAATTCAACCATATGCACTTGTTGACCCTTATAGCCAAGTGTTGCAATAAATATACTCATTGTAAAACCAATACCCGCAAGCAAGCTAACAGCTGCAACATGCTTCATATGCATGCCTTTTGGAAGTTTTGCGATTTTAAGTTTTGTAAATACCCAGGTAAATAGAGTAATACCGACAGGTTTACCAATAACAAGCCCTGCAATAACACCCAGTGCAACAGGCTCTGCTAGATGTTGTAATGTAATACCGTCAAGGTTTACACCTGCGTTTGCAAAGGCGAATATAGGTAGAACAATAAATGCGATAAACGGGTTAAGGTCATGTTCTAGCTGACGTAAAAGTGAACGACGTTCGCCTGGGATTTGTAGTGGTATTGCAAAAGCGGCAATAACACCAGCAAGTGTTGCATGTATACCAGATTTTAGGACACAGACCCACAAAGCCAAGCCAAGGAGTAGGTACATAGAACCTTTTGATACTTTTGATCGGTTTAAGGCAAATAGACCTGCCACAAATACGCCACCCATCAGTAGGTTGCTTATGTCTAGGTTTGATGTGTAGAACATGGCGATAATAACAATAGCACCTAAGTCATCAATAATAGCAAGTGCGAGTAGGAATACTTTCAGCGCAATTGGTACGCGTTTACCAAGTACTGATAAAATACCAATTGCAAAGGCAATATCAGTTGCTGTTGGTATAGCCCAGCCATTCATACTTTCTTTAATGCCTGAACCATCATTGATTAAGAAGAATATAAGGCCTGGGAACACCATACCACCAATCGCGGCAATAATAGGTAATATGAGTTGTTCTTTAGTGGAGAGCATACCCTCCATAACCTCTCGTTTTATCTCTAGCCCTACATGGAAGAAGAAAATGGCCATTAATCCGTCATTGATCCAGTGGATAATGTCTTTTTCAAGTTCAAATGTACCAATGCCTATAACGGCAGTTGTTTCATGTAAGAAGGTCTGGTACGTATGGAATAGTGGTGAGTTTGCAACAATAAGCGCAAGCCCTGCACAGAATATCAGGATAGCACCACCAGCAGCTTCAAGTTTTAAAAATTCTTGTAGCATTAAAATAGGATTGTAGTAGGGGTTTGCGTTGTCCGAGTTAGAGGAGTTGGCTTTTTTTGTTGTTTTTGCTACAGATTTTTTTGCTTTAGATGGTTTTTTCGCAGCCGGAATTGTTTTTTTTGTTTTATTGACCATTCGTTCATACCTATAAAAGTTGAGTTCAATTTTATATATTATTATATATTTAGCTAATATAGCTTACGTGTACTTTATGGGTTGATGCAAAAGAAGATGTGTTTTTATTCCTGAATTGGCGCATCTACCTTTGTGTGCCATGGTAGATGTGCAACATAAAATGTCTTACAATATAAACTGTTTTGGAATAAGGGCCGTGTTTCCTTTTGATGTGAAGATGTTTTCTTGAGGGTTTTCGCCTGCGAGGATATTTAAGATGCGCTTGCTTGCGTGGCCGTCTCCATAAGGGTTTGCTGCATGCGCCATTTCTTTATAAGCCTCAGGGGAGTCCATAAGTTTAGAAATAGCCGAAAATATTTTATGCTCATCTGTGCCCACAAGTTTGACGGTGCCCGATTCCACAGCTTCAGGACGTTCTGTTGTGTCACGCATCACAAGTACAGGCTTACCGAGTGCAGGTGCTTCCTCTTGTATGCCACCACTGTCAGTCAAAATAATATGTGAGCGGCTCATAGCTGCCACAAAGTTAGGGTAGTCTAAAGGTTCTGTAAGGTGTATATTTTTAATATGACTTAACATATTCATGACAGGGACCTTCACTTGTGGGTTTAGGTGTAGCGGGTAAATAATGTGGGTGTCGGTATATTTTTCAGCAACGAGTTTAAGGGCGCGACACACGCCTTCAAAGCCTTCGCCATAATTTTCTCGTCTGTGACCTGTCACAAGTATAATGCGCTCATCGCTTGGAATTTCTGGGAAAGGGTTAATGTCTAAAGTTTGAGCCTTTTCCTTTGTGTAATCAAGTGCATCGATTACTGTGTTCCCTGTAATAAAGATATTCTCAGTAATACCTTCTTTGTTTAGATGGTGGGCAGATGTTAATGTTGGTGCAAAATGGTAATCTGCTAAAGGTGCTATAAGGCGTCTGTTACCTTCTTCTGGATAAGGTGAAAGTAAATTATCAGTGCGTAAGCCAGCTTCCACGTGACCAATTTTAATTTTATGCTGATTTTGTACATCAAAATTATAAAAGGCAGCAAGGGCTGAAAGGAAGGCTGTTGTTGTATCGCCGTGGACTAGAATAATATCAGGTCTATGCTCAGAAATAACATCTTGCATGCCACTTAAAATACGACCAGAAAGTTTAGCTAAAGGTTGTCCTGGACGCATAACGTCAAGGTCAAAGTCGGCTTTGATATGAAACCAGTCAAAAACTTGCAAAAGCATTTCACGGTGTTGTCCTGTAGAACAAACTTGGCAAGTAAAGCGGTTGTCATGGCGTAAGGCATGAATAAGAGGCGCCATTTTAATAGCTTCTGGTCTAGTACCGATGGCGATAAGAACTTTTTTACGCATAAAACCTGCTTTTATTTTTGTTAACTATATTTTTATTTTTAGCTGATTGGTGGAAAATAATCAATCTTTAGGTTTTGATGGCTGAGAAAAAGACCTGAGCTCTGTGATGTTTTTTTTGTATTGAGACGCCCCTCCAGTAAAGATAGCGCTTCCAGCTACAAAGGCATCTGCCCCTGCATCGATGCATTTTTGGATGGTATTTTTGTTGATACCGCCATCTACTTGTAATGTTATTTTTTTATCTAAAGCCTTAATAAGGTTTTTAATCTCTGAAATTTTAGCAATTTGATCTTCCATAAACTTCTGCCCCCCAAATCCTGGTTCAACAGTCATGATAAGAATGTTATCTACAGCATTTAAAAATGGTTTTATGCTTTCAACGTCTGTACTTGGTTTGAGCGTTATACCAACTTTAACACCTTGAGCCGCAATGGTGCGTAGGTCTTCTGCTGGGTTTTTAAGAGTTTCAATGTGTACGGTAATTTGGTTAACACCTGCTTGAATGTAGTCTTGGAGAAGATTTAAAGGATTTTGCACCATAAGGTGCGCATCAAAGAATAAATTTGAATGTGGGCGTAACGCCTTAATGATAGGTGCGCCAAAGGTGATATTTGGTACAAATTGCCCATCCATAATATCAAGGTGAACCCAATCAGCGCCTGCAGATTCAATAGATATAAGCTCTTCCTTTAATTTTGAAAAGTCGGCACTTAAAATAGAAGGTGCAATAATCATTATACTTTTTCCTTGTTTATTGATGCGTTGAATTGTACGCAATAAAGAACGTAAAGGCACATAAATTATTTTAATGCTTTTTTTTATTAAGCTATTTTGCGCAAACGTGCAGCAAAGAACCCGTCCATATTTTCAGCTGGCGTGGTGCGTATTTCGCCTTGCTCATTTATGATATGTTCGTTTGCACCTACTTCATCCATGGCTATTTTTAAGCGTTCGAAGTTCGTGTTTTGTGCAAGGAATTTAGCAATTTGTTTTTCACCTTCATCGTGGAAGAGCGAGCAAGTTGCATAAACAAGAATGCCTTGAGGCTTAAGTAGTCGTGCTGACTCTTTAAGTATATTTGCTTGTATACCTAATAGGTTTGTCACATGTTCAGGTTTTCTAGAAATGAGAACGTCAGGGTGTCTTCTTGATGTACCTGTTGCTGAGCAAGGGGCATCAATTAATATGCCTGCAAAACTATTGTCTGGCAATTTTGTGTCGCTTGCATCGCCGCAAATAATAGTGCCTGAAACTTGGCAACGCTTGAAGTTTTCATGAATACGTTCAATACGTTTTTGACTTAAATCTAAAGCTGTTACTTGGCGTGTTGGGTGTGCATCTATAAGTTGAATTGTTTTCCCGCCAGGGGCAGAGCACATATCAAGCAGGTCGCCGTCTGCCTTAAGTGGAGCAAATAGACGTGCCGGAATTTGAGCTGCTGCATCTTGTACGTAAATTTTACCACTATCCCAGCCAGGGATTTCAGTAACAGAGATATGTTTTTGCTTTAAACGGAAAGTTTCAGCGTGAATGGGGATGTTGTAGATCATCTCCTGAATTTCTTCTGAGTCGATAATACTTGTGTCGCGTATGCGCAGGTCAATTTTAGAAACTTTAAGCATGTATTCAAAAATAGCTTCGCTACGCACAGGGCCGTAATCTTGTGTAATTTTATCTTTTATCCATGTTGGGATATTAAGCCTTTCATGAGCTACTTGGTCAAGAATGGACATACCCTCACGTTGTGCACGGCGTAAAATAGCGTTGATAATAGCGGTTGCGCGCACTTTACCACGCACTTTGGCAAGTTCAACGGCGCCGTGTATTGCTGCGTGAGCAGGAATGCTGTCCATGAATAAAAGTTGAGCAATACCAATACGCATGATGTTTTTTTCTAGACTGTCATTGTCGAAGGGGTGCTTCATGAATTTGTCAATAAGGTAAGATATTTCACCTATATGGCGTAGTGTAGTGGCAGTAATTGCACGCGCAAGTTTGCGTTCACGCTCATCTAGAGAAGGGAGTATCTTAGCCTCTGCAATTTCAATCGGTTGCTCGCGAATGATAACTTCACGAATAATATTAACACTTGCATTTCTGCTACTTAAAGCTTCATCCATTATATTTTGCCCATTTTTAAGCTGTTGTTGCTATTCTTATGCGGTGTATATTTTGCCCATTTAAAATAAATCACGCAAAGTATATTGCTATATATTTTGACCATTATAGGTGTAAATAATATTTTGTATATCATTAGTCGCTTTAATGCAATGAAAAATACGTACAATTATGAAAGATATGATGTTTTTTTGTGTTTTTATAGTTGATTTTTATATGTGTATCACTTATAGATATAGGTGATAAATCTATCGAAGCAATGTGCTTTATTCCTTTTCGTCACCTTTTAGAGGTAACATTATGTATAAAAAAATAATTATGGCTGTAGTTATTTCCTTTTTGTGCGCTAGCAGCACTTTTGTGCAGGCTAAAACTGTGCCTCAAGGAGATACAGATTTCAATAACTGTGTGGACACAGTATCGGCTCAGATTTTACAGAGTTTATCTTTCACAGATATGCAGAGAAAAAACGTTCAAAAGGTAGAGGTTTTATTAAAACTTCATGAAGAAATAGGGCGTGCTGATCCTTGGCAGTCTGAATTTACGCAATATATCGTTGCTTTACGAGGTGCGCTTGACAATTATTTAACTGTCAAATGTTCGGCAGGGGCTGGCCATGTTGGCGATGCGGATGCAGCTTTTTTGTATCTGAAAAACGTGTATACCCAAACAGTTGAATATTTAGATAGCCTTTCAAGTATTGTTGATGCAGAAATTTCGGCAATTACCGCTTGTGCGGGAGGCGTTTTTCAAGACTTTAACGCTTACAGTATGCGCAATATGGAAAAGGTAAAAGCTTTTGAAAGGCATATTAGTGCTGAAGAGATTGCTGTTTACAAGTCTAAATATAATGCCTTATATGGTACTGCATTTTTATTCTGTGATGCGAGTTATCACGGTTCTGACGCTGGGCGCGCTCACGTTAAATCACTTTCTGACGACCTGATGGAATATGTGGATTATTTGATTGCAAAATATTCTTAATTTAAGGCCGAATTTATCGAAATAAAAAACCTTCACATTGTGGAGGTTTTTTTTTATTTTTTTTGTTATAGTGAGTTTATGATTTTAATATTTATTGTTGTTTTATTTGCTTTGGAAATTGCCGCTTTTGTTGAAGTAGGCGGTGAAATTGGTGTGCTCAGCACGCTTTTGGTTATTCTGTTAAGTGCTATGTATGGCATAGGTCAACTAAAATATTACACAATGTATATTTCACAAAGCCAAGGTGGTGGTAAAAAGGAAGTGGCAGATCGCATGTTTCATGGTGTTTGCGGTATTTTAGCATCCCTGTTATTGGTTGTTCCTGGTTTTGTTACAGACGGTTTAGGTCTTTTATTATTAATTCCTTTTGTGCGCATTTTCTTACGTACATTTATTTTAGACAGTATTGTCGGGGGTTACACCTTCGGTTTGGTGGATACGGGTGATCTGAATGATATGAAGGATTATTATAAAAAGAAAAAATCTTCACGTGCCAGCGCTAAAAGTAAGGTTGAAAAAATACATGTGGTTGAGGCTGAATTTGAAATAGTTGAAGCTGATGATAAAAAAAATGACACGGACTCAAAGTAAATTCATTGTACGTATTGCAATTTAAGATCATTTTCCCTATATAAAGGTTATCTAAAAATCTTTATCTTTTCATTTTTCATCTGTGGAGGTCTCTCCTATGTTTGATAAAAATCTAAAACACTTAAGTTTACTTAGTGAACTTATGCAGTCAACTAAACCTCTTAAAAAACTCAAAGCAGGGTTTAAGCTCATTACGCGCAGTTCTGTGGATGATGCTTATGACATGCTTTGGCTTTTAAATGAGTCTGTGAACGGCGATACCAAGCTATTCAGTGATAAAATTGAAAAACTTGTAGGGCAAGCAATTCGGGGAAAAGGCGTCCGTTTTGACGTTCAAAAACTTTGTACTGTTTGTCCAAGTGAAAAAATTGCTTTAGCATTTAAAGATGCTGCAGGTGGTCATTTAGGGCAAAACCGAAAAGGTTTGCTTGCAAGGCCATATCTGCACCATATTTTAATGGTTTGGTTTTTGGTGATGATGTGTGGCGGCGATGAGGCGCAGCAAATTGTTGCGCTGCTTCATGACTATAGTGAAGATGTGCCAGATAGGTCTATTTCCGTTGAAACGCTTTCGAAGCATATACGTTACAAATATGGCGCGCGTGTTGTAAAAGGTTGTGCGTATTTATGTAATAAAAAAGGTATTTCAGGGAGAACGCCAGCGCAAGCTGTAGAAAAACATATATGGCAATTGAGTCACTTAAAATCTATGCCAAAAGCTTGGCAGTTGGTTAAGTTGTGCGATAGGTCATGCAATATGTATGATAGCCGACGTGATGGGCCTGTGGGCAATACGCCTTGCTCTATTGCAAAGGAAATTGATCAATGTGAAGAGTTTTTTGCAGTTTGTTCGCAAACGCCCGCATTACTTAAGGAATTCTCAATGTATATTACACATCTTTTGGATGTAAAATATGATTTGAAGCATTTAAATTGAAGTATAAATATGTAATCGATGTTAAAAAACACCCTTGTATCTAAGGGTGTTTTTTTATGTAACTGACATGTTTATTCATTGATTTGTTTTAAATGTAACACTTTAAGGGTTTTATATAGTGATATTTTTAGTCTATTTGGTGTTCTTTGCGTTTATTATGTAACAGTTGTATTTGTGAAAGGGGTTATAAATAGATAGGACATGTGTAGGGTGTGTTCCTTTGTGCGTTATAAAGTGTATAGTGGTATGGACCACTTTTCAGCATGTAAGCGAAATTAGGAGAATAAAAGTCATTTGGTTGATTTAATAACAACAATATCATATTGGGTACTGGCATCTTTTTGGCTGCTGGTCTTTGTTTTATATATTGCTAATTATAGTTATATTCGCAATGCCCGTGCAACCATTGGCGTTATGTTGACTGCGACCGCTTTTATTGGCGGTTCAGAAATTTTTTCAAGCGCGTTATTTGCAGAGTATTTAAACCTTTTTTCTCAAAGTAAATCGGAAGCCATGCAAATGGGGACCTTTCAAATTCAAGATTTGACGTCACAACATGTGCGCATTTTTTCTGCGATCGGTTTATTATGTGTCTTTGTTTTTTGGCTTATTCCTTTAGAGGTGAAGGACAAGGTTAAAATGAAGAGGCTCATTGAAGAAAGCGAAGAGCGTTTCCGTACGATTACTGAAAAGACAACAGATATCACGATTATTTATGATAAAGACAAAGGGTTTCGGTATATTAGCCCATCTGTTTCAAAGATTATTGGTTTTACTGTTGAAGAGTTGAGAGGTAAATGTCCTGATGCAATTGTTCACCCAGATGATCTTGAAAACTTTTTAAACAGCGTTGAACGTGCGCTGAAGGTTGCCAATAAAACAATTACCATCTCAGATTTTCGTGTAAAAAATAACAAAAACCAATGGGTGTATTTTGAAGGGCGTGTTACGAACATACCTACTGTGCGTGGCGTTGAAGGACTTGTTATTAACTGCCGTGACATACAAAAACGTAAAGAGGCATATGAGCTTTTAAATCGCCGTTTGGATATGGATGCTTTGGTGAGTAAAATCTCCACAGAATTTATTAACACAGAAGCGGTTGATGTTTATTCAAAAATTGAAAATACGCTTATGGCACTGGGCGATTTTTCAAAGGTCGACCATGCTTATCTCTTTAGCTTTGAGCCAGAATCCCAGCAGTTTGAAAATCAATTAGAATGGCACCGTGAAGGTAAATCTTCCGTTATTCAAGATTTGGAACCTATTACAGCCGACCTCTATCCATGGATGCTTGAAAAGCTTGAAATGTTAGAGTCTGTTTATGTGCCTGATGTGTTTAAGTTACCTAAATCTGCAGACCAAGAAAAAGCTATTTTTAAAGCGGCTGGTATACGTTCTTTATTGGCCGTACCTGTAAGCCGTGAGGGGCGTTTGAATGGTTTTCTATTGCTAGATAACTTAGAAAAAGTTCATAAATGGGAGAAGCATGACATATCACTTTTAAACGTGATTGCAGAAATTGTTTCAAATGCAATGCAGCGCTATTCAACGGAAGAGAATTTAAAAACTTTATCGCAAGCAGTCGAGCAAAGTATGTCTTCAGTGATTATTATAAAGCCTAATGGTATGGTCGAATATGTAAACCAAAAATTCCAAGAGGTTACAGGTTATAGTGCAGAAGAGGTTCTAGGTAAGTCTATTGGTGACTTTGCGAAGATTGATGGTGCGGAATCCCGCAATAAAGAAATTTTGGATACGGTTAATCGTGGTGAGGATTGGCGTGGCGAAGTTTTAAATAAAAAGAAAAATGGTGAAGAGTTGTGGGAATCTGTCACAACATCACCTATTAAAAATAATAAAGGTGAAATTAAGCATATTTTAAGCGTGCGTGAAGACGTCACATTGAAGAAGTCTTATGAAGATAAACTTATCTATCAAGCAAACTATGACGATTTGACAGGCATTCCAAATCGCGTGCTTGCACATGACCGCCTTTCAGAGGCGATGATGCGTGCACAGCTCAATAAAAATAGCGTTGCATCTATTATTGTTGGCCTTGACACCTTTAAAAAAGTAAATGAAACCCTCGGACATAGCGTGGGTGATCAGCTACTTGTTGAGGCGAGCTTGAGACTGAAGCATTATGTGCCAGAGATTGGTACATTGGCCCGCCTTGGCGGTGACGAGTTTTTAATTGTTCTACCAATTGACCATGATGACTATGCTGAAATAGTTGCGTCTCGTATTTTAGAGTCATTTGCAGAGCCCTTTATTTTAGGTGACAATGAAGTAACTGTGACGGCAAGTATGGGCATTGCCATTGCGCCAAATGATGGAGATGATCCACATGTGATATTGCGTAATGCAGGCAGTGCGATGCACCGTGCAAAAGATGAAGGTCGTAATAATTTCCAATTCTTCGCAGAGGAAATGCATAGTGATGCTTTAAAACGCATTCAAATGGAAGGTTATTTACGCCGTGCCCAAGAGTTTGATGAGTTAGAGCTTTATTACCAACCTATTGTGCGCACTCATTCTTGTAAGGTTGCGGGTGCAGAAGCTTTACTGCGTTGGAATAACCCTCATTTAGGTCCTGTTTCACCGGTTGATTTCATTCCACTTGCAGAAGATATTGGGCTTATTGTACCCATGGGTGAATGGATTTTGCGCACGGCTTGTTTGCAAGCTAAGAAGTGGGCTAAGGATAAAAATGCGCCTAATTATGTCAGCGTAAACGTTTCTGTACGCCAATTTAAAGGTGAAGATTTTGTTGGCTTGGTACGACGTATTTTAGAAGAAACAAATTTAAACGCAAAACATTTGCGTGTAGAGGTGACAGAAAGTCTACTCGTAGACGAAGAGGTTGGCGGTACTGTGGATCTGGCTCTTAAAGGCCTTAAAGATATGGGCGTGATGATTTTACTCGACGATTTTGGGACGGGTTATTCATCTTTGAGCTATCTTAAAAAATATGACTTCCATACACTGAAAATTGACCGTTCCTTTGTGTGCGATATACCAGATGATGCGGAAGACAAAGCTTTGGTACAAGCGATTATGGCTATGGCGCATAGCTTAAGCCTAGAAGTTGTTGCAGAGGGTGTCGAAACCAAAGAACAATTAGATTATTTGTCGACGCTTGGATGTGACAGTATACAGGGGTATTTCTTCTCTAAACCACTGCCAGATAAACAATTTGATGATTTAATGATGAATTGGCAGTATACTTCTTAATAATTTTATATAGAGGGGGATATTATGGCTAAAGGCGGTAAATATGTATCTAAAGAAGCAGATGAACAAGGCTTCTTTCATTACACCGAGTCTGAAAATGCTGTTTGGCGCGACCTAGTAACACGGCAGAAATCTATTTTACCAGGGCTTGTGTGCGACGCTTATTTGCATGGGTTAGATGTTTTAAAACTTTCAGAGGATCGTGTCCCACAACTTAAGGACGTGAGTGCAGTTTTGCAAAAAGAGACAGGCTTTGGAGTAACAGCTGTCCCCGCCCTTATTTCTCCGCATAGATTTTTCGAACTTTTATCTAAGAGACAATTTCCAGCAGCAACGTTTATTCGCACCTCAGAAGAATTTGATTATCTACAAGAGCCAGATGTTTTTCATGAAGTTTGGGGGCATTGCCCAATGCTGACGGATAAAACGTATACCGATTTTATTCAAAAGTATGGTGAACTCGCCTTAACGCTCGATAAAAAATATATATGGATGATGCAGAGGCTTTTTTGGTTTACGGTGGAATTTGGCTTGATAGATGAAGGTAAAGGACCTCTTATTTATGGTGCGGGCATTGTTTCTTCTTCTGGGGAAAGCCCTTACGCTTTGAAAAGTGATGAGCCAGAGCGCCTACCTTTTGATATTTTGGATGTTTTTAGAACGCCATACCGTATTGATATCTACCAGCGTAAATATTTTGTGATTAAATCATTTAAAGACCTTTACGATGTGGTGAGCCATGACCTGGTACCGTTGATGGATAAAGCGCTAGAGCTTGGTATGCATGAACCAACATATCCTGCTAAATAAGTGCATATAAAGCACAGACTTAAGTTACATTGCCTTATTTTAAAGGATGTTATGAGTAATGAATGTACATACGCGTAAAAAATGGGTATATACTTGTAAATGTTTAAAAATATAAAGGTTAAGTAAATGAAATTACGTATATTAGGGTGCGACGGCGGCCGAGGGCTTGGTTATAATAGTACGACACTCTTGTTTAATGACCATGTACTTTTAGACGCAGGAACAATTCAAAGTGAAATTACGCTTGAAGATGCTTTAAAAGTTACTGATATATTCTTAACACATGCACACTTAGACCATTTGCTGGACTTGCCCTTTTTATTAGACGCAACGTTTGAGCAGCGCCGTCAGCCACTGCGCATACACGCTACTAAGGAAACATTAGATGTCATGATGACGCATATTTTTAATGATCAAATTTGGCCTAATTTTTCTAAGTTACCAACCGCAGACTCAGGTCAATTTACGCTACATGAAATTAAGTCTGGTGTATCATATAAAGCGGGCGAACTTACTTTTATGCCGATTGATGTAGACCATACTGTGCCAACAGTAGGCTATAAAATATCTGACGCAAATGGGTCTTTGGTCTTTTCAGGTGACACTTGCCCTGTGGACAGTATCTGGGAAGTTGCTAACAATGCAGAAAACTTAGAAGCGGTGATTGTTGATCTTTCATTCCCTATTAGCGAGCAGCATATTGCAACTCTTTCAAAGCATATGACAGCGGCAGATGTAGAAGATCAGCTTAAAAAACTAAAGGTTGATTGTGACGTTTATGTTTTCCATTACAAGGTTGGGCTTGCCTCAATTTTAGAGGGGCAAACTAAAAAAATAATGCACTTTGGTAAGCCTGTTAAAACGCTTAGAAAATATAAAGAGCTTATTATCTAATATAGAAATGCTACATACCTAGTTGTCTAGGGTAAATTCTTCTAGAACAGGTTTGAAGTTAAAAAGGGATGCATCTAGCGTGTGCCCTTGTTGCAGGTTGGCAAATAAAATACTCACACCTTGCCCAAAGTTATCACGACTGCTCATACTTAAAAGGCTTAAGGGTTTGTTGTTGAACTTTAAAACAAAGCTGTTTTCATCGTCTTGTTTGAGAGAAAGTTCTATAATTGTGACATCATCATAATTTTGGATATTGTGTATGTTAAAGTCGCCGTTATTGAATGAAAATGAATCTTTGGTTAATAATCCAGCAAAGCCACTGTGAAGGGGTAGTTGAGTTGTTTGCTCTGTTTCAGGGTCGTGGAAAAATAGCCTACTGCCTGTCGAAACCAGTTTTTGCTCGTTCGGTATTTTGTATTGCCACAAAAATTGTTTGGGGCGGTTAAGGTAAAGTGTTCCTGTCATATAAGGTGTGCCTGGTGCCTGTTGTTGGAAGTCGGCTTCAAGTGTGGTTATACCATTGAGGTAAGACTCTATTTCTTCAACGGAAGCTGCTTGCGCTGTAAGCGGGAGTGTTAAAAGAAGGCTTAGAGTATATAGACGTGTCATAAAATATTTCATGAGCCGATTATGACGCTTTACAAGTGAATAGGCAATAGTTATAAACAAAGTATCATTTATAAAAAGGAGTACGCGTTATGTTAATGGGTCCAGAATATGTTCCTGAAGGGGCAACAAAGGCTGTTGTTTTATTACATGGTTTTGGGAGTGATGGCGATGATTTGTTTTCGCTTGCACCTTACATTGCACGTGAAGGTCTTGAAGAGGTTGCTTTTTTTGCGCCAAACGGCCCAAGCATGACCGACACAGGTATGGGGTACCAATGGTTTAGCGACAAAGGTTGGACATTTATTGACCGCGAGGGCATCGAAGAGGCAAAAGACTTGCTAGAGTCATATATTATCAAACATGTGTGCGGTAATAATGGTATAGATTTTGAAAATGTTGCCATTGTAAGTTTTTCACAAGGGACTATGACTTCTTTATTTGCAGTACCACGCTTTGAGAAGCCTTTAGCAGGCATTGTTGCTTTAAGTGGGCGTATGATGTGGCATGAAGAGCTCGAGGATTTAGATAGCTACCATAAAGTGCCTGTACACTTTATGCACGGTGAAGAAGATGAGGTTGTGGAATGCAACGATAGCTATATTTCGTATAGCGAATTAGAAGGTTTAGATTTTGACCGTTTAAGTATTACTGTTTTGCCAGAATTAGGGCATGCAATTGATGAGCGCGTCATTAAAGAAACGGCGGCGCATTTAAAGAAAATGCTGAAATAAAAAAAACCTCCCATTCGGGAGGTTTTTTTTATTTCGATATAGCTGAAAGTTCAGCACGGTAAAGACGTAAATCTTGCTCAGCTTTTTCTTGGCGTGATTGCCAAAATTTCACAAGAGGAGAGCCTTCATCTACGAGTGCTTCAATTTTAAGTTTAAAGGAAGTAATCGCAGCTTCCAGCTGTTCAATGAGACAAAACAAAGCCTCTTTATGCTCACCTGTTAATGAAGTGATTTTATCTTTTGCCAGTCTTAACTCAGCATCAAACTGGCCCTTTAAACTTTCCTTTTGCGTATAAAATTGCTCGGAAAGTTCTAGTAGGGCGGCTTCAAGTGAAAATAAAACCTGTTTTTGATGCACAGCCATAGCCTCAGCACTTGTGGGCTTTAGTTTATATTTTAATAAACCTAAAATATCAAACAAATCAATAATACGTGCATGAATATCAAGTACGTACATCAATTTAGCGCGCCATTGTGACTTGTTGCCATCATGTATAATGCCGTGCTCGTAAGAGTAACCAAAAGCATGATGACCGCTATGGAAACCTTCGCCAAACACAAGTATAGCAACCCACCAATTGTCTTTGGCGGCGCCTGTTTTATGATTTTGATAAACAGCCTTGCCCCAAATATGGCAGGCGCTATTTACAAAAAATGTAGCGTGTTGGCATGCCATACGGGCACAG
Source organism: uncultured Magnetococcales bacterium (assembly GCA_963974105.1). Lineage (GTDB taxonomy): Bacteria > Pseudomonadota > Alphaproteobacteria > UBA2136 > UBA2136 > UBA2136. The sequence goes on from CAXBBG010000001.1 coordinate 506,822, forward strand.
TTAATGGTTAAAAATGTAAGCCCTATACTCCAGTAAATTTCAGATACGTTGTATGCTTGACCTAAAATAAAAGACCAAAAATCAACAGAAATGATAAGTCCTAATAGAACAGGGAATACAGCAGCACAGATAATATACAATGCTAAATAGTTTTTGTTTTGCCAAACAAGCAGAGGGTCTTTTTCAAGTTCTGCGCGTTTTGAAGCGCTATGATTTTCATAGTCAAACTCACCAATTTTAATATAACAAAGCCATCCAACATGTGACCAAATAAAACCTTTTAAAGTACTTTTGTACTCGTTGGGTGTATGGTGGTCTTTGCCAGGTATGTCTTCATTTAAATGGTGCAGCCAATGACGTAAAATCCATGAAATAGCATCGCCTTGTCCTGTGAATGCGCCAGCTAAAACACCATATAAACGTGTTAAAAAGCAAATAAATTTGGCTGTAGGTGTGTCGTTAAACTCAAACGACTTATGCGTCCAATAACGGTGGTATACACCGATAGAAAGGATACATAATCCATATGTAACCACAAACATAGTGATATATTTTAACCAGCCGCCATGTATAAGAAGGGCTGTTAAAAGTGAAGGGACGAACAAAAAAGGACAAACCACTAAAAGTGTAAACATAACCCAGTTAAAGGGCGGTAAATGTTTTTGGCTTTTGGGTTTCCCTATAATGGGGGTTAATTTAAACATGAGATTTACCTCCTTTGAGGTGAGGGTATGTAAAATATAAAGGTTGTTAAAGCCTTTGAAAAAATTAAAGTGTTTGCTTGAGAGTAAAGGTATGATGTTTTTAAAAAACAATCAAGGCTTAATGGTTAATATCCATCTTCAGGTGGTTGCTGAATAATTACTTCGCGTTTCCCAACGTGGTTGGCAGCACTTATCATGCCGTCCGCTTCCATCTGTTCAATAAGTGTTGCCGCACGGTTGTAGCCAATTTTTAAATGGCGTTGAATGAAGGACGTTGATGCTTTTTGTTCGCGTGCCACAACGTCAATAGCTTGACGGTAAAGGGGGTCGTTTTGATCTCCGCCCTCACTTGGTGCACCCGTACTACCTTCGTTTGGTGTCGGCAATTTGAAAATATCAATATAGTCTGGCTGACCTTGACTTTTGAGGTGGTTCACTACAGCATGGCATTCATCTTCATCAATAAAGGCACCGTGCAAGCGTGTAAGGCCGTTTGAACCATTTTCTAGATAAAGCATATCACCTTTACCTAAAAGCTGTTCAGCCCCCATGCTATCAAGTACGGTACGCGAGTCGATTTTAGATGTAACGCTAAATGAAATACGTGTCGGGATATTGGCTTTAATTAAACCAGTAATAACGTCAACACTTGGTCTTTGTGTTGCGACAAGTAAGTGGATACCTGAAGCACGTGCCATTTGGGCTAAGCGTGCAATCGAAATTTCTACTTCTTTGCCTGCTACCATCATCAAATCGGCTAATTCATCAATCACAACCACGATGTAAGGAAGTTCCGCATCACATAACGGGTGAAGTTCATATGTTGGTTGACCTGTGTTCGGGTCAAAACCGGTTTGTACTTGTTTTTGAGGGATTTGATCCTTCGCTTGCATCTCACCAAATTTAGCATTAAAACTTTGCATGTTTTTAACACCAAACTCGCTCATCAATTTATAACGGCGCTCCATTTCGCATACAACCCATTTTAAAGCGCCAGCTGCTTTGTGTGGATCAATAATAACAGGTGAAAGCAAATGAGGGATATCATTGTAAATGGAAAGCTCTAACATTTTAGGGTCAATCATCACAAAGCGTAATTGTTCAGGTGTCATACGGCATAGTAAGCTAACAATAAATCCATTCATAGCAACAGACTTACCAGAACCTGTGGTACCAGCAATAAGAGCATGAGGCATTTTGGCGATATCTGCAACAACTGGGTTACCTGCGGTGTCCACACCCATAGCAACGGTAAGTTTTCCAGCAGCGGTTTCAAATATCTCAGTTGATATAATATCTTTAAAAGTTACCATTTTGCGTTTTTGGTTCGGCATTTCAATACCAATAACGGTGCGTCCTGGCACAGGCGCAATACGGATAGCTGTCGCGCTCATAGCACGGGCAAGGTCATTGGAAAGTCCAATAACGGTAGCTGTTTTAACCCCAGCAGCAGGCTCTAATTCGTAAATAGTAATCACAGGGCCTGGGCAAATTTTAGTAACAGTACCTTTAACACCAAAGTTAGCAAGCTGTTGTTCTATCATGCGTGCATTTTGCTGCAAGGCATTTTCTGACTCACCAATATTAGCATCCTTGTTTTCACTAAAAAGGTGAAGAGGAGGCATTTGATAACTGTTATCTTTAAGGTCAAGTGGCAGCATGGTTTGCTGTTCTTTAAGCCTTTCGTTGCTTATTTTAGCTTCAACTACAGTATGACGTTCAATTGTAGGTTTTTTAATTTTGCTCGGCTTAGGCGTTGGTAATGGCAAATCAATTTGCAGCGCTTTTTTAAATTTAATACGCATAAAACGACGTACAGCAATAACCGCCCAGTGGCGGATGAATTTTTCAGATACACGACAAGCGTGGTAAAGGTCTTTTAATGTTAAACCTGTCCAAAGCATTGTGCCCATTAAGAATGTAATACCAGCGATTGACGCAACGCCGAATGAACCCATAAGCGGTTCCATTATTTTAACGGTAAATTTACCGATAATGCCACCGTTGCCCATACCGTTTTCCATTGGCCACGTCGGTAAAGGAGCCCACATCTGTAGAATAACCGAAAGCGAAACTAGTAAGACAGGGAGAGTTATAAGACGGATATATCTGTCTTGTGATTCTCTGTGCATTAAAAGTTGAGCGGCATAAAAAGCTGCGATAATAGGTAAGATAAAAGCAGATATACCAAATGACTGTATAAGGTAGTCGCTAATATAAGCACCCCACATACCTGCGCCATTTTCTACCATAATTGTTGGCGATGCCACGTTAAATGAAGGGTCGTTTGGGTTGTGGCTAAAAAGGCTTAAAAATAGGTAAGCTGATAGAAAAACACAAAGAAGACCAAAGGTCTCGCTTAGGCGCATAGCAATAAAACCTTGTTCGGTTGAATTGGTGCGATTTTTGTTTTGTGACTTTTTCCCCATTCATTTTTTATAGCTTATTATGTTTGGGTTTTCTAGTTTAATTGTAATTTTAAAATTTTTTTGAGCACCCATTTGTGTGAAAAATGCAAGGGCGTATGTCTGTGTTCTATATTTCAACAAGATATAGATTATATAAAAAAGCCCCGCTTAAAGCGAGGCTTTTATAACTAAGTTGCCTTAGCTCGTTAGATATTCCTTAGAATGCCCAACGTGCTTGTAGCATACCAGTGTGAGCAAGGAAGTCTTCCTTGATCTCAGCGTCGTAAGCAGCTGTAAACTCGAAGCCTTCAGCAGTCATAACGTTAACACCAGTACCTAGAGTTAGAGTAGACTTAGCAACATCAGCACCCTTAGATGTGAATGCAGCACCACCAGCTAGGAAGTTCGAAGTAGACTGAACTTCATCAGCGATAGCGTCGTAAGAGTACTTAGCACGTAGGTAAGGCATGTATGTTGCACCGTTTGAACCAGCGATGTTCCACTCGATGTCTGAACCAACAGAGATCAAGAATGCAGAAACGTCATCAGATTTCACAGAAAGTGCAGCACCACCTGTACCAGCTTCACGGTAGTTGTCAGACTCAACGTTCAAGTAGTTAAAGCCAACGAATGGAGTAACTTTAGCTTCTTTCCAGTCGTAAGACTTACCAGCTTCAGCTGATAGAGTGAACGTGTTAGAGTCGTACTCACCTGTGTAAACATTGCTTAGCGCAGTACGCTCAGTTTTGTTTTCGTTGAATGAGTAACCGATCATACCGTCAAGGTAAACACCGCTTGCAAGGTTGTGAGAAGCGTAAGCTGACAACTGGTATGCATCGATGTCTGTTTGAGCGTTGCTTGCAGCGTCTGAATCAACATCAGCAGAAGCGTAAGAGAAAGCAACACCAACACGTGTACCGTCAACAAGTTCGTCAGAGTCAACACCAATCGCTAGACCAGTAGTTGTCGCGTCGTAACCTTTAACACCTTTACGTTCGTCTTGTTCAGCTGTAGTACCGAAAGCTTGGATCCACATGCCGCGGTTAGCCATCATTTCTTCACCAGCAACCATACCACTACGGCCGTTATCTGTACCACGTAGCAAAGCTAGACGGTTAGAAACAGTACCAGTAGAAGCAACAGATGTACCAATAGCAGCAGCAGAAGCACCACCAGAAACGTCTGGAGTTAGTGATTCTAGAACTGAGTTAGTATCTGTTTCAGCTAATACATCTTCGTATAGAGAAGAAAGAGCAGCTGAGTCAATTACACCAGCAACACCTTTGTTGTTAACACCAGTAGAAGCAGCAGCAAGTGTTGTTACACCAGCATTTTGTAGAGCTACAGTTAGGTCATACGCACCAGCGTTTTTAGCCCATGTGTATTTGTAAAGAGCGTTACCAGTTACAGCGTTTGTTCCTGTGAAGGCAGCTGCAGTTGCACCAGTTACAAGTCCAGCGTATGTATAACCTGCAGAAAGGTCAACATTTTGAGCTGCAGTTAGCTTAACTTTGCTTGTGTTCATGTCAACACCATCAGTGTCAAACAATACTTTACCAGCGTTGTTGTTAGCAGCACCTAAAGCAATAGTAACGTTTTTCAAGCTAGAAGCAGCACCAGTGTCAGCGTTTAATGTAGCGCCGTTACGTACAACAACTTCAGCACCATCAGCGATAGATAGAGCTGTAACACCTGTTAAGTTACCTTTTAGGTTTGTTTTAGAACCAGCGCCGAAAGTAGCTGTAGATGTAGTTGTTACAATACCTGTTTGATCCCATGTACCGTTAACAACCAAGTTTCCAGAAAGACCTAATGTTGAAGCAAGCGTAGCTGTACCACCAGAAGCAATTGTCATGCTTGAAGCTTCAGCAGCGCCAGTTACAGTAAGTGTACCACCGTTAGCAACTGTTAGAAGGCTGTTTGTGCCGTCTACATCAAATGTACCACCAGCTGTTACTGTGCCAGAGATAGTAGCATTATCAGCTGTGATTTCTACGTTACCTGTTCCAAGGAATGTACCAGCAACAGTTAGGTCACCAGATGAAACCAAAGTTGTACCTGTTACAGAAACAGAACCACCAGAGGCGATGTTTAAGCCGCCAGCGTCAACTACTAGGTTACCAGTGTTTTTCACTGTACCGCCAACAGTCATAGCTGTTGTTGTTGATAGAGCGCCGTTACCTGTGTAAACACCACCTGAAACAACTTCAAAAGCGTCTGCATTAACAGCGCCAGTTGTGTTCATTGTACCTGTTACAGAGATGTCAGCAACATCACCGGCGATAGCTAGAGTGTTAAGAGTTGCACCAGAAGCAACAGAGATTAGGCCGCCTGTAGCACCAGTAATTGTGCCTGATACGTTCATTGTACCACCAGAAACAGCAATGTTTTCAATGCCGCCAATTGTGCTTGTGAACTGGTTAAGACCGGAAGTTACTGCTATAGAGTCAGTACCTGTTCCACCGTCAACAGCAGCGATAGTTGTCGCTGATGTGTCTGTACCAGAAAGAGTAATTGTATCGTTACCAGCAGCTAGTGTTAAAGCACCAATTGTAGCTTGGTTTGTACCTGTAAGTGTTAGTGTGTCAGAAACAGCACCTGCAGTAACAGCACCGATAGTACCACCAGTCATAGTGAATACGTTTTGAGAACCACCAGCAGCTTCAACAGCACCAACTGTACCACTGTGTGAAATATTGATTGTGTTTACGTTTGCTGCAGTTGAAACAGCAGTGAAATCAACTGTACCTGTGTTACCACCTGAAAGTACGTTAATGACTGTACCACCAACGTTAGAACCTACGAAGATACCATCAGCAGCAGCATTACCAGCACCTTCAGTAATTGCAGCGCTTACGTTAATTGTGTTTGAAGCAGCGCTTACAAGAATACCGTGAGCGTTAGCTGTAGCTGTACCAGTGTTAGCGTCTAAAGCAGCGTTGATGTTCAGTGTGTTTGAAGCACCTGTGAGCTGAATTAAAGCATCATCAGTGTTTGTTGCACCTGTGATTGTTTCAGAAACGGTTAAAGTTACACCTGTAGCTGAAAGAATTACACTGTCAGTTGCAGCAGCTAGAGCAAGAGCACCACCTGTTGATGTAACTGTATCACCAGCGTCAACGTTTGTGTCTGAGTTTACGTCAGTTGCTAATATAAAACCAGCTGGAGCAGCGCCATCTGTTGCGATCGTTAGATCGAGAGCAGAAGCAACGCCAGAAACAGCCATTGCTGAAACAAGCGCCGTAGACGCAAGCATTAGCTTTGAATTTAGTTTAATCATAATTTTGATTTTCCTTAGTTTATTTTTATAGTTATAACTCATGCAATTTTATGCGAAATACAATTGAAAGATGCCAGTTTTACTTGAACGCCTTTCTGTCGCATTATCCCGCAGAAAACTGCGATTTTTTATATGCATATATAAAACTTTTCATCCCTAATCCATTCAATTTAAAAATAAATTCAGAACAAAAGTGCCTGCACATGTTACACTCCCTAAGTGTTATCTCCAACTAAAAAAGCAAAAAAAAGGCATAAAACATGTATACCTTAAGTAAATCATACCTTTTCAGAGCTCAACTTGCGGTTGTTTTATTGCTATTGTTGGCTTCCTGTATGAAAAAACCCGAAAACATACAAGATTACAATTTGTTAGATGGTGTTTACGGTAAAGGGGGGATTCCTGTAACTTATGGTCTTCCTTATGAAAACCCTGTTCACACACTTAAAATTTATATTGAGGGAGACGGTAGGGGCTGGATTAACAAAAGAACCCCTTCAGGTGACCCAACGCCCAGTCATTCCCTTGTGTTGCGCCTCATGCAACTGGACGTTGAAAATTCTCTTTATCTATCAAGGCCTTGTCAGTATTATTTAAATGAAAATTGTCAGCAGTTTTACTGGACTGAAGGGCGACATGCGGGGGTTCTTGTTGATGCCATGAACGCCGCCATTACTGAATTAAAACAAACCTATAACGCTAAGGAAATAGAACTTATAGGGCACAGCGGAGGCGGAACAATGGCGATGCTTATTGCGTCAAAAAGGTCGGACATTACACGTATTTTAACAGTGGCGGCTAATCTTGATGTGGAAGAATTTGCACGTATACATAAAGTCACGCCCATGAAGGGTTCGCTAAATCCTATGGATGTCACCGATAAGTTGAAAAATATCCCGCAATTACATCTTGTGGGCGGAAAAGATGAAGTGGTGCTTCCAAAGCTTGTTCAAAGGTTTATTGAAAAGATTAACTCCCCTTGCGTACATTACAAAAATTACCCTGAAAATGGGCATAATGCAGGTTGGGAAAATGTATGGCGTGACGTTTTAGCCATAGACATTCAGTGTAAATAATCTTGCATGTATTCATATTATAAATAAAACAGTCCTAAAGAACCCTTGCGGTTTTTTTAGAAATACTTCTTAATGTGGTTATAAATTAAAAATGAATAAGAAAGTTACTTTAAAATGATGAAATTTGTTTACGCTGTCGGTGGCTTGGTGCTTGTCTCTATTTTAGGTGTTATGTTTTATGCATCTTCTATTGTTTCGGGTGCGATTGAAAAGTTTGGTAGCGATGCTTTGGGTGTGCCTGTGACGGTTAAATCGGTTAATATTGGTATATTCTCTGGCGAGGTGGGACTTGAAGGTCTTGTTGTAGCAAACCCTCAAGGGTTTGAAGGGACGCAAGCGCTTTCTCTTGGTGAAATTTTTGTATCACTAGATCCAGCTTCTGTTTTAACAAATAAAATTCATATTAAAGAAGTACGCATTACGAAACCTGTTGTTTCTTATGAAGGCTTATTGAAGAAGAATAACTTTAAAACTATTCAAAACAATGTAAATGCTTATACGTCAGCTGGAACAAAGTCTACACAGCCAGTTGAAGAGAAATCTCAAGGCTCAGCAAAATCAGAAGCGGCAACACCGTCTAAAAAAATTCAACTTGATTTGTTTGTGATGGAAGAAGCAACGATGAACTTGAGGATGACAACACCTGTTGGCAGTAAAAATGCAATCGCGAGCCTACCACGTATTATGATTAAAAATATTGGTAAAGAAGGCGATGGTGCTGATATTTCAGAAGTTGTTAAGCAGATTACAACGCCACTTATGCGTTTTGTAAGCCAAGGCGCTACAAGTTCATTTGCGAATCTAGGGGACTTAAAACAAGATACTGTAGACGGTATAAAAGGCACCTTAGAGAATAAAAAAGATAAGGCGTTAGAAGGTATTAAAGGTTTATTTGGTAAATAAACTGTTAAAGTTATAACGCAAAAAAAAGCCCTCAAATGAGGGCTTTTTTACTATCGAGCGGGTGGGTTAATTTTCATTTTCCATTGAACTAAACATACTTTCTAGAACTTTACTAGAATGACCGTAAGTAACATTGGGCTGACCTTTGAGTATGCCTATTTTCACTTCGGTAATGTTTTCGTCCATTTCAGCTTTTTCGTACACTTCTGTTAATAAAGTAGCGTATTGAGAAACTAAATTACGTGCGCCTGTTTTTTCAGCAATTGCTTGTTTTGCAATATACTCAGCAACAGGTTTGGTAATGGAGAATGATACACGTTGATCAAGACGTGAGAAATACTCTTTCCATTGATTGTAAATGCTGTTTGGAATGTTTAGTTGAATTTCAACCAACTCTTCTTCGGTGAGTTCTTTAAAGCCAACGCTAATCGGTAAACGACCGAGTAACTCTGATTTAAATCCCCACTTTTTGAAGGCATCCGCATTTAACTTATCAATGATGTCATTACGACTTGGTGTTGACGTTTCAACACTTGGAGCACCAAAACCTATAGAACCACGCGCTTCGTAAAGCGCTTCAATGCCGTCAAAGGCACCTAAAGTTACAATAAGCATATTTTCGGTGTTTAAAAACTGTGTTTCTTTAGATGAAGGACATTCTTTAAAGGGGATTTCTCCACCTTCAATGAATTTTAACAAGTCATTTAGAACCGAAGTTCTTTCTGCACCTGCACCCGCACCCAATTTGTCAAACTCGTCTAATACAACGATAGAAAAACCAGCGGCTTCCATATCTTTGCCACACTTTGTCCAAATGTCACATGCGAGCTCGCTCACGTTACGTCCTTTATAAGACGAAGGTGTAAGTAAACTTGCATCTTCAATGAAACAATTAACACCAAGATGCTTTGCAATAATGCGCCAAATTTCTGTTTTACCAGAAGCGGTTGGCCCATGTACAAATACATTTTGCTTATCAAGTGTTACACCATCATTAACACTTTCCCCATAACAACGCTCCATATGAAGCTTTACAGCACGTGCACAAGCACGTTTTGCATCAACTTGACCAATCAAGTGTTGGTTCACAACTTCCATAATTTCAGCAAGGCGTGGTACTGAAGGCGTGGCATCGTCAGCCTCGCATTCATCTTCCACATACTGTTCATGGAGAAGTTCACCTTTTTGAGTGATGGTTACTTTAATGTTACCATTTTCATCAGTAACACTTACATCAGGCCATGCTATTTGACCATCTTCAACATGTTTTACATACATTTGAGGACCATGCTGTGAAATGGCCATAGCGCGTATCACTTGTTCACCAGCAATTTTGTAAATTGCATTCGGAATTTTTGAAACGTATTTAGGGTCGAAGTTCATTGTTTTCTTAAACATAGGTATTTCCTTAGCACCGATAAAGGCGCAAGTGAGTAGAATAGATGTTTTTCATGTAGGCACAGTATTGTACCCATATGTAAAAAAGTGAAAGGTTTTGTCTTATTAATTAAAGTATGAGGGTGCCAAGGTTTTGTTTCAACCTTTGACGTAAAAAAAAGAGGCGAAAAGCCTCTTTAATATGCACAGAAAAATATTTAGGGATTAAAATTTTCTATCTTTAGAGTTTCGCATTTAAGTTTTTTACCAAGCAGAGCTTCAATATCTTTGTGCGAAGCACTGTCATTGCTGGCAATAAATGAAATGGCTGTGCCGATGTCGCCCGCGCGACCTGTGCGCCCAATGCGGTGAATATAGTCTTCGGCCATGCGTGGAAGGTCGAAATTCACCACGTGTGATAGTTTTTTAACGTCAATACCACGTGCAGCCACATCCGTTGCGACCAAAACAGGCAAGCTGCCATCATGCATTTTATCGATTACTTTTTTGCGCGCATTTTGGCGCATGTCACCATGTAATGCTTGTGCTTTAATGCCTTTTTTAGTCAGTTTACGTGCTACTTTTTCAGTGGCATATTTAGAAGCCATAAACACAATACTTTGCTGTACATCTTCGCCTGCTAAAATAAACTCAAGCATTTGCTGTTTGTGCTCTTTGTCTTTGGCACGGTACATAATTTGAGTGATACTGTCGTGGTTGTCTGACGTTTTTGCAAGGTCAGCACGCAAAGGGTTTTTAAGCATTTTTTGCGCTACTTTTTCAACAGACTTATCAAAAGTGGCTGAAAATAAAAGCGTTTGAACGTTGGTTACAATTTCAGCAAATACACTTTGAATGGGCTTTAAAAAACCCATGTCGAGCATGCGGTCAGCTTCGTCTAAAATAATTGTTTCAATACGGCTAAAGTCAACTTTTCCTGCATTCATATGGTCAATAAGTCTACCTGGTGTGGCTACAATATAGTCAAGGTCACCTTTAAGTGCTTTTTCTTGCGGTGGGTAAGGTACGCCACCCATTAAAATGGTCGACTTAATTTGCGTGTTGCGGCTAAACATTTTAATGTTTGTATAGACCTGAGTTGCAAGTTCACGCGTCGGTGTTAAAATTAAAACACGGGGTCCACGGCCGTAACCTTTTGGCTCGGTTGTTAGCGTTTTGTGAAGTGTTGGTAAAACAAAAGCCCCTGTTTTGCCTGTTCCTGTTTGTGCACAAGCCATCACGTCTTTTCCTGCCATAATAGCGGGTATCGTTGCTTCTTGCACAGGTGTAGCTGTTTCAAATTTAGCGGCTTTTAAAGCGGTTAAAATTTCGGGTGCTAAATTAAATTCTGAAAATTTCATCTTATAACCTTTATGTCAAAATTGTTGGCAGCCCCTGCTGGGTTTTATAAACCAGTCGCTGCTTGTTGGAGCTCCTACCTTTTTATAAAGTAAGACGCATGAGAGGGTATAAGGTTTAGGCTGTAAATTTACAAGGGGAATAACAGTAAAAGATACGTTTTGATATAAAGTAAGGCTAATTAACGGCTTTTAATATGGAATCGATGTTGGCTTTGATGTCAAATGAGTTTGTAACGCGTTCGTTTGGATACATTTCCATGGCTTGTTGAATAGCTGTGATAGCTTGATGGTGAGATAGCTTTGTCGCAATAACGTCTGCACCACTATTGTAGATATGGATGATGCCATAATGACCGTCTGCACTCATATAAACTCTCAGTGGAAGAAGTTCTGTCATTTGCCCTGCCCTATGTTATTTGTCTTATGTATTATTTTGGGTGAATAACAGCGTTTGAGCAATGTCTATAAAGAGGTAAGATGGTTTTTTATGCAAAATTTGTTGTTTTACAATGTCTTAATAAGTTCTTGTATGTGTGTATACAACTCTTGACAGGTTGTTGCAAAGGCTTTTTCTATTTCCTTAGGAGTACCTTTAACTGCGGCTGGGTCTTTTAGGCTCCAGTGTAATTTATAGGCTGGCCCGTGAAAGGCTGGACATTTTATTTTTTCTACTTTGTCACAAACAGTGATAACAAGGTCAAAATGCGGTGCACCATCTCTTTCGAATTTTCGCCAGTTTTTAGAAGTAAAATCGCCTGTGATACCTTGTGATATGAGTTGTTGAATAGCATGGGGGTTTACAGTGCCAACGGGGTTACTCCCTGCACTATAAGCTTTAAATTTACCATGGCCAATATGGTTTAGAATGCCTTCAGCTAAAATACTGCGGGCTGAATTTCCAGTGCATAAAAAAAGGACGTTTTTAATGGGACCGTTCAATGCTCTAAGCTTTCTATTCATAAGGTTAATTGTTTTTGTGTGGTCGTGGGCGTTTTTGGTGTTTCTTGTGCAATATTGCTCATATCGCTTTCAATATCCACGTCACTAAGTGTTTTTATATAAGCAGGTTTTTTTTTGATTTGCAAGCGATGTGCAAGGGCTTTATTGATATTGAGAGAGCTGTTCTTTATTTAAACATAAAATATAATCCGTACTTCGCGTGCTTATGGTTATAGTTTAATATTTAATTTTATGGGCGCATTTTGGTATAAAAAATACTTTAACACATCATGCAAATATCTTTCAAGATAAAGGGGTATACAATAAGTTGACGTGGTTCTTGTATATTGCTATAAAGGGCTTGTTCGAAAACACATTATTCCCTTTTTCGGAGGTCATATGTATGGCTGCAAAAAAGAAACGCCCAAAAAATATATATTGGGCGAGACCTATTACCACCTATAGCGTTACTCATAAAAATGCGCTTGAAGCGCATGAAAGTGGTGTGCGTATTTTAACGCCTGAAAAGGTGCAGATGCATACAGCTTTGTATGAAAAATATAAAGTTTGCGAAGAAGAGGTGCATGCCTTTTTAGAAGGGCGTGGTTACGTCGTTGTTGACCCTGGTAGTCAAAAAGTTGCCGATGCTTTTGAAGCTTGGCAAAGAGAACCTTTAAGTCAAGTGAATACAAAGTTTGATGAAAAGGTCGCTGATCAGTATATTTTTTATCGTCAGTTAGAAAAGGCGATATCTGAATATAAGGACCGTCTTGCATCACCGATGCCCTTTTTTACAAAATTGTGCGATTCATGTCAGGAGATAGCTTTTATGCCATTTCGTGACGCGTTGACGGCTTATGGGGTTATAAACAGCATAAACCGCATCGGTTGCGGCATGGAAAAGGAAATTGACTCCATGTCTAACCGCCGAAAACCAGCCGATGTTATGATGCTGCATTATGATGAGGGTGATACTGGCCCTAAAATCAAAATGTCTCAACCCTTTGACTGGAACGCTGCCAAATTTGACAGCGGTGTTGTCACTTGCTTGGACTATCCTTCAACAAAGGCGTTGCTTGTACTTGATGGGTATGTTTCTAGAAGCTCTAAACACAAGTCTGGGCCTCAAACATTGTTTTGGACAAGGTCTTTGCCTTTTAAGTCATATTATTGGCGCACCGTTTTACAGAACAGTGATATCGTTAAATTACCTTTAGATCGTCAAACGGTTGTTGATTTTATTGAAGATTGCCAGGAAAGTGAATTAAAAACGCATGCTTACTTAACAAAGAAAGGCTATAGCGTTGTAGATGCGGGGCAACCGGCGTCGATGGATGCTTTTGAGCTTTGGCGTGGACGTAGTGTCCATAACAAAAAATGCCCAACTTTGTTTTATGAGGTGATGGCGCAGTCGTGTCAGCATATTGCAGTGACGCCTTTTGTTACATTTTCTGATGATGAATTTGATTTGAATTCAGCTGATATTTTTGTGACATGCGGCATTGTAAAAGAAGTGGATAGCTTTGCGGTTTCATCCACTGCTGGAGATGTCTTTTTACTACTCCCAGAAAATGATATGCCTGTGTTAAAAAAGACCGATTGGCAAAACCAAACTTTTGACGGAAAGCCCTTTTCGTTTTTAAACAGAGACGAAACGCTCGGCGTTCTAGAAAAGTTTGGGTATACATCTCGTAGCCAAAAATATAAAGATAAATAGAAGTAATTTTGCTTCATAACGGTTTAAAAAGCTCTCCCTTTGGAGGGCTTTTTATTTGCAATACATAGAAGTATCTCTTATTTTATATATAGCAAAAGGGGTTTTTTAATGAATGACATCAATCAATTTTTAAACTGGTATTTAGGTGAGCGCACACGTATGAAACGTGGGCTTTTTAATGTTGTCTTTTTTGTGGCTTTTATTCCTGTTCTTTTTGTAAAAATGAACAGTGGTATGGCGGGTATGATGGAAGAGGCACAACAATATGCACCACTCATATCGGCAGCGGAAGAAATGATGGATGGGGGTGAGGTTGACACCTATAATATTGAAGAAACCTTAAACCATAGCAAACAGACACGAGATATAACCAGACAGTTAATGCGTGATTTGGGGATGAATGCCCCCACAGCGCAAAGCCAAAATTTAGAAAAAAAACATGGTATTAAATGGGGTGCCTTGTTAAATATATTGGTTTTTATTGCACTTATTCCTATTATTCAAATGCGTCTAAGAGACCTCAATAAATGGGGACAAACAAACCTTGTGTATGTAGGACTTGTTTATACAGGTATTGCCAATGATGCTTTAAAAGATTTGTTTGCCATTGAATTGCCGACGTTCATTTCCGCATCGTTAGGGATTTTAACGTTCGTGCTGGTGAGTTGGCTTTGTATGAGCAACAGTAAAAAAGCGCATATTAGCGGCAGTGCTCAAGATAACCTTATGCCAGGTGATAAACATGATGATCCTTATTAAAATTATTAAATAATGAAAATAAAATATAAAAGCTTATGAAGAAATTTTTATACCATGCAAACCAATATTTTAAATTAAACACGGCTTTACCTGCACTGTATTTTGCAGTTTTGTATTTGTTGGTGACTATTATAAGTACGCCTTTAATTATGGCTGTTATTGACCCTTTGCAGATTGAAGGTTTAATGACAGGTGAAGTTTTGCGCCTTGAATTAATGCCACGTCTAGCATTTGCGTCTTATGAATTTATTCTTATCCCTCTTTATTTAAAACGCATGTTGGATATGGGATGGTCACGCCTGCAGCGCGAGTTTGGTGTTTTAATTTTAATATTACCTGTCATGCTTGTTACCTTCTTTTCGGAAGGTGCTTATTTTGCAAGCTCTGAATTTATTGGTTTTTTACGTATTTTGGCGCTGACTCTTACAGTTCTTTTATTTGTTTGGCCGACTCAAAAAAAAGGCGCATAAAAAAACATCCTCAAAATGGAGATTTTGTTTCATACATCGCTAAAATTTTACTTTGTAGTCGCATATGGTTTTAGCGGTGCGATAAGTAACAGATGAAATGTTGAGATTTTTTATTTTTTGTGGCATTCTTTTTTTATGAAGCAACCTACACCTCAAAACCCATGTATTGGTAAAATTATTTCCATTGACGGCCCTGCAGGGGCTGGAAAAGGGACCCTTGCAACAAATCTCGCACGTGTTTATCGTATGAAATATCTGGACACAGGTACGCTTTACCGCACTGTTGCCTATAAAACCATGCAAATGGGCGGGAACCCTGCAATCGAAGAAGACGCCCTAAAGGGGTGTGACCTCAGCGACTTTGACTTTAGGCATACAGGCAATAATATTTTTTGTGCCTTTTTAGATGGCGTGGATGTGATGAATAAAATTCGTACGATAGAAGTAGGGCAAGGTGCATCTAAAGTTGCGTTTTTTCCAAGTGTGCGTAAAGCGTTGAAGAAATTTCAAATCGACTTTGCTGAAAAATGGGCAGCAGAATATGGTGTTATCCTTGATGGGCGCGACATTGGCACTGTTATTTGCCCGCATGCGGACTTCAAGTTTTTCCTAGATGCAACGCCTGATGTGCGTGCGAGAAGACGCATAGAAGAATTGGCAAGTCGTGGCCTTAGCGCCAACTATCAAGAGACACTTTCAGAGGTGATTGAGCGTGATGCGCGTGATAGAGGCCGTGAAGAGGCACCATTAAAACCCGCAGATGATGGTTATCTTATTGACAGCAGTCATAAAAGTGAGGTACAAGTCCTCACAGAGGTGGTGGATATCATCTCTATTCCTGTAGCAAAGGTGTAAGCTGCGGTGGAGTAAGCCTCATGTAAATTCCGGTACATGTTTGTTTAAAAGGTGTTGACCTCTAACCTATTTATTTATAACTCCGGGTACGTTTTGAAAGTAAATTATACTATGTTTAAAGAACAAAATCCTGCCGATCACGGCATCTCTCCTGAAATGATTGAAACAGCAATGGCTGAATCTTTTGAATCACTACTAAATGATAGCTTTTCTGAAAAGAACGGTCTTGAAGGTAGCGTATTTAAAGGTATCGTTACTGCTATTGATGGCGACCAAGCTATCATTGATATCGGTATGAAGAGCGAAGGTCGTATTGACCTACGTGAATTCGGTTCTGCAGATGAAATTGCAGAAATTAAAATTGGCGACACTGTTGACGTATTCGTTGACAACATCGATAACTACCGTGGACAAACACTACTATCTCGTGAAAAAGCACGTCGTGAAGAAGTACTAGACGTACTTGAAAAAGCGCATACTGATCAAGAGAAAATTAAAGGTGTTATCTTTGGTCGTGTTAAAGGTGGTTTCACTGTTGACCTTCAAGGTGTGCTTGCATTCCTACCAGGTTCTCAAGTTGACGTTCGCCCAATTAAAGACATTACTCCTTTGATGAACATCGAACAAGAATTGATGATCATTAAAATGGACCGCAAGCGTGGTAACCTTATCGTTTCACGTCGTGCTATTATGGACGAGTCTCGCTCTGAAGAACGTGATGATCTTCTTAAAGAAATTCACGAAGGTAAAGTACTTGAGGGTGTTGTTAAAAACATCACTGACTACGGTGCGTTTATCGACCTTGGCGGCTTAGACGGTCTATTGCACATCACTGATATTGCATGGCACCGCATCAACCACCCATCTGAAGTTATTTCACTTGGTGAAACAGTTAAAGTACAAGTTATTCGTTTTAACGAAGAAACTGGTCGCGTTTCACTTGGCCTAAAACAACTTCATGAAGATCCTTGGAGCGAAGTTGCGGCTAAGTTCCCAGTAGGTTCTAAAGTTAAAGGTACTGTGACAAACATTACTGAATACGGTGCGTTTGTTGAATTGGATCCAGGTGTTGAAGGTCTAATCCACGTTTCTGAAATGTCTTGGACACGTAAGAACATTCACCCAGGTAAAATTGTTTCAACTTCACAAGAAGTAGAAGTAATGGTACTTGAAATCGACTCAAGCAAACGTCGTATTTCACTTGGCTACAAGCAGTGTAAAGAAAACCCTTGGGAAGCTTACGCATCTTCAGCTAAAGTTGATACAGTTGTTGAAGGTTCTGTACGTTCAATCACAGACTTTGGTATTTTCATCGGTCTAACTGAAGAAATTGACGGTCTTATTCACATGAGCGATATTTCATGGGAAAAAGATGGTGCTGAAGCCCTAGCTGACTACAAAAAAGGTGACGCTATTAAAGCTAAAATCTTGGCTGTAGACCCAGAGAAAGAACGCATTTCTCTTGGTATTAAGCAACTTTCAGAAGACCCATATGCTGGTTCTGACAACTTGAACAAAGGTGATAAATTGACTGTTAAAGTAACTGAAATAAGCGAAGACGGTTTAACTGTTGCGCTTGAAGAAGGCTTTACTGGTACAATTCGTGCCGTTGATCTTAGTCGTGAAAAAGCAGCTCAAAACGTTCACGCGTTTAAAGTTGGTGACTCAGTGACTGCACTTGTTACACGTGTTAACAAGCGTAGCCACACAGCCTCTCTTTCTGTAAAAGCTCTTGAGCTTGCGGAAGAAAAAGAAGCTGTAGCGCAGTACGGTACTGGTGACAGCGGTGCTGCAACTCTTGGTGACGCTTTAGGCGCTGCCTTGAAGAAAACGAAGTAAGGAGTATTTGTTTTTTGAATAAAGAAACAAACACTTTTAGCCTTATAGTTATGGACCGCGCGCGCAGGCGTTGGCGGTTCATGGCTATTTTGGCTTTTATTTTATTATCTATTTTCCTGTTCCCAGGGTTTTATTTCAAAGGTTATGTGGGCGACTATATTGCCCGCGTTGACGTGGTTGGCTTTATTTCAAGCGATAAAGAGCAACTTGAGACTTTGAATAATATTGCCCATGACCCACATGCAAAAGCGGTGATGGTGTATATTGATTCTCCTGGTGGAACAATGGTCGGCGGTGTTGATATTTACAACGCGCTTAGACGTTTAAACGAACAGAAACCTGTTGTTTGTGTTATGGGTACAACGGCAGCATCAGCTGGCTATATGATAGCACTTGGTTGTCCTTATATTATTGCAAACCCAGGTACCCTCACGGGGTCTATTGGTGTGTTTATGCCTTTGGTTGACGCAACCGAATTGGCAAATAAAATTGGTGTGCAGTCTGCCTCTGTTGCAAGCGGAAGTTTAAAAATGGCGACATCACCACTTGAAAAACAAACAAATGAGTCAAAAGTTTATTTAAAAAATATGGTTGATGATTTGCAAAATACATTTTTAGAATATGTGACAAATAATCGTCAAATGACTGATAAACAAGTCGAAATTATAAGTGACGGCCGTGCGGTAACAGGCCGCCGCGCTTTAGAGCTTGGGCTAGTTGATGCCCTTGGTGATGTTATAACAGCTAAAAAATGGCTTGTAAAACATCACAGTATATCCCATGATGCTCCTGTAAGAGATGTTGTCCTTGTACATGAAAGAAACTTCTTTGAAAAAGTTTTTTCATCTCTTTTATTTGTAGAAAATTTTTCTGCAAAAATGCAGGCCACAGGTATGATGGCAACTTTAAAACCTTAATTAATTATAGCAGGTGTAAATTAAATGACTAAATCAGAACTTATTGCAAAACTAACGAATCAAAACCCAACGCTTTCAGCACAAGATATTGAAAATGTTGTGAACACTATTTTCGGTGAAATTACAAACGCACTTGTTGAAGGTAACCGTGTTGAATTACGTGGTTTCGGCGCGTTTTCTGTTCGCGAACGTAGCCCACGTATTGCACGTAACCCACGCACAGGCGAAAAAGTAGAAGTTGCTGCGAAGCGTGTTCCATTCTTTAAAATGGGTAAAGACCTTAAAGAGCGTATTAACGGCTAAGTTTGTTAAGCGTTTTTTGTACAAGGTACAAAAGAATTATTCTCACCTGTCTCTAAGTCTTTTTTAAATTCTTAGGGCAGGTGCTTTTTTATCTATATTTTATGTGGCTTACAAAAAACAGGTAACCTTTTTGTTTGTTTTTTAAACTTATATCGTTTCCGCATCTAGAGTTTATTCAATACATATTCTTAAGATCACGTATAGGCATATTTTATGCTGTTTTGTATGTGAATTTGATTAAGTACACCTTAAAGACGTGTTATTGCCTTAAATGGCGTCCTACGCACCCTAATTTTTATTAAACAGTGCTTTTTTTGACGGTGTGAGCATTCAAGCAGAATCTTTATCCGCAATCCACTGGCTCAATTTCTCGTAAAACTTTTTCTTGGTGTAGGGTTTTGTTAGATAATCGTCCATACCTGCTTCTATACAAACTTCACGGTCACCTTTTACAGCTTTGGCTGTAATGGCAATAATAGGTGTATGATGATTTGTTGACCTTTCTATGGTACGAATCTTCCTTGTGGCTTCATACCCATCCATTTCAGGCATTTGACAATCCATAAATACAAGGTCGTATGGCTTGCTTTTATAAAGTACAACACCTTCTATACCATTGTAAGCGATATCAATATTACTAACACCCATGCTTTGTAAATAAGTTTGTGCAATTTTTTGATTTATTGCATTGTCTTCAACAAGTAAAATTTTCAAATTTTTAGGTTTAAGATCCTCTATATCAATGTCTTCAAAATCATATACTTTGTTGGTTTCATTGCAAATTTTTAAGGTCAATTTAATGATGAAAGTTGATCCCACGCCAACATTACTCTGAACGGATATTGTTCCACCCATTAAATGTACAAGTTCTTTTGTAATGGTTAGCCCTAAACCAGTACCTTCATACTTTCTTGTGGAAGAGGTATCCACTTGAGCAAATTTACCAAAGACAAATTTCATGTCCTCATCTTTAATGCCAATGCCCGTATCTTGAACTTTTATCAGAATAGTGCAGTCATCCAATGTCGTTTTTACATTTGAAACGTCTACCAAGATGTGGCCATTTTCGGTAAATTTAAAAGCGTTATTTAAGAGGTTTATTAAAATTTGTCTCAAGCGTGCAGGGTCTGCTTTAAGGTTTTTAGGAATACTTGGGTCTATATTCAAATTTAAATCTAAGTTTTGCTTATTTGCCTTGTCATAAAATATAAGGCAGGTTTCCTTAATTAAACTTTTAAGATTACATGAAGACTCCTCAAGTAGAAGTTTCCCGTCCGATATGCTAGTAAAATCTAAAATGTCATTTACAGCATTTAGTAGGTAGTTTGATGACTTAAATATATTTTGTGCATATTCTTTTTGTTGTATACCTAATTCTGTACTGAGCAGTATTTCAGACATACTCAAGATGCCGCCAATGGGCGTTCTTATTTCATGACTCATGTTTGCAAGAAAAAGGCTTTTAAACTGGTTTGATTCTTCAGCCTCTTCTTTAGATTTTAAAAATGTAGCTGTTTGTTTTGCGACAATATTTTGGATGTCTTTATTCTTATGTAGAAGTAGGTATAGATATAAGGATAATAAAAGTAATAATATAAATATAATAATGGGAATAATATAAATATATTTACTGTAACTAAAGGCAGATTCGTTTGCTGTAATTCTTAATTGCCAAATTCTTCCTGCAATTTTTACATTGTTGGTATAGGAATATTCCGTGCCGATTTTATTAAAATTATTGCCATACAATAGCTTGTTTTTGTTAGCTGTTGTATCTAGGATGGTTATATGGTCCTTGGAATAGGATAGAGGCGCAAATGCTTTGCGCACCAATTTTTTTATATTAAAAACCCCTGTGTAAAAGCCATCTACGTCGTATGGTGGATTGTTAGATTTTATAGGTTTGAATACTAGAATACCAATATTTTTTTGCGCATTTTGTATTAATTTTATAGGAGGGGTAGCTGTTATTTTATTTTCTTTGATAGCAAGTTGCATGGATTTGCGTCTATCTTCTTCTGAATAAAGATTATATCCAAGGACGGCTTCATTATTTTCCATTGGCTGTATATAATAAACAGGTGCATAAACGTCCATTTCTTTTGATGGGATCATATTAAAATCATCATCTTGTTCTGTAAACATGAAGTTTGGATGTGTTTTTTGCGCACCTTTCTCAAAAGCTTTTCTTTGTTCGCTGGTAACCAAAGGTGCCCATTCTATAGCTTGAAGAGTTTTGTTATTTTTTAAAATAGGTATAGAAAAAGTTTCAAATTCCTCTCTCGATACAAATGTAGAGGCTTTATAAAAGGAGTTGTAATAATTTAATATCTCAATGTTTCTGTCAATTTCACTTTGTAACAAAAAGGTGTATTGCTGTACTTTTTTTTGAAATTCTAATCTACATTCTTTTTCTTCAATGCTTTTAATAATATGGTGAAAAAAAATAGATATGAGAAAACTGGCCATTATAGATAAAGCTATAAAGGCGGACGGATTTAAGTTTTCTTTTTTTAATACACGCATCATTTTTTAATGTTAATGCATTTTAATATGGCGAGAAAGATATCCCCTTTGAGTTTACATTTAAACTGTTGATATTTATATATTTCTTATAAATGGGGGTTCGCTATATCGGGCAGTGATATGTATGATTTATTTAAATATATCGTAAAGTTTTTCCATATCTTTGTCTGTAATTGCAGGGTAATTTGCAATGCGTAGGGTGCTGTTTTTTAAAGCACCGTAACCACTTCCAAGTTGAATACCCTTTTGCGCTGCTTTGATTTTGTAATTTTTTAAATCTTCTTCATTCACTTCGACACAGATTGTATAAGGTGAACGATGTATCTTTTTCTCAATAAAAGGTTTAACTTTGGTGTGATTGTCAAAAAAATCATAAACCTTTTGTGCGCGGGCTAAGGTTGTTTGGTTAATTTTTTGATTTCCATCTAGGTTAAAACGTTCAAGTTGTTTACCTAATAAATAGATAGCAAAAATATTTGGTGTTGAAATGGTTTGATATTTATCACCAGCCATTTGTTTTTGCATATTGCTAAAATTAAAGAAACCTTGAGGGTTCCCTTTTTTTAAGAGTAATTTTGAACGTTCCATCGCTTTTGGCGAAACAATCATAACACCCAAGCCGCTAGGTAGGCCTAAACCTTTTTGTACACTAAAATACCAAACATCCGCATCGGATATATTGTATATGCCACAACCTACGCTGGAAGTGATATCTACAGCCAATAAGCTTTGTGGGTTTTGCTTTTGTAAAAATTCAATATCACTCTGTTGGCATGTAACGCCTGTGCTTGTTTCGTTATGACATAGTGTTATAAGTTCTGCCGTTTTAGGGATGGTAACATTTTTAAAGTCATTTATTTCTCCCCATGTTGCAGCGTTTACATAACATTTTTTGCCCCATGCTTGTAAACATTTTTCAAAGGCTTCGCTAAAGTGCCCACAAGTAAATGCAAAGGCTTCTTTTTCAACGAGGTTTTTTGCACATGTTTCCCATGCGTCTGTCGCGCTGGCGGTGTAGAATATTTCATAGTCAGAGGGTACGTTTAAATAAGTGCGTAATTGCTCTACAGTATGTTTTGAAATTTCCGTAAATTCAGGGCCTCTGTGGCTTACAGAAAGAAAATTGTTTGAAAAAGAATGCATGGCATCCGATTTTACGGCGTCAGAAATTTGTGTAGGACCCACGGCGAATGTTAAATCAAATGGCTTTTTCATTTAGTAAAGTACCCTTGCTTTTATCGTACCTGGCAGGTTTTTAAAACGTGCAATATCTATATTGTCACCTGCGTCATCAATATCAGTCACAACGTAACCTATATTGCCTTTTGTTTGTAAATATTGTGCCGAAATATTAACCCCCATAAAAGTGAAAATATCATTTAACGCGTTCAACATCCCAGGCTTATTGACATGAACATGCAAAATACGATGGCAGTTTTTATGACTAGGTAAGTTTACTTCTGCAAAATTAACAGCACCCAAAGTTGAACCATTGTCGCTATATTTTATAAGCTTATCGGCAACTTCAAGAGCAATGTTTTCTTGGGCTTCTTTTGTGCTACCGCCAATGTGCGGGGTTAAAATTGTGTTGGGCATTCCGCAAAGTGGAGAATTTAATTTTTCTTCTTTTGAAGATGGTTCAATAGGAAAGACATCAATCGCAGCACCTTTTAGGTGTTTTGTTTTTAACGCGTCTGCAAGGTCGTTAATGTCAACCACTGTCCCGCGTGAAGCGTTGATAAGGATAGAGCCTTCTTGCATAAGGGCGAGTTCTTTTCCCTTTATCATATTATTTGTTTGTTCTGTTTGCGGTACATGCAGAGTGACGACATCAGCCCTTGTGAGTAATTCCTGTAAACTGTTTACAGGGGTTGCATTACCCATAGAGAGTTTGTTTTCAATATCGTAATAAATAACATTCATGCCCAAGTTTTCAGCCAAGGTTGCAACCTGCATACCAATGTGACCATAACCGACAATGCCAAGTGTTTTACCGCGCACTTCAAATGAACCAGCAGCCGATTTTAACCATGTGCCGTCTTTGTGAATGGCAGCATTTTTTTCAGGTATACCGCGCATGAGTAATATTGTTTCGCCAATCACCAATTCGGCAACTGAGCGTGTGTTTGAAAATGGCGCGTTAAAAATGGGAACACCCTGTGCTTGAGCGGCTATTAAATCTACTTGATTTGTACCGATACAAAAACAACCTGCAGCAATGAGCTTTGGCGCTTTTTCTAAAATGTTTTTGGTAAGTTGTGTGCGTGAACGTAATCCTAAAATGTGCGTATTTTTTAAAGCTTCTTCTAATGCATCACCTTCAAGTGCACCTGCTAAATATTTAATGTTTTTATAGCCAGCGCGTTCAAAACTTTGAACCGCTTTTTCGTGAACACCTTCGAGTAGAAGGATGTTAATTTTGCTTTTACCTAGTGAGTGCATATTTCATTCTTATATTTATTTTTATGGGCGCTGTATACGTGTTTTATTCTTTGTGTGTTCTTATGTGGTTCGCTCTTTATTCTCTTGTGTTTCGTACTTTTTGGAAAGGATTTTCTCTAAAACTTTTTCAAAATCAGCAATGTTTTCTACAAAATAGGGCGCTTTTTCTTTTATAATATCTCTTTTTGCATGCAAGCCAAAGCCAATAAAATCATGACAGAGACCGTCTGTAAAAACCTCTAAATCTGTCATGCCATCACCG
The DNA here is from genome assembly GCA_963974105.1 of uncultured Magnetococcales bacterium. Classification (GTDB taxonomy): domain Bacteria; phylum Pseudomonadota; class Alphaproteobacteria; order UBA2136; family UBA2136; genus UBA2136. Next base: position 530,960 of record CAXBBG010000001.1, read on the forward strand.
ACCATAATTATAGGCTCCTTTAGGTTTAGCCCTTGAATTAACTTACCTTTACCTCCGTTTTTGCAGAGCGGATTATCTTCTTTAAATCCTGTTATGTAACCCTCTTTATTGAAGTGAAAAGTGTTGGCAAATATTTGCTCTTTAGCAATGTTTAGAGTTTGGGCGACGGGCATCATATAGTCTATAAACCCGCCGCTTAAAATATAAGTTTTATGCCCGTTATTTTGTAAGCATTTTATAATATCTGCCATGCGATCTGTTATATTTTTGGTGAGGTTTTTTGATAATAAATCTACATTTCTTTGACTTATTTCCACCGTATTAAGGCGGCTTTTTAAAGATTGTATTAAAGGGATGTCCCCCTGCATACCAAGTGCTGTAATTTTTTGAATTTCTTCAATTTTTTGGGCGTCGCCGTTTAAAGCGCTTTCAATTAAAGCGTCCAGCGTTTCAACGCAAACAAGGGTAGAATCAAAATCGAAGAAAATATGAGCCATGTATGTTTAAACTTTTCTTTCAGTCTAAAAAAAAGGTGAACATAAGTAAAGGAATTAGCGTTCTTCTTCGCGGCCATGTGTGACAAAATTTCTAGACCTATCTTGCGGTATAAAGCTATTTAATTCTTCCTCTTTATCCATCTGCATGTTTATATCATTTTGATATTCATTGATGAGTGCTAGATCATCTTCAGTTAAATGGCCTTCTGCGAGCAGGGCACGTTTAATTGTATTCAAAGCATGGTTACGCTCTTCTAAAGGGATATTAAGCAAGTAGCCTTCTTCATCCACAGGATAAACTTTATTTTGAAGCTCTTTTTCTAGTTCTGATTCTGTTTCTTTTAAAGCTAAAATAGAGACGGCACCCTCTTCAATAATTTGCGGATTATTGAAACGTTCAAGGGCTGTGAGTTCATGCGCTACATCATTTTTATGCACCATTGTACGGCTGTGTACAATAACATGTCTTTGTAATAAATCTTGTTCAGCTTCTGTAAACGTTTCAGGCATTTCTGATATGACCATTTTATATTGAAGAGGCGTTGGTGTTGGGGCTTGGTTACCTTCGCAAAAATGTTTCGTTTTATTGTATACGCCTTCAATGCTTTGCTTTTGTTTTTCGTAAGCCTGTTCACTTAAAAAGGCAGGCTCTAAACCTGTTTCCTTATCGCCTAATACAAATTTTAAACAATAATCTGCCAATTCGGATTTGTTTTCCATACCTCTTATATATTCAATATCAATATGTTCTTTTAAATGCTGCAACGTGGCACATGTAAAATGAACGGCGTCATTCGCTCTAACGCCATTGTAAGCACGTGTCAGGCTTAAAACATCTATATTTTCTAACCCCGCACCATCATGAAGTGCACACATTTGGCTGAATGTATCTGCCATACATTCATGGATATAAGCGTTGTATTCTTCAGGCTCTTCACTTTCTAAATAGTAAGGTGCAATAGGAAACTGCCCTTCTAAATGTGTGTTGAGAATAGCATGCCCCATTTCATGGTCATTGGCTTCAAGTGAAATGCAGGCATTTTCTTGGCCTGTGTATTTCACGTCTTCTTTTTGCCATCCAGTTGCTTCACAGAGTTCATCTATATATGTATTGTCAGTCATAAGGGGGGTGATGGCTGTAAATGTTTTACCATTATAAGAAAGCGGGTAAGCCATCGCTTTATTGTCTTCTAAATCATCTAACATGTCGTCAATGCGCATGGTTCTTTCTAGTTTTGTGAGCATTTTTTGAAAAGCAGTTGGTTTGCCCTTGTGGTTTATAAGGTCAAACGAATCTCCTGTGGCGTCTTTGTACTGGTCGGCAATGTCTCTTTGTAAAATACGTACATTAGAGGTGGCATGCATTTGACCTAGAATTTCTTCATCGTCTCGGCTATGTGTGATGGTGCCATCTTTTACAAAGCCATGCTCTTCAAATAGTGCTGGGTCTAAGAAAACACAAATTACATCTTTGCCGAGTTCTTCTTTATAACGCGAACGCATAGATTCTATAAACGCAGGTGTTTCAAGCGCTGTGCCTGCACGTAATGCTTTAATGTTTTCTGAATAATTATATTTTGTCATGAATTAAAAATTTACCCTTTTCCCTCTACCTTCTATTTATGGGTGGATATACAAGCTAAAACAAGCCCTATACCTGACAAAAAAGAACCCCCTATAAAGGAGGTTCTTTGACTTGTCGATATTTAAAAGTTTTTAGCCTTAAAGAGAAGCTAAAATACTCTTCACTTTTTCTTTAACGTCTTTTGAAAGACCCGCATGGTTACCAATACGTTCTACCTGTGCTTTGATTAAAGCTTGGCGTTTTGTATCGTATTTTTTAATGCCAGTAAACGGTGTCATAAAGCGTGCTGCGACTTCTGGGTTGAAGTCGTTTAAACGCATGATTTCATCTGCAAGCAATGCATAACCACTACCATCCACATTATGGAAATGTGTATAATTTGACATAAATCCGCCGAGTAAAGCACGAAGCTTGTTCGGGTTTGTATTGTCAAAGCTAGGGTGCTGCATTAACGACTTAACGGTGTTTAAAACATCCTTACTGTCGTGGGTAGCTTGTATTGTAAACCAAGTGTTGATAACATCAGCATTGCTTTTCCATTTTTTAAGGAAGTGACTACATGCAAAACTTGCTTCGGCAACATTTTTGCTATGCATAATACAAGCAAAAGCAGTACTTTCATCGCTAAAGTTTTGCGCCGTGTTGTATTGCTGAACAGCAAGATCTATGTGCTTAATACCATCAATAGATGCAAGGTATGAAAGACACATGCTTTTTAAGCTGCGAGCAGCCGCACTATCTACCGTTTGAAGGGCTAAATAATTTGCAAGTAGTTCTGTTTCAAGAGCTACTGCAATTTGATTTTTAGCTGCTTTGCGGACGCTGTGAATGGCGTCAATGTCAACGGTTTCATAAAGGCCGTGTAGCGTTGCTTCACCTGGCAAGGTTAGCATTAATCGCTTCATGTCTTCTTCAATGTTAACATCATCAAGAACCGTCTTTAAAATCTGAATCAAATCAGTATTCATAATAGGTTCATTGCCGTTTTGAACGTCAGCCACTAATTTTTTAAGTTCATTAGTTACCAAGCGGTCGCATGCTTCCCAGCGGTTATAGCCGTCGGTATCATACTTCATCAAGTGCAGAAGGTCTTCATTGCTTTGCGACATGTTCACTTTCACAGGTGCGCTAAAATTACGCAGGAAAGATAACACAGGTTTTTCGCTTACAGGGTAAGTCCATACACCTACTTCGTCGTTAAATTCTAAAGGTATAGTACCCTCACAATAAACGTCAGATGCGATGCTTGGTAACATGTTTTTCCCTTTCGAGTCTAACAGGCCAATAGCAATAGGCATGTGGAAAGGTTTTGGCTTACCGTAACCTTCAAGCTGACGTACAGACTGTTTTAATGTGATTTGGAAAGTTTTATTTTCGTCATCATATTTTGTTGTAACATCAACTGTGGGAGTGCCACCTTGGTCATACCAATTGCGGAACTGCGTTAGGTCAACACCACTGCTATCTTCCATCGCCTTGATGAACTCTTCTGTTGTGACAGCTTGTCCTTCGTGGCGTGTAAAATATAAGTTAAGCGCTTGCTTAAAGCCATCTTTACCCAGCATGCCATATATCATGTGAATAATTTCCGCACCTTTTTCATAAATGGTCATGGTGTAGAAGTTGTTGATGGTTTCAAAGAAGTGTGGACGGATAGGGTGAGCTGTTGGGCCCGCGTCTTCCGCAAATTGAGATGCGCGTAATGCTTTCACATCTTCAATACGCTTAATAAGGTGCGATGTGTGGTCGGCATTGTATTGTCCGTCTCTAAAAACAGTTAAGCCTTCTTTTAGAGATAATTGGAACCAGTCACGACATGTCACAAGGTTACCTGACCAGTTATGGAAATATTCATGTGCAATTACATCGTCAATACGTTGCAGACGGTCATCGGTCGCTGTTTTAGAGCTTCCAAGGACGCAGCTTGTATTGAAAACGTTTAAGCCTTTGTTTTCCATGGCACCCATATTAAAGGTGTCGGTTGCGACGATCATATAAAGGTCAAGATCATATTCACGGTCAAAACGGTCTTCGTCCCATTTCATGCTTTTTTGTAAGCATTGCATGGCAAAGGTCATTTCTGTTGGGTCAATGTGCTTGTCTGCAAAAATATGCAAGTCAACATTTCGGCCTGACATGGTTGTGAAAGTATCTTCAATGCGGTTTAAGTCACCTGCAACAAGTGCAAATAAGTAGGCAGGTTTTAGGCTTGGATCATGCCATGTAACTGTATGCGTGCCATTTTTGTTGTCGGTTTCACTTACCTTATTACCGTTGCTTAACATGTAAGGCAGTGCTTTTGTGTCACCTGTAATGGTAACAGTAAACACGCTCATCACATCTGGGCGGTCAAGATAATATGTAATATTGCGGAAGCCTTCAGCTTCGCACTGCGTACAAAACATAGAACCCGCTTTATATAACCCCTTACAAGCTTTGTTGTTTTGAGGTTTAATGCGGTTGGTAAGTTTAAGTGTAAAGCTTTTACCAACGTTGGGAATGTTAAGTTTACCAACAGATTTACCAGCTTCAGAACTGTCAATGTCCACTGTATATTGATTTGTACTTAAAACAGAACCGTTAAGTTCTACCTCAAGTAGTTCAATGTTTTCACCGTCCAATACCAAAGTGTCTGATGGATTGTTTGGGTTTGAAAACATTTCAAGTGTTGTGACCACATCGGTGTGCTCATTACCAAGGGTAACATCCAGCTTTGTGGTTGAAATTTGAAAGTTTGGTTCTTGGTAGTCTTTTAAGTAGGTTTTGTTGTCAGTATTTGTGCTCATAGGTATGGCCTCTTGTTTGTAGAATAATATAAATTAAGTGTGGCTTAAATTTATATTGAAGGAAAGGAATAAGGGGAATAAATAACGTACAAAAAAATTGTGCTGTTACTTAAAAACGATACAAAAGATGAAACCTCTAGAAAGTGAGGTGTATATCTTCCTATGTGTATACAGGTGAATATGGGACATGTCCACAAAAAAACAGCCCCTAAGGGCTGTTCTTAAAAAGTTATTTTTACAGAAGATAAAACGAATTAACCTCTGTAAAATAAGGCTTAGTGTTGCACACCACCAGCGCCGTGCGCGTGACCGTGAGAAACTTCTTCAGCAGATGCGTCGCGCGCTTCTGTAATTTCTACGTCAAATGTTAATGCTTCACCTGCAAGAGGGTGGTTACCGTCAACAGTTACCATGTCGTCAGTCATCGCTGTTACTGTAACAATGCTGTGACCTTCTGGGTCTGTTGAAAACATCATACCAACTTCAATTTCTTCAGGGAATTGCTCGCGTGGAACTTCAGCAACGCGGTCGTCAAGTTTAGGGCCGTAAGCTTCTTCAGCAGAAACATTTACAACTTTTTTGTCGCCGACGTTCATTGTAATAAGTTCTTTTTCAAGACCAGAGATAATTTGGTTGCTTCCTGTTAGGAATGCAAGAGCTTCTTTACCTTGAGAACTATCAAGCTCGTCGCCTTTTGAGTTTGTAAGTTTGTAGTGGAAAGAGATTACTTTTTGAGACATGTATTTATCCTAATTTTTTTGAATATTTCCTGTATTTTATGTAAATACAGAGCATTTATGAGGCGTACCGTGCCACAACTGTTATGAAAAAGCAAATATTTTTGTTTATTTTTTATAGTGCTTTTTTTTGGAAATGATTGAATTTAAAAAATAAAAAGGCGCCAAAACGCCTTTTTATTTGGTATGCAGGTTAGATCCCTTTATTTTTATCAGAAGAGATGATTGCAACAAGGTTGGCAGCTTGTTCGCTTAAAGCGCTACTTGCAGATGCCGCCTCTTCAACCAATGAAGCGTTTTGTTGTGTGAATGAATCCATTTGTGTTACGGCTTTATTCACTTCTTCTACGCCTTGGGCTTGGTCTCTGGTGGCTGCTGTAATATTGTTCACCATGCTTGTTACTTGCTGAACGCTCATGATAATTTCATCTAAGCATTCACCTGTTTCGTTAACTTGGGCTGTACCAATTTCAACCTTGTCAACGCTGTCTGTAATCAGCTCTTTAATTTCTTTTGCAGCCTTGGCACTGCGCCCAGCAAGGTTACGTACCTCAGAGGCAACAACGGCAAAACCACGCCCTTGTTCTCCTGCACGGGCAGCTTCCACTGCGGCGTTTAAGGCAAGTAGGTTTGTTTGGAAGGCAATCTCATCAATTACACCAATAATTTCATTGATCTTTTTCGATGATTCGCTAATTTCAGCCATAGCAGTAATAGCTGTGCGTACGACTGTGCCACCACGGTCTGCTGCATCTTTGGTTGTGTTTGAAAGGTCCGCAACTTCTTGTGCGTTTGAGGCTGTTTCGTTTACACGTTCCGTAATTTGCTGCATAGACGCTGTTGTTTCTTGAATAGAAGCGGCTTGCGATTCTGTACGTTCACTTAGGTTTAAGTTACCTTGAGAAATGTCCTGAGTGGCTGTGTTAATAGCATTCGCTGTTTCGTTAATACGTGACTCTACAAGGTGTTGATGTGTTACGTCATTCCATTCTGCGTAGCTACCAATGCGTTTGCCTGCGCGGTCAAATACACCACCAGCATTTAAAGATAGCTTGATTTCGCCAATGTTAATAACACCACGGTGTTGTTCGCCTGGCTTTAAGGCTGTTAAAATTCGGCGAATACGGTCTGGATCTTTGTGGAATTGGTGGATAGAAGAGCCCATCAATTTGTTCACATCAAACTCAGGGAATGTTTTACGAATATCTGCTGAGAGGTTTGCAAGGTTTTTAATACTTTGCTTGTTGGCATAACTTAATACGTCGTTTTCATCAGTAATAAGAACGTTTGTGCCAAGCCCTTCCATAGTTGAACTTAATGTGTTCGCTTGTTTTTCATCTTTAAACTGTTGTGTTACATCTTGCCATTCAACATATGTTGATATACGCGTACCATCTGTAGCAAACACACCACCAGCATTAAGTGATAATTTAAGTGTACCAATATCAATATATGCCTTGTGCTGGTGCCCTGGCTGTAAGGCACCTAATATTTTACGAATACGGTCTGGGTCTTTATGGAATTGGTGGATAGAGCTACCCATAAGTTTAGTTACATCAAAGTTTGCAAATGTTTTACGAATTTCTGGTGTAAGCTCTAGCAAGTTTTTAAAACTTTGTTTGTTTGCATAAGTAAGATTGTCGTCCATATCTGCAATAAGAATGTTTGTGCCTAGTCCTTCCATTGTAGAGCTTAGGGTATCTGCTTTTTGTAAGCTTTGAACCGTCTCTTCTTTGGACGAAATAAGGTTATCTCTCATAAGTGTCACATTTTGACACAATGTCCCGAGTTCATCTTTGTTGCGGCTAACAATGTGCACATTTAAATCACCTTGAGATATTTTAAGGAGTATATTGTTAACTGCATCTAACGGGTTCATAATGCGTTTTTCTGTGAGTAGTTTTAAACCAAACATTAAAATGCCGATAAATGCAATGAAGGCGATAAGAAGGAGTTCGCTTTTAGTTAAGACACTGGAGAGTTCATGGTGTGATATCTCTGCGCTTGTCTCATAGTCTTTTGAAAGATTGCTGAGCGCTAAAGAAAAGGCATTGTTATCTATTTCAACAGCCTCGTCAATTCTTTCTATGCTTGCACCCTCGCTCCTCATGATATCGACTGTTTTTATCTTGTTGTTATAGATATTTAAAAGGTTTGTTGTTTCTTTTAACATGGCTTCTTCATTTGAAGATAGAGAACCCATGTTTTTGAACTCAACAGAGTATTGATCTATGTTTTTGATATTGTTTTGAAGGTTATCAATAAATTGCTTCTCGGGTCTTACTATATAACTTTTAAAATTGTGTATAACGCCATTATAGCCAAATTCTGACTCTATTTTTTTGAAAAGAGTTTGTTTGTGTACGACATTTTTTTGGTAGTCTTGCCAGATACCTTCAACGTCCCTAAAGCTGAAATGTAGAAATGTTACACCACTAATAAGTAGCACGGATGCGACCCCTATAAAGTAGTATATCAAAGTCTTTATATTCGTGTTTGCAAGTAAGCTGCGGCTCATAATGTTTTCCTTTATAGGTTTTGTTTTTCTTATCATCATTAAAAGCCATATTTGCGTGTGTTGTGTATATTTAATGCACTAAAAAGATTGTGTGTTCGTCATACCTATGGCTAAAAGGGGCTGAATAATTCAAGTTTTATAATTTTATAAAATTGTTGTTATGGTTTTTGTCTTTTGTCTAACAAAGGTTGAAGACAAAATTGAGGTGCAAAAGTTATTTGATTTCTTGCCTGTATACATTCCATGTGATACAAGCCTACTATTAACTTACTATATATAGGAATATCTACCCATGCGTTACGGAGCACAAGTACAAGCCGCGATTGATCTTTATAATGAAATTGGCCGCACCAACACCCCCGCAGATAAGTGTATGTCTAATTATTTCCGTAATCGTCGTTTTATTGGTTCTAAGGATAAGGCAACCATTGCGGGACTTATTTATGGGCTGATGCGCCGTATGGGTGAAGTGGACTATTTGATCGAATCGGTTAAAGGCGATAAGTCTTACCGTATGCGTATTTTTGTTTACATGCTTTTAGATGGCTCTACAAAGCAACTTATCGAAAACATTTGTAGTGGTGACACCTTTGCGCCCGATCTCTTAAATAAAGAAGAAAAGAAAAATATTTCAGCTATTGATTTCGGTGCGCTACAAAGCGCGCCTGATTGTGCCAAATACAACTATCCACGTTGGATGGAATATAGCTTAAAGAAAGCGTATGGCAAAAAACTTCCTGAAATCATGGAAGCAATGAACCAGCAAGCAACGACAGATATTCGTGTGAATACGCTTAAATCCAATGTTGAAAATGTTCAAGCGGCATTATTAAAAGACGGCTTTGAAATGCGTCGCACACCTTACAGCCAAAACTGTTTGCGTATGGATGAACGTAAGTCTGTATTTGTGACTGAATCATTTAAAAAAGGTCATTTTGAAATGCAAGATGAAGGTTCTCAGCTTATTGCAGAGCTTTGTGGTGCAAAGCCTGGCGACAAGGTTGTAGACTTCTGTGCAGGTGCGGGTGGTAAAACTTTAGCGCTTTCAGCTATGATGCAAAACCGTGGCGGTCTTCAAGCGCTGGATATTCACGAGCGTCGTTTAAACGAAATGCCAAAACGTTTGAAGCGTGCAGGTGTGGGTAATGTACGCACCAGATGTATCAACTCAGAAAATGATAAATGGGTAAAGCGTAATAAAGAATCTCAAGACGTGGTGCTTGTTGATGCGCCTTGCAGTGGTGCAGGCACATGGCGCCGTAATCCAGATAGTCGCTGGAAACTAACACAAGAAACATTAAGCGAGCTGAATGATATCCAACATTCTATTTTGATGAGCGCTTGCCGCATGGTTAAAAAAGGCGGACGTTTGGTTTATGCCACTTGTTCAGTTTTAGAAGAAGAGAACGAAGATCAGGTTAAAGCATTCCTTGAAGCGCGCGATGACTTTAAAGTTGTGCCTGTGAATGACGTTGAAACAGGTAGCGCTATGCCTGTTATGGAAGGGGACTTTTTGAAGCTAAACCCTTATGACCACAAGGTTGACGGTTTCTTTGTTGCTGTATTCGAACGTACAAAAAGCTCGATAGAAGAAGCGGCAAAAACAGCGCCTAAAAAATCTGAGAAACAATCTGAAACTGAAGAAGTTTAGTTTAGAGAAAACAAAAAAAGCCTCACATATGTGAGGCTTTTTTTGCTGTTAAGCTCGATAGTTTAGTTTATTTTGAAGCATATAAGTTTGTGAGACAAACCGCTATACGCTAATTCAACATTTACTATGTCGCCTGTGTTTTTTTGATTAAACAAGGTTTCGTTAGTGTCACAGCGTGCTGTTTCACCTTCGTAGGCAATCTCTCAAGCCTTCACTGACATAGGTGTTTTATGAATGCTGTGCTTGACCCTTTGATAGCATCTGCTAAACTATATATAAGAGAACAAAAGGGGTTTTATTATGGATAAAAATTGGCAAGAAACATTAGTGGCTCCAACACTAAGTAAGGATGCGAAGCGTCTGGCGCATTATTACGCAATGTTGCATGACCTTGACTTGGCCAATATGTCGCTTGTGCGCATGGCACAGCATCAAAGCATGCGTGAACACGAAGACAGTGACACGGTGAGCGAAAATATCTATTTTGACTATGCTCTGATGCATTATTTCCGCTGTTTTGGTAAAGGTATACCAAGTTTAGGTGTGAAAGTTTTTGAAGCTTTAAGTGGCGAAAAACGCTTAGAGGCAAAGCGGTTACATGCCTTTTTTGAAGAAACGTACAATGCAAAATCAAAACGCCCCGACGATATATTTTCCTTGGTTAAAATTGGACTTGCTTTAGAAGAGGGCGAAAAGCAGGGTGTGCGTGATGTATTTTGGATGATGAATCGATTTCAAATTTGTAAGCCAGAATTGACAAAAGCTTTTAGTGGTTTGGTGATGGTGGTTAAAGATCAAGTGATAGAGCTTGTGAAAGAATCAACAGAAGCTTTGATCGCAGAGGCTGAAGCGGAAGGGCATGCATCGCTTTATGCTAGCGCTCTTAAAGCTGAAGAGTTTGCAAATAAAAAATATTCAGGCGTTGATAGCATAAATTTATCAAGTAATAAATAAGGGGACAGTTTTTTTTGGGGTTGTTGAAATTTATTCAAGGCTTTAAAGCTTATACGGTTGTGTGGCTTGTACTTTTTTTAGGTGTCAGTTTAACCGGCTCTTCGTTTTTTATAGAGCACGTTTTAAACGAGCAACCATGTCCCATGTGTTTGTGGCAGCGTTATAGCCACATGGTGCTTTGGGGCGCGGCATTGTTCTTTATTTTAACATGGAGAGTTTTTAAACATCCAGGTCTCGTTCTCACTGTATTTTTGCTTATTGGTGTTTACAGTGGCGGTGTTGGTTTATATCAAGGTGCAGGCCAACAGGGGTGGGTTGAATTACCTCAAAGCTGTACGGGCGGCGGGGTGCAGTTGTTAGATGTTGATAACCTATTATTGGCTTTAACCAATACGCCTAAAATTCCGAACTGTGCCGACATGGACTTTTCTGTTTTGGGATTAACACTGGCATGGTGGAACTTTATTATTATGCTTTCAATGGTTAGTTGTTTAACCATATGGTTGATTAAAAAAAGAAGATAATGGATAGAATTGATAAGGGGTAACACATTATATGAAAATTAAATTCAAAAAAATGCATGAGAATGCCGTTATACCAGCCTATGCTAATGACTATGCCGCAGGTTTAGATCTTTCTACATCGAAGGATGTTTTGGTGCAGGCGCAAGAAGCCATATTGTTACCAACGGGTATTGCGGTCGAAATTCCAGAAGGTTACGTGGGTATTTTAGCCTTACGTAGTTCCACACCTAAAAAGAAAGGTCTTTTTAGCCCACATGGTGTCGGTATTATTGATAGTGACTATCGCGGTGAACTTTTTGTACAGGTGGCTGCGATGAAGGAAGATATTATGATTAAGGCAGGTGAGCGTATTGCACAATTGGTTATTACGCCAGCCCGTAGTGTGGCCGGTGTCACGCTTACAGGTGTGGAAGAGGTGAGGGAGCTTACCTCAACACAGCGCGGTCAAGGTGGTTTTGGTTCTACAGGCTAATGCTTTTAAATGATACAAAAAAGCGGGCATAAGCCCGCCTTTTTTTATGTGCGGTTTTAAGGGCTATTCAGGTCCAATGTTAATAAAAACATTGCTGCCTGTTTTAGTGCTTTCAATAATAACTGCTACAAATTTACCTGGCTTTGCGAAGTAAAGGCTAGAAGTGGCAGACTGGAATGCGTTGACCATGCTCCAACCATTTGCAGCCATTTGCTCTTCGAAGAAGCGGTAGAGACTGTCAGCATCACCACTGCCTGAAAGGGTAATTTTACCGACAGTTTGTGTTGGACTTGTAAAGATTACACTTTTTTCAAGGTCAATTTTGTGTGTTGATGGGATGGCAATATCTGGAAAGGCTTTAATGACACCACTATCAAAAGTTCTTGTGTCGGTCGTCACTTTCTGTTCACCGTTTTCACCAAATGTGTGAATGTCTGGAGATTTGTAGTTGCCAGTACAAGCGCTTATTACTGCAGCAGTTAATATCAGTGGGAAAATGTGTTTCATCTTCTTTGCCTTTGTTTTGTAATTAAATAATTGTCACTATTTTGCTGCTAATCAGCTTTAAATGTCAATGTTTTGAAGGCTTGTTACCTTTATTCATCGTCTTGGTCTGTATCAAAAATGTTGCGGATATCCTCATGTGTGAAAGATTCTTCAGTGCCACTAAATTCGCACATCATAACGATAGGACCTTCCTTTAAAAGGTCTTTGCACTGGTCTTCGCCAAGGCTTAAAAGTGCCTTAACCATACGCTCACGGGTTTGAGCTGACGCAAAGTGCAAGTCATGCGGAGCGTAAACACGCACCTTATCTTCTGCAAAGAGGCGACCTAAAAGTTCTTGTTCAGAAATTGAACCTGGTAGAATTTCTTCTTCCTTCATGGTGGTTAAAATAATGGCGATACGGCGCCAGTCGTCAAGGTTAGGTTCTTTTTCAGGGAGCGCTTGTAAAAATATACAGCCGCATGAAAGTTTGCCGTCTTGTTCGCCTATTGTAACTTTAAAATAAGTGTTTAATTGAACAGAGTCATTAAAGTATTGCTCAACTGAGCTACTTACAGATGTTTTGTTAAGACCTACCAAGCTTTGATAGATGTTTTTAGTTTTGCCTTCGCCTTGCTCTACTGAAACTGCAAAAATGGCATTTTCTTCAATGAGGTTTTTATAGTTGAGTTTTTGTGTATCGGCATCGTCGTTTATTTTAGCATAAGCACGCAAGCTACCGTTTTTATCGCATTGTGAAACAAGTAAAGGTACAGGGCCTTGGCTTTGAATCTGTAAAGTTACATTCGCTTTGTTTTTAAGATCGTGCGTTAAAACAGCGCTTGCAGCAAGCATTTCTGCAAGCGCTTTGTTGATAAAATTTGTTTCAGCACTTAAGCACGGCACATGCTCTGAAAGGTTATTGATACGTAAGACCATGCCACGTACTGGCATGTTATCAAAAATAAAGGGTTGTATAATTCCTGATGCGTTTGACTTTATCTCAGACATTTTTTCCTCGGCTTATCAATAAATTAATTATACCCGAGGTTTTACTTGAAAAGGAGTTGTTTGTCTAGTGTTTGCTTAGGATGTTTTATGTATTTCAAAGAATTTTTCAACAGATTTTTTGGCAATGTATTTAATTTCATCTGCGCTGACACTGTCGATATAGCCACATAAAAGCTTGGTATGGGTAATGCCCTTACAGCTATAAATAAGGTCTTGTGCGGCTTGAGAGTTATCGTTAACCTTGATAAGCCCTATCGATTCAAGGTGTGATATGCGTGCGGATATTTTAGATATTAAACGCTCAATGCGTGATAAATAAATTTTACTTAACTTGGGGTTGTTGTAACTTTCAGCAATGGCAAGCCTGTGTAAACATATCCCTTCTTTTGAAAAGACAGGGCGCAATAAATTTACAATGAAATAGGTGAATTCTTCTTGTGGTGTACAGTCTTTTTTAGGCGGTTCAAATGTATTTTTAATATCTCTAAAAATATAGGTGATAACTTGATCAAATAAGTTTTCCTTAGAGCCAAAGTTGGTATACAACGTCTGCTTTGAAACTTGGGCTTTTTTAGCAATTTGAGCCATGTTAGCGTTGTTAAAACCCTGCTCTAAAAAAACAAGTGACGCTGCATGAATAATACACAGTTCTTTGTCGCTCATAGACGACTTGCTTGAGGCTATTTCTGTTTCTACTAAACTTAAGTGCGATTTTAACATATATTCACCCTGTATGGAGTTGTGTATAAAAAATATAAGTGTTGGTTGTATACTTTACAAGTATTCTGTGAATTTATGTAATTTAATAGATGGTTTTGTTTTATTTAACATTTCACTTGAAATATATAGGCGTGCTATTATATTTACATAGATAAAAAAATTTTGCGCCATGCACCTACCTTTTACGGAGTCAGAGTTATGACAAGCCTTGCGCCTATTAACGAACCAAAGCCTGGTGAGTTTTACGAAAGTACGGAACTAACACAAAAAGAAAAGGGATCGATAGAAACACATTACCAAAATTCTCTATCATCCGCGTTTCCATCCAACAATGATTATGGAATGGCAATGTTTGCTCATAGAGATAAGCCGACATATCAAGCTGCTAAAGATTACTGGACTTATTTAGAGAAGCAATCTGGTGTGGCTTTTTATGGTGACAATTATTGTGAGCCAATTAAAGAAAAGCCTGTAAACTAAATATATCGAATATATAGTTAAATGCCTCCATGTAGGGGCATTTTTTTATGTATACCTAGTTTTGAGTACCTTAACCCCATCTACAACTAACTTTAAAAATGTCTTTAATATTAACGATTTTACATGGCAGGGTAATACCCACGTCGAAACCGCAAAGGTTAATGCTATTAACAGGTATGGAATATTTTTATGGATTTATTAAGAATGGTGCCGAAGGAGGGAATCGAACCCACACTCCCGAAGGAACTTGATTTTGAGTCAAGCGCGTCTACCAGTTCCGCCACTTCGGCACAAAGATGTTCTTTGAACAGGCATAAAATGCGCTAAATCATTTTTTTTTGCAAGTGTTTTTGCGAGTATTTTTAAAAAATGTCTTTTATGTCACGGCATACTCTGTTTATTGTCATACTTTTAAACTGGTGTGTTTTTATTTTAAACAATTGATTTGTATGCGTTTTATTTATTATTCTGAGTTGGATGTTTTATATGTGATATAAGTGAAATATTGAGATATTTTAAGTAGATGTCTATAATTTCGAGTGTGTGATTTGTGTGAGCCCCTATAAATGAGGTGTGCAAAGACTTATAAATAAGACAAAGGTCAGGGAAAATGAGGTTTTTAATACTCTTTAGTTTAATTTTTACAGCGGCTATTGCTACTTTTGATGCGAATGCGCAGCAAAGGTTTTTTACGCTTTCGGGTGGTAGTACGGGCGATACTGCGAACGCAAAGCATGAATCGCAGATAAGCGAATTAGGCTCGCGTGCTGATGCACGTGACGGCTGTGGGACCTTTGGAATGCTTTATGGGGCAAGCGGTGATGGCACGCGTCATGCAAAAGCAAACAAGAGTGGTTGTGTTGAATCCTTTAAAATTGACGCAGAAGGCAATGTTGCATTAACGGGCGATGCTTTGGTTGCAGGCGATGTTTTGATTGGCGGTAAAAAAGTTCAAAAACATGCAGTGTCAGAAGCTGCTGTTTGTAAAGATTCAGAAAAACTGACATGGTCTGGTAACACATGGGTTTGTCAAGAAGAGGCCGACCCTAAAGTGGGTAACCTTGTTTCTGGTAAATGGTGTGCTGAAAGTGGTGGTAAAATTGTTTGTAACCAAGATAAACCAAGTAATGACCTTGAATTAGACCTTGCGCTTGAGGATGCTATTTTAAACGGTGTACGCGACTTTGCACGTAAGGGTGGCACACTTGCTTCTTGTGGTGGTGGTGAAGTTGTTATTGCGGATGGCACAACATTGAAGTGTGTTTCTCTTGATACAATTGCATCGGGTACGTTAACGCTTGATGACCTTTCGGACGTGAGCACTGGGTTGCCTGCAACGGAAGACCTTTTGTACTTTAACGGTACAGGTTGGTCAGCTGGAAGTATTGTTGAGCCTTTCGCTAAAGCTTCTATTGATAATTTAACAGCTGGCAAATGTCAGATTGGTGAAATTGTAACCTTTGATGGCGATAAGTTGACTTGTGTGGCCGATATTGGTGGGCCAGGTGACTCGCTGATTTTAGAAGACATGGCAGACGTTTCTGGAACAACAGATGCGACAGCAACAAACATTATGTATTTTGACGGTCAATACTGGAAAGCAGACTCAGAGCGTGACTTAACAGTAAGCGACTGGGCTAAAATTGCGAACCCAATTACGAATTTAAATGCAGGTCAGTGTGAGGCTGGTTATATGTTGACGTACGATGGTACACAGTTGACTTGTGTGGCCGATGCTGGTGGTGCAGCCGACCCAATGAACTTGGCAGATATTGCTGACGTAAGTTTAACAGCACCTGTCGATAACCATGTTCTAGCGTATGTGGGCGGTACTTGGGTAAACCAAATTGAAACAGATCCAAACGTTCAAGCCTTTGCGCGTACTTCAGATCCTCTGCCAACGTGTAGTGCTGACAATATTTTAACGTCAGATGGTACAAGCTTAAGCTGTGTGGCCGATGCAGGTTCTGCCGCAAATGGTATTGCGTTTAATGATTTAACTGACGTGAGTATTACGGCACCTGCCAACCATGACCTTGTGGTTTATAATGGTTCAGGTTTTGTTAATAAGTCAGGTGCTGCTTGTAGTGCGGGTGAAGTATTAACGTATGACGGTACAAACTTTTCATGTGTAAATGTAGCAAACAGCGGTTTGTGGACAAACAACACAACATACATTAGCCGTGGTAGTGCGCATGTTGTTAATGACGCGCAGGCTTTGCCAGCAGCCTTAACAGGTGCGGGTGCACGCCAACTTTGGTATCCAAGCAAGCAAGCTTTCCGTGCGGGTGAAGTAACAGGCGCGCAGTGGGATGATGCCAGTATTGGTAATTATAGTTTTGCTGTAGGTTCAGATACTCAGGCTACAGCGCAATATTCTTTTGCCGCGGGACATGGAAGTACAGCTTCTGGTACACGTTCAAGTGCTTTTGGTAGCTCTACAGCTCAAGGTGAAAATTCAGTTGCTTTTGGTAATAGTTATGCAGGGGGAGATTATTCAATGTCTCTAGGCCGTTCTGTTACTGTAGCTGGTGATAATTCTGTGGGTATTGGTCTTGATACGACATCATATACAGTTGCAACAAACAACACGATGGCCATTATGGGCGGTAAAGTGGGTATTGATACGGTCAATCCAGCTGCTGCACTTGAAGTGTCAGGTACAATTATTATCTCTAATGGCGGTGAAGTATGTAATGCTGTCCTAGAGGGCGCTATTCGTTATATTGGTGGAAATATTGAAATTTGTGATGGTTCATCTTGGGGCGGTATAACAGCCGGTTCTGTTGACTGGTATACGATTGCAAGCCTGCCAACGGGTGTTATTAATATTTCGAACACAGCATTAGATACAGCTGAACTTGCTGAGTTACAAAACATTGACAGTGTTTCTATTACAAACACACAGTGGAGTTACTTAGGTGCAAGTGATCAAGGTATTGCAACAACAGATAATGTAACATTTGCTGACTTAGCAACAACAGGGAACGCAACTGTAAACGGAACATTAGACGTGACAGGCTCAACATCGCTCAGCACACTTGCAACATCGGGTGACGGTGTTATAGGTGGTACGCTTACTGTGCTAGGTGCATTAAATGTCAGTGGTACACAAACCATTGACGGCGTGGTATTTGCTGGTGGCGGTATTGAAGCGACAGGTAACATTAGCGCAACCACATTTTCTGGTGACGGTTCAGGCCTTACAAACCTAGATGTAAGCTCAATGTCAATTGGATTAAACGATTTAAATGACGCCGCACATGACACGGATGACTTTTCAAGCCTATTTATTGGTGAGCTTGCCGGTGTGACAGATGATGGTGGTACAAATGGTAACCTTGCCATTGGGCATCAGGCGTTAAAATCAAACGTGTCGGGTGCGCAAAATATTGCCATTGGTAAGGACGCTTTGATGCGTAGTGTAGCTGCTAATAACATTGCTATTGGTATCAGAAGCATGGTGAATAACTCATCAGGGACAAGGTCAACCGCTATTGGTGTTGATTCGTTGTACTATAACGATACAGGTAATTCTAACAACGCGCTTGGTTATAGAGCTTTACGTTATAATAGTACAGGTTCAGGTAACTTAGCACTTGGTAATGAAGCTCAATACGGTGTGCTTGGTAGTTCAACAGGTAGTTTCAATACATCTCTTGGTGACAATGCTAACCAATTCTTAAGTTCAGGTAACTATAACATTGCGATTGGTGCAAAAGTTTCAGTTGCCGATGCAACGGCCGATTATCAACTTAACATCGGTGATACTATTTATGGTGACCTTTCAACTGATAAAATTGGTATTGGTAAAGTAAGTCCATCAACTGAACTTGACGTTTCGGGTACAGTAACAGCCACAGCCTTTGTGGGTGACGGTTCAGGCCTTACAAACTTAGACGTAAGCTCGATGGTGCTTAGCATTAATGACTTAAGTGACGCTCAGTATGTTTCAGAAACAACGCCAAGTATGTATTTAGGTAAATCTAGCGGTGGTTCTGACGACGGTAACAACCGTAACGTGGCTGTGGGGCACTCTAGCTTGTCTAAAAATACGTCAGGTAATCGCAATACATCGGTTGGTTTCCAAGCGTTAAACAACAACACCACAGGTTCAAACCATGTGGCTGTGGGACAAAATGCATTACTTGCAAATACAGGTGGTGCGGGTAACGTGGCTTTAGGTGACAATGCCTTTTCTAGCCTGGCTTCGGGTAATACAAATATTGGTATTGGTTATAGCGCTGGTTTAACCCAAACAGCGGGTACAAATAACATTGCCATTGGTGCCAACACAGTGTTCCCAAATACAACGGCTTCTAGCCAGTTAAATATTGGTAATACAGTTTATGGCGATATGATAAACAATAAACTTGCGATTGGTGCCAATGTTACAGGTGTTGACGCATCAACTCATGCCACACTTGATGTGTCGGGTACATTAAAAGTTGCGGGTACAGGGGCTGAGGTTTGTGATGCAGCAAACCATGGTGCTGTAAGGTTTAATATTGTAAACGGGCGTTTACAATATTGCCGACCCTAGCAGACAATAAGTGAAAAAAGGGCAAGTTTTAAAACGGAATAATGTAAAAAAATATTAAAATGTGTAAGTGCAAGTAAGGTTAAAGAAAATGTCATTTTTAAATAAATATAAATTACTATCAACGGTATGTTTGTCGCTTGTTGCGGGTGTCGCACAGGCGCAAGTTGCTACGTCTTGGGGCGATGTAGCTTTTTCAGGCACGCTCAATTCAAACGAACTTTGCTATACCGACGGTAGCGACATTATTTGTGACGCTGGCCTACTTGTTAATGGCGCAGCCGCTTTAGACGTTTCTGGTACAGTTTCAGCCACAGCCTTTGTGGGTGACGGTTCTGGTCTTACGGGTGTAGCAGCCATCATGGGCATTAACGACCTAACCGATGCAAAGCACGACACCGACGACTATTCAAGCCTATTTATTGGTAACGGTGCTGGTGCCAATGATGATGGGACAGATAATGCAAATGTCGGTATTGGTAAAAATGTTTTAAACGCTAATACGACAGGCTATAGTAATATAGCTCTTGGGAACTCAGCGCTTGAAGATAATATAGATGGATATGGTAATATATCCATTGGTTTTGATGCTCTTAAATCAAATACCACAGGCGTTCGAAGCACAATTATTGGTAATAATAGTGCGATGAATACAACAACTGGTGGTGATAACACAATTATTGGCTATAATAGCTTTCTGTCAAATGAGACAGGTATTAGAAATACGATTGTGGGTCAATATGCAGGTAAAGGTTCTACAGGTCTTTCAGATATAAATAGAACTGTTATGCTTGGTTTTTTCAGTGGACAAAATGTATTAACAGGTGCTGACGATAATACATTTTTAGGTTATAAATCTGGTTCAAATGTTTCAACAGGTGCAAGTAATACCTTGGTCGGAGCCAATGCTGGTGATTTGATAATGACGGGTTCCCGTAATATTATTATTGGGCAACAGGCTGATACCCCTGGTGCATCAACATCCGACTATTTAAACATTGGTAATACAATTTATGGTGATTTGGCAAATGATTATGTGGGTATTGGTAAGGACAGCCCCGCCACCCCTTTAGATGTTTCGGGTACAGTTTCAGCCACAGCTTTTGTGGGTGATGGTTCTGCTTTAACAGGTGTGGTTGCAACATCTGTTACTTTATCTATCGATGACTTAACAGATGCGAACACAGACTTTTCAAGTGTTTTTCTTGGCCTAGGATCCAGTTTAAATGACGATGGTGGTAATTATAATGTAGCGGTCGGTGTGAGTGCTTTAAAAGAGAATATCTCAGGCTATTTTAGCGTTGCGGCCGGTTTCGAAGCGCTTAAATCTAATACCACCGGTGGCAATAACGCCGCTTTAGGTTATCAAGCGTTAATGTCAAATGTGGGCGGCTCTAATAACACAGCAATAGGTTACAAATCACTTCAAGCCAATGTGTCTGGTGTTTACAACACCGCGACTGGTAGTGCATCTCTTGTTGATAATGCAACAGGTGCACGTAATGCAGCTTTTGGTAGCGCATCTTTAAATTCAAATACAGACGGTGACGACAATACGGCTGTAGGTTATTATGCGTTACGCACGAACTTAACAGGTAATAATAATACTGCCTTGGGTGGGTCGGCACTTAATGGCAATACAACAGGTTCAAACAACGTGGCACTTGGCCGTAGTTCAATGGATGTAAATACAACGGGTGATAATAATATTGCAGTTGGTTATTATGCTTTAAATGCAAACACAACAGGTTCAGATAACGTTGCAATTGGTCGTCGTTCTATGAATCTAAGCACAATAGGTGCAAGCAATACCATTATTGGTTCAATGGCAGGTGATAACATCACAACAGGTTCACGTAACATTGTGATTGGGCAAGATATGGATACGTCAGTAGCGACAGCTTCAGACGAACTCAATATCGGTAATCTTATTAAGGGTTCAATGGTAAGCGGTTCTGAACAAGTTTCCCTCACAGGTACGCTCAGCGTTGCCACACTTTGTGACGAAACAGGTGCAAATTGTAATGACCTTAGTGCGGGTATTGGTGGCGGCGGTGGTGCTGTTTCACTGACCGACCTAACCGACGCCAAACAAGGGGCGGGTGTTTTTGCCAATACATTTATTGGTAATAATTCTGGAGCATCATCAACTGGTGAGGGAGGGGCTAATGTAGGTATTGGTCTTGATACACTTAAGTCTGTAACCTCAGGTACCGGAAACATTGCTATGGGTCTTAATGCGTTAGAGCTTTTGACTACAGGAGCAGACAATACAGCGATAGGTTATTTGGCTGGTGATGCATTAACAACGGGTGGGTCTAATGCAGCATATGGCTCTGGTTCTTTAGGGGGGTTAACCTCAGGTTCGTATAACAGTGCTTATGGCCGCTTGTCTGGAGAAGGTTTAACAACGGGTTTATATAATAATGCTTTTGGTGCTTATGCATTGCGTTATGTTCAAACGTCTAATGGTAACACTGCTATGGGTTACAGGGCGGGCGAAGGTGCGTTTGGTGGATCTAATGTAAGCTTTAATACATTGATGGGTTATGAGGCGGGTAAAGCTGTTTTAACAGGTGCCAATAATAACGTGATGCTTGGTTACCAAGCAGGGCTTGCAACCACCACAGGTGCGCGTAACATTTTAATTGGTAGTGGGGTTGACGCTAGTGCTGCCACAGCTTCCGACGAACTCAACATTGGTAACGCCATTTATGGTGATTTGGCGACAGCTAAAGTAGGTATTGCAACCAATGCACCAGCTGTGACGTTGGATGTTTCAGGTACGTTAATGATTTCAAGCGGTGGCGAAACATGTGACGCTTCTACAGAAGGTGGTATACGTTACACATCTGGCGGTGGTGTTGAGTCATGTAACGGTACTGTTTGGGCTGCTTTAGGCGGTGGCGGTGGTGCAGCTTCGATAGATGAACTTACCGACGCGAAGCACGACACAGATGATTATTCAAGTCTCTTCCTTGGAAATGGCGCAGGTGCGGCTGATGATGGCACGGCCAATCAAAATTTGGCTATTGGCAAAAATGCACTTAATGCCACAACAATAGGTTATGGTAATGTTGCCATTGGAGAAAACGCTTTAGCCGTGAATGTTGATGGTGATAGAAATGTTGCCATTGGTGTTGATGCATTGTCCCAAAATACGACATATGGGAATATTGCCATTGGTTATAATGCGCTGAAGTTGGGCACAACAAGTTTTAGCAACGTGGCCATTGGTGAATATGCAATGGCAAATGCAACAACCAGCTCTTACGGTAATGTGGCCATTGGTTCAAGGGCATTGAATAGTGCGTCGGGCTCAGACTATGCTAATACGGCAGTTGGTTCAGGTGCACTTCAAAATTATGCATTTTTCAGCGGGACGGCGATGGGTTATGACGCTTTAAAATATACCGCAAGCGGTTACAATGTGGCCTTTGGTAGGGACGCCGGTAAAGGTGCGACAGGGGAAAATATTTCAGGCAATGCCTTATTTGGTACGTATAGCGGTAAATCTCTTATCTCTGGTGGTGATTACAACGTATTTTTGGGTAATAACGCAGGTGAAAAATCCACAACAGGCGATAGCAGCGTTTTTGTGGGTTATCAGGCTGGTAGAGAAGTGACCACAGGGGATGATAACGTTCTCATTGGTTATCAGAGCGGTAATATACTGACAACGGGTGGTGCTAATATTTTAATTGGTTATCAAGTGAACCCCGCATCATCAACAACATCAAACTATCTCAATATTGGTGGGTTAATACAAGGGGATATGACGGGTGGCTCTGAACAAGTTTCATTAACAGGAACGCTCAGCGTTGCCACACTTTGTGACGAAACAGGTGCCAACTGTAATGACCTTAGTGCGGGTATTGGCGGCGCTTCATCTATTGATGGGTTATCTGACGCGAAAGCCGACACTTTGAGCGTGTTTTTAGGTACAGGTGCAGGTGCAACTGACGACGGATCAAACAATAACGTTGCCGTAGGTATAAACGCATTAAATAGCATTGTTACAGGTGGCCATAATACAGCGGTTGGTAAAGATGCTCTTAAATTGTCTACATCTAATTTTAATGCAGCATTTGGTTCTGGTGCTATGGCTAATTTAACAACGGGTTCATCGAACGACGCTTTTGGTTATGGCGCGCTTAGTAAAACAACAACAGGTGCTCATAATACAGCCATGGGTGACGCTGTTATGTATAACAACACAACAGGTGCTTACAACGTTGCAAGTGGCTCTACCAGTTTTTATTATAATAAAACAGGTAACAATAACGTTGTTTTAGGGTATAGGGCAGGTATAGGTGCAAATAATGCAACAAGTGTAAGTAATAATATATTTGTGGGTTATGAAGCGGGGGATTCTGTTTTAACTGGTGCCGATAATAACGTGATGCTTGGTTACCAAGCAGGTGATGCAACCACCACAGGTGCACGTAACATTTTAATTGGGAGCGGGGTTGACGCAAGTGCAGCCACAGCTTCAGACGAACTTAACATCGGCAACCTCATTAAAGGTTCAATGGTGGGTGGTTCTGAACAAGTTTCTCTTACAGGGACGCTGAGCGTAGCCACACTTTGTGATGAAACAGGCGCAAACTGTAGCGACCTTTCAGCTGGTCTTGGCGGTGCATCTTCTATTGATGGACTTTCAGATGGTAAGCACGACGCGAGTGCGTCACCAAGTGTGTTCTTAGGCTTGAATGCAGGTGCGGTGGACGATGGAACATCAAACCACAACACAGGTATTGGGCACTTAGCTTTAAATAAAGTTACCAGCGGTTATGACAACGTGGCTGTGGGGGCGAATGCGCTTGAAAATGCAACAACCTCCTTTAGCAATACCGGTATAGGTGTAAGAGCGCTGCAGTCTCTTACAACGGGTCTTTTGAACACAGGTATAGGTGCTGATGCGTTAGGCTCTATCACAACAGGTAGTTCTTCTGTTGCGGTGGGTGCGGGTGCTTTGGCGGCGAACACCTCGGGTAGTGGTAACACGGCTGTGGGTGGATCGGCGTTGAACTCTAACACGATAGGTTTCCAAAACACCGCCATGGGTTCTGGTACAATGGAATTTGCGACAGGTAGTGGTAACTCAGCTTTCGGTGCGGGGGCCTTACCAAGCGCAGTGGATAGCTATAACACAGCTATCGGTAGCGGTTCTATGACGCAGCTAACCTCTGGTGAATCAAATTCTGCTTTGGGGTATAGTTCACTTTATAACACAACAACTGGTGGCTCTAACATAGCGCTTGGTGTGTATAGCTTGTACTACAATCAGAGCGGTTGGAACAACGTAACGCTTGGTTATCAATCTGGTTGGGGTGCTTCAAATGCAAGTAATGTTAATAATAACGTCTTGCTGGGTTATCAGGCAGGTTACGCCTTGCGTACAGGTGGTGATAATAACGTGATGATTGGTTACCAAGCAGGTGATGCCACCACAACAGGTGCAAGTAATATTTTGATTGGTAGCAATGTAGACGCCACAACAGCTACGGCGTCAAACCAGTTGAATATTGGTAATACCATTTATGGTGACCTTGCCAACGACTATGTGGGTATTGGTAATACATCTCCTTCTGTTGCCTTGGATGTAACGGGTGATATTGAATACACAGGAATAATCACCGATGTATCTGACAGACGTTTGAAACAAGATATTGTGACATTGCCAGCAGGTCAGCTTGAAAAGATTGCAAGTGTAAACCCTGTAAGCTTTGCGATGATTAATAACCCAAGCGTGACTGAATATGGTGTGATAGCGCAAGAGTTGGAAGAAGTGTTCCCTATTCTTGTAAAAACAGCAGATGACGCAAGTGAGACGAAATCGGTGAATTATGTGGGGCTTATTGCACCAATGATGAGCGCCATTGCGGAGTTGAAAGCTGAATTAGACGCTGTTAAAGTTGAAAATGCCGAGCAAAAAGCACTTATTGAGCAATTGCTTCAAAAATAAAGAATCAACACAAATCAAAAAAGGCTAGAAGTTTCTAGCCTTTTTTGTTGTTTTCGCTTATGTTTTAGCACATGAGTTTCAGGGTTTTACGCAGAGAGTTTAATAAAATTGATGTAACAAAAGGCACAGCCATTGTTATTGGAAATTTTGACGGCGTACATAAAGGGCATCAAACGCTTATTCAAAAAGGTGTTTCGTTGGCTAAAACAGAAGGCTTTATTCCCACGCTTTACACATTTGAACCTCACCCTAAAAAATTATTTATGGGGGAAAATGCACCAAAACCGCTCACGCCTTTTGCACAAAAAGCTCGTTTATTGAGAGATGTGGGCATTGAATGCGTGGTTGCACATCCTTTCACCAAAAAATTTGCCAATACACATTTTGAAGATTTTGCGACGCACCTTAAAAATGACCTTAATGCTAAAATGGTGATTGTGGGTGAAGATTTTGCCTTTGGTAAAGGGCGTGAAGGGACAGCTGGTAAGCTAAAAGAATTGGGTGCTATTTTAGGGTTTGAGACCGTTGTTGTTTCAGATATTGTGTGTGACGCTTCTTCAAGATTTTCGTCCTCACGTATTCGCCAAATGTTAAAAGATGGATTGGTTAAAGAAGCAACAAATCTTTTGGGGCGCGGTTTTTTAGTGCGCTCTTTCTTGTATGAAGACGATTATTGCAATTTAGTTGCGCATTTTTCCCATTACACGCCTGTAAAAAATGGTGTTTACCTTGTAAAAATCCAGTATACTGATACTTCGCTTCAGGCTGACACATGTATTGTGCCTATGAAGGTTGAAGATAATACAGGGTATATCCCGCCACTGCCCGACCTGCCGAACCTGGTAGAAGGTAAAATTAAATTAACGTTAATTGAAAAAATAGAAGAGTAGAATATGTCCGACATCAGACAAACTTTAAACTTACCAGAAACAGAATTTCCAATGCGTGCAGGCTTACCAAAGCGTGAACCCGAATGGTTGGCACGCTGGCAAAGTGAAGACCTTTACACAAAATTACGTGAAAAATCGAAGGCTGAAAATCGCAAGCCATTTATTTTGCATTGCGGGCCTCCTTACGCCAACGGCAATTTACACATTGGGCATGCGCTTAACTTTTCTTTAAAAGACTTTGTGGTACGCTCAAAACAAATGTCTGGCTATGACGCTGTTTATACTCCAGGTTGGGACTGTCATGGTTTGCCGATTGAATGG
This sequence comes from uncultured Magnetococcales bacterium, assembly GCA_963974105.1. GTDB lineage: Bacteria > Pseudomonadota > Alphaproteobacteria > UBA2136 > UBA2136 > UBA2136. The sequence goes on from CAXBBG010000001.1 coordinate 557,099, forward strand.
AAAGTGGAAGAAGGCTTTAAAGCAAAAGGTAAAAGCAAAGAAGATTTTTCTGTAAAAGAAATACGCGATCTATGCCGTGAATTTGCTCAGGGTTGGGTGGATGTTCAAATTGAAGACGGTAAGCGTTTTGGTACTATGTCGGACTATGCAAACCCTTACCTTACAATGCACCCCAAAAACGAAGCAGGCATTGTCGGCGAACTTGGTAAAATGGCGGCAAAAGGGCTTGTTTATAAGGGTGCTAAGTCTATTATGTGGTCTACCGTTGAAGAAACGTCTTTAGCGGAAGCAGAAGTAGAATATGCCGATAAAGAATCTTTAGCTATTTACGTGAAGTTCCCACTTGACGATGAACCTGATGAGTCAATTGTTATTTGGACAACCACACCATGGACAATGCCTGCCAATGAAGGTATTGCTTATGGCGCGCATATTGAATACGTTCTTCTAGAGGCAACGGAAGTTTTTGAAAAAGCCACAGCTAAAGTGGGCGACAAAGTTTGGGTGGCCAAAAGCTTGGTAGAAAATTTTGCTAAAATGGTTGGCTTTACAGCTTATAAGGAATTGAAGTCTGTTGAAGGTGCTTATTTTGAGGGTAAAGTAGCTAGGCATCCATATAACTATCTGTACCATCTCGCAACCTCTAAAATGGTTGAAGGTCACCATGTGACAGAAGATGGTGGTACAGGGTTTGTGCATATTGCACCTGCTCATGGCGCTGATGACTTTGAACTTGGTAAGAAATTTGGAATGGAATTAACGTGTCCTGTAGATGGCTCGGGTAGGTATGTTAACGGTGTGTTGCCTTTACCTAAAACAGGTATTGAATTGACAGGAAAAGTTATCTGGGATGCGCAAAAGCTGATTATTGAAGAAATGACTCAAAGCGGTGCTTTAATGCGTTGGTATAAAATGAAGCACTCTTACCCTATTTCTTGGCGTTCTAAAGCGCCCCTTATTTTCCGTACAACGCCACAGTGGTTTGTCGCGCTTGATAAAGCTGTTGAAGGTGCTGACACAGTACGCACAACAGCACTTAAAGAAATTAAAAATATAGGTGAAGCTGGCGGGTGGATACCTGCTTATGGACAAAACCGTATTACAGCTATGTTAAGTGGTCGCCCTGACTGGTGTATTTCACGTCAGCGCGCTTGGGGTGTGCCGATCACAATTATGCAGCACAAACCAACAGGTGATTACACTTTTGAAGCAGAGGTTTTTGAACATATTCAAACCTTGGTGGCAAAAGACGGTATTGACGTTTGGGAAACGCTTAGCGTTGAAGAACTTTTACCAGCAGGTTATCTTGCGTCTAAGGGCTGGAAAGCTGAAGATATGGTCAAAGAGACAGATATTTTAGATGTATGGTTTGACAGTGGTACAACTTACGCCCATGTGGTGGAAGATAAAATGGGACAAAAGCTTCCAGCTGACTTGTACCTTGAAGGTTCAGACCAGCACCGTGGTTGGTTTAATTCATCTTTAACGGCTTGTGTGGCAACACGCGGGTACGCCCCTTACAAGCAAGTGCTAACGCATGGCTTTGTTGTCGATGGCCAAGGTAAAAAGATGTCAAAATCGATTGGTAATGTGATAACACCTGCTCAAATTGCAAAGAATTATGGTATGGATATCTTACGCCTTTGGGTGGCAGGTGCCGACTATAACGAAGACATTCGCTACAGTGAAGAAATTATGAAAGGTGTGGCAGACAGTTACCGACGTTTCCGTAATACTTTCCGTTTCTTACTTGGTAATTTGTATGACTTTGATGAGAATACCGACATGGTGGACTTACAAGATATGCCAGATCTTGAAAAATGGGTGATGAGTAAATTGCACACAACATTGCGTGACGTGCAAACGAATTATGATACATATCAATTCCGCCGTGTGTATGAGCTGTTACATAATTTCTGTGCGAAAGAGCTCTCGAGTTTGTATTTCGATATTCGTAAAGATAGTTTGTATTGCGACCCACGTAATGAAACAGACGAAGGTGAAGCGTTTTACAGACGTCGTCGCGCTTGTCAAACGGTGTTAGTGCATTTACTTAAAGGTTTAACAACGCACTTGGCACCTATCATGCCGTTTAGCACAGACGAAGTATGGCGTAGTGCCTTTGGTGACAAGGAAGAACTGCACCTGCAAGACTTTTCAGTGATAGAAGATGTATGGCATAATGCAGACTTAGAAGTGGAATTTGACACTGTTTGGACACTGCGTGATGAGGTGAACATGGCCATTGAAGAGAAAAGAAGTTCTGGCGAAGTGAAGTCAAACTTGGAAGCGAGAGTTTCTATGTCTCAAGAGGTCTTGAAAATTGAAACAAAACCAAAAGATATGACGCTTGAAGATTTAGCCGATTATTTGGTCGTTTCTGAAATTCATATTGTGGCTGGCAACAGCACAGATATTGTTGTGACACCACTCACAATGAGTACTGATTACGTGAAATGTACCCGTTCATGGCGATACGTAGCTAAAGAAGATGCTGTAAATGTAGAAGAAGATGTTTACGTAACAGCGCGAGATGCTGTATCATTAAAGGCGAATAAAGAAAAAGAGGAAGCTGCGTAATGAAAATAATGAAAACTTACATTTCAATGCGCCTACTTGGCTTGTTGGCTGCTGTGTTGTGGTTGGTGGTTGATCAGGCAACAAAGCAGGTTGCTTTGGCATATTTAACGGTAGAGCCTGTAAGTATTATCGATGGTTTCTTTAATTTGCGTTTGGCGTTTAACCGTGGGGTGTCATTTAGTATGCTGGGCGGCTTAAATGCAGAAGATCTTCCAGAAATTTTAGGTATCTTCGCTTTTGTTGTGAGTGTTGTTATTATTCATGTGATGGCTAGACACAAAGAACGTCTTTCTTATGTTTTAGGTTTAGGTTTTATTTTAGGTGGCGCTATTGGTAATGGTATTGACCGATTTGCACACCGTGCGGTGGTTGACTTTCTAGACTTTCACTACGCGGGTTGGCACTGGCCAACATTTAATATTGCGGATATTGCAATATTCTTAGGTGTCGTGTTAATGTTATGGGACGCTTATTTTGAAAGCAATGAAATTGAAGATGGGAAATAAACAGGGGATGATTAAAATGTATAAAATGATGGCTTTAGTAGTTGTATCAGCTGCTTTAACGGGTTGCCTTGGTGGAAAAAATGCGCCAGATGAAATGGCTGTTATTGACCATGCACCACTGACACTACCGCCAAGTTTTGAATTACGTCCACCACGTCAAGGTTATGCACCGGCAACGGCAGCTGCAAATAAAAAAGCGCAAGACCTTATCTTGGGTAAAAAAGAAATGCAGCAACAGGCAACAACAACAGATAACTGGTTGATTGAAAAAGCAGGTGGTGAAACACGTAATGCCTCTATTCGTGAGTTGATGGCGGAAGAATCTCGTGATGGAAACGTTGATGCTGAAAAAGAAGGTTGGTTAGAAGGTATGTTTTCGGAAGAAAAAAATGCGGATCCAACTTTAGAAGAATTAGCTGAAATGGCTAAAAAAGAAAAATAAGTTAAATCATATAAAGGCTTTAAATATGCGACGTTTGCATTTTATCACTGCCGCTATACTTGCCCTCATTGCACCAACTGCGTGGGGGCTTGATTTTAGCAAATACACACTTAAAAATGGTATGGATGTTTATATTATACCTGACCATCGCACGCCTGTGGTGGTGAATTTTGTGTGGTATAAAGCAGGTGCAGCAGATGAAAAAAATGGTCAAACAGGTATTGCACACATGTTAGAACATTTGATGTTTAAAGGCACAAAACATATCCCACCTCAAGAGTTTTCAAAGATTGTGGCGCGTAATGGCGGGCAAGATAACGCTTTTACATCTTCTGACTACACAGCCTATTTTCAAAAGGTGGCAAAGGAAAACTTGCCGCGTATGATGGAAATTGAATCGGATCGTATGCGCGGTTTAACTTTTAGCGATGCGGAGTTTTTACCAGAACGTGACGTTGTGATGGAAGAGCGTCGTTGGCGCATTGACAGTAAGCCTCAAAACCGCTTTTATGAAGAATTGATGTATAAGCATATGCCCAACCATCCTTACGGTCGCCCTGTGATCGGCTGGAAAAGGGATATTGAAGCTTATACAGCAGATGTTGCCCATGACTGGTATAAAAGATGGTATCAACCCAATAATGCATTTCTTATTCTTGTAGGGGATATTACAGAAGAAGAGGCAAAGGTGCTGGTTGAAAAAACATATGCACAAGTCCCTTCAACTAAAGAAATTACGCATGATGAGTGGATTGTTGAGCCATTGTGGTCAGAAGCTAAGCGTTTTGAAAAAGTAGACCCAGAAATTCAAGTACCAACATGGGTGCGTACATATCGTGCGCCGAGTGCTTTTGCGGGTATAGCAGGGCAAAAAACGGGTACGGAAGATTTTTTAAGTCTAACATTGTTGGCAGATGTTTTGGGTGGCGGTTCTTCAAGTATTCTTTATGAAAAGTTAGTTAAGGAAATGAAGCTAGCAGATGCTGTAAGTGCTGACTACAATGCCGTTGCACGTGGTGAATCAACTTTTGACATTATTATTACGCCAAAAGAGGGGGTGCAACTTTCACGTATTGAAAGTGCTTATGAAGAGGTGCTTGTTGATTTTCTGAAAAATGGTTTAAGTGGTTCTACAGATGCTTTAGAGCGTGCGAAGGTGCGCCGTGTTTCGAGTGATGTTTATGGTAGAGATGATCCTTTTTCGGCTGCTTACGTTTTAGGACGTTGGTTGGTGGCAGGTGGCCTTGCTGACAATTACGACGACTGGCTAAGTGATATTAAGCTTGTTACAAAGCAAGATATTTTAAGTGTTGCTGGTCAGTATTTGAAAAAGTCTCAGTCAACAACAGGCGTACTTGTCTCTGATTCGACTCAGTTTTAGTGTGTTTTTTATAGCACGGCAATCGCCAGTTGCCTTTTTGGTGTTATTTTCATTTTTTTATATAAGGTAATGAATTCGGTGCTCTTTTTGCTGGACTTGCTAGTCCAACTGGGATACTTTACCTGTGACAATCCAAAAACATACCACTTTAGTAGTATTACTTTAGAGGTACACAGATTGTAGAACTTTAAAAGCGAGCGGTTGTTGTGAGAATAATGACCAAACACTTTAATTCCCTAATTATTAAACGCTGTCATGCAAATGGCGGCGTTTAATTTTATTAGCCATTTTGCTTAATTTGCCGTAGAATACACCGCAATATTTTAATAATTAGAAAATAAAAAATATGCGCTTCTTGGTTACAGTTTTCTTTGTTTTTTGTGCGGTTCAAGCTCAAGCTTTAAATATACAACAAGTCTCATCTCCAAAGCTGGGTGTTCAAGCTTTACTGGTCGAAAGTCAAAGTATCCCTATGGTGAATATTCAAGTTGCTTTTCGTGCAGGTAGTGCCTTTGACCCACAAGGTAAAGGCGGTCTTGCACATTTAACAGGCGCTCTTTTTGATGAAGGTGCGGGTGATTTAGACTCGAAAGCTTATACTGAATCGCTTGAACGTATTGGTGCGCTTTTTTCTGTGAACCCAGGGCTGCTCAATACAACTTTTTCAATGCGCACATTAAGCGATAAAAAAGAAGAAGCCTTTAAACTTTTGGGTATGGCTATCTCACAACCAAGATTTGATAAAGAAGCTTTTAAACGCATGCAAGACGCAACATTAAGCGCTATAAAATCGGCGCAACAAAACCCAGGTAGCATTGCAAATTTATTGTTGCGTGAAAATTTGTATATCAATCATCCTTATGGTCAGCCCACAAACGGCATACAAACCGTTGTTGAAAATTTAAGTGTTTTAGATGTGCAAAACTTTTATAAGGCAAACTTTACCCGCCGTAACATGGTGGTAAGCGTGGTGGGGGATATTACAAAAGCTGAGCTAGAAAATTATTTAGATCTTTTATTTGAAAATTTGCCACAAGGGCAAGGACGTCAACAAGTGGCGCAGGCCCCAGAAGCTATCACACCTGTTATTATACGTGAAACACGCGCGGTGCCACAGTCGACAGTTTATTTGGCGCACCTGGGCATTAACCGTGAAGACAAAGACTATTATGCGGCTTATGCCATGAATTACATTTTAGGGGGGGGCGGTTTTAATTCACGCTTGATGGAAGAAATTCGCGAAAAGAGGGGCCTTGCTTATGGTGTTTCAAGTTATTTTGAACCTTTGCCACATAAAGGTGCGTTTATTGCGTCTGTAAGTACAAAAAACAAAGATGTACAAACGGCTATTTCGCTCATTAAAAAAGAAATTGCACGCCTGAAGAAAAAGGGTGTTACCGATGAAGAATACGCAGGTGCTATGAGCTTTTTAAAAGGGTCTTTCCCACTCCGTTTAGATTCGAGCAGTAAAGTGCTTGGTTATTTAACCACCATGCAAATGGAAAATTTAGGATTAGACTATTTAGATAAATGGACCAAGCGTATTGAAAGTGTTAGCAAAGAAGATATGCAACGTGTGGCTAAGCGTTTGTTACATGAAAATGAGATGATCACAGTTATTGTGGGCGGTGAAGAATAGAGATGAGTGATCTTTTTTCTTATGCCGATACCAAAAATGAAGACGCGCCTAGTGCGCCCCCACGTGATAATATTTTAACGGTATCTCAGTTATCAAACCAATTACGCATGGCGGTAGAATCACGCTTTTCAGGCCTTGCGGTAGAAGGTGAAATTTCAGGTTTAAAGCGTGCGGCGTCGGGGCATGTTTATTTTGATCTAAAAGACGATGAAAATTTAGTAAAATCGATTGTTTGGCGCACACAAGCCGACCGTATAAAATGTAAAATTGAAGATGGTTTGCAGGTGGTGGTGCATGGAAAACTCACAACCTATGGCGCACGCAGTAATTACCAGTTGGTTGTGAGCCGTATAGAGCCTGCTGGCATGGGCGCTTTAATGCAAAAGTTTGAGGAAATGAAGGCGAGGCTTGAAAAAGAAGGCTTGTTTGATGTTGCCCTTAAAAAAGAAATCCCTTTTATTCCAAGTAAAATTGGTATTGTCACGTCGCCCACAGGTGCGGTGATTGACGATATACTACACCGTATACGTGACCGTTTTCCAAGCCATGTTGTGCTTTATCCAGCCTTGGTACAAGGTGTGGGGGCTAAGCAAGAAATTGCTAAAGGTATCGCCTACTTTAATGCGCTTCCTAAAGAGGAACAGCCTGATGTTATTATTGTGGCACGGGGCGGTGGTTCTTTAGAAGATTTATGGGCATTTAACGAAGAAATTGTAGTGCGCGCGGTGGCAGCTTCATTGATTCCTATTATTAGCGCCGTTGGCCATGAACCTGACACAACGCTATGTGATTATGTGGCTGACTTACGTGCGCCAACGCCAACAGCCGCGGCTGAAATGGTGGTGCCTGTCCGTGCGGATTTGGTTTACACCACTTCTCTTTTAAGGGGTAAGCTCGAACAAGCGATGTTGAGTCGTTTAAGTTATACTAAAAAACACTTAAAACTTATGGCGCAAACATTGGGTGACCCGATGAGCCGTCTGACGCAGGCCAAGCTACGCCTGGATGAACGCAGTGAGAGATTTATACAGGCTTTTAGCAGCTTTACAAAATTGAAAAAACAACGCTTTGACGCAGTGCAGGGGCGTTTATCTTTAGAAACATGGGCATCTTATCGCCAGAACAAGGAAGAACGTTTAAACAACCTTACACAGCGCCTTAATCCTGAGATATTACAGCGTCAACTACACCTTAAACGTAAACAACTTGTAGAATGCGAAAAGCTACTGATAAGCCTTTCTCCGCAGGGGCCCTTAAAGCGCGGTTATGCCTATATTTCCAATAAAGACGGTTCTGTTGTGCGCAATAAGGCGAGTCTAGGCGAGAAGGACGTGAATATTCACTTTATTGATGGTGAGGTTACGGCTAAAATTACTTCTTAACATAGCTAATACTTGTATTTTGGTTATAAAACCTTATAATATATAATAATCGTTTATTAGAACCTTATCCGGGCAATGACCTCAACACAGGCAAGCGTACGTATGAGGCTTAGGGGAGAGACTGTATAAAAGTCACTACCGCATATTTGAAGAGAGAGGTTTTACCTCTCTTTTTTAATGCTACTATAGTTTTTATGTATACCTTATGCCATGATAGGCTCTATGAAATTAAGACTTATTCTTTCATTGTTGTTTTTGATATTAAGCCCTACGGTGCAAGCGTTAGAGCTTTTTGGTTATGCGCAACAAGGCGGCTATTTAATGGGCCACACTGTTCCTGATGCTCAAATTACCTTTGGTGATGCCAAAACAAAGGCAGATGAAACAGGCACTTTTTTAATTGGTATTCCGCGTGATCAGGCTGAAAAGAGCCAGTTGAGTATCATGCTGATGGGCGGGATTGAAGAAAAACACGATATTTCAATCGCTCAAAACAATTATAAAACGCAGGCGATTAAAGGAGTTCAAGATAAGCATGTGACCCCGCGCTCTAAAGTTGATTTGGATCAAATTGCGTCAGACACATATCAAATTAACGCAGCGCGCGGGGTTTTTGAAAGCTTACCATTTATTCAAACACCTTTTGCGCACCCTGTACATGGTAAAATTACAGGGGTTTATGGCAGCAGACGTACCTATAACGGTGAAGAGCGTAATTGGCATAAAGGTGCCGATTTTGCAGCCCCGCGTGGTACAAAAATTCAAGCACCTGCAGCAGGTGTGGTGCGTTTGGCTTTAAAGAATTCTTTTTTTAACGGTAATTTAGTTATTATTGACCATGGTTATCAACTCATGACAATTTATGCACACATGGACAGCATAAGCGTTCAGGTTGGTGACAAAGTTGAAGTAGGTGATATACTTGGTACGCTTGGTAGTACAGGGCGCTCCACAGGGCCACATTTACACTGGGGTTTATATTGGCGTAATATGGCTCTTAACCCTATGTTGCTTTTACAAAAACAAGCAACATTAAATGAATAAAGGAATACAGCATGTTTAAAATAATTATGGGTATTATACACACGGTACTTTTATTTGGTACTTTGGCGCTTACTTATGAATATTATGGCAATGTAAAGCCTCAGTATGAGCTGACAGAAGCTATGGGTCATGCTATTTATTTTGGTGTATTGGGTGTTTCTGTGCTTTGGGCATTGGGTAATGCTGTCATTGGCGCTGCTATGGGTATGGCTGCTGGTGGTATTTTAGATGGTATTAAAATGGGCTTAACCATTGGTATCGGTATGAGCCTTGGACGTTTATGGCCTTATGTTTTAGTCTTTGCTTTGGGTGCTTATTTAAACAATGCTGAAATATGGGTGATTGTTGGTGCTATTCTTTTGGGGCTGGTATGTTTTGGTATAAACTCTATGGTGATGTATGTTTGGGGTAACCGCAATAATTAAGACCTAAATGGTGAACGCTTCAAAGGCTTTATCATATAAATAAAAGCGTTGCATCAAGCTAACTCAAACCAAACGACTTGTTTTCAATACCGCTACCCTTGTTTGGGAAATCTTTTATGGTGCCAGAGCCACTGTTCTGGGTTGGCACGTACTTGTTCTTCTATAATGTTATTGAAGTTTTGAATGTTTGCATGTGCATCAGCTTTGCTATCACCTGTTTTTGTGGGTGTGATGGCTGGGTAAAATGTCAGTATGAACTGACCATTTCCTGTACGTTTACAAAAAACAGGGCATACTTCACGGTCATATCTAAGTGCAAGGTCCGCAATAGCAGAAGCGGATGTCACATTTTGACCAAAAAAGGTACTTTGAATGCCGTCACTCATTTTTTGATCGTTTAAAAATCCAGCTCCCATGCCTTCACGTACAGCTTTTAAAAGTTGTCTGCCACCGCTTCTGCCTTTAGGTGCTAAAATTCCGTATGGTTGTTTGCGAACTTGTATAATGTATTTGTCGATATAAGGGTTGTTGGCACGCCTGTAAATAGCCGCCAAGGGTAGGTTATGAAATCCCACGGTTTTAAGCAAAACTTCCCAGTTACCTAGGTGTGCACTAAGAAGTAAACGGTTTGGCTTATCTGTAAAGTGTTCAAAACCTTCAATTTTAATATGTTTATGAAAATTTTTAGCGTTCAGTTTGTATAGCGCAGGCATTTCAAGAATGGTCTGCATAAAGTTTTGAGTCGCTTTGTATTGAATGTGACGCACTTCTTGAGCGCTCATATCAGGAAAGGCAATTTGAATGTTTTTTCTGGCAGTGCTGTTGGCTTTAATAGGTAGCGTTGCGACAAATGCACCGAATTTACCTGCCAAAAAGCTTACCACAGGTAAAGGAAGCAGGCTAAGTGTGCCTAAAAATGAACGGCCAAGCGCATATTCGATAAAGTGCTTCGGGTTTGGCATTAGTTTCCTCTTTTCCTTTTAAGGGCTTCTTCTGTGAGGCGTATAATAGACTTTGCCGATTCTTCGTCAAATGAAGGGCGCACAACACGCACACGCTTTTTAAAGTCTTTTGGAAGCTTTTCAGCGTCTTTGGGCGTGGTAACAAGTTGGTTACCTTCTGACTTGTTAATTAAAAGGCGTATATCATCTTCTGTATATTTATGATGGTCGCCAAAAACTTTACGGCCAGCAATATCAAGGTCAGCTTTAATAAGCCCCTCAAAGAACTGTAACGGGTTGCCAATACCACAAAATGTATACAGCTTACGCCCAAGTAAAGGGGCAATGTCATTACTGTTTGGTTTACGGTCGACATGTATGGTTGGAATGTCGAGTTTCACGTCAACACCTTCAGCCACCACAGCAAAGTCGGCACGGGTGTGGTTTTTAAGTGGTTCACGTAGTGGCCCTGCAGGAATTGTAAATTGGTTACCAAACCCTGTTTTACCCACAACTAAAATATCTACATCACGTGGCAGCTTAAAGTGTTGGAATCCATCGTCTAATATAATAAGAGTTGCCCCTTTATCACGTGCGAGTTTGCTGGTTACACGGCGGTCAGCGCCCACCCAAATTTGGTCGGCCACATCCATTGTGAAAAGCATTTTAGGTTCGTCACCCACAAATTCTGTTGTATCATTTTTTGTGACAAGGTGTGCCTCTTTAATTTGCCCGCCATACCCGCGTGAAAGAATGGCAACGGTTTCGCCTTTTTTTCTATAGTGCTCAGCTAGCAAAGCAACGATAGGCGTTTTACCGCTCCCACCTGCTGTAATATTTCCCACAGATATAATAGGAATGTTTGGGCGTTCGGCTTTACGTTCTTTAAAGAATTTATCAAGTTTAGCTAGCCCTTGGTAAATACAAGAAAGGGGTAGTAAAGATAAAGACTTTATGCTTTTTTCTTGCCAAAATTTTGGTGCTTGTTGTGGCATGGCTTACTTGTACCCTTTGAGTAGATTCAATATTTTTTCTGCTGTAAATTGCGTTGCGCCGCCAAGGCCTTGCATGTTTTCTGCAATACGTTTTTCAGCGAGTAGTCTTTGTTTATCATTTTTTAGAAAATAAACAAGATCTTTTTCAAATTCTTCAATAGTTTGTGCCTGTAAAATAATCTCACGTTCTTTAAAAATTTGCATCATAAGTTTAAAATTAAACATATAAGGCCCGCATAAAGTAACCTTGGCACATTTAAGTGGTTCGTATGGGTTTTGCCCACCACCTGGCACAAAGCTTTTACCAATATAAATAACGTCAGCTAGGTTATACCATATCCCCATTTCGCCTAAGGTGTCGGCAATATAAATATCGGTTATATCTTCATTTTTAGAACGTAAGCTGGCTTTTATATGGTTTTTGCTTATGTCTTGCTGAATGCGGCGCCCGCGGTCTGGGTGGCGCGGTACAATGATAGTTTGCAGATGAGGTATGTCGGATTTTAGTTTTTGGTGTAACTGCGCCAGCATAACTTCTTCGCCTGCGTGAGTGCTGGCTGCAACAAATACCTTTTTGTCTTTTAATACAGATTTAAGCGCATCAAGTTTTTCTGCATTAAAAGGCGGCGTGTCGGCATCAAACTTTAAGTTGCCCGATGTTTCAGCTGGGATATTTGAAATTTGCATCATACGCTGAGTATCAAGGTCTGTTTGCATGAGTGCGAGGCTAAAGTTGTTAAATAAGCTTTTGGTGAACCATTTAAGTTTTTTATAGCGTTTGGCACTTTTGTCACCCACACGTCCGTTAATGATAATAGGGTTTGGCGCTTGGTGGCAAAGCTCGGGCCAAAGTTCCGATTCAACAAAAACGCTTAAATCGGGTTGCCAATGTGCCATAAAACTTTTAACGCTAAAATAGAAGTCTATGGGAATGTATTGATGAATGGCGCCTTTTGGTAAGCGCTCTTTCATGAGGTTTGCCGATGTGACCGTACCTGTTGTTACCAAAATGTTGAGGGCAGGGTCTTGTGTTTTTAACGTTTTTAATAAGGGTAAAATACTTAAACTTTCACCCACACTTGCGCAATGAAACCACACTAATGTTCCTTGTGGACGCGGTGTTTTTGTAAAGCCTAAGCGTTCTTGAAGGCGGGATATATCTTCTTTGCCTTTTATCAGCCTTCTTAAAAACCAAAGGTCAACAATAGGGGCTAAAATAAGCCATAAAATACGGTAGAAATAAATCATGACGCAGGTGCTCCCGATTCCATATCAGCGTCTGCTTCAAGTTCCTGCAACATGTTTTCGCAACGTTTGTAAAATGCGTCACGCTCTATACCGCTTGCCTTGCGCTCAAGGTACATAGGTTCACCATAATGAATGTAAATGTCACCAAATAATTTAGGGAGCATAAAACTGTCCCAGCTTTTGGCAAATTTAGCAGGCGCTGCACTGATAGACGTGGCAAGTACAGGCGCGCCCGTCATGCGTGCAACTTCGGCAGCACCGTGCTGGAATACAGCACGCGGCCCTTTAGGACCATCAGGTGTGATAAACAAACTTGTGCCTTCTTTAATAAGTGTAATCATCTCTTTAAAGGCTTTAGCGCCCCCTTTAGAAGTGGAGCCTACAACTGTTTTGAAACCAAAAAATCGGGCTGTGTGCTTTACAATTTTGCCGTCACTGTGGTCGCTGATAAGCGTGTGCGCTTTCATGCCACGTGGGAATAAAAGAGGCATCATAAGCAAGCGCCCATGCCACAGCGTTAAAACAACAGGCTGCCCTGCACGTGCAAGGTCTAAAATAGTATTGCCATTGGTGATGTGAATTTTACAAGTTAAGCGTATGAGTAAAATATAAAAAGCAACAAAGCAAGCAATCAAAAATTGCCCACCCTTTGTTTTAGGTAACTTTTTAAGAATTTTTTTCAAAGGACATAACCCCTATTCTTTGTTTTGCATTTTGTGTAAACGTGCATAGGCGCCACCACTTGCAAGTAGTGTTTCATGTGTGCCTGTTTCAATAACTTTACCACCACGCAGAACATGAATAATATCCGCATCTACAATGGTTGAAAGACGGTGCGCCACAACAAGGCTTGTGCGCCCTTTCATGAGTTTATTGAGCGCTTTTTGTACGTGTTTTTCAGACGCTGTGTCGAGGCTTGATGTGGCCTCGTCTAAAAGAAGGATAGGGGCGTTTTTAAGCATAGCACGGGCAATGGCAATGCGCTGACGCTGACCGCCAGAAAGACTAAAGCCGTCTTCGCCCACAATAGTGGCATAACCTTTTTCGCTTTCTTCAATAAAACTGTGTGCAGAAGCGTCTTTGGCTGCTTTAATGATATCGTCTTTTTTCGCACGGTTAATACCATATGCAATATTGTTTTTAATACTGTCGTTAAAAATAGCAACTTCTTGTGTTACCAGGCCAATGTTTTCACGTAGGCTTTTAAGAGTCACGTCTCTAATGTCTACACCGTCAATTTTTACGGAGCCCTTAGACGGGTCAAAGAAGCGTGGGATAAGATTAAGAACGGTGCTTTTACCCGCACCAGAAGCGCCCACAAGTGCAACTGTTTTACCAGCAGGAATGGTGAGGTTTAAATTGCTAATAGCTTTTGTGCCATCTTCATAGTTAAAGCTCACGTTTTCAAAAACAACTTCACCTTTGGTAACATTAAGTTTTGGTGCGTTATCATTGTTTGTAATGGTTGGCTTTTGATCAATCAATTCAAAGGTGCGCTGTGCCGAAGCCAGACCTTCTTGTAGGTTGTTATTGATGTTTGTAACACTTTTTAGAGGGCGATAAATGGTCATTGCAGCTGTGAGAAATGACATAAATTCACCAGCTGTCATGTCGCCAGACCATATGAGTGTACAGCCGTACATAATAACGCTTGCAATAATAAGCCCACCTAAAAGTTCCATCACAGGTGAAGAAAGTGCACGCACACGCGCCATTTTAATCATAAAGTTAAAGACGGTGTCGATGCTTTTTTTGCTGCGCGTTATTTCGTAATTTTCCATTGTGTACGACTTAACCTGCCGTATGTGGCTAAAACTTTCTTTTAAAATACCACCAAAGGCGCCCATTTCTTCTTGTGTACCGCCACTATATTTGCGCATGCGTTTCCCAAAGTAAACAATAGGTGCTGAAGCCAGAGGGATAATGGTAAGGCAAATAAGTGCCAGTTTCCAGTTTTGGTGAATCATTAAAGCAATGAGTCCAATAATCATGGGAATATCACGCAAAACCCCTGTAATGGTGCTTGATATTGCTTTTTTGAGTTGATGCAGGTCGTAGATAAAACGTGAAGCTAACCCAGATGTGGTTTCTTTTTGTAAGAAGGCGAGGTCATGGTGGATAACATGTTCATAAAGGTCACCTTGCAAGTCGGCAACGATACGTTGTCCAATAAATTCCATGATAAAGTTTTGGAAGTAGCCAGCAATACCTTTGACAAAAAAGATAGTAACCACCAAGGCAGGGACAATGAAGAACAGGTCTTTATTACCAGCGATAAGTAGTTCATCTAGAATAGGCTGCATCATTTTAGCGGTTAAAGCCGTGCAAATTGCGACAGTTATCATGCAACATATAGCAATAGAAAGTTTGCCTTTGTGTGGCGTTAAATAGCCTTTTACAAGCCTTTTAATCAGGTTGTAAGTGCTGTTTGTGTTATTTATTTTCGCTGTCATCTATATCTACTTGATTATCTAAAAATGCTTTCCACGCATTGATAGCCTGTTTGTCACCTTTTTGCAAGGTTTCCATCACAGCAAGTAGGGTTGAGTGGCTTAAAAGGATCATGTCGTCTTCGGGGCAGTCGAGTATAATATGACCTTGAACAATGGCTTTAAAGAAAGGCGCGCCTGTAATAGGGCTATCTCCTTTTTTAAATCCTTCTAGCTTTTCTTGTGCTTGTTTATGGCGGGTTTCCTCTTGAGAAATCTTGTTTTTAAGACTGTCTTTTTTGACTATTTCCTGTTTGTGAAAATACTCTTCTTCGCGAACACGTTTCATGTCGTCCCAAGATGATGTCATGGATAAGCTCCCTTTGTTTAGTTGCGCTTTTTATATTTTTATTGTATCCATTAATTCTAAAATGCTAAAGCATGCAAAGCAAGGAAACTTTAAATTTAAATGACAATCAACCCTAAATATTTAGATAAAAACAAGAAAGCGTTGATGCTTTTTTCTGTTTTGGCGGCATTTTCTTTGAGCTATTATCTGTATATAACGCGCCTTGATGTTGATATTCATAGGTCTGTTATTGCTTGGGGCAGTGATGCGGGCTTTAAAACGCAACTTCAAGACGTTTGGGGGCTATTATCGCGTATTGGCGAAGACTGGTTTAAGATTATTGTTTCTATAACGATGGGCGTCTTTTACTATAAAAAGTGCCATTATCAACTGAGCCGAGTTTGGTATAGTTCGATTATTATATACATGCTTAGCGGTGTTCTAGTACAAATTATGAAATTTATTGTGGGACGACCACGCCCTAAAATGCTGCCAGAATATAACGTAGAATGGTTTGAATTTGGCGCACGAATGAACAGTTGGCCTTCAGGTCATACCATTACAACATTTGCATTTTTGGCCTGTGTTTTACCTTTTTATCCAAGAAAAATTCAAATCCCAATGGTGTTGCTTGCGGGGCTTATTGGTTTTTCACGTGTGGGCATAGGCGCGCATTATATGGGTGACGTTATATCGGGTGCTGTGTTAGGCTACGTGGTTGGAACTTTACTGTTACAGAAATTTAAATTGAGAAAAAGTTGTAAATAAATGAATCAAAAGCGTGTCAATATGCATAAGTTAAACGAACATATATCGGCCTTTGTGGTGATGAGTTTTGTGTTTTTTGCAGGTCTATACTTTATGAGCTTGTCCAATACAGGTTTGTTTGACGTGGACGAAGCTATTTTTGCAGAAGCCAGTTCAGAAATGCTGGAAACGAGAGATTTTGTGACACCTCAATATAATGGTGACCCGCGTTACCATAAGCCGCCACTTATTTACTGGTTGCAAGCCGCGTCGATGGATTATTTTGGTAAAGGCGCTTTTGCGGCAAGGTTACCTTCAGCAATTTTTGCCTTTTTAGCTATTTTTGGTTTTTATGTTTTTATTTCAGGTATGACACATAATAGACGGCTTGCCATTACGGCTTCTGTAATTTTGGGCGCTAATTTATCTTTTCTTATTATTTCTCAAGCTGCCACGGCAGATATGGCCTTAAACTTTTTTGTATTGATGGCAACCCTTGGTTTTATTGCAAATTTATACGCTGTGAGGCGTTCTCCTATTGCACCTGCGGCTTTGGGTGTTGTTTTAGGGCTTGCTATGTTGGCTAAAGGGCCTGTGAGTTTGATGGTGCCATTTTTTGTTGTGGGTACAGCTGTTTTGCTGAAGAAAAATTTACCGTATAACCTAAAATGTGTGAACCCAATTTTTGTTATTGTGGCGATGTGTATTACGCTTGTGCCGTGGTTGCAGTTTATTATTGACGCAAAAGGAATGGAATTTTTCCATGAGTTTATTTTTGTGCATAATTTAGGGCGCTTTACACAAGCTATGGGGAACACACAAAGTGGGTCTCATTTTTATTATATTGCTGTTTTGATGTTTGGCTTCTTCCCTTGGGTGTTGTTTTTACCAAGTGCAATTTACCATGCCGCCAAAAACTTTTTATCAGGTATTCGAAGCGACAAGGCGCAAGATGCTTTGCCAAGTCTTGGCTTGGTTTGGTTTTTATCCATTTTTGTCTTCTTTAGTTTTTCAGCAACAAAGTTACCGCACTACATTATCCCAGCTTATGCGGGGGCCGCACTTATGATAGCTGCAAGGTTTGAAAAAATGTGGGATGAGCCATTTTCAAAATGGAATATCGTTTGGATGGCACCTATTGTTCTTTTGTTTAGCGTTATTTTTGCTATGTTTAAATATGTGCCTGATATTTTATTGGGTCGATTTGAAAAAATGCCAACGTTTATGCAAAAATTTATAGGTTATTTACAATCTGACTTTGGTTTGGTTTTGGGTGGTATTGAAGATCAAACACGTTGGATGTTGTCAGAAAATGTGATAGTGGGTTCGGCACCTCTAGCTCTTGGCTTGTTAGCCCTTATGGGTATTACAATGGGCGTGTACTTTATCTTTAAGCGTCAGCGTGCTGGTGTTGTATGGATAGGCGTTGTAACGGGTATGATACTGCTTTTGATAAGCTGTAGCGTTGTGCCAACTGTCTATAAATTTACACAGTTGCCTTTGGCGCAAATAGGCGAAAAAATAAACATGAAGTTTGATAGGGAAAAGGATAAGCTTTACTTTATCGCAATTCACCAGCCTTCTGTACGTTTTGTGAGTGGTGTGCCATTTACTTCATTGTCAACATCTGCTGCACTTATGCAGGAAAAAACAATAGAGCCAGAGGCTGATTTATGGTTTGTTCTTAAGCAAGAACGTTTGGAAAACCTTAAAAAATATATACCAGAAATGTGGTCTGAAATTGACTGTAAAGGTGGCTATTGTCTGGCTCAAGTTAAAATGAAAGACGTAAGTCAGTATTTAACAGACCGACAAAAAAAGTAAGAAATTATATTAAGAAAGTATAACTGTTATGGATGTATCAATCATTGTTCCAATTTACAACGAAGAAGAAACGTTACCGCACCTACTTGCCCGTGTTGCAGAGGTTATGCGTAAAACAGACTATAAGTGGGAATTGATTTGTGTGGACGATGGTTCGACAGATGATAGTGCTGTGATTATGGAAGGCCTTAAAAAGGACTACCCAGAGTTTACGCCGCTGTATCAACGTCGTAATTACGGTCAAACTGCGGCCATGCAGGCAGGTTTTGATCATGCTAAGGGTGGCGTGTTTGTTACCATGGACGGTGACCTTCAAAATGATCCATGCGACATTCCAATGATGCTTGAAGTAATGCAAACAGAAGGCGCTGACATTGTTTCGGGCTGGCGTAAAAACCGTAAAGATGACGGTTTCCGTAATTTCCTTTCACGCACAGCGAATAAATTGGTGGCGAAGATGACCGACGTTTTCCTGCACGACACAGGTTGTTCTCTTAAGGCTTACCGCAAAGAAGTGATGGAAAATATGCGTATTTATGGTGAATTACACCGTTTTATTCCAGCCGTTGTGTCTCAGTTTGGTGCAAAAGTGGTTGAAGTGGAAGTAACGCACCACGCCCGCGCATTTGGTGAGTCGAAATATGGCAACATGGGGCGTATGTTCCGTGTGGTGCTCGATCTTATTCTGCTTAAATTCTTGCTACGTTATATTAACCGCCCTATGCATGCCTTCGGTATGACAGGTCTTGCGTGTTTTATGCCAGGTGCTGTTATTTTAGGTTATATGACATTGATTAAATTGTTTGGTGCCGAAATTGGTCAACGCCCACTGCTTATGGCAGGTGTTATGTTGGTATTGATGGGTGTTCAGCTTATTGGTATGGGTGTGCTGGGTGAATTGCTTGTGCGTATTTACCACGAGCCAGAAGGGCGCAAGCAGTATGTTTTGCGTAAAGGTCCGCGTGTCAATGCAAAGCCAAAGGCTGTTTCAAAGGCAGAGGCGAGTAAAGCCGCACCAAAAAAAGTAGTGGCGAAAAAGCCTGCTGTTAAAAAAGCCGCACCTAAGAAGAAGGTGGCCGCGAAGAAAAAATAGTCAATTTCTATTGAAAGACTATCCAATAAAAAAAGCCTCTGTCATGGAGGCTTTTTGTTGTCGAGGTTTAAAGTTTAATTTTCAGCGTTTTTGGCTGCTTTTTCTAAACGGTTTTTATCTATTCGGCGGCCGACGACAATACCAACAGCACCTAAATAAAGGGTGGCGATTATATCTTGTATATAACATGCTATGTTTAGGTTTAAGGCTTTATCAACAATCATCAATACTATCAATGGTGACCAAGGGATTAGGAATTGACTTGCAATTTGGTAGGTGGTTGGTTTTTTATTTAAGAAGTATGTTAGGGCGTTATAGTGTTTTATTGCGACGATTGGGCTTAGTATAATAGAGTATATATTTTCGCCTGAAAGCTCGCCCAAAAAGAAGCATATTATGCAAAATGGAATGATGAAGCAGAGGCTTAAGAAAATGTCCTCAACGGCTGTGTGCCAAATGGGGTTGTATCGCTTATCACTGCTATCCCAAACGTTCTTGTTTATTAAAATTTGAAGTAGGTTGGGCATAAATGCTCCTTGGTTGGTGCAACCGCAGTTGCTTAAGAAAAAAAATGAGGTATTTCACGTGTATGCGTAATGATATATATACAGTTCTCGTTTATTGCAAGTACCTTGTTTATAAAGAAACAAAAAAAGACCCCGCCGAAGCGGGGTAAAAATATTTGAAACTTATGAGGGAAGCTTCGTTTAGTCATCTTATAGTGAACCTAGGAACCAAAATTACCCAGTATCCCGCAATGCTTTGTCACCATAAATGGGCGTTGCACTGCATTTTTGTTTTTATTACCCCTGTCCTCCCTGTTGCTGTCTTTTGTTAACAATCCTGTCTGTGAACCTGCTTGTTGGCGCTTTCGTTACATTGTGAGCGTTAGAGAGCGTTTCCTTAGTGGCGGGTTCCTCGATATAGTCAAAATCGGAAGAGATAATCTTCATTTCGTCTAAACCGTAAATTATAAAAGTGCCAATGAGTGCGGTGAAGCAAAGTTTTAGCATGGCATTTCTTTCGTTGTTATTCTTATTGTTTTTTTTGTGGCGGCGATCAAATCAAAATTGCACTTTCGTTCTCTTAGGGTTTCACTAAGGTTGACCTTCGCTACATATTCTTATATTAAGCCGCTTTATATTTTAACTGACACCGTCTTTAAAATATAGACGTAAATGTCAGTTACATGTATATTTTTTATGTAAAACAGGTATTTATAAGGTTGCTGTTTAAATGACACCTGTCAGTAAATTGTGTTTTGGTGGTCATGTGTGCAGGGTATGGTCGTGTTTTTTTGTAAAATGAGGGGTTGAATATTTGTCTTATATGGTTATATAAACCTTGGCGATGGTTTGTACTGTTTGTGTATTTTTAGAAGGTTAATTTGAAAATCTTTCCTTAATATTAAAAAATATGTAGACAACGCACCCTACATCATGTAAAAACCGCCATGGACGAAATCGTTTTTCGCTCATCTTTATATAAAGGTAAGCTTTTCGTCTTTGAAAAATTTTGTTGAAAACTAGGTAGAACAGGTAAATTAAAATGTACGCAATATTGAAATGCGGTGGTAAGCAAATCAAAGTTTCTAAGGGTGATACTGTCCTTGTGGAACGTCTTACTGGCGAACAAGGTGAAAAAGTAACTTTAGATAACGTCCTTCTTATCGCTGATGGTGATAAGCTAACAGTTGGTACGCCAGTTGTTGAAGGTGCAACAGTAACAGCTACAGTTGCAGAGCAAATCCGTGATAAAAAAGTTATTATCTTTAAGAAAAAACGCCGTCAAGGTTACAAGCGTAAAAAGGGTCACCGTCAGTACCTTACTGTTCTTAAGATTGAAGAAATTTCTGCTAAAGGTGGTGCTAAGACAGCTGCTCCAGCTAAAGCTAAAACAGCAACAAAGAAAGCTGCTAAAGAAGCGTAAGCTTTCAGCGTTCTTAATTTAATAGGAGAGTAAATCAATGGCTCATAAAAAAGCAGGTGGTTCTACCGCTAACGGTCGCGACACCGAAGGACGTCGTCTTGGTGTGAAAAAATTTGGTGGTGAGGCTGTTATCCCAGGTAACATCATTATCCGTCAACGTGGTACTAAATGGCACCCAGGTAAAAACGTGGGTATCGGTAAAGATCACACTATCTTCTCACTTGTAGAAGGTAACGTGACTTTCAAAAAAGGTTTTAAAAACCGTACATTTGTTTCTGTAGATGCGTCTGCGTAAACATTTCACTGTTCTAAAAGCGCCCTTTTTGGGCGCTTTTTTTTATGCATTGTATTTTTCGGGGGTGTGGTGTATCTTATCCTTAAGCATTGAAACATCTTTTCTTTCTTTTTTTTGTGGAGATTCTTCCATATAAAACCCTGTTGCTTTATTATGAGCGCCCTTGCGTGCACAGGTTTCTTCAATGTTTATTATTTTAACGAGGTAACTATATGAATTATTCAAATATCATTGCGATGTGTCGTCAGTTGTGTGTTGGTTATTCGGTTGTGCGTATCAATACGCAACGTTTGAAAGAGGTAGCACAAACCATGCAGTCAGGTTCAGCGCCTAGCTGGGACTGGTATTTGCCTAAAGATTTACAAATTGATCAGCTGGAAGAGAAGGATGCTCAAAAAGTTGCATATTTTCTGTTTGTTACAACGGCTATTAACTTTTGTTATTGGAGTAACAACAAAGGTGAGGGTTTTAAGCATTGGTGCTATAAAGGTAATCCAAAGTTAAAAGGATCAACTGGTATGGCACAAATGATGATCGAATTTTATGAGGCGGGTAAATTTCCTGGTGTGCATTTAAATATCAGCCAAACGCTGGCTTTTTATAGTAAGGCGTTAAAAGATCTTGATATGCCATATGCGGAGCAGCGCGCTAAGATTTTGGCCTCGCTGGCTGATATGCAGAAATTTTCAGATTTTTGGTCTAAAAATTCTGTTAAAAAAAATGGTTGTTATTACTTTGATACAGCAATGGCTTATGGTCTGTCGCAAGAGTTTTCTTTTGCATATGAAGATACCTTTTTAAAAAAGGCACAGCTTTTTTATGGTATGTTGGCTGCTAATTTTAATGCGCGTCAATGGTCTGTTAATTCAAAGTTAACGGCGTATGCCGACTATCGTATTCCGCAAGTTTTGCGTCATTTAGGTGTGCTGGAATATGACGATGCGTTGTCCCTTGTGGTTGATAGTCAAACGCCTATTGCATCAAATGGGCATATGGAGCGTTTTATACGTGCGGCGACCATTGTGGCTTGTCATGACATTGCAGTGCTTGCAGGGGTGAGTGAAGCGGATGTTGATGCGACGTTGTTTTTAAAAACACGCGATGACGCTTTCATGCAAGGTATTTTACCATTCCATTTGTCTATTACGTCAGATTATTGATACATTTTTTAGCGAAATAAAAGGGCTTCGGCCCTTTTTTTTATAGGCTGGTGTTTAAGGTAATTTTTAAGCTGTCTTGTAAGTTCTTTGGTAGGTTTTTTTGCGGGTTATTCGTAAAGATATTCTTATTTCCCTTGCATGTATACACTTCTTAATGTAAAACCCTCTTCGAGGGTGCATAAAGCAACCCGCTACAAATTAAATTAAAGGTATGCATAGTCATGAAATTTTTAGATGAAGCTAAAATATTTATCTCCTCTGGTCGTGGGGGGAATGGTTGTGTGTCCTTTAGACGAGAAAAGTACATTCCAAAGGGTGGTCCTGATGGTGGTAATGGTGGTCGTGGTGGTTCTATTTCCTTTGTAGGTGATAAAAATATGAACACATTGATTGACTTTCGTTATACGCAGCATTTTCGTGCGCCGCGTGGTGACGGTGGTGCAGGGCGTGACCGTTTTGGTAAGGCTGGTGAAGATGTGACAATTAGCGTGCCACTGGGTACAGAAATTATCAACGATGAAACGCAAGAAATTATTCTTGATGTTTTAGAGCATGGCCAAACAATTACCTTGCTTAAAGGCGGTGAAGGTGGTCGTGGTAATGCGTCATTTGTATCGTCAACAAACCGTTCGCCGCGTCAGTTCACTGAAGGTGGCTTGAATGAAGAAATGTATGTGCGTTTACGTTTAAAGCTTTTGGCTGACGTTGGTTTGCTTGGTAAGCCAAGTGTTGGTAAGTCGACATTTATTTCGAAGGTTTCAGGCGCAAGGCCAGAGGTGGCTGACTATCCGTTTACAACATTGCATCCGAATTTGGGTGTGGTAAAGCATCATGGTACTGACTTTGTATTAGCCGATTTACCGGGTTTAATTGAAGGTGCGCATGAAGGTCGAGGTTTAGGTCACCGTTTCTTGAAGCACTTGGGACGTTGTTCGTCTCAACTTCATTTGGTTGATGCATGCAGTGAAACAATTGCTGAAGACTACAAGGTTTTACGTGGAGAGCTTGAGAGGTTTGATGAGCTTTATGGCTCTAGTATATCAAAACTACCAGAAATCGTTGCATTAAGCCGTACAGATGCTTTAACAGACGAATTGATAGCAGAAGCAAAGGTGATATTGGAAGAGGCTTCAGGTAAGCCTGTTATTGTGCTTTCTTCGCATAGTGGTGAAGGTATTGATGAGATTTTAGCCGCACTTGTGGCTGAAGTACGTGCATTACGTGCGAAGATAGAAAAAGACGAAGCGACAGGTGACGTAATTGAAGTTGACCGCACAAGTGAATATGACCCAGGTGATCCGCGTGATTACATTGAAGATGAAGAAGATGCATTTGATCCAGGTGACCCGAGGGATTACGTGGACGACGAAGATAGTCAATCATAATTAAAAAAAGGCACCGTTGGGTGCCTTTTTTAATGGTCAATATGTTGTTGTTTATGTTTTTATAAAAAGCGGTATTTATCTTTTTTACTTTTTAAATATAACGAAGGTTCTTGTATGGAATATTTACAAATATTAACAGCGGCAGAATGGCTTTTGGTTGGGGTGAGTTTCTTTACCTCATTTTTAACGGCGGTGGCAGGTATTGGTGGCGGGGTTATGTTGCTTGCTGTTATGGTAACGGTTTTTCCGCCATTGGTGGTTATTCCTGTGCATGGGGTGGTTCAGGCAGGTTCTAATTTTTTCCGCATGGGGCTTATGCGTCATTTTATAGACAGGTCTATTATTGTGCCATTTGCTGTGGGTTCGTTGTTGGCTGCTTTGTTGGGTACGCAAGTTGTTGTGGCATTAGAGCCTTTTTACTTACAGTTGCTACTGGGCTTATTTATTTTGTATTTGGTTTGGGGTCCTAAATTAAGCAAGGTGTATATGAGCCATAAAATTCAATTTTATCTAGGTGGTTTTTTAACAACGTTAGCATCTTTATTTGTGGGGGCTTCAGGGCCTTTGGCAGCGGCATTTATAGGACGTGTTGGTTTAAAAAAGGAAGCGCAGGTAGCAACTCATGCCACAGCCATGGTGGTTCAGCACGGTTTAAAAACGCTAGTATTTGGTTTTGTAGGTTTTGCTTTTGCAGACTATGCTTTGTTGATGGGGCTGATGATAGCCACAGGTTTTGCGGGCACTTATGTGGGTAAACATGTTTTGCTTAAATTGCCTGAAAAAATATTTAGGGTGGCTTACAAAGTTGTGATTACATTGCTTGCGTTGCGTTTGCTTTATATGGCATTTTTATCTTATTAGTATCGATATATAAAAAGCACCTTTGTTGGGTGCTTTTTTTTACGGGGTAGGGTTAAGGGGGTGATGTGTGCTTTATTGCTTTGTAAATCGTTGCATATGTCGTGACTATTCTAGCTGTATGCCGCTGTGGTTCTCCGTGTATTCCGCTTAAAAACTGACGCAGGTTAGTGACTACTTACATTTTGTACGTCTTAGGCTGGGGAACCTGACAGGTGTTATAAATTATGATAAAAAAAGACAGTTATTTGCGGTCGAAATCAATAATGACAGGACAAGGGCCGCTTGAACATGCTGTGAGGCTTAGACTTATAATGACAGCAAGTGTTAATTTTTTGAACATGTTTTTAAACCTTCTATTTCTTATAGTTTATCAATCTCATTTAGGGTTGTCGAGGGAATAGAGTTTATTTTTGCGGTGATATTAAAGCTTATACTTTTAAGTATATGGCAAAAATTGGCGGCGGTGAGGTTTAAATAGTTATTTGTTGAGAGGGTGGGCGCTGTCGTGTGCTTTTTTAAGTTCCTTGGCGTCTATGGCAAGGTAACGCTGGGTTGCGGTAAGGCTGGCATGGCCTAAAAGTTCTTGAATGGTGCGAATGTCGGCCCCGTTTTCAAGCATGTGCGTGGCAAAGCAGTGGCGCAGGGTGTGGGGTGTTACATGGTCGGCAAGGCCCAGTTGAATGCGCACTTTTTTCACAATCATCTGTGCCGCGCGTGGTGTTAGCCTGTCGGCATAGCGTTGATTTATAAATAAAGGACATGTTTTGGCAGTATGAGGTAGATCTTTTGCTAGGTCCTGCATGGCAAGTTTGACAGGTTTTGGCAAAGGGAGTGAGCGCTGCTTGTCCCCTTTACCTGTAATAATAACGCGTTCGCCACCAATGTCTTCTTTGTTTATTTGCAAGGCTTCGCTGATACGTAAACCAAGGCCGTAAAGAGTGAGTATTAAGCAATAGTCACGTTTTTCATGCATGTCGGCGCCTTGGCTGGGTGGGCGTAATTTCTTTAAAATATTTAAAATATCTTCCTTAGGTAAGGCTTTGGGCGGGGCTTTTTCGGCCTTGATATTTTTAACGAGGCTTACATTGTCGTTTTGTAAAATTTCTTTGCGCTTTAGCCATTTAAAAAATGTTTTAACAGAAGATAAGCGGCGGTTAACCGTTTGTTTTGAAACTTTTTCTTTAAGAATGCCATCGGTTATAAAGGCCTGAAGGTCGTCAATGCTTAGCTTTTCTAATACGCTTTGTGTGACATCTTGTCCTTGGTGTGTTTTTAAAAAACTCCTAAAAATTTCAAGGTCACGTTTGTAAGCTAAGGCTGTATTGCGGCTTGCCCGTTTTTCGGTGATGAGGTAATTAAAAAATTGATCACTAAAAATAAGGCTCATTTTCATTATCTTTGCATGAATATTTCAAGCTTATAACTTATTACTTCGCCTAAAAACTCTAGAAGTTCTGTGCCTTGACCTTCATGAAAACGCTGAATATCTCGGCTGCCAAGTGTTAGTACAGCAAAGTTGTCACCGTTTTTATTTTTAAGCTTTATAAGCGCTTCTGAACGAATGCAAACATCACTACTTTCATGCAAACATGGGCTTTCTTCTGTGGCTGTACGCAGGCACACATCTTTTGTTTCTGTAAAAGATTTGTCGTAAATGTTTTGGTATGAAAGGCTTTCGTCTGACTTTAAAAGAACCTGTGCACTATCTAGCTCAAGGTCGTTTTGAATCACTTCTCTAAAGTGGTTCATCATCATTTCTTTGCTCGTGCTATGCAGTAGACTTAAAGTGAGCTGGTTTATTTTTGTCGAGCTCTCAATGTTTTGAATGGCAGTGGCAATAAGCCTTTTATTGCGCTCCTCTAATTTGGTAATTTTATTTGCAAGTTTTCGGTTCTGAAAATCATTAAAGCTTGCAATGTTGCCGTCAATGCTTGTTGGCAATGTCATTTTTTCTAAAATATCACTGTGACGCAAAAAAAAGTCTTTATGTACACCAAGATAATCCAAAATAGACTGTTCTGTTAAGTTTTCTGCAGTTTCTGCGGGTAGTTGTTGCGCTGTGTTGTTCATTGTCAAAAATTCACCTGTCTAAAAAACGCTTATGCGTAGGTTAAAAAAAATACATTTCAAGGGTTTTAATTTTAAAAAACTGTCCAATAATATTTATAGCGGTAATAAAGTGTTTGTTTTAAAGTCAGTGCCGACGGTTGAATAAATATTTTATTACTAAGCTTCCCTCTTGCTTGGGCATAATGTAAGTTATGCCCGCTTTTTTTGGAAAAGTTTTTTTGTTGTATTCTGTCTTATTGTTTCCCCTGTTGATTTTTATAGTGTCATGTTAAAGTACCTTCATCAAGTGTTATAAGGGATTTGTAGAAAAATAATGGTGCATCAAAGCAACAGGTTTATCGTGAGGGTGGCGACCTCTTTAGCTGTGCCTAAAATGCTTGATTATCTCTTGTTTTTAGACGCTGAGCCGCAGTTGGGGTCTTTTGTTGAAATTGAAGTTGGCACTAAATCTGTCCATGGTGTTATTTTTGAAATTGTAAATCAGTCACAAAATGGCTTCGACGTGAAAAAATTAAAAGAAGCACGTTTTTTAGAATCTGTTCCCCCTGTTTCATTGCCTATGTTGAAGTTTTATCGTTGGGTATCCCGTTATACAATGGCCTTACCAGGAGACCCTATTCGTGCAGCTTTGGTTGCAGGTAAGGTGCCTCAGGTTGTTTCTCCCGACTATTTTTTAGTACGTACTGCTCAGCCTATTGAAAGATTGACGACTGCCAGAGCAAAGGTGTTAGAAGCTGTAAAAAGTGCACAATATACCTCTCAGTCAAGTTTGTCAGAGGCGTCTGGTGTTGGTGTTTCTGTTGTTAAATGGATGATTGATAATGGTGTTTTGAATTGGGAAAAAATGCCTGAAGAAAAGTTTTCTTTTGATATTCAGTTACCAGAACTTTCGTCCTCGCAAGCCGTTGCTGCAGGGCAGCTTGCTTCGGCGGTCGCATTGGGTGCGCATAAACCATTTTTTTTAGATGGTGTGATGGGGAGTGGTAAGACAGAAGTTTATTTTGATACGATTGCGCGCATTTTAACGGAAGATGAAACAGGGCAGGTTTTATTGTTGGTGCCAGAAATTGCACTTACCCCTCAGCTGGTACAACGTTTTGAAAAGCGTTTTGGCTTTATTCCCACACTTTGGCACTCTGGTTTATCGGATAAGGCACGTCGTAAAAACTGGTGGCAGGTGTCTAATGGTAAGGCGCGGGTTATTATTGGAGCAAGATCGGCCCTTTTCTTAGGGTATCAAAATTTAAAATTCATTGTGGTCGATGAAGAACACGATAGCTCTTATAAACAGGAAGAGGTTTTTCGATATCACGGACGTGATATGGCCGTGGCTCTCTCACATTTATGGGCTTGCCCTATTGTTTTATGTTCTGCCACGCCTTCGGCCGAAACATGGTTGAATGTCAAACGCGGGCGTTATGAGCATTTGATGTTAGAGGGGCGTTTTGCAGGGGCTAAGTTACCTGCTATGCGTTTGATTGACATGAAAGAGGGTGGGGTTGGTAAAAAAGATAAGTGGTTAAGCGCTCCTATTGTTGATGCGATTACGCAGCGTCTTGATAAGGGTGAACAGTCATTGGTGTTTTTAAACCGCCGTGGGGTCGCACCACTTCTTATTTGTGGGGGATGTGGTGGACGTACAGGTTGTCCGAGTTGTGATGCGTCTTTAGTTGTGCACCATAGTTATTTAATTTGTCACCATTGTGGTTTTAGCGAACGTATACCAAAGGAATGTCCAAGTTGTGGTAGCGAAAAATTGCGCCCATTTGGTCCTGGAACACGTAAAATTAAAGAAGAATTGGAAGGTTTGTTCCCAGATGCACGTATTGCTGTAGCGGATAGCGACAGTATACGCGGTGATAAGCAAATGGGTGAATTAGTGACTAAAATGGAAATGGGTGACATAGATATTTTAGTTGGCACACAAATGGTCGCGAAGGGGCACCATTTCCCGAATTTGACTTTTGTTGGTATTGTAGATGGTGATATGGGCTTGGCGCGCGGTGAGCTTAGGGCAGCTGAGCGCACATTCCAAGTTTTAATGCAAGTTGCTGGGCGTGCGGGGCGTGAAAAAAAGGCTGGTGAGGTGTATATTCAGACGCATGATCCTAAACATCCGCTGTTTGATTGCTTGCTCACGTGTGACAGAGACCGTTTTTTGAAAATGGAACTCACAAGCCGTAAGCAGTGGCAAGACCCGCCTTTTAGTCGGCAAGTGGCTTTGATTGTTAGTGGTAAAGATGAGCGTGAAGTAGCGCAATCTGCGCGGTTGTTGGCAAAAGTTTTTCCTTTGGAGTCGGGTGTAGAAATATTAGGCCCAGCACCTGCACCTTTGGCAAAGTTGCGTGATAGGTATCGTTATCGCTTGTTGGTTAAAAGTGCTGAGAATAATCATTCTATAATACAAAAATGGCTATCAGGAACAAAAATACCTTCTTCTATTCGTGTTGTTGTGGATGTTGACCCTGTAAGTTTTTACTAGCAATTAAAAGGGGTATCTCCCCAATAAATACATCAAAAATGTCATATCCCTCTCTGTTTGTGTGATTATAATATTAACAAAAAATCAATACTTTAAGTAAAATGCCTGCATAAAAATGATAATTTAATCACAGTGTGTTTCTTTAAACTGGCACGCGTCTTGCTGTATACACATTGGGGAGCTTTGAGGATGAATATGAAACATGATAACATATATCGAACTGGGAGAAGAGATTATGCGTAAGTTATTTAAAGTAATTAAAAGTCAAACAGGCTTAGCAGCCGATGAAGCTATTTTAGCTACCGCAATGGTAGCAAGTTTAGGTGCCTTTGTTGTTGTAAATGTGCCTTGGGAAGGGATGTTTAATGCCTCTTCTAAAATGCAAGAAAAATTAGTGACACTTGAGCAGGCGAATGCCGAATTTTATGAACGCCACCGCATGTGGCCACACCAAACGACTTCTGGTGACTGGCGTATGAATGTGAGTGCCCTTGTTTCACCACGTGCTATGCGTTACCCATACAACTCTATGACTTCTTTTAAAAATTATATCAGCGAAATGTCTAAAGAATATAACGCTAATGGCGTACGCCATGAATACGGCGTTGGCGGTGTTGTTATGCAGCGTCCAGTTAGCTATCAAGGTGCAGAATATATTGAAATTATTCTAGAAGGTGTGCCACTAGCTGATGCACGCAAGTTGGATGAAACTATTGACGGTAGTTACGACCCTGATGCTGGGCGTGTTTACTTTGTATTTGATGAAGCTGAAAATGTCGTAGATCTGCATTACCGTGCGAATCAAATATAAATAAAATAATTATTTTAAAAAAGTGCCTTAGGCACTTTTTTTTATGGGTGAATATTAAGTACAAAACGTTTAGGAGGACGTGCTGGGCTTGTTTCTATATAGGTGATAGAATGGTCGTATACCTTCAGTATTTCTGTGAAGTATTCTAAATTATGGCTGTGGTGTATAAGTGTACATGTACCGCCTTTCTGTGTGAGGGATATACAGTTTATAAGCCATTGTTGCATTTGCTGAATACTAGCACCGTGCGCTAAATTTTTTTGTGTGCTTTTGGCTTTAAAGCCTTTTTCCGTATTATGATAAGGCGGGTTTGATAAAACGAGATCGTATTTTAGTTTAGGCTTTTCTATAAGTATATTACAGGGTTTAAATATCAAATTTCCAATTTTATTATACTGCGCGTTATGGTTGGCAATATTTAGTAAGTTTGTATCTATTTCATAACCGGTCACCTGTGCCTGTGGGTTTTTGAGTGCCTGTATGCAGGCAATTGTCCCAATACCACTACCAACATCACAGATTGTTTTTGGTTTTTTTAGAGGGGTTGTGTAATCACATAGCCAAAAAGGGTCTTGTGTTGGCCTTGGCACGTTTGCTATGTCTAAAAAAGTTAGGGCACCTTTTAAAATGGTATATGTTTGAACGCCCATCTAGGTGCCTAACTGATTATTCGTCTTGTACGGACTTAACGCGGTTGATTTTGCTTGGTGTTGGTTCTGGTTTTTCAAAAATCTTACTGCCTGTTACAATATAGCTATAGCGTTGGCGTCCCCAATGCTTGTTGTGGCCAGCACATGTAATTTCTTCACCAATAGGCTGACAGCGTATAACAGCATCTAGCGTACCACCGTTGATAAGTGGATATGTATAGCTAAATGATATGAGTTGCTTGTCAGGGCTGTAAAAGCCATCCATTGGGCGTGGTCGCTCTGAAGAAGGGTGGTAAACAACACCTTTAATAGGGTATATGGTTCCCATGATTTGCGCGCCTTGTTTTGGCGTAATAGCGCGGCGCTCGTCTGTCTTAAATTCTATAATTGAACCTACAGGCATGACGTGACGTGAACGTATATCGTTATCGTCGTGGGTGCTTGTTATGGTGTATTTACCATCTGGGAAATTCGGTTTTTGTGTACTGTAGCCACGTACACGCTTAAAGGTAAATGAATCGTCGTTTGTGAAGTATATGATACGGTCACCTTCAAGGCTTAAACTTTTTAAATCGCCAAATATTTTTTCAAATGATACTGGTAAGCCTTGCCCTGATTTTTGATTGTCAGGTATGACAATTTCCATTGTATTTGGGTTAATGCGACCTGTAATTTCATAACGAGAAACTTTCCCATAATCTTCAGAAAGGTCTTTTGGTGATTGTACTTTGATATCACCTAAGTGGCTTAGAAGTGTGACTTTTACCGCTAACAAGTCTTTTTGATCATCTAATTTGGTGCTTTCTTCCGTTTCTTTATCATTGATCAAGTCAATAAATAATAGTTTTGTTGAAACAGGTTTTAGAGCATCTTTATTAGGCTTAATAGAATAAGCACCAACTTGGGCACGCACAGTTTCTACATATTCTTGTAGGTACGGGCGGGCTTGCTCTATCAGTGTTACATCTGACAGAATGGTGAATAAACTTGCGGCTTTTTCATGGTTGCCTGCATCGTAAGCTTCAATAGCGCGCATAAGCGTTGTAAATTGAGGTTTTGTGTCAATTAACATGGTTTTAAATTCATCACCACTTAATGTCCAAAGTTTTTTAGATTCTTCAAGGGTTGTTAGTTTTTCCATGGTTTTGTTTACAATGAAAGTTTTTGGAATATCAGTGTAAATTTTCTGAAGCTTAATACCTTGAAGCGCGAATTCGAGCGCTGTAAGGCTTTTGTCTTCAGAAAGGCTGTTTTTAATAGCGTTGATAAGATAGGCGTGTCTATCTTTTTCAGGGAAGTTATCGCTAAAATATGTGTAAAGTTTATGTAATGAAACAGGTGTCGCATATGCCCCTTCAGACTTTACAATTAAACTTTTTAAAAGGTTGTCGATAACTTCAGGCTGTTTGGCAAAATGCTTTTGTAAGAAGGTGAATTTGTCACCAAGTTCAATTTTGGATTCTTCTTTTGTTTGTAACAGAGCATCACTTGTGTTTGCATTAAGCTGTTTTTGAATGCCTGATTGTGTTAGGTAATCGTCAAAGCTTTGAAGTAATAAGCTGTCTAGGCTAAAGTCTATGCCCATAGTTTCAGATAAAAATTCTGCTAATTTATCCATGCCTTCAAATTCGTTTTTTTGCCATTTTTTCTCTAAAGCTTCAATGGTAATTGACACGACTTTTTGGCGAGAGAGACGGGCGATGTCGGGTTGGAAAGATGCGTATTTGTAAACTAAATCATAATTTGCTTGATTTACAGCGCCAATCATTGCTTCATTAAGAAGTTTTGTGACACGTGTTTTAACAGCTTGAGCGCCCTCTGCTGGTAAAATAATGTGCTGAATAACATCTAAAATACTTAAATTTGCAAGGGTAAGGTCTTCTGCAATGGTAAACAATGTGTCGTTGTATGTGTTTATCATGCTTGAAGGGATGTCGCCAGGTGCTAAGTCTTCAAATAAGATAGAAGCGTCTCTTGTTTTTTTGGCATATGTCGCAGCAGGTTCAAGGAAAATATCCCATGATTTTTGATTTTTAGGATTGGTTAGAAGGGCAAGTTTAATGAATTTTAATTTTAAAAGTTCAATGTTAAGCGCGCGTTCTTTTTCCATTGCGATTGTTTGAGATATATCTTCCGCTATCGCTAGGTTTTCTACTGGTTCTTTAGAGGCTGTTTTAACAGAATGTTGTTTTGCGCGGTCTAAAAATGGTACGTCACGTGACATGGCGTAAACAGCATTGGCAATTTGTGCCTGACCACTTTCAGTGTTGAGGTATGGAATATCTGCTTCAATTAGTATTTTACGCAGGTCTTTGATAAATGTTTCGGTGCCGTCATTGGGGTTGCCTTCAATGGTCATTTGGTAAATGGCATAAGGCAACGCTTTAATACTGTCGTCATTTAATGGAATTGTACTATCTGCTGTTTTAAAGTGTTCTAAAGCTTCTTTAATAATGTCTTGGTCATTTTGAATGTAGCCGTTTAAAAGCAATGCCATGGCTTGGTTTGGGTTTTTAATGACAAGTTTTTTG
This sequence comes from uncultured Magnetococcales bacterium, assembly GCA_963974105.1. GTDB lineage: Bacteria > Pseudomonadota > Alphaproteobacteria > UBA2136 > UBA2136 > UBA2136. The sequence continues at coordinate 590,298 of CAXBBG010000001.1, forward strand.
CTTAATGACTCTGTTAGAGTATTTGCAGGCGGTATATCGCCTTTAATAATGTGTTCTGATGCTTTTTTGAACGTTAGGATAGAAAGTTTTTGCAATAAAGGCCCGTAAGGCATGAATTGGTTGATACTGGCAAGGGCTTTAGGGTGGTGTTTGCTTTTTATAAGACCTTCCGTCACGTTTAAAATACGGTCATGTAGGTTGAGTGATGTACCATCAACGTCAACAATTGGGTCTTTAATTTTAGTGAAATGATGGGTAAGGCTCTCTAATTTCCTTGGTGCTTTATCAAAACAGTCTGTTTTTGCACATTCACTCAAAATAACTTCTGTCATAAGCGCATGGTATAGCGGGTTTTCTGGCTCATCTTCAATTTCATCAGCTAACCAATCAATGGCATCTTCGTAGTTACCTTCTTGAATGTATGCGTCTATTTTCTCGATAGGATTTGAACATCCAGAAAGAGTCAAAGTAAGTAATGCCAGCGCTATAACGGTTTTTTTCATAAAATTGCCTTAAGTATTTGTTTGCTCATAAAAGCTTGTTGCCATTTTACATTTATTTTTTATCTGGGGGCAAGGTAGGGCTGTTATTGCTGTTTATGTACTGTGTCTTTGCAGTTGCACTTGCACTTAAAGGCGCACACCCTTATTATAAAGCTTATGAAAAGAATTATATATGTTTTAGCCCTTGTCGTTTTTTTAGTGAAGGCGTCTTTTTCTGCGGCTTATGAATGGAAAAAAGACGGGGAACGCTTAACTTATGACGTCAATTGGTCGTTTTTAAATGTGGGGCAAGCTGAGCTTTTATTTAGAACCAATGCTGATAATTATAAAATAATTGGTCGTGCTTGGACGGGAAAAAGTGTGAATGCTGTGTATCATTTGCTGGATCGTATTTTAATTCAGGGTCAGTTGCAAAATGGTGGTCTTTTAACAGAAAGTTACACTGCTTTTTTAAATGAAAATAATTATAAAGCACATAAAACTGTTTTATACGATAGGTCGCAAGGTAAGGGTTATTATAAAAACATACATGGTGGTTTAGCGCCTGTAGCATACCCTATTGAAGAAGATAGCCGTGACCTTATGACGGCTTTATATCATTTGCGTAGCTTGGAAAAAGAATTAAAAATAGGGGATGTGTACAAATTACCTATTTTTGAATTAGATAGCCTTTATGAAATGCAGATGCATGTGCGAGAAAAAAGGCGTATGAAAACAGTTTTAGGGAAAATAGATCTGTTTCGTATTCAGCCTGTTATGGTGGGTTTGGGTGATGCCAATAAACGTGTTAAAGACAGGCTTTCTATTTGGGTAACGGCTGATAAAAGATTTATACCTGTAAAAATAGAAATTGATCTACCCGTGGGTTCATTTCATGCTATGTTAACGCGATATGGTGCGGCAGACAGCGTGTCTGAGGCGCCTGAATACTTGCCCGAAAAAGGTAAAATAGACACTGACAAAGGAAAGAATACAACGCATGTCAATTTCATTACTGACTGATTTAAATAAAAACCCCTTCCAAAATATTAAAGTTGCTATTTTGGGTGACGTGATGCTTGACCGATTTATTTATGGTGAGGTTGACCGCATTTCTCCAGAAGCACCTATCCCTGTTGTGCGTGTCACTAAACGTAATTCCCATTTAGGTGGTGCTGGTAATGTTGCGGCAAACCTTTCGTCCTTGGGCGGTTTACCTCTTATAATTGGACGTGTCGGCAATGACATCTTGGGTGAAGAGTTTACTCAAATGGCAAAAAATATGAACATTGACACGAAATATATTCTAAAAACTGAAGTGCCAACCATTAGCAAATCTCGCATTATTGCGCGTACTCAGCAAGTTGTGCGCTTTGATGAAGAATGTACAGACGCCCTTCAAGAACAAGAACGCAAACGCGTCTTAACAGTGCTAGAATCTGCACGAACAGAAACGGATGTCTTGATTGTGTCAGATTATTCTAAGGGCATGGTTGATGATAGAATGCTTGGCGATATAAAAAAAATATGGGGCACGGGCAAAATATTTATTGACCCAAAACCAAAAGGTGAAGCGCGTAACGTGGCCTATGTTGGGACAACAACAATGACACCAAACGTACAAGAAGCTTGCGAACTTTTGGGCTGTGACAAACCCAAAAATAATGAAGACGCCGAAAAGATGGCTAAAGCATTGGTTGAAAAGTTTGATCTTGACCATGTGTTGTTAACCCGTAGCGGTGATGGTATGACTTTGGTTCAGAACGGTAAAACTTTACACCTTAAATCAAAAACACAAGAGGTTATTGATGTTTCAGGTGCAGGAGATACCGTGATAACTGTATTTGCAGCAGGTGTTGCAGCAGGCATGTCCGTGGAAGAGGCGGCGCATTTTGCGAACGTTTCAGGCGGTGTTGTGGTTGCAAAGTTAGGTACAGCATGCGCCACATGGGAAGATATGCAAGCCGCTATGGAAAAATATCTGCGTTATAACGACTAATTTAAATTATTCAAAAAAGATAAAAGGTTCTATTTTTATGAAAGTTCAAGTTTATATTCCAAGCCGTATGGCAAGCACACGTTTACCAAATAAGCCCTTAAAGGATATTGCGGGTTTACCAATGGTGTGCCATGTTTGGAATCGTGCAAAGGAAGCAAATGTGGGCGATGTTTTTGTAGCCTGTGACGATACACGTATAGCTGAAGCTGTTCAGGCGCATGGTGGTAACGCCATTATGACAGACAGTGAGCTACCGTCTGGAAGTGACCGTATTTGGCAAGCAGTGCAGCGTCAAATAGAAGCGGGGGGTGAGAAACCTGATATTATTATTAACGTACAAGGTGATGAGCCATTGTTGCCACCAGAGCTTTTAACAGAAGCGGTTGAAGCTTTTGAATTGGGTTGGCCAGACGTGGTTACTTTTGCGCATGAAATTCATAAAGAAGCAGAAATTAACGACACAGGTATGGTGAAAGTTGTGACGTCGACGCAAGGAAAAGCACACTATTTCTCACGCCACCCTATTCCGCACGGCAGCGAAATAAAGAAACGTCATATTGGTTTTTATGCGTATAAATATGCAGCGCTTGAAAAGTTTGTTTCAAGTAAGCCATCTCCATTAGAAGAATTGGAAAAATTAGAGCAATTGCGTGGTTTAGACCTCGGTTTAAATTACTATGTTGCCATGACAGAAAAAGCGCCTGTTGGGGTTGATACGCCAGAAGATTTAGAACTCGCAAGGCGTTTAATGGCAGAGTAAGTTCTGCAATTGCATACATATTTAAAAAAGAGCCTGACAAAGGCTCTTTTTTTGTGTACATTCATGTTTATTCTATATCTTACATTCCTTTTTATATTTTCTATTGATAGATACGCCACTTCCTTGAAGGAGGAAAACATTATGGTATTCTGGATTATTTTAGTCGTTTTGATGGCTTTTTTTGTAATGTTTAATGCTCGTAGCTCTTTGAAGTCCGACCCTGATGACAAAAAAATGATAGAGATGATTAAACGCCGAACACGTTCGGACGAGTTGCGCCAAGAAATTTCAAAATGCAAAGACGTTGAAAAGCAAAAAGAACTTGTTTTGGAAAATTTTAAAGGTCGTGATAATAAAGGTTTACGTATAACTGACGGCGTTATTATTGGTGTTATTTGTCAGGAACGTTTTGTGGTTCAATCTGCATCTGACTCACTTAAAGTGCTTTGTTATGCTTGTGCACGTCGTATGATTAATCACTGTTATAGTGACGCCGAATTAGAGCCGCATAGGCAAGGTGAATATACGGTTTCTGGTTTGTCTGCGGCTGACTACGCACATATGAAACTTAAAACCATTCATATGTCTCAAATGGTCATGAAGCATCGTGGGCGCCGATTTATTAACGAAAATATTCCATACGAAGCACCTGTGCCTATATGCGATTATTGCCAAAAATAAAAAATCTAGATAGCGAAAAAAAGCCCCTTACGAGGGGCTTTTTTTTACACATATAAATGAAAAGTGGCTTACATTTTAAATGTTGACCTTACCATGAACCCTTACTGTCTATTTTCATACCTATTTGCCTGTCATGTTCGTCGTAAGCTTGTACGACACGGGCAACAAGTTTGTGACGCACAACGTCCACGTCGGTAAAGCGAATGACGTCAATGTCTTTTAGGCCTTCTAGTACGTTCAAAGCTTCGCGTAGACCGCTTGGGTGCCCTGGACGTAAGTCACATTGTGACGGGTCGCCTGTAACAATCATACGGCTACCTTCACCCATACGGGTGAGGAACATACGCATTTGCATTGGTGTTGTGTTTTGTGCTTCATCTAAAAGCATAATGCTGTCGTTAAGCGTACGACCACGCATATAAGCCAGTGGTGCAATCTCAATGACACCGCTTTCTAAGTATTCTTTTGTTTTTTCAGGTCCAACCATATCATTTAACGCGTCAAATAATGGACGTAAATAAGGGTCGATCTTTTCTTCAAGCGTTCCTGGTAAAAAGCCAAGGTTTTCACCCGCTTCAACCACAGGACGTGTGAGAATGATTTTTTTAGCTTGCTTAGATGCCAGAAAACTAATCGCCATAGCCATGGCTAAAAACGTTTTACCTGTTCCGGCAGGGCCTGCGCCAAATGTTAGGCGGCTTGTGCGTAGCGCATTCACATAGACATGTTGCTGCACTGTACGTGGGGTAATTTTTTTAAGGGGTGTGTGGATCACAGCTTTTTCACCAATAAGGTCATTGGGGCGCTGTGTCGCATCTATTAAACCATCGGTAATACGCAAAGCAGCACTCACTTCACTGGCACCTACAGTCATATCCTTTTCAAGTAATTCATAAAGGTCTTCTAAAACCACTTTGGCTTTATCGGCTTGTGTCACGTCACCAAAAATGGCGAGTTGGTTGCCGCGCACAACAAGTTGAACACCAAGGTGCTCTTCAATTTGTTGCAAGTTACTGTCGTGGTGGCCACAAAGGTTAATCAAAAGCTGGTTATCGTCAAATGACAAGCGCACAGGCTTTGACTTGTTGTCTTCAGAGCTATCTACGTGATTGTTATCGGTCATGAATGTTTACGCCTTGTTATTTTTCTTTGTACTTATATTCTCCCAAAAACAGAGATGAGAAGCAAGTACCATCATCTATATTATGATGTAGGGCACAAATAGATATTCCTGTCAGGTTGGATAGCTCTATTTTTGCTTAGCGATTTTCATAGCAAATGGTAAAAACATAAAGCCAACAAAAACGCCAAACCATAGGGTTGTTGTACGAATTACAAGGGTTGCTGCAATGGCCGTTTCTTCTGGTATACCTAAAGCGATAAGCGCAATGACCATAGCGGCTTCTGTACCACCTAAACCGCCTGGAGACATGGTGGCACCCCCTAAAATAGTGGCAAAGCTAAAGATGAACATGGCTTGTGTAAAGCTAATGTCTGCACCCATTTGTACTAAAATTGTATGGAAAGCAAGTGTTGAAGCGCCCCAACCTATCATTGAGAAAAATACGGTTGAGGTGAATACTTTAGGGCTTACCAAAGTTGTGATGTGACGTATCATTTTTTGCAATGCTGCAAAGCGTCTTGGTTTTGTGCGCTTGGTTAGGGAATATAAACCTTTAATCACCAATAAGAACAATTTTGGTTTGGCGAATAATAGCATTAACCCACCTAATATGGCACCAAAGACAAACAAAGAAGCATTTTGACCACCACCAAATGACGCAACACCCGCAAGGCACATGATAAACAAAGAAGCGAGGTCGGTTATGGGGTCCATTATCATTAAGGGTAAACCTTTTGAATAGGAAACTTTATGGCATTTTTTAAGAAACCATAAGCGTAAACCTGTGCCAATTTTCCCAGGGGTTACTGTCATGGACATGCCGCTAAAATAATAAATAGCCATTCGTTTTAAGGGGATTTTAAAACCAAGGCGCTTACCAAATAAGTGCCATTTTAAGCCACGTCCCACGTAATTAACGAGTGAAAGTGAAAGAAGAATAGCCCATGTTTGAGCCGAAAGGCTGTTAAATTTATCCCAAACGTTATCCATGCCTGTAAAAAATGAAAGTCCAATAAATGCAATGGCGAATGCAAGCACAGAGACAATAACCGTATACTCCATTTTTTTCATGGAAGAGGGGTTAAATTCTTTACGTTCTTTACGTGCTTTTGAAGTGCGTGCCAAAGTGAGGCTCCTTATTTAATAGGGGGGACAAAACCCATTTTTTTCATAACTTTGTTTAATGTACGAAAGGCTTCAATTCTGGCTTTATCAGCGCCAATTTTGAGTATACGGTCAAGTTCCGCCCTGTCTTGCATAAGTGCATTGTAGCGTTGTTGTACAGGTTTAAGTTCAGCCACTAAAGCGTCAGCGACAGCTGTTTTAAATGTGCCATATTGTTGCCCTTCAAATACTTTGACGGCGTCATCGATAGACATGTTTTGAACGACAGCATAAATTTCTAATAGGTTGGAAACACCTGCTTTATTTTCTTTGTCATAGGTCACTTGTGCATCGCTATCTGTTACGGCAGATTTTACTTTTTTAGCAATAACGTTTAAGTCATCTTCTAAAAATATAGTACCTTTACCACCAATAGATTTGGACATTTTCGCTGTTGGGTCTTGTAGGTCGCGCACTCTTGCGCCAGCCTTTGGCATTACAGCTTTTGGTATTGTGAAAATAGGTTTAGCATCTGGGTTGTCCCCACAAAAATGGTTGTTAAATCTTGTGGCAATATCACGGGTAAGTTCTATATGTTGCTTCTGGTCTTCGCCCACAGGAACTTCATCAATTTGATGCAATAAAATATCGGCCGCTTGAAGGACAGGGTAAGCAAAAAGCCCCACGTTAATATTATTGGCGTGGCTTTTAGACTTGTCTTTAAACTGGGTCATACGCTCAAGTTCGCCCATTTGTGCGAAGGTGTTGAGTATCCAACCGAGTTGCGCATGTGCACTTACATGACTTTGTGCAAATAAAGTCGCTTTTTCTGGGTTTAGACCACATGCAAGATACCATGCGGCAACGCTATATGTGTTTTTACGTAATTCGGCAGGATTTTGACGCACTGTAATGGCGTGCAAATCTGCAATGAAGTAAGTTGTATCGGCTTCGTCTTGCATAGAAATTTGAGGCTTAAAAGCGCCGAGATAATTTCCAAGTGTTGGTTGGCCCGTTGGCTGAATACCGCTGATAATTTTTTTCATATATTTTGCGTTGTCTTTAATTGGTGTAATTTTTACGTCATTCTGTTTTACACCTATTGCCACACAAAAAAAAGGGTTTTCCTTGAGAATTTAGTGAATGTGCCACAAATTGTTATTTACACAGAGGTCTGTATACAAAAAGCGCTTAAGGAAAGCGCTTTGGTTGTAATGGTTTATATTCAATATTAAGAGTCGAGTAGGGCTTTTTTCTCAATTTTAGATTCAGCCTTGTTGATGTACATAGACCTATCAGCCGCCGCTACAATGTCTTCTTGTGTTAGGTTGTTGTATGCGTTAAACATTTGCACACCCATTGACGCACTGACAGAAACTTGTTGGTTGTGTACTGTTACGCTAATGGCACGAATTTTTTCTTCGACGATAGAAGCTTTACGTTCAGCTTCTTGTGCATCAACCTCGTTCATGATGACAGCAAATTCGTCACCGCCAATACGTGAGACTGTGTCTGTCTCACGGAAAACTTCTTTTAAAACTTTGCCAACTTCTTGCAAAATGGCGTCACCTGCTTTGTGACCAAAGTTATCATTAACACCTTTAAAGTTGTCAAGGTCGATATAGACAACAGCGCCATGACGGTCGTAACGTTTGGCTTGTTTGATGCTCATTTCTAGGTTTTCATCAAAAACTTTACGGTTTGAAAGCTCGGTTAAGTGGTCTTGAGTGGCAAGACGCATCAGTTCGGTTTCTTCGTTTTTACGTTTTGTAATGTCCACAAACTGTACGATTGTATATGGGTTTTCAGTTTCTAACACGCGTGACATGCTTAGTGATATCCAAATAGATTCGCCATTGATAGGGCGTAGTTTAAGCTCAATACCACGGTAACTGCGTCCGCTTGAAATAACTTTGTTTAGTGCTTGGGTAAAAACAGCACGATCAATTTCTGAAAAGAAATCAGAAATGTGTGACTTCATAATGAAATTTACAGGCATATCTAGCCATTGACAAAGTGCACGGTTTACCATAGAAGGCCTGCCTTCATCATTGATAAAACAAACGCCATATGGGGCATATTCTAATGCGGTGACATAGCGGTCGTTTTTCTCTTGGCTACGGGCTTTTATTTGCATGTCGTCGCTAATAATACGCACTGTACCAATGATATAGTCAATACCATTTTCACCCATTACAGGCATCAGCCTGACGTGTACATGCTGCTTACCTGTGCGGCAAACGTCCCACGCGACTTCGGTGTCTACAACTTCATGGAAACGCATTACTTTATTGAGTTGGTGAGTAATCCATCTACCTGTGTTTTCGTCAACAAGGTCGCTCATGTTTTGGCCCGAAACAATGTTTTTAATGTCAAGAATTTTGCGTACAGCCAAATTGGCTTGTAGTAAAGCATAGGACCCGCCCCTACCTTCAACAATAAACACACCTTCACTAATCGCATCTAGTACGAACGGCATTAATGGTGCCAATTTTGAATCCCCTTTTAAAAACATAGTATCCCCTAATGCTTTATCACTTAAGGTCATATTTATACAATGTTTCGTGTTTTTTGTCATGGTTTAATCCTCACTTTTTAAAGTTCGCATATTTTTTAATAACTTATTACATATATTTACTATGGAGACTTATTTGTAGTGCTTAAAGAACTATTTTTTATCTCTAAAGTATAGATTTTAATCTAAGGCATTGTTTTATAATGGTTGTATGTAATGTGCAATTTATATGTGTTTGAATTTGTATGTTTTTTGTAAACGATGAATTGTCATACAAATAAGTATATACAACCATTATAAGGGTTGATTTGAAGGGGACATGTCACTAAAGTATTAAAAGTTTAAAAATTTGAGAGTATGACCATGACACCTTATTTACTGAATATGTTATGTGACCCTGAAGACCAGAGCCGATTGTCTATTAAGCATCCACGTTATGATGAGAACGGTAATATTACAGCGGGAATATTGGAGAGTAAAAATGGCAATACTTATCCTGTGCGTCATGGTATACCGCGCTTTACGGGTGAACGTGCCCGCGTACGTACATCGGTATCTCATGCTGAACAGCACAGCGATTTTCACCAAAACCTTTACCGTGAGTCATGGTTGAACGAATATGTGAAAGAAACTTTTACGACACCCAATGCTTTTATAGGTAAAAATGTAATTGATTGCGGTGGTGGCACTGGTTACCAAAGTAAGTGGATGATAGAGCATGGCGCTAAGCATGTTATTGTTTTGGAAAATTCACATCATGTAGATGGTGTTGCAAGAGAATGTATGGAAGAGTGTGAATGTATTGACATTGTGCAGTGTTCTTTAGAGGCTCTACCTTTTAGAAAAAATGGGTTTTCGGGTCTTATTACCTGTAATGATGTTCTTCAACATACTGAATCGTTTGACAATAGCTTGAAGTCACTTTGGGATATATTAAATGATAACGGCGAAATTGTGATATCATGCCCTGTAAGGCAGTCACAGTATTGGTATCAGAAAATGCGTTATAAGGCTGTAAATCAAGGTCTTAGAAATTTCCTGTCAACCAGATCTGTCTATTTAGCTGAAATGTATTCAAGGGTTGCGGCGTTTCTTTATTTGATACCTTTGTGTGGGTATATCTTACGTAAAAACAACTTGGTACACCGTTCAACAAAGCCGGGTGGTTACTTTTGTTTGCGTCGCCGTTATAAAGATGCTTTTCACCGCACGTTTGAATATTTTGCAGGTCATAAATATGAACATATGAAAACACCTATAGAATTGAAACAGCTTATCAATCATCTGCAGCGTAATCCTTGTTATGTTTTAAATACTGAAACATTCTTTCAAAAAGACAGGCCCCTAGGCGTAGCTATACGCCTGAAAAAGAAATGATTATTATTTTAAATAATTAATGCGCTTGAAGCGTGGCATCACTATTGAAAGCAAAAGCGTTTTTAATATGGAATAGGGCATACGGATGATGGTTATGAAATAGCCCCCAAACATATTGCTTTTTATAGCGCGTCCCGAAATGCCCATATTAAAATTGTATGTTTTACTAATAACCAATAATGGAAACGGTAAAAAAGTACCTTTTGCAGCATGGGTTGCATGGCGGACAATAAAGCGCTCGTGCTGTCTGAGGCGTTGTAAAATATTACTGCTGAGTGAATGGTTTGTAATGTGATAAGTAACAAGCGCGCTTTTAAAAACATAAAATGTATTTTTAGGATTGCTTAAAATGCTTTGCCATAAGTCGTAGCCTACATCGTGAAGGCTGGTTTGGTCGAATCCGCCTGCTTCAACGACGGCGTCTTTACGCACAAGCACAGTGCTGGTATTTATATAATTGTTTAAAAATAAACGTGCGTGACAACCCACACGCTCTTTTTCGTAGTTTAGAGAGCTTTCTATATAATATTTACGCCCCATTTTGTATTGGTGTATGAGGTCATGTGCAATGAGTGTGCACTTGTGTTTTTTCATTTCTTCGATGCTTCTGGCAACTTTGGTTGGGTGCCATTCGTCATCGGCGTCTAAAAAGGCAAGGTATTCACCTTTGGCGTGTTTGATGGCATGGTTTCTTGCAGCAGCGGGGCCTGTGTTTTTTTGTTGAAAAACATGTATAGGTAAAACCCAACCTTCTAAGGTAGCCTCTTTGTTTACAATATTTAAGGTGTTATCCGTAGACCCATCGTCCACGATAATAACCTCTCGTACTTTTACTGTTTGTTTGGCAATGCTATGTAAGGCTCTTAAAATTGTATTTTCTGAATTGTATGCAGGTACAATTACTGAAATATCTTCCCATTCTGCGTACGAAAATCCCATATACTTGCCTTATGATTATTGGTTTGTTTTGATTATAAGCATATGACAGGCTAAATTGATGTGTGTTTTCGACTGTATGTGCTGTGTCTGCGTGGTTTTGTAACGGGGGTGTTGCACTGAATACAACATCTGTCATACAAATGTTTAATAATTCACCTCGTTATACTATCTCTGCTTTGTTGCTACAAAAGGTAGTTTTATAGATTTATCATTGCTATGATTGTGCATGTAAAAATGCGTTTAAAATTTTAGGAATAAGAATGCTGCAAAAAAATAATAATTCTGTCGGTAAGCGTTTGTCAGTTATATTGACAATGCTTATTATTTTGGGCGGGACTATTATTATTTTTATCGGTCTTCAGTATCAAAAACAACAAATGTTTGATATGGCTTTTTCCAACTATAAGGAAACGATTAATATTTTAAGACCTCTTGTTTCGAAAGGATTAGAAAATCAAGATATTGAATCTATCGAGGAGGTATATGCTTACCTTTTACATAGTGAGACGAGTCAAGTGCAGGCGATTGCTGTATATAATGCCAGTGGTATTAAAATTGCGCATCAAATATCTATATATGACCTTGGTATCGCAGATTTAGACAATACTTTCTTAAAGTATAAAGATAAAACTACTCACGATGGGGAACTTTTCTCTGTGAATACAGATAGGTCCTATAGTGTTATTTCTCCTGTATATTCTTTAAAGGATGAAGGTTTGGTTGGTTATTTGGCGATGTCTTGGTCGCTGGGCTATATTATAAGTAGTTATAATGAATTGCTTTGGATTCAAATTACCGCGCTTATTTGCGTTTTGGCGATTATTGTCTTTAATTTGTTTTATGCGATTCAGTCTATTTTAGTAACGCCACTTAAGCATATTACAAAACTGATGCGTAGTATGACAGAAAGCTATGATATTTCTATTCCGAATAACTACTTAGAGCGCCGTGACGAACTTGGTAGTATGATTAGTTCTTTTAATGACATGATTTTTAAAATTCAAGAGCGTGATTTTAATTTAATTAAAGAACGAGATGCCGCCGAAAAGGCACGTAAACTTGCGGAAATAGCCAACATGGCTAAGCGAGACTTTTTGGCGAATATGAGCCATGAAATTCGTACACCTATGAATGGTATTATAGGAACGACTGATTTGTTGATGAGTAGTAACCTTGATATAGATCAAAAAGACTTCGCTGAAACAATCCGCAGCAGTGCTGATAGTTTATTGTGTATTATTAACGATATTTTAGACTTTACCAAAATTGAAGCAGGGGAATTATCACTTGAGTTTGTGTCGTTTGACCTTAAAGAGGTTGTTTTTGACGTGGCAAATATATTTTCAGCAGCTGCCAACCAAAAGAAAGTTGATTTGTTTGTACGTTATGCCCCATCCACGCCTATTATGCTCATTGGTGACCCGACGCGTATTAAGCAAATTTTATCAAATCTTTTAAGTAATGCTATTAAATTTACACATTCAGGCTATGTTATGGTTGACGTTAGCTATGATGAAATGGATCAATTTGTATTTAAAATTATGGATACAGGTATAGGCATTACACCAGAGCAGCAAAATCAGGTCTTTGAAAGGTTTGTGCAGGCAGATTCATCAACAACACGTAAATATGGCGGCACAGGTTTAGGGTTGGCGATTACTTCTCAGTTGGTTTCTATGATGAATGGTCAAGTGAGGGTAGAAAGTGAAGTTGACAAAGGCTCCACATTTATTTTTAACTTAAACCTAGAAATTGATTTGCCGTATGAAGGTCGTTACCGCATGGCTATGCAGGAAAACAAATATACAGGTCGTCTCTTGTTGATTGACGAAAACAAAATACAGCGTGAAATTACTAAAGACTTGCTTGCCTATGTTGGTTTAGACATTGAAACAGAAATAAATAAAAATAAAATTATAGCTCTTTTGGAAAAAGGCAATGAGACTGGCGTTCCATATGAATATGTGTTTATAAACATGTCTTCTAACAAGGTTAAAAGCGATATTATTATAAAAAATATCCGTAGTACCAAAATTTTTGATTCTGTTAAAATTATTAGCCTCACCTCCCGCGAGGATTATGTTAACTACGAAAAACTGAAATATTTAAAAGTAGATGCGCACCTGAAATCACCGTTCTTTTTAAAAGAATTGACTTATATTTTATCTGAGCTTGGCAGGGATAGCACAGGCCATGAAAAAGATTTTATCTTTGTAGATTCCGACCTGGTAGAGACGATGACAGACGCCTTTGTTGGTAAGAAGCTTCTTGTGGCAGAAGATGACCTTGTCAATCAAAAGGTTATATCGTCTATGCTTAAATCGTTGGGTATTGTTTGTGATTTAAGCAGTAATGGTGTGGAAGCTTTTGATAAGTTTGTGAACAATAAATATGACTTAGTGCTTATGGATATGCAAATGCCAGAAATGGACGGTATAGAAACAACGCGCAAAATAAGAATCTATGAGAAAAATAAAAACATTGAACCTACAAATATTATTGCTTTGACTGCAAATGCGATGAAAGAGCATAAAATGGAATGTTATGAAGCGGGTATGAATGATTATTTAAGTAAGCCCATTACGCAGGCCAAGCTTATTAGTATTTTAAAATCTTATTTAATAGATGCGGGTACTTCAGATTCACTTGCCTCTTCAAGTGGGAGGCTACCAATACTGGCGTCTGTGGACGAAACGCAAGAGGTAGACGACCCTGCTTTAAGTACGCCTGTGAATATTGAAACGCTTAAAGATATTTGCAGGGGAGACCTTCAGGAAATTAAAGAGTTTTTAGATGTGTATTTTACAGGGGCAAATGAAGCTGTTGGTTTATTAAAAAACGCACTTCAATCTGGCGATGATGACGCTTGGAAGCGTTCAGCACATCGTCTTAAAGGTTCATCCTCTAACTTTGCTATGACTGCTTTGGTGGATGCTTGTAAGCAAGCCGAAGTGGCGCTCCCTGAAAAGCGTGAAGAGGTATTGGGTGTTATAGAATCTGAATTGAATGATATTCAGTCATATATCGATAAAAATATAAGTACGCTTTAATTCAATAGCTCATATATTTTATCTATATCTTTTTTAACAATTATTTTATTTAACCAATAAGTTTAATTATTGATATTTAATATTTAACTAAAAGGTATATTGTTTATATAACTATTTGGTTGAATATAATGCTGGGCAAGGCCTAAAGGTTAATTTTCTTGTAAATCTATTAGAGGCACGTACAACAATAGGTGCGTGGATATCTTTTTTACCTTCCATTAAAATAACCCCACCTAAAGGTGCGCGCCATCTACGCCCCAGCTTTTCAAAAGTTGCGCTGTGTTTTAAAATCCATTCACGGTCGGTGGGTGGTACGTACAAAGCGTATGTTTGGCTGGTTACTAAAAAGGCGCTGTCTCTGTAAGCGCGCATAAGTTGGCCTTGGCTAAATGGCTTGCCACGGGCAAGGGGTGACATTTCACGGTGTGACCAAGCGCCAGCACGGTTGGGTACAATAGATAAAATACGACCATCGTCTTTTAAAATTCGACTACATTCCCATAAAAGTTGGCTATCATCTTTACAAAACTCTAGGCTATGTACCATTAAAATAGCATCGAAAAATCCGTCCATGAACGGAAGCTCTGCTTCAGATATAAGCGTTGCGCGGTTAGGTTTGCGGTCAGGCCAGCTAATGCCACCCATTTGTGAAGGCAAAGCGCAAAAAACCTGCGCTTCTTTTAACCACAACTTAATATAAGGGGCGCCATAACCTATCACTAAAATACGTTTGCCTGTGATGCTTGGCCACATATCATGTAAGGCAGATTGTATTTGCCGTCTGACCATATGCCCTGTGGGGCTTCTGTACCAATCTCTTAAGGTTAATATATCCATTATCTCTTTTAATGCCTTGTTTAAGTGCTTGTGTATCTATGTTATCATGGACTTTGTATTATAAAAAGGTTCTCGTGATGCTGAATATAGCGCTAATTGTTTCAGAAGAAGATGCCCAAAGTCTAAACCTTCTTTCTAAAGGGCTTAATAAGCAAAGTGTATCGAGCTGTGTTTTGGGAGAAAACACGCATGCACATATAACTCTTGCACACATTGATGCTGGCATTGATGAGGCTGAGTATTTATGGCAGCGTTTTTTAGAATACGGTATACCACTTTCATATAGCGTTGTATTAAAATCATTTTGTATAGATGCGCCGCATGACGGACGTGTGTATACATCTTTTTTATTGGAGGAGTGGGGCAAGCTTTCAAAGATTCAGGACAAGGTTTTAAATATTGTGAGTGACTATAACGTGCACAGTGAAGTGGGGGTAGATTTTAGACCGCATATCACATTAAGTTGTCATGAATGCCATGGGTTGGTATTACCTAAATTAAGTGCCGTAAAGCCACCGTTTAAGCGTGTGCAGGCCTATTTATGTATTGGAACAAGAGAGAGTAATGGGCGTATGGATCAAGTGCTTTTTAAACAAGAAATAGAAGGTTAACCAAATTGTTAAATGTGACTATATTAAACGCCTTTGATGATAATTATATATTTTTACTGGCTTGTGACGCCACGCAAGAAATAGCCGTGGTTGACCCAGGGGACGCCGATGTTGTTATACAGGCGCTGGGTGCTAAAAAATTATCAAAAATTTTTGTTACCCATCATCATCATGACCATGTAGGTGGCATACAGAAATTGGTTCAAAAATATAAATGTGAGGTTGTTGCGTTTAGGGATGATGCATACCGCATACCTTGTGTGACGCAAATGGTTGAAGATGGCGAGGGTATTCATCTTGGTTTGTGTGCTGCAAAAGTTATATATGTACCAGGGCATACTATGGGGCATATTGCGTATTATTTTGCTGATGACAACTGTTTGTTTTGTGGTGATGCTTTGTTTGTAGGTGGTTGTGGAAGGCTGTTTGAAGGTACGGCTGATATGATGTTTAACTATTTGGTTGAATTAAAGTCTCTGCCAGATTCAACTCTTATTTATTGTGCACATGAATATACGGTATCTAATTTGAAATTTGCCCGGCACGTCAAACCAGAAAATATAGATATTCAACATGCTTTGAAGGGCGCTGAGCAGATGCGTGCATTATCAAAACGTACAGTGCCCAGTACAATAAAGGCTGAAAAATTACATAATGTCTTCTTGCAGGCGGTTAATGTGACAGAATTTAAGGCGCTACGCCTACTTAAAGATAATTTTTAGAGCTTTTATCGTGCGGATGCTATGTGGTTTGCGGTGCTTTGGCTTATGTGTTTCTTATAAAAAATAATCTCTGATTTTGGGTGTGATTTTTCAATAGTTTTACATTTGGCGATTGGACGCTTTATTGATTTTTGCGTAAAACACGGATGTAGCGCATTTTTTGTTCTGGGTCATCTTTTTTAGGTGTCATACCCATAATAAGATCACCAGACTTAAAAGGAATGCCCTCTAAATTGCCATCTTCTACCGAAATGTGTGCACGCCAAACGGTACCTATCTCTTGTTTTTCATCAATAGTGATAGCGATGTGACTATCATTTATAAAGTTGTAATGTAGTGTCGCTGGCTTATTTGTGAAATGCGCCTCTAGTTCTTCTAGGTTCTGTGTGTATGATTTTGCCTTGTCTGAAACAAGGGAACGCACATGTCCATCAGGGTAGAAACCATAAATTTGTGAGGGTGCTAGATAATGGCTGTCAGGGTAATGCTTGCCAAAGCTACCCGATAAAAAACCAACAACACGCCAAGCGCCAACCAATTCGTCCTTATTTGCGTGACGTTCATTCGCGTTTTCTGCACTTGCAAAGGCAATGCTTGTAAACATGACACTTGATAACGCGAGTAGTTGTAATAATTTTTTCATGAAATTACCTTATTTTATGAGCCACATGCCAGCCATGAAGCTTGCAAGGGTCAGTGTAAGTGTTGCAACCATGTAAAGACCGGCTTTAAGGAACTCACCTTTTTGAAGGAGAAAAACGCTGTCCATGCTAAATGTAGAGAAAGTGGTGAAACCACCAAGTAAACCAACAACAAGAAAGAGCCTTGTATTTTCGGATAAGTCTAAAAACAGGGCGTTTGCCTCAACAAGTGCACCCAGTGCAAGAGATCCTATAACATTCACCAATATAGTTGCGTAGGGGAAGGTTGTTAAGCCCACAAGGCTCATCACGCCGTAACGTCCTAAGGCGCCGATTGCGCCACCTGCAGCTATTGCAAATATTGACATATGTTTATTCCCACTAATTTTTTTATTAAAAATATTTTAACGTAATTGAAGTGACGTTGCTATTTATTTATAAATTTACAATATTACTGTGGTGTTTTATTTATCTGCTTGTTTGATAAGCGGTTTGCACTTGGTGTTTGACTTGTCAACATTACGTTTAAAAGGCATATACCAAGGTTTTCGCCCTTGAATAATAGCTTTTTGCTCGTATTTTGTGCTGTGCCACCATAAAGGGGGTGTGGCCCATTCTTCGGGGGAAATAGCCGTTGGGAAGAAAACGCTGTGGTTATAAACTTCACGTAGTATCCACATCATATAGTCTGGAATGTCGGTAGCAATGAAAAGTGTGCCATCTTCTTTTAGGACTTTATTGGCTAAGTTTAAAAGTTCCTCATTTATAATACGACGCTTTTTCTGCTTATTTTTAGGCCAAGGGTCTGGGTATAATACCACCAATTCATCAACAGATTTTATAGGTAACTGCTCTAAAAGCTCGCGGGCATCATCACTGCAAATCTTTAGGTTTTTAATATTTTCTTCTTCTATTGTACGTACCAATGAAAGTAAGCCGTTTTTGTAAACTTCACAGCCGATAAAGTGTTTGTCGTTTTCTTTTTGTGAACGTATACCAATAGACTCACCATTGCCCATACCAAGCTCTACCACAAGGTGTTTCACGTCTGCCCCAAAAAGGGTTGTTAGATCTATGGTGTTTGTGACGGTGCAGCTGTATGCGTTTAAGCGTTCTTCAAGCTTATTTTGTTCTTCAAGAGACATGCGGCTAGACGTGCGCCCAAATGAACGCATGCGGCCAACTTTTACAAATGGTTCGTTTTCTGAATTTTTCATAAAAATATTTGTAAATGAAGTTGTATGCATTTGCAATGTGTTTTTGCCAGATTTAGAGAGATGCTTGTAATAAATGATAATATCTATATAATATATTTAAGTGTTTTACTTTTTCTTTTATACAGCTTTGGCTGAATTTCTATTTTGTTATCTGTTGTTTACATGTATACGGGGGCTTTTATGAAGAAGCTTTATGTTTTATGTATGCTTTTGTTTTTAAATTTTGGCTGGTCTTCTACTGTAGCTTATGCGCGCGAAGTAAATTCTTCTACGTCTCATGTTTCAGTTATTTCTATTTGTCGGGTTAAGGTGATGCGAACGGTAAAATTTTTTAGGGATCCAATGCGACAAAGGTTGAGCCTAATAAAAACAAAAGCAGGTGTAAGTTATTACGATATTTTAAAGCAAGCAGATATTTCTTCTCCTGCGTATAAACCCATTGCTGATCAAATTGCTATTATGAAGGGCTTTTATTTAGCAGCTGTCACCAGTTGTTGGTATAATGGTGCTAGAATTGACGCTAATATATTTGGCCGTTATGGTTTTAGTGCATATGGTTATATTGTGAAGTACGCAGATGCTTTAAAAGACTTTGAACGTGAGGTTATACGTTACGTGGAAAGTCAAAATTGACGAAATTAAATACCCTTCTTTTAAAAGAGGGGTATTTTTAGGTTATTAGGCCTTGAAATGAGGGCGTAAATACTTATGTTTAATATGAAGTTTTACTTTTTCTTTTATAAATCTTTATCAAGATTTAATGACTATTGTGCCTATCGCACAGTACTTTCTAGAGGACTTTTTTATGAAAAAATTACTAACCCTTGCTACTGGTTTTATGCTGGCTATGTCTTTTTCTGTCAATGTTTTTGCAGATGCTGAACCTGTTGGTGTTAAGCGTTGTAAGGCAGCGCTTTCAGATGCTGCTTATATAAGCGCTACTAAAGCTTATGATAAGTTAGTTTCTATGCAGGCAGATAACGGTTTACTTTATTCAAAAATATTTGTTTTGCATCAATCAGGTGATTTGAAAGAGGAGTTTTCAGAAACGCCTCAGTATCAATATATTTCTGAAGTTGTACAGCGTATTGCGGAGGCAAATGCAGCAGCGGAATTGCGATGTGAGAACGAGGTTTCAGGCGCTAATACGCTAAATTATAATAGCTTAATGGCGCTATCGGCTGACCTTGTTGCTGCTGTTGATGGATTTGTGACGGAAGTTTTCAATCCTTTGGTGAATCCTCAGTCTTAACGTTATAGATATATCGAAAAAAAAGAGCCTCCATAAGGAGGCTCTTTTTTGTTGTGTAAGAAGGATTACTTCTTTTAAGAAAGATTGCTTTGAATCGTTTCTGTAAGGTCTGTTGCTTCCCAGGTGAAAAAACCATTTTCTGACTTGTGACCAAAGTGGCCATAAGCAGAGGTACGTTCATAAATTGGGTTGTTTAGCTTTAGGTGTTCACGGATACCGCGTGGTGAAAGTGACATCGATTTTTTAACAGCGCTGGCAATTTGCTCATCGCTATAATTTTTAGCTGTGCCAAACGTATCAAGGTAAACAGCTAAAGGTTCACTTACGCCAATGGCGTAGCACAGTTGAATTTCACAACTGTCTGCAAGTTTTGCAGCAACCACGTTTTTAGCAAGGTATCGGGCAGCGTAAGCAGCGCTACGGTCTACCTTTGTAGGGTCTTTCCCGCTAAATGCACCACCACCGTGACGGCTCATACCGCCGTATGTGTCGACAATAATTTTACGACCTGTAAGGCCTGTGTCAGCACCTGGTCCACCGTAAATGAAAGAACCTGTTGGGTTCACAAATAGGCGTGTTTTTTCTGTAATCCAGCCCGCTGGGAAGATGCGGTTAATAACTTGTAATGCTAATTCTTTTACTTCTTCAATGCTTGTGTCGCTTGTGTGTTGGTGTGACACCACAATTGTATCAGCGCCAACAGGTTTGCCGTCTTTGTAAATAAGTGTGACTTGGCTTTTGGCATCTGGGCCAAGGCGCGTTTCACCCGCGTGACGCATTTTAGCCATCTCTTCTACAATAAGGTGGGCATAGTAAATAGGGGCGGGCATTAATTCAGGTGTTTCGTTTACGGCATAACCAAACATAAGGCCTTGGTCGCCAGCACCTTCTTCCTTTTTTTCACCTTCGTCTACACCTTGTGCAATTTCAGCGCTTTGGCTGTGGATGCGGTTGATGATTTCAACGGTATCAGCATTAAAGTCGCCGTCAGTGTAGCCAATGTTGCGGATAGCGCTGCGAATAATATTGTCATAATCAGGTGTGAATGTTGAGCGTACTTCACCTGCAACCGTGACAAGGTCTTTTGTGACTAAGGTTTCTACCGCTACGCGTGATTGAGGGTCTTTTGAAAGAAAGGCGTCTAAAATAGCGTCGCTAATACGGTCGCATACCTTGTCAGGGTGCCCTTCAGACACAGATTCACTTGTGAAAAGGAAGTTTTTTTGCATTTTAAAGTTAACTTTTTTATTGTTTTTATTGATAATTACAGTTAATAAATTAAACTAATTCTTCAAATCTTACAATGGCGGTTATATGTCTCAGTTATTTTTTATGACGTTTTTGTTTGTTCTTATTTTAATAAGGGCTCTTTATATGCGTCGTCAGGCCTTTGTTATGACACCTGCTGAAGCTTGCGCTTCGATTGGTGGTTGGATGTTGATTGTTTCATTGCTCATATATCCTTTGTTTAAAGATATGGCAGATTCTGCCTTTGCTTCATTGGCTGAAACGCCTTATTTAATTGCGCTTGGCTTATTGAAAGGTTTTGGCTTTTGGGGAATGAATTTTGCAGGTCAAACTGTGCGTAAAACCAGTAACAGTAGTGCCGGTTTTTATAGTTTTATTTGTATTGGCCTCATTGCTATTGGGAATAGTATTTTTGGTGAAGAGTTAAGTGTTTTCCAATGGGGTTCTGTTGTTGTTTTAACGTTAACGGGGCTGTATTTTACATTTAGAGGGCATTTAAATACGCAACCCTTTTTTATACAGTTAATGTTTATGGCTATGGTTTCTATCGGCTGTATGTTTGGCATGATAGACCATTATTTCTTAACGCATGCAAACTGGTACGGCCTGTTGTTGTTAACAGGCGTGGGAATGACATTCTCTTCTTGTGTATTAGGGCGTATGCCTTTGCGTGGTGTGGCGCGTTGTGTGCTGGGACGTCAGACAATGTGTATTGGTATTTTGCTTGCGTTTAGTGAGGTGATGATTTTATCGATTTTGGTAACGCATTTACCAGTAACATTAGCTTGGGTGGCTATGGCGTTGGTGGGGCCTGTTGTGATGGTTATTTCGTCTCTTTTGTGGGGTGAAGGGCGTTGGCAGGAGCAATTGTTAGTGGGTGGAATTTCGTATGCAGCTGCTATACCCATTGCTATTGGTATGTGAATATAGTAAATAAGCTACTTAAATAAAGAAGATTTGCAACATGTTGATACCAACGATTGATGAAAATATAAAGCTAGAAACTCAAAAGCCTGTAGAAAATTTACTGCAAGAGGCGCTTCGTGCTATAGAAAGTGTGGTTGAATCTCCAGCGTGTTGGAAGGGTAAAGACTTAAGCTTTACGCTTCGTTTTTCAGATGATTTAGAGGTTCAGCAATTAAATAAAGACTTTAGAGGCAAGGATAAGCCTACGAATGTTTTGTCATTTCCTTCAGGAGATGACATGCCAGGCATGGAACAGTTGGCAGAAAAATATATAGGTGATATTATTATTTCTTGTGATACTTTAAAAAAAGAGGCAAGTGCGCAATTTAAAACGGTGGATAACCACCTAAGCCACTTGTTAATACACAGTGTTTTACATCTATATGGTTATGACCATATAGAAGATACAGAAGCGGAAGAAATGGAAGCTTTAGAGATAGAGATTCTTTCAAAGCTGGGTATTAATGACCCGTATCATAAGTAAATAGAATAAATATACGTTCGATAAGATGAATATAAATGAGGTGACAAATAAATATATATGGATACACAGGCAGAAGCTGAACCTTCACATTTAAGTGGAGAGCATTTTCTAAAGCGCATGTTTGCTTCTTTTAGAAGTTTATTTAAGCGCGATTTAGACCAAGGTTTGCAAGATTTAATTGAAAGCCGTGAAGATGCTGAACTTCCTTTGACGAATGAGGAAAGAGAGCTGATTGAGGCGGTTTTAAGGTTTAGCAGTATTACTGCTGACGATGCTTGCGTACCACGTAGTGATATTGTCCATCTATCTAAAACAGACACTTTCGAAGAAGTTGTAGGAACTTTTAAAGAGTCTGGATACTCTAGATTACCAGTGTGCGCAAAGGACTTGGATGAAGTTGTTGGCTTTGTGACACTTAAAGACCTTTTTCAGTATGTTGCAGGGGAAGAAGAATTTACTCTAAAAAACGTTATGCGTCCTTGTACTTTTGTGCCAGAAAGTTTTGCTATTTCTGCGGTATTAGATGAAATGCGTAACCATGCTGTACAAATGGCTGTGGTGGTTGATGAGTATGGCGGTACAACAGGTCTTATTACTGTAAAAGATATTATGGAAGAACTTGTAGGTGACCTTGATGATGAAAATGAACAAGAAGTTGTTAAGGGCGTTATTGAGCTTATTGAAGGGCGTTATGCATTAGATGCGCGCGTTGAAATAGAAGACCTCGAAGATGGCTTGCGTCAGTCATTGTGTGTGAGCGACGATGCTGATTATGAAACTGTTGGTGGTCTTGTGCTTGAATTGGCAGGGTGTGTACCAGAAGAGGGGGCGACCTTTAATTTAGAATCGGGTTGTCGCTTGGTTGTCACTCAGGCTGATGGACGTCGCGTTCAAAAAGTAACCTATATACCAAAGTCTTTTAAGGCTGTTTAGTTTGTTGGTATTTATTGAATAGTAAAAAAAGCCCTGTTTTTGAGCAGGGCTTTTTTTTCATACACTTGTGGCTTTTCTTTAAATGCAGTATCTTTTGTTGATGTTCGAAAATATAAAAAAGCAAATACAGTCAAAACCTAAGTCTTTAGCGGCTCTTTTAGGTGCACTTTATACACTTGGATTCGCACCTTTTTCCTTATGGGTTTTAGGCGGGGCTTGTTTGGGGGGCTTGTTTTATTTGTTTATGAAAGCTTCTTCGAAAAAAGAAGCCTTTAAAATAGGGCTTATTTTTGGATTTGTTCATTTTGTAACGTCGCTACATTGGCTTGTGGGTTCTTTCTATGTCACTTTAGGAAGCTTGCCATTCGCTATTTTGGTGGGCGGTTTGTGCGTGATGCTTCTTTCTCTGTATTTGGCTTTTTATACCGCGATGGTGGGGCGTCAACTGCGTTTAGTGGCTGATGATTGCAGTGGTTTTGCACCTTTTGTATTTGCGACTTTTTGGTTAATCTCAGAATTTATACGCTCTATTTTAACGCCAACATTTGCATGGAATTTGGCGGGTTATCAATGGGCTTTCTCTGATAATTTTTTACAAATAGCTTCTTTTGGTGGCATTTATTTACTTTCATTTGTGTTGTTACTTGCGGCTTCATCTTTGTTTTATGGCAGAAAATGGCGCATTTTTTCAGTTGTACTTTTGGTGTTTTGTTACGGCTACGGTTATCAAAGGTTGCTTTTCAACCCCGTTGAGGATGTGACAACGCCTGCGGCTGATAAGTTGCATATACGTTTGGTGTCTGGAAATGTGGATCAGATGGAAAAGTGGAAGCCTTTAAAGCGCAAAGCGTTTATAGACAGATATATTACGCAAAGTAATGATGGTGAGACAGTGCCAGATGTTGTGATATGGCCAGAAACAGCGGTAACCGCTATGTTAAATCAGCAAGAAAAACTCCGCACTTATTTGTCGCGTTATGTTTTAGCACCAACGCTTGTTGTGGGTGCGCCCTATATAAATACAAAAGGGCAGTTTTATAATAGTTTGTATGCTTTGCAAAAAGGCGAAGAGGTTTATCGTTATGATAAACGCCATCTTGTGCCTTTTGGCGAGTATTTTCCATTAAGGGAATATTTCCCCGCATTGTTTGAGCTTTTCTTGCAAGGGCAGGGGGAATATACGCCAGGTGCGCCATCTCAAAAAACATTTTCGGTGCGAGGGGTTTCGTTTTCGCCTCTTATTTGTGGAGAAGTTGTTTTGCCAAATAGTAAAGGCTTGGTTTCAGAAGATTCTCCATACGTTTTAAATATAACAAATGATGCATGGTTTGAAGGGACAATTGGTCCTTATCAGCACTTTGCGTTTTCTAAGGTACGTGCTATTTCGTTAGGAAAGAGTTTTATACGTGTGGGTAATTTTGGTGTTAATGCGTTTATTGACAGGTTTGGTCGAACTGTTACATCTTTGGATGTGCTTGACGATAAGCCTTTAAATATATACATTAAGTTGTGACAGCTTTAGTTGTTTGCTTATAACAGGTTGAATTTTGAATACAATTCACGGTTGATGTTGTTATTATTCATCTAGGTCAACGTGCAAAATGGCTATTTCCGTAGCTTTTTTTTTGCTGTTTAGTATTTTTTGATATATATTCACCATGAAAATTAAAGTGATAAATAAAAATGCGCAGGGGCAACCTTATTTCTAAGGCTGTGTATCAATATAAAAAGAATTGGAATTTAACAATGGTTGGGCCAGATCCAGTAGATGTATATGTAGGTAGTCGCGTCCGTATGAGACGTACAGTCCTAGGACTAAGTCAAGAAAAGTTGGCGGACCAACTTGGTATCACCTTTCAGCAGGTGCAGAAGTATGAGAATGGAAGTAACCGTGTTGGTTCAAGCCGTCTATATGCTATTTCGCGCATTTTAAGCGTTCCAGTTTCTTATATGTTTGAAGGGTATGACGAAAATTCTGGACGTATGGCTGTTTCAGAAGATGTTTCCAAGTTCGACAAGCAGATGCGCAGTCGTGAAACGATTGAGCTGATGAAGGCTTATTACAGCATCACAGACGACGTGTTGCGTCGTAAGGTTTTGGATATGGTGAAGGCTATGCCAAAGGCTATGGTTAAATAGCCAAAAAAAATACAAAGAGCTCTTGCTAAATAAAGGGAATGGTTATATAGTCCGTTTTGTTGAAGAGTTTTAAAAAGGCATGTTAAATGCGCTTTTTGTAAAACAAGTGGGTATAACCCGCTTTTTTTATATTTTAAATGAAGTTTTTTAAGGAGAAGGCCTAAATGTTACAGCCGATAGAAAATGAAGTATGGCAATTGATTGAACCAGGGGTTGAAGAACTTGGTCTTAAAATTGTACGTGTGCGTTTTACAGGTGGTTCAGGTAGCAATGTGTTACAGGTTATGATTGAGCCGACAGAAGCAACAAGAGATAACCCTCTTTCTGCAACGGTTGGTCAGTGTGCAAAGGTGTCACGTATGGCCGCTGCTTTACTTGATGTAGAAGATACAATTTCGGCACGCTATTCGTTGGAAATTTCAAGCACAGGCATGGAACGCCCACTTGTAACAGAAAAAGATTTTAAAGACTATGCGGGTAGCCGTGTGAAAGTGCAGATGGCTGTACCTTTTAACGACCGCCGCAAGTTTATAGGTGTTATGCAAGGATGTGAAAACGGGGAAGTTGCCATAACCTTGGACGAAAATGAGATGGAAGTGAACCTTCCATACGAGCAAATTAAATTCGCTCACCTGTATTTTACAGATGAAGATATTAAACAAATAATGAATATGACAGAGGAATAAGAGAATGAGTTTGGAATTGTTACAAGTTGCTGATGCGGTTGCACGCGAAAAAGGCATTAACAAGGAAAGTATTCTAGCTGCGATGGAGGAATCTATCCAAATGGCTGCGCGCCGTAAATACGGTATGCACTTAAATGTAGTCGCAACGATGGATCGCATTTCAGGTGACGTTACTCTTAAAAAGGTTGTTGAAGTTGTTAACTTGGTGATGGAACCTGTGAACGAAGAGGAATATCGTTTAGCACAGCGTGAGCACCGCCCAATGGAAATGCGCACAGCTTGTGACAAGGGTGGTTACCCTCTTAAAGAAAACAGCATGCAAATTTTGCTTGCAGAAGCACAAAAGCGTAACCCAAACATCCAAGTTGGTGAGTTCTTGTCTGAAGACCTGCCTCCAATTGCTTTTGGTCGTATTGCAGCGCAAGCAGCGAAGCAAGTTATTTTCCAAAAAGTACGTGAAGCAGAGCGTGTTAAAGAATACGAATCATTTAAAGACAACAATGGTGAGCTTATTTCTGGTACAGTAAAACGTACAGATTACGCTGGTTTAACATTAGACCTCGGCACAGCCGAAGGTTTCTTGCCTCGTGACGAAATGCTTCCACGTGAGTCATACCGTACGGGTGACCGCGTACGTGCATATATCTACAAGGTACAAAGTGAGCCACGTGGCCCACAAGTATTTCTAAGCCGTACACACCCAGAGTTTCTGAAAAAACTTTTTGAAGAAGAAGTGCCAGAAATTGGTAATGGTGTGATTGAAGTGATGGGTGTTGCCCGTGATGCTGGTTTCCGTGCTAAAATTGCTGTGAAATCATACGACCATAACTTAGATCCAGTAGGTGCTTGTGTTGGTATGCGTGGTTCACGCGTGCAAAACATCACAACTGAGCTTCAAGGTGAGCGCATTGATATTATTCAGTGGAAAGCAAACCCGGCTGATTACTTGGTTGAAGCGCTAGCGCCAGCAGAGGTTTCTAAAATTGTTTTAGACGAAGAAGAGCAGCGCATTGATGTTATTGTTCCAGAAGATAAATTATCTATTGCTATTGGTCGTCGTGGACAAAACGTACGCTTGGCTTCTATCCTTACAGGTTGGAACATTGACATTATGTCAGAAGTGGAAGAAGAAACACGTCGTCAAAAAGAATTTGAAGTAGTATCTAAGAGCTTTATGGAAGGCTTGGATGTCGATGAGACAATTACACATGTTCTTGTCAACGAAGGTTTTTCAAGCATTAACGAATTGCTTCTTGTAAGTGTGGACGAAATTGCTGCCATTGAAGGTTTTAACAAAGACCTTGCAATTGAAATTCAAGCACGTGCGCAAAAAATAATTGATGAACAAGTAGCTGAGCTTAAAAAAGCGAAGGTAGAAAAAGAACTTGTAGATTTACACGGTCTTAAACTTGAAATGTTGATGCATGTTGTTCGTAAAGGCATTACGACACTTGACGACTTTGCAGAGCTTGCAACAGATGAATTGTTGGAAATTTTGCCTGAAGGTGTGATGACACAACACCAAGCTGAAACGTTGATTATGGAAGCGCGTAAGCACTGGTTTGAAGATGAAGACGAAGATGATGCTCATCTTTCAGATTCTACTGCAAAACACGCTTAATTTTAAAAGGAAAAAGTGTGCATGAAACAACAGGTGTTCCTTTTTGAAAGTCAAGCAATTGAACAAGGAGAACGCCTGCGTTTTGTGAAGGGGCCGGAAGGAAGTTTATGGTTTGACGTAGACGAAAAGGCACCGACAGAAGCCGAGGTTTTTATACCTTGCGAAAAAGACCTTCTATGTAAAGCGTTAGAGGGTAAGCTTTTTGAAGAAGCTTTGCAGGTCACTGTCCCTAGCGATATACTTGAAACAGTAACCAGCACTTTGAAGAAAAAGTTGGTTGCAAGCTTAAGCCTTGCTAAAAAAAGCGGTTTAACCGTGTTAGGGCTTGAAAAGGTAAAAGAGATTTACCACAAAGGGAACATAGCTACCGTATTTCTAGCAGGAGATGCAGGCGGCGACGTGACAAAACGTGTCCATTCATGGGAAGTGGGCGTTTGCTCGGAACTTTTAAAAGACGAGTTGTCGCACGCCTTGGGTGGTGAAAATATTAGTTTAGTCGGCTTGTTAGACAAGCCACAGGTAGAAAATGTAAAAGTTGCGTGGGAACGTTACCAGACATTTTTTATAGAAAATAAAATGGAGTAATGAATGACTGATTCAGAGAAAACAAAAAAAGGGACGTTGAGTCTCGGTGGTACACTTAGCTTAGGCGGTGGTACTAAGGCGTCATCGGCGCCAAAAGGTGTGTCTGTTGAAGTAAAACGTCGCCGTTTTGCTGCACCAACGCCTGCTGCTACTCCAGCCAAAGAGGTTGAACCTGAAACAGAAATGGGTCAGCGCCTCAAGGCACTTGAAAATGCGCAAAAAAATGCTGCCGCTGAAGAAGCTGCACGCCTAGAAGCACGCAAGCAAGCCGGCACGCTGCAAAATTTTCAGACTCAAAAAGAAGAAGAGATGCGCAAGAAGGAAGCGGATCTAAAAGCAAAAGAAATTGAAAAACTTGCCGCAGAAAAAGCAAAAGAAGATACGTTGCTTAATAAAGAAGCTGAAGAGCGTGCGAAGCAAGAGCTTGCAGAGCAGCAAGCGGCTGCAACAACGGCTGAACAAAAAGGTACGAATAAGCGCTTTATTTCTGCTGATGAATTTACAGGCAAGAAAAAAGGTACAAAAACTGCTACAACTGAAGCGGCAACAACCTCTTCTAAAAAACGTGGTGGGCGTAATGCTTACAAAGAAAAATTAGAAACGCGTATGCGTACAATGTCTGGCCAACGTCGCCGTGGTGGGCGTGTGGTTACAAGCACAAATACTCAAGACAAAGTATTACGTGAAGTTACCATTTCAGACATTATTACAGTTCAAGAACTTGCCAACCGTATGACAGAAAAAGTTTCTGATGTGATTAAGAAGTTGATGATGATGGGGCAGATGGTGACACAAAACCAATCTATCGATCAAGAAACAGCAGCTCTTATTGTTGAAGAATTTGGTCATACATACAAACTTGTCAATGACAATGCCGTTGAAGATGATTTGGTGGGTGACGTAGATACTAAAAAAGAACTTATAGAACGCCCTCCAGTTGTGACTGTTATGGGTCACGTTGACCATGGTAAAACATCTTTATTGGATGCTTTGCGTAAAACGCACGTTGCCGACGGTGAAGCTGGTGGTATTACACAGCACATTGGTGCTTACCAAGTTAAAACAGAATCTGGCCGTATGATTACGTTTCTAGACACACCAGGACACGAGGCGTTTACGTCGATGCGTGCACGTGGTGCGTCTGTTACAGATATTGTCATTCTAATTGTTGCTGCTGATGATGGTATTATGCCGCAAACAGTTGAAGCAATACGTCATGCTAAAGCTGCAGAAGTGCCAATTATTGTTGCTATCAACAAATGTGATAAGCCCGCTGCTGATCCAAGCCGTGTGCGCCAAGAGCTTTTAAGCCATGACCTTATTCCAGAAGAATTTGGTGGTGACATTGTTTGTGTTGAAATTTCTGCTAAAGCAGGGACAGGGCTTGATACGTTGGAAGAAATGATCCTTCTACAAGCTGATGTACTTGAATTATCAGCGAACCCTGAACGTCGTGCTGACGGTGTGGTTGTTGAATCTCGCCTTGATAAAGGTCGCGGTCCAATTGCCTCTGTTATTATTTCTCGTGGTACGCTAAAAGTAGGTGACGTGTTTGTTGCTGGTTCTATTTGGGGACGTGTACGTGCTATGATGGATGATAAAGGGAACCGCTTGACAGAAGCTGGTCCTGCAACACCTGTCGAAATTCAAGGTCTACAAAGTGTTTGTGACGCTGGTGATACATTCCAGGTTGCAACAAGTGACAAGCGTGCGCGTGAAGTTGCGGCTTTCCGTTCTCAGAAAAAACGTGAAAAAGTGGCTATGTCTCATGCTAAAACCTCACTGGACTCTATCTTTAGTAAAATTGCTGAAGGTGAAGTTGTCAAACTTTCTGTTGTTGTTAAAGGTGACGTTCAAGGGTCTGTAGAAGCGATTACAGATTCATTGAGTAAACTTGCAACGGAAGAAGTTAAAGTACAAGTGATTCATAGCGCTGTTGGTGTGATTACCGAAAACGATGTGAACTTAGCTTCTGCTTCTGATGCCTTAATACTTGGCTTTAACGTGCGTGCCAATGCGCAAGCGCGTACAGCAGCGGAACGTGACGGTATTGAAGTACGTTACTATAGCGTTATTTACAGCCTTGTAGACGACGTGAAAGCGGCGCTTACAGGTCTACTATCTCCTGACTTTGAAGAGAAGGTAACAGGCCGTGCTGAAATTCGTCAGGTGATGTTGATCAACAAGCTCAAGATCTTTGGTGCCTTTGTAACTGACGGTAAGTTGGTACGTAACGGTAAAATCCGTCTTCTACGTGAAGGTGTGGTTTACCATGAAGGTTCTCTAGACAGCTTGCGTCGTTTCAAAGATGATGTGAAAGAAGTGACTGAGAAGTACGAATGTGGTCTAACGTTTGACGGTGGATTCTCTGAAGTGCTTGAAGGTGATGAGATTGAAACATACGAAATGATTGAAATCAAACGTACACTTGAAGACGTTAAAAAAGCTGAAAAAGAAAAGGCTCGCCTAGCAAAAATTGCTAAGGAAGAAGCTGAAATGGAAGCAGCTATGGAAGACGAATAAATTTATCTTCGTAAATTTAGCGACAGGCGTCTTTGGGCGCCTGTTTTATTTTGATGGGCACGTTGGTTTGGGTTTGTCATATGCCTATCCATAAAAAAATAGCAGATGTACGTAAGTTTGGCTTGTAATGTGCATACAATCTACTATATATATAAAGAATATATGAAATTTAAAAGGTAAATTTGTCATGAAACAAATGTCTATGCGACAAAAAAGAGTAGCCGAGCAACTACGTGAAGCAATTGCACAATCTATTGCGCGCGGTGGTTTTAAAAGCCACTTGATCGATAATCTGATCAATATTCCATATGTGTGGATAAGCCCAGACTTGCGCAATGCACGTGTTTACTTTACGTCGCTACAAAACCTTGACTCGGCTGCAACTAAAGAAGTGGCAAAAGCGATGAATGCAGAAGCTTTCCGTTTCCAACAAGATATTGCATCCTTTAACCGTAAAAACACACCTAAGTTGAAGTTTTACGCCGATGATGATGCCGAGCGCACAACAAAGATCGAAGAAATTTTTACACACATTACAAAGGCAGAAGTACACGCTTAATGTTTCGCACCTTAATACTTTTACTAACCGTTTTTTCCGTGCCTGCATGGGCAGGGGTGGTGGACTGCCCTGAATCTACCGACCTTGAAAATCGCGACTGGACAGCCTGTGCTTTTGACTATGACTGCATGTTGGTGGAAGATGCCTGTAAATTTAAAGCGCCTGTGAATACAGAATTTTCAGAAATTGCAAAGTGTACTTACCGTAAGATGGAAGAAAATGGCACGCTATGTATGATGATGCTTCAGCCTGCGGTGGAAAAAGCTGAATGTGATGTAAAAACGAAGCATTGTAAATTGGTTTACAAAAAATAATTCTCATTATGTAGAAAAGAGCGCATAAATATGTGCTTTTTTCTATTTATTATAAAGGTTGAATATGGCACGCACTAAAAAAGGAAATCACGTACACGGGTTCTTAAATTTTTATAAACCTGTGGGCATGTCGTCGAATCAGGCAGTTGGTTTTGTGCGTCGTATTTTTAACGCTCAGAAGGCGGGGCACGGCGGCACGCTCGACCCACTTGCCGAAGGTATTTTGCCTATTGCGCTGGGTGAAGCCACTAAAATGCTTTCTTACATGCTCACAGAAAACAAATACTATCAGTTTGAAATGACCTTTGGCACCGAAACCGCCAGCGATGATGCGGAAGGTGAGGTGGTGCATACGTCACCTAAACGCCCAAGTCAGCTGCAATTGGAAGAGGTTCTTAAAAAGTTTGAAGGTGAAATTGAGCAAATTCCACCTGTTTACAGTGCCTTAAAAATTAATGGCAAGCGTGCGTGTGACCGTGTACGTGCAGGCGAAGAGGTTGAAATGAAGCCACGCCAAGTAACCATTCACACTATTGTTATCGATAGTTTTACGCCCGAAAAAGCAATGTTAAGCGTGCATGTTTCAAAAGGCACTTATGTGCGCTCACTTTGTCATGACATAGGGCGCGCACTTGGGTGTTATGCTTATGTGACGCGTTTAATCCGCACGCAAGTGCCGCCATTTGATATAAATGAAGCTGTTACAAAAGAAATGCTTGATTTATGTGCAGAAATGGGGCAAAGTGCGACAACTCATTTATTGGATGTTGACCACGTACTGGCCGATATCCCGGTATATACCGCATCTGATAATGAAGTGCAGACCGTACTGCGTGGTATGCCATTGAACAATATTCAATGTGCAACTGGCACGGTTCGGGTGAAAACAGAGGTTGGTGAATTAGCTTCGTTGGCAGAATTTGATGGTCAAACATTAAAGCCAAAGAAGAATTTTCCACTACTTATAAATGATATCGTAAACAAGGAAATATAAAATATGTCTATTACAGCGACAAAAAAAGCAGAACTTATTAAAAAATTCGCACGCAGCGAAGGTGATGTTGGTTCTCCAGAAGTTCAAGTTGCGGTTCTATCTGAACGCATCAAAAACCTAACAGAACACTTCAAAACACACAAGCAAGACAACCACTCACGTCGTGGTTTGATCGCAATGGTGAACACACGCCGTAAACTACT
The DNA here is from genome assembly GCA_963974105.1 of uncultured Magnetococcales bacterium. Classification (GTDB taxonomy): domain Bacteria; phylum Pseudomonadota; class Alphaproteobacteria; order UBA2136; family UBA2136; genus UBA2136. The sequence continues at coordinate 622,863 of CAXBBG010000001.1, forward strand.
TTCTTACGTTAAAGGTAAAGAAGTTTCACGTTACACTGCGCTTATTAAAGAACTTGGCCTACGTAAGTAATTCAAGCCTTCTTATAAAAAAAGCACCTTCGGGTGCTTTTTTTTATTCATAAAATGAGGGTGGATTTAATTACAACTGATTGGCGCTGTAGGCGTCTATCATGCGCTGGGCTTCTATCATTGTACGTGACGACGAACTATAGCTTTGCTCAGAACTTGCTGATGTGAAAATATTCGACGTACTGGCTTTTTTGCCGTTTAGAATTTGAATAAAATTCAAAGATGTTTGCTGTGCCATTTGGCGCATTTTTTCTGCCACGCCATTGCTGCCATTTTTTTCAATAATAAGATCGAGTTCTTGCAGTAAAGCGTTCACGTTGGATTGTTCGTCTTCATCAAGTGTTTTGGCAGGGTTTAAGGCAGCGTGCTCATTAAAAATTTTGTCAATTTCAAGGCTTAGGTTTGTCGCTGCCTTCATTTGAGCGTCGCTTAACTTATCATCTTCAATACCTTTGGTAACCTCAGCAAGGTTTATAAATAAATTACTTACCTCTTTAAGCTGTTCATTGCTTAAGCCTTGTAAGCTGTGGTTGGCAAACTTATCGCCGCTTGTAAGCATGCCGTCAAGCTCAGCCGTTATGTCGTTGATACGGGTTTGGTCTTCGGTAGTGATTTCTTCTTGGCTTAATAGGGTGTTAAGTTCATGCATTAAAGTATCGGCCACGGGGCGGTTTTGTGCGCCCAAAAATAAGTAGCTTTCAGACGTTTCAACTAAATTATAACCGTGTAATACGTCTAGTTTTTCAGCGATTTCTGAAATGCGGTTTTTGTCATTTTGTGAGAAATTTACATTACCGAGTTGTTTTTCGATGTAGCGTAGTTCTTCTGTGATGCTATCAATTTTTTCGAGCGTTTGGCGTGCCTCTGGCGAAATAGAAACGTTGACGCTGTCACCGTCAGAATTTTGAACGACCACTGCACTTTGCGCGCTTGCGTCTTTACCATTGAGGCGGTTAAATAGGTGGCTTGATGCCCCGTTGTTTAAAACGCCGTAATTATTAATTGTGTTTGCCATAGTTTTTCCTCGCTTTTACTTATGTGTTGATATAAGCAAAAAACGCGCCAAAACATGTAGTTGAATCTCTTTAAAGCAAAAAAAAGAACCCCGCAAGCAGGGTTCATTGTTCGATATTCAAAAATTTACGACTCGTAAGGGTCGTAATCTTCGGGTATAGCTTGGCAAACGTCGGCTGTGTGCTGACGTTGTGTTAACCGCGCAACCGCACCTTTACACTTGTACCAAGTCCGAATTTTAGTATCGGGTTTGGGGGCTGTATAGGCGTTTTTATCGGTGCTATAAAGGCATTCTAAAATATCTTCATCCTCAAATTCACTGTCATTATCGGCGTAAAATTCGGCATCAAATGCTTCTTCTAAAGCGGTCTGATTTTGCTTATGCGCCTGATATTCAGCAATTGAACGGTAAGCGTCAACGCTTGTGTATTCAGTGGATGTGTCATCATTTGAAGATGCAATACCCTCAAATTCTTCTACACCTTCACAAACAGAAGGGGCAAGACCCGCTTTATACGCTATGATTGTGTTTATATAGGTTTCATCATAGTCGTGCCACTGGGCGCTTTTCTTTTGTTCGCCGCGCCCTGTAGGGTGCTTTGAACGCGCACGTTTTAAAATTGATGGTTTAGGTGAACCTGTCATCACTTCTTCTAAAACGAAGTCTGAAAGCTCAGTAGCTTGCATGATTGAAGAGTCTAGAAAGTTTAAAGTCGTCATAATAATCTCCTGTTATGACAAGAGTGACTTTTAAAAAGGCAGCCGATGTGGCCACAATTTTTGAAGCCACACAGATGTGTTTAAGTTAATTATTTATGGATATGCCCTATAGATGCTGTATAAAAAAACTGACAAACCCCATTCCGACAACATTTTTATGCGCTTTATGAGCCTTAAATGCGTTGGGGGGCTTGAATTATGACTTTTCATTTCTATCTATTCCCTGTATAAAGAAGGTTATACAAAAATAAATCTCTTTTCTGGAAAGAGTTTCTTTTAAAGGTCTTGAAAATCAGGGTTTTTAAATGAAGCGCTTTTCTTGCGGAAAAGAGCCAAACATATAAGGAAATAAAATGTTTAAAATTTTTAAGAAAGAAATGGAATGGGGCGGTCGTCCTTTAACAATTGAAACGGGTAAACTTGCACGCCAAGCTGATGGCGCTGTGATGATTACTTACGGTGGTACACAGGTTCTCGCAACAGCATGTTTTGCAACAAAAGCAAAACCTGGTCAAGACTTCTTCCCACTTACAGTAAACTACCAAGAAAAATTCTACGCTGGTGGTAAAATCCCTGGTGGTTTCTTCCGTCGTGAAGGTCGTCCTACTGAGAAAGAAACACTTACTTCTCGCCTTATTGACCGTCCAATCCGCCCACTATTCCCAGCTGGATTTAAAAACGAAACACAAATCGTTTTAACAGTTATGTCATCTGACGGCGAAAACGACAGCATTATCCCATCATTGATTGGTGCTTCTGCTGCTTTAACGCTTTCTGGCGCACCATTTATGGGTCCAATTGCAGCTGCCGCTGTAGGTTATAAAAACGGTGAGTACATTCTAAACCCAACTATGGAACAAGAACTTGACACAGAACTTAAACTTACTGTTGCTGGTACATCTGAAGGTGTAACAATGGTTGAGTCTGAAGCTTCTGAATTAAGCGAAGAAGTTATGCTTGGCGCGGTTATGTTCGCTAAAGAATCTTTCCAGCCTGTTATTGAAGCAATTATTGAATTGGCTGAAGCTTGTGCGAAGCCTGGTTTTGAATTTGAAGTGCCAGACAACTCTGAACTTCTAGAAAAACTAACAACTGCTTACGCTGCGGACGTTAAGGCGGCTTACAGCCACAACGAAAAGTGGGACCGTAAAAACGCAATGAGCGCTGTGAAGGAAAAAGCGCTTGAAGAATTTGCAGGCGAAGAATCTGAATACTCAGCAGACCTTGTAAAAGCAATTATTAAAGAAGTTGAAGCAAACACACTACGTCAGTCTATCCTTAAAGATAAAATACGTATTGGTGGTCGTACATCAACTGAAATTCGTCCTATCTTGTGTGAAACAGATATTCTTAACCGCGCACACGGTTCTGCATTGTTTACACGTGGCGAAACACAAGCGATTGCGATTACAACACTTGGTACAGGCCGCGACGAACAAATGATTGACGCTATTGAAGGCGAATACAAAGACAACTTCATGCTACACTACAACTTCCCTCCATACTCTGTAGGTGAAGCGGGTCGCATGGGTGGTACTTCACGTCGTGAATACGGTCATGGTATGCTTGCACGTCGTGCGTTAACAGCTATGCTTCCATCACGCGAAGAATGGCCATACACAACACGTGTTGTTGCTGAAATTCTTTCATGTAACGGTTCATCTTCTATGGCAACAGTATGTTCATCATCAATGTCATTGATGGCTGCAGGTGTACCAATGGTACGTCCAGTTGCTGGTATCGCTATGGGTCTTATTAAAGAAGGCGACGATTTTGCCATTCTTTCTGACATTTTGGGCGATGAAGATGCTTTAGGTGATATGGACTTTAAAGTATGTGGTACAGAAAAAGGTATTACAGCACTTCAAATGGATATTAAGATTACATCTATCAATAAAGCGATTATGGAACAAGCTTTGGCGCAAGCTAAAGACGGCCGTATTCACATTCTTGGTAAAATGGCTGAAGCGATTTCAACATCACGTGATGGCGTTTCTGATACAGCACCACAAATGCACACAATTATGATTCCGGTTGATAAAATCCGCGAAGTAATTGGTACAGGTGGTAAAGTTATCCGCGGTATTATTGAAGAAACAGGTGCTGGTGTTGACATTGAAGACGATGGTACATGCCGCGTTTCTTCTGCTGACCGTACATCTCTACAAGCTGCTGTCGATATGATTGAAGGTATCTTGGCTGTTGCTGAAGTAGGTAAAAACTATACAAGTAAAATTGTACGTATTACTGACTTTGGTGCCTTTGTTGCGATTCTTCCAAACCAAGATGGTTTGGTACACATCAGCGAAATCTGTAACGTGCGCCTAGGTGCAGTTGACAGTGTTCTTGCTGAAGGTGACGAAGTAACAGTGAACTGCCTAGAAGTTGATGAGCGCGGTAAAGTGCGCCTAACAATGAAAGGCATTGATCAAAACGAAACAGTTGCTGCTAAAATTACAGCTGCTGAAGAAGGTGGAGATCAGCCACGTCAAGCGAAGAAAGAAGACGACAAGAAGGGTGGCCGTAACGACCGCCGTCCACGTCGCAGTGCATAACTTTTAGTTATATGGGAAAGGGCACCTTTGGGTGTCCTTTTTCGTTTTATCAAGTTGTCACTACCTAAATATGGTAGCTCCATTTGTCGCACCAAAAAATTACAGCCCAAAATCACCCTTTCTTTCGGTGCACCTGAAAAAAAAAGGGGGCGGTACAAAAAAAGCCTCACAAAAGTGAGGCTTTTTGTATCGCACATTAAAATGTGAAATACATCGCTAATAAAGAAAGGCAAGGTGTTAAACAAAGAAGTTTCACTGCCATATTTCTTGAATCATCATCTAATGACGGTCTTAAAGCTATAATAGCTTGAATACATAGGGCAATAACCACAGGTATGGCTAAGGCTTTAAATGTAACAATCATACAAACGAAAGATAAAGCGGCGAAAAATTTTAATAAAAACATAAAAGTTCCTTGGTTGGATTTTGCCGTGCTTAAAAAAATCCACAATGTGAATCAATTTATAAAACGGTAACACCAAAATGGTGGGTGGGTATCTATATACTTATAGGTCGGGGAAAAAATGGTTTATAGGTTATGGAAGTACCTGTTCGCCACAGGTGGTTCAATTCCTTGGAATTATATACATCATTCCAAGTGTATGCCGCTATAATTCGCTTTTAATTCGCCTTATTTTACTGACAAGGGTTAGGTTTGCATGGTTTACTGTGTCAGTTTTTGCTAAAAATTAGAGGCTAAACAGGTAATCTCATCACGATGGCGTCTTCTTTTTCACCTGTGAGCTCGTTGACGTAATAGTTTTTACGCAAACCTTCTTTGGTTGCACCAAAGCTAACGTATAAGTTTACAGCCGCCACATTGGTAGGGCGCACCTCTAAAAATAATTCTTTTATACCACGTACTGAAGCCTCTTTTAAAAGATGGATTAAACAGTCTCTACCTAAGCCTCGGCCTCGAAATTCAGGGATAATGCCAATGGTTAAAAGGTCACCTTGTCGCCCCGCGACTGAAACCAGATTATACCCAATAGGGCGCTTATCAGCGAGTGCTATAAAACCAAAAACATAAGGGGTTTTCATTAACGAAACCAGCATATCTTCGCTAAAAACTTCGCTATCAAAACAGGCACCGTCTAGGGCTGCCATAAGGCTTGCATATTCAAGAGTGGCCGGCGTAAATGATAAAATCACTTTTTTGTGCCGTCTTTGTTGTAGGTTTTATTGTAGGTCAATTTTTGAATGTAGAGAGCTGATGTATTACCAATTTCGGGGCTATTTGCCTTATACTTTTCAAGGCCAAAACGGGCAAGTTCGACAGGGTTAATGTAATGATATTCTTCTGCCTCTTGGCTGTGGTTTGGTATATCTTCTCTATGCTTTAAAACAGCGTTTCCAATAACAACGCTATTTTCAAAAAGCGCTTTACCTGCATCGGTAGATTGAATGGAAACGGGTTTATCGTTTGCGCCATCTGTCTTAAAATTTTGCATATATATATTGCCGCCGTGTGCTTCTATCCATACACTTAGGTTGTTTTTAAGTGGATTGTTTTGCATGTAGTTATAGGCCAATGCTTCTAAGCTTGTAACGCCAATAACTGGAATGTTAAGTGCAAAGGCTAAGCCTTTAGCCGTTGCAAGCCCCACACGGATGCTGGTAAATGAGCCAGGGCCGCGCGTAACGGCGATAAACTCAAGATCACTAAATTCAATATCAGCCTGGGTTATGACCTTTTGAATGCTTGGGTGCACGTTCTCGCTTAGGCGACGGTAAGCCATGTCATTATAACTTGCAATTTCTTTTCCACACATGTCTATAACAGCCACGCCAAGGTGTTCTGTTGAAGTTTCTATAGCAAGGGCATATTTCTTTTTCATGATGATATTATATATACTTTTTTGTGAATTTTTTAAAGCATTATTCTTTTTATCAAGTTATCAAAAGTGGTGTGCGCTTAAATAATAAGTGACAGTTTTTTCTTACTTAAGATTGTATACATACCTATAAGTGTAGTGGGAGTGAATGCAATATAATTTATAAAAACATAATAAATACAGGGAGGTATGTGCATGGTTGGTAGTGTTGGAACTATTGCGATGAGTGCTATGTCCCGTATTAGTATGGGGGTTGAAGAGCATAGTTCTGACTTTGGTATAGCATCTCTCAATGTTGCCAATGGATTTGCAAATCAAGATAACCCTTTTGGATTTTCAAGGCTTAGCCCGAATAATGAAAATGGACCTGCTTTTACCGATATGTCATCTATGGGTGGTTTATCTGGAACCGCTGCTATTTCGAGCGGTATGGTGAATGCGATTCAAGACGTTAATTTTGATACAGCCCATACAGACGCATCTTTTACAGATGCAATTAAGGATCAGACACTTTCAGAAGGAATATATGATTTAGCGACAAGTGGTGAAGGTGATGCAGATGGAGATGTTTCAACCACAGCCCTTGTATCGGCATTGGTCGCTTTAGCAGGTACAGGCGGGGCGGTTGGTAGTCCGACAGCTGTAGCGGCTATAAGTAATATAGGTGATACCAGCACAATAGGAGAAACAGGCACGGAGTCGACTCAAGGTACAGGAAGTACAGAGGGCGATGCCAGCGTGAGTGAAGTTTCGGCTCCCCCGACATACACTCAACCGGCTCTGACAACAAGTGGTGGTTCTGGAAGTAGCGAAGCCTTGGCAGGGTTAGGTGGTTCTAGTGAATTAAGTGGCGATGCACAGCAAATGCAAATGTCAGAAAAAATCGCCAGCGCGGCAGAGTTTGTGAGTAATGACGAAACCCGTGCCCAAAGCGGTGTAGGCCTTGCTCAAACAACGAAAATCTTTAGAGAAATGGAAGCTCAGACTAAGTTACAAGATGATATGGAAATTTTACATGCAAAAATTTTATCTCAAATTTTAATGGGTGTTTAGTGGTAAATGTCATTATTTGTTGATAATATTCTAATGTATGTATACATAAGTTAATGGGGAATATCGGGAGAAGTATAAATATGGACCATGTAAGTAACGTCGTTAATAAATCTGTTTTGAGTAACAGTTTTTCGGCGTCTTCAAACAACGCTTTATCGCAATCTACCTTGTTATCATCGTCCTTTTCCAAGGAAATTCCTAATATTAGCTTTACGCAAGATGGTAAAACACAAACGTTAACCGACGCTATTAACGAAACAGTAAGTCAAAATACAGATATTAAAAAATACGCAGCTTTATCACAGGTAAATAGCTATGCTGCGACAGATTCCTTACTAGAGGCGGCGTATGATACAAAAATTAATCAATTGGTTTAAGGTGGTATAATGGATATTAAAGCAATGAACAGCAATACAGCTTTGGCTACATCGGTTAAAGGTATAACTGATAGTGCAGACAAGTTTTCGAAGGCTGCTGAAAGTGTTGTGAAAAATTATGCAGCCGCTGCGAATATTGTGAGTGGTGCCAGTAGTGGGGAAAATCTTTCGCCAGAAACTTTAGCTGCAGCCAGTGATACAATTTCCCCTGTGGTGAATATGATGACAAGTCAACATGCCTATAAAGCTAACCTTGAGGTGTTTTCTGTTGTGAGCGATATGGAAGACTCACTTTTAGACGTTTTAGCTTAAATATTACGGCCTTTTATCCAATAAGGTATGATATTCATTTGATTGGACAATTCTCTACTTCATTTTACTTATGAAACAAAACTGCAACATTTGCTCGCACTTCTGTGTCATAAAGTGAAGCGCATGAGCAATTCACTTTCTTTTCTATTTTAAAAATCCTATCATTGTTCACTAATAACTATTGTAATTTAACGCACAAGAATAAAAAGTGAAAAAGATATGGCTCCTATGACGACAAAAAACGGTAAAACAGCATTTAAATCTCTTGTTTCGACTCTTTCTAAAAAGAAAGATGGTAGGAGTTTAGTGAAATTCGCACACTACTATTTAGACCACACACCAGAGACGGAGATTGTGGATTTAATAGATTCACGACCTGAGTTAAGTCAGCATATTGAAGATGTATTTACATTGATGAAAAATTGGCGACCTGGTGACGTACATGTACGTGTTTATCGTGCTGCCGGTACAAACAATACTATTCTTGAAGCGTATATGAACGATGGCCCATTTTTAGTTGATTCATTATGGGAAGAAGTTCAAAGTTCAAACTTGGAAGTGCGCCATACATTTCACCCTGTTTTGCTTGTTAAGCGTGATGTTGACGGCAAACTTATAGACTTTAAAGAAAACACAACTGCAGAAGAAGGCAAGTCTGAAGGGTATCACCGTGAAGTATTTATTCATATGGAATTAGACTATATGAATGCTGATGAAGATCTTAAAGGGTTGGAAGAAAAAGCGCGTGATTTACTGACACAAGCTGTGACTGTTAAACGTGACTTTACCAAGATGATTGGTAAAATGGAAACACTTATAGCTGAAATTGAAACATCTGCAAAAGCAGGGCACCATGGCGAAGATGCTGAGTTCTTTAAATGGTTAATAGATAAAAATTATATCTTTTTAGGTTACCGTCACTACAGCATTAGCCGTAAAGGTGCTAAAACTTATATGAAGCTCACGAAAAAAAGTGGGATGGGTATTTTAAGTGATGATAAAACATCTTCTGTTTACAACGAAAAATGTTTAGATGATGTGCCACCAAATCTAAAACACTACTACTCTAATAAAAAAGAATTTGTAACTATTACAAAAGCTTTAACAAAGTCACCTGTACACCGCCGTGCCGACATGGATTATATTGGTGTGAAGGAGTTTGATGCAAAGGGCAATGTTATTGGTGAACATAGATTCCTCGGTCTATTAACTTCTCGTGCTTATACAACAAACCCTCGCGAAATTCCTTTGGTGCGTAAAAAAATTGAAGCTGTTTTAAATTCTCAGCATAATTTGCACCCACAATCGCACAATCATAAAGCGCTTGTTAACATTTTAGAAACATACCCACGTGACGAATTGTTCCAAATTCATGTGGATGATTTAGAGCGTATTTCAACAGGTATTTTAAACCTAAAAGAACGCCAGCAAGTGCGCGTTTTTACACGTCATAGCCGCCATGAATTGCTTACAACAGCCATGGTTTATATTCCAAACGAACGTATGAACAGTGCTTTAAGGGAAACTATTATAGAACTCTTGCGTCAGGCGTATAATGCAGAAGATGTTGAATTTATCGTTTCACTAGGTGAATCACGCCTTGCGAGATTGTTCCTGAAAATACGTTCGAAACCACCAACAACACCAATGGTTAATGACGTTGTTGTTGAAAATATGGTGCGTAAAGCCGCTAAGTCATGGTCAGACGACCTTGCCCATGAGCTTTGTGTGGCTTATGGTGAATTAGAAGGTTTGCGTTTACATGCTACATATGGTGCTGCATTCCGTGCAGGTTACCAAGAAAATAATTCTGTATGCCTCGCCTTGCAAGATATTGCTTCTTTTGAAAATATGAATAAACATGGCCTTAAATTTCTAGTGGCTATTTCTGAAGGTCAAGAAGGTGATGAAGATGTGCATTTGAAAGTGTTCCACAAAGAAGGACGCTTAAACTTATCAGAGTTAATGCCGACATTTAACAATATGGGGCTACATGTAACAGACGAAAATTCAACACCTATTCAGCAAGCTGATGGCGAAAATATTTGGGTGCATGACTTTGGTGTGCAGGTTCGAGAAGGCCAAGAAGCAATTCGTGAAGACAAGACTATTTCCGTTCTAACTGAAGCCTTGGAGTGTGCTTGGTATGGTGAATTAGAAAACGATGAGTTGAATAGCCTGATTGTTGGGGCCGGTTTAAGTGTACGTGAAGTTGTGTATCTACGTACATTTGTCGCTTATTTACAGCAAACTGTCATGCCTTATTCTAAGGGTTACATTCGTCAAACGCTTATTAACAATGCGCAAATTTCTAAAATGTTATGCGATTTGTTTGATGCAAGTTTTAACCCTGAAAAGGTGTCTAGTCGTACAAAGTCTTTAAAAGCTATAAATAATAAAATCGAAGAGGCTTTGTCTATGGTTAAATCTTTAGATGAAGATGTTATTTTGCGTCAAGTTTGGGGGGTTATTAAAGCTTGTTTGCGTACTAACGCGTTCCAAAGCCAAAGCCCAACTGCACCGCTTGCTATTAAAATGAAGAGTTCAGAAATTCCAAACCTACCAAAACCTCACCCGTTGTTTGAAATATTTGTTTATCACAGTACAGTTGAAGGTGTTCATTTACGTGGTGGTATGGTTGCCCGAGGTGGTTTACGCTGGTCCGACAGGCCTGAAGATTTCCGTACAGAAGTTTTAGGTCTTATGAAAACACAGATGACAAAAAATGCGGTTATTGTACCTCTTGGTTCTAAAGGTGGTTTTGTTTTAAAAGTGAAACCAACTACAAATACACGTGAAGCAATGATGGAAGCTGTTCAAACTGTTTATAAAATATTTATTGGTGGTTTGCTTAGTGTGACGGATAACCTTTCTGCTGGTAATGTTTTAAAACCACGTAACGTGGTGTGCCTTGATGGCGATGATCCATATTTGGTTGTCGCTGCTGATAAAGGGACAGCAACATTCTCTGATATGGCGAATGGTGAAGCTATGGCTGCTGATTATTGGGATGGTACAAAGGATGGTTTCTGGCTGGGAGATGCTTTTGCTTCTGGTGGTTCAAACGGCTATGACCACAAAAAAATGGGTATTACAGCACGTGGCGCATGGGAATGTGTGAAACATCACTTTAGAGAACAAAATAAAGATATTCAAACAGAAGAATTTACCTGCGTAGGTATTGGCGATATGGCTGGTGACGTATTTGGTAACGGTATGCTGCTTTCTAAAAAAACGAAGCTTGTGGCAGCCTTTAATCACATGCATATCTTTATTGACCCAACGCCTGATACAGAAAAAAGTTATAAAGAACGTGAGCGTTTGTTTAAAAACCCAAGTCTTTCATGGGCAGATTACGATCAAAAACTTGTTTCTAAGGGCGGTGCTTTGTTTAGCCGTAGCGATAAATCAATTACGATTTCAAGCGAAGCGCAAGAAGCTCTTGGATTGAAAAAGAATAAAATGACACCAAATGAGCTTATTAAAGGCATTTTACGTGCACCGGTTGATCTGTTGTGGAACGGCGGTATTGGTACCTTTATTAAGGCTGGAAAAGAAAATAATATAGATGTTGGCGACCGTGCAAACGATGCGATTCGTATTAATGCGGGCGAATTGCGGGCGAAAGTACTTGGCGAAGGTGGTAACCTTGGTTCAACTCAGCTAGCAAGGATAGAATTTGCCTTAAATAATGGTTATGTAAACACTGATGCCATTGATAACTCGGCAGGTGTGAATTGTTCTGATATTGAGGTTAACATTAAAATTTTGTTAAGCCTGATCCAGGAAAATACAAAAATGACAAATGCGGCGCGTAATAAATTGCTTGGGCAAATGACAGAAGAGGTGGGTGAGCTTGCTTTAGAAGCCAACTATCGACAGTCACAAATTTTATCTATTGCTCAGACAGTAAGTAAGGATATGTTAGAGCCGCATAAGCGACTAATTTCTAGCCTGCATAAAAAAGGTTTCTTAGATCCTAAGTTAGAATTTTTACCTGACGATGAAGAACTAGAAAACCGCGTTAAAGAAGGTAAAGGCTTAACAAGGCCAGAGCTTTCAGTGTTGATGGCTTATGCTAAAATGGATATTTACAACACGCTTTTAAGTAGTAAATTACCAAGCGAAGAAGTTTTGGAAGATTTGTATTTGTACAATTATTTCCCAACGAAATTACAGGCTAAATATAAAGACATGATGGATAATCATCGCTTGAAACGTGAAATTGTGGCAACACAAGTGACGAACGAATTGATTAACCGTATGGGCATGACTTTTATGGACCGTATGATGGATGAAACAGGTCATGAAGCGTGCACTATCACACGTGCCTTCATTATTGCTAAAACATTGTTAGGTGCACAAGAATGGTATGACACTATCGATGCTTTGGATAACAAAGTAAGTGCTCAGGTTCAGCGTGATCTGCGTGATATTGTGAAGAAACTTGTGGAAGGAACTGCATTTTGGTTCTTGCGTAATGGCAGTGAAAAGCCCCTAAATATTACGAATACACTTGCCAAGTACCAAAAGCCGTTTGAAGAAGTTGGTAAGAACTTAGAAAAACACTTAACAGATGATATGAAGTCTCGTTTAGAGCGCCGTAAATCTGAGTGGTTAGCTAAAGGTGTGCCTGAGAAAATTGCAAAATCTTGGTCATTTATTCCAAGTTTAAATTGCTCAGCTGATGTGGCAACGATTGCGATTGAAACAAATCAGACTATTTCTGATGTAATGGACTTACATTTCCGCGTGGGTGAATGTTTGAATATGGATGTGCTTCATAAGCGTACGAAGTCTATCCCTGTGACAGACAATTGGCAACGTGTGGGTAGCTTGTCTATCATCGAGCAACTTTATGGTTTCCAAAAGCAAATTACAGGTCAGGTGATTGCTGAAAAGCAAGCAACGAAGCTTAAAAAGGCAGATGATGCTGTAAACTCTTGGTTAAGCCATAAAAATGGTTCTGTAAGCCAGTATCAAAAGTTCATTAAGGAGCTTGTTGCGGATGAAACCACAACACACGCTATGTTAAACGTCGCCCTTGGCCAATTAAAGGGTTTGATTAACTAGAAAGAGTAACTAAAATGAAAAAAACCTCCTGATTGGGGAGGGGGTATAGTGAAATGTGATTGAGTGCCGTTTGTACTATTACTCACCACTTATAACGAATAAAAGCCGTCACTTTCAATAGTAGCGGCTTTCTTGTACCTTTTGACTCTACAAGTTTTTTTATCGTAAAATTATGTCATTAAATAATGAATTGAAAGAGTATGATCGATGTTTGAAATTTTTACAAAAATAGCTGATTATACGACTTATAATTTCTTGAAAATTGATGCCAGCACGCATCTGGCTGAAGCTGTTCATTTCTTCATTGAAGATACGACAAAAATATTCTTTCTTATTACTGCTTTAATGATGATTGTAGGGTTTATTCGTTCATGGGTTTCTCCAGAAAAAGTACGACATTGGTTAGACGGAAAGCCTAAAATTATTGCATATTTACTAGCTGTAATTTTAGGAGCTATCACACCGTTTTGTTCATGCTCATCTATCCCACTGTTTATTGCATTCCTTAGTTCGGGTATCCCTCTTGGTGTAACGATGGCATTTTTGATTACCTCACCTTTGGTAAATGAGGTTGCTGCAGTTTTATTTGGTGAAGCAATAGGATGGGACTTCACATTAGCTTATGTATCTGTTGGAATGATAATAGGTATGCTTGGAGGCGCGTTAATTGATTTCTTAAAACTAGAAAAGTGGGTTGAACCTTTTGTTTTTCAGATTGAGAAATCTGAAGGTGATTTAGCTGAGCTTGAACTTACAATTAAAAAACGCTTTTATCATGCCTATGATGAAACAGTTGATATACTCAAACGTGTTTGGCTTTACGTAATTATTGGCGTTGGCGTTGGAGCAGGTATCCATGGCTTTGTTCCACAGGAATGGTTTATTGAACATGCAAATGCTGATAACTTATTTGCTGTACCTTTAGCCGTTATTATGGCAGTCCCGCTCTACTCTAATGTGACTGGTACTATTCCTGTGGCAGAAGTGTTAATTTCTAAAGGGCTTCCTGTTGGGACAACATTGGCTTTTATTATGAGTACAGTGGCCATTTCCTTACCAGAATTAGTAATTTTAAGAAAAGTACTTAAAATAAAGATGCTTGTGTTTTTTGTGGCCTATTTGACATTTGCATTCATCATTGTAGGTTATGGATTTAACTGGTTATATTAAATAATTAAATAAAGGAAAAACGATATGAAAAAAATAGAAGTATTTGGAACAGGTTGCAAAAAATGTATCACAATAGAAGATATGATTAAATCAACAGCCAAAGATCTAGGTATCGAAATTGATATACATCACATAAATGATCCAGTTGAGATAGCCATGCGCGGTATTATAAGCACGCCCACTGTAGTTGTTGACGGAAAAATTGTCCATAAAGGTGCATTACCAAGTAATAAAGAGATTGAAGAGTGGATTAAATAAACTGTTTCGTTTTGAAATTTACTCTGATCTTATGATGATGTTAAAAAAAATAAGAACAGGGTTGTAAATATGTATACACTTCCTTATAATAGAGCTATATAAAACATTTTTTATACCTTTATTAACCCTATTCTAGGGTTTTAACTTTCCCACTATTGCCATGCTTTGGCTAAGGATGTTCTATGACTGTTCTAAATATTAAGCACAACAAAAAAGTGATTACGCGTTTATTGGCGGGTGATGCAAGTGCGGTTGAAGATGTTGTTTTGCGTGCCGCGCAAAATGATTGTGATCGTATTCATTTGCCAAATGCTATTTCAGATGAGCTTGTAAAAGCTGTGACTGAATGTGCCGCGACGAAAGAAATTGAAGTTGTGCGTGTGAATTATCAGGGCATTAGTGCTCAAGAAATTCAGGACACAATTGATTATCTCGCACGTAAAAATGCACGTGAATCACGTATAGAAAATACGACACGTAATCGTTCGAAGGCACACAAAAATAAACTCACCCCATCACAGCAGCAAGCTAAAAAACGAGAGCGTGCCATGAAGGACCGCGCAAATTGTAATGGTGGTAAGAAAAAAACCGAAGAATAAAACTTCGGTTCTCGATAAAAAAAACTCCCTTACGGGAGTTTTTTTACGACTTAGATTATATCTGGTCAAGCGCTTGGCTTAGATCAGCAATAATGTCATCGGCATTTTCAATACCAATACATAAACGTACATAGCCGTCTGTAATGCCTGCTTTGGCACGGTCTTCACTTGGAATTTGTGAATGTGTGGTGCTGGCAGGGTGAATCACCATAGATCGTACGTCACCAATGTGTGCAACGTGATAAAACATTTTAAGGCTTTCAGCTATTTTTTTACCAGCTTGTGTGCCACCCTTAACGTCCATGCCTACAAGTGGCCCGTAAACGCCGTTAAACTGCTTTTCAGCCAGTTCTTTTGTGCCGTCTGTCGCGAGGCTTGGGTAAACCACGTTTTGTACTTTAGGATGGTTTTGAAGATATTCAGCAACCTTTTTAGCGTTTGCGCAATGTTTTTCCATGCGTAGGCTTAATGTTTCTAAACCTTGGTTCATTAAAAAGGCATTCATAGGGGCAAGGCAGCCACCAAAGTCACGCAACATAGTTGCACGCAATTTTACAATATAGGCAAGTTTCCCAAATTTTTTAATCCACTCAATACCATGTAAAGATGGGTCGGGTTGATTCATCATTGGGAAGCGGTCAGGGTTGGCGCTCCAGTCAAAGTTACCGCTATCAACAACCATACCAGCCATAGCGTTCGCATGTCCGCCAATATACTTAGTTGCACTGTAAACAACAATGTCGGCACCTAGCTCAATTGGGCGGCAAATCGCAGGGGTTGCACATGTGTTGTCGACCATTAAGGGTACGCCTACTTCTTTGGCTACTTTAGCAACATCAGCGATAGGGAATATGTTGAGGCGTGGGTTTGGTAAAACTTCACCAAAGAAAAGTTTTGTTTTATCGTCCATAGCGTTTCTAAAGTTTTCAGGGTCGTTGTGGTCCACAAAACGCGCTTCAATGCCATAGTCCTTAAAGATGTTGGCAAATAAGTTTGAAACACCGCCATATAGGTTACGTGAAGTCACAAAGTTATCGCCTGCTTTACATATGTTCATAATAGCATAAGCAATGGCTGTCATGCCTGAAGCAAGACCAAGTGCACCAACACCCCCATCAAGAGCCGTCATTTTAGCTTCGAATTGATCAACTGTAGGATTGCCCATGCGAGAATATATTTGACCAAATTCATCTAATGCGAATAAGTCGGCTGCTTGTGCGGCACTATCAAATTGAAATGAAACGTTTTGGTGGATAGGTGTAATAGCGCTACGGTGTGTAGCGTCACACTTAACACCGCTATGAATAGCTAAAGTTTCGAAATGCATGGGTTTTGGTCCTTATTTTTTTAATTTAAAAGCATTATACGATGATTTTTTGAAATGTCCAAATGTTGCAATGAATTAACTTGAATCTTAGCAATGTTCACGGCATTATAGAGCTTATGAATTATCCAGAAATTACACCATATCAAACAGGGCACCTCGATAGGGGTTTACATAAAATTTATTTTGAATGCAGCGGTAATCCCAAAGGTTTACCGATTGTTTTTTTGCATGGAGGTCCTGGTAGCGGTACGCAGGCGTGGCAACGTCAATTTTTTGACCCCCAAAAATTCCATATTATATTGTTGGATCAACGTGGATGTGGAAAAAGTGAACCGCACGCCAGTTTAGAAGACAATACAACGGCGCATTTAGTAGCAGATGTTCATGCTTTAAAAGAATACCTTAACATTGAAAAATGGCATGTGATTGGTGGCTCTTGGGGGAGTACGTTGGCGCTGGCTTACGCCGACAAATATGCAGAAGAAATTTTATCTTTAACCATGTGGGGTATATTTTTGTGCCGTGAACGTGAACTTTTTGACCTTTATCATGAAGGCGGTGTGGCGAGCCGTGTTTTTGCCGATGTTTTTGACACATATATAAATATTTTACCAGAATCCGATAGGGCGAACCCTATTGCTGGTTACTATAAAATCCTTCATGGAAACGATAAAAAATTAATAGCCCAGGCGCTGCGCCTTTGGAAAAAGTGGGAAGTTAGTATTTCACGACTTGAAATGCCTGTGGCCGATATTGAAAAAAGTCTTGAAAATGAAGATGGGGTTGAAGCCTTTTCGCTGATAGAAAATCATTATTTTATGAACAATGGTTTTATAGACGGTGATAGACTTTTAAAAAGCGTGGGCACGAAGGTTAAAAATATACCGGTTTCTATTATTCAAGGACGCTATGATATGGTTTGTCCTTTTAAAACCGCCTATGAATTACATAAAAATATTCCGCATAGTCAATTGCACGTTATTTCAAATGCAGGGCATTCTTCTAAGGAACAAAAGTCGTTAGAGAAAATTGTAAACACACTTAATAGTTTGTAATTTAAATTTTAGGTTATTATTCGCTTGCGTAGAGTGCATATTACTGTTAAAACCGCCGGTCTGGAAAAGTATCTTCCTGACCTTTTATCGTCATAAATGACAACACAAATATTCATTCAAACGTTTATGCGGTGAATACACGTCGTAAAATTTAATTTTACGTATCTTTTTCTCTTTTGAGGGATAATATTTATGTCAAATATTGTAAAAATTGCACGTACAGAAACAGGTGTTGTTAAAAAGCGCCGCCAATACCCCAAGCCTGTTATTGCGCTTTTACGCTTAACTGAGTGTTTTGTGAAAAATGCTGAAGGGTATAATGATGCGTCAAACGTAGGCTTTCGGGACTGTTATATTGTAACACTGGATAATGTCACTACGGTAAATATAAAAGATGTAGACGCTTATCTTTCACGTTTTCACGCGTCGGTGATGAAAATTACATTGGATACGTTGAGCGATGAACGCGTCATAAAAAGTGTCGATAAAAATATGCTTATCCTCGCCCAGTCTGTTTTGGAAAAGGCGTCTACAGCAACAAGTTATATTTTTGTCAATCAGGTTACATGTAATCAGTTTATTGCTTGGGCTGGTGCCCATTTGGTTGCTGCTGACTTGTATGTGGATAGTATAAAAGTTCGACAATTAACAGCGGCCGAAAAAGAAGAACGACAGTCTTTGATCAAGGCTCAACTTGAAGAAAATCAAGAAAACTGTGCCGCTTAGCGAATAAAAAAAGAACCACCATAAGGTGGTTCTTTTTTTGTGGATGATACTTTTACAAAGCTGCACGGATTGTGTTGAGTGCACTACCGTTTTTAAACCAAACCAACTGCTCATCATTGAGTGAGTGTTGAAGTTCTACTTCAACAGAAGAGCCGTCTTTGTGGTGCAGAGCCGCTGTAACTTTGCTACCTGGTGCGAGGGTTTTTAGGCCAACCAAGTCAATGCTGTCACCTTGCTCTACCAAGTCATAGTCACTTGGGTTTACAAATGTAAGTGGCAGTACACCTTGTTTTTTCAGGTTTGCTTCATGGATGCGCGCAAAGCTACGTGTGATAACTGCACGGCAACCAAGGAGACGTGGGCTCATTGCTGCGTGCTCACGTGAAGAACCTTCACCGTAGTTGGCATCACCAATGGCAACCCAGCCTTCACCGTGGCCTTTAATGTCACGTGCAATTTTGCTAAATAGCTCTTTTTCACCTGTGAATGGGTTAGTACCGTGACCAGCTTCACCGTTAAAGGCATTGATAGCGCCATTAAACATGTTGTCGCTAATGTTGTTGAGGTGTCCGCGGAATTTTAACCATGGGCCCGCAGGCGAAATGTGGTCAGTCGTACATTTACCTTTGGCTTTAAGAAGTAATTTTAGACCTTTATAGTCATCACCGTTCCATCTGTCGAATGGTGTCAGTGTTTGAAGACGTTCGCTTCCAGGCGTCACAACAACTTCAACATGGCCGACAGCTGGTGCTTGGTAACCTTTTTCATCTTTTACAAAGCTTGTTGCAGGTACTTCTGCAACATTTTCTGGCACGCTCATGCGGAAAGTTGTACCGTCAGCCGCTTCAATGTCTGTGTTGAATGGGTCAAGGTCTAAGCGTCCGAATAATGCGTATGCCAAAACAGTTTCAGGACTACCGATGAATGAACATGTTTGTGGGTTGCCATCGTTACGTTTAGGGAAGTTACGGTTGTATGAGTTGATGATAGAATTTTCTTCACCCATTTTTATGTCGTCACGCTTCCACTGACCAATGCAAGGGCCACAAGCGTTTGCAAGTACAGTTGCACCGAGCTTTTCTAGTTTTGCAAGTTGACCATCACGTATAATTGTTTGGTGTACTTGTTCACTACCAGGTGTGATAAGAAGTGGCATTTTAAGTTTTGCACCCTTTTCAATAAGCTGATCAGCCATGGCAGCAATGCGTCCCATGTCTTCGTATGAAGAGTTTGTGCATGAGCCGATAAGTGCAGATGTTAAGTTTGTTGGCCAGCCACCTTTTTCCATATGCTCTTTCATGTCGCCAAGGGCAACGGCAAGGTCTGGAGAGTGTGGGCCTACCACATGTGGTTGAAGTTCGCTTAAGTTAATTTCAACAACTTTTTCGTAATATTTCTCTGGGTTTGCAATTACTTCGTCGTCCGCGCGAAGAAGGTGTGCGTACTTATCGCATACAGCTGCGGTGTCGGCACGTTCTGTAACACCTAAGTATGTTTTCATGCGTTCGTCATAAGGGAATACAGATGTTGTTGCACCAAGTTCAGCGCCCATGTTACAGATGGTCGCTTTACCTGTACAAGAGATTGAGTTAACACCTTCACCAAAGTATTCAATAACGCGGTTAGTACCGCCGGCACATGTGAGGATGCCAAGTAATTTAATAATAACGTCTTTTGGAGCTGTCCAGCCATTTAGTTTACCTGTAAGTTTTACACCAAGAATTTTTGGGTGTAATACTTCCCAAGGCATATCAACCATCACGTCAACAGCGTCAGCACCACCAACACCTGAAGCGAAGGCACCAAGACCACCAGCGTTTGGTGTGTGTGAGTCTGTTCCAAGCATCATTAAGCCTGGGAATGCATATTGTTCTAGAACTACTTGGTGGATAATACCCGCGCCAGGCTTCCAGAAGCCAAAGTCATAATTTGCAGATGCAGATGCAAGGAAATCGTAAACTTCTTTGTTTTCTGTGTTGGCAACGTCAAGGTCGGCCTTGGCACCTGTATGAGCACGAATGAGGTGGTCGCAGTGAACGGTTACAGGTACAGCAGCGTTAGAGCGACCTGCAAGCATGAACTGTAAAATAGCCATTTGAGCTGTTGCATCTTGAAGGGCAACACGATTAGGACGTACCTTAATGTAGGATGTACCGTGGTTTAACTCAGCTGTTTCTGGGTTGTCAAGATGACCGTAAATAATTTTTTCAGCGTATGTTAATGGGCGTCCTAAACGTTTGTTAACGATAGCTAGATTTTCTTCTGTTTTTTTGTAAACAGATTCGACGAACTGAGGTGTACTTTCGATTTGCATGGCTTGAAGGCCCTTCTCTTTTTGTTGTTATAGAGGCTTTTATTTACCTTTTTTATGGGTTGTACCGTAAAGGTTTTCAACCTTTAACACGCTAATCAGCCTATTTTTTAATAAATTAAGCATATTGTAGCACCAAAATATAGCCTTTCTCAAATAGAAGTTTAGAAATGATACGGTTAAGGGCTGTATAGTGGCATTTGTCATACATAAAATGCTTAAAAAATAAACCCCGACCATAAAATATGGGCGGGGTTATTCGGTGTTTGGGGGTGGTGCGTATTATGGGTTTTTTGTAATAATTAATTTAAAGTCTTGGCTTGACGGATCATCATATGACGTTTCGTCACCAACGGTGCGTTCTTTCATTTCAATTGTAAACCCTTGCTTTTCAACGTCGCGGAGCGTGGTGAGAACATCATGTTCCCCTTCCCAAAGCTCGCTACTTGGCGTGCCAGTGTTGATGATATCAATAGGGAAGCGATTTTCGCTAAACCAAATTGTAAGGGATTTTTCATTGCTTAGGCATATAACGTTTTGTTTAACATATGGAAAAAAAATGCCAATAGTTTGATTTAATACATTTTGAATTTTCATGTAAGTTACCTCAGTAAAAGGTGTGATGGAGAGATGTTTAAATGTTTGATTTATCTCTAATGATTAACGGAATGAAAGGTTTTGTGTCTTATAGTTAACTGTATACCTTTTTATATTATATCTGTCAAGTACCCTTATTATATAAAGCAAGCCCTTATTATATAAGGGCTTGTTTGTTCGGTTTTTTGGTTGTTATGGGATAGCTTCAGAGATGACAAGTTTATAATCTCGTGGGTTGTTGGTGGGGTAGTTTGTTTCATCACCAATACAGCGTTTTTGTAAACTAACACTAAATCCATTGGACTCAATTTCGTGAATCAGATTGATGATGTCAGGAGTGCCTTTCCAATGTGTTGTTGGATTGCAATGTGTATTGATAACATTTAAAGGGAAAATGTTATTTGTGGCCCATATTGTGGACTTATTGATACCGCAAAGTTGCATACTAATAGAAATACGCGTGTTTGAGGTTTCTCGAATTTTGTCATGAAGTCTTGCTGTGTAATTGACAAGCATTAGAAATTCCTCATTTTAAATGAAAAATGTAATGTGAAAGTTTTTTTGATCTGGAAAGATTTTTTAAAGGTTGAAGTGTTTCATAATTTATAATTATTGTTTTTTATGCACGCTTGGGTTGATTAAGTCAAGATTAAAATGTGAGTTATTGAAATAATTTCTTTAAATTAAGTACCTGTTTTATATGTTTGTATGTAGCTTTATGCGTGGGTTTTTAAATAAACAACCTTAAGTTGTTTTATATAATCTCGTTTGGGTAATAAAAAACCCCCTAATGGAGGTTTTTTATTATGGGTATAAGTGTCATTAGCTAGCGTGTTTTTCTAGGTAAGCTTGTGTGCTTTCCTTCGTTGCGCTCATCGCCTCTTCACCTTTTTTCCAGTTTGCAGGGCATACTTCGCCGTGTGTTTCGTGGAAGTCTAAAGCTTCAACCATACGTAACATTTCTTCAACGCTACGACCAAGAGGAAGGTCGTTGATAACCATGTGGCGCACAGTACCTTCTTTGTCGATAAGGTATGAAGCGCGGAATGTAACACCGCCGTCTGCTAGAATACCAAGTTCGTTTGAAAGTTTACGTTCAATGTCGCTCAGCATTGGGTAGTTCACAGCTTCAATACCACCATCGTTTAGTGGTGTACGGCGCCATGCAGCATGAGAAAATACACTGTCAACAGAAGCAGCAACAACTTTACAACCAAGCTCTTCAAAACGGCTCATTGCTTTGTTAAATGCAACAAGTTCAGTTGGGCATACAAATGTGAAGTCTAGTGGGTAAAAGAATACAACTGTATACGAGCCTTTACCAAATTCAGCTACGCTAAAGTCGTTGTTAATATCACCATTTTCCATAACGGCTGGTGTTGTGGCTGTTGGGAACTTTTGTCCTACCATGAATGTCATTTTAGCTTCTCCTAAATGGCTAATTATTAAACTTTAGGTTACATTATCACATGATATTGTATACCTAAATAGTTTATTTTTTTTGTATAGGGTCAAATGGATTGTTGAAATAAAATGTAAGGCTTGATACAAAGGAAGCATAATAAATTATCTCAATTTTTAAGGAATAAAAATATGTCAGAAACAATCCACCGCGGTGTTATCATTCTTGGAAGTGGGCCTTCGGGTTGCACGGCTGCTATTTATACGGCACGCGCAGGTTTAAAACCTATGCTTATTCATGGTATGCAGCCAGGTGGGCAAATGACAATTACCCATGAAGTTGAAAACTATCCAGGTTTTGCAAGTGTGATAGAAGGTCCGTGGTTAATGGATCAGTTTCAAAAGCAAGCCGAAAACTGCGGTACGGAAATGGTGCGTGACACGATTACCGAAGTTGACCTTAAAGTGAAACCTCATGTTTTAAAAGGTGATAGCGGTAAAACTTATACATGCGATGTCCTTATTATTTCAACTGGTGCATCTGCAATGTGGCTTGGGCTTGATAGCGAGCAGAAGTTTAGCGGTAAGGGTGTAAGCGCATGTGCAACGTGTGACGGTGCATTTTTCCGTGGTCAGGATGTAGTTGTTATCGGTGGCGGTAACACGGCTATGGAAGAAGCGTTATATTTAAGCGCTATTTGTAAATCAGTAACTATGGTTCACCGCCGTGAGGAATTCCGTGGTGAAGTTGTTTTGCGTGAACGTGTGAAAAAAGCTGAAAATATTTCTATTGAATGGAATGCGGTTGTGGCTGAAATTTTAGGCACAGAAGGTCCTTTAGGGGGCGTGACAGGCGTTAAGCTTCAAAATACTCAAACAGGTGACTATAAAGAAGTTGCAACACATGGCGTTTTTGTAGCGATTGGTCATAAGCCGAACACAGGTTTGTTTAAAGGTCAGCTTGATATGGATGAATATGGCTATCTCAAAGTTGAAAAGGGTACAGTTAATACAAATATTGACGGTGTATTTGCTGCGGGTGATGTGGCTGACCCAATTTACCGCCAAGCGGTAACAGCGGCAGGGTTAGGTTGTATGGCAGCTCTCGATACAATTAGGTATTTAGAAAAATAAATTTTATGAGTACATGGAGCAGGCACCTTTGGGTGCCTGTTTTCGTTTTGAATGTATATTTGACGCAACTTTTACAGAATGCGTATTTTTGCTGGTTGGCTGAGGGAAAGTTCGCATGCAAAGCGGGTGGTGTCGTTTGCGATGGGGTGTTCTAGCCAGTCGAATGGCTTTGCATTTGTTGGTTTTTCTTGGCGTAAAAATTTCTCCATAAAAATACAGCGCTCATATGATGTTTTTTTAGAAGATATGACAAGTCCTGCAAATTTATCGTTTTGCCAGTGGTTACCCGCAACTGTGTAGCCTGCGTTATTTAAAGTGTGTACCACAGATTTTGTTGGGGTACGTTCAATCATGCAGCCTTCGCCTTCGCCGCCCATCAGTGTATAAATAGCGCTGGTGCATAGAGGCGTATGTGTTAGAATTTTTTTGGCTTCATCATAATTTTTGCAATTCTCCATAACCTGACGGCTTAACCATAAAGGGGGAATGTTGCGGCTCACAATAATGTTAAATATGTTTATTAAAGGCCAGCGATTTGGTTGTGGGGCTTCGTTATAAGCAAGTGCAAAACGGTTTGGTGCAACAGCAGTTGCAACGCCTACAAACCCTGGCCATGTTAGATTTGTGTAAGCCCCGTGCGGGGTTTCTTTTTCCACAAGGTGCAAGGTTTCGCCAAGGGCAGGGGCTGTCACATCTAATGTTCGATATAAAATACTGTCTTTAATAGCGCTGGTGCAGCCAAGGTATCGGTTGAAGTTAAGACTGTATACGCCTGCTAGGTTTGATGCCTTTACTGTGGCTTCAAGTTCTTTTTTATAAGCAAATTTTTTATTGTATAACATCATTTTTGAAATGATATCGTCCATTTTTAAACGGTTTTTACCAAAAAAATCAGCCCAAGCGCTTAAAAGTTCCTGCGCTTTGTGTGCATGAGATGCATGAAAGGCATCAAAGCCTTTTTGGGAGATATGAACTGTTGGTGTGACTGTTTTTTTGTGCATAAATGTAATTTATCGAATGAAGGCTATTGAAGCAAGTAGATATTTGTGTGATATTTGAAAGCATGATCACAAGCGACAATATTTTACTCACTAGCGAATTTGAAGAAGCCTTCGAAACGTTGGAATATACTCAGCAAAACCTGTTTATTACAGGTAAGGCGGGGACGGGTAAGTCAACTTTTCTCGATCATTTTCGTAAAAATACGAAGAAAAATGTTGTGGTGGTTGCCCCAACAGGTGTGAGTGCGCTAAATGTGCGCGGGCAAACTATACATTCATTTTTTGGTCTAGGTGCGCGCTTTGTCGATGTTTCTAGTATTGGAAAACGCCGTAACCGTAAAACATATGAAGAGATTGATTTAATTATTATCGATGAAGTTTCTATGGTGCGTGCCGATGTTTTTGATGGGTTGGAAAAAGTTTTGCGTGTCAACGGCCCTGTTAAAGGAACACCCTTTGGTGGGGTTCAAATTTGTGTGATTGGTGATTTGTTTCAGCTTCCGCCTGTGATTACAGGAGAAGAGGAAGAATATTTCAGTCGTTTTTATAACTCACCATTTTTCTTTGATGCCCATTCATTTGATATGGACGATTTTAAATTGGTGCGCTTTAACAATATTTTTCGTCAAGAAGAAGACGAGTTTATCAATGTTTTAAACCGTGTGCGTGTGGGACAAAAACATGACGGCATTTTAGAATATCTGAATCAACGCCATGGCGTTGATATGGAAGAATATGAACACAGCGTAACTTTGTGTTCGACCAATAAAATTGCAGACACCATTAACAAAGAGCGAATTCAAGGCCTTAAAGAAACCCCTTTTACATTTAAAGGCGATGTAAAAGGTGACTTTGATAAAGCCAAAGGGCGTTTGCCTTGCCCCGAGCGATTGGTTTTAAAAGAAGGCGCACAGGTGATGTTTGTGAAAAATGACCCTGAAAAGCGTTGGGTAAATGGTACCATTGGTCGTATTGTAGACTTAAGTTTGAAAAATGTTGAAGTTGAAATTATAAAAGCAGGTGTGCCGAGGCGCTATCAGGTTAAAAAAGAAAAATGGCCATCCATTCATTACACCTTCGATGAAGAAGAGGATAAGCTCAAGGAAGAAGAGGTTGGTAGTTTTAGCCAGTATCCGCTTATTTTGGCATGGGCGATCACCATTCATAAAAGTCAGGGTAAAACTCTAGAAAGTGCTATTATTGACCTTGGTTATGGTGCTTTTGCGGCAGGGCAATTGTATGTAGCGCTTTCAAGGTGTAGACATTTTGACAAAATTGCGCTAAAAAAACGTATTAACGCAAGGGACATAAAGTGCGATGAACGTATTTTAACCTTTGTAAAAGATTATGCGGCACAGCAAAAACAGGCTGAATTGCCCTTTAAAGAAAGTTAAATATAATGATGGTAACAATTCAAGCGCTTACTTTAAGTGCTTTTGGTATGGGTTTGGTTTACGTGGGTGTTGCTTTTTTAAATGGCCTATTATTTCCGCAACTGTTAACAGCTGTTTATACTTTTAGTGAAAATGGTTTGTTGCGCGTGATTGTAGCGTTCCCGTTTTTCTTTGGCCCAGCAAATTACTTGGTTGGTAAAGCTTATGAGGTTGGCGGTGCTGCAATTGGCGGTGTAGGAACGGTTGTTTTTACTGTTATATGGATGACAGTTATGGCGATGTTGGTTGATGGGTCTAAATTAAACATGCTTATTTTATGTGGTGTGATGATTGCCATTGCAGGTTGCGTTATGGTGGTTTATGGCCTTAAAGCTTAAAGCTTAAAGCTTATAAAATATAAAAAAAAGACAGCCGCGGCTGTCTTTTTTGTTTTCGCTATACTAAAGATAAGTGTGTTTGTGTAAACCAAAGCGTTCACGCAGTTTTTGTGCGTTGCCAATAAAGCGGGTTTCACCATTTGGTAAGTGCCACCAGTCTTTGGGGTTTGCACCAATTTCTTTAGGAACAAAGGGGTATGCATCGACGGTTTTTAGTCCGCCTTCGCCACCGTTTATAAGGTCATCCCATACTTGGTGTTTAAATGGTTTTTCTTCCACGAAACCCCATCCTTGTTCCCAGTGGCGGTAATGCATGAACAATGTCCAAACCGACTTTTCACCTGTTTCGCACATGGGTAATTTAACGCGATGTAGGTCGTCAAAGGTAAGTGAACCCATGCTACCAGCTGTGCGCTTTGTTTGGGTTAGTTCCATTGAGGTTAGATCTTTAGGGCGTATTTCCGTATATTCACCCGCGAGGATAATGCTGTTAGACATACGCCAAGGGTGATTATGAATATGCGGTTCGTCCGACATTCTAAAGTGGTGAATGTAGCAAAGCAATTCAGGCGTTTCAAATATAGGGTACCGCTCTAAATAAACATGAGGGTTATCCGCATCATTTGGGTTTGGTCTGGTAATGATACGCAAAGGTCCTTTTGCTGTGGCGTTATATAATACCTCACGTATTGAAAGCTCATCAAACATATGTGTGGGTGTTTTAAGTATGGGTGGTTTTTGCCCTTCACAGCGTTGCATGTAAATGTCACGTGCATAGTCACCGCGTGTCTTGGCGTCTAATGGTAGGCCGTGAGGTAGTTTTTTAATAATGTTATTAACAATGTTAATAAGTTCAGGGTCTAAGTCATGTCCACGTTTGGACAAAAACCCCTTACTTGTAAGTGTTGGATACTTTGGCGTAGTCATAATAATGACCTCCATAGAGAGTGGTGTAAGGTTGTAGAGGGAAATGTTGAGAGATGAATTTATGTCACGTATGTATACCAAATAAATGTGATAAATACAAGTTTATTCATTGTATTCTTGAAATGCGTGTTATTTTGACTTAAATAGGTTATATTGCCGTGAAATATTCATGGTTTTCTTTAAATAAAAAGGTCTTAATGTTGGTATGAAGCGTTTTACTTGGTCGATTATTGTTGTGTTTGTTCTTATTTGTGGCTGGTATGCTTTGTGGCATCAAGCACTTATGCAATTAGAAGTGGCTTTGAAGCATAATATCAATAAAATTGAGCAGACGAATGAAAACGTCCGTACATCATATACGCTTATTTCATATGGTTTCCCCTTTAAAGCAGGTTACCTTGTTAAGGATGTTCGCATAACCGTTAAAGACCCTGTTGCTCAAACAGAAGCTCAGGCCGATTTTTATGGGGAAAATTATGTTTACATTTCTTTATTTGATATTCCTAAAATTTTAATACAAAAATCTATCCCTTTCAGTACTGAGCTTGAAAATTTTAAAGGCGTTATTAAAGTGCAATCACCGACAGATTCAGCGGCTGTTTCTGTGTTTGCTGTGCGTTCTATTGGTGCAGGCGTTTTTTCGAATAACATGACGTATAAAGGTGTTACAAGCGATGTTGATTTCTATGTGCAGTCAAAAGAATTACCTTCCCAGCGCCTTTTAACTATTAATAATATCATGCTTGAAACAAGTAAAAATGAGACAGATGCATTGTTGAATATTTCTGAAAATATTAAATTTACAGGCGCAACATTTTTTGACTTAAAAGGTGAAAATAGCCTTACTGTCGATACTTTAGATATGAGTTTTAATGTAAAAGATTTCCCACACAGTAAAAACTTTTCAGACGCTTTTAAAAAACTTGCTCAAGAAAGAGGAGAGCAAGTTGATTTGGTGCATTTTAAACAGGCGCTTAAAAATCAGATTACGTTGATGGCACAGAATGAAAGCCTTATTTCACTTGAGAAATATGATATTACGATAGGCGATTTTAAAGGTTCTTTGAACGGTAAATTGGCTATTGATAAAAATTACAAACCAACAGGTCAGGCCCAGGTTGTTTTAGAAAATATTTCGGCTTTGGAAGTGGCAGGGTTAGATAAAATTACGCCTGTTTTTAGCCTTTTGAAGACAGAATCGGACACTGTGCGTGTCAACCTTAAAACAGAAGGTAATTCTTTGCTTTTGAATGGTATACCAATTATTTTCACCATGCCTTCATTGTTAAATGTGGTTGATAGAATGCCATCTGTTATCTATAAAAATCCGTCTGCAAAGGCTGAGGTTGAAGAAGTTGGTGGAGTAGAAATGTCTTCACCTACTGAAAATGATGCAGAGGTATTGCCTGCCATGCCACCTGTTGTTGAAATGGAATCTGTTTCTGTAAGTGAGGTGACGAATACGACGGTAGCTTTACCTACACAGGAAGATTTAGACGTTAAGCCTGACTTAGTTGTACTTGAGCCTGTGACAATAGACGCGCCAGAGACCTCTAAAACAGAGCAGGCACCCGTTGAGGTGCCTATCGCCGTTTCTACTTCTGTAATCATGTCACCTATACCTGTTGAAGATATTTCAGTCACTGTTTATTAAGTACTTTTAGGGAACTTAAATACAGTTGCTGTCTGGTTTTTTTCTTGAGGTGCATTCGTTAATATACTTTGTGCTTTGTGGATTTGCCAGTTTATTTCTTGCTGCACAGCTTGCGGATCGGCCTCTTTTAACCACTTTTTGGAAAGCTGTATATTTTCAAGTACATGCATGATATTTAAAGGGCAGTTTTTGCAAGTTAAATGATGATAAATCAGTTCGGATGTCGCATAAATAGCGTCAGCTGCAAATGACCTAGATTTAATATTAAACTTGTTTTCTATTAAATGTGGTGTGCTTATTACAGTTTGATGTAGTTCGCCACATCGAGGTGCGATGTATGCAATATATTCGTCCAATAAATCAGCTTCGCTAGAATTATCTAAACTTTTTTGCATCAGGGCAATGCTATCTGCAAACAGCATGCAGTCACCTTTTCCAAAAAGTTGAGTGAGATCTAAACGCTCTAAGCATTGAATTGTAAATGACAATTTTTGATATTCTGTCATTTCATGTAGTAGGTTTAGAATTGTGTCGTCAGTGCCGGTTTCAGTCATCATATAGATGCCTCATTTTTTCCTCTTACTAAAAAGTTATTATGTCCATGGTATTAAAATACAAGTGCTTAATCGTTGTTTTTTTTGCTGAAAGCGTTTTCGTCAGTTTTTTTTAAGTGAGAGTTAATGTTCGTCCCTATAAAAAAATACGGATTTTAATAGGTCCTGTGTGAGAGGGGAATACATGAATATTTTAGAGAAACGTCCAGACCTTAAAGCTATTTTGGGTAAAACTGGTACTGAAAATGAATTTAAAGAAATGCTTAAAGGTATGTCTCCAGAAGAGCTTGCTTCTTTAAATCATTATTTAAGTAAAGCTTTGGATGATAGCGATGTTGATGTATGGCAAAAAACGCAGATGGTGCGCAAAGTTGAAAGCCAGATCTATATGCTTAAAGAAGACTATAAAAAAATTCTTGGGAAATTACAACTTATACAAACGGATATGCGCAAAAGTTTTGGCGTTATTTATAAACTACCACAAAAAGCAGAAGAGAAATGCAGTAAGTGGGAATCTATTCAGGGTGTCATAAAAACAGGCTGGACAATTCGAAATAAGCCCTCAGTGTTTGGGCCGTTGCGTGGTATGTCTCTTTTAGGTGTGGCAACAAACAGCAGGCGCCGCGCACAGGAAAAAGCACTAACTTTGAATTACGAAGGGATGAAGTCATCCTTTGATGAAGGTAAAAAAATAGCAAAATGGCTCGGTCATATATTAAAAGGAGCGTAAGAAATGAGTGAAATAACAACACAAGCAAAACAAATAAAAAATATCGTAGGTGATCAATCTGAGCCATTGTTACAGAGCCTCGTAGAAGCGCAAACAGCTCTTCAAGATGCGCATGAAGCAAAAGAAGTTTATGGAGATCAGCTTCAGATGGTTCAAATGGCTATGGAAAAAGGTTTAGAACCAACTATAGAACGTTCCCATGAAGTGGAAAAAGAACCAGATTATCCAGATTTAGCAGACTCCTTTAATGATTAAACAATGTTTTTTGCAACAAAGGTGCAACAGAGCAATGTTTGAAATGTAAGCAATAATTGCACTCTATCTAGGGTGTATTTATTCTATTAAGTTAAGGTTTATTGGTTTAATTTATAAAAGTTTTAAAATAACAATGCGTCAAAAATTATTTCTAGCTCTTTCTTTGGTTGTGGCAGCCTTGCTGCCATTTATTGCCCCTGAAGGGTATATTGCCCAGTTTGCTGTGATCGCCGTTTTGGCAATTGCGTTTATTTATTTTAAAACACGCCCAAAAGAAGGTTATCAAAAGCAAGCCGGTATTTTAAAAAAAATGAAGGGTAACGCAAGTACAGCTCATGGGTCTGCCGACTTTGCGACAAAAAAAGATTTAAAAGAAAGTAATCTTATCCGAGAAAATGGGTTTTTGCTTGGTAAGTTCGATAATAAATTTTTACGTTTTCGTGTTCCTGGGCACCTTATTACATTTGCACCAACGCGTAGTGGTAAAGGTGTAGGGCACGTTATTCCAAATTTATTAGACCATCCTGGTAGTGTTGTGGTGAATGACATTAAAGGAGAAAACTACGCCGTAACAGGCCGTCATCGTGCTACTTTTTCTAAAGTTATTACCTTTGCCCCGTTTTTAGAAAATAGCGGTTGCTATAACCCTATTGACTTTATCCGTGTGGGTACAAGTGATGAGCTTGACGATGCTTCTTTAATTGCTGATATGATTATTGTACCTGGTGGTGGTGACGAATTTTGGACCAATGAAGCTAAAAATGCTGTAACAGGGTTGATTTTATATGTAGCAAATGAAAGTCCTGCAGCACTTAGAAATTTAGGTGAAGTGCGTTACTTGTTAATGCAAGATGGAAAAGATTTCCAACTTACAATTAAGGATATGCAGCGTTCTAAAAATCCAATTGTACAGCGTATGGCAAATTCTATTGCTGCCACCGAACCTAAAGTGCTTGCAAACGTACTTTCTACGGCTAAGTCGCAAACAGCCGTGTGGGACAGCCCACGTTTAACAGCCATTACCTCGCGCAGCGATTTCAAATTAGATGATATTAAAAAGGAGCCAACATCCTTTTATGTTGTTATTCCGCCTGAATATTTAGATGTATATAAGCCGGTGGTGCGTTTAATGATGGGGATTACAATTGCGACCTTAACGAGAACACATGAAAAACCTAAAGACCCCACACTTTTCCTTATTGATGAGTTTGCAGCCCTTGGTTATATGAAAAATATTGAGTCTGGTGTTGGTTACTTGGCGGGTTACGGTATTTCACTTTGGATGTTTATTCAAGATTTAAGTCAAATTAAAGAAGACTATCCTAAATGGGCGTCCTTAATTGCAAACTGTGGGTGTCGTATGGCTTTTGGTACCAATGACTTTGATACAGCAAAAATTCTTTCAGATATGATGGGGACGACGACAGTACGTGTAGAAGGCGGTGGTACATCTAAAGAAAAAGGGAAGTGGTTTGGTGGTAGCGTCAGCACAAACATTTCAGAAACATCTAGAGCTCTTATGACGCCAGATGAAGTGATGCGAATGCCTCAGGATACAGAAGTCGTGTTTGTGCAGGGTTTAAAGCCTATTATGGCTCAAAAGATACGCTATTTTGCAGATCCAGAGTTTAAAGGTAAATTTGATAAATGGGATTAACCACAGCTTTTAAGTGTTAATATTTATATCTTGTTGTTTTTTATATTGTAATCAGAATGTATACACCTTATAATAATTAAATAGGGTAAGTAAATAGGGTGTGTTTATGTTTAAAAAATTATTTGGAAATACTGCTGAAAAACAGCCAGAAGAGATGTCGGTTTCGTCAGAAGTGCATGATATCCACCTGTCTGATTTTGCTGGGGTTGAGGGGGCAAACGAAAATTCTTTTGCGCAAGAGTCCATGGATAACATCCAATCCCCTAAACAAGATTACAGGAGTGATCTTGAAGCTAAATACCAAAATCATAACTTAGTAAAGCAAAATGCACTTTTGCGTGCAAAGGTTCTAGCGGTTCAATTGCCTGCTGATGAAAAATCAATGCGTGCAACATTTGAAAATGTCCAGCGTGACTTTAATTTATCTGATAAAGATATTTCTTTTGAGCATTTTAAATTATTAGCGCAAGGCGTTGATGAAAATACCTATCGTGCCAGCTTGGTGGAAGAAATACCAAGTGCAGCGCTTGAACGTGCAAAGGAAATGGATGCGACACGGTTAGAGCAAAAGTCTATAGAATTGTTACCTCTAGAATATGAATACGCTGAAAATCAGGCTGAGTTACGCGTAGAAATGGAATCTTTAGATACGATAGAGGCGCAGAGGTATCATGAGGATTTACATAAAGAATTGCAGTCACCTTTTGATGAATATATAGAAATTCAAAATGAATTAGACGCCTTAAATGCATTAGAGGTTGAGCATGATAAAGTGTTAGACGATGTATCTGATCAAAATTTAAGTGGCGGATTTAACGACAAAATATCTTATTTATTTGATAATCCTGAACAGGCATTGGAACGTGCTGATGGTATGATGAAAGCGGATGATAAATCGGCTGCATTTGAAATAGCGGACCCTAAGGCTGGGCGTGATGCTTTAAATGCGTTTGATTCTGATATTAATGAAGGTTTCCGTGCGACTGAAATGCAAGAATTTATTTTAGAAAATCCTGAACTTTTGGGTGAAAATGAAATGTTAGGTGCACAAGATTTAGTGGGCGGTGATAACGACCTGCGTAAATCTGTAAAACGTGATGTTGCACGTGGTGCCATAAGCCAAGAAACAATTGAGATGCAGGTACAAGAAGAAGTTGGTTTTGACGCAGAGATGCAAGTACATCAAGCGGAGCTTGAAGCTAGAAAACAAGTGTTATTTGCAGAAAGTGGTATGGAAATAGCGCTCGATGTTCAGGGGCAACGTGCAGCATTGGGGTTAGATGTTATGGAGATTAACTCGCCTGAGTCATTGCAGCTTGCTGTCATGGATATGCAAACTGTCATGATGGAGCGTCAAAGAAATGGGATTGAGGAAGACTATGTCCTTGATCGATCATAATCATACAATGTAATAAATAAACTTTAAAAAGCTCTAAGTGTTTAATTATAGGTCTTTTTTTATAAAGCTTTATATTATTTTTTTGTGATTTTAAAAAAAATATATCACAATGTAAAGAAATGAAAAATATATACGAACTTGTTTTGTATAGAGTGCCAGATGTTTCTGGTGAATATGACTGTAATTTTAAAGGAATAATAAAATGAACAACTCAACTAAGCTTGCTCTTTTAGCTTTAACAGGCGCTGTTTCGACTCTTGGTGCGACAGCAAACGCAATGGAGCCAACTGGTGAAGGCGAAAAATGTTACGGCGTTGCTAAGGCAGGCTCAAATGACTGTGGTAGCATTCACCACGGTTGTGCAGGTGTAGCAACGGAAGACGCTGACAGCACAGAATGGGTTTTTGTACCTAAAGGTCTTTGTGATAAACTTGTAGGTGGTAGCTTAGAGTCTGGTGAGTAATTTTTTGCGATACACAAAAGGCGTTCGCTTTAAATAGTAACGCCTTTTTTTATTATAAACTAAAAAGCGGGTTAGCCATGAATATTGATGTACAAAAAGCAGGGATAGGGCTTCGCGCACCGCATTATGATGACGTTCTGAATAAAAAGCCTGATGTTGGTTTTTTAGAAGTTCATATCGAAAATTATTTTCCTAAAGGTGGCAAAACAGCGCGTGCATTACGTGACGCGGCTGCGGCTTACCCCTTAAGCTTCCACGGTGTCTCCATGTCTCTTGGTTCAGCAGAAAAACCAAATGCAGATCACTTAAAACGTGTCAAAGAATTGGTGCAGGAATTTAACCCAGCTCTTGTGAGTGAACATCTTTCTTGGAGCTCTATAGGCGAGACATATATCAGCGATCTTTTGCCTGTCCCCTATA
Source organism: uncultured Magnetococcales bacterium (assembly GCA_963974105.1). GTDB lineage: Bacteria > Pseudomonadota > Alphaproteobacteria > UBA2136 > UBA2136 > UBA2136. The sequence continues at coordinate 657,280 of CAXBBG010000001.1, forward strand.
CTTTAGAAGCGCTTGATTTGTTTTGTCGCAATGTAGATATTGTGCAAAATGCACTGAATAGAAAAATTCTTATCGAAAATCCATCAAGTTATTTGCTTTATAATTTGGAATCGATGGGTGAAGGGCAATTTATGGCGGAGCTTGTTAGACGCACAGGCTGTGGTATTTTATTGGATGTAAATAATATTTTTGTGAGCGCTCAGAATACAGGGGGTAATGCTTTGGCGCATTTGCAAAGTATGCCACTTCAACATGTGGGGGAAATTCACCTTGCAGGGCATACAATTAAAAATTATGACGGACCCGATTACAAGGCTTCTCAATTAAGTGCTGAACAACTTACAGACATCCATTCAGGCCGTACGATACGTATTGACACACATAGTGATTTGGTCTGCGATGAGGTTTGGGCATTGTATGAAGAAGCATTAAAGCATACAGGTTGTACGCCAACGCTTATAGAATGGGATTTAGATATACCTGATTTGGATGTTTTGGTATCAGAAGCCAAAAAAGCAACGATGGTCATGGAGCGCGTCGCGAAGGGTAATTTTCATGCCGCATAATCTTAACCAGTTGCAGTTGAATTTTAAGGAAAGTGTTTATAACGGCAAAGACTCACTTTTGCCTTGGGTGTTAGAAATAGGGCCTCTTTCAAAGGAGGAACGTGTGAATATCTATCGTAATACAGTGCATGTCGGTTTAAAGTCTCTATTGGCAGATGTTTACCCTGCCATTATGGCGCTGGTTGGAGTTGAATTTTTTCGCTATGTAACGCATCAATTTATTCATGAATATCCACCACAAAAAGGGGCTTTACTTTATTACGGTGCGTCGTTTTCTGACTTTTTAAAAACATTTCCAGCGCTTAAGGACTTTCCTTATTTGTCGGGCGTTGCAGAGCTTGAATGGGCAAGGCATTTAAGCTATGACGCCGCAGATGACACCCCTATAAATGTTGAGGGATTTTCTAAGCTGAGCGAAGGTGTTATTCAAAATATTAAATTTGAATGGGTTGCAAGTGTGCATATATTTGAATTTGATGTCCCTATTTTTACGTTGTGGCGCTCGGGCTGTGGGCATAAGGTTGATATGAAAGATATTGATTTACATCAAGGTGAATGTGTTATGGTTTATAGGGATAAAGATTTAAATGTGCAGGTGAAGATTTTATCTTCCTTAGAATATGCATTTTATAATGCTTTAAAGCAGGGCGTATCGTTTGTTGAAGCTTCAACGTTGTGTGCGCAAGATAAAGAATTTAATTTACAAGAATGCTTAGTGTTTGCGCTTGGTGAGGGTTTGTTTAAAAATAAGGTGTAGGTATATGTGTCAAACCATAGAAAAAATGAAAGCAATGTCCCAAAAAATAAGATGTCAAATTTTTGTGTTTGTGGTGACGTTTTTTTTAGCGTCCCCCGTTTTAGCGCGTCCGACCCTGCTTGAGCTCTACACATCCCAAGGCTGCAGTACATGCCCTATGGGGGAAGAGGTGGTTGCCGAATTGAATGAACGTGATGATTTTTTTGCATTAAGTTTTCATGTGGATTATTGGGATAGATTGGGTTGGAAAGACCCTTTGGCAAAGCCTAAGTTTACACAAAGGCAAGATGGCTATAGAAAGGTGCTAGACAATAGTAACTTATATACCCCTCAGGCCGTTTTAGATGGAGTAGATGATACAAATGCGGCTTGGGCTTGGCGTGTTAAAATGTTAGCGCATGGTATAAGAGAAGGGCAGGTGGATATTCCCATGACGCTACATGAAGGCTTGCTACGTGTTGGTGGGTATGACTTGAAGGCTCCAGCAGATATTTGGTTTGTTACTTATAACCCTAAAGAAAAGACTGATATTAAGGCAGGAGAAAATAAAGGGCGCGTGATGAATTCTGTAAATGTTGTGCGTAGTCTTGAAAAATTATTTGTATGGAATGGTGAAGCGACGAACATCTATTTACCTAAAGTAAAAAATGCAGGAGAACGTGTTGCAGTTATTATACAAGAACCGCACCTTGGTAAGGTTTTAGGTCTTTATCACCAGTAATTTTAGAACATTTTGTATTTTGCCATAAAAAAAACCTCCAAAATGGAGGCTTTTTTTTTCGATACCTTTGTTTTAACAGTTTTTATGATCGACCCTTTTTAATCCATGGGCAGGTATTTTTTTTGTAGCAGTCGTGGCATTTGCTGCTTCCAAGGTTAAGGTCTTCCTTTATACCTTCTCGGCAAGGGCAGCTTGCGCAACATTTAGTACAACTAGGGCCACAGTTACGGGTTTCATATTTGAAATGACACCAGCAATACCAGGCGATAAGCCCACCAACGACTATAGGGATAAATGCAATGGTGAGTATGAGAGCGTCGAATCCAAATTGACTGATAATTTTGTAAAAGCTAAACAATATAAAAATAAGAACAAAAGCAATAAGGTGTTTCATATTAAAACTCCTTACTCTTTCTTTTTACATTGGCATTTACCGCCACAATCAAATGTTGGGTCAGGGTTTTTGCATTTCTTTTTAGGTGGGGTAAAAGATTCGACACCATGACTATCCTGTGACGATTTTTTTAACTGCGCCTTCTTTTTACGTTCAGCAATGTGACATCTAATAGCGCTCATAAGGATCATAGCCGCCATGAAAGATAGGATAATACCTAAGGCATAAAATTTTCCCATAAGAATAACCTCCAAAAAAGGAAAGGATGTGTAATTTCTAACTAAATGTTAGGTGTGTGTTAGGTGTGTTTAGATATTGAAAAAGTTAAAAGATTTGAATTCGTATACCTTAAATATATACTTAAAAATAAGAAAAGACAAGTCTTTTAAAAAAAATGAAAACAACCTATAATGAACGTGTTTTTAAATTCTTGGGAGGAATATTATAATATGGAAACGTGGGTCTCATTTGCAGCAGGAACAGTTGTTGGGTTGATTTTTGGTTTAGCCGTAGGTTTATTGTTAGCTAAACAAGCTAAAGACGCTGTAAAAACTATGTATGATGAGCGTGAGCGTCGTGCCCGTGAAGATATGGACCGTATGGTTGCGTCCATGAAAGATTCTTTTGGTGCACTTTCCCTCGAGGCACTTTCTAAAAATACTGAAGAATTTTTAAAAGTTGCGGGCGAATCTTTGGCAAAGCATACCGAAGCTAATAAGCAAGAAATGGGCGGCAAAAAAGAACTGATTGATCAAACTTTAAAGTCTATGAAAATGGAACTTGGTAAAGTGAATGAAATGGTTCAGTCTCTTGAATCGGATCGTAAGGCGAAGTTTGACGTTTTATCTAAAGAAATTACTAAAACAGCAGACGAAACGCGTAACCTGCGTGAAACAACGCATAGCCTTAAAAATGCCCTTACCAATTCACGTGTGCGTGGGCAGTGGGGAGAGCGTATGGCTGAAGACGTTTTGCGTCTGGCAGGTTTTATTGAGGGTACGAACTATTTAAAACAACAAACGCTCACAGAAGGTGATCGTAGTCGCCCTGATTACACCTTTTACCTACCTGATAACCATGTGGTGCATATGGACGTTAAGTTTCCTTTAGAAAACTATTTAAACCACGTAAATGCAGAAACTGAGCTTGAAAAAGAAAAATACAAGGCGATGTTTATGAAGGATGCGCGTGCGCGTATTGACGAAGCGACAAAACGTGAATATATCGATAAATCTCAAGGAACACTTGATTATGTTTTGGTCTTTATTCCAAACGAACAAGTTTACTCATTTTTAAATGAGCATGATCACGACCTTGTGGATAACTCATTACGCAAAAAAATTGTACTATGCTCTCCAACCACGCTGTATGCAGTGTTGAGTGTGATTAGGCAAGCGGTCGATAATTTCCATATGGAACGCAAGGCAAGTGAAATATTAAGCTTACTCGACCAGTTTTCAAAGCAGTGGTATAAATTTACAGAAGCGATGGATAAAGTCGGTAAGCATATCGACAATTCTCAAAAAGCATTTTATGACCTCACCACAACACGTCAGCGCATGCTTGAAAAACCATTACAAAAAATTGAAACATTAAAAGAAAATGAGCGTATAGTTGAAACAAAAACAGGTGCGCCATTAAAAATTATAAACAATCCTAAAAGCGGTGATGTTAATTAAAATCGGTTGTAGGATTTTAATGTTACACGTATGATAATTTTAGTTTAAAAAAAATAAAAGGTTAAACCAATGCCCAGCGTAAGTGATAAGTATGCAAAAACAGAAGGCAGCGCAATTGTTGCTATTAATAATAAAGCGAAAGCACTTGTAAAAGAGGGCCGTAGCATTACCAACTTTTCAATTGGTGTGCCAGGCTTTTTACCACCCAAACATGTATACGATGCCGCTTTAGAAGCTGTTACGGAGGATATCGGTTCTTATTTGGCCTGTAAGGGGAGCGATGAACCTTTGTTGAACAGTTTTATTGGTTTGTTGAAACGTCAAGGTTTTGAATATCAGTTGGAAGAAACTTGCGCGACACTTGGTGCAAAAAACGCCCTTACAAATTTATGTTTAGCATTATGTAATCCAGGGGATGAGGTCTTATTTCCAGCGCCATATTGGAGTAGTTACATTCAAACGGTTGAAATGGCAGACGCTGTGCCAGTACCTATTTCTTGCGGGAGTGAGCAACATTATAAGTTAACCCCGGAGCAGCTTGAAGCCGCCATCACACCAAAAACAAAAATATTTTTATTCAACAACCCTTCTAACCCTACAGGTATGGTTTATACAAAGGCAGAAATTGCGGCTTTGGCAGAGGTGTTGGTAAAGCATGATATTTGGATATTAAGCGATGATTTGTATGATCGTATTATTTTTGACGGCGAAGAGTTTCACCACCTTTTAACGGCAGAACCAAAACTACGTGACCGCATGGTGATTATTCAGTCTGTTTCGAAATCTTACGGCATGCCAGGTTGGCGTGTGGGTTTTGTGGCCGCGCCAGAATCTATTATTAAAATGATGACTTCTATCGCCGCAAATACGTTTATGAATATTCCATGGGTTTCACAGCGCGCGGCGGCAGCGGCTTTATCGGGTGATCAGTCTTTTGTAAATGAGCGCCGCGATGAATTTGCATTAAAGCGTGACGTTGTTATGAACTCTATCAATAGCATTGATGGTATGGTTTGCCCATTTCCTAAGGGTGCGTTTTATGCATTTCCTGACTGTAGCGCTTTTATTGGTAAGGCATATAAAGGTGAAGTTATTAAAGATGATGTGCATTTATGTGAATTACTGCTTGAACATAAAGGTATTGCCACCGTTCCAGGTAGTGCATTTGGTTTAGATGGTGCTTTACGCATTTCGTACGCTTGCGATATGGAAACGCTTGAACGTGGTATGGTTTTATTTGAAGTTTTCTTTACAGAGATTGAATAATAATTCTACGTATAAAATAAAAAAAACACCTCGTTGGAGGTGTTTTTTTCGCTATTATCATGATTCATGCCATTTCTTTTTATCGAATAAAGACTGGTATGTTTTGCATATGTCTTTATTGTCAGAATGTTTTTGACATGTGTTAATAAAAAATTTGGCTTGAAAGTAGTTTACGTCCCAATTGCTACAGTGAGGGCTTGCATAGTTTTCTGAGTTTGATTCGCAAATGCGACCTGAATCAAAAAAAACATTGGTGTTTGAGCCATCAGAATAAATACGAACCGCATCACGGTCGCTTATTCCTTTCACTTTAGCTTGAGTTGTATTGCTGAACAGGCATAAAAGCGCTGTTATGAAAACAGATGTTATGAATTTATTCATAATAAAAAGTCCAGATGATGTGTGAGACCAATTCTCACGACCTCATTAAAACATAGCAGTTATTGCGGCTATTTCAAGTGCTATGATGAACATTTTGCATTTTTACATGTTTTGCTATACATTTGGCGGTGAATTAACAAATTTGGAATATAAAACCATGTTCGACCAGCTTTCAAACCGACTAGACGGCGTTTTTAAAAAAATTACAGGCCGTGGTGTTTTAAGTGAAAAAGATATTGACCTTGCCATGCGTGAGGTGCGCATTGCTCTGCTTGAGGCTGATGTTGCTTTGCCTGTTATTAAGTCTCTTGTTAAAAAGGTAAAAGAAGCGTCAGTAGGCGAAAAGGTTTTAAAGTCTATTAAACCGGGTGAACAAGTTGTTAAAGCTGTTAATGATGCCTTGGTTGAAATTTTAGGTGAAGGGGCTGAACTTAACTTAAGCACTCAGCCGCCAGCTGTTATTATGATGGTGGGCTTGCAGGGTTCGGGTAAAACTACGTCCACAGGTAAAATTGCAAAGCGTTTAAAAGATAAAGAAAATAAAAAAGTTCTTCTTGCGTCTTTAGATATTTACCGCCCAGCAGCGCAGCAGCAGTTACAAACATTGGCTGAACGCACAGGTGTTGATGGTTTAGAGATTATTGAAGGTCAAAAACCTGTAGACATCGCTAAGCGTGCGCTCAAGGCAGCTAAAACAGGCGGGTATGATGTTCTATTTTTAGATACCGCAGGTCGCCTTGAAATTGACGATACTTTAATGGCAGAGCTTGAAGAAGTGAAGGCTGTTACAAACCCAATTGAAACATTGCTTGTGGTCGATAGTTTGACGGGTCAAGTAGCTGTAAATGTTGCAAAGTCTTTTCATGAACGTATTGGTATTACAGGGAACGTGCTGACACGTATTGACGGTGATGGCCGTGGTGGTGCCGCGCTTTCTATGCGTGAAATGACGGGTTGCCCTATTAAATTCTTAGGTATGGGTGAAGGCTTGGGTGCTTTAGAAGTTTTCCGCCCTGCAAGCCTTGCAAACCGTATTTTAGGTATGGGTGACGTTGTTTCTTTGGTTGAAAAGGTGCAAGAAGCCGCATCCGAAGAAGATATGATGGCGATGATGGAAAAAATGATGAGTGGTCAGTTTGATATGAACGACCTTAAAAAGCAGCTGAAAATGATGCAAAAAATGGGGAATATGAAGGGCATGCTTAAGCTTATTCCTGGTATTTCAAAAATGGCTAAGCAGCTTGATAAGGCGAATATCGACGATAAAATGGTGGTGCATCAAATCGCTGTGATTGATTCGATGACCAAGCAAGAACGCCGTAATCCAGGTATTTTAAATGCCAAGCGCCGTCAACGTATTGCCAAAGGCTGTGGTTTGGAAGTGAGTCATGTTAATAAACTGATAAAATCTCACCAACAAATGCAAAAAATGATGAAAAAAATGGGCAATGGTGGCATGGGTGGCTTAAGCTCTATGATGGGTGGTGGTGGATTTCCGCCCAATATGTTGAAATAAATACGTGTAAGTATACAAATAAATACTTGCAATCCATTTAAAAAGTCTGTAAAAACACCTTACCGTATTGCGCTGGTAGGAACTTCGAACAACAGTACGGGAAAGGCAGGGTTGCCTTTCAACAGCGCAAAAGTTCGAGTTAATTGAAAGATATATATCATGGCAACTAAAATTCGCCTAAGCCGTGGTGGCCGTAAGAAGCAACCATTTTACCACATTGTAACAGCTGACGCACGTTCTCCACGTGATGGTCGTTTTATCGAGAAACTAGGTTTCTGGAACCCGATCACTAAAGAACTTAAGTGGGACGCCGAGCGCGTAAACTACTGGTTAGGTACTGGTGCTCAACCAACTGACCGTATCGCTAAAATGATTCTTAAAGAAGGTTTAGGTTCAGACGCTCAACGCGCAACTTACCAAAAAGCTATTGACCGTGGTACAGAAATTGTACGTAAACGCACAGAAGCTGCAGCAGCAGTGAAAGCGGCTGAAGAAGCAGCGGTAAAAGCTGAAGAAGAAGCTTTAGCAGCGGCAGCAGCAGCTGAAGCGGCAGAAGCAGAAGCTCCAGCAGCTGAATAATGCGTCGACCTGATCACAAAGAAGGATTTTTTTGTGTAGGTGTTGTCGCAACAGCGCACGGCATTAAGGGAGAGGTGACACTTAAAGCCTTTACCGAAATACCGGAAGACATTGTAGAATATGGCACGCTTGTAAACATGCAAGACGTGCCATTTTCTATTTCTAGCTTTCGTGCAACATCCAAAGGCCTTATCACGCGCCTAAAAGGTGTTAACACACGTAACGATGCAGAAAGATTGCGTGGCATGTACCTCTATGCTTCAAATGATGCTTTGCCAGAACTTGATGAGAATGACATGTACCTTGATGATTTGATCGGTACGAAAGTCTTGCGTGAAGATGGGTCGTTGTTTGGTACCATTCGTAACCATTTTGATAATGGTGCACAAACTATTATTGCTGTTAAAGTACCGGAAACAGGTAAAAAAGATGTTTTGTTACCGTTTACGGATAATGTGGTTTTGGCGGCAGATGCTGAAGCTTCAACTATTACGGTTTCAGAAATGGCTGATCAATTTGCCGAACTCAATGGCAATCCAGAAGATTCTGAATAAATTTAATCTGTAAGCCTTGAAAATCAAAGGTTATATTCTATAATATAAGTAATTCTATTTTTACTTAATCGTTTTAACGCCCTTTGGGTGAAAAACTTATCTTACATATCTTCAAGAAGATATCTCACTTCCTTATTTGCGAGGTGCCGTTATGGCTGCTTTACGATGGGTTGTTTTTACACTTTGTGTTGTTACGCTGTACTATGTTTTGCCTTACATTGCCACAACATTTCATGAGTTTGGGCATTTTTTTATAGCTAAAGCTTTTGGTGTTGATGTGTTGAGTTATACTGTGGGAAAAGGAGATGTGTTGTTCAGTTTTACATGGCTTGACACAAACTTTTTCTTTCATCAAAGCGTGGGTGGTGGTGTAGTACGTCATCGCGTTACTGAAAGTCTTGTTTGTGACGCTTTAATTGGTGTTGCAGGCCCTATAGCTGGGATCTATTTTTTACTCATGACGCTTTTTGCGACATTGCGCATTATGCGTTACCCGTTAGCTTTTGGGCGTTTTATCGCTCAGGCACATTTGCTCTTGTTTAAAATGTGCTTTTATCTGTTAACGCCATGGTTGTTTTTTAAACATGTGAAGGTAAATCTTGCAAATCCCAAGGGCGTTGTACGTTTATCTGCTTTTATGATAAATGAAGATAAGAAACGTTATATTTTTATTTTTAATTTAATATTGTGTTGTTTTTTGGGGCATTTAGCTAATTTAACACCTGGTGTTTTAGGGGCTCAGAGTGATGGTACGCGGGTGATTTTTAAAGTTTTGGAGATGTTTTCAATTTCTGCATCTATAGAAAGTGTTGCTGTTTATAGCCTTTTAGTCCTGCAACTGACTTTGATTTATGCTCTTGTTGCCTGGATAGTTGTCTGTATTCAACATTTTTATATAGCGAAAAGACCGCTGTGATTTATTTTAATGTATAGCGAAAAAAAAGCCTCCCGTTGGGGAGGCTTTTTTTGTTTCGATATTAGCTGTCAGCGCGCATAAGGCGTGCAAGAGCTTGTCCTTCTTCAGTGAAAGTGATAGTGCGTGACTTGCCGTCATTGCTCCAAGTTTCGGTCACCAGTTCAATCATAAGTAAAGACTCATGGGCAGATGAAATTTCTGCATCATCTGAAATGGTGACACCCATAGCAGGGAGGGTTGTCATGTAGTCACACTCTGTATCATTAAGTGGGCGTTGCAGTGTATTGACGGTAAGTTTGTGTGTTTGTGTTTCTATGCTAAAGCGATAGAAGCTTAAAAACGCCAAAACAGCCAGTACAGCTACAAGTGGTAATAAAGTCATAAAAGTTCCTTATAGGGGTTACCCTAAATGTAAAATGTTTCGTATCTGTTATATATATGGTGAGGGCTTTTGTGTATTACAAACAAAAAACACCCAGGGGGGTGCTTTTTTGTTCGATGATTGGGTTTATGTAATAGACTTGAAAGAGATGAGGGCGCGTTTCCCTTTTTCTGTAATGCTGTATTGTACGCCTTTTGAAGAGCAACAGTAGTCAAGTTTGCATAGTCCCCGTTGTGCGAGTTTATCAGCAATTTTGAATTCAGCCTTAGTGAGAGAGTCACTTATAGATGCTGAAAGCGGCATATGCTGCATACGGTTTAAGGTGGTTATTTCATCGCTGGAAAGAGGCTGTACTTTTTTAAAATTCATCATGATTAATTTCTCCTGTTGTAGGTGAAATGATTTTATTTTTTTTATCTCTTTTTAAAAGGCTGGTTAATCTTCCCAGCCATCTTTGTCCCAGTCTTTGAGTTTTTCACTGGGTATTTTTGGGGGTGGATTTGCCTTGTCTTGTTGAATGGATTTCCAGATAGGGTAAAGTGTGAGTGCTGCAACAAAAAATATGCCGCCTATTATCCATAAAATACCGTTCATAAGAAAACCTCCGTGAGGTGCTTTGATGTGTAAAAGTGTAAGTGTTACTTGTACTTATATGTATACCATTATCATAAAAACTTTAAAAATGAAAGCATGCTTCTAAATTTTTTTCTTGTTATGTACACCTACAATGCATTATGACTGAAGGGTTATTAATTATATGCGAGATAGTTCTTTGTCTAATCCATACCCTGTTACAGTTGTTACCTTGTTTCCTGACATGTTTCCAGGTCCTTTAGGTGTTTCTATTATGCAGCGTGCTGCTGATAAAGGTTTGTGGTCTTTAGACACGGTCCAAATTCGTGATTTTGCTTTTGGTAAACACAATACGGTGGATGATACGCCTTATGGGGGCGGTGCGGGTATGTTGATGCGTGCTGACGTTGTTGCCAGCAGTATTCGTAGTGCGAAGGAAAAAACGCCTGGCGCAAGGGTTGTTTTTATGACCCCATCTGGTAAAAAATTCGATCAAGCCAAGGCACGTGAATTGGCAAAGCATGATGCAGGGCTTATTTTGTTATGCGGACATTATGAAGGTGTTGATCAGCGCGCTATTGATGCTGAGGTAGATGAAGAGCTTTGTATTGGGGATTATGTTCTAAGTGGCGGCGAGCTTGCTGCGATGGTTGTGGTTGATGCTGTTGTGCGCAATATTCCTCAAAGCTTAGGAAACCATGAAACGCTTCACGAAGAAAGTTTTGATATTGAGAGTGATAAAGGCGAAAAGCTTTTAGAATATCCGCATTATACCCGTCCTGTGGAATGGGAGGGGCGTAAAGTGCCTGAAATTTTGGCGAGTGGTCATCATGGTCATATTGAAAAATGGCGCAAAGAAAAAGCGCTTGAAAAAACAAAGGCAAATCGTCCTGATCTGTTGGATTAAGGTATAAGTTGCTGCACCAGTATAAGTGATATAACGCTGACGGTTAAAATTGTCCCTGCAACAGGGTTTGCCTTGTCTTCAATTTTCATGATTTTATGGTAAGCCAGCATTAGAATAGGTGCGCTCATTAAAATGGCGTCAACGTACGCTGGGTTTGGTGCTAGAGCTATAGACGCCCAAGAAACGACGCATCCACTTGACCCAATCAGTCCAAAGTATAAAACTTTGCACTTTATGTGCTTTTTGGTGTTAAATCCGGTGCCAATGCCTTTGCTGTTTCGGTAACATACAATGCAAAAAGACATGATAGCTTGAACAATAAAGATAATGAGTCCCATAATTAAAACTTGGGTGCCAAGTGCTTGTGTTGCTTCGTTAGGAAGTGTGACTTTACCTGTAATGGTAATGGTTGTGCTTAAAAAGCCCATAAAAATAACGGGCAGTAGATAGCCTTTTTCTGGCATGGCTTTGTCTTTGTTGCGCATGAAAATAAGTGATATCGCCGCACTTAATATAAGTAAAATAATTACGCCACTTTTAAATGGGTTTTCTGTAAAGTTTTGACGGCTTTCGGGGTCAATAAGTGTCCAAATGGTAAAGGTGAGTATAATGGAAACAGCGCTAAATAAAACAGAAATGCGTCCGTTAAATTTAGCAGCTAAATGAAAGGCGGTCATTGCGGATGTGCCTGAAACCACACCAATAAATGCGGATATAACGTAAAAAGATGTATCACTTGGCCAGTTCCCAAAAAAACAGATGGGCGACAAACTGATGGCAGCAACTAAGGTGCGCCAAAAGTTAAGTGCGAATACTTCGTATTGATGCTTACGATTCCAGTCAGCAAACAGACAGGCAATAATAAGGGAAATAAAACTTATAAGTATCCAGAGCATAACCACCACTTTCATATTTTCCATGAAGTATATATTATTTTTGTGCTTTGTTAGTTGTTATTTATTGTTCTGACCTATAAGTTTTTAGGAAAAAGTTAATTTTTTGCTTTATTTTTTTGCGTAAATGCCGTAGAAGAAGCGTACTTGTAAATAAAAACAAGTGAAAATATTAGATATAACAAAGCTATGTCTCTCTGGATCAGCGGCTTATAACCGACGTAAGAATCTATAGACCTAAGCGTAAATAAAGGGTTCTACCATGAACATTATTGAAAAATTAAATAACGAAACTATTGCTCAGCTTGGTAAAGAAGTACCAGTTTTTGCAGTAGGTGATACTGTATGTGTTAACGTAAAAGTAAAAGAGGGTACACGTGAGCGTATCCAGGCTTTTGAAGGTATATGCATCGCACGTAAAAACGATAGCGTAAACTCAAACTTTACAGTACGTAAAATTTCATACGGTGAAGGTGTTGAACGTGTTTTCCCACTTCACTCACCAACTCTTGATAGTATCGATGTTGTTCGTCGTGGTGTTGTTCGCCGTGCGAAACTTTACTACCTACGTGAATTGCGTGGTAAAGCTGCTCGTATCCGCGAGAAGCGCGTTAAGTAGACCTATTGGTTATTCAAAAAAGCACCTTCGGGTGCTTTTTTTTGTATAAAAAGGTAGTTTTATCATAAAGTGTTGCAACTGTGATACTTTATGCCATTGAAATATAATACAATAAGTATTTATTTGCATAAAATATAGGCTTTTTTGTCACATGTAGGGCGTGTGAAGAGGTCACTTTGTATTCAAAATAAAGCGAGTGTTAGGATAAATCTATCGTGGTGTGCTATAAATGTACACAGATGCAAACGATAAAGGGGCCGGTGATGTTACCGATCTTACCGTTAAAAACAGTGTTAGTGCCTGATATGGTGTTAACTGTGCAATTGGAAGACGAGCGCTATAAGGCGCTTTTAAAACGTTGTATGGACCATGAAGGTGAGTTAGCTGTTGTTTTTTGTTCGGATTATAACAACGAACTCGCATCACTTCGTCAAATGGGCTGCAAGGCGCGTATTGAAAAATGCGAAGGCATTGAGGGAGGGGTGATGGAAGTGAAGCTTTTAGGTCTTCACCGTTTTTCTTTTTCTGAAACTTTACCTAAACTCAATATTCACTATGCTGCGGATGTACAATATATTTTTGATGTGCTTGATATTGAAGATACAGACCCTTTGCTAAAAAAGGTATTTGAATTATATCAATCTTATATGGAAAATCTGGTTCGTTTTGACCCAGAGATGATGCCAGATATTTGCATGACATCCATAAAATCAAACGATTCCCTTGCCTTATTGAAGCATTTGTCCTTATCGGTTGAAAAACGGCAAGAAGGGCTTGAAATACTTTCTGTGCGGGAACGTTTTTCTTTTATTTTATCTTGCTTGCGTTTAGAATTAGAAATGTTAAGCTTCGTGTCTTCAACAGAGTCGGCTATGCCCCGATCTGTAAATGTTTTGAACTAAGGAAAAGTAATTTTTATGCATAATCACAATCCATTACAGGTGCTTTTAGGTGATATGCATCGTGCTGGCTTAACAGATGTTGTAAGTGATATGCCTTTTGACTTTACGAACGGTAAAATACGAGCGCCTTTTGAGGTGCCTTCTTCGCCGATGCCTATTTCAGTGCCAGATCCTGTTCAACTGCCTCAAGAAAAAAACGTTCAAAAAGAAATTAAATCTCAAAGTGCCGAAAAAACTTCAGAATCAAGAAGCGTTGATGATTTATTGTGGAGCTTTGGTGAGAAAAATTCAAAAGTTCAAGTGGTTCTTTCTTCTTCTTTGGATAAAGGGGTTAACCCGTTATCGGAAAGCGCAAAAATTCTTTTTGTTAAAATGTTGGCAGCTATTGGTATTGAAGAGGATAAAATAACATATTTTGTTTTCTCCAATGCAGGTAGTTTTAATAAAGCAGAAACAAAAACAGCGTTACATGCGCTCGAAAACAGAGGCGAAAGTGGGCGTCTTATTTTTGTAGGAGAAGAAGCGACGAAGCTTACATTTGGTGCAGGGATTTTGAAAACACGTTTAAATCAAAATGAATTTGCAGGTAAAAAGTGTGGTGTGCTGATGCACCCTGACAGTTTATTAGCACAACCTTTACTTAAAAAAATTGCATGGCAGGATTTGCTTAAATTTAAAGAAATATTAGGTGAGAGATAGTGAAAATAAAATTTTTATTCATATGTATTTTTTCTTTATCAATTTGCTTGTCAGCAACTGCTATGGCAGAGCAAGGTCGCATTATTGCCAGCTCTCAAAAGGCAGAAGAACTTCAAAGTACAAAAAAATCTGTTGATAAAAATAAACGTCAAAAACCTGACCGTATCCGTCTTGGTTATGTAGAAGGCGAAATTCCTGCTGTTTTATCTGAAAATGATGTTTTGCTGTATAAAAAAATGTTTAGACTACAGCGTCAAAATCAGCGTTCTCAAGTTTCTGCCCTTGTACCTAAATTACAAAACCGTGAGTTGATGGGACACCTTATTGCTGAGCGCTTGCTACACCCTCATACAAAATCACCTTATAACGATTTGAAAAAGTGGTTGAACCGTTATAGTGATCATAGCATGGCACCGCAAATATATGATTTGGCGAATAAACGTAAACCACGCGGTGACAAATATGGACCAAAAAAACCAATGTATGTTAAGGCTTCTGTAGCAAAATACAGCGACCCTGACGAAGCTGAAGTACAAGCGGTCACAGCAAGCCGTAAGCGCAGCGCTTTACTGCGTAATTTAAAATCATATCGTCAGCGCCAATACTATTCCAAAGCGATGTTGTTACTGTCTAAGAATAGTAATCGCGAATTATTGGGCGATGACACCTGGGCGCAGGTAAGCCTTAAACTTGCACGCTCTATTTTTAATGACGGTGACTATAAACGCCCAGAACGTTTAGCGCGTATGGTGATCAACCACACAGAGTTTCGTCGTAATGAAGCTTTGTGGCTTGCAGGTTTTTCAAGTTTTAAGTTAGAAAAGTTTGAATCATCCGCTGCGATGTTTCGTCGTTTAGCTTATGGTGTGCCTCGTAATAGTAAATACTTTGCAAAAGCTGCTTTTTGGGCTTCTAAGGCTTATACAGAGGCAGGGCGTGAGTCGATGTCACGCGTTTTCCTTAATTTAGCAGCGCAAGATGAGAGCTCGTTTTATGGGCAAGTTGCAGCGGAAGCTTTGAATCGTGACCGTTTATGGACTTGGTCAGAGCCTGTTATCCGTGATCAAGATAAACCATTTTTATTTAAAGACCCGTTAGTGAGACGCGTGATTGCACTTGCTCAAATTGGTGAGCATGACTTAGCACAGCAAGAGCTCAAATTAATTCATGAACGTGTGCCATATGATATGGATGAAAGCCTGTTAGCTTTTGCAAGTCAGCTTAAATTACCAAATATTCAAATGTCGCTTGCTCGTAACTTGAGAGAGCGCCAAATTGTTTATCATTCAGGTTTATATCCAGAACCTGCTGCGTGGAAGCCACGTGGTGGCTATTCTGTAGATCGTTCTTTGATGCATGCAATTATGCGTCAAGAAAGTGCTTTTAAACCGAGTGTGAAATCACATGCTGGTGCAAGGGGGCTTATGCAGTTAATGCCTGGTACCGCTAAATATATCCGCCGTAAACATAACAGGCCTGTGTATTCGCGCCATGCCTTGCTAGATCCTGATGTGAATATGTCTTTAGGGCAAGACTACTTGTCTTACTTGATGGAAAGATTGGATGGTAATATTATACATGTCGTGGCGGCTTATAACGCTGGACCTGGTAATGTTTCTAAGTGGATTGGTAAGGACTTAGGTGAAAAAGATCCTATTGAGTTCATTGAAAGTATTCCATTTACAGAAACGCGTAAATATGTGCAACACGTGCTTGCAAACTTGTGGATGTATAAAGATCGTTACCGTGAAGATAACCAAAGTTTGGGTGTACTTGCACAAAACCATTGGCCTGTTTATAAAGGTTATAATAGTATTGTTTCATCTAACTAATCAATTTTTTGAAGTTTAAAGATATAAATATGTTTCCAGATTTTTCCATAGAAAAGACGCAGTATAAAAGCGGTAAAAACGTTGTGGTTGGCGTTGATGAGGTGGGGCGCGGTCCTTGGGCGGGTCCTGTGGTGGCTGCCGCGGTATGGATTGATCCCGATAAAATCCCTTATGGTGCAACGGATAGTAAAAAACTCACAGCTAAAAAGCGAGATGACTTAGCCGAGGTTATACTGCGCGATGCGCAATGTTCTATTGCAGAGTGTAGTGTAGAAGAGGTAGACGCCTTGAATATTCGTGAGGCTACATTTTTAGCAATGGAGCGTGCTGTGGCGGGGCTGAATTTACCTGTAGACTATATTTACGTTGATGGAAATGCCTTGCCTAAAAACTTACCCTGTGTCTCTGAAGCGGTGGTAAAGGGTGACTCTAAAGTTCTTTCAATTGCCTGTGCATCTATTGTAGCAAAGGTTTACCGTGATAAGATGATGGCGGATTTAGCGAAAGACTACCCGCATTATGGCTGGGAGCGCAATGCTGGCTATGGTACAAAGCTTCATCAAGAAGGTTTAGCGTTGTACGGTGTCACAGACCATCACCGAAAATCATTTAAACCCATTCAGGCTTTGTTAGAAAAGGGGGTATGATGTCGCATAAACCTATTCATGTTGTTATAAATGCTTTGCATGCAAAGTCAGGTGGCGGTGTTGTGTTCTTTAATCATATTGTGCCCTTATTGGCGGAAAATGGCGGTTTAGAAATTTCTGTTGTTGCGCATGAAGATTATGCAAATAGGCTAGATATTCCTAAAAATGTCAAACTCGAAAAAGTTTCTTTTAAAGGCGGCTTTTATAAAACGTTAATATGGGAACAATTGTGTTTGCCAAGTCTTATACGTGGCTTAGGGGCTGATGTTACCTTTAATATGGCAAATTATGGTCCTTTGTTCGCACCTAAGCCTATGGTTTATGTTACAAATAATCCTGAGGTTGGTAAATATTCAAAAGGATTTTTTGCGAAAATTTATTGGCCAATGCTTGTGTTTATGACGCGTTTAAGCCTTATATTTTCGCCGAAGTCTTTTTCAAATGGTAGCTATATGCAGCAAGTTTATGCAGGGGGTATATGGCGCTTTTTACAAAAAAAAATGGTCATAGCCACAACGGCTTGTGATGTTAAGGTTGACCTGCCTGTTAAAAAAAATAAGGGGCAAGTTGTTGCGATTGGTGACTTTTATATTCAAAAAAATTATCCTACCCTGTTAAGGGCTTTTGCCGCGGTGAAAGAAAAGCGGTTAGATGCACATTTGTTTATTGTTGGGCGTGCAGTTTCAGCTGAGATAGAAGATGAACTTAAAAGCCTTGTGTTAAGTTTAGATTTAGAAAAAAATATAACTTTTTGTGGTGTGTTACCGCACAATGAAGTTCAAGCATTGTTGGCTTGTTCTGAGGTTTATGTAAGTCCTTCTGATGCTGAGGCTTTTAGTCTTACATTGCTAGAAGCAATGTCACTTGGTACGGCTGCTGTTGTGCGTCAACATGCTTTTCAGTATGAACTTGCAGGTGATAATGCTGCGCATTATGTATCGGTTCAAGCGCATGAAAAGAATTCTGTTATACCGTTAGCAGATGCTATTTTAGAGGTTCTTGACAATGGTAAACTGCGCCATGGCTATGAAAAAAAGGGTTTAGAGGTCGCTCATAAATATAGTTGGGAAAAATCTGCACAGACGATTTGTGACACGATAAAATCATTATAAGTTTATCGCTTTTAAAACTTTTTTCATAAGTGTTGGTAGCGGGGGTAAATTATCTAAATCAAACCCTTCTGAAAGCTTATCTACTTCCATCAACATAACATCAAAAGTAAGGTCTATATGGGTGAAAATGTGCCTTATTTGGCCGATGTGTTCAGCTTCTTCCACGGCGGTTTTTAGGAGTGATGGTTTATATGTACTTTCGCCAGCCCAAGCGGTGGAAGGGAACTCCCATAAACCTGCAAGAAGCCCTGTCTCTGGTCGTTTTTGTAAATAAAATTTTCCTGTACTATCTTTGATGATATAAACGTTGCCGTGGTCAACTTTTTTGGCCTTTTTGGGTTTCTTGCGTGGGTATGACTCAACGTCATCTTGATTTGAAGATGCGCAAAACTGAGATACAGGGCAAAGGCTACATTTCGGCTTTTTAGGTGTGCAAATTAAAGCGCCTAACTCCATAATAGCGTTGCTGTATAAAGCATTTTCCCTGTTTGGGGTTAGCTTTTGTGCAAGCAGTGTTAGTTCTTTTTTTGCGGTGGGTAATGGTGTCTCTATGCGATGCAAACGGCTCATCACACGCTCTACGTTACCATCAACAACGGTTGCTTTGTTGTTAAAAGCGATGGATGCGATGGCAGCCGCTGTATAAGGTCCGACACCAGGTAGGGCTAAAAGTTCTTTTTCCGTTTGCGGAAATAGACCACCCTTCTCAACAATAACCTTGGCGCATTTATGTAAATTACGTGCACGTGAGTAATAGCCTAAGCCTTGCCATAGGTGCATCACATCTTCTTGTGATGCTTTTGATAAATCCGTTACAGATGGATATTTTTGGGTGAAATTTTCAAAATATGGAATGACGGTTACAACTGTTGTTTGCTGTAACATAATTTCACTTAGCCATACATTATAAGGGGTAGGGCTTTGACGCCATGGTAAATCACGGGCGTTTTTTTTATAGTGTTTTAAAAGGTGGCTAGCAAAATTTTCCATTGCCGTGTATATTGAAGAAATAGAAAAATATTACAAGTACTAAATTTTTATACTTTGAATAATTTTTAAAATGAAAGGTTAAGAAGTTTTTAATGCGCCCATTGTCTATTTTAAGTCAAAAAATGTTAAGGAAGCCTGCAAAAGTGCGTGGGTTTGCTGAAGTTTCTGTACTTGAAAAATGGGTGGAGATATTCCCTTCTTATGCAGCTTTCATGCGCCCAATGTCTTTAAAGCGCGGTGTGCTGAAAGTGGCAACAAATAGTGGGTCGGCTGCAACAAACTTGCGTATGCAAGGGCCTTATTTACTCGCACGTATCAATCAATATTTTGGTTATAATGCAGTCAAAGAAATTAAATATCATATTAAAGAGTTTGATGCTCAAACAAACGATATTTTTCCACAACTACTTGAAGATGAGGGCAGTTTAGCTTATGCTGAGTCCACTTGTTCGTCTATTGAGGATGATAGTTTAAGGGCAAGTTTTCAGCGCTTAGCGGCAATGGTTTATATAGAGAAAAAAACAAGAAAGTCATAACAATTATGAAAAATATTTTAACAGCAGCAGTATTTTTATTTACTTCTTTTGCGGTGTTACCTGCATTTGCGGTTGATGCCTTGGTTCAGGAAAAACCTGAAGTTATAGAATTATTAAAATTAAAAGATACTGATATGTATGAAGGTGATGTGAATGCACCTATTCAAGTTGTTGAATATGCATCTATGACTTGTGGTCACTGTGCAGACTTTCACACGAAATATTATCACGAGATAAAAGAGAAGTTTATTGATACAGGTAAAGTAAGGTTTAACTTCCGAGAATTACCTTGGGACCCAAGAGCTCAAGCTGTTTCTATGGTGGCCCGTTGTGCACCAAAAGGCGAGTATTTTAACTTTGTTTCAGCGTTTATGAGCACAAGAGAAGCATGGGCGACAAGCGATGATTTCTTAGGTAGTATTAAGCAAATAGCTAGGCTAGGTGGTATGTCACCAGCGAACGTGGATGCCTGCATGAAAAACGAAACAGTAAGCGACATTGTACGTAAAAGCTACGCCGAAGCGGTAGGTCCTATGGAAGTTAAAGGCACGCCTACTTTCTTTGTGAATGGGCGCCGTATTGAAGGGGCTATGACCACAAATGCCTTGGCTGAAATTATCTCTCAAATTGAAGCTGTTGCTGCCAAATAAAGGCGAATATCAGGCGAATAAGAGACGAATATAAAGCGAAAGAGGTGCGAATTTTAACGGTTCTCACCTCTTTTTTGACGTAAAAAGCGAATGGAAATAAAATGACGACAAGAAAAGATGAAGAAAATAAAGACGCGTTAGATGAGGTAGATGCTTTAGACGCCCAAAAAGTTAAAGTGGTGGATAAGAATAAAAACTTAAAAGACATATCGGCCATGCTTGATGAACGTTCAGCTGAGATTGACGAAATTAAATCTCGCTATCAAACAAAAATAGAGGTTGAAGACAAGCTTGAAGCTGATGGCGGGAGCGACTGGAGCGGTTATATGCTTGGCTTGAATTTACTTATTTCAGTTTTGGTGTGTACGGTGATTGGTTATTACACCGATAAATTTTTTCAGACCGGTGGGTTTTTAGTGGTTCTATTTGTTTTTATTGGTTTTTCTGCGGGCATGTGGCAGCTATGGAAAGGTTTAAATAAAGAAGATTGAAATAATGTGTATTTTAAAGGTTGTAATCGTGTCGATAGGATCTTAAAATATTAACAGTTAATAACTTCAACTTTTAAAAATTCACTTACACTTCGGTGTAATTTATTTAAAAACAAAGGGTTTAATTCTAAATCCGAACTTTACAGCACATTTCTGTGCGCTCACGCCTTTTTAGGCAGGAGGTTTTTATGACTGATCAAACTAATAAATCTGAAAAGTTTATTGCGTACGAAACAGCCGTTGCGCAACTTAAAGCTCAACGCGCAGAACTTGTGCAAATGCGTACCGTGGCTAAAGGCCAAGTAACACGCTTTACCAATCAAAAACAGTCTAAGGCAGTTATTAAAATGGCTTCTGACCGTGTTGATGATGTTCAGTATGAAATTGAATTGACCGATCAAGAGCTTGAAAGCTTGAGTGTGCTTTTAGCACAGGCTAGTTTGATTGATGCTGAAGGTTCTGTTTCTGTTGAACATGTTAACTTGGTTGACATTGATGATGTGAAGCAGGTAGTTGTTCCTGTGGTTGTGGTTTTGCCAATGCATGGTGAAATTAAATCTGAATATACAGGTACGGCTGCGGGTAGTTCGCTTGCTGTAACGCCATATCTTAATATGGAAAAATATGCAGAGTTGATTGAAATTGCTTTTGACATAACTCAACTTGATGATGAGCTTGTTTTAGAACGTGGTTTAGCTTTACTTGAAGAAAAGTTGAGTCCACAGGTCCATGATAAGTTAATACTGGATGTGAAAAATGGTTTGCGAAAGCCACTAAAGATTATGGGTAAAAAGGTTGCTGTTGTACCGCATATTGACTCTCCAGGTGGTTCACCATCTGAAAGTTATAATTTGGGCATGAAGCTTGTTCGTGAATCGAATAAGTCGAAGGTTCCTTTTTATACTTTTACAAGTAATGGTGCCAATTCTGGTGGTTATATGATTGGTTGTACGGGTGATAAAGTCTTTGTAACCACACCGTTTACGACATGTGGTTGTATTGGTGTTGTTTCGGGCTATACAGAGTTGACGGAGCGTGGTCGCAATCGTTCTGACATTGTAGAGCGCATTGTTACCTCTGGTGATGAGAAGCGTAGTACAATGGACGATGTTTATACTGAAACTTCTCCTGAGGATCTTGCGAGATTTAAAGAAGAACTTGCATATATCCATGAGGGTTTTAAGCAGCATGTGAGCGCGATGCGTGGTGATAAAATCACCGATACTAAGCGTGCTTATTCAGGCAAAAGCTTTCAGGTTTCTGAAGCGATTGAGCTTGGTTTGATTGATGGTGTTGGACATTACGAAGAAGTGTTGCCACAAATGTTTGGTGATTCAATTTTGATGTACAACCTTGATGTGACCGATCCTTCGCTGAAGGTGGACTATGAAGGCATGTTTGAAGCTCAAAGAAAAGCTGCTGTACCGCAAAAGAAAGCGGCTTCTGCTCCTGGGGCTGTTGCCACTTTGGTGGACGACCCTGTCTTGCTGAAACGCTTTTTTGCAGCGAATATTCAATGTGTAAAGTCTACACCTGAAATACTTTTAAAAAAGTAATCTGATATCGATGTTTTATATGTAAAAAGAGCCCCTTTTTGGGGCTCTTTTTTTATGGTTAATGTCGTTTTTTACAAAACATTTGAAATGTAAATCTAAATCTATGTTTAAAATGTTGTAAAAGGTGGGGTAAAAAGGGCGAATAAATGTTGACTTATGAGCGTTTGAAAGGTAAAACCAAAACGATTATAAGTTTTTTTATGGAGTGAAAAATAAATGGCTAACCCATTACACCAGTTTGTTATTGAACCTTTAACGCAGGGTCCTGTTATACCAGGCACTGAAATTGCTTTTACAAACCAATCTCTTTGGATGGTTTCTGTGACTATTTTAGTAGGCCTTTTTATGGCTTTTGGTATGCGCAAAAAAGCATTGGTTCCAGGCCGCCTTCAGGGTTTTATCGAAATTACTTACGATATGATTGACGGTTTGGTGAAAGATATTGCTGGTAAACAGGCTAAAGGCCTTATTCCAGTTGTGTTTACGCTGTTTGTTTTTATCGCTTCACTTAACGTGGCTGGTATGATCCCAACTTCATACACGGCAACATCACAAATTATCACAACAGGTGTGATGGCTATCTCTGTATTTTTAGCCGTTATTATTATGGGTGTTTGGAAACACGGCCTTAAGTTCTTTGGCCTATTTGCGCCATCGGGTGTGCCTCTTTTCCTTATGCCTGTGCTTATCCCACTTGAAATCGTTTCTTTCTTTATCCGCCCATTCACACACGCTGTACGTTTGGCAGCTAACATGATGGCGGGACACATTGCTCTTAAAGTATTTGCAACATTTATTGTTGGCTTTATGGCAATGGAAGGCGTTGCAGTACTTGGCGCAGCTTTGCCATTTGCAGGTCTTTTTGCTTTAACAGTTTTAGAGTTGGTTGTTGCCTTGCTTCAAGCGTACATCTTCACGTTGTTAACGTGCGTGTACCTAAACGACGCAATTAACTTGCACTAGGAAGTTTATTAAACCTTTTAAACAATGCTGAGCTACGGTTTATTTTAGTAGAAGGCACTTTTTAAAAGCTTAATAAATTTAAATCGGCTGAATTTCAGCCATCAATATAAAATATAAAATAAAGGTTATATATCATGGAAATGGAAGCTTTAAAATTTGTAGGTGCTGGTTTAGCGGCATCTGGTATGATCGGTGCTGGTATCGGTCTTGGTAACGTATTCGGTAGCTACTTCAACGCTGTTGCACGTCAACCATCTATGGAAAAAGCTCTATCTAAGTACTTGTTCATGGGCTTCGCGCTTGTGGAAGCTATTGCGATTCTTGCATTCGTACTTGGTATCTTGTTAATGAACGCAGCACCAGCCGCTCACTAAGCAGCTGATATAAGTTAGGAGTTATCTTATGGATATGTTACTAAACGCAGAGTACTTACAAACACAGATCTTTTGGTTGGTGGTTTCTTTTTCTTGCCTACTTGTGATTATGTGGAAATTTGTAACGCCAATGCTTACAGGCACTTTGGACGCACGTGCTAACCAAATCCGCGAGGACTTGGACCGTGCTTCAAACCTAAAAACTGAAGCTGAACAAATGCTTCGTACTTACGAAAAGCAGTTGAAAACAGCACAGCAAGAAGCATCTGACATTGTTACACTTGCCCGTCAGGAATCTGACAAAATGGCAGCTGTACGTATGACAGAACTTGAAGCTGAACTTAGCCGTAAAGCTAAAGCTGCAGCGGATAGCATTGAGCAAGCGAAGGTAAACGCTATGGATGACCTACGTAAAGAAGTTGTTGCTATGACTTTAGAAGCAACGGAAAAAGTAGTTGGTTCAATGATGGACGCTAAATCTGCAGGTAAATTTGCAGATGAAGCTGTGAAAGAAATGAACTAAGCCTAGTCGCTTTAAGCATTCGGTAGACCCTCTTTTAGAGGGTCTATTTTTTTGGTTATGATAGATTATTGCTTGATATTTCAAAGTCTCGGGTGTATACATGGTTATGTTTATAAAACATCTGCTCTACCTTTTTTTGGAATAGTTCTTATTCCTACTTTCTGATGACATTTGGAGGGCATTTTATGTCTGGTCAAAATAATGATTCAAACTCACAAGTCGATACATCTCAAATTGAAGACGCCGTAGAGGCAAACGAAGGGCAGGCTGATGCTTCTCTTACCTCAAAAGTTGGTTCTATGGCTGCAGACGTTGCTGTAGGAACCGGAAAAGCTGTTGGTGGTGCAGGGTTGGGTCTATTCAAATATATGTTATCTTTTTTATTTAGCCGTCATGGCTGGATGACTGTGGGTACTTTTTTTGCCTTTAACTTTATTTACAACCAGCTTAGCTTTGTCGGTTGGTCGTTGTTTAGTTTTTTGCAAAGTAATGGCTTCGATGGTGTTGTTGCCTTATTAAGCCCTGAAGGTAAAACAGAGATTCAGATATTAGGCGATATTTCTATTGTCGGCGGTTTTGCCTTTTCATTGTTAACTTTAGGTGTGATGCTTCATATTGTGTCTAAAACTTTTAGTGGTTTAGGTGCGTTTTTGTCGATGGTAGGTATTGGCGTTATATTGTATGGCCTTTACTACGCTGGCGTTTTACAAACTATGGAAAGCCCTGCTTTAATTGAGTTAGGCTATGCTTTGGCTTCTGTTGCAATTTATGTAATTGCACGTAAAGCTAAGTTTGTGAAAGAAATTACAGGCGTACGCGAAGTACAAGATGATGGTGACGACCTTTAAAAATGGTTTTTATAATAAAGGGCGGTGTTTAAACGCCCTGTATTTGTTTTATGAAGAGGCATCTCTATGAAAATTAACATTGATGAAGATATGAGGCGCTATGCAAAAAGCCGTTTCCCTGATTTAAAGGTTCTTCAAAAAGCATTTGATACAGTAGGTAAAATGAAAGACTTGTTTAACCCTGTGGATATTGAACGCGCTTTGCCGCGTTTATCGTCCGAGCAGGTTGAAATTGTTTTTGAGCTCCTTGTTTATACTTATGATGATGATGAGCCTGATTTTGAAATAGCATGCGCTTTAAATTATAAAATGATTGGTTATGAACAGTCTCCTAATTATGAGGCTATGACGCAATGTATTTATGATAATTTAAGAGCACATCCAAACCCTTTTAGCCACTAATACCTTATATGGAGGGGATATTATGATCAATGATGTATCCGATGAAATTTTAGCTGATATTCTATTGCATGGTACCTTAACCAAAGATTTTTTTTTAGAAATGGCTGAGCTGTTTAAACAAATGCCCAGCCCCATAGATGAAAATGATTTGGAAAAACTTTTTAAGAATTTACCAGATGACGATGACAATGACGAAGAAGCCGTGGAAGATAATGCTTTTATTGTTTTTTTATTATTGGTACGCCACGATGGTGACGACTTAGGCGAACATGCCTTGTTTACATTGGACGATGGCAACACTTTTCAGCGTGCAAGTAAATACGATGAAATTGTGAAACGCATTGCAAATCAACTTTAAGCGCATTAAAAAAGCACTCTATATAAATAGGGTGCTTTTTTTGTGCGCTGGTATTAAGTGGCTTAGCTTGTGCCTTTGCCTGCGTTGCGCCAAATATTGGCAGAGGTATTGTCGCAGTGGTGCACGTGGGCTGCCAGTTCGCAGGCTGTGTGCTTTTCTCCACTATAATCGTCACCTTCGCCATGGGTATATTTTAAAGCGTTAAGTTCGTCGTCTGTGAAGCGGAAGTTATATTTTAATTGCATATCTTTTAAAATATCTTTCTTGATGCTTTTCCATGAGGCACCTTGTTTGTGCATCTTTTGAAATTTTTGGCAATCTTCATGCTTATCTGAGCCATATTTAAAGGGTTTTTCCATATCGTGAAAGAAGAGAGCTATGATGGCGTTGTCTTGGGTAAAGGGTAAAGGGCGTATGGCAGACAGAGCTTCATAGGTTGCACGGTTGACACGAAATGTTTCGGTAATATGGTCGGCATAACCGCCAGCCCAAGCTTGGTGTTTAACGTTTGAACCACGCGCTTCATGAAAAAGATTGATGTGGTCATTGTAAATTTTGATAAGGGCTTGTTTGCGGGGGTCTGACATTTGATTTAAAAAATCAATGAACTTTAAATTGAGTAAGGACATAGGGCGTTTCCTTTAAAAGAAAAGGTTATTCTGTTTTGAACAACCTTTTATAGCATGGATATTTGTAACTAGAAAGAGTGTATGTATCCAAGGCTTAAACGTCCCTGAATGTCACTTGCAACAATGGGGCTGCTTTGTGCTTTTGAAATTTTGCTTAACCCCGCACTTATTGCAATGCTTTGTTTTTCTTGGAGTTGATAACTAAGTCCAGCACTTATGCCATAGTTTAATATGCCTTTTTTCCCTTTGTAAGCGGTGCGATTGGCTGTCACTTCATTGGTTTTAACGCCAAAGTAGTCATCCATGTAGGTGTTATCGGCCCATGCTGTACCAACGGAAAATGAGCCTGTTACTTTTTCACTTAATTTACAGTTACAGCCTACATTGGCAGAAATTACAAGGCCATTATTGTCGCCACTAAGGCCTTTAGAAAGGTTGATACCACCATTGTATTCGTTGTGCCCATAGCGGAAAAAGAGATTGGTAGTTCCCGTTTCATTGACGCCATGCATGCCAGCAAGGTTGGTGTTTTCTTCACGTTCACGCCCGCCCCTGTAACCAAGAGACGTGCCAACAATAGCTTGACCTAAACGGGTTTGCACGCCAATGCCTTCATGGGAGCGGATAAAAAAGTAGTTTTGATGCTGGTCCCATTGGTAGGTGGCATTAAAAAATGGTGAAATAGAACCTTTATAATCGCCAGAACCCATATAGTCTGGGCTTACATGGCTAAAAGCACCTAAAGAGTATGTCCAGTTTTGTTGTGTTTCGTCCATGGCATGTGCGCTGATGGCGGTGCTAACTAATAAAAGTGACAAGACAATTTTTTTCATGTGTAAACCTTTGTATGTTTTATTTAAAATATCATATTTAACTATAGATAAATAACAATATCTTTAATTTTAAATAGAATGGGCACTGTGGCAAAAAAAAGCACCCCTAAGGGGCGCTTTTATAAAATTTAAAATGCACTTAGATAGGCATACGTAAAATCTCTTGGTAAGCTTCTACCGCTTTGTCACGCACAGTCAGCATGGTTTGAAGTGTAAGCTCGGCTTCACTTACTGCTTGGATGACTTCATGCATAGGCACGTTTTCGCCTGCCGCTGCTGCTTGTGTCATAACTTCTGCATGTTTTTGTGTGTCGGCTGTTTTAGACAATGCTTTGGTCACCATATCGCTAAAAGCATTGCTTGTAGAAGGCGTTTTACCTGTGAGAGACGATGTCCCGCCAAGGGCACTTTGTAGTAAACTTTCAACTTTCATCTGCGTTACTTCCTTTTACAATTTATTTTAATAGGTCTAATGATTTTACCATCATTGCCTTAGCAGATTCAATAGCTGCCATATTTGCTTCATAAGCACGTGCAGCGTCACGCATGTCCACTTTTTCAATGAGTGTACTGACGTTTGGTTTGGCAATAAAACCTTGCGCGTCCGCAAGCGGATGGTGAGGCTGGTACTCACGATTAAGCGGTGTGTCATAGTCTGACTTAATGCTTTTAACACCCACTTCTGTAAGCCCTGTTTCGCGGTTTACCACCGATTCAAATGTGATAAGTTTGCGACGGTACGGACCACCATTTTCTGTCACGATAGACTCGGCGTTGGCAATATTCTCCGAAATGACCTGCATGCGACTGCTTTGTGCATTCATACCACTGGTGCTAACGGCGATTGATTTCATTAAATCCATGTGCTTATCTTCCCCTTAATTATTGGCTACGGCCAAGTGCCATTTTTTGGAAACCAACTTGCTTTTTGTAAAGCTGCGTTGCCAAACGATAGTTCATTTGAATTTCTTGGAGTTTCAACATTTGGTCGTCCATTTTGACAGAGTTACCATCATGACGGATACCTTCTGTACTTGTGGTCATTTTGTGATTGCCACCTGTAATGCTGCCACGTAAGTGGCTGCCTGACGTTGTCGCCATTTTCATGCCGTTGTTTTGTACAAGCTTTTCAAACGAAATATCTTTCGCTTTGTAGTTTGGCGTCGTTGCATTGGCAATGTTACCTGAAATAACACCTTGGCGTTCTATCAAGTAATTCATGCGATGTTTCAATGACATGCTTACGTTTTGTGGCATAATTCTCTCCCAAAAATTGTTCTCCCACCAACATAATTGCATAAAGCGTGCCAGTTTTTATGGGGCAGGGTTATAAGCATTGACAGAAAAAAGCATTGTTGTATGATGGCTTTAATAAATATCTACACCTTTTTTCCTTTTTATAACTGGAGGTATAACCCCATGCGGACTCAAAAATTTCCAGGCGGCATTTTTATGTTGCTGCTGACTTGTTCAATTGTGATTTCGGCTGTAACCCTCTGTGCTGATATTCAGCTCCCTATGGAAGCCAGTGCTTATGCGTTTGGCAGTTTACTTGCCACTTTTGTAATTTATCTTTCTGTGCCTGTTATGATTTTGTTTTTGTCGTATAAGCAAACACTTTCCATATATGGTATTCAAAAGCCTATGTATGATGTGGTTCGTTTTTTTACCTATGCTAGCATTACGTTTACTTTGTGCGGTGTCTTTTTTTTACACGGCTTCCCTTGGGGCATTGGTGCTGTGTTTATGCTGCTGTCGTGCCTTTGTTTTGGTGTGATTGCACATGCGCTGTCAAAAATTAAATTAGCTAGGCCTGCTTAATCTTATTTAACCCTGTTTAACGAAAAAAAACCTCCCACTTGGGAGGCTTTTTTTATGGCGCGATTAAAGGAGTGTTAAGCCTTGTTGGTTCCTTTTTTGTAGGATGCTTGAGGCTTTTTATTGGTTGTAAGGCTTTTACGGTCGGCGCTTATGCAAAGCTTAATGGCATTGCTGGCTGCATTTTTTTTGTAGACTTCAATGGTTATATCATCAAAAAATATTTCACGGTTTTTAAGGTGATATTCAGTAAGTTCAGCGTAAGGCAGCGTAAGCAGTGTTAAAGCACGGTCGTCTTTGAACTGGCACTTTAGTTTATAACCTAAAATAGCAAGCCCAACCGCAATGGACAAAGCAAGCGCTGTTACAAACATACTTTGGTTGATGATACCTGACACAAGTAGTCCAGCACTTAAAAGAGGGATGCCTATACCGATGGCGCGGTGGGCGAGGGTGCATTGTTTATATGTTTGAAAAAAAGTCATTATGAAACCTCCAGGAGGTAAAAGTGTAGAGGGAATGTATTTAAACGTTTGTTTTTTTGATGTTTCTAGTCTTTATATGGCTAGAATAGTCAAAACCTGTAGAAAAATCAATGCAAATAGACGCAACTTCCGTTAAACTCGCATTATGGCTGATGATGACGAAGACAAAAGCTCAAAAACCGAGGAACCCAGCGAGCGGAAGCTCTCCAAGGCTAAAGAGCAAGGGAATGTCCCTAAAAGCAGAGAGGTGAATAATCTCTTTGTACTTTTGGGTATTTTGTTAGCGCTTGTAACCACCTTGCGTATTGCTTGGGTTGACTTGCTTAATTTATTTGGCGGTACTTTTAGTGAGTTGGGGGTTAAACGCCTTTCTGATAAAGCGATGCTGGGCGACAGTATGCTTTATATGTCATTAGAGCTTTTTAAAGTTTTAGCGCCGACCTTTCTTATTTTAATGTTTTTTGCTTACATGGGTGGTTTTATTCAAAATGGCTGGATTGTAAGCGTTGAACCTATTAAACCAAAACTTTCTAAAATTTCGCTGATTAAGGGCTTAGAGCGTATGTTTAGCGTGAAGTCATTGGCTGAATTTTTAAAATCCTTTGCGAAGATGGTGGTGATTGGTGCGATTATTTATTATATTTTAATAGCACATGATATTGAACTATTGATGCTGACGGATAAAACGGTTATGGACCTTTCTGTCACCGTAGAAACCATTGTTGTGCGTATGTTATTAGGTGTGATAGCCTTTGTATTTCTTATTGCTGTGGCTGATTTTTTGTTCCAAAAGTCTCAATATACCAAAGACCAGCGCATGAGCCGTAAAGAGCTTAAAGATGAATATAAAGACACCGAAGGTGATCCGCATATTAAGGGGCGTCAACGCCAGATACGTATGGACCGTGCCCGTGCCCGTATGATGCAAGAAATTCCAACAGCGGATGTGGTGGTCACAAACCCTACCCACTATGCCGTGGCTATGCGTTATGACAAAGCCAAAGAACAAGCCCCACGTATTGTGGCAATGGGGGTGGATAATGTGGCGTTGCGTATTCGTGAAATTGCAAAAGAAAACGATATTCCATTATATGAAGACCCTCCGCTGGCAAGGCAGCTTTATGCCGAAGCTGAACTGAATGAAGAAATTCCGCTAGAGCTTTATGAAGCAGTTGCGAAGGTTGTTGCCTTTATTTACGGCTTGAAGAAAAAAGTGAATCGTTAAAAAAAAGCCCCAATTCAGGGGCTTAAATGTTTATTGTAGTGGGTTGTTTAGTCTGGTGAGGTGAGGATACTCACAGTACCACTATAACTGCCTGAAATCGCATAGTCCATATTAGCTTGTGGGATAGTGACACGCACTTTGGCACTGTTACCACCAATAGCGCAATCTTCATCTAAAATATTATGGTTGGGAAACATTGTGGTAGCGTTTTCGCTTAAACCTGTCCAGCCTGGATCGCTGTCTTCTTCCCAGTCAATGTTGAGTGGAATTTCATTGGCACCGCTGGTCACAATATATTCATTGCCTGTACCTGTGCCTGTACCTGTAACGGTGTAATTGCTTTCATTATCGTTTTGAACGTAAACGCAAAGTGTATAGTTGCTGGTGAGATCGCCACTGCCCCCCCAA
Source organism: uncultured Magnetococcales bacterium (assembly GCA_963974105.1). Taxonomy (GTDB): domain Bacteria; phylum Pseudomonadota; class Alphaproteobacteria; order UBA2136; family UBA2136; genus UBA2136. The sequence continues at coordinate 688,264 of CAXBBG010000001.1, forward strand.
GTACCAAGCGGCACGTCAGTAAGGCCTGAAACTTTGGTGCAAAGCTCTGCTGGTAAGCAAGCTGCGATGGCAACACTTGGTAGTGTGAGCGTTAAAGCTGTTGTGATAAGTATTTTATGTAACATTTCACCAGTCCTTGTTTTTATCTTTATATATTATGCTTATTGTAGACTGCAATTTCTACGCCAAGCAAGTTGTTTAAAATTTTGCTCTTTTATATTGTGGCAAAAAAAAGCCCCCTGGGGGGGGGGGAATGGGGGCTTTTTAAGGGGTGGGCACTTCTACTTGAAGTACCCTTTGTAGAAGACCTCTACCTGAGGCGCCTCTGGGTGCTGAAACGAGCTAAAGTTCTTATTCTTCTTCTGCGCTTCAAGGTTGGCGGTCAACTTCTCACAAGGGGGGGGGAGAAGAAAGTGAGTTGTCGACCTCCATGGGGTTGACTGCAAGCCTCCACTTTCAGGGGGGGGGGAGGGGAGAAGTTGTGAAAACTTGCAATCAAACGGCTTTGTTTAGAGAATAAATTTCCTTTTATTTATATTATTTCTAAACGTTGTTCTTTGGTTACCAAGGGAGCCACTTGTCAATAAATTTAACGGCTGGCTGTGTTTCTTGGGCTTCGTCTACCATGCCACGACCTGTGTAGGCAATGCGGGCTTCGGCAATTTTTTCCGAAGGTATGGTATTTTCTGCCGTGATATCTTGGGTACGGATAATGCCACGGATTGTCATCTGCTGAAGCTCATAGTTGATGAGTACTTCACGTTGACCTTGGATAACAAGGTGCCCGTTTGGCATAACTTCTGTCACCATGGCTGCAACACGCCCTTCTAACTTATCTTCACGGTCGGTTGACCCGTCACCTGAAAATGTACGTGTTGATTCTGTATCAAGTAGGTTGCCTGTTGTTGGATCTGCAAGGAAACTATGTGTTAGTTTGCCTGTCAGGTTCAGCAATTTGTTCACACCAGCAAAGGCATTGTGTGTGCGGTTTGAATCTGTTGCTGCTGTAACTTCAGCTTTAGCATTTTCACTCACAACAACTGTTACAATGTCGCCAATGTGTTTGGCACGGTTGTCTTTAAAGAACCCTGAGGCACCTTTTTGCCAAAGTGAACCGTTGGCACGTGCTTCTTGTTTTGGCTTCACAATAGGGGCTTCCATCACACGGTTTTCCAATTTTTGACTAATAGATTCGCTTACAGGTGTCATTTCTGGGCGCGTGTTGTAGATGCAGCCACTCATGAGTGTTGATGTGATCAACAAAGTGAGAGTTATCGTTTTATTTTTCATTATACTGACCTTTCTCTTAGTTGACCGCAATGGTGCCGTTTTCTTGTACAATCCCTGTGATCATACGGTTTGTTGTGTTGTTCATCACTTTGACAAAATCACCCGCTACAGCGTCGCTCATTACTGTACCTTCTGTTGTCAGGCTAATACCTGATTTGTTGTAAGTTAGAATGGCAACGTGCCCTTGGCGTACCGTTGGTGTTTCGCGGAACTGCTTCATTTTAAGTGGTATACCTGCACGGATCGTTCTTGTTGCTTCCATACCTACAATGTCTTCTTTGTCTGTGATTGTGTGATATGACACGCGCTTTGCAGGCATTTCCATTTCTGTAAGCATAGTGTTTGTTACTGTTTCACCACGGCGTAGTGTTTCCTTTAAAATTGGAACTTCCGTTGTTTCTACGTTTTTGGCATTGGCTAAGCTAGCGGCCATCATCATAAATGTGATGCTCGCGGCGACCATAGTGCCTTTTATTATTGTTGTTGCTTGCATTGTTAATCTCCCCAATTTAAATGCGGTTTATATTTGGTTGGCTGCGCTCATCATTTCATCAGCTGTGGTGATGATTTTAGAGTTTAGCTCGTAAGCACGTTGTGCTGTAATAAGGTCTGTAATACCTTCAATGGCGTCTACGTTTGAACCTTCAAGGTGCTTTTGTAGTAAACCACCCGAACCGTCTTCACCTGCAACCACTGTTGTTGGTCCGCCTGATGCGACTGTTTCACGGTAAATGTTGTCACCAATCGCTTCTAAACCTGATTCGTTGATGAACATTGTTGTTGTTATTTGACCAAGCTCTACAATGTCTTCGTCGACTTTAGCACTTACTGTGCCGTCGCTTGCAATGTTAACGTCTACAGCCGTTGCTGGAATAGTAATGGCTGGGTCAAGGGCAAAACCTTGGCTTGTAACCATGTTACCGTCTTTGTCAATTTGGAATGCACCATCACGTGTGTAACCTGTTGTGCCGTCTGGCAAAGATACGTTAAAGAAACCACGGCCTTGAATGGACATATCAAGCGGGGCGTCTGTACGTGTGACAGCACCTTGTGTAAAGTTACGGTAAGTGGCACCAACGCGTACACCTAAACCATATTGAACACCGCTTGCTGCTTGTGTGTCTGTTGAAGATGTTGTTGCACCTGGCGTTGTTTCGTTCATGTATAGAAGATCTTGAAAAGCCACACGCTGACGTTTAAATGCCGTTGTGTTAATGTTGGCAATGTTGTTGGCAAGAACGTCTACGTTAGACTGCTGTGCGAGCATACCTGTTGCACCAATTTTTAAAGCATTCATGACTGTATCTCCTTATTTATCTTATTGAGGCAAACGTGAAAGATCACGGATGGCACGTTGTTCTAATTCTTCGAGCGTTTTTACAAGTTTTTGGCTTGATGTATAGCTACGGTTAATTTCTGTTAGGTTTACTGTTTCTTCAATAGGGTTAATGTTTGCATTTTCTATGTAACCCTGTGACAGAGAGGCTGTTGTTGACAGTCCAGGCTCTGCACCTTCGTAAATGTAACCGTGGTTACCTGTACGGATAAGTTTTTGAGGTTCGGCAATGTTAAAAATACCTAAGGTTGCAATGGGGCCGTTTTGGTTGGCAATAAGGCCGTCATTGGTAATGGTGATTTTTGTACTGTCATTTGGAATATTGATCGCACCACCGTTGGTGTCGAGTACAGGAGCACCAGAGTCAGTAATTAAATTACCTTCTGGGCTTAAACCAAAGTTACCGTTTCTGGTGTAGTGTATTTGTCCGCCACGTTCTGTAGCAAAGAACCCTGCACCAACAATAGAAACATCTAGGTCGTTGTCTGTACGTGTAAGACCGCCTTGAGCAAAGTCGTAGTGTGTGCCCATGTGATGTGTGAAAGAAGCGACGTTTTCCGTTTGTTTACGGCTTATAACTTCTTCAAAACTCATACCCAGCTTTTTAAAGCCGTTGGTGTTTGCGTTGGCAATGTTATCAGCTACCATATCAAGCTTAGAGCGTTGCCCTAGCATGTGTGACGAAACTACGTAAACTGGAACTGTCATTGTTTTTCTCCCAATATTCTTTAGGTTCCTCCCCAGAAACCTGTTGCAGAAGTAAAAGCATAAACCGTGCCAACTTTGTTAAGTTCCTGAAAAGCAATGGTTTATGTATTTATAGTGAAAGGCGTTGCACGTTTGAAACATGGCATAAGATGAATGCTATATAAAAGGATTGGAGCGGGTGGTTTTGTTTTGCTTTATTTGTGAATAAAGCCCAGAATTAAGCCTGTAAATATAAATTAACAGTAAAGTTCGCCCTTATGAAAGATGCACCAAGTATTCTACAAGATATCCGTACGATCCGTGATATTGAAACTTCTTTAGAAGAAGCTGAGGATTTCATCTCCCGTGTGAAGTCAAATAAAGTACGTCTGACAATGACAGATGGTGCGATAAATATTTCTCGTGAGGAAATGGCAAAAATTACTGACCTTGTGGTGACTTTGGAACGTAGTGGTAAGGCATTGGAAACAGCTGTATCTTATTTAAGAGAGTTGATGGCTTATGACGAAATAACACAGATGTTTTCACGTCGATACATTTTACATTTAGTAGAAAAAGAGCTTTACCGTGCCCTGCGTTATGACACACACTTTAGCGTAATTGCTTTTGAGCTTGACCCGTTTGAAGATGAGCTGCAAAACCTAGGGATGAATGACATCAATCTTCTTGTAGGTGAAGCAGCACGCGCTATCCGTCACTTTGTACGTGATAGTGATTCTCCTGGCCGTACAAGTGAGAGAACATTTATGGTACTTTGTCCTGAAACGGACCTAGAAGGTGCTAAAATTTTAGCAGAGCGTATTCGTGAGTCAGTTGACAGAGATTACGAACTTTCTATGGGGCGTACAAGAATGACAATGAGCGGATGTGTTGTGGACAGTAAAGACCCTGCTGTACGTGATATGGCTGGCTTGTTGTATGTAATGGATGGCAAGTTGTCACAAGCGCGTGACCATAACCCTAACACCATTATTGCTTAGTTATTACCGTAAATATTTCTTATAAAAGCATGTGTTTAAATAATTGGCATGGTACATGCGTGTATGCGCATGTTTTAAAATGTCAGTTATACTAAAGTGGTATTATAGCGCTAAAGCATAAGTACGTGTGAATAGGAAAGGACCTTAAGTAGATGTCGATATTGATTGTCACACCAGAATTAATGTTAGCAGAAAAAGTGAGATCTTTGTTTTTAAGACAAAACTCACCACTTCTTGGCGTGGAACATAATGTATCTGATGGCTATGAAGCAGGGGTTGTCACCCTTGAATCGAAAGACCGATTTGAAACCATTGTTGTTGTAACTGATGTTTACAACGAACAATTTGCCGATTTTCTCGATCATATCGAACGACAACGTAAAGGCCCTGTTGTGATTATGACAGATTCTGCAGATGTTTCTACGCGTGTGCGTGCACGCGGCATTAAATTTGTTATGCCACGCACCAGTGTTGACCAAGACGTGTTTGTAAGTATTTTAGATGCTGTCAAAGACCATTACCGATTGGGTGAGTCTGTTCATCAATTAGAAGAAGTTTATCAAAACGCCGAACAGAGATTCCGTGATGTAGCAGACCATTTTGCCGACTGGTTATGGGAAGTTGACAAAAATCTTAATATTAATTTTTCTTCAAGCCGTAAGCGTTCTATGGAAAATGTTGAAACGGGCACGTCTTTCTTGAAATGCTTTTTACCAGAAGAATCTAGCCGTATTGAAGATGAGTTTGCAGCGCTCTTTAAAGAGCCGCGCCCATTCCAAGATGAAGAATTTTGGAGCTTTGATGCCTATGGCACAAGGATCTGCTGGTCTTTAAGCGGTGTACCTGTATTCAACAAGCGCGGTACAGTCACAGGTTACCGTGGGGTAGCTAAAGATATTTCAAATGAAAAAGCATCTGTCGACCATCTTTACTTTATGGCGAATAACGATGCTTTAACAGGTTTTTATAATCGTACACGTTTTGTAGACGAACTTGGACGTAGCGTGCGTAGCCACGTGCGTGAGGGACGTGATGGCGCCCTTGTTCTTATAAATGTTGATCGCTTTAAATTGGTGAATGACACCCATGGCTACGGCGCTGGTGATAAGCTTATTATTCATATTGCACAAATTTTAAAGGCAAACTTAAGAACAGAAGATTTTATTGCAAGAACAGGTGGCGATGAATTTGCGGTTATTTTTCAAAATACCAATATTGAAGATGCTTCTTTACATGCCAAAGAACTTTTGCGGGCTTTAAGTTCTAAAACTTTTAAACATGACAATTCAGAAGTGCGTGTAACGGCACGCGCGGGCGGTGTTTCTTTAGGTAATTATGGCTCCACGGCTGATGAATTACTGTCTAATGCCCATATTGCTTTAAGTGAAGCAAAAGCCAAAGGAAGTAACAATTTCTGCCTGTTTGATACACTTGAACTAAAAGGGCAAGAGTCAAACCATAAAATGGCAATGTCTAACTTTGTTTCGCGCTGTTTAGATGTTGAGCGTGAACGATTGATTTTATATTACCAACCTATTGTGAGTTTGGGCAATGAGGCTACAATTGAAAGATATGAAGTTTTAGTTCGTCTTTTGGATGAAGATAATAACATCGTATCACCTGTTAAATTTATAGAAATAGCAGAAGAATTTGGCATTATTTCAAAACTTGATAGAATTGTCGCTTGCCGCGCCTTGGATGTATTAGAAACTTGGCAAAATGACGGTAAAAACATAACGCTTAGCATCAATATTTCGGGCAAAACTTTTGCCGATAGTGAAGCGATTGAACGTATTACACACCACCTGTCAACCAAGTCGCTTAAACCAAATAGCGTTATATTTGAATTAACAGAAACATCCGCTATTAAAGATATTTCATTAGCAAGACGTGTGATTGCACGATTTAAAGATTTAGGGGCTCAATTTGCCTTAGATGACTGCGGTATGGGATACTCATCATTTGACTATATACGTCAACTTGACCTTGATTATATTAAAATTGATGGTTCATTCATTCGTGATTTGCACCGCAATAAAGAAGACGAAGCTTTTGTACGTGCTCTGCGTGATATTGCTAAGCGTTTAGAGATAAAAACGGTCGCTGAAATGGTTGAAGATCAAGAAACAGTCGCCTTTTTGAAACGACTAGGCATAGACTTTGCGCAGGGGTATCATTTTGCGATGCCAGCAGCCGAGCTACCAGAAGAATTTGACGATATACAAAGAAAAACGTTAAACTAAAGGCATGACATTTTAATTTAACGTAAAGGCTTTTTTTTATGACCCAGCTTTATCAGTATGATGATATGGCCGCTCTTGGCGCATTGTCGCTCAAGCGCGATGATCTTTTAGACGATATTCAGGAAAAAGAAGATAAAATTGAAGCTTTTGCAGAAGCCTTAAAGGCTGGCATGTTTCCAGGTTTTAGTATTTGTCATCACAAAGAAGACTTGGCTGCGCTCAATGTTTTAGCGCAAGGCTGGTCTGGCAATTTTAAACATGCTGTTTTTCTAGGCGTTGGTGGTTCTTCATTGGGGGCTCAAACGCTTGTTTCATTTATGGGTAAGTTTGCCAAGCACACTATTGAGCTTTATTTTTTAGATAATGTTGATCCTTTTACAGTCGATCAGCTTATTGAACAGCTGCCACTCGAAGATACGGTGGTTATTCCTGTGAGTAAGTCTGGTGGTACCATTGAAACGTTATCTCAAACTATGCTTTTTGCAGAAGCGTTTGCTGTGAAAAATTTACCGCTTTCCATACATATGTTGGGTATTACTGAAAATAAAGACAATGCGTTGCGTCAATTTTTAACTGAATATGAAGTTCCAATTTTAAATCATGCAGAAGATATTGGTGGACGTTTTACTGTTTTAACCCTTGTGGGTATGTTGCCTGCAATACTTGCTGGTGTAGATGCGACGGCTGTGCGTGAGGGTGCGGCTGAAGTTTTGCAGGATTTTTATAATGACCCTATAAATGCAGTGCCTACTTTAGGTGCGGCGTTTGCTATACGTACGGGTGAAATGGGCAGGCCTATTCATTATATGATGCCATATAGCGACCGCCTTAATAAACTGAGCGACTGGTATGTGCAGTTGTGGGGTGAAAGTATTGGCAAAGAGGGTAAAGGGACAACACCTGTGCCTGCGCTTGGAAGTACAGACCAGCATAGTGCTTTGCAGTTACTTATGGAAGGTCCACTGGACAAAGTAGTAACGATAATTTTGCCAGATTGTTCAAATGAAGGTCGAATGGTTAACAGCGTTTATGCACAATTAGTGGATCAGCCATATTTAGAGGGCTTAACGCTTGGCAAGCTTTTATATAATCAAGCCCACGGCACTGCCGATGCTTTAAATGCAAACGGTGTGCCTGTACGTATGTTTTACACGCAACAGCTTAATGAAAAAGTGTTGGGCGCATTGCTCATGCACTTTATGCTTGAAACTGCTGTGGCGGGTATTTTATTAGACGTGAATACGTGGGACCAACCTGGTGTTGAAGAAGGTAAAAAGCGTACCATGGCTTATTTAAACCGTAGTGCCAATTGAATACGGTGTATATCTAAAAAAAGCCCCAAATAGGGGCTTTTTTTTATCGAGTGGTTGGTTTATGTACAGCAGGTAGATATTTTAAATTGTGGGTGCACTTGTAAGTCTGAAAGCATGGCGGTGCTGTGTAAGCGTTTGCCCCAAATATATTTGTTGCTATCAAATTTTAGGCTATTTGCATTTTTAAATTCAAAAATAAGTTCGGTATAACAATTATTGTCACCGTGTGATTTGCTTTGGTATTGCTTGCGCATATTCGAAAAGGAATCGGACATATCTGAATTCAAGATTTCTTGAAGCAATTTATCTTGCAAATCTACGGCGTCTGCATTTTTGTCATTTAAAACAATAATACTCACGCTATTGGTTGGGAGTGAAAATTGAAGCATGTTGTTTCCTTAGCTTAAATGGGGTTTAAGCATTAAAAAAGGTAAATAAAGTGGTGTTTTCACCTCTTTATATAGTCTATTTATTGGCTTTTTCAAGCTTTTTGTAAAAAAATAACCCTGCACCGTGAGGTGGAGGGTTATTGTCGATCGTTATAACTGGTATGTGCCGTTACGTAGGCGAATAATACGCATGTTTTCTGAGGCGTGGGTAAGAATGCTTTCAAACGGTGTAAATGTTGTTTGAACTTGGATTGTGTGCCCGCGCTCTGTTTTAAACGCACTTGTTTTAGTAAGAGCCGTCCCTGTGTTATGTATTGCATGTAAGCCTGCGTTTAGAATGATGGTTTGGGTTAAATTTAAACCAGAATGAGCATATTGTGCAATATGATCGGCATGAATGGCTGCAATCTCCATTTTATCCTCTGGTGTAAAGTGACTTTGTGGCTTAAGCGCTTCGGCTTCAATATACATGTGCTGTACATGTCCACTTGCATCGTGATGCATAATTTTAAAAACTTGTAGAGCATTCATAAATAACCTCCCAAAGGGTTAGGTGTAAACATTACTGTTTCGTGTAGCTTTTAAAACTGTATGCGGATAATTCTCCGCTGTTAATATAGAAGATACCTCATTATTTGCTGTTAAAATGCTGGTGACAATTATTTCTTTACCACTTAGTAATAAAACGGCGGTTTTTTCGCTTGTTTCATTGCGCAATAAATAAGGTTTTTCACCTATAAATGAAACAACGCTTGCACTTGAGATAAAACGGCTCTTTTGAGATTTTTCCATATTGCTTGCAACGGCTAAAGCAATAGAATTGCGGTCTTCGGGTAAAAAGCCATTAAAAGCAGAAGCTTTATCGGCGTCTATGTAAGAAGTGCTTGAAAAATCAGCGAGCTGGTGATTGATATGGATTTGTAAGAAAGTAAGTTGGGTGATGCTCATATATAAACCCCCTAAGGTTTGTTATACGAATAAAAGAAATGGTGTTTCAGGTACTTGTTATGTTTAAACAACGCGTACTTATTTTTAATAGTTGTATGCATAGTTCAAACCTTTGTCAAGGTTTAGGTACTTTATAGTTTAAATTATGGTCTAATTAAGTTATCTTTTGTTTTATGAAAAAAATTCAAGTATTGCCAGAATTCTTAGCAAACCAAATTGCCGCAGGTGAGGTGGTTGAACGTCCTGCGTCTGTTATTAAAGAGTTGGTTGAAAATTCTTTAGATGCAGGTGCGACAGAAATTGACATTGCAGTAGATGAATATGGCTTAAAGCGTATCTGTGTAAAAGATAATGGCAGCGGTATTTCAAAAGACCAGCTACCCCTTGCAATTGAACGCCATGCCACGTCCAAAATTGCAGTGACCGAAGACCTTTTTAATATCAATTCTTTTGGTTTTAGGGGGGAAGCGCTGCCGTCTATGGCATCGGTTTCACGTTTTTCTATTGCGTCTAAAGTGCAAGGTACAGATGACGCTTGGCGCATTTTTGGTGACGGCGGTAAAAACATGCAAATTGAACCTGCGGCACGCAATGCAGGGACAACAATTGATGTGGTTGATTTGTTTTATAACACGCCAGCCCGCCTTAAATTTTTAAAAGCTAAGCGCACAGAAATGGAACATGTGACAGATGTTGTGGTGCGTCTTGCTTTAGCAAACCCTAAGGTAAGCTTTAAATTAACAAGTGACGGCGATGAGGTTATTCGTTTTGCAAAAGCTGAAAGTGACTTGTTAGATGATATGTTACCCCGCCTTTCAAGTTTTATGGGACGCGATTTTACCAGCAATGCTGTAGGTTTAAGCTTGGATAGAGGCGATATGTCTATTAAAGGATTTGCAAGCTTGCCGACCTATAACTTGTCAACCACAAGACGCCAATATTTGTATATAAATGGTCGCCCTGTGAAGGATAAGCTGCTGATTATGGCACTTAAAAATGCTTACCATGACCTGTTGCATACTGGGCGTCATCCTGCGGCTGTATTGTTTATTGAAGTGCCTGCAACTGACATTGACGTGAACGTACACCCTGCCAAAGCTGAAGTACGCTTTAAAAATGGCCGTGATGTTTTTGGTATGATACGTACATGTGTGCGTGCCGCCTTAGACGAGCATAGTACACAAGTGAGCACAACTCCATCGGCGCAAGCTTTAAGCAGGTTTAAGGCAGGTGAATTACCAACAACGCCGCAGTTTAACTATAATGCGCCGGCATCTACATCTATGCCTGCTCATCAAAATTCAAATTACAATACGCCGTCTTATGCACCACATAATGCGCGCATAGTGGCAGAAGACAGTACAGCTTTTGAATTTCAGCGTCCGCATATCAATCAAGACGAAATGGCCGCTGATATTTCTCGCGGTGATTATCAAGACCACCCTATGGGGGCAGCTATTGCGCAATTGCATGGTACTTACATCGTTTCTCAAACGGCAAACAGTATGATTGTTGTAGACCAACATGCAGCACATGAGCGTTTGGTATATGAACGCTTTAAGTCTCAAATTTTAAGTGGGAACGTTGAAAGGCAAGCCCTTTTACTGCCTGAGATTGTGGAGCTTAAAGACGTGGATGTTGAAAATGTGGTTGAGCGCCAAGATGAATTGTTAAAATTTGGTCTGGAAGTTGAACAATTTGGGAGGCAGGCTATTTCTATCCGTGCGACACCTGCACTTTTGGGTGAAATGAACGCACAGCAAATGTTGCTTGATATTGTAGAAGATATGCGCAACATGAAAAAAGAAACGTCGATACAAGAACGTTTGGAAGATTTTTTAAGTACAATGGCGTGCCACGGCAGTATACGTGCAAACCGAAAACTGAGTGTGGCTGACATGAATGCTATATTGCGTGATATGGAAGTGACGCCAAATTCAGCTCAGTGCAACCACGGACGACCAACTTATGTCGAACTTAAAACAGCGGATATTGAGCGTTTGTTTGGCAGGCGTTAAGGAAATTAAAGAGATATAATAAAAAATGAGAAAATCATCAAAAAGAATTGCAATTTTTAGCCACGGTACGAAACCACGCCTAGGTGCATTGCAGCCTGCGCTTGCAAAAGCTGGTGTGGTGTGGACGATTTTTCAGCTGGGTAAAGGTGAAGAACCGCCTGTTGGGACAGATGGTTTTGACGGTGTTATTTTAATGGGCGGCCCTATGGGGGTGTATGAACGTGATATTCACTCATTTTTAGAAGTTGAAATGGTGTGGGTTGAAGAGATGATACAAGCAGGTAAACCTGTGCTTGGTATTTGCTTGGGTTGTCAGATGTTGGCACACATGCATAAAGGTGAAGTTTTTGCAGGTGACAGAGGGTTATGTGTTGGTTTTCGTGAATTGATTGTTGACCACAGTGATGAATTTTTTGGACATGGTTTAAATGGCTTGAAGGGTTTTAGCTGGCACGGTGATACGTATACCTTGGGTGAGGGGTGTAACCGCCTTATGCAGGGCGATTTTTACCACGAACAGGGTGTGAAATTTGGTGAAAAAGTTTACGGTATACAGTTTCATCCTGAAGTGAATGAAGAGGTTATTAGTGACTGGTATATGCGTGATATTCAACATGGTACGTTGCCTGAATGTGCAAAGCCTATGCATGAATGTTTAGAGGAAGCAAAGGTATGTTTGCCGCCTGTGCATGCGTGGCTTGAGCGTTTTATCAAACGCCTTTTTGCTGAATAGTATTTTAGCCTATCTGCACTATATTTTTAAATTGTATGCGATTGTTGTATGTATCTTGACGGCGCGTGTCGTTTGTTCTATAAAGTTTTAGTATTAAACATCTTTATCTTTTTCTAACAAGGCTTTGCCTTTAACTTTTATGACTTTCTACTTTGGAGGGGCTTTATATGTCTCAACCTATTCAAATGCGCGAAAGCGCCGTGTTTTTCTATATATTATTTTATGTATTTTTAGTGTCACTTTTGCTGTCTTTATGTACTTTTTTAGCACCCTTTTCAAGGGAGGTGCCTCTTGATATTCTTAATTTAAGTGGTGACCAAATGCTTTTAGTTCATGTTGCCTTTACATTTTTTGGCTATATATTGGCTTATATGGCGAGTTGTCATTTATTGTATAAATACATAGCGGATGGTATAACTGCCAAATCGCCAATGTTTTCTTATGTGCTTGCTCTAGGCTGTATTGCTATATACGTCTCATTTCTTATTTTTTCAGGCGAATTTTTGCTACCTTTTTTGAATTTTGTGGTGACATTTTGTTTGTGTTTTTTAGGTTTCAGGCTTTTTTATGGTAAGGTTTATAAAAAAGAACAGCTTGAAGGCTTAAAAAAAGAAGTGCATGAAAATTACACCAAGTGCACTACGTTGTTAAGCTTTAATATGGACCAAAAACTGTTTGATGCCTGTAAGTCTATGATAGATAAGGCTTTCAATGAAAATGACGTGAAAGAGTTGGAAGTGCTGAATAATAATTTCAAAAAATATATTCAGCTTCATGACAGTTGTGTCCAACTTAAACAAGAGTTTGAACAGCTCTAGCGATAAAAAAAGGTGCCTTTTGGCACCTTTTTTATGTTGTATTGTATTTGGTGATTACAGTTGGCGCAGTAGCCACAAAGTGCTACGACCATATTTTTTATTTTTTAAAATTTCAAAACCGTATTGTTCCGGCTCAATGCGTAGCTTGCTTTCAACTTCAGCCAACCAAAGCGTGCCTGGTTTGCCAAATTGGTCTTTGTTTTTAAGCGTTTCTTCCATTAAACCTGCCCCGTAAGGAGGGTCAGCCAGCACAAGGTCTGCTTTTTCGGTGCTGTGGAAGTTTAAAACATTGCCGCGTGTTACTTTAAATTGGGCGCTGTCAGTTTGACATGTTTGTAGGTTTTTTTCAGCCCACGTTGTGTCAATATCAACAAAGGTCACATGCTTTGCCCCACGTGAAAGGGCTTCAATACCTGCTGCACCCGACCCGCAAAAAAGGTCGAAGCATTTGGCTTCTGTAAAGTCCATACGGCTAAAAATCATATTAAAACCAGCTTCACGTACACGCGCTTTTGTGGGGCGCACAGGGCTGTTGTCACTGCGTGATTCAGGTGTTTCTAAGTTGCGACCACCATAAAGGCCAGAAATTACTTTGACAGACATTTTTTTTTACCTATATTTCAATGTTCATTGTTTTTAAAACAGCTTTGCTCACGGCATATGGCACTTCGTCCATAAGTCCACGTGGTAGTTTGCCAAGTTCAAAGCCGCCATAAGAAATGCGCTTAAGCCTTGATACGTTTAGACCAATAGCACGCATAATGTTACGAATTTCGCGGTTTTTACCTTCTGTAAGCGTTAGGATAACCCAAGAGTTACGACCTGTTTGCTCGCCTTCAACTTGCACTTTGATGCCTTGATAGTGCACGCCTTCATATTTAACGCCTTTTTCAAGTGCTTTAATTTGGTCAAGGCTTAAATTGCCGTCAATACGCACACGGTAAACACGTTCAATGTGTGTGCTTGGCTTCATAAGTTTATCGGCAAGGCTTGGGGTGTCGGTAAAAAGCATCATGCCTTCTGAATCAAGGTCAAGGCGTCCAACGCTAATAAGGCGTGGTAAACCACGTGGAATGAGTTCAAATACGGTTTTGCGACCTTCTGGGTCATTGTTTGTGCAAATAAAGCCACGTGGCTTATTGAGGCGGAAAAGGCGTGGTTTTTTACCAGCAATGCTCACAACATCCCCCTTCACCATCACGCTGTCTTCGTCGGTGACATTAAGGGCTGGAGAATCTATGCGTACGCCATTTACTTTAACGTGCCCTTCTTCAATCCAACGTTCTGCTTCACGGCGTGAGCATAAACCTGCTGCCGCCATAAATTTAGCGATACGTTGACCTTTTTTATCGGCTTGATTTTGAGACATTTATTAAAGCTTTCATAATTTTGTAGTGCGGGTCTTCTGGATTGTCACAGAAAAACTCAGGGTGCCATTGAACACCAAGGGCAAAGGGGTGGTTTACCAGTTCAATCGCTTCAATGCAACCATCTTCTGCTTTGGCGCTTATAATAACACCCGCGCCAACGCTGGTTACAGCTTCGGTATGGGCGCTATTCACATCTATTTCAAGCGTGTTTGTTATTTTATGCAGTAAAGTGCCGCTTTTAATGTGAGCTTTATGACATGTAAATTCTTTGTCAGCCCCATTTAAGTGGTCAATTGTTGTTGGTAAGTTTTTCATGACATTTGTTGTCATTTTTCCGCCCGTAACGCCTGATAAAAATTGCATGCCTGCGCATATGCCTAAAATAGGGATGTTACGTTCAATGGCGGTTTTGGTAATTTTTTCATAAAAATGTGACCATGTTCCTGCTTTTACCAACTCAATACCATCTTCGTCGTACCATTTTGTGGGCGAAGCAAATGAACCGCCAGGTAAAAGTATGCCGTCAATCATGCCTAAGTATTCTTCAAAGTTTTCGTCGTTATAAGGCAGTGGAATTGGCAAACCGCCAAGTTTTGTAATGGCGTCGAAATAATTTTTCTCCATGGCATAGTGCGGAAGGCGTGAAAAACTAGTGTCTTTACTGCCAAGGGGAATGCCAATACGTGCTTTTGCTATCACAAACTTACTTTCTTCGTGTTCTTTATGGGTATAATGTGCCCTTTTTTGATGAAAAATACAAGTAAACATTGACACCCCTGCGTTAAATATGACACATTTTCGTACACAATTTATGAATGGTGCCGAAATTGACCCTGATGTCAGACGACTTGATGATGCAAACGCCTTACGAAATGGCCAAAAAAGCCATGGAAGAAGGTGAAATTCCTGTAGGGGCTGCTTTGTATCATAAAGGAACAGGTGCGCTTATTGCCAAAGCACATAATGAAACTTTGGCGCTATGCGACCCAACGGCCCATGCTGAAATGCTTGTTATAAAAAAAGCCTGCCAGGCACTTGAAACAACGCATTTGAATGATTACGTGTTAGTAACGACTTTAGAGCCATGCGCAATGTGCGCAACGGCATGTGCCCACGCAAAAGTGGGGGAAATACGCTTTGGTGCGTATGATGTGAAAAGTGGAGGAACAGTAAATGGCGCTCGGATTTTTAACCAGCAAACGTGCCACCATAAACCCGAAGTTTACGGAGGGATTATGGAAGGAATATGTAGTGAGCTCCTTCGGGACTTTTTCCAGAAGAAGAGGCGTTTGGGCGCCCTCTAGGCTTCAGCAATGGAAAGAGACCTTGCAAGCGGGTGATGTTGTTGTTGCCCCTGCTGAGGGTGTATACGGCTATTGTTGCGACCCATTTAACGAACGTGCGGTGCATAAAATATTTTCTTTAAAGCAGCGCGCTTCTGGTAAGGGGTTAATCGTTTTATGTAGTACCATTTATGATGTTGGTCGTGTGGCCGATATTACGGGGCCTTATCAAGCTGATATTTTACGTGCAATGAATGCACATTGGCCAGGGCCTGTGACGCTTATTTTGCCTGCGAAGGCTTCAACGCCAGACTATTTAACTGGCGGGCGCGGTACAGTTGCTGTGCGTATTCCATCGGCTGAATATATGCATGAATATCTTTCAAAATGGAAGGGGCCTCTTGTGTCGACCAGTTTAAATATTAGCGGGCATCCGCCTGTGCGCAATCATAACCATATTCCGTATGGCCCTTTGGCACTTAAATATACATCGGTGCTTTCTGGTACTTCGTCATCTATTTATAATGTGATGACAGGGGCTTGGGAAAGATAAAATAGTTTATTTAAGGGGCTTAAGTAAAGTTGGGTACATAAACCTTAAAAAGTTCACCTTGTGGGTGGGCTTTTTTTTGCATAAAAGGCGTGGTGCTTAAAGATGGCATTGTTTATGTATAACTGCGCATGACTTATATAAAACTGATTGCTTGAGGGGTTAAAACAAGAACCCTCGCCGGAGCGAGGGTTAAGAGAGTGTTCGATGAATCAAATTCATAAACGGTTAAAGTCGGTCAAACTTCAATCGCTTTGTATTCAACCTCAAGAACTTCGTATGTGCGAGCCCCAGCAGGTGCTTTAAAGGTGAATTCGTCACCTTCTTCCTTGCCGATCATCGCGCGTCCAAATGGAGAAGAGATGCTAATTAAACCTTTTTCAAGGTCTGCTTCATCTGGTCCTACCAAAATATAAATTGTTTCTTTGTCGTCCGCGTCTACCACTTTCACAGTTGCACCCATAACAATGCGTGAGCCTGAAAGTTTTGTTGGGTCAATTACTTGAGCACGAGATGTCTTGCTTTCAAGGTGTTTAATTTGACCTTCGTTAATGGCTTGGCGTTCTTTCGCGGCGTGATATTCTGCGTTTTCACTCAAGTCACCGTGTGCGCGTGCTTCTTCAATATCTGCAATAATTTCAGGGCGTAGTGTACGGGTACGGTGATGGAGTTCTTTTTCCATCTTTTTGTAACCATAAACTGTCATTGGCACTTGTTCCATGTGCGTTTTAACCCCCTAATTTGCTATTGAAGGAGGGAAGATACGGCGTTTTAAAATGAATTGCAATAGCTAATTTGTAAGGTGATGAAATTTAATGCATTATTGTGACGAGGTGGCTGATTTTGTTTAAAATATAGGCGGTTATTTTAGAGTTTGAAATGGAAAAGTTAGCCATAGCACGTTTTTATAAAAGAGTGCTTGCTTTTTATGTGTTTGAAAGCTATAAAGTGTATAATCTTATAAGAGCGGTGAGGATTTGATGCCACATTTAATGTGGGTTTCTTGAAGAGGCTTCTTTTTATTAAGGTTTCTTGAAGGCTCAATTCTCTCTATATATAAGTATTTATTTTGAAGGTATATCGATTTTATGTCTACGGGTCGTTTTTCTCCTGAAGTGTTAGAGCAAATTCGCCAGCGTGTATCGCTTGCGGACGTTATTTCTAAACACGCAACAGGTATGAAGAAAAAGGGACGTGACTGGTGGGCTTGTTGTCCCTTCCATAACGAAGCAACACCTTCTTTTCATATTCATGAGTCTAAGGGCTATTATCACTGCTTTGGGTGCGGGGCGCATGGTAATGTTTTTGACTTTGTTAAAGAAATGCGTGGCGGGTCTTTTGTTGATGCTGTGGTTTATTTAGGCGAACTTTCAGGCGTGGAAGTGAAGTTTGAAGCGGTTGATCCTAAGGCACAAAAACAGCGCGATGACGGTCATAAAGCGCTTGAAAAGGCAGCTCAATTTTTTCAATCGAATTTAAAGTCGCAAAATGTTGACTACTTTAAAAACCGTGGTTTAAACGATGACATTATTCAAACATTTCGTTTGGGTTTTGCTATGGACGAATGGTCAAGCCTTACCGACCATTTAACACAGCAAGGCTTTGGCACAAATCTTTTAGAAGAAACAGGGCTTGCCTCTAAGTCTTCTAAGAGTAAAGGACATTTTGACCGTTTTCGTCACCGTGTGATGTTTCCGATTGAAAGTACAGATGGTAAAGTTGTGGGCTTTGGTGGACGTGTTCTTTCTAAGGAAGATGACCCTAAGTATTTAAACTCAGCAGAGACTAAGTTTTTTAATAAGCGTTACATGCTTTATAACCTAAACCGTGCCCGTGACTTTATTCGTAAAGAAAAGCAGGCGTTGGTGGTTGAAGGGTATATGGATGTTATTGGCCTTTGGGCGCATGGCATTAAAACGGCAGTTGCACCTATGGGTACAGCTATTACAGAAGATCAGATACGTTTGCTGTGGCGCTTTTATGAGGCACCGATTATTTGCTTAGATGGTGATAATGCAGGGCGTGGGGCTGCGGTACGCATTGCTAAACGTATATTGTCTGTTTTAGAACCAGGGCGCACATTGCAATTTGCATGGATGCCCGACGGGTCTGACCCTGATAGCTTTGTGAGTGAAAATGGTAAAGAAGCCTTTTATGAGCTTATAAAACAAACGGTGACGCTTGAAGATGTGCTTTGGAAAAATATGAGTGAAGGACGTGATGTAAGCTCTGGTGATGGACGCGCTGCCATTGAAGCTGAAATTGACAGCCTGATGAAACAGGTGAATGATGATATTGTGCGACGCCATTATACAAAGTCTCTTAAAGATAGACTTTGGAGCGGTGGGCGCAAAAAACCTCAACTTGTGAGAGGTGATAGAAATAAAAAACAAAAAAATATTATTTTACAGGATAAACAGGCACACATTTTGCTTTCTATTCTGTTTCGTAAGCCAAGCCTGTTTGAAACGGTTTATGAAAAGATTTCGAGCGTGGTTGTTGAAAATCAAGAGCTTGAAGCTTTTCGTAAAATTTTATTTAAACTTTTTTTACGTGGCGGGCTTGAAAAGGATTCGCTAGATACCACACTTGCTAGTACGGGAACATTAAGTGATGTTGAAAACTTGCTCGACTCAGAACTTGTTACACGTACTGAAGATGAAGATTTAGAAAAGCTGTGGTTTGAGGTTTATAACGACCTTGAAAGAAGCAATGCGCTTAAAAAGCAAAAACATGAAAATGTACTTGCTGCTGATGTATTCGACGCCAAAACAGGGCAAGATGCATGGGAGCGAATGAAAACTGCACATGGCAAACGTGCAAATAAGTAAAAAAACAGTTTAGTTTAGTAAATTTTGCAAACTAAAAAATATTAATGTTGAATGACGAGGATAATATATATGAGCGACGTAACGTCCCAAACAGTTGTAGAAAACCAAGCTGGAACAACAGAAGGTGTTTCTAAAAACGTGGTTAATCGTTTTGAAGGAACTTCAGTAGACTCTGATGATGAGGTTTTTGAAGATGATATGTCTGACGATAGCGGTGATGATGTAACTGACGCTGTTGGAAAACCTGTTTTGTCAACACGTTCTGAAGAAGATGATGATTCTTCATCTTCTTCTTCAAGTGATGTTTTAGGATCTCACCCAGAATTTTTTGGGGCATCTGATGCTAAACCTGCTAAAAAGAAAACAGCTTCTGACGAATATGGTCGCACAGATGACCCTGTACGTATGTACTTGCGTGAAATGGGTAACGTTGAGCTTTTAACACGTGAACAAGAAGTTCTTATCGCGAAGCGTATTGAGTCTGGTAAAGACGTTATGAATGCGGCTCTTTACTCAACATCATACACTTACGAAACAATTTTAGCTGTATGGGCTGACATTGAATCTGGTGAAAAATCACTCCGTGAATTGATTGACCTGAACATCGCAATGGGTGGGCCAACTGAAGACGAACTTGTTGAAGTTGAAAATGAAGATGAAGATGCTGACGGTGAAACTGTTGAAGCTAAATCTGATAAAGAAGAAGTGAAAACAGAAACTTCGACTGAAAATGAAGAAGTAAAAGCTGATGGTGAAAACGCAGAAGCAAAAGCTGCTGGCGAATCTGAAGAAGAGGAAGAGGAAGAAGAAGAGGACGAACACTTCTCACTTGCTGAAATGGAAGAATTGTTAATGCCACGCATGACAGAAATCTTCACAGCTATTGCTGCTTCTTACAAAGAACTTAAAGCTGTACGTGTTAAATTGACTGAAAAATCAGACAAGCGCAACCTAGCTAAAGAAGAATCTATTGTTGAAACGTTGCTTGACTTGATGAAAGAAGTACCTCTTTCAAATGCAAGTGGTGAGAGACTTGTAAGCAAGTTTTACGATATTTCTCGTAACTTGACAAAAATCGAAGGCTCTCTAATGCGTCAAGCTGTGGCTTGTGGTGTTGACCGTAAAGAGTACTTGAAAGCATACATCGGTAACGAAGGTAGTCCAACTTGGGTTGAAGGCGTTAAGTCTAAGGCCGCTGCTTGGGATACATTTAAAACTGAATACGCTGGCGATATTGTTATGACAGCGTCATCTATCAGTGAAAACGTTTCAGAAGTATTTTTAGATGTTGAAGGCTTTAAAAGAATTGTAGCCCGCTTGCGTAAAGGTGAACGTGAAGCTTCTATTGCTAAAAAAGAAATGGTTGAAGCAAACTTGCGTTTGGTTATTTCTATCGCGAAGAAATACGTGAACCGTGGATTGCAATTCCTTGATTTGATTCAAGAAGGTAACATTGGTTTGATGAAAGCTGTGGATAAATTTGAATACCGTCGTGGTTATAAGTTCTCTACATATGCTACATGGTGGATTCGTCAGGCGATTACACGTTCAATTGCTGACCAGGCGCGTACAATTCGTATTCCTGTTCACATGATTGAAACAATCAACAAAATGGCGCGTACACAACGTACAATGATGAACGAACTTGGTCGCGAGCCAACCGTTGAAGAGCTTTCAGAAGTGCTTCAAATGCCGGTTGAGAAGGTGCGTAAAGTTCAGAAGATTGCTAAAGAGCCGATTTCTCTTGAAACACCAGTAGGTGATGAAGACGATTCGAACCTTGGTGACTTCATTGAGGATACAAACGCTGTATTGCCAATTGATGCTGCTATGCAAAAGAACTTGCGTGATTCAACAACGAAAACGCTTGCAACGTTAACACCACGTGAAGAACGTGTGCTACGTATGCGTTTTGGTATTGGTATGTCTTCTGACCACACATTGGAAGAAGTTGGACAGCAGTTTAACGTAACGCGTGAACGTATTCGTCAAATTGAAGCGAAAGCTTTGAAGAAACTACGTCACCCAACACGTGCACGTGTTCTAAAAACATACACAGAGAACTAAAAATCTTTGTAAAAAAGGCACCCTGCGGGGTGCTTTTTTTATGTTTTACACCATTGGCTTGTTTGTTTTGTTACGTATTTTAAAATAAAGTGCTAACGTGTCGTAAATTTAAAGAGATTGAATAAACATGGATATGAAATTTATATACGGTACAGTTTTTGGCTTTGCGATAGCCGCTTTTTATTATACAGGTACGGCGGGTGAAACGTATCGTTCGGTAATGCCTGCAAAAACAGTTGAAGAGCAAGCGACCGATGTTTGGGAACAAACGCAAGGGCACAGCAAGGTGCGCCGTGAATTTAATTACATTACGAAAAAAATAGGCCTAGATTTTTAAATCCAACGCTTAAAAAATACATATAAAGGTAAAAGTACGATGGAAGAAATTACAAAACTACCAATTTTAAAAACGGTTTGGGCTGCCAATCGTGAATTCTTTAAACAGCTTTTTAATGTAAAAGTGTTTTTGACATTTTTATTGCCAACTATGCTTATTTTTGGTTTTGAAAATATGTTGTCGGATGTTATTTCACATAGCCCAGAAAATGTAAGTTTTGCTGTTGATAGTATGTTGGTTTTAGGGTTTAGCATTGAAACTTTGGCTGCTATTTATTTATTATTAGTACTGGTTTATTTGTTTTTACTGCCTGTTTTAACGCTAAACTGGCACCGTCATATGATTTTAAATTCAGATTTAAAATTAAACCCTATTGGCCGGTTTAAATTATTAGGGCGCTTTGTGCGTAAGGTTGTTTGGATATGGCTTGTGATGATGTGCCTTGCTATACCCATGGTGTTATTGGGATATGCTTTGTTACTTTCTTACGCCACATTTTTAACTTGGGTGGATAATTTATGGATTGCAGCACCCATTTGTTTGCTTGTTGCTGTTGTGATTGCATGGATGTGGGTGAAATTGATTTTAACATGGACGCGTATGACCTTGTTATTACCAGCAACTGCTGTAAATGTTCAGTTAAATATTCGTGAGATTATGAGTATTTCTAAACTGTGTGCTGGGCGGTTGTTTGTGACACAATTTTTAGCTGTAGTGGCGCCATTATTATTGATTGTTGCCGTGGTTTCCTTGTTTATTTGGGGGTTAAGTGGTGTAGAGTTTTTAGAGCCGTCGACCTTTATGTTTGTGACTCTTGTTTTTCTGGGTGGATTAGTGAGCGTGTTCTTTACTGTTGTGCCTATTGGTGTTCTTTCTATCTTTTACATGCATTATATTGTGCCTCAATTGCCTAAAATTGAAAAAATGCGTGCTGAAAAAGAAGCTTTAGACGCAATTGAACAAGAAGGGCAGACCCCATCTGAATAATATCGTTTGTATGATGTTACCGAAATCAGCGCCTTGACTTCTGTCAGGGCGTTTTTTGTTGGCAAAGTGTATTTTTTACAAGTTAAAGTTATATTTGAATGTGTGAGACAACTTAAAAAGTGTTTTTCAGGTAAAGCAATGAAGAGGTGAAAAATGTTAGCAACATTTGCAAATAAATTACAAGAGAAAAAAGTGCCGACCAGCAATGTACCGTTGGTCTATTATACTCATAATTTTCGCTGCCCTGTTGATGTATGGTTTGAACGTAGTTACAAAAATAAATTTGGGTGGGTTGTGCAATTTAAGGCTAAAAGCAACCGTGTTTTGGAAGAGTTTAGAGGTGATATTTTTAAACAAGCTATTCATTATATTGAAAGGCGTACAAAACGCCCAGTAACGGAAGTTTCATTTGATGAAATATTGGAATTGGCTGAGGCGCTTGAAATAAAAAAAGTAACACTCCATTAAAGGTAGGCAAAAGGGATATATAGTATGAATATTAAGTCAGTGCTTGAAGGTAGAAAAAGACAAGTATCCAGCATACGGTTATTTGACAAGGTTGACGATACAATAAGGTTCTTCAGCAATACAAATTGCAAAGCAGCAGTTGTTTTAGACGATAAGCAGTCGCTTTGTGGTATTGTTACAGAACACGATTTGGTGCATTGTTTGGGGGAGCGGGGAAATGCTGCAGCCGATGATACCATTGACGATATTATGTCTCTTGACTTGGTTGTTTGCACACCTGAAACAGCGATAAGAGAAGCTATTAAACTTATGTCACAGCATAAAATCCATCACTTACCTGTTGTGAGTGAAGCAGGGCACTTGGTTGGCTTTGTGGATATGATGGAAGTAATGGTTAAATACATTGATAGTATGCCAGACTAATATGAATTTTAACTGCTACTAAAACGTCTAATAATTATATTATAGCGCTGATATCATCAATTTGAATGCCAAGTTCAATATATAAGTCTGCTTTGCCGTATTGGTAATGTGCATAAGTGTGCTCTCCTATGGTTGTGTTTTCTTGGATGTTTGCCTTGCTGAGATTTTCAATATGTACGCTGTCACCTATATTACCGTTTACAAAAATTGAATCGGTATCACTTAATTTTACAACATCTTTTAGGTCTAAATAAACTTCTTCATTGTTGTCATTATCCATGTCAATTTGTTCTATCCTTTTAAAGGATTTAGTGTTTATGTGAATGACTTCTTGGGGTTCTATGATGATGGTATCATTACCTCTTCCGCCTTGAATTAGTGTATCTTGTGCGTCAACAATTAGAGTATCATCACCATTTCCGCCTCTCAGCTGGTCTGCCCCGTCATTGCCACGTAATGTATCGTCACCTTTTCTACCGTATATCTTGTCGTCGCCAGCACCACCTTCTAAGTTATCATTAAATTTGTTTGAACCTTTAATGACTTGGTTGGTGACAGGAGCTGTTTCCTCTTCTTCTGGCTGAGGAGTAATTATTTCATCTATGGAAGGTATTGACGGCGTCAATGATTCAACCTCTTGGGTTGGGTTCATAAACCTATCTGCATTTTCCTCAATGTGTGGAAAAATACTTTCTGAAGGCTCGATAAGGTTATGGCTTTTATGGCTGTAATGGGTTTGCACAGAGGATAAGAGGTTATGAAGAGGCATAACTGACTCTTGTGTGTTGTAGATTGCTGAACCTATATGTGTTGTCAGGGTGTGTATAGGGTATGCTGGTCCAGCAGAGGGCTCTACTTGCCATAGGGTGTTTGAATTTTCCCACTGTGCAAACTCTTGTGACGTGTTTACGTTTTGTTGTAATTCTTCTGTGTTCTCGTCAACTTTTTCTAAAATTTCTAGTGTTTCAACTTTGTTAAGTTCTGCTTTTTGATTTGTCATTGTAATTTTCTCCCTATTTATCGTTACATGCTAAGATGCAAACTTTATGCCATGTTGTATACATGTTTGTTTTTAGGGAGAGAAGGGGAGAGGTGGAAGGGTGCCTTTATAAGAAATTCACCTTAGCTAGCAGTGTAAACAGAGCTTCGTAGTTGAGTAAGAAGCTCCACCTACTTTGACGGGTTTAATTACCGTTCCTTATCTTCATACATGCCGTTATCAGCTATTTGTAGAAGGTCTTTTGCTGTTGTGGCGTCTGTAGGGAAGGTTGCTGTACCAATACTTACACCAATAGCTATATCTGTATCTACGATATTTGTTTTAAATGGCTTATTGATGGCGGCCTTGATTTTATCTATGTAGAAGTTAGCTTTGTCTTTATCACATTTTATCAACACAACAAATTCGTCTCCGCCAATACGGGCAATTGTTGATGCTTTAGGAAGTGTAGCTGTTAAGCGGGTTGCCACTTCTTTTAATATTGCATCACCAGCTTCATGACCGTAAGTGTCATTTACAGGTTTAAATTTATTCAGATCAAGGAAGAAGACTGTGAATTTAGCCTTGGATACTGTACCAGCTTTAAGGGCCGCCATGAAGGCTGTGCGGTTATCTAAGCCTGTTAATGCATCACTCAGGGCAACGTTCTGCCTAAACCTTCTTGAAACTTCTTGCGATATTTCTGAAACAAAAGCATCTCGACCTTTACCATCACGGATAACTTCTATTGCAGCTTCTGGAACATCTAAAAGTTCTGCAGCTGTTTTGACGCAGCCTTTGCAGTGTTCGATTGAGGCGATGACTGTTTCATAGTCGTCCATTCCGTGAGATACTTGGCGAATGGTTATATCCTCTTTTTGGATAGACATGGCACGTTTAATGTCATCCCAAAGTGAGCCTGTTCTTTCTTTCTTGACGGCGGTTCGTACGCGTAAAAAAACAGAAAGAGCAGATCCGAATGTAATAATAAAACATGCAATAAGGAGTTGATACCCACGTTCACCTTCAAACACACTTTCATTCTTAGAAAAAGCAGATGTGAAGGATAAGAGCCATTCGGCAGCTAATGTTAATAAGGGTACAAATGCCATTAAAGCAATAATGTTATCCGACTTAATTTTATAACTCGCAGACCAAAAGAAATATCTATAAATAGATGATAGAAAAACGCCATACAAAAGACCTAACCAAATACTAGAAGGGTGCGCGTAGCGTGCAATGTCTGGGAAAAATGCTAAATACTCTGATTGCGGTAATACATATTGTTTGAATATTGAACCTATAATGGCAAATAGTAAAAACATCATACTTGTAATAAAGGAGACAAATCCAACAACGCGCGCTTTATCACGCATATTACCACTTTCTTGAGCTTGTTCGGACTGTTTATGTGTTTCTGCAAAGATAACTTCTCCAGCCTGTACAATACCAGTTGCTAACGCTAAATAAAATATAACCCAAATAACGTCTCTGTCTTGAAGTGAGAAAAGGTAAGCTAGCCCAATACCTACAAAAACAAGCCCTATCAAGTCAGTTTTAGGTTGGGCGCGTTTAAAGAAGAATAAGGATGCAAGAAATGAAACAGGGATAGCAAATCTACCAAACAAGCTCATTTCTGTTGCGCTTACATAGCGCGTTAAGTAAACATCTAAAACAAATATGCCGATGGATGCAATGCCATAAAACCAAGTTGATGGGTTTTTTAATGTGTTTCCAACCAGTTTGCCTGGGCCAGCAAAAATTGATAATACAAGAGAGGCTGATACAATCGATATAGCTGCAAAAACAACAGCTTCTATATCAAAGTTCATAGAAGCAAAGCGAATGAGTATATTAAAGCAACTTGCTAGAATAACAAGTGTAAATGCTTGTAAAATTCCGGTTAAATACATTAGCTAACCTTCCCTGTAAAAATGGCGAGCATGATAAAGACAGCTAAAACACCAACCATAAGTGCAATAGAAGAAGCCCAAGCGTAAATATCTGCCTGTGTGGCAGAGGAGATGATAAGCATGTCTTCACGGCGTTCATTTACAGTACGACGTTTAGGCTTATTTTTCCTACGTGCCGAGGAGGGGGTTGTTTGTTTTGTTTTTGTCATTGTTTGCCCTGATATTTGATTTACCATTTATAGTGTAAGTGTTTAGGTATAAAAATACAATCACAGCTTAACCTCGTTTACATATAAAAATATTGTTTATCGGTTTAAAACATCCAATAATAAAATTATCCCGATGGATATAATGGTCAGTGCGCCAAATAACTCTAGGAGGATATACCAAAAAGACGTGTTACTTTCTTTTGTGAGGCGGTCGATAACTTTTTTCTTGCCATAAATGCAAATGGTACCAATGGAAATCATTGTAATGGCCATGCCAAGGGCGATGAATGAAACCATAAAAAGACCAAGCCAAAGCACGTCATATGCCATGGCATAAACAAGAATCAGTAAGGAACCTGTGCAAGGTACGGCGCCCACAGCCCATGATAAAATTGTTTCCTTTTTACTTTTGTGATGGTGCTGGCTGTTACAATGGCTGCAACTGTTCGCATGTTTGTCATTTTTTATCCATTGACGCATAGCTTGATAAAACATAAATAAACCGATAAAGCTAATGATGCTATAGCTCAATACTTTTGCCCAAAATACTTGTTGCTCTGGGTTTGTTAAAACATTTTTAAGGGTTAAATTTGCAATTAACACAATTAAAATGGCGCCGCCTACATGGCTTAAAGCTACTTGAACACCTACCCAAATACCACGTGAAATATGTGCGCCATTGGTTAAAAAATAACTGGCAACAACCATTTTTCCGTGCCCTGGGCCAAGAGTGTGGATTATGCCATAAAGAAAAGCAGCAGCAGCGCTGGCAAAAACAACAGCCCATGAAGGGTTATCCTTTAACACCTTCATGCGTTTTGGTATTTCTCGGTTAATAACAATGCTCCACTTGGTAATTTGTTTTTGCACAGAAGTGAAAATGGTATGAGACGAATTTGCTTGAATTTGTGTTTCGCTTGCATGCATAGAAGGCAACGCATAGCTTTGCGAAATAGCTATAGCAAGTACAAAAATTAAGGTGGCGATCAATTTCATTTAAGCTCCTGCGCAGTTGATTTTATATGTTTCAGGGTTAACTAAACCACCATAGATCGAAATATTTTTATTTTCTTCTAATTCATATTTGCAAATGGCATGTTGAGGTAAGGTTAAGTCGTAACTTTGTTCAAAAGAAATATAAAATTCTGGATCAAAAAAGCCAATATCATGTGTTCCGTTTATAGGTGCAGGTTGGTCGAGTATGATTGAAAATTGATAGTGTAATGTTTCGTCTTCAGCCATCCAAATTGTGGGGTTTTGGAATTTAAACGTGTGTGTTTTTCCGTTAAAACGCAAATATATAAATGGAAATAAAGATTCTGGATTTTCTTTGAAAACAGTTTGAATTGCATATTCGGTTTCAGACTTTTCTAATTTCATGTTTTTGTTGAGGTCGGCGTCTTGTAAAAAAGCGACGCTGTATAATTCGTCAAATTTCCACAACACCTTTAAGCCTGTTATTTGGTTAGAATCTGTTAAAATTTCGACGTCGGTGTAAGCCCAAATATGTGGGTGTGCCTGCGCTACCTGCGCCGAAAATGTAAAAAGAAATAGAAATAGAAATTGTGTCGTTATTGACATGACGCGCATAGCCCTAAAACTTCAATATTTGTTTCTAATGGTTTGAAATTTGATTTTTTAGCCGAGTTTTCAATGATGGAAGCTTGCTCCGAAAAATCAATTTCTTTAATTTCATGACAATTTGTACAAATTAAAAACTCAGAAATATGAGCTTCTTTGTGGGCATGGGTACAGGCAATATAAGCATTAATGCTGGAAATATGATGCGCTAAACCAATTTCTGTTAAAAATTCTAACGCACGGTAAGTAATGGGCGGTTGTTTATTTTCAATAAATTGCATAAGTTCTTTTGCTGTTAAGGCTTTGTGCGACGAAATAAGTGCCTCAAAAACTTGGCGACGGCTTTCTGTAAAGCGGTGGCTGTGCTTTTCACATAACATTTCTGCTGTTTGAACAGCTTCTATTTCACATTGGTGATGTTGTTGGCAACCCATAAAAACTCCTCCATATTTCATTTGACATCGTAGTGTTAATCTGTAACAAATGCAAATGTTAATTTTTAACAGAAACACCTCAATTTTTTACCCTTATTATTTAAGGAGCTCTTTATGAAAATAACTCAAATAACACCCGATGGCGTTATTTTATCCACTTTAGCGACTGAAGCATTTCAGAAAATGCGTCAACTGGAAAATAAAAACGACCCCAATCGAAGAAGTGACTTGTATGGCCCTTATGAAGCTGTATGGCTTGAACGTACTGGAAAATTGCCACCTGAATATTTTGAAAAGGATGACCCCAATCCGTGGAAACTGCTTGCTGATGAAGCACGCCGTAACATTTTATGGCAAGCGCTTTCGGGTTGCTTGGACATTAATACGCAGTGGGCGCTTGTGTATATTCAGTTGGTTATGGATAAAGCTTTGAATGATGATGATTTTGCAAAAGAACTTGCACAGGTGAATAAGCAGTTTTTGCATAGCTTAGATCACATGCATGCAGGGCACAACACACAGAATCATATGAAGCATCACATTGGTCACATTGACTGCCCCGGCTGCTCTGCAACGGCCGCATTATTGATGATTGATCCTCAAATTCGTGCCCGTTTTGAAAAAGAGCTTAAAAATTTAAGTAAACTTTCCCCAAGCGATCGTATGGATATTTTAAAGCAAGAAGGTTTAGATAAATATTTAAACAGCACCATACAAAATGAAAAAAACGGCAAAATTATTTTGCCTGATAGCGTGTAATATATTTAAGAAGCCCTCAAAAATGAGGGCTTTTTTTATGACCTATGGACGAATTGTTAAATTTTAACATTTACAAATGAATGCGACTTGTTTATATTTTTATTAAATTTAAAATGAAAAGGGTTATCTATTATGCGTGTGGCATTTGTTGCAAAAGGTGGAAGTGGTAAAACAACGGTGTCATCTCTTTTTGTGCGCTATGCTTTAAGTCAAGGCAAGCAAGTTACAGCAATTGACGGTGATATGAACCAACACTTAAGCACAGCATTAGGTTTAAATTTAGATGCTTTGAAAATAAAAGATTTAGGTAACAATGAAGCGCGTTTGCGTGAACTTTTAGGTTCTAATCATGCTTATATTGAAGATATTAAACAAATGATAGAGTCTACACCTGCAGGTGAAGGGTCTCACTTGTTTACAAGTAATAGCTCAAGCCCTGTTTGGGACGAATTTTCTTACAAGCAAGAAAACTTACGCTTTTTAACCGCAGGTGCCTTTAAAAATGAAAACATGGCTGAAACTTGTTACCACACATACACAGGCGCTGTAACGATGTTTCTAAACCACTTTATTGATCGAAAAGATGAATTGGTTGTGGTGGATATGACGGCAGGTTCTGACCCCTATACATCTGGTATGTTTAGCCGTTTTGATGCTGTTGTTTTAGTGCTTGAGCCAACATTAAAGTCTATGGCTGTTTATGATCAATGTATGCAATATGGTAAAGACTACGACATTCCGCTTTACGTTGTGGCGAATAAAATTGAAGACAATTCTGACCTTGAATTTATAAAAGAAAAAGTAGGGGGTGACCTCATTGCATATATGGTTTCTTCTACCTTTATCCGTCAGCAAGAGCGAGGTGTGTGGCAAGATATTGATTGCTTAGAAATAGAAAATTTAAAGGCATTACACATAGTGCTTGAAAAAGTGATGGCAACACCAAAAGATTGGGATAAGTATCAAAAATTTGGTGAAAAATTCCACCAAATTAAAGCAGAAGGTTGGGGCAATGCAATATATGGTGGAGATCTTATGAAACAAGTTGACCCAAATTTCTCGTATGCAAAAATAGCTAAAAGTATGGAGGCTTTATAATGCTAGCGCACTCGGCAGAAAAGTCTCATCACAATGTGCCTACTTTAACGGCCAAGCAAAGTTTACTTGTGCAGTCTTTGTTGCAGCATAAAAATGAACTTTTGCAAGCTATCCAAGTTTTACCAGAAGGGCATGTGCATGTGGTGCTACCACAGCAAATGAAACAAAATATCTCTTGGATGCGCCAAGTATTTGGTGCATATGATATTGAGCCGCGTATATTTGTTTCTCACAA
The DNA here is from genome assembly GCA_963974105.1 of uncultured Magnetococcales bacterium. Taxonomy (GTDB): domain Bacteria; phylum Pseudomonadota; class Alphaproteobacteria; order UBA2136; family UBA2136; genus UBA2136. The sequence goes on from CAXBBG010000001.1 coordinate 718,564, forward strand.
ACCCAGTAAATCAAACGTGCTCATTAAACAAGCCCGTGCTGAAAATACAGGATTAGATGTATCATCTAAAAATGAACTTATTTCTGCGCTTAAAAATGGTTTTTCTGGTCAAAAAATTTGCTGCACAGGTAGTAAAAACGAAGAATACCTTTCACTTTCCATTCAACAGGGCTGTTTGCATAGTTTAGATTCAATTGAAGAATTGGAACGATATATTGACTTGTGCAAACAAATTGCGCCACATGAGCAACACAAAATTCTTTTGCGCATTAACAGTGCTGATGCGCCTTATGGTGGAAAAATGTCTCGCTTTGGTATTCCTGTAAATAATTTAGAAACCTGCTTTAATTTACTGAAAGAGAACTCTAATGTGTACTTAGAGGGTTTTCATATGCATTCAGGTGAAAGCTCGGGTGAAATGCGTGCTCAGGAAGTAACTTTAATACTGCATTATATGCAAAGGGCGCATGCTCTTGGTTTTACACCTCATACTGTGAATATAGGCGGCGGGTTTCCACGTACTTTTTATGAATCAAAGAGCGAGACAGAAGCTTTTACAGACTCTTTGATTCAATCATTGTCTACGAAAAAAGATATAACTTGGCGTGGGTATAGTTATGGGTTGTCACTGACAGACAAAGGTGCTGTAGTCGGCAGAGCGGGGTTGGAAAGTCTGTTTAAATGTGATGACTTTGAATGCACCTTAAGGCAAATGCTTGATGCTGATTCTATCAATGCGTCAGTGCATAAAGTTATGGGGGAGTGTGGTTTTGATTTTATGATAGAGCCCGGGGTAAATGCTTATGACGCTTGTGGTGTAACTCTTTTTAAAGTGGTTGAAGTTCAAGATAAAAATAATCAAACATTAACGGTTTTAGACGGCAATAAGTATAACGTACAATTTGACCAAATTGAATATATGGCCGACCCAGTTTTGATTTCGGAAGATGAAATTGACAAGAAAAATGAAAGTTTTTCAACCTATCTTGTGGGGAATTTGTGTGCAGAATTTGATGTTATGGTGAAGCGTAAAGTTGTTTTAAATGGCAAGCCTAAGGCAGGTGATTATTTATGTTTTATGAATACAGCAGGTTATACAGCAGACTTTAACGAAACGTCTGTACATCAACACCCAATAGGTCAAAAAATTGTGGCATTAAAAAAAGAAAACGGCTGGAAGTTTATGAGCGAAGACCGTTTTAACCCTTATGATCTTATAGAAAGGTTGTGAAAAAATGATTTATAATTCTGTTATAGATATGATTGGTCAAACACCTATGTTAAAAATTCCAGCTGAGGTTCATGGATTAAAAAATATTGACGTGTACGCTAAGCTTGAATATATGAACCCTTATGGGTCGGTAAAAGACCGTATAGCTTACGGTTTGATGAAAGACCATATAGAAGAAATGAAACTAACAGGCAAAAAACCTGTGATTGTTTCCAATGCAAACACTGCAAAAGCTGTGAGTTGTTTAAGCCATTATGTTGGTTTACAGCCTTACATTGTGAGCAATAAAATGCCTTATAAAGAAGTACGGAATCAGCTTAAATTTCTAGGTGCTGAAATAGAAGAGTTACCAGCTTTAACGCAGTGCCCCAACCCTTTTGACCCAAATGATATGATTCAATATGCAGAGCGCATGGTTTCACAAAACCCAGAAAAATTTCATTTAATAGATCAGTTTGGTGACCTAAATAACCCTCAAATTCATTTTGAAACGACAGGTAAAGAAATTTACGAGGACTTAGGCGATGTCGATTATTTTTTTGCTGTTCTTGGTACCTCGGGCACAACGTTAGGTGTCGGGAATTATCTACGTGAACAGAACCCAAATACCAAAGTATTTGGTGTCATTACTGAAACAGGTCATAGTGCACCAGGGGGAAGATCGAAGAGTGAAATGTGGGAAGTGGGTATTTTTAATCCAGCCCATTATGACGAAATTATAGCGGGTACCAACCAGCAAGCAACGTTGGGTATGCGCGAACTTAACATGAAATGTGGGGTTATGTGTGGGCCAACAGGTGGGCTTGGTTATCATCGTATGCTTGAAAAATTGCGTGAAATTGACCCATCACTTGAAGGTGAAAAACGTTCTAAGGCTGTGTTTATCGCCTGTGACCGTATGGAGCCTTATATGGATTACGTACAAAAAGCTTGCCCCGAATTTTTTGAAGAAAAACCAATCGAAAAATTACGTGTACAAACGCTGTCCATGCTTAAAGTGCAATATGCACCAAGTATAGATGCTCAAGGTTTGATGGATATGCTAAAAAGCGATAAACAACCACTCATTATTGATACACGCGGTGCTTTTGCTTACTCGATTAGTCATATTGAAGGTTCCATTAACATTCAGGACACATTTTTAGAGCAAATGCTAGACAATGGTAAGCCATTCCCTGAAGATCAGGTGATTGTTTTTGCCTGTATGAGGGGAGATGTTTCTACACGTTTTGCTGCTTTTGCTAAAGAGCTTGGTTACGAAGCTTACTCTTTAAGTTGTGGCGTGGGTGCTTTTGTTCATCTGTGTCAGACAAAAACATAGTGACTTAAATTATTTTTTTCTTGTGGGATATAGTGCATTTTGATACTAGTTATTTACTAAATTTCTTTATTTAGAAACCATCTTTATCTTTTTCTTTCGAGGAACTTCCTATGTGCGAAAAACACACAACGGGTGTTGGCCCGTATGCAACTCAAATGGGGTTTGACCAAAGTGCGATTGATGCTTTGAAAAAACCATTCTTTAACACAGCGGGCGCATGCGCCTATTTTGATCTCGGAACAATTCCTAAAGACATTGCCCGTTGGGTTATACAAATTGAAGTCTCTAAATTTGCATGCTATGTGCAAAATGCTCAAGGTGAAAAATCACCTATTCAAATTGAAGAAAATGGTACATCTAAAACTATTCAGCTTGCTATGCCTGAAAACGGTGTAGATGCATGGATACATGATACATTACGCGACTACTTACATCTGCAATATGCGCCGTTAGGTGTTATTGCACCTTATTTTAACTTCGGTTTTCGTTTGTTTAATGAAGACGATAAACGTCATGGTTCTGTGCAGGTATTTGCTTTTGCGCATGCTGAATTGGTGACGCAATACGGTACTAACAGTCAAGGTTATCCAAATGTCCCTTGGACAGAAAAAGGCGGGTGCTGTGTGAATAAAGGTGTGGAAAAGTTAATGCCGTTTATGCAAAGCTTATCGGCTGATAAACTGCGCCAATTGCCACAAAAACTATCGGGATCTATCTTGTATCGTTTCATGCCTATGGACGAAAGTATTGTAAATATATCAGCGTCTGCAAAGGCTGAAAATTGCATTACGCATTTGATTAAAGACGATGGTTCAAAAGTTGAAATAACAATGAAAAATGATGACGATAAAGACATATCTATTTCTCTTATGCATCCCATGTCTTGTTATGTTCATCCGCATATTCGTCAAATGTTACAGGTGTCTGATAAACCTTCATCTGCGCTTTTTAGAGAAACGTACGTGTGGGGTTTTGTAAATCATGACACACTTAAAGGTATGGTTTTTATGTGCTTAGCGCCTGAAAGAAATATACAGCCGGCAGCAGGTGATATGGAAGAATATATCCCTGAACCGCTTTTAATAGCAACGAATGGGCAGTTAGCAAAAAAACGCTGCCCTGCTTGTAAAAGCTAATAACGAAAAAAAACCTCCGTAAGGAGGTTTTTTTTGGATAAAAATGTGGGTGAATGACTGTACCACAAGCTTAGAGGAACGGCAGGTATTCAAGAGCGGTAAACGGTAGTAACTTTGCTGTATTGAATGCGGCCATGAAATTATGCTAAGAACTCATGAACTGTCCTTGTCTTCATACATATTCCCATCTGCGATTTTTAAAAGGTTTTTAGCTGTGGTGGCATCTGTTGGGTAGGTTGCTGTGCCAATGCTTACACCAATAGATATATCTGTGTCTACTGCACTTATTTTAAATGGTTTATCTATGGCTGTATTGATTTTATCTATGTATAGGTTAGCCTTTTCTTCGTCACACTTTATCAGCACAACAAATTCATCGCCGCCAATACGGGCAATAGTTGCTGTGTTAGGCAGCGTAGCTGTTAAGCGGTTTGCCACTTCTTTTAATATTTCATCACCTGCTTCATGACCGTAAGTATCATTCACAGGTTTGAACTTATCTAAATCAAGGAGAAATGTTGTGAATTTTGTTGCTTGTTTACTTAATGATTTTATTTCTGCCATAAGTGAAGGCCTGTTATTTAAACCTGTTAAAGCATCACAGCTTGAAATATTACGTCTAAAACTTCTTGCCATTTCCTGTGAAGCATCCGCTGTTAGCGCTAAAGACCCTTTTGCTTCATAAAGTACAGTAATGGCATTTTTTGATATGCCAAGTAATTCTGATGCTTTTTCTTTGTCATCTTCAGTATATTCTAACGTAGTTTGGATAATTTCATAATCATCCATAGCATTAGATACTTGCTGAATATTTGATTCTCCTCGCTTTACGGTGAGTGATTTTTTAATAGTTTTTTTGAATGATTTAAAGTTTGTGATTTTTACGTTTTTTGTCAGCCTTAAATAAGCAGAATACCAAGCACCAGCTGCCATAATGAAAGTTAAGGCGAATAAGTAGATGCCTCTACTGCCATCGAATGTCATTTGGTTTGATTTGAATAATGGGTGGAAGGAAAGAAGCCACTCACAAGCAAGTGTTGTCAGGGGAATAATAGCAAGTACAGTTAGGACGTTTTCGGTCTTTATTTTATAGGTAGATGACCATTGGAAATAACGTGTAAACGGCGACAGGCATAGCCCAAAAATAAAGCCAGCCCAAATTGTTGGTGCATGTGTAAATTTTGATATTTCGGGTATGAATGAAAGTTGCTGCTTTAGTTCGGGTGTTAGCATATTCATTTTTATAAAACTTAAGCCAAGTGCAAGAATAAAGAATATCATGCTTGTAATAAAAGTTACAAAGCCAACGACACGTGCTCTGTCGCGTAAGTTCCCGGTTTGTTGGGCATTGACGGATTGCTTGTGTGTTTCTGAAAGCATAAAAACAACAGCCTGTAAAATGGCTGACAAAACACCTAAAATTAACACAGGCTTTAATGTTTCAATAGGCTGAAGGAATAAAACTCCTGTAAGTCCAACACACAAAGCAGCCACATTGAATAGGTCTGTTTTAACAGGTTTTCTGCTTAATAAAAGAAAGGCTAAAATAATAGAAACAGGTACAGCTATTCGGCTTAATACACTTAATTCTGTACCAGAAATATATTTAACGAGATAAATATCGACGGTGAATGTGCCCACTAAAATGAAACCATAAAACCAAGTGGCAGGTGTTTTTAGAGTATCACTGACAAAGCGACCTGGGCCTGCAAAAATAGACAGTGTGAGCGCCGTCGCAATAAGATATGTGCAAGCAAATACGATAGGTTCAATATCAAACAATAAAGAGTTTACGCGAATGTAAACATTAAATAATGTTGTGATAACAACAATACCAAAGGCTTGAAGGACGCCAGTTAAGTACATGAATTTATCCCTTTATATATTCGATAGAATGATAAGTGTTGTTAAAACTGCGACCATAAAGGCAATAGATATAGCCCAAATGTAAATGTCACTTTGGCTTGCAGAGGAAATAATAAGCATATCCTCACGGCGTTCGTTTATAGGACGTCGGGTAGGTTTGTTTTTCCTACGCGCAGAGGTAGCTGTTTGTTTTGTTTTTGTCATGATTTGCCCTGATTTTTATTCATCTATATAGTGTAGGTGTTTACAGAGCAGAATTCAATTGATGTTATAGATTATTGTTTGATATTTATAGCTTATTACAGAGGCATGTCGCCTAAATTGCACTTTTATAGAAAAGGTTGTGTTTTACGCATAAAAAAACAGCCTGAAGGCTGTTTTTAAAAATTTCCTGCTGGATAAGCGTGCTCTAAATTTTCCAGCTTCCCCCCATGGCTTTAAAAAGGTCTACAGATGAGGTTAATTTAGAAAGGCGGGCTTCGGCATAGTTATCTTCTGCAGATAATAGAGATATTTGTGTGTCTAGCAGCGTTGAGAAATCGATTGAACCCGCATCATAAAGTTCTTTAGATAAAGTGTAAGCACGCAATGATTCTTCCATGGCTGTTTGTAAAAACTCTTCTCGTTCTTGTGCAGATTTGACAGCCGCTAACGCATTCTCTACATCTTGAAAGGCTGAGTAAACGATTCCTCTATAGTTTTCAATCAATTCTAATTCTTTTGCTGTTGCTTGATCTAATTTACCGTTAAGCTGCCCGCCATTAAAAATAGGTGCGGTAATATTAGCTGCCAATGTTAAAACATTAGTGCTTAGTGTAGAAAAACTTGCAGCCGAAAATATGTCATCTACTCCAAGGGATATGGAGGGATATAATGCTGACCGAGCAACACCAACATTGGCGTTGGCCGCTTTTAAATTAGCTTCGGCAGCTTTAATGTCGGGCCTACGTTTAAGTAAGTCTGACGGTTGAACAACAGGAATGTTAGGTATGTTAATGGCAGTTAATTCTTTTTTATGCACATTAAAACCCTGTGGAGCTTTGCCTAACAAAATAGCTAAAGCATTTTTAGTGTTAATCCTTAATTCGACAATTTTTGAACGGGCAGCTTGGGCGTTTGCTACCAATGTTTTTTGTTGTGCTAATTCTAAATAAGAATCGACACCTTCATCTACACGTACCTGTATAATATTTAAAACGTCGAGGCGGCTTAATAAATTTTTATCAGCAATTTCAATCCTTTCATTTAAATTTAACAGTGTGAAATAGTTGTAAGCAACATCGCCCATAATAACCAATTTAAGCGCTTCTTGTGCGTAGACGCTCGAAAGTAAATTGGCTTGGGCAGCGTTTTTCACCTCTTTATTTCCACCAAATAAATCCAATTCGTAAGAAGCGCTTAAACCCGCACTTAAACGTTCATTTGTAAAGCTATCACCGTTATTTGAATTTGTTGAGGCTTGAGATATACCTGCATTTATATCTAATGTTGGCCATAAATTACCACCTGCTAGTTTTACAGCCGCGCGTGACTGTGCAACAACTTGCATACCAGCCGTTATATCGGTGTTTTTTAACAATGCTTGCTCTATTAATTCATTCAGCGTTGTGTCACCAAAGGTTTCCCACCATGATTGATCAGCGTATGCACCATGCTCTACATTAGAACCTTCCCACGTTTTTGGTGTTTCAAAAGATGGTTCTATATAATTTGTTGATAAACTACACGCACTAAGCGTTAAAAAAGTTAAGGTGTTTATTAATATTTTTTCCATAAAAATTTCCTTATTCTGAACTTAATGCAACAACAGGGTCAAGGTGTGCTGCTTTTTTTGCAGGCAAGTAGCCAAATAAAATACCAGTACTAACAGCGCATGTAAAAGCAAGCACGGCAGGCATAACTGAGAACATAATATCAACGCCGAAAAGAGATAAAATGTAAGATGAACAGAAACCTAAAACAACACCAATAATACCGCCAATTGTACAAACCACAGAAGCTTCTATATTAAATTGCATCATAATGTCACGCCTGCGGGCACCCGTGGCCATGCGTACACCAATTTCTCGAGTACGTTCCACCACACTTACCAGCATAATGTTCATAACACCAATACCGCCAACCAATAATGATATGGCTGCCACTGCACCTAATAAAATTGTTAACGTGTCTTGTGTGGCGGTTGCCATTTCTAAAAATGATGCCGAATTTCTAACTCTAAAATCTATCGTTTGGTGACGATTTAATAAAAGTTCATTAATGTCATTTTCTGTTTGGGTGATTTTACTAACATCGTCAACTTTAATAGTAATACCATTTAAGTAATTTGACCCAAACAAGCGCCCCATACTTGTTGTGTAAGGCACCCATACGTTATCATCTTGGTCGTTACCACCCTGGTCACTACCTTTTGTTTCCATAACACCAATAATTTCAAAAGGAATGTTTCCCAGTAAAATAAACTTACCTATAGGATTTTGCTTTTCTGAAAAGAAAATATTTGTAACTGTTGTACCTAAAACAGCAACAGAAGCATAGGAATTCACATCTGATTCTGTAAAGAATGTGCCTTGCTTAAGCGCCCAGTCACGTGCTTGTGGATAACCTTCACCAACACCCTCAATGCTGCTGGAATAGTCAATGTTACCCATGCGCAAAGTTTTAGAACCACTGCGCTGAGGCACTACAACGCTAATGTTACTAATTTCATTTTTAATTGCTTTAGCATCGGCAGGCACCATGGTGGCTATATTGGAAGACCTTATGCCAGGCGCACCAGGTCTAATACTTAAAATATTTGTACCCATAGAACTTATTTGGTCTAGCACATTTTGCTTGCTACCATTACCAACCGCTAGCATTGTAATAACAGCCGCAACGCCAATAATAATGCCAAGCAAAGTTAAAGCTGTGCGGAATAGGTTTACACGAAGCGCGCTTATAGCTGTTTTTACGGCTTCACTTACTTCAGCTACAAGGTTTTCGGATCGGTCAATTTTTGATGATAATTTTTTGTGTGCGTTAGCAATGGCTATGCCTTCTCTGTCAATACCATTATCAGATTCAACTTTTCCGTCAAGAATGCGGATCATACGGCGTGCATGTTTTGCTACGTCTTCCTCGTGCGTAATTAATATAACAGTACGCCCTTGTTGGTTTAAGTCCTTCAAAAGTGCCATTACATCACCACTGCTTTGACTATCAAGTGCGCCTGTAGGTTCGTCGGCTAAAATAACAGGAGGGTCGTTAACAAGAGCACGGGCAATGGCAACCCTTTGCTGCTGACCGCCTGAAAGTTCAGAAGGTATATGATGTCCACGTGCGCCTAAACCAAGGTCGTTCAGTAATTTTTTAGCGCGCAATTCGCGTTCAGGTGCTGATAAACCTGCATAAATAGCTGGAATTTTAATATTGTCTTCAGCGCTTACTGTATTAAGTAAATTATAGCGCTGGAAGATAAATCCAAATGTATCACGGCGCAAAGCTGCTAATTCATCGGCATCTAATGATGCGACATTGCGCCCCTGCACTGTATAAATACCGCCTGTAGAACGATCTAAACATCCTAAAATGTTCATTAAAGTGGATTTACCTGATCCAGATTGCCCCATAATGGCAACAAACTCACCTGGGTAAATTTCTATATTGACTTCATCAAGCGCCTTAACGACAACATCACCTGTTTTGTAATAACGTGAAACATTATCAATTTTTATAAGTGGGGCATTGTTTTCTTTTGTCATTAGATACGCCCCGCTGCACGATTACTAGGGCCTTGACGTGGTTTTTCTGCTGTGTTCTTTTGATTAGTCCTGGAGGGCGCTGTTATAATTTTTTCACCCACTGTTAACCCGCTTGAAATTGCAGCATGTGTACGGTCGGTAGTGCTTACAATAACCACACGTGATGTTGGAACACCTTCTGCTTCAACTTTTATATAGTAGGCTTTTCCTTCAGCTGTGTCTTTTTCGAACGCACGGTGTTTTAACACGCTAATAGGAATAACAGGCACATTTTTTGCACTTGATAATACAAAAAACATTTGTGTTGTCATGCCACTCATTAAAACACCATCGGCGTTATCAACATCAACCATAACATTGTATAAAACAACATCATTTACAATCATAGGTGTGGGCTCAATTTGACGTATAACGCCATGCCACTTACGCTCTCCTGAGCCTAAAGTGCTAAAATAAACGTTGATATCTCTTTTTAATTTCATAATGTCGGCTTCGGCAACTTCTGCTACCACGGTCATGGTATTTAAACTAGCAACTTGCACAATAGTTGGGGTTGTTTGCGATGCGTTGATGGTTTGCCCTTCTTGCACTTCCTGAGAAACCACTGTGCCGTCCATAGAGCTATAAATCTTTGTAAATTTTAAATTTGTTTTAGCAAGGTCTAGGGTTGACTGTGCTTCTTCAATTTGCGCTTTAACACCTAAAAGCTGTGCTTTTGCAATATCTAAAGCGTTTTCAGAGTCTTGGAAAGTTTCCTTGCTTACAGCTTGAGATTTATACAAACGTACATTGCGATCATATTTTTGTTGAGCTTGCTTTAGATAGGCACTTTTTTCTGATTTTTGAGCTTGTAAATTCTTAAACTGAGCCTCTTTCGTTAAAACACTGGCTTCATAAATATCAGGTTCTATTTCTGCAATCAAATCACCTTTTTTTATCTGGTCACCGATTTTAACATGCATTTTTAAAATTTTACCTGAAACTTGCGCCCCTATATCTACATAATTTTTAGGTTCTAAAGTGCCCTGTGAGGTAACAACAGACTCCAGATCTCCTATTTCAACAGTGATAATATTATTGGATTGATTTGCAATAGATGTATTATACCCAGTATAAATTTGAGATGCTAATACCAGCAATAAAATTGCAAGAGATGTTGTTATGACATTTTTTTTATTCAGCTTCATACTGGATTCCTTTTTGAGATGTATAATAATGATACGATGGTTAAAGACAAAATCCTTCTTTTTTTAACTATAAAAGATTTATTTATTTTTTTACTCAATGTAAAGGAGAGGGATACCGGTAGCGTGAAGGTTGAATTTGTCACTCAAGGACATGACATTGTTAAATTGGCAGGGCTTGTTTGGGTGACTTTCTGAAATGAAAACTATAAAAATACGATTTATATTTCAGTCTGTTAATTTTTATTTATATGATTTGCCCCCCAGTCGCGCATTGAAACCATGATAGGCTCTAATGAACGTCCGTAAGTTGTAAGTGAATATTCTACACGCGGTGGCACTTCAGCATAAACTTTTCTGATGACAATTTTGTCGTCTTCTAATTCACGTAGCTGCTGCGTTAACATGCGTTGTGTTACAGTTTCAATTTCACGCTTAAGTTCACCAAATCTTAAAAATTCATTTTGCAATAATTTAAAAATTATTATGGGCTTCCATCGGCCTCCAATAACAGAAAGTGTAGCGCCAACAGCGCATCCATAAGGGCCACCACAATTTTTTTTGTCGCTTTTATCCATTGTAAATCCTTAATAGTTACTTTTTTGTGCGTATAGTACAAAAGTGTGCGTACTTGCTAATATATACATCTTAGGTATAATTTAAATCATAAAGTTTGTCTAGATATAGAAAGAATATTTTTTTGAAAAAACATTTACCATTAATAATAGTTTCGTTGTTGTTTTCAGGTGTTGCTTTGACAGCTGAATCAAAAACCGTGCCATTTAATGACATAACATGGGGGCATTTAAACCCTTTGCGTGGAAGTGCAAGCCCCGATGCGGCTGATTTGTGGGGCGACCGTACAAGCGCTAGCCCAACAGGCTTTATTGTGAAGTTTAAAGATGGGTTTTCTAGTCCGCCACATATCCACAATGTAAGTTACCGCGGTATCGTTATTAGCGGCAGTGTTCATAATGATGACCCTGCTGCAAAATCTATGTGGTTAACGCCAGGCTCATTCTGGACTCAGCCTGCTGGAGAAGCTCATATTACGGCTGCAGAAGGCGAAAGTAATATTGCTTATATTGAAATTGATAGTGGGCCTTACTTGGTTCAGCCAGAAAGCGAAGCTTTCGATAATGGCGAACGACCTGTCAATATTGAAGGTTCAAATTTGGTTTGGCTAGATGCGGCTGATATTAAATGGGTGGGTGAAAACACTCATGTAAAGCGTGCATTTCTTTGGGGCAATACGCAACAAGGAAGTCTAAACGGCAGTTTAATTAAATTGCCTGCAAACTTTAATGGGAAAATTACCAGTGAAGGTGACACATTTCATGCTGTTGTTGTTGCAGGGGAAGTGCAATATTCAAAAGCAGGGAGTACGCAGCTATTAGACGCTGGAAGCTATTTTGGTTCAAGTGAAAATAAATCATATAGCCTTAATACAACTGATGAATCTACCTTATACATACGAACTAACGGCAAATTTAATATTAATAAACAAATTTAAAAGGAATATGATGGAAAAGCTTACTATTATTGCTAACATTAAGGCTAAAGAAGGTAAAACAAGCCTTGTGAAAGCAGAACTTGAAAAGTTAATTGATGTGACCCGTGCTGAGAAAGGGTGCATTACTTATGACCTTCACCAAGATAACGAAAACCCAGCTCATTTTGTCTTTTATGAAAATTGGGAAAGTCGTGAACTATGGCAGATACATATGAACAACCAACATTTAAAAGATTATATGAACGCAACACAAGATGCGGTTGAAGAATTTACATTAAACGAAATGAAACAGATAGGATAGAAAATGGAACACGATATTATACATTATGCTAAAACACGCCACACCGTGAAAGCTTATGACCCCAATAAAAAAATTTCAGATGAAAATATAGAGAAAATAAAAGAACTTTTACGCTTTAGTGCGTCAAGTACAAACGCACAGCCATGGCACTTCGTCCTTGCTTCAAGTGATGCAGCCAAAGCACGTATAGCAAAGGCTAACGAAAGCATGTTCCCATTTAACAACCCGTCTATTTTAGCTTCATCTCATGTTGTTATTTTTTGTAGCCGACTGACAATAGAAGACGATTTTTTGTCAAAAGTATTGGAGCAAGAAGATGCTGATAACCGCTACCCATCTAAAGAACATAAAGAGCAAATGGATGCTGCTCGTAAATTTTTCATTAACATCCATAAACATGACTATAAAGACGTTCAGCATTGGATGGATAAGCAGGTTTATTTGAACATTGGTGCATTTTTGTTAGGTATTTCAACTTTAGGAATTGACGCAACCCCTATGGAAGGTATTGACATTAAATCGATCGATGCAGAATTTGGCTTGCGTGAAAAAGGCTATACAAGCCTTGTTGCTGTCACTTTAGGTTATCACGATGAAGAGAAAGATTTTAACGCAAACTTGCCTAAATCTCGTCTGCCTTATTCTGAAATATTAACCGAAATATAGCATAGAATTACCTTAAAGACTGAGGAAGGTTTTTTAAGGAGCTTTTTGTAAAACTTATAGTGCGGTGATTTGTTAGAACAGTCACCGCACTATACATTTTTAATACTATTTCTATTTGGGTTGTTACTTAAAATGGTGTTTTGTTTTATTTGCTATTGCGACAAGTGATAACATAACAGGCACTTCAACTAAAACGCCCACTACGGTTGCTAAAGCTGCACCTGAATGTAATCCAAATAAACTAATTGCAACAGCGACAGCAAGCTCGAAAAAATTAGATGTGCCAATAAGAGCTGCAGGTGCGGCGGTTGTGAACGGTACACGCCATATATAGGCCCAAAAATATGTAATAAAAAAAATGCCATAGCTTTGAATAATTAAAGGGACAGCAATAAGCGCAATAACAAGAGGGTTGTTTAAAATAGTTTGTGCCTGAAAAGCAAATAGTAAAACAACAGTCGCTAAAAGCCCTATAATAGAAAAAGGTTTTAAATTTGCAGTAAAGCGTTCTATGTGCACATGATTATTGTTTTTGTTTAAATATCTACGTGTTATGTACCCAGCAGTTAGTGGTATTAAAACATATAAAACAGTAGAAAGAAGTAGTGTTTCCCAAGGTACGATAATGTTTGTCATATCAAGCAAAAAGGCTGCGATAGGTGCGAATGCAAAAATCATGATAATATCGTTGATAGATACCTGTACAAGAGTATAATTTGCGTCTCCACGTACTAACTGGCTCCAAACAAAAACCATGGCTGTGCAGGGCGCAACACCTAATAATATAACGCCAGCTATATATTCTTTAGCTGTTTCAGGTGAAATAAGTCCAGAGAATATATGCTCAAAAAATAATATTCCTAATGCTGCCATTGTAAAAGGTTTGACTAGCCAGTTTATAACAAGAGTGATACACAATCCTTTCGGTTTTTTACCAACATCTTTAATGCTAGAAAAGTCTATATTAACCATCATAGGGTAAATCATTATCCAAATAAATATTGCAATAACAAGATTAACGCTAGCATATTCAACTTCTGCAATGGCTTGAAATATAGAGGGCGTTGCCACTCCAAGCCCGATACCTAAAACAATGCAAAATGAAACCCAGAGTGAAAGGTATTTTTCAAAAATACCAAGAGGTGATGTTTTTTCCATAATATAAAACTTCCAATGTTTGTTATTTTTGTGTACCAGCGTTTGCAATAGTGGCTATTTCTTTTGCTGTTTTTTCGCAACGTTCCGAGTAACGGTTTACAAGGTTTTGAGCCTGTGGGCGTAGTAAAATTGTAAAGCGCATAAGCTCCTCCATAACATCTACAATTCGTGCGTAATAATTAGAAGGTAACATACGCCCATCATCGTCAAATTCTTTGTATGCCATTGCGACACTTGATTGATTTGGTATGGTAAACATACGCATCCAGCGCCCTAAAATACGCAATGTGTTAATGGTATTGAATGATTGAGACCCACCACTCACTTGCATAACAGCTAAGGTTTTTCCTTGTGTTGGGCGCACGCCACCCATATTTAAAGGTAAGTGGTCTATTTGTGTTTTCATGATACCTGTGACGGTGCCATGACGTTCTGGACTGCACCATACTTGACCTTCTGACCATATGGAAAGTTCTCTAAGGTTTTTTACAGCAGGGTGTTCGCTATCATTTTTATCATTGGGAAGTGGAAGGTCGGTTGGGTTGAAAATACGAACTTCTGCCCCAAGGTATGTTAAAATACGTGCAGCTTCTTCAACTGCAAGGCGTGAATAAGAGCGTTCACGCAAGGATCCGTAAAGCATTAATATACGCGGAGGGTGGCCTTCAAAATTCATTCTTTGTAACTGCGAAGTATTCAAAGCGGGCATATTGTTTATATCGGTTACATTGTGTAGGTATGGGTTCATAGGCACTTCCCTTCTGCATTATTTTGCTTACTACAACAGTTTTCTTTTAAATAGTGGATAAGGTTTTCGATGGATTGGATGTTGGCTGTATAAATAATGGAGCGACCTTTTTTTTGTGATGTAATAAGCCCTGCTTGAGATAGGTGTGTTAAATGAAAAGAAAGGCTGTTATGCGGCATGTTTAAGGTTTTGCTTATTGTGCCGGCTGCTGTGCCTGTGTGTCCATATTCAACCAATATTTTAAACACCTTAAGGCGTGTTTCTTGAGAAAGTGCTGTAAAAGCCTCTGTTGCATTTTTTATATCCATATGTCCATTGTAGTCGACATTTGTTATATGTCAATGGCTATGGACATATAATCGCTTTACTCCCTTAAAGAGCCCTCAGGGATTTTGGATGCCATAAAGCAGTGTAATATTGCATTTGACCTAAAGTTTTTTATGAGATTTTACCCATAAACCGCCAACAACCCTATCTATTATTAGGTATATTTCACTGAAATGTGCTCAAAATACATCATAAATATATATACTTATACAGGCAGATCAGAATTTATTTGCTATAATATATAACAACTCCTTAAATACCTATATTATAAATATATACTGAATATACTGATTAATTTATGGGGGTTTTTACACGTGATAAATGGTTTTAGGGGGAGTGTATTTAAAGCAACGTCTTTTGTTGTTTTATTTGCCTGCATAAACCTAGTTATTATATCTGCATTTGCAGCACCTCAGCTTCCAGGCTCTGCTGATGTAAACCGTGTGAAACCGCTACCCGAAATAAAAATTGAGAAACAAAAGCCCGCAGAAATAAAAATTCCTAAAGAATCTAGTTTTGTTAAAATACCCGAATCTGCTAAAGCCGTTAGATTCGTATTAAATGATATTTTACTAACAAATGCACATGTTTTTAGCGAAAATGAGCTCGATGACATCTACAGGCCATTTTTGGGTAAAGAAGTAACTTTAGATTATATTTGGCAATTTGCTGGGCAAATAACCGAACGCTATCGCCAGAAAGGTTTTTTCTTGTCACGCGCCTATGTGCCTTTGCAAGAAATTAATAATGGTGTGGTAAGTATTAACATTGTAGAAGGTTATATTTCTGATATTGAAATGACAGGTGACAGTGTTGATAGTAAAATTATTAAAAATACTTTAGCTAAACTAAAGGCTGAAAAGCCACTTAATTCTAAGGTTTTAGAATCTACCATCCTTAGGCTTAATGAATTGCCTGAACTTACATTTAAGGGTTACCTTGAACCTGCCGCAGGTAAAACAGATCAGTCGGTTAAACTTACTTTAAACGTCACACGTGAAAAAAGTGAAACGTTTATGCAGGTTAGTAACTATGGTTCACTTTACTTAGGGCCATGGCAAGCAATGATAAGTAACAATTCAAATCTTATTGAACATCAAAATACATCGCTCACGCTATTAAGCAGCATCCCAGCTAAAGAACTGAAATATGTTTCTTTAGCACAAACAATACCGCTTAATGACAAATATGACTTCCAAATAAACACTGCCTATGCGACATCAAGCCCTGGTGAAGAATTAGAAGTTAATGATATCATAAACACCTCAACATCAATTGGGTTTAGCTTCATTTATAAGCCTATTAGACAACGACAAAAGAACTTAACATTGTCGATTGAATTTGACTACAAAGACACAAATGGTGACATTTTACAAAACACCCCCTTAACGAAAGATAACATGCGTGCAATAAGGGTTCATGCAAACTTTGATACAAATGACCGCTTTAATGGCTATAACTATATTGACCTAGGCTACAACCAAGGTATTGACGTCTTAGGTGCAAGTAACAAGGGTGACTTAAACTTATCGCGTGCTGAAGCAGAGCCTAACTTTAGTAGCGTTACTGTTCGTTACATTCGCCAACAATGGTTAAGCACGAATTGGCTTACTCTTGCTGGGGTAAGCGGTCAGTGGGCATCGGGTCCACTATTTTCTTCAGAAGAATTTGGATATGGTGGGCAGTCATTTGGTCGTGCGTATGATTCATCAGAAATTACGGGTGACCATGGCCTTGCTGGTATGGTTGAATTGAGATACTTTGGTCTTAAACCGTGGAAGGGTATCCAAACAAAGCCATTTGCTTTCTACGATCTTGGTAAAATATGGAATGAAGACAAAGATAGTAACAGTATTACCGCTTCATCAGCAGGATTTGGCTTCCATAGTGAACACAAGTCAAATACCAGCGCAAGCTTTACCATGGCATGGCCTTTAACCAAAAAAATTGATAACCCTATTTACGGAAACAACAAATCACCAAGGGCAATGCTACAAATAAGTTATAAACTGTAACAATTTACAGAAACATAAGAGTCAGAAACAAAAAAGATAAATTATTAAAGGTAATTATAAGTATATATGTTTGAAAACAAGATGTTAGGGGTGTATTTTCTATGTGGCGTTAGCATGCTAGCGCTTTCACCTATGTCTTCTGTTTATGCCAACCCAGCAGGTGGTGTTATTTCGGGTGGTGCTGCCACTATAACATCCAATGCAAATAAACTAGATATTCACCAACAAACAAACCGAGCTGTCATTGACTGGCGCAGCTTTGATATTGACGTTGGTGAACATACAGAATTTCACCAACCTTCTTCAAGTGCCATTGCTTTAAACCGTGTGAACAGTGTTGACCCTTCCCAAATAATGGGTAAATTAAGTGCCAATGGTAATGTTGTTCTCATCAACCCAAATGGTTTGTTTTTTGGCGCAAGTTCACGTATTGACGTAAACGGCCTACTTGCAACTACTGTTGATATTGATACAGACGACTTTATGAATGGGAGCATGCATTTTAACAAGCCAGGTAAATCTGGTGCTGGCATTATAAACCAAGGGCTTATTACAGCAAAAGAAGCTGGGTTAGTCGGTCTCGTTGCGCCAAATGTTATAAATAGCGGTATTATAGAAGCGAAGTACGGGCAGGTACATCTTTCATCAGCTGATAGTATGGTTGTGGATTTTTATGGAGACGGTTTATATCAACTTAAAGTAAGCGACGCAGTTAAATCGCAAATTGTTCAAAATACAGGTACGCTTATTTCTGAAGGCGGCGTTATTGCTATCACCGCAGCTTCAGGTAAGGACATTGTTAATAGCCTTATCCACATTGAAGGTGAAGTTTTAGCGCCAACCATTACTCAAAAAGAAGGTCGTATTATTATTGCGGCGGCAGGTTCTAACGCTGTAGAAGGTAACATAACTGCAAGCAAAGGTGTTAAAAACGGTAAGTCTACCGTTGTTTTATCAAAAGCTTACATAGACGCTTCTGGAGATGAAACAGGCGAAAAAGGTGGTGTGGTGGAAATTACAGCCGACCAAATATTTTTAACAGATAATTCAGTTCTTAATACAAACGGGCATTCAGTTGAAAATTATAACGAAGCCGCTATAGGAACAGCTACAATGACTGCAAGCAAAGAAGTGCGCAGTGCCGATGAATTTCTAGCCCATGAAAACCGTGTGGGAGGTAGCATTAAAATAGGTGGCGACTATCTTGGTAAAGGTGACACAGCAGCGGCTGAATATGTCTATGTTTCACATGACAGTTACATTATTAATGATACCATTCAAAGTGGTGACGCTGGGCGCACAATTGTTTGGGCCGATAACACCACTGAATTTAGCGGTAACGTCTTTGCCCGTGGTGGTTTAAAAGGAGGTCACGGTGGTTTCCTTGAAACTTCTGGTAAAATCAATTTACTGGCAGGGGGCTATGCTGACCTTCAGGCAAAAAGTGGATTTAAACAAGGTACATATTTATTAGACCCTTCCGTTATTAATATTTACGGTAACATTGACTCAGCTTTTACAACTTCAAACCTTATTAACCACTGGGACTTTGAAGAGGGTTCAGGCGCAACAGTAACTGATCAAATAGGCAGCGATGACGGCGCAATAACGGGTGCCGTATATAATGCCGACACACCAAGTATCCTTATGCCAACAAGTAATGACTACAGTCTAGATTTTTCAAATGACACCGTGAATTTTGGTGACATTAACGCCATAGAACTAGCACCTGTAACTGTTTCATTCTGGGCAAAATCAGACACAACAAATGCAGACCAAGGATTCTTATACAAAGGGATTCATAGTACAAACCAACCACTGCTTATCTGGCGTGATAATGCTGTAGGTTCTGGTCAACAAGCTGGTAACAGTAATGCCATTTCAGTGCTTGTTTATGACGGCGCAACTCAGGATTGGGTTTCGACACCAACAAATAGCTTTAATGACACAGACTGGCACCATGTAGCTGCAACACTTGACCCTGTAACAAACAACCAAATAGAAATATTTATTGATGGTGTCTCAATGCAAACAGGTGCAATGGCAAGCAATGGTATTAGAGCTAACGCAAATAACTTAACAATGGGTAAAGCAACGTCAGGCGGTACAGGTTTAACAGGTCACATGGACGATATGCGTATTTACAATACAGTACTTGATGCTAAAAACATTGAAGAATTAAGCGGTAATGCCTTTACGGTAAAAGGTTTAGAGCTGATGTCGCAAACAGCAGATATTATCCTGCAAGCTGATAATACTATCAACCTTGACTTTGACGGCGAGCAATTAGACCTAGCCAATGATAAGAGTATTACCTTGCAAACAATAAATGGCAACATTACAGACAATTCAGCTGGCACTATACGCACCAATAGAACGGGTGCGGGTGGTAACATCACAATGACTGCTGGTGGTTCTGGTAGCATTAACCTTGATACGACTAACTTAGAAGCATTAAGTGGCGGTGTTGTTAATCTTTCTGCTGGTGGTAATGTTAACCTTAAGCAAGTAAGCGCTTTAAACCTTAATAGCGTAACAGGTAATACTGTAACCATACAAACGACAGGTTCAACTGCCGATATAACGCTTAATAATACAATTACAGCTAGCAATAGTGGTAACGCCATAATTATGGCTTCAGGTGATGATTTTATTAACAATGTCGGTGCAACTGTATTGAATACGACTGACATGAATGGTAGATGGTTGGTTTATAGCGAGACACCAACGGCTAATACTCGTAACAGCTTATTACCAGACTCAAGTGACTATGGTTTTACCTATGCGACACTTGCACCAGGGGCTGTTACGGCAGGTAACCACTTTATCTATTCAAACGCGACTAGGCCAACCCTTACATATACTGTAAATGATAGTAGCCTCGAATATGGAGATACCTATGGTGGCTCATCAATAAGTTCTGTTTCTGGTCTATTAACAGGTGATACATTGGCGAACATTGGCTTAACAGGCTCGAACTTTTTCACAACCACCTATACAGCAGGTGATAATGCCGGCGTCCATTCAAATGTATTAACATCAACAGCTGGCACATTGGCGAACCAACTTGGTTACTCATATGCCTTCAATGCTGGCGACTTAACAGTTAACAAAGCCGACTTAACAGTAACACTTATTGACAATGCACCAACAAAGGTAGAGGGCAATGTCAATCCAATTTTTGACCTTTCGTATACAGGCTTCAAGCTTGCTGACAACGCATCAGTTGTTGATACAATTAATGTGACAACACTGGCCGATACATCAAGCGGTGCGGGGGTATACAATATTGATATTGCAGGTAGTGATAACAACTACAACCTACTTATAACAAATCCATCAGGTAAATTAACTGTCACCGCCAAGCCTGCAAGTAGTATACCTACGAAAGCTCAGATTTCAGCAAAACCTACAATAAGCGTTATTAATACCGCTACCAATAAGTCTATAAACAACTCAAATATAAACGTTCAATACAACGGTGCTAATAATTTATATGAAGAGGCAACTATTCTTGATGGGCTTATAAACATACATCCACGTGTTGCAGCCTTGTTCAAATTAAAGGGAGCAGACACACAAGTGACAACTGGTGACAGTAGGTGGAAACGTGACACCGTATTACGTGGGCTTGAATAACTTTCAAAGTCAATTTCAACAAATATATACCCTGCCTCCTTATTCTGAGACCAAAAAAGAAATTAGTCTTTTGAGGCTGAAGATCAGAAGGGTGATTATTAATATAATTCCAAATGACTTTGGGTTGAAATTCACACCATAAAACCCCATAAAATTATAACACTAAAATTAAAGGCGCTAAGATGGCGGCAAGACCTATGGTTAAGCCGCTTGCTAAAGTGACGAAGGGTGTGCGTGTAAAAGTTACTACAGTAAAACGTAATAAGTTGGTTGACTCTGTTAAGTTTGAGCCTAAGCAAATTCAAGCTAAATATAAACATAGCTCTAAAGCTTATGGTTTGGAAGGCAATTATAATAAAGCTAACGCTGCCAAGTTTGAATCCTCTATTAAAAGTCATATGAAGAACCTTGATACAAAGGTTATAAAAGGCACGTATCTTAAAAAACCTGCAAAACACTTTTGCAATAAGGAAACAAATGTTAATGCTGTGACGAAAGAAGGTAAGTTTGTGACTACAAATAAACCTACTGAAAAACAAGTGATGCATTTATTAAAAAGTGGAAATTTAGGTGGAGGTTCAAATTGATGGATAAAAAAGCTCTTGAGTTGATATATTTGATAGAGGAAACTCTCACTGGGAAAATGAGACCTAATGACCTTCATGATAAGTTTTGGTCAGATTTTTGGCCTAATACTAAAAATGATTGGCCAAACAAATCCTCGGAGGAAATTCAACAGCTAATAGCGTTAGATATTTTTGACGCCTTTGAGTGCTTTGATGGTGAACATGCTATAACTGAAGCCAATGATGTACCATATGAACTAACAGAGGATGAATTCCTGAAAAAATGTAAAGAATTCCTGCCTAAGTTAAAAAAAGCCGTTAAGAAAATATGACGAACTAAAAGCACCTCTTCGGAGGTGTTTTTTTTACTAAATTTTGGCAACACACAGTTAATAATTTGTTTCAACTCCTGTCTAAGTGGAGCCTTGATTATGAAAACCCGATTAACAGAACACCGCCTATGCGAAGTAAGTAGGTTTTTTTGTGTGAATTTACCTCACCACCAGCAACTCATCCCAACAACTGGTATAAGCAGGGCTTTGGTGCTGGCACAGGTTGCGCCATTTGCCGTTGGGGTTGGAAATGCCGAAGCGTAAGGTGTGTTTACCCATGGCGCTGTTAAGTTTGTCGATAGCGCCCATTAAGCTTTCACTGCGCTTGTTATCAACCACGCTGAATAAACTTGGCTGGTGCGTGCCTTGCTCTTGAATGCCGTGGAGGCATATGCCCGCTTTTTTGAACTCTACACCCGCTTTGAATATCTCATTGATGCCCTTTATGGCGGCTTTGGTTAGCACGGCGGTGTCACTTGTTGGGTCATCTAGGGTGATAACTGTAGAGTTTGCGTAATATTCACCTTTAAAGGGGCTAGAGCCTGCGTAAACTGTTATCATGCGTGCTTCTGTGCTTTCGCCCCGAAGTTTTTCTGCGCCTATGGCGGTGAATGTGCCAACGGCTTCTTTCAGGGTTTTAATATCGCTTACTGGGTTACCAAAAGAACGAGAGCTGATAATCTGTTTACGGTGTTCTGGCTCTTCACCAAAACTGTAGCAAGGCGTACCTTGTAACTCTAAAACCGTTTTTTCCGATACCACGCTTGTAATGTCACGCACTTGGGCAGGGTTGCACTGTGATAACTTCCACGCCGTGTTTAGTCCTAAACCTGTAAACTTTTCATTTAAGCACCTGCCAACACCCCACACGTCACCCACATCCATACGCTGAAGGACAGAGCGCCTTGCTTGCAAGCTATCCATCAAATAGACACCTTCGGCTTGTTCGTATTTCTTCGCTATATTTGAAGATGCCTTGGCGAGCGTTTTCGTTGGTGCAATACCGATAGATACAGGAATACCCGTCCATTGTTCAACTTGTTTTCTTATACGCTGACAAAGTGGTTTTAGTTCATGTTCTGGAATGCCAGAAAGGTCTAGAAAAGCTTCATCCACTGAGTAAACCTCAATAGCAGGGGCCATGTCACGCAAAACGCTCATCACACGACGGCTCATCTCCCCATAAAAGGATAAATTACCGCTGATACATTCGACATTATGTTCCGCCACCAGCTTTTTCATTTTAAAAACAGGCGCACCCATTTTAATGCCCAGCGCTTTCGCTTCGTTAGAGCGAGCCACAGCACAACCATCATTCGATGACAGCACAATAACAGGGCGGTTATTCAGGCTTGGCCTAAACACCCGCTCACAGGATACAAAAAAATTGTTACAGTCGACTAAGGCGTACATGGATATATTATAATAGGCTTACTATCACTCAATGGAAATGCTGTTACAAAAACTTCTGGAAAGTCAGATAGGTCCTTCAAGTGTTCTTGTATTAAAGATGAAATTTCATGATCATCTATGCACAGTTTTATTACACCCATAGCATTGTCGTTACAATAAACAATGAGCCTCACATCATCAGGGTAACCTTTAGCTGATTTCTTTTTATAAGCGCCTTTAAATCGTTGAAAGGCCATATCATCCAAGTCATAATTTGAATTTGCTATGTGTGCATGTTCCCACGATGATTCTAACTCCAAACTCACACGCTTAAAGTGCTTGATAGACCCTGTACATGAAACATGCCTATGCAATGAAAACTTAAGCATTCTGAGTCTCGCATCTGTTCCATCAACAGTGCTCACTATTTGATAACCTTTGCCACCAATGTAAATATCAGCTCCATTTTCATCATTTTGATTGATTTGAAAAATAGCATATTGCTTTTCTAAAGCAATAGAATAGACAGCCTCAAGTTCCTCAAACCATTGCTCTCTTTTGCTAAAATCCCCTGACTGGAAGTATTCATGACGTCTATAGGCACTTTCAAACACAGAATTGCGTATTTCATAACCTTTCATCAAGAATTCACACAAATCTTTACCAGTGAACTTTTTCAGCAAATTCTCTTCGGAAAAATGCTTTTCTAAATCATCAAAAGTGAACACGAGCCTAAACCCCTTTAATAATATTAGTGACAACGCCCCACATGCCTAGCTCTTCACCTTCGGTAAGTTCTATGTTGGGAATGTCGTCATTTTCTGCTATGAGCGTTACACGGCCACCGAAACGCTCATAGCGCTTAACTGTTAGGTCCCCATCAACGACAGCTATGATGATTTTGCCGTTTTTAACTTCTAAGCTTCTATCAACAATTAACAGGTCACCATCGTCGATACCCGCGTTAATCATCGACTTACCACTTGCGCGCACGAAGAACGTCGCCGCAGGGTGCTTTATGAGGTGTTCGTTGAGGTCGAGTTTTCTGTCCACATGGTCACTCACCCCGAAAGGTGTACCTGCTGAAACCGTTCCCTGCATTAAAGGAATATTATAATCAGCCTTACCCGCAAGGAATGACTTTACATCATCCACCTTATGTTCAGGCACGCGCATAACCTTGGTTGCACTACCGTACTGCCCCGTCCCCTTCGGGCGACCTGCACCCATTCTTTTTCCACCGTGATTTTTCATAACTTGATTATTGTTACATTTAATTGAAATTATCAAGATAATTTTTATTAAGTGCGTAAATTAATATTGAATATATTCCCAGAAGCTTATATTTCTAGTAAATTTTATTAAAAAATTTGCAACTGTAGTGAAGGGCTACAATGTATATGATCAACAAATACAAATAGATGTACTATTTTTTAAATAGAACACTACCATGAAAAACGAGGCGTATAACAACAGGGCTGAACAGCATGCTATATCCATTCAAGAAGTGCTCGTAAAACCATTTATTTTTGAATATAGGGAAATTATCATTGGCGCATCTGTCAGTATTACGTTGATGATAACTTATTTTGCTGTGTAGTTGTAGTTAGTTTAAATGAGAGTATAATACTTTATATATTAAATATTATGTATTACATGATAAGGCATTGTATCTTGTTAAAAGTGGTGGCCGTTAGGATGCATTTATCATGGCTGGTATATGGTCGAAATATAAGGTAACTTTCTTTAAAGCAGGAGGGTTGATAAAATTTTGAATTAATTAAAAGGATGCATGAAATTGTATGTCACACTTTACGCCTAAATTATGGACTTTCATAAAAAACGGATATTCAAAAGAACTGTTACGTGCCGATGGTATTGCGGGGTTAACTGTTGCTATTATTGCACTTCCATTGGCAATGGCCATTGCTATTGCCAGTGGTACTTCACCTGAAAAGGGTTTGATTACAGCTGTTATCGGTGGTTTCTTTATATCTACTTTTGGTGGGTCGAGGTTTCAGATTGGTGGGCCTACAGGAGCGTTTATTGTTGTCGTTTATAATGTCATATTAAATCATGGATATGATGGGCTGATTCTTGCCACTTTAATTGCAGGTTTTATATTGTTAATTGCAGGCTATAGTAAGCTTGGTCAGGTTATTAAATATGTGCCTTATTGTGTTATTACAGGTTTTACTGCAGGGATAGCTGTTATCATTGCATCCTCCCAGGTAAAAGATTTTTTAGGGTTACACCTTGAAGAGGCGCCCGTTAATTTTATTCTTAGATGGCAGGCATATTTTATGTCGTGGGATACGCTTAATATAAGTGCTTTTTTCGTCGGAATAGCAGCCTTGCTTGTTATCATTGTATTGAAAAAATTTAAGCCTAAAATGCCTGGCTATTTAATTGCTATTATTATTTGCAGTTTGCTTGTTTCTCTGTTCCAGATTCCTGTTGAGACAATAGGAACAACGTTTCCTGAAATGTCTACAGGTTTATCAATGCCGCCCTTACCTGTATGGAACTTTGAGAAGATATTAAGTATTATACCCTCTGCCTTTACAATTGCTTTTTTGGCTGGGATAGAATCGCTTCTATCTGCTGTAGTGGCTGATGGGATGGTGGGTACTAAGCACCGCCCAAATCAGGAACTTGTAGGGCAGGGTGTTGCTAATATTGCATCGTCATTATTTGGTGGAATACCTGTTACGGGCGCAATTGCACGTACAGCAACAAATATTAAAGCGGGTGGGAAAACACCAATGGCGGGTATATTTCATGCCTTCTTTGTACTTTTGTTTGTGTTGTTTGCGATAAATGTTATGGCCTATATTCCGATGGCAGCCTTGGCGGCTATATTATTTGTTGTAGCATGGAGCATGAGTGAGGTGCACCACTTTACACATATTTTACGTTTACCAAGCTCTAGCCGAATTGTTATGCTGCTGACTTTTTTCTTAACTATTTTTGTAGATTTAACAGTCGCCATTGGCGTTGGTGTTACGTTTGCTTCTCTCTTGTTTATGAAAAATATGACTCAGCTGGTTGATATTAAATCTGAAGGTCGCCGTGGGGAAAACACGTCTGAAAGTCAACTTTCAGGTGATTCGTTGGGAAATGATGCCCTCCTTGACGATGTCGAGGTTTTTCGTATTATGGGGCCATTGTTCTTCGGTGTTGCAGGTGACTTTTTGGATATGCTTAAATCTATAGGCGAAGATCCTAAGGTGTTTATTTTACGGTTACGTTTGGTTCCTTATTTAGATGCAACGGGTACCTTGGCTATAGAAAATATTGTTAAACACTGCCACGAAAAAAATATATTTGTTATTTTAAGTGGTGTGCAAGAACAGCCTAAAAAAATGTTAGAAAAGACAGGGGTTATTATCACTTCTAATCAGGTGTTTTATAGTCCTAACTATAAAGCGTCCTTAAAATTAGCTAAGAATTTAATGACCAAGGATTATAATTGATTTGTTTTTAGGACTGCGCCTACCTAACCCTCTGATTACATGTAAGCTTCTCTAAGCTCTTTTACGGCAAAGTGTTCGCTGTTATTGGCAATATTAGGAATAGGAAATTCGGCTGGGTTAAAAATTCTACACAAAACAATCTGTTTAATTAATTTACAATAATTTAATGTAGATATATTATATAAAGAAAAGAAGGTTATAAATTTATGTTTCTTGAATGGCTCGATCCTGTATTGCTTGCACGCATTCAGTTTGCATTTACAATTTCATTTCACATTATTTTCCCAGCGTTTACTATAGGCCTTGCAAGTTGGCTTGCTGTGGTTGAATATTGTTACCTTAAAACAGGTAATAAAGCTTACGAGCAAATCTATAAAATGTGGGTTAAAATTTTCTCTGTTTGCTTTGGTTTAGGTGTTGTGTCAGGCGTGGTTATGAGTTACCAATTCGGTACAAACTGGTCTCTTTTTAGCGATAAAGTTGGAAACGTTATTGGCCCTTTATTAGGCTATGAAGTTCTCACAGCCTTCTTTCTTGAAGCTTCATTCTTAGGTATTATGCTTTTTGGTTGGGGACGTGTTAGCAAAAAAATGCATTTTGTATCTACCTGTATTGTCGCAATCGGCACGCTTATTTCTGCCTTTTGGATAATATCGGCTAATAGCTGGATGCAAACCCCTCAAGGTTTTGAATGGGGTCCTGACGGTCTGATGTACCCAACAAACTGGATTGAAATTATTTTTAACCCTTCCTTTGTTCCAAGGCTATTTCATATGATTACAGCAGCCTATCTTACAACTGCCTTTGTTGTTGGCGGTGTTTCTTCTTACTACTTATGGAAGAAAATACATACACAACACGCTCGAATTATGCTTTTTATGGCTATGCTGATGGCTATATTTATAGCACCTCTTCAATTATTTATAGGGCATGAGCACGGCGCCAATACAATGGAGCATCAACCTATAAAAGTAGCAGCTATGGAGGGTAATTGGGAGCGTGGTACAAATAAACCTCTTTACTTGTTTGGATTACCTAACCAAACAGCTGAAACAACTGATTACGGCATAACTATTCCAAATGGTGCTAGCTGGGTACTAACAGGAAAACCTGATGGGGAGATTCCTGGTCTAAAAGATGTATCTGCAGATAAAAGACCGCCAGTCGCAGTTGTTTTTTGGAGCTTTCGCATTATGGTTGGGCTAGGTTTTGCTATGATTTTTACAGGTGTTGTCGCTGTTATTTTACTGTGGCGAAAAACGATATTCACTGATAAATGCTTCCATTTATGGTGTATGGCTATGACACCGAGCGGCTTTATAGCTGTTCTTGCAGGTTGGTTTGTAACAGAGGTGGGCAGGCAGCCTTACACCGTTTATGGTGTATTAAGAACCAGTAATAGCGTTTCACCTGTTATTGCTGAACAAGTGTTCTTGTCATTAATTGCCTTCATTATCGTTTACACAGTGTTATTTGGTGCAGGCGTTTACTACATTTCAAAATTGATTGCTAAAGGCCCTGTAGTTGCTAAGGATGAAGGGATTTATCACGATCATTCTATCGAAGCTGCCTTAACTAAAAAACTTACAGAGAAAGATGACTAAACATGTTTGATTTTGCATCTTATATTGACCTGCCGCTTGTATGGTTTGGACTCATTTCAACTGCGGTATTTCTATATGTACTTTTAGACGGCTTTGATCTAGGGTGTGGTATTCTTTTCCCATTTGCACCATCTGATAAATGCCGTAATAAAATAATGAACTCCATTGCACCTTTTTGGGATGGTAACGAAACTTGGCTTGTACTAGGAGGTGGAGGGTTGTTCGCAGCATTCCCATTGGCATATTCAATTATTATGCCGGCTCTTTACTTGCCAATCATCTTAATGCTTTTAGGGCTTATTTTTCGTGGAGTTGCTTTTGAATTTCGCTTTAAATCGCACAGTGAAAAAGAACAAAAAATTTGGGACACAGCCTTTCATGGTGGTTCCCTTCTTGCTGCATTAATGCAAGGGATTGTATTAGGGAATATTATTCAAGGTATTGAAGTGACGGAACGAAGTTTTTCTGGTGGCCCTTTAGATTGGGCTAATGGATTTGCATTTTTCACAGGTATTTCTCTTGTCTTTGGTTATGCGCTTATTGGTGCTGCATGGATGGTTATGAAAACCAATGGACAGACACAGGTATGGGCACGTAAAACAGGGCGTTATGTTCTTGTTTTTGTTTTGCTAGCACTTATAATTGTTAGTGTTTCGATGCCTTTTATCGATGAAAGAATTTGGAATATATGGTTCACTACACCAAACATTTATTACTTATTTCCATTGCCTTTAACCACTATGTTTTTAATTTATTTGCTAAGGAAAGACTTTGGAACAGACCGTGAAATCCGCCCTTTCTTGCTTAGTATAACTATCTTTTTACTTGGGTTTATAGGGTTGGGTATTAGCCTATTCCCTTGGTTGGTACCATTTGAATTTACTATATGGGAAGCTGCCGCGGCAAGCACATCACAATCTCTACTACTTGTAGGGACTGTTATCTTTTTACCAATCATTCTCACTTACACAGCTTATAGCTATTATATATTTAGAGGGAAAAGTGGTGACAAGCCAATGTATTAAAAAGATTTTATCTCAGCTTAATAAGTCTCAAAAACAGTGGCTATGGTTCATAGCCCTGTGGTGCAGTGGTGCACTAGCCATGACAGTACTTTCATACGTCATCCGCCTAATTATGAATATAAAATAATTTAAGCGAAGACAGATAGCTCTATTTAAATGAGCCTTTTATTATACAATGCATTTGTGCAGATATATCATTTAGTTTGGCACAGCCAACTCATTGCATTTTCCTGTAGGGTTTGAAATGCTGTAACGAATTGTGCTTTTACCCATAGCGCTGTAAAAGCTGTCAAACACAACTTTACTAAATGGTTGCATGGCCTGGCATAGTGAATTGTCATTGTTTTTGCGTTATTATGAAGGTGTCTTAATTTGTAATGATTATCAATTGATTTTAAGTAGGGTGCAGGGTAAATTAGTCTTAATAATTATAGAGGGTTAGTGGTGCTGGCTTGTTTAAGGGGAAGAAGATGAAAAATATAATATTGGTAATTTTAATGTTTTTAACAACAGCATGTAATGCAAAAAGCGATGAATCTAGGTTTGAGGATTACAAAAATCAAGAAGAATTTGAGGCAAAAATAAAAGAAATGTTTCCTATCGGTGGTGATTTTGAGGATTTGAAAGGGCAGGTTTCTGAGGTACAGTGGGCAGAGAGTACACATGAGAAAAATTTATATGGCTTTATTCATTCCAAAGGTGCTTGGTGGCCATTTTCTGCTCATTATTGGGTTGTGGGTATATCTATTGACCCAAAATCTAAGAAAATTTTAAAAGTTTCAGCACAAAATTCAATAACACATTTATAACGAAAAAGGTATAAAGGCAATGGCAAAAATTGCAGTTTGAGAGAAAAGGCGTAAATTCCCTGATAAATAAAAATATCAACCCACTTTTGTGGTGATTGCATGGCCGGAACGGCGCAGAAAGGCGGGGTTTTGCACATAAAAAAACAGCCCGAAGGCTGTTTTTAAGAATCTGGTGGATCCTAACGGGATCGAACCGTTGACCTCCTGCATGCAAAGCAGGCGCTCTCCCATCTGAGCTAAGGACCCATCGCTTAGTTGTTTTATCAACTTAACGAGTGGTTTATACACCGCCGGTATATTGAAATCAAGTGTTTTATTTAATTAATTTGATTTTTTTTGTAGCTCTTGCCTTGGCGTTTATTTAAAACAATGACTTATCTTATAATATTTGCCCTAAATAATACCATTCACCGCCAGGTTTTGCTTGAATAGAGGGCATAATAATAACACCATCTATAGGGCTGATGAATTTTTTATCACCAAGTTTACCTATAACGTCGCCCTTCTTTAATGTATCCATATTACTCCAAACTTTTACAAACTCCGCACCGTCTTCTTTGATAACAGTTTGTATGTATTTGGCGCGTATAGGTTTTGGGAAGGGCTTGATGTCGTGCTTAACCATACCGAATGCTGACAATACATTTAATATGTTTTCATAAGCAACGTGAGGCGCTTCTGAACTTTTGTGTTGGCCACATTCAAGTGTGGCTGCAGCTGTATCGTGAATTTTGGCGTAACCTGTGGTGGACATTTGAGCCGTTTTTTTATATTTACTACCCCAATCTGTGTATATGGTGTTTACGTGTAAGCTTCGTATTAAAGTTTTATTATCGTCTGATGGCATTTCTTCAAAAGTTGAAGGTGTGCTTTTTGATGTCATTGAATGGATATCTAGTAAAATATCGCAGTTTTCTATCAGAGGGCAAAGGATATTGGCAATTTTTTGTTCGTTTGTTGTTGGTTTGGAATGCGGCATTATACAACGGTTCAGATCTTGATCTATATAGCGTATTTCCGCATTATAAGCGGCTTGATTACAAATAGGAATAAAAGTAACCTGACCTTTCAATAG
Organism: uncultured Magnetococcales bacterium; assembly: GCA_963974105.1. Lineage (GTDB taxonomy): Bacteria > Pseudomonadota > Alphaproteobacteria > UBA2136 > UBA2136 > UBA2136. The sequence continues at coordinate 749,691 of CAXBBG010000001.1, forward strand.
TTCAATAGAGCCGTCATTTAAGGCCTTCATGATATTGTTAATCGCAACGGTTCCGCATGTTTCGTTGCCGTGAATAGCGCCAAAAATAAGCACGTGCTTACCTTTTTTACTTGCTTTGTATGTGTAGTTTTTAATTTCCATATGTAAAATGGTATAAGGGGTTGCTATGTAAGGTCAATGGAAAAGCTAGGCAGACGGTTTATAAAATGTTAACCTACGTGCCATTGTAAACACTATTTATGGTATTAAAGAAACAAATTAAGGAAGCTTTATGGCTTTTTATGACGGATTTTTAAAGGCAGAGTTGTCAGGTATATATACTATTTCAGATATCTGCCAAGGTATGTCATTTCGTACCTATAAGCGCGTTCATTTAAATGATAACACGACATATGTATTGATGATTACGCCAACAGATAAACCTTTAGAAGATGGTCAATCCGCATTAGAAGGGGTTATTCGCCCTTTTATAAAAGTGAACCGTTATCTTGCGGATTTAGGGGTGCATGTACCTGAAATTAAAGCTGTAGATGAAGCTTTAGGCCTTGTTTTGCTTGAAGACTTTGGTCATGATACGTTTTATGACTTGTATCAAAGCCAGCCTGTTTCACTGTCTCATTACAAATCTGCTGTAGATATTTTAGTTAAACTATATAATAACACTTCCTTAGAAAATTTGCCAGAGTACGGGGAAAATTTGGCAACTATCCGCGGTGATTTCTTTTTAGATGACTATTTGCCAGCTCTTAGAGGGGGTGTTGCTTCCACACAGGCAGAATATGAAGAACTACATCGTATATTGAGTGAAATATATAACACTGTGACACAGGTGTCTTGGGGCACTATATTATGGGATTATCATAGCCCTAATCTTATGCCTACAGGGCAAAAAGGCGATAAAATGGTGGGTGTTCTAGATTTTCAGGACGCAAAATACGGACCTCTTTCATATGATTTAGCAAGCCTACTTTACGATGCACGTTTCCCATTCCCTGCAAAGGAAAGGCAGGTTTTGTTTGATTACTTTGTAGAACAGGCAGGCGTAGATGACATTCAAGCTTTTAAAGATAGTTTTGAAATGGCAGGTCTCCTTAGAAATATAGGTGTTTTAGGACGCTTTGCACGCAGTGCTTACCGTGATGGCCGCCCTGAGTTTTTAAGTAAAATAGATATTTTGTGGCCTTATATCGATGAAGTATTAGAAAACCCCGTAGCGCTTGATTTGAAGAGTTTTTTAATGCGCGTGATGCCAAAAGAGCGCTTAATAGCAGTATAGGTGTTTTATGACAACTGAAAATAAATCTCAATTTTGGATAAAATTTGTTTTATTGTTTGGTTTTTTATTGCAATTTTTTATCGCCTTTTTGTTTTTTTATCTCTCAAAAGGTTTTGACCTGTTCTCTATTATGGGGACAAATATTAACCTGTTGCTACGCTTGTTATTTAGTTTAATGGTTGCAGCTCCGCTTGGGTTTATGGCCGCCAATCTCATTTTTCATCATTTACCATTTGTGCGACAAGAAATGAAAAAAGTGGGTGACTATAAGGCTACTCAAATTATTTTGTTAAAGTTACTTTGTGTCAGCCTTTTTTTTGTTGGGGTGGTGAGCTTGGCGGCTTATTTCTTTATATAAATTTATTAAGCCTTCCACTTTCAGAGTTTATGTTAAAATAATCTAACTTATAATTTTAAATTAAAAGGTAAGTTTTATGTATTTACGTTTAGCAGAAGATAGGGGCTTTGCCCGTATGCATGACGGTGGCATTGAAAGTTTTCATAGTTTCTCCTTTGGGCACTATTGGGATAAAAATCATATGGGTTATTCTGCCTTGCGTGTTATTAACGACGATGTTTTTAAGCCTCAGCAAGGGTTTGATACCCATGAACATAGTGATATGGAAATATTAACCTATGTAACAAAGGGCGCTTTGACGCATGAAGATACTTTAGGGCATAAAGAGGTTATTCAAGCGGGGCATGTCCAGTTGATGCGTGCAGGAACAGGGATTGCGCACAGTGAATTTAATGCCAGTAAAACGGATTCGGTTAAATTATTACAAATTTGGATTAAGCCAAATAAAAAAGGTCTTAAACCTGCATATGGAACAATGACGGTACCGCCACATGAAGGGTTAAAACTGATAGCGAATAATCAACCCAATGCGCAGCAACAAGGTCATTTGTATATAGCGCAAGACGCTCAAATTTTTATAGGGCATGAATCAAGAGACGCTGAAATAGTTTATAATATCGCTAAGGGCAGGCAAATCTATATGCACCTTATCAGAGGTGAATTGTGTTTGAATGAGGCACATTGGTTAGATGAAGAGGTGTATTTAGCCGCAGGTGACGGTCTTGGCCTTAAAAGTGAACATGACAAATTACATATACATGCCTTAAAGGGTGTAGAATATATTTTGTTTGACTTACCAGAGGATGTTTCTCTTTAAATTACATTTAATTAATGTGTTGTGGGTGGCTTGTGTCAGGCAATGCAGCACGGCTTTCAAAGGCTTTGTTGATACGACGCATCGCAAACTCATTGGGGGCTTGACCTCCATCTGGATGGTAAATTTTTGTGAGTAGCTTGCGCACGCGGGCACATTCTGCGACACCAGCTGTGGGTGATGTCCCTAGAATTTCCCACCAAATTGCTTCTGTCTTTGTATTTTTAGCGTCAGCCAATTCTTTGTCTTTTTTAATATTTATGAAAATACCCATTATGTAAAAAACTGCAAAAATATAAACAGCAAATTGCGCAGGCACAAAAATTACAATGGATATAATCATAATATGGGTCAAAATAGATTCGAGTCGTGTTTGCATTTATGCCAAGCCGTTTATAATTAAAAGATATTCGATTGTAAAAGATTTGCTATTTGTTTGCACTTCAAAACCGTAAATAGTAATATTTTAGATATATTTAATAATAAAAATAAGGTGGTTTTATGAAGGTTTTAGTACCCATTAAACATGCAGTTGATGCATATGTACGCATTCGCGTTAAGTCTGATAATACAGGGGTTGATACATCAGGCCTGAAACATTCAATAAATCCATTTTGTGAAATTGCTGTCGAAGAAGCTGTACGTTTAAAAGAAGCGGGTAGTGTCAGTGAAATTATAACGATAACGATTGGCGGTGATACATCACAAGAATCTCTGCGTAAGTCTCTTGCGATGGGGGCTGACCGATCTATCCACATCAAAACGGTAGACGCTGTTGAGCCTTTGGCTATTGCGAAAATTTTAAAAGAAATTGTTAGTAAAGAAAACCCCGACATTGTTATGTTGGGCAAACAAACTATTGATGGTGATAATAACCAAACAGCTCAAATGTTGGCGGCGCTTTTAAATTGGCCCCAAGCAACATTTGCTTCTAAAATTACAGTGGCAGGTGAAAATTTGACGGTTGAACGTGAGGTAGATGCAGGGGAAGAAACATTGTCAGTTAAACTACCTGCGGTTGTGAGTGTCGATTTGCGACTAAACGAACCACGTAACGTGACTTTACCAAACTTGATGAAGGCTAAACAAAAAACAATTGAAGTCATAGATATTGACAGCCTTGGTGTTAACGTGACTGCGCGCACAAAAACCCTTAAAGTAATGGAACCTGCAAAGCGTAGTGCAGGCGTTATGGTTTCATCTGTTCAAGAATTGGTTGAAAAATTACGAAACGAAGCAAAGGTAATAAGTTAATGAGTATTTTAGTAATTGCAGAGCATGATCATAAATGTTTAAGCGTTGGTAGCCTTTGTACGTTAACGGCAGCGCAAGAATTAGGCGGGAGTATTACTGTTTTAGTGGCAGGCGAAAATGCAGATAGTGCAGCAAAGCATGCAGCAAGTTTGCAAGGTGTTTCTAAAGTCATTTATGTCAATGATGCTTTATATGCTCATAGTCTTGCAGAAAATATGGCAAACCTTATTGTGGCTCAATCAAAAGGTATGTCTCACATTTTAGCACCGGCTTCAACATTTGGTAAAAATATTTTGCCGCGGGTTTCAGCCTTGATGGATGTGCAAATGATAAGTGATATTACTAAAATAATTGATGCGGATACATTTGAACGCCCTATTTATGCAGGCAATGCAATTGCAACGGTGCAAAGCTTAGATAAAGTGAAGCTGTTAACGGTGCGACCTACCGCTTTTGATAAAGCGCAAACGGCAGGCGCAGAAACGGCAATTGAATCGGGAGCAAAAGCACAAGGCTTTGCCAAAACAGCTTTTGTTTCGCACAAATTAAGTGACAGTGAAAAGCCACAATTAACAAGCGCAAATGTTGTTGTTTCGGGTGGTCGTGGCATGAAAGAAGCGGCGAACTTTGCTATGCTTGAAGAGTTAGCGGAAAAACTTGGTGGAGGTGCTATTGGTGCCTCACGTGCGGCGGTTGATGTGGGCTGGGTACCAAATGACTATCAAGTAGGGCAAACAGGTAAGGTTGTTGCACCTGACTTGTATGTCGCGGTTGGTATTTCTGGCGCTATTCAACACCTTGCAGGTATGAAAGATTCTAAAGTTATTGTGGCGATTAACAAGGATGAAAATGCGCCTATTTTTGAAGTAGCTTCTTACGGGCTTGTAGCTGATTTATTTGATGCGGTACCAGAGCTTATTAAAGAGTTAGGATAATATGATGCCAAGAGAGTCTATGCCATTTGACGTTATTGTTGTTGGGGCTGGGCCTGCGGGCTTGTCTGCGGCTATTCGTTTGAAACAAGTCGCAGCTGAAAAACAAATGGATATTTCTGTTTGTGTTGTTGAAAAAGGTGCTGAAGTAGGTGCTCATTTGCTTTCTGGCGCTGTTTTTGAACCACGTGCCTTAAACGAACTTCTACCAAATTGGGAAGATTTGGGGGCACCCTTAAAAACTAAAGTGACGGCGGATAAGTTTGCTTGGATGCGTCATCAAAATGCAATGCATGTTTTGCCTACACCACCACAAATGCATAATGCAGGTAATTACATTATAAGCCTTGGTGAATTGGGTAAATGGCTTGCTGTACAAGCCGAGTCTTTAGGTGTTGAAATTTATCCAGGTTTTGCGGCTTCAGAAGTTCTATATCATGAAGATGGTAGCGTAAAAGGTGTTGCCACGGGTGACATGGGCATTGGTAAAAATGGCGAAAAAACTGATAACTATGTACAAGGTGTAGAATTACATGCCAAACAAACTATTTTTAGTGAAGGTTGTCGAGGTTCACTCACTAAAACGGTTATAGAAAAATTTAACTTAGATGCAGCAAAAGACCCTCAAACCTATGCCTTAGGCATTAAAGAGGTATGGGAAATTAAACCTGAAAATCATAAAGAAGGTACTGTGCTACACACAATTGGTTGGCCTTTGAAAAATGACACTTACGGTGGCTCTTTTGTTTACCATATGGCTGACAATAAAATATCTGTTGGTTTTGTGGTGGGTCTTGATTACACAAATCCAACGCTTTCTCCATTTGAAGAAATGCAACGATATAAACACCACGCAGAGATTTCATCTTTATTAGAAGGTGGTAAACGCATTGCTTATGGCGCGCGTACCTTGGTTGAAGGTGGTGTTCAATCTATGCCAAAATTGACATTTCCTGGAGGTATGCTTGTGGGTGATTGTGCTGGAACATTGAATGTGGCTAAAATAAAGGGTAACCATACAGCGATGAAAAGCGGTATGGTGGCAGCAGACGCTATATTAGAACATTTTAAAGCTGGCGGCACACATGAAGAAGTAGTGGCATACGAAGTGAATTTTAAAGCTTCTTGGGCTTATAAAGAACTTTATAAAGTGCGCAATATTCGCCCTGGTTTCCAAAAAGGTCTTATACGTGGTTTATTAAACGCAGCTAAGGAAACTTATGTAGGTTCAAGCGGTACTTTAAGTAACCATGCTGACCATAGCCAACTTAAACTATCAAGTGCTGTTAAGGCGATTGTATATCCTAAACCTGATGGTGTGATTAGTTTTGATAGGCTTTCTTCAGTATTTTTGTCGAACACGTTCCACGAAGAAAATCAGCCAATTCACTTAAAGCTTAAAGATGAGTCTACAGCTGTTGATGTGAACTATAAAAATTTTGCATCACCTGAAACAAAATATTGTCCAGCAGGGGTTTATGAAATTTTAGAAGCTGCTGATGGTATTGTAACGCTTCAGATAAATGCCGCTAATTGCTTGCACTGTAAGGCTTGCGATATTAAAGATCCTAAGCAAAATATCACTTGGACAGTGCCTGAAGGTGGCGGTGGTCCTAATTACGGTACAATGTAATAAAAAAAGCCTCCAAAATGGAGGCTTTTTTTTAATGATAATAACCGTAATGTTTTATCAAAGCATCGATAATAATTTTGCTAGGTGTTACCAAACCATACAAAATTGTTGGATTGTGCGGTATATATTCGCCGTAAAAATATTGGTCATCTTTTTTATAAAAAGCAAATGGAGACTCTGTAGTTGAAAGTTTTCTGTGTGTAACGCCGAGTACATAACCATCTTGGTCTAAAACAGGTGCGCCAGACGTGCCATGGATAATTTCTTTGTTTGCGTCTAATATATAGCCTTGAGTATTGTCTGATAAGTAGTGAGAAACATAACGCATAGTGTGCGGGCAAAACCCTTCTGTGTTTACAATAACTTTATCAGAGTGGTTCACCGATTTTAATGGTAATTCTTTCATGACAAAATGTTCTGGGCAGTCTTCAATTTCTAAAATGGCAATATCGGTACAGCCTTGAACGAAACTTAATTGTATGCCATCTATAAAAGTATCCCTTAAGTCCTTTTCGTGGATGCATAAAATGTGTTTTGCTTTAAGGCTTTGATTGTATGTGTTTTGAACGATGAGCTCATCACCGTATATAAATTCACATGTAGGTTTCCAAAATTTAAAGAAAGAGTTTTTCTTAGTATGTTGTATAACATGTGCGTTGGTCACAAATAATTTTTTACCGTAAGGGTTTTGAATGGCAAAGCAAGTACCGTAATTACATATGTTATCTTTGAATATAATTGAATACAATTTCAAGCTGTTTGAAGGGAGCATGATAATGCCCTCCGTAGAAGCAGAGAATAAGATCACCTTAATAAAAGGCTGTGTGTAAAAGATTTAGATGTTTTGTATGCAGTTAAATTACATAGTATACAGAGCTATGGCAAGAAAAAAGCCTCAGGAGAGGCTTTAAAGAATAGGCTGTCTTATTTAAATAAAGTCAGATAGTGACATTTTTTCAGTTTCGACAAAGTGTCTAAAAGTAAGAAGAATAGATAAACTATCAGCGGTTGCGTCATGAATGTGTCCATCAAACGGTAATCCAAAAAAATTAGCCAAAGAACCGCTGGTGTTGGCTTTCAGGTCTTCTTCTGACATACCTGCAGTATGTAACATTTTGCGCACGTCACGGCAGAGTTGCGGGTTTAATGGGGTATCTTGTTGCCATAAAAAGCAACTTAGAGAAATTTCACGTTCATCACCTCCATAGCTGTAGCAAAGGTCTTCACCCACAAAGTTTTTAATTTCTGAAAGTGCTTCAGGAATTTCTTGAGCATTCTCATCAAGTATATCTTGAGTGATATGGGTGAGGTCTGTGAAATATTTTGTAAGGTCAATATTGTTACCAAATACATCGACAGGCTGAAGGAAGATATTGCAACGGTCTACTTCTGGTAAACCTTTTTCTAATTTTACCTTGATAGCACTGAATTGTATAAGGTAAGGGGGGTGGTCCTTTAAACCATTCCATCCGCGTGCCATGCACCCTTCGTCGCTCCAATATTCTGCGTCGTAGATGACGATAGTTTCAGGTGTATTTTGCATGTTTTTTCTCGTATGTTTAAAAGGGGAGTATATACTAGATTGTTATTTATTAGGTAATAAAAAAAGCCCCCTTGATGGAGGCTTTTTAAGTTGTTTAAATTATTGTCTACATATTTGGAACTTGCTTGTTGCTGGGTTCCAGCGCATACGACCAAGGTCACCCGCACCTGAACAAACTTCAGAACCTGTACCAGCTACCTTCACACTACCAGACACGTCAAGCGCGCTTTCGGTTACGGCTAGTACTGGCACACCGTCTACGTCTACGTTTACAACACCTGTTCCAGCATCAATAATGCTTACGCTTGTGTCCGCCACGGCGATATCTGTTCCGCCACCAACACCTGTTAATCCAGAACCGTCACCCACGAAGGCTGTGGCTGTTACTGTACCAGAAACATCAAGCTCTGTTGTTGGTGTTACTTTGCCAATACCAATTTTGTCTGTTGCTAAATCACCGTAAATAGTATTACCAATGTTGAGTTCGTCTGATGCTGTTGCACTACTTGCGTCAATACCACTACCAATAAGAATGTTACGTGCACCTGTAGTTGTTGTGAAACCAGACTCATGCCCTATAAATGTGTTGTCATCAGCTCCACCTTGTAGTGCAGTACCCGACTGAGAACCTATAGCTGTTAGGCGAGTGTATGCTGCATTACCAAACATACCTTTACCTGCTGAATAACCTACAGCTGTATTATCACTTCCTCTGCTCATGGCAAGAGCTTGGTCACCTATAGCTGTATTGTTATGAGATGTTCTGTTTTCACTCAAACTGCTTCGACCAAATGCAGCGTTTTGATTACCCGTAGTATTTTTGCTCAATGATAGAGAGCCGTATGCACTGTTCCAGCTACCTGTTGTGTTAGCTAGAAGTGCTTGGTAACCTGTAGAAGCATTGTAATTACCTGTAGTGTTTGCAACTAACGCACTTCCACCTACAGCTGTATTGGCAAATCCTGTGGTCGTCGCTTTTAATGTTTCGTAACCAAGTGCAGTATTTTCGCTGCCGCTTGTGTTTGAGGTTAAAGCATTTTTACCTACTGCTACGTTTTTATTACTTGTTCCGTCGTCATTTACACCTGACCCATCACCGAGAAATAGGCTTGACCCATAATAAATAGCGTCAGATAGACCATTAATGTTTGTAGCACCGCCAAGTCCGTCAGAAACACTGATACAGTTTGCGCCAGTTTCGTCGCAAATATCGGCAACGCTTAGCGTACCTGTTAATGAAACCTGTTCAGACCCACTTGCCATAGAACCTTTAATAAGGTTACCAATGTTGATTTGGTCGTCACCTGTAATGCTTGCAAGGGTAACATTACTACCAATAGCAATGTTGTTGCTACCCGTTGTAAGGGTGTTACCTGCATATGCACCGACAAGTGTGTTACTTGTACCTGTTGTTGCGGCAACACCTGCACGATAACCTAACATTGTATTAAAGTCGGCGCCTGTAGCAACGGCATAACCTGCGCCGTAACCTAAAGCTGTGCCACCAGTAACGCTATAGTTAATGTTGTTACCACCCATAGCTGAACCACCAATGGCAGTATTGAATAGACCTGTTTGGTTTCTATTTAATGCTGACTCACCTAGAGCTGTGTTATGTGTACCCGTTGTTAGCGAGTTTGATGAACCATAACCTACAGACGTGTTTTGTTTTGCACCTGTTTGTATAAGGTTACCTGAAAGACCACCAACGAATACGTTTTCTTCAATACCTGTCATACCACTTGTACCAACACCAGCTCCGCTACCAATGGCAATGTTGTGGTCACCTGCTCCTGTTTTGTAGTAAAGTGCGCTTCGCCCAATAGCAACGTTATTACCAGAAGTTGTGTTTGAATAAAGTGCTGTACGCCCTAATGCAACGTTACTGTCACCGCTTGTATTACTTGAAAGTGAAAACTTACCAAGAGCTGTGTTATAACCACCTGTTGTATTGGCGAGCATAGATTGGTAACCAATTGCTGTGTTATCAACACCAGAAGTATTTGCAGTTAAGGCATCTTTACCAACGGCTGTGGCAAGGTTTGCACCGTCGTCATTTGCACCCGCACCGTTACCAAGGAACACGCTGGATCCATCGTAAATACCGTCACTTAGGTCGTTAATTGATGTAACACCAGAAGCAGCAGTTGAAGCTACCCATTCACCTGCGGCATTGTCCCATGTTAGGTATTGGCCGTCTGTTGGCGCAAGTGAGCTTGAAACGTCGCTCAGCTCTGTTAAAGCACTTGCAGCGGCTGAAGCATCGGTTGTTTTCCAAGTCGAACCATCACAAAATTCAAGAGCCGATGAACCAGTGCTGTATCGTATAGCACCTTCATGAAGTCCATCACATGTTTCTCCACCATTTGAAAGCATGATTGAACCAGATACTTCCAAAGCGGCTGAAGGTGCTACGGTTGTGCCAATGGCCAATGTATTTGTTACAGAAATATCTGCAAATTCAACTGCGCTGTCTTTACGTAAGAATTGTTCAAGTTGGGCAACTATGCTCCATTCTTGGCTTGAAATAGAAGCGCCATCAATTTTAGCTATTTGGCTTAGCTCGCCAACCTGTAAAATGGTGTTAGAAACGTTTTGCACACTTGTTGGTATGTTTGTCACGTCGTACCAGTCGGCAGAGCCGGCGGCTACGCCCGTTAAGCCAGAGCCGTCACCAATGAAGGCAGTGGCAGTTACTGTGCCAGAAACGTCCAATTCCGTTGTTGGGTTTGTTTTACCAATACCAATTTTGTCTGTTGAAAGGTCACCGTATATGGTGTTACCAATGTTCAGTTCGTCTGAAGCTGTTGGTGCTGTTGTGTCAACATTTGCACCAATTAAAATGTTACGCGCACCTGTTGTGGTGGCTTGACCAGACTGCATACCAACAAATGTGTTAGAGTTACCACCAGTGAGTAAGTTATACCCAGATTGTACACCTACCAATGTGTTATTATCAATATCTGAATTACCTGATGAACCAGCACCTGCTAGGGCACCAATTGCAATGTTGTTACTACCTATAGTGTTATATCTCAATGCATAATGACCACTGGCATTGTTATTTATACCTGTTGTGTTGTTATACAAAGAGGCATAACCACTGGCAGTGTTGTTTATACCTGATGTATTTCTATAAAGAGCAGCTTCACCTAGGGCTGTGTTATAACTTCCCCCTGCGTTGCTGTAAAGAGATGTATAGCCATACCCAGTGTTTGAGCGACCTGTAGTGTTATTGTACAGAGAATGCGTACCGGTGGCAGTGTTATTAAAACCAGTAGTGTTGCTGTTCAACGTGTACTGACCTGTAGCCGCATTGTTGTAACCTGTTGTATTGCTAGCCAGCGATGAATGACCAACAGCTGAGTTGTAGAAACCTGTTGTGTTTGCATTCATTGAATTTGTACCTACAGCCAGGTTGTGGTTATCAGTACCGTCATCAGCAGCACCTGCGCCATTACCAAGGAATAGGCTTGAATAATCATCTGTGTCGTATTTAGTGTCGGTTAGGTCATTTAAGCCAATAGTTACAGAAGTGGCGGTTACACCTGTAAGTGCTGAACCATCACCAGCAAAAGCTGTGGCAGTTACTGTACCAGAAACGTCCAATTCCGTTGTTGGGCTTGTTTTACCAATACCAATTTTGTCTGTTGAAAGGTCACCGTATATGGTGTTACCAATGTTCAGTTCGTCTGAAGCTGTTGGTGCTGTTGTGTCAACATTTGCACCAATTAAAATGTTACGTGCACCAGTTGTTACATTGTCACCTGCCGTGTAGCCTAGGAAAGTGTTGTTATCTGCCCCAGTTTTTACATCCTGTCCACTTTGGTAACCTATGAATGTGTTGTTTGAAATATTACTTAAACCAGAATCACCTACACCAGCACCATAACCGATAGCTGTATTTGAATTACCTGTTTCATTATATCTAAGGGCAAGCATACCCAATGAAGTATTGGTGGTACCGCTTACGTTGCTTGACTGGTTTAAACGGCCAATCGCTGTATTGTAAGAACCTGTTGTGGCATTTCCTAAGGACAGAGAACCGAAGGCGGTGTTTTCACTACCTGTTGCATAACGTAAAGAACGGTGCCCAACAGCTGTGCTATTTGTAGATGTAGTATTTGTTGTAAGAGCTTGATAACCCATAGCAACGTTTGCACCACCCGTTGTGTTTGAGTAAAGTGCACTATAACCTATACCAATGTTTTGGTTAGATGTGCCGTCATCAAACTCACCTGCATTGTTACCTAAAAATAGGCTAGATGCATCGTCTGAATCGTGTTTAGCGTCGCTTAAGTCGTTAATGCCAATAGACATTGAACTTGCGTCAAGGTTTGTAAGGCCAGAACCGTCACCCACAAAAGCTGTGGCAGTTACTGTGGTAGAAACGTCCAGTGATCCGTCAATTTCGGTATCACCATTTGCAACGTTAATACGCACAACGCCAGTAGCAGCTGACGCTGAGTCATTACCAAAGCGCATCAAGTTGTCACCTGGTTTGCCAAATATACGCTTAGAACCGTTAAATTCTACAAAGGCTTGTGATGTACCTCTTGAAGTTACGTAAACACCTGCTGGGCCTGCTGAAGCTGAAGGTCTGTCAATTGTTAAGTATGGTGAACCTGAACTGTGAATGTGTAAAGTTGTAGAAGGTTCACTTGTGCCTACACCCACCATTTTGGTAGTAAGGTCACCATAAATGGTATTACCAATGTTGAGTTCGTCAGAAGCTGTTGGTGCTGTTGTGTCAACATTTGAGCCAATTAAAATGTTACGTGCACCAGTTGTGGTTATGTCACCAGCCTTGTAGCCGAGGAAAGTGTTGTTATCTGCACCTGTTCGTATCAGCGCGCCACTATCGAAACCAACGATAACGTTATTACTAACGTTTGATGCACCTGAAGCTCCTTCAGCAGAACCAGCACCTAAAATAAGGTTTTCACTACCTGTTTCATTATTTAATAATGAGCGGTCACCGATAGCTAAGTTATAATTACCAGTGCTGTTATTGGTTGCGGTTTGTGCACCAATGGCTAAGTTATTTCCACCAGTGCCGTTATTCATCATAGCCTGATGACCAATAGCCATGTTACTATCACCCGAGTTACCACGAAGTGTTAAATGACCAAGGGCAATGTTACCTGCATTTGTTGTATTATCTTCAAGTGCAAGAAAACCAATTGCAAGGTTAGAGCTACCCGTTGTTGTGTTTGTGAGGGCATTTCTACCAAAACCATAGTTTTTGTTATCGGTACCGTCATCAGCAGCACCTGCGCCATTACCAAGGAATAGGCTCGAATAATCGTCTGTATCATGCTTAGCGTCGCTTAAGTCGTTAATGCCAATAGACATAGCGCTTGCGTCAAGGTTTGTAAGGCCAGAACCGTCACCAGTAAAGGTTGTTGCGCTAATGTTACCTGTTGCGGCCATGCCGCCCCCAGCAAAGATAACGCCGTCAATTGTTTGTGTACCACTTACATTTAATGCACCTGCAATGGTAAGTGTACCGCCAATAAACCCGTCACCAGAAGCATTTAAAATGTTAAGGTCAGTTGTACCTGCAACAGTTAAGTCGTCTGTAATAGAAACATCGGCCACAGTTAAGTGGTCGGCAATGGTTGCGTCACCTGTTGATGTGAGGCTTGTACCAGAAATAGATGCGCCTGTAATATTTGCAAAAGTGACGCTGTCAGTTGTGGCAACGCCTTGATCCATAGCGCCAAGGTAACCAAATTGTGTGTTAGAAATGGTTACGGCGTTAATGTTTTGTAATTGAGTTAGCTCGGCTGTGGTAAGTTCAGTATTTGAAATGGCTGAAATGCCTGTTGGCATATTTGAAATGCTGTACCAATCGGCACTTGAAGCAGTGACACCAGTTAAGCCTGAGCCGTCACCAATAAAAGCTGTGGCTGAAACTGTACCTGAAACGTCAAGTGCTGCTGCACCATTTACGCTTAGGTTGCCGTCACAAATAATGTCAGTTCCGTCTGTATAACAGAGGTCGTTGACTGTCAATGTTCCTACTGTTCCAATGTTACCCCAAGTACTGGCCATTGCCGTACCTGCCGAAAGTACAGTAACCAACGTTGCTCTAAATATAAGTTTTACCACTTTGTTACCCTTAATATAATAATCATACACACAATATAGCTCGCTATCATACAAGCATACAAACTTATAGGTGTGGATGATAATAAAAAAATGACATAAGGCAATGCGTTGTAGATATATAATGTTGGGATGTGACAAAAACTCCCATATTGCTTATGGTAAGCTTATTTATTACATTTCTTAAGCAGTTGCAGCTTGTTCAGAATTTGTCTTATCATTATATTCTTTTAGTTTATTACGAAGTGTGCGAATGGAAATTCCTAAAATGCCAGCGGCATGTGTGCGGTTACCTTTGCAATAGTTGAGCGTTGATAGTATGAGCTCTTGTTCCATTTCTTGAACGGTACGACCAACCATATCTGCAGCACTTGGCTCTGTTCCACCAATACCTTTTTCAAAACCGCCAGACGCATTGGCGTATGCACCTGCGGCAGCAGAGCTAAGCGCGCGCTTTTTGCTGTCGTCAGTAGGGACAGGGGCTTGGTTTATGGTTGATGCCATATTTTGACTCATAGGAGATATAGTAATGTGTTCAGGACACATTATGTTGTCGTCTCCCATCATTAAAACAGCACGGTGAACTGTGTTTTCAAGTTCACGTACGTTCCCTTTCCAATAACAGCTTATAAGCTTTTGTTGGGATTCGTCATTGATGGTTATGTTGGTTAAGCCATTTTGTTCGCCATAAATTTTTGCAAAATATTCAGCCAGAGGAATAATATCACCTGGTCGATCACGCAAGGAAGGTATGTCAAGCATGACAACGTTTAATCTAAAGTAAAGGTCTTCTCTAAAATTACCTTTTGCAACCTCTTCTTCGAGATTGCGGTTTGTTGTTGCAATGAGCCTAATGTCGACAGGGACTGATTTAGTTGAGCCTACAGGGTCAATAACACGTTCTTGAATGGCACGTAATAGCTTGGCTTGCAAAAGGACATCCATTTCGCTAATTTCGTCCAAAAGGAGAGTGCCACCATCAGCCTGTTGAAATTTACCCATTCGGCTGTTGATAGCGCCACTAAAAGCACCTTTTTCGTGGCCAAATAATTCACTTTCAATCAGTGTTTCTGGTATGGCAGCGCAGTTTAAGCTAACAAATGGTTTGTCTTTGCGTGGGCTGTTGTTATGAATGAAATTTGAAAATACTTCTTTACCTGTCCCACTTTCACCACGTAATAAAATAGTAGCATTTGAAGATGCAAATTTTTTGGATAAATCAAGAAGGCTTATCGTTGCAGGGTCGCCGTGAACAGGGCCTTTAGTTGTTTTAGATGGCTTAACGCGTTCAATAAGGGTTTGTGCTAAGTCACCTTCTAAAGGTGTTGACAGGTATTCAATTGCACCAAGGCGTATAGCTTTAACAGCATTTTGAACAGGTTGAGAAGGCCCAGTTACAACGGTTGGTACATTTATTTTATTTTCATTTAACTTGGTAAAATAAGACGGTAATTCAGAGTTGACGTCTAAAAATACCATATCTATTTTTTTTTCACATAAGACTTTAATAGCCATTTCAATATCTGTTGCTTGAATGGTGTTGACGTCTTGTTCTTTTGCGATTTTAGTGAGAGATGATGCAGCATCTTTTAAAGCGCCAATGAGCAGAATATTTGCTTGCGTCATCTTGTCATCTCTCCTTTGTGATTGAATTAATTTTAATTAGTCAAACATGCTAATGCGTTTGCTTGGTGGCAAAATAGTGTTAAGCACTAATTCAAGCTGTCGTGGGTTTTCTTGGCGTACGACACTCAGCACAGAAGACGTGTAAATTTTACGAATTTGAGCTTCATTACGGCTATTTAATTCTAATTTTGCGGCAAGCGGGTTGAAGACCATGTTGGCCATTACAGCACCATACATTGTCGTAAGTAGGGCAATCGCCATCGCAGGGCCGATAGAGCTTGGGTCGTCGAGTGATCCGAGCATGATAACCAAACCAATTAAAGTACCAACTAAGCCCATTGCAGGAGCGATTTCAGCACTCTTTTTAAGGACAAGGGCGCCGCTCATGTGGCGTTCTAGCATGCCCGCTGTGTCAGATTTCATGATATTTTCAATAACTTCAGGGTTTGTTCCGTCGACAGCTAACCCAAATGCTTGTTTTAAAAATTCGTTTGGAATTTGGTCAATATCACCTTGAATGGCTAAAATGCCGTTTGCACGGGCTTTTTGTGCGAGCTCGATCATGTTTTTAGCTTCATCATCTGCAGCAGGTAGTTTAAATAATACAGTTTTAAGCATAATACCCTGAGCTTTAATGATATCGCTTAAGCTAAAGCAGACTGTAGTAATAGAAAAGGTGCCGCCAATAACAATAAGAATAGATGGTGGGTCAATAAAGCTTGGCATGTTACTACCAATACCACCTGCTACAAAACCAAATCCAAGGAGTAAACCAAGAAGAGTTGCAATATCCATTATTGAGTCACTTTTTTATTATTAACGGTTATTTGTATTATTAACGAGATTTAACAATCTCAGTCATCGTAATCCCAAGCTTATCTTCAACAATAACAACTTCGCCACGTGCGACAAGGCGGTCATTCACGAATATATCAACAGCTTCGCCAACTTTGCGGTCCAGTTCAACAACGGCACCACGACCTAGTTTTAAAAGTTGGTGGATTTGCAGGTTACATGTACCAAGGACAGCTGAAACTTTCACAGGTATATCGTAAACAGCTTCAAGCCCTGCGTCAGGTTCATCGGCAGTAGCCGCCTCTTTTGGCGCAGCTTCTGATGGTGTAACGCCCTCTAGTTCGTCTAGCTCTAGTTCATCGCTCATGAGTTGTCTTTTCCAATAATTTTTATTTGTGCCTTTATTTTAAGCAATGCATTAAGTATGCCATAAACTTTTTCAAAAGAAAATATTAGCCGATATCGTTATCATCTTTTTTATGGTCTCTTGTGACATCTTCGCTGCTCTCGTCTAAAATATCTTCTTCGATTTTAGTTTGGTTGCCCTGTTCAGCAGTTCCTGGTTTTTCTGTGTCAGTTGCTAAAGTCTCGTTTTCAGAGTTATTTTCATCTGCTGATAACGCTTCTTTTCTAGGGCTGACTTCAGGGTCGACCTCTTTTTCTTCGTCAGCCTTTATGAATTCAAAATCGATATCTTCAGGCTTAATGCTACGCGCAGCTGCGTTTATGGCTTTATCTATTTCACGCGCTATGTTTGAAATTCTACCGTCAACACCAGAATTATCCCAGCTTACAATGCAGTCACCTGCGTGTAATTCAGCGTCTTCTTTTAAAGTAACGCTTAAACCTTTAATTAAGTCTTTGCCATTTTCTTCCAGGTAAAAACGATCACTTGGCGATAACTGAACACAAAGTTTCGCATCTTGAGGCGATTTTTCCAATGCTTGTTTAAGCATAAAACTTAAAATTTCTTCACTATAATTTTCTGACGCATGTCCGATAACTGATTTTATAATTTCACGTGTGAAATTTAAAGACGAACTTTGCATCAATGCCATTTGTTCTTTTATAATTGCCGGTATATCATCCAACTTAGCTTGCATTTGACCTAAATGTTCAGCGAATTCAGCTTTGTAAGTGGTAGCTGCTTCTTCTTTTCCGGCTATAATGCCCTTTGCGTAAGCCGCTTCTTCAGCTTTTGTCACATCTTCTTCTGTAATTTTAGGAAGCGCTGCAATACGCGCAAGTTCAGCTTCTTCAGCCTCTTTTTTTTCTAATGCCTCTTTGGCTTTCTGTGCTTCAATGAGTAGCTGTTTTTTACGCTCTAAAGCCAATTCAGCGAAATCAGTTTTATACAGAAGCTCTGTAAATGTTTTAGATGAAGTCGTCATCGCCACCTTCTTCCAGCATTGAAATTTGACCTGTATCAGCCAAACGTTTCGCAACTTCTACAATAGCGTTTTGTGCTTCATCTACATCTTTAACACGTATAGGTCCCATGGCATCCATATCTTCTTTAAGGATTTTAGAAGCACGTTCAGACATATTACGTAGGAACATATCCACAAGTGCATCGTCAGCGCCTTTAAGGGCGATAGGTAGATGGTCTTTCTCAATTTCACGAAGAATTGTTTGGATACCTTTGTCATCTGTTTTCTTGATGTCTTCAAATGTAAACATAAGAGAGCGAATGCGTTCAGCGTCATCATGGCTGCGTTTGTCGAGTAGATCCATGAATTTCTGCTCACTTGCACGGTCAAAGTTGTTGAAGATCTCGGCCATAAGTTCGTGGCTGTCTCGTTTTTGTTTAGCTGCCAAGTTGCGCATAAATTCATTTTTAAGTGAATCTTCAACACTTTCAATAACCTCGCGTGATACGTTATCCATAATAAGAATACGCTCAATAACTTCGAGTGCTAAATCCTCTGGCAATGCAGCAAGAACGCGAGAGGCGTGCCCTGGCTTAATACGACTTATAATAACAGCAACAGTTTGAGGGTATTCATTCTTTAAGTAGTTGGCGAGAATGTCTTCGCTGACATTTGCCAGTTTTTCCCACATGGTACGACCCGCAGGCCCACGCATTTCATCCATAAGGTCATGCACACGGCTTTCGTCCATAAAGCTTTTAAGGTAACGCTCTGTTGCACCCCAACCACCAATCAAGCCTGTTGAACCACTACCAATAGCATCTGTGAATTCATTTAAAACAGCTTCTACTTCGCTGCTGTTTACTTGACCTAAATTTGCCATTTCGCGTGAAATGTCACGGATCTCAAAGTCATCCATACCGCTAAAGATAGTTGTTGCGTTTTCCTCTCCAATGGAAAGCATAAGAATGGCAGCATTTCTTGCACCCTGTTCTCTTGGTGTACGTCCGCCGTTGCGTTTGTTTATACTCGCCATCTTTAATTACCTTCCTCACCTGTCATCCATCCGCGGATAACGTTAATACTTTCTTCTGGGTTTTCGCTTACAATCTTCATAACGCGTTTCACGCTAGACTCGCGCACTTTACCTTCAACGCTTTGCAGGTCAATCATAGAACCTTCTTCGCCGATTTCATTTTGAGGTAGATCAAGAGGTGTGCCATCTGGTGCGGTTGGTACACCGTTCACCATAATTGCAGGGGTTCCAGGCCCTCCAGCGCCACCAGCACCTACACCTGCGCCTGCAGTGCCGCTGTTTATAGCATTGTCAACTTCAGACGAAGGTTGAGGTAAAGTTGCTTTTAAAATTGGCTTGATAATCATAAATATAAGTAAAAATATACCAATACCAATAAGGGCATATTCTGCAATCATGAAGTAATCTTCTTTAGAGAACATTGGTTCTTCGAAGACTTCTTCTTCGACCTGTGCAAATGGCATATCGATTATTTCTACTTGGTCACCACGCTCATCATTAAAGGCAATACCTGTTTTTACAAGGGTTGTTAGCTTTTCAAGTTCTTTTGTATCATAAGGTACATACTTTTGAACGCCATCTTCATTAGAGTAATTACCTTCCACTAACACAGCTACGCTTAGGCGTTTAATAGCCCCGCCAGATTTAATATGCTTGCGGACTGTTTTTGAAATTTCGTAGTTAATCGTTTCTTCAGCTGTGGTGCGGTCTTCACTACTTCCTGCAGCACTGCCACCCACTTCTTGTCCTGGAATGTTCGCACTTGCACCAGCGGCTTGATTTGGTGATGTTTGTTTAGCTGTTAAACGGTCTTCACTGCGTTGTTCACTGCGTACAACTTGTCTTTCAGGATCAAATATTTCTGACTCTTCTTCAACGCTGTCAAAGTCTACTGCAGCGGTTACTTTAACGTTAGCTTTATTAGGCCCTACAACTTTTTCAAGCATACGCTTAATGCTGAATTCATATTCAGACTCAATTTGTCGCTGCACTTTTTGGTGCATGTTCATGACATTTGTTTGAGACTTGTTACCAGAAGAAAGCATGTTGCCACGG
Source organism: uncultured Magnetococcales bacterium (assembly GCA_963974105.1). Classification (GTDB taxonomy): domain Bacteria; phylum Pseudomonadota; class Alphaproteobacteria; order UBA2136; family UBA2136; genus UBA2136. The sequence continues at coordinate 769,495 of CAXBBG010000001.1, forward strand.
TTATCCACAACGGTGACGTTGTCAGGTGTTAAGCCTGGAACAGCAGCAGACGTTAGATGTGTAATGCTTTGCACCTGTTCGTCTGTGAGTATGCGGTTGCCTAGATTTAAGATAACAGAAGCTGTTGGCTCAACACGTTCACGTGAAAATAGTTTCTTTTTAGGCATAACAAGGTGCACACGGCTTGAATTCACAGAGGGTAGGGACGTAATAGTGCGTGCAAGCTCTCCCTCAAGGGCGCGACGTGCATTGATATTTTGAACCAATGAAGTTGTACCAAATGAAGACTGTTTGTCGAAAAGTTCATAACCGCTAGAGCTAGAACCTACAATACCTTCGCCTGCAATTTTTAAACGTAATTCAGAAATTTTTGCTTTAGAAACATAAACACCGCCCGCTTTTACTTGATAATTAACGCCTAAGCCTTCTAGCTTTTCGACAATTTTTGCCGATTCTCTTTCGTCAAGCCCGCCATACATAAGGCCATAGTCAGGCGCGTTTGCACGCATGGCCACTATAGAAAGGATGCCAATCAACATAAAGGTTGCAACAACAAGCATGGCAATGCGCGCGGCACCCATGCGTCGAAGAATTGTTAAAATATTTTCCAAATCTTTGTGCTTTCGAGGTCGTTTTATTATTGTTTACGGTTCTGTTATACTTTTAATAAATATATCTATACGCATTACATGTTAGCACAAACTATGCCTAAAAATATCAAGGCGTCTATAAAAGTTGTGTTTTTTCTGCATAGTTTGTGGGGGCAGGCGTTGTAAAAAAACAAGGGCGCAAAAGTAAGGTGTCAGCTATTGTCAGTTTTTATTTTATATCCTAACCTATAATATAGTTGAGTTCTTGCTGCTTATAAATTTACTAATTTGGAGTATTTATAAGAAAGGAGTGGACTTGGGGCGAATCTATGCCCATAATATAGATTGGGTAGACAAGTAGTCTGCCGAATATAAATATAAATCCATGTAGGAGATAATAATATGCCTATTACAATTAACACAAACATTTCTGCGATGATTTCTCAACGAAACCTCGCGGCTTCTTCTAACCGTAGTGCTTCATCACTTGCTAAACTTAGTTCTGGTTCTCGTGTTCCAACAGCTAAGGAAGATGCTGCCTCACTAGCGGTTGGTACTGGTTTGAAAATTGACGTAACAGCCCTTAAAGCTGCTCAAGTTAACGCTCAACAAGCTACATCTGTACTACAAATTGCCGATGGTGCTTTTGGTCAGATTGGTGACATTCTTAACCGAATGAAATCTCTAGCTACAACAGCTCAATCAGAACAACTTTCATCAACTGAGCTTGGTTTTCTTAACCAAGAGTTTGGTCTGTTAAGTAATGAAATTAACCGTATTGCGGGTACAACTCAGTTTAACGGGATTGACCTTTTAGGTGGTAGTAACTCTATAATTCTAAGTGCTGGTAGCCAAGTCGCATCAACAGGTGCTGGCGATACTGCTGTAGATAACGGTTTTGTTGCTTTTAGCTTTGACGATACTAAGGTAGTAAATAATGAAGTTTTTGAAGTATCATTTGATGATAGTACAGGTGTCATGACTGTTGCTTCTCAAGGCGTTAGTGGTGGTGGTGGTACAGTTTTAGAGGCTCAGTCTATTGCTGTATCTACACCAAGTGCTGGTGAAACTGCTAGCTTTAATTTTTCTGATCTTGGAATAACGATTACTTTAAATGATCAGTTTAATAATGGTAACGCTGATATAAATGCTGGTTTTGGTGGCGGTGGTGCTTTTGAAGTTGTAGCTGTTACAGGTACTACAGCAACACAGGCCGACTTAGACTTCCAAGTTGGTACAAACGCTGGTGACATCATTAATGTACAAATTGACCTTGGTTCATACCAAGAACTTGTAGGTGCTGGTGTTGCATTGGTTGGTGTTGACACGCAAGCAAACGCGGCAACTGCAACAGCGCAAGTTGATGCAGCGGTTGATAGTGTAAACAGTGCACGTGCGAACCTTGGTTCGAACATGAACAAGCTTGAGTTTGCTAACTCTAACCTTTCAGTAACAATTGAAAACACTGAAGCGGCGCGTTCTACACTTATGGACGTTGACGTATCTGCTGAGATTACTAAGTTCTCTTCTGAACAAGTGCTAATCCAAGCTGGTGTGTCTATGTTGGCTCAAGCGAACCAACAGCCTTCACTACTATTACGTCTTCTTCAGTAACAGAAGCGTTATAATAAACTTTAGTTAATAATTATAAAAAAATATTATTAGCTTTAGCGATTTCCGATACTCACAAGAAAGCCCTTTTCATCGGGGGCTTTCTTTTTTTATGCATACGTTAAGTTTTAAGGATAAGTTGAAGGGTAAATAAAAGAAAAAGAGCGTGGGGTTGCCTGTAGCTATCCATGCATTTTAATGTACACTAACAACTTTGTTTCTTTCTATTTTACGCTGTGTACCTCTTTGGGCACCCTATGCATATTATAGTTGTATATAAAGTGCACCCCCTTAACCCTCATTTTGCATTCCTAGGGTTAAGGGTGCCTTTTGTGTTTATGTGTTTGTAATTTGTCAGTAATATTCTTTTTAGATTAATGAACTACTACAAAAGATATAGAACCGCAATTTTGTGGTTTTGGGTAGTTGGGGCTTATTAGAATAAAAATTTAAGGTAAGGTAATACTTTATGTCAAAAAATAACAAGGGTAATATGGTTGATGTTCGTCTGAGTAATAAAACAGACAACGAAACGCACGTAAATTCTAAAGACGGTGCGAACCTGCAATCTGGTAAGAATGAAGCTTCAGGCGCTGACCTGAATATTTCTGGCGTTTCTTCTGGTGCGCGCGTATCTTCTGACATAGGGGCTGACCATATCAATGTTTCTTTAGACAGTGCTTGGAACTCGATTAAAAATATCGAAGTTTCTTCAAAACAAGCTAAAGACGTGAATTTAGATAATTTTGTACATACAGACGTTAATTTGCGCGGTAACGGTGACTCTAACGTAAACGTAACAGGTGCAAAGCGTGGGAACATTCGCACAGGCAATGGCGACGATAACATTTCTGTTGATGCACAAACCAACAATGCAGGTTGGACAAATAATTTTAATATTTACTCAGGCAAAGGTGACGACGTTTTAACATTAAATGGTGACAAGGGCATTACCACTTTTAATGTGCGTACAGGTTATGGTAATGACGAAATTACAATGGTGGGTGACGATTATTCAGCAGTGCGTGCGCATTTAGGTATGGGCGATGACCATTTTACAGGTGGTAGCGGTGCAGACAAAGTACATGGTGGTCACGGTAATGATATTATTCGTACAGGCAGCGGTAATGATATTCTACATGCAGGTATTGGTGACGATATTTTAGATGGTGGTGCAGGTGTAGATATTATTCGTGCAGGTAAGGGCGATGATACAATTGTTTTTGATGGCGATGATAAAATTATTGATGGTGGTAAAGGGGATGATACCCTTGTTGTAGACGGCCATTTAGATGTGAGTGCTGAAAAAATTAAAAGCATTGAGCGTATTGAAATGCGAGATGATGCGGGTGACGATTCTGTTGATATTGATATGACAGATGCACGTAAAATGTCAGAAACAGATATTGTTAAGCTAACAGGTGATGCTGGGGATAGTGTAAATGCCTTTGAATATGAAGCGCAATTAGACGATGTGACAGATAATGGTGTGACATATTCTGTTTTTGAAGGCTCAAAAGGTGAACAAATTTGGGTTCAGCATGGTATGAGCATGGGCGATGAAGTTGTTGGTGCGCCAGATGTTCCAGAAGAGCCTGTTGAGATTGGTGAAAGTGTTCTTTTAGGTACAAAGTCAGAGTCGGGTTCAATGTTGGACTGGGGGACATTAAATGAAAATGGTAGTGTAAGTTTTGATAAAAATGGCATTACAGGGACAGTTGAAGCTTTTAATAAGCACGGCGATGATGCTGATGTAAGTTACACGGTAGGTGGGTCCGGCGGTGGTAGAAATGACTTTGGTATTGGTGTGAATGGTGGCGGTTCTAGCGAAATTGATTTAAATGAATCGATTGCTGTAAGCTTTGATTCAAGTATGTCCAGTGCTCGTGTTGGTTTTGATAGTCTGTTTGGTAACTTTAACGACGGTAGTAAGCCAAATGCCCGTGTTGAATGGAAAGCTTATGAAAACGGCGAAGTTGTTGCCTCGGGCGAAATTAAAAATGACGCCGCTAATAGCGATGGTGATGGACAACGTGAAACAAACTTTATTGACGTTGAACACAGTTTTGATCGTTTAGAATTTGGAACTGTTTCTCCGACAAGTAATATAAATTCTAACTTCATCATTCGATATATTGATGCAGTTGCAGCACCTGTTGCCCCTGTGCCAGAAGAGCCTTTAGATATGGTTTTCTTAAGCGAATCAGCTTCTTATAAAAGCACGCTTGGTTATTACGTGGTTGATGAAGAAGGTAACATTACAGATGTGCACGTTAACTTCGAAAATGCTTCTTTAAAAGGAAGTGGCGGGGATCTTATTGGCGGAGAGTCTAGTTCTGCTATTGATGTTCCAGACGGTTCTCATGTTGAATTCTTTATTGTTGCAAATGGTTATACATCAAACAAAGCTTATGAAAATATAGACCTTAATGAAGGTGAGCTTAAGTTTGTGAATGAGCAGGGCGAACCAGCCAATATTCATGACGCTGAGGTGCCAGAACTTACATTTACATCTGCAGAAGGTGAAACTATTACACTTAAAGGTAATGTTTACCACACAAACAACGAAAACTTAAACGTTGACGGTTTAGATCATGCGCATATTGAAGTGAGTGAAGACGGTCAAAGCCTTGTGGTTGGTTTTGAAGATCTTAAAGGTTTAGGTGACGCTGACTTTAATGACTCTGTTTTTCAGGTGAATGTCGGTGAGCGTGATGTGACTGTTGGTGGCGTTGATTTTGGTGACAATACGGATGTACCAGTTGACCCTGTAAATGAGGTGCCTGTTGCTAATGATGATGCGTTTGCGACAGATGAAGATGTAGCTTTAAACTTTACAGTGAGCGACTTGCTTGTCAATGATAGTGATGTAGATGGTGGTGTGTTAGCCGTAACATCTATTGATGCGGTTTCAGCAAATGGTGCTGCGGTTACGTATAACTCTAATACAGGCGAAATTTCATATACGCCAGTTGCCGAATTTAATGGTGAGGACACATTAACATACACCATAAGTGATGGGCAAGGCGGTGAAACAACGGCCACAATTACTGTGACGGTTAATCCAGTTTACGATGCGCCTGTTGCAAGTGATGTGCATGCAACGGCAGTTGAAGATGGTGCTGCGGTTGTCTTAGATGGTTCTGTTGTGAACGCTGACGGCGGGCAACTTTTCTATACACTTGCCAGCGCACCAGACGAAGGTACTGTTATCAATAATGGAGATGGTACATTTACATTTGATGTAGGTACAGCTTTCCAAGATTTAGATAGCGGTGAAACACGTGATATTAAATTTAGTTACCAAGTAACTGATATGCAAGGTAACTTTTCAGTTGCGGAGGCGACGGTAACTGTTGCAGGTATTAACGATACGCCTGATGCCCGTGACGTAAACTATGTTGCAAACGAAGATACCGTGACGGAAGTAACAAGAAACTTTAACGTGTCTGATGTTGATGGTGAAGCGGTGACAATTACATTGTTGAATCAATTAGACCCGCAAACAGAGGGCGTGGTTGTCAATAATGGTGATGGTACGTTTACCTTTACACCAGCCTTAGACGCTTTTGCATATTTAAATGAAGGTGAAGAAGTTACCTTTACAGTTGATTATTTAGCCTCAGACGGTGACGCTTCAGATACAGCCTCACTTTCATTCACAGTAACAGGTGTGAATGACCCAACGGTTGTTGAAGAGATTGTGATTGATGATGTTGTGGATGATGGCGAACCTATTATTATTGATTTAGGTGCGGTTGTGCATGACCCTGACGGTAATGACACGGTAACAATTAGTGTACCAAACCCACCAAACCCAGAAACAGAAGGTACATTGGTTGACAATGGTGATGATACATTTACGTTTGAACCAGCGCCAGCTCTAGACGAATTAGACGACGGTGAAACGCAAGAAATTGTGTTTGAATATGAAGTGGTGGATGAAGCTGGAAATGTTGTGACAGAAACTGTGACAATTATTGTTGCAGGTACAAATGATGCTCCAGTTGCAGAAGATATTCACATTTCTACAACGGAAGATAATTCTGTGTCATCTGTGCTTATTGCTACAGATGTAGACGCAAATGACACGCTTAGTTATAGTGTTGTTGATGCGCCAAATCCACTTACAGAAGGTACAGTTTCTGTACTTCCTAATGGTCAATTTTCATTTACACCGGCAGAAGCTTTAAATGCCTTGGCTGTGGGTGAGTCTGTTGAGGTAACCTTTACATATAAAGCGTCAGACGGTGACGCTGAAGATATTGCAGAAGTTACTGTGACAGTAACAGGTGCGAATGATAAACCTGTTATTGATGATATTTCAATAACACATCAAGAAGATCAAGCTGCGCAAACAATTGACATTAGCGCATTTATTTCTGACCCAGACAGCGACGACGATGCTTCAACGCTTACTTATAGTGTTGCGACAGTCTCAAAAGGAAGCTTAACAGATTTAGGTAACGGTGTTCTAGAATTTGACCCTCAAGGTGATTTTGAATACTTGGGTGTTGGTGACACTGCAAATGTAAATGTTGTCCTACAAGTAACAGACAGTCATGGTGCAACAACTGCTCAAAATATTGTGATACGCGTTACAGGTGAAAATGATGCACCTGTGGCTGAATTAGCTGCGGTAACTCTAAGTGAAGATGGTAGCGCCAGCTTGCTTATGCCAGTAAGTGATGTTGACGGTGATAGTTTATCTGTAAGCTTTGTAAACCCTCCATCAACAGATGTTTTAAGCTTTGATATTTCCGGCAAACTTGTGGCTATTACACCAGGGGCAGGTTTGCAGTATTTAGATGACGGTGAAACGGTAGATATTAATGTAACGTATAATGTGACTGATGGCGCAGAGATTGTTCAAAATGTTTTAACAGTTACGGTTATAGGTTCTAATGATGCACCAGTGATCGAGAATGTTACGCATACGATACTTGAGGATGCTGGTAGCATTACTGGTACACTGACAGGGGTTGACTATGAAGGAGATGATATCATTTACCTTGTAAATACACCGCCTGTAGATTCAGATGGTTTTGTTACTTTTGATAACGTGAATGACACTTTCACATTTACATTAAATGATAATTTGGATTCAATGCAGGCGGGTGAAACTAAAGTGATTTCATTCACATATGTAGCGACTGATGGTAAAGATACATCTGCGCCACAAACAATTCAAATTACAGTTGAAGGTCAAAATGACGCTCCTGTTATTACAAGTGTTTCTGAAGTTGTGGGAGAGGACTCGGGTACATCAATCTTTTCACTTGGTGTCACAGATGTTGATAATTCTATGGCGGAGCTTAGTTTTGTGCTTGATGACGCTCCAGAGAATGCAACGGTTATTCTTAATCAAGATGGAACCTTTAGTTTTACACCAGGCAGTGATCTTCAATCGTTAAATGATGGTGAAACAGCCTTAGTTGAGTTTACTTATACAGTTTCTGATGGTATTTCAAGTGTCACACAGACGGCGACTATAACCGTGCTAGGAAGTAATGACGAGCCAGTGGTGAATCAGGTATTCTTTGATGCACCATTCCAATCAATTGAGCGTTATGAGTTTGGTTTTGATGTGAATGAAGCATTCTCAGGTTTATCAAGTGATGCGGTAATAACTTTTACAGATAATAGCGGAAACCCTGCACCGACATGGGTGCAATATAATGCAGCTGAAATGAAGGTTGAAGCTAAGGCGCCAGCAAATAATTATGGTGAATATAACCTTATTATGCATGTGAATGATGGGGCTTCAATAATTACTCAGGATTTTACACTATTTGTAAACCGTCCTCTTGAATCATTAGATGTAACCTCTATTATTAACGGTTCAAACGATAATGTGATTACAGGAACAGATGCAAGTGAATTTATATCTGTTAATGATGGCAATGATATTGTGAATGCAGGTGCTGGTAATGACACTATTTATGGTGGTTCTGGCGATGATATTCTTAATGGTGGTGACGGTAATGATACTTTCTTATTAACAGGTCTATCAGATGGAAATGATACGATAAATGGTGGTGACGGCTATGATAAAATTGTATTCCATGAAAGTGGTAATAAGACATATGAACTGAATGGTGACTATTCACTAGCGAGCCAATCCATAGAAGAGTTTGTATCTTCAGGGGGGCGCGTGACTATGACGAACGGTACTGAAGATGATGTTATTGATTTGACTGGAATTACGTTTGATGGAAACTTCCGTATTTATGGTGGTAACGGTAATGATGTTATGATGGGTTCTGCTGAGGGTGATTATTTAAATGGCGGTGGTGATAATGATACTATGTATGGCGCTGAAGGTGATGATCAGATTTATGGATCTACAGGTGACGATCTAATATTCGGTGGCGCAGGGGATGATTATATAGATGCTGGTCCTGGTGCTGATAATGTTTATGGCGGTGAAGGTGATGATATTATTCGTTATAATGCAGATGATGTGATTGTTGATGGTGGTGTTGGTGGTTTTGATATTATAAGCCATAGATCAACAGGTGATATTGACTTTACTTCATTAGCAACTGACTACTCTAATATAGAAGCGATTGATTTAGATTTTAGCAATCGAGCGACTGAAATTGTGCTTGGTCTTGATGATGTTATTGATATGAAAGATACATCTATTGATACGCTGTACATACTTGGTGATACGGGTGATAACGTGGTAACTGACGGTGACTTCTCTATTGCAACACGTATTGATGTGGTAGATACAAATGGTGATGGTGTAACGGATACAACATTCCAAGTCTTTGCTTCAGGTTTGCAGAGTGATATTTACATTGGTTTAGAAATTGGTGTAGGTATGAGCATTGATGGTACTATTGTGTAGTCTGTAAAATACAAATATAAAAGCTCTCTTTTTTGGAGGGCTTTTTTTTATTGAAGATATAAAAATCACTTAACTGCCTAAAAAATGTGCATGTATATAGTGGTGGTTTGTGGTGATAGTATCTATATGTTGTGTCAAAGTGTTTGTCTATAAAGTGGTATTTTCTTGAAATATAATGACTTGAGAGCAGTTGCTTATTTGTAGGTTTAAAATGTTTATCACATTATATAGTGTCAATCTTCAAAAACACATTTTTTGTGTACGATTTTTGTGTGCATTTTCACCTTTGTTTTTATGATTTTTTTGGTTATACATAAATGACACAGAGGTTTTAAAGTAAGTTTTGTGCTTAAAACAAGGTTATGGTCTGGTGTTTTTGTTTAGTGCATTGAAATATAAACATTTTTTACAAATCGTACTGTTTAAAAATTAAGCACAGCTACAATATTATAACTAGAACTGGCAATCTATATGTAGTATCTTGTTATTACATCAATACAATATGTAGACGCGGATAAGATCAGGTTTTCTGGCAAAAAATATAATTAAAGTAATAAAAATTTATAAAGGGGTAGTGGCGATGTATGATATTAAAATTGATCATTCACGAGATAGCAAAATAACTGATTTTGGTAAAGCAACTCTAAAGGACCGCTACTTACTTCCAGACGAAACCATTCAAGAAGCTTTTGCGCGCGTTTGTGCTGCATATGCAGATGGTGAAGAGCACGCACAGCGTTTATATGATTACATGAGTAATTTGTGGTTTGCACCTTCAACGCCTGTTCTTGTGAATGGCGGTGCTAAGCGCGGCTTACCAATTTCATGTTTTTTAAACGAAGTTGAAGATTCTTTAGGCGGTATCACAGACACATGGATGGAAAACGTATGGTTGGCATCTAAAGGTGGTGGTATTGGCACATACTGGGGCAACGTCCGCTCTATCGGTGAAAAAGTAGGCCGTGTAGGTAAAACATCGGGTATTATTCCTTTCTTACGTGTGCAAGACTCACTTACAATGGCTATTTCTCAAGGCTCTCAACGCCGCGGGGCCGCTGCTGTTTACTTGCCTGTATCACACCCAGAAATTGAAGAGTTTCTTGAAATGCGTCGTCCTACAGGGGGTGACCCTAACCGTAAGGCGCAGTTCCTCCACAATGGTATTGTGATTACAGATAAATTTATGCAAGCAGTTGAAAAAGACGCTGAATGGCAACTGGTATCCCCTTTAACAGGGCATGTTGTGAGCACAGTTCAAGCGCGTGATCTTTGGGTGCGTATTTTAACGGCCCGTATTGAAACAGGTGAGCCTTACTTACTGTTTATTGACACAGTAAACCGAGCTATCCCTGAATATCACAAAAAACAAGGCCTAGAAGTTAAGATGTCTAACCTTTGCTGTGAAATTACACTGCCAACAGGTATTGACCAACACAATCGCATGCGCACAGCTGTATGCTGTTTGTCATCGGTTAACCTAGAGCTTTATGATGAATGGAAAGATGATACGCTATTTGTTGAAGACTTAATGCGTTTCCTTGATAACATTCTTCAAGACTTTATTGACCGTGCGCCAGATGATATGAAAAATGCACGTTATGCAGCTTTGCGTGAGCGTAGTGTTGGTCTTGGTGCAATGGGTTACCACTCATTCTTACAAAAGAACAATATTCCGTTTGAGTCTGTTATGGCGAAATCATGGAATAAGCGTATGTTTAAACACCTAAGAGACGCAGCTGATGCGGCTTCTGTGAAGCTTGCGGAAGAACGCGGCCCATGCCCAGATGCGGCTGAAGCTTTAGTGATGGAACGTTTTTCTAACAAAATGGCTGTTGCGCCAAATGCTTCAAGCTCTATTTACTGTGGTAACGCTTCTCCTGGTATCGAGCCATTTGCAGCGAACTCATTTACGCAGAAGACATTGGACGGTTCATTTAACGTCCGTAACAAATACCTTAAAGCTTTGTTAGCACAAAAAGGTCATGACGACGACGATACATGGTCATCTATCACAACAAATGAAGGTTCTGTTATGCATCTTGATTTCTTGACAGATGATGAAAAAGATATCTTTAAAACTGCTTTTGAACTTGATCAGCGCTGGATTGTTGAACACGCTGCAGATCGTTCTGAATTTATTTGCCAAGCGCAATCAGTTAACCTGTTCTTGCCTGCAGACGTGCATAAGCGCGACCTGCACATGCTTCACTTCGATGCATGGAAAAAAGGTGTGAAAAGTTTATATTACTGCCGTTCTAAATCTATTCGCCGTGCACAGGTTGTTTCATTCGCTGGTGCAGGCAAGCAAAAATTAGAAGCAATGGCAGCTGCCGATCAACCAAACTATGAGGAATGCCTAGCATGTCAGTAGTCGATTTTCTACAAAACAGAGAGATGGGCGAGCGCCACGGTCTCTTGAAAGAAAGCCCAGTTTACAAACCTTTTAGATACCCTTGGGCGTATGAATACTGGTTAGCACAGCAACGTGTTCACTGGTTGCCAGAAGAAGTGCCTATGGCAGGCGACGTTAAAGACTGGAAAGATAAAATTACAGAAGGTGAACGTAACCTTTTGATGCATATCTTCCGTTTCTTTACGCAGGGTGACATTGAAGTAAACGACTGTTACATGAAGGAATACGCAAGCGTATTTGGCCCAACTGAAGTGAAAATGATGCTGAGTGCCATTTCAAACATGGAAACCATTCACATTGCGGCTTACTCGCACTTGCTCGATACCATTGGTATTCCTGAAGTTGAGTATGAAGCTTTCTTGAAGTACAAGGAAATGAAAGATAAATACGACTATCTTCACCAGTTCCACTGTGATTCTAAAGAAGGTATTGCTTTAACAATGGCTGTGTTTGCGGCCTTTACTGAAGGCCTGCAACTGTTTGCTTCCTTCGCTATTTTGATGAACTTCCCACGTCATAACAAAATGAAAGGTATGGGGCAGATTATTACTTGGTCAGTGCGTGATGAGTCGCTACACTGCGAAGCAATGATGCGTCTATTCCGTACATTTATTCATGAAAACCCAGATGTATGGACAAAGGAACTTCAGGACAAAGTTTACGAATGTTGCCGAGATGTAATTGGTCTTGAAGACGCTTTCATTGGTCTTGCATTTGAAATGGGTGGTATTGAAGGCTTGGAATCGGAAGAAGTGCGTCAGTACATCCGTTACATTGCCGACATGCGCCTTGGTGAACTTTCTCTAGAGCCAATTTATGGTGTGAAGAAAAACCCACTACCATGGATGGACGATATGTTAAACGGTGTTGAGCATGCCAACTTCTTTGAAAACCGTTCAACGGAATATTCAAAGGCTTCAACACAAGGGTCATGGACAGAGGCTTTTGCACCGCACGACGAATAGAATACTTCTACTAGCTAGCGTTCGGGTTAAACTGAGCGCTATATGCTTTTTCACAGCACTCGTGAACTTTACGTTCACGTCGCTTGTGGCATAGCACCTATCATCTCGGTTTATTCCCGAAGTCGTGTATGGTGAATAATTTAAGAGTTTTGTGTTGTGAATTTATTCATGGAACGAAAAAACCCTAACTTGCAAAATTTCGAAGTAGCGCAAGTTAAGGTTTTCAGCCGGAAATAAAAGTATTATTTCCTTTTTTAATATCGACTGATACTACAGGTACATTAGTATTTAGTCAACTAATAGAAAGTTAAAATTATGACAGCATGTCGTAAAACTAGTAAGTCTGTTGCGAGCACTGCGTCTAAGTTATTGACACGCAAAAGCTCAAGTACTGCTGTTAAAAAAGTTGCAGCAAGTACTTTGTCACAGCGAGCGCCAAAAAAGCGTAAGTAACAAAGCTATAGGCAGGTAAAGCACCCTTCGGGGTGTTTTTTTGTTTATTTGGGGGTGGGTGGTTGAAATGGCGGGGTAGAGGTACTGTAAGTGTAGGTAATGCGACCCACAATATACATAGGCACTCAAAGGAGGTGACGCTAATGGACAAGGACAACTATGAATATATGTGTGAATTGCCACAATTGGCGCATGAGCTTGGCGTGAGTAAAACGGCGCTGTATAAAATGTGCCGTGAACTTAAAAAACAAGATGGTGCACACATTAAAATGGAAAAAGAAATAGAACGTAAAAATTCTGCCACTAAATTTAAGGGTATGCCTAAATAACATTTTAGACATTTGTTATAAAAAAACCTCCTAAAAAGGAGGTTTTTTATCGATATTTTTTTGGAAGCTATTTATCTTTCATTAAATGGCTATTATCTTCATAAAATATATTGGATAGTCTGTATAGCATGGTCAATATTTCTTTGAGCTTAATGTTTTTTTTCTATGGCTATTTCACGTCGTCTATAAATTTTATAGATAGTAAGTATCGCCTGTAAAGATCTTCGCTTTCAGACGTGCTGTGAATGGAATTATAAACACGCCCGTAGGCATAAGCGCGGCTTGTATTTAAAAAATTACCATTTACAAGTATATCACGCTGTAGTTCAAGTGCTTCTTCACACTTTAGGTGCATGTTAACTACGCTTATGCCTTTTGCTGTTGTTATATCAACTGTATTTGTGACCATTTCTGTGTATAAATTTGCACGGAAAATATTATTGCCGATAGAGCCTGCAATGAAAAGACATACCATAACTGCTAACATTAACGCGCACTTTAGTAAAAGTTGCATGAGTTAGTACCTCTGTTTATTTAAGAAGGTAATGTTGCTTTTAAAAAATCAATCATAGGCTGTAAGCTATACATACTAGATTTTTGTTGATAAAAATCAGCGCCTTGACGCATGGATTCATCAATATATGATTGTTCATCATGGGCGCTGCACATCACAAAAGGTGTGTCTTTTACAAGCTTACTTGCAAAGCGCGCTTTTTCATACTTGCCATAACGCAGGCAGATTAAAAAGTTAATACCTGTACATTTTGGCATGTTCCAGTCACTGACAATGGCGTCAATGTGTATATCATCTTTGTCTTTTAGTTCATAGGCACAATCCATAGGGTTTTCAAACCATAAAACGTTATATCCAGCCTCTTCTAAGGCTTTGGTTAAGCGTTTTTGTTCACGAGGGGTGTCTTCTAATAAAAGAATGGTTTTAGGCATAAGTGCCTCCAAAAGGGAAGGAAGGTGTGTTTGTATATTAGGTTATATCAAATTGCCTTTGTGATGTCAAAATTTATGTATACATGTTTATTTGAGTCGTATTTTTTGGCACGGTTTATGCAAACTAAGTGCTAAGCCTGTATATATTGCTGGCAAATTTTTTTTTGATATAGGAGATAATGACATGCCCATTTCTATTACAAGTAACGCTGCTTCGGCGGTGGCTCACCGAAACTTAGCGACTTCTAGCGAGGAATCGCAACGGTCTATCTCCAAAATATCGTCTGGTAATCGTGTTTTTCGCGCTAAGGAAGATGCTGGCGCACTTTCTATTGCGACAGGGTTTAGGAAAGAAAGTTCTGTATATAAAGCTGCGGCTATTAACGCGCAGTCAGGCATTTCTTTAATGCAGATCGCTGATGGATCTCTTTCTCAAATGACTGAAGTTCTTGATCGTATGAAGACATTAACAATTCAATCACAGTCTGATAGCATTTCAAATGTAGAACGTGCTTATCTGGATGAAGAGTTTCAAACTTTGAAAGATGAGTTTGATCGTATTGCTTCAAGTACAGAGTTCAATGGAAGGGAGCTTTTAGGTGGTGTTAATGATGTTCAGTTAAATACAGTTGGCGCAAATATTGATTCAGCATCAGGTTTTGTAGCTTTTGATTTTAGAGAGTTTGTGGACCCAACTTCTGTATTTGAAGTTGAATACGATGCAACTGTTAATATGATGACTTTACATAATGCGGTTACAAATGTCTATCAATCAATTTCTGTGCAAGCACCTACAACGGGCCGTTTAAATGTGTATAATTTTAGTGATCTAGGTGTTGAGCTTACGCTGAACAGTGCGTTTGATGATGCAACAGATATTGTACATGCAGGTGTGGGTGAAGAGTTTGATGTAGTAGCTAGTGCTGTGGCAACGGCCAGTGTTTATGAGTTTCAGGTGGGTCCTACAACTGCTGCTGAAGACCGTATTGTTGTTAATTTACCGCTTGTTAACCTTACAGCGTTAGGTTTGGGTACGTCAGACGTGGCAAGTTCAAGTGCAGCAGCGCTTGCGAGTACTGCTATTGATGCGGCGATATCAGTTATTTCAGAGGCAAGGTCAGGTTTAGGTGCGAGCATGAACCGTATGGAGATTGCATCTGTAAATATTCAAAACTCTATGGAAAATGTTGAAGCTGCTAAGTCAGCTGTTTTAGATGTTGACGTAGCGTTAGAGATAACAAATATGACCGCACAGCAATTGTTAATGGAGGCTGGTACAAGTATGTTGACAAGTGCGAATGAGCAACCACGTATTTTACTTGGCTTGCTGCGCTAATAAAATTTACTGAAATTTAAATCTTAATTTGGGGGTATTTGTATGCGTCAGCCAATGGTTATAGACGAAAAACAGCTTGAAAATGCTGCTTCAAACGCCCAAAAAAAGGTAGAGGCGAAACAGTCTGGTTCAGGCAAGCCGGTTTCGAAGGTTCTTGCGTCGAGCTCTGAAAAGTGGAGTGTTCCAGATTTAGAGGATAACTTTAATTTAGATAAGGCCGAGGTTAAAGCTTTAACAGAAGCTAAGCATTATATGAATGATGTCTTAAATTACGATGATTTGCATGTTGAAATGGAATGGGATGGTGGTAAGCCTATGGGGCATGTAAAGGACTTGAATACAGGAAAGCTTGTAAATAGCTATGAAGGTTTGGATTTGTTGAAGGTTTATTCGCAAAATAGAAAAGAGCGTGGTATCATTGTAGATGGTCGTGTGTGAGTTTTTAGAAACACGTCATTTGTATACAAACACATAAGTATACTGAAGAGCTAGGTAGGCTTTGAAGTTAAGGAGAGTACAGGTATGGACTTTAATTTAGATAATACAAGTAGCACTGATAGTGGGAACTTAAAGTTTTCGGGTGTTTCTTCAGGTATTGATTCTCAAGCGGTAATTGATTCGATTATTGCGGCTAAACGTATTCCTGCAACGCAAATAGAAGATAAAATTTCAGTAAACAACACAAAAGTGTCGGCCTATGATGAACTGCAGGGTTTAACAAAAACATTTGCTGAACAGCTAGATGCGTTGCGTGGTAATAATAGTTTTTTTAGTGATGATATTTTTGATCAAAAATTAAGCTTTACGTCCAGCAGGGCAACAGCTGGAGCACCTTCTGGGCATGTATCATCAGATGCTGGCGCTATTTTAGGTGTATCTTCTACAAGTAAGGCAATTACAGGTACGCATACAATTGAGGTTATTCAGCTGGCTAAAGCTCAGCAAGTTCGCAGTGATGCATTTGCGTCAAAAACAGACACATTGATTTCTCAGGGATATACAAATGGTAGTTTTGATATAAATGGTAAAGCTATTACAGTTACGGCTAGTGATAATTTATTAGATTTACGTGATAAAATTAATGCTTTGAATGGTGGTGCAACCCCAACCAATGTCAATGCTTCTATTGTAAGTGTAAGCCCGACGGAAAGTTATTTAGTTTTAACTAGCACAGAAACCGGTTTAAGTAACACGATTAACTTTACAGGAACGCAGGCGGTTCATAATGGGTTTGGATTTACAAGTGCTG
The DNA here is from genome assembly GCA_963974105.1 of uncultured Magnetococcales bacterium. Lineage (GTDB taxonomy): Bacteria > Pseudomonadota > Alphaproteobacteria > UBA2136 > UBA2136 > UBA2136. Next base: position 786,242 of record CAXBBG010000001.1, read on the forward strand.
GGACGGATACAGTTAAAACAGAGATCCAAGCAGCGCAAAACGCTATTATTCGTGCAGATAACTTAGGTGTAGATGTTGTACGTGAATCTAACACAATTAATGATGTTTTTGAGGGTGTGACAATTGATTTGTTTAAAGCGGAGTCTGGCACTGAAATTGTTGTGGATATTGAAAATGATTTAAATGGTATTAAGACTCAAATTGTTGATTTTGTACAAGCGTATAATGATCTTAAATCCTTTATTGAAGATCAGCAGAGTGAAATTATTCGTGAAGATGATGGCCAGGCAGAATATGGTGTTTTGGCATTCGATTCTTCTTTAAGAACTATTGAAACTCAGTTGAGTTTGGTTGTTTCAACAGCTATTCCAGGTTTAGAAAACGGTTATCAAAGTCTTGGGCAAGTAGGTATTTCAATTGAGGAAGATTATAGCTTAAAAATTGATGATGAAACCTTTGATGCTGCATTGTTGGGTGATTATAATGGTATACGTAAACTTTTCTCTTTTGATGCAACGTCTTCAGACTCACGTATGAGTGTAATCACGCCAGGGCCGAATGCAACATATCAAGTAGATGGGAGTGGTAACCCTTTACCATATTACATTAATATCTCTGGCACAGATGCAGACGGTAAAGTTTTAGATGGGAATATCAATACAGTAGCTGGTGCTGGACTTGGTGGTTTGGGTGATGGTAGTTTTATTTTTAACGGTACAACAATTGAAGCAACTGAATTCACAGACGCAGAGGGAATGAAATTCTTCTTTAGCGGAGGTGCAAACTTAGGCCCTGTTGATGGAATTGAGGTGACGTTTACACGTGGTGTAGCTGATAGGCTTTTTAATTTCTTTGATGATTTTTCAAAGGTAGGAGGAGAGGCTGATACGTTGAAAACGAACTTGTTGGAAAGAAATGTTGATTTAACAGAAGATATTTCTAAGATTGACTTGCGTTTAAGTGTGCAGCGTGCTGGTTTGGAAGCTCGGTTTAATGCCATGGAGGTGGCGATGTTGCAGTTAAATAACTTAAAAGAAAGTTTGTCGCAGCAAATTAGCGCAATGACTGCAGATGGATAAGCAAAAAAAGGTGAACATTAATGAATAGAAATGCCGCACAGCATTATAAAGAGCAGCAAATTTTGAATGCAACGCCAGCTGAACGTATTGTTTTGCTTTATAATGGCGCTATTAAATTTTTAATGCATGCGCGCGTGGCTGTGGAAAATAAAGATATTCAAGAACGCTTTAATAATAACAAGCGTGCAACGGAAATAATAAATTACTTACAAGAGACACTTGACCTTGAAAAAGGTGGGGAAATTGGTGAGAACCTATATCGTATATATGGTTATATGTTGCGTCGATTGATTGATGTTGACATGAAAAATGATATGGAAGCCATTGACGACGTTGTTGGTAAGCTAAAGGAACTGAACGCTTCTTGGCAAAAAATAGCATCGGGCGATGTGCCTTTAAATGTTGATGTTGAAAAAAGTGAAGACGAAAAGACACAAGCCTCTGTTACAAAAAGCGCTATCGCTTGAGTATTCTTTAATTTAGGGTATAATTTATAAAATATTGTTTAGATAATGTGCTGTATGGCGCTTTTTTGCGAACTCTATAATTTTTAAATAATAATAGTAATGTGTCAGTTTTATTTTGTGCACGGCTTTATAAAGTTTGCGTGAAATAAAATTTAAGGGAGTTTAATGGCTGAAGAAGAATTAGAAGAAAACGAAGAAGGTGCTGAAGGCTCTGCTGACGGTAAAAAGGGCAAGTCTAAGCTGTTAATTATTATACTGCTTTCTGTTGTTCTTGTGGGTGGTGCTGGCGTTGGCGCATTTTTATTTATGGGCGGTGAAGATACTGCAACTGAAGAAGGTGCGGAAAAAGCAGTTGTTGAGCAAGAATTAGACAAGGATGGTAAACCATTACCTCCAAAGCCAAGTGCTTACTTTTATGAAGTTCCAGAAATATTGGTGAATTTGGCTTCAAGCGGAAGCGCAACACGTTACCTTAAGTTGAAGGTCAACTTAGAAGTTGCGACTGAGCAGGATCTAGCATTGTTAGAGTTTGTAATGCCGCGCATTATTGATGACTATCAGCTTTATTTGAGGCAGTTGCGTGTTGAGGATTTGAATGGTTCTTCTGGTATTTACAGGCTTAAAGAAGACCTGTTAATGCGTGCTAACCAGTCGGCCGCACCGTTGCAAATAAGTAATGTACTGTTTAAAGAAATTCTTGTTCAATAAAGGATTTGTTTTAAGTGATTGAAAAGCCACGATATTTCGTGGCTTTTTTAGTGGTGTCTTTTCACTTGCTTAGTTGATTTGTATGTTGTTTGTGTGGTATTTTAAAAGGGGTCTAGGTTTAGAGACTTGTGCATAAACAACAAAAACGGTAATTGAATGTCTGAAGAAGAAAAAGAAGAATTATCAGAAGAAGAGCTTCTTGCGCAATGGCAAGACATGGCAGCTGATGAAGAAGATGGTGATGGCGCTGCAGATGACGCAAACAGCGCTTTGTCTGAGGGTTCTTTGCCGGAGCGCATTCTTGACCAAGATGAAATTGATTCGTTGCTAGGTGTTGATTCCGGTGACGACAGTCGTGGCGTGGGTATACGCGCCTTGCTTGACACGAGTGTTGTTAATTATGAACGCTTGCCTATGCTTGATGTCTTATTTGACAAATTCGAACGTTACCTGTCAACAAGCTTGCGACATTTTACGGCGGATAACGTTGATATTACGATCGACAGTATTACGACTGTTCGTTTCGGTGACTTTTTGTCATCTATTCCACTTCCTGCAGGTATCGTTGTTGTAAATGCTATTGGTCTTGATGATTATATTTTAATGATTTATGAAAGCCGTTTAATTTATGCGGTGGTAGATATTTTACTTGGCGGTCGTAAGGCGCGTCCAGCGCGTATTGAGGGGCGTAATTTTACGCCTATTGAACGTCGTATTATGGATAATTTGTCTGATGTTGTTTTAAATGATTTAAGTGAAGCTTTTGCGCCTGTTGCGCCTGTACAGTTTACAGCTGAACGTATGGAAGTAAACCCAAGGTTTGCTAACATTACAAGGGAAGGTAACGCTGCTATTTTGGTAACGATGCGTGTAAACCTTGAAGAGCGTGATGGTATTATTCAGTTTTGCTTGCCATATGGTACGTTGGAACCTATTCGTGAACAATTGCTTCAACAATTTATGGGTGAAAAGTTTGGTCAAGATAATATTTGGGAGAGTCACTTGGCGCAAGAGTTGTTTTATACCCATGTGCCTTTAAGGGCTGTTTTAGATGAAGAGTCGTTTCCTTTGAGGGATGTTCTTGAATGGCGTTTAGGTCAGACAATTCATTTGCACACAAAGCCAGGGCAACCAATTAGTTTATATTGCGGGCATGAGAAAAAGCTGGAAGGCCAGCTTGGTAAGCTAGATGATATGAAGGCTATTAAAATAACTAAACATATTACCGATGTGAATAATGAGGAAACAGAAGAGTGATTGAACTTAGCGGTCAGTTTTTAAATGTGATGGTTATTATTATGCTGGCTGTTGTAGGCGGGCTTGTTTTAATGCTTCATTATAGGCTTTATGCTTTAAAAAATAATGAAAGAGATGTACCTGTCCTTGTTTCAAGTTTGGCCGATAGCTTGCAAAAAGCACATCGTGGTGTTTTTGAGTTATCAAGGTTGGTACGCGAAAATGGCCCAAACCTTGAAAAAGAAGTTTTTAAAGCACAGCAAACACTCCAAGATCTAGACTTTATGCTTGATAAGGCAGAGCGTTTACTTAAGCGCATGGACACTGCTTTTGAAAAGGCAGATTCTATATCGTCGCCTGTTTTAAATGCGGTTAAAACTGATGAAAAAAATACATTATTAGGCAAACAGCAAGAAAGTGCTCAAGTGAAAACTGGTCTTACAGTTAAACCAGAAATGAAGCCTAAAAAAAATGTTGAAAATACAGCCTCTAATGTAACAGAAGCAGCTAAAAAGTTGGAAGCTGAAATGCAGAAAACCTTGGAAAGAGAGTTATTGATGGGGTTGCAAGAAGAAAATCCTGAGCCTGTAAGGTTTACACCGAAAAATGAAGAGCAATCTAAGCGAATGGCAAGTCCACAAAGAGGTGCTATGGCTTACGGTCAGCAATTTAATACAGCTCTTTCAGACACAGAGCGTGATTTGCGTCAGGCATTGGAAGGACGTTTATAGTATAATGCTTATTAAGTTGCGCGCCCCGCTTTTTTATTTCTTTATTTGTATATTAAGTTTTACGACTTTTTCAACACATTCACACGCGCAGGCTGACTTAGATGTTCAGCAAACGCCTGATGAAGTACAACTGACATTTGAGCATAGGCAATTTACATCGACTGAGGTGAATATTTTACAACAATTAGAAAAGCGTCGGGTTTCTTTGGATAGAAGAGAGAAAGCGTTAGAGTTGCGTGAGCGCTTAATAGATTTAGCAGAAAAACGTCTTGCAGAAAAGACAGGGGCTATGGAAGTATTAAAGGTGCAGTTAGAGCAGTTGCTTGAAAACTTGTCAGACAAGGAAGAGGGCGAATTGTTAGAACTTGCAAAGATATACGAAGCCATGAAGGCAGAGTCTGCTGCTAGCGTATTAAATCGTATGGATAATAAAATTGTGTTTGATGTGTTTAAGCGTATGTCACGTAAGAGTACAGCAAAAATAATGGAAAAAATGGATACAGGTAAGGCGAGGCTGATTTCTGAAATGTTAGCAGAAAAAAGTGAATTACCACCGTTTGGAAGGTAATATGTCTTAAATTCTCATGTCAGTAAAATTTGATGACATGTTGATGTAAAATACTATAAGATATAACAAGAAACTTAATAATAAAAAGAGAGGATCCCTCCATGGCAGTCGACAAAAGTATGCGTATTTTAGTTGTAGATGACTTTCAAACTATGCGTCGTATTATCATTAACCTACTTAGACAGCTTGGTTTTACAAATGTAGTAGAAGCTGCAGACGGTAAACTAGCGCTTGAACGTGTTAAAGATGACAATATAGATTTGGTAGTTTCTGACTGGAATATGCCAAATATGACTGGTTTAGAATTTCTTAAAGAACTTCGCGCTTCAGAAGAATATAAAAGCTTGCCTTTTATAATGGTTACTGCAGAAGGTAAAAAGGAAAACGTTATTACAGCCGTACAAGCGGGTGTGAATAACTATATCGTTAAGCCTTTTAATGCGGCGACTTTAAAAGAAAAACTATCAAAAGTTATTGGCAATTTTTAAGAAATTTGAACCTTATAAAGGGATATTATAATATATGGAAACTAAAACAGATATTCAGCGCCATATTGCTGATCTTGAAGCAACAACTTCTGAAACGGTGCCTGTTGAGCAGGTGCGCGAACTTATTAAATCGGTTAAAGACCTTTTTGAAGGACGGTTTGAAAGTGCTGATATTCAACTTTTTGGTGAATTAGGTGAGCTTGCAAAATTTATCAATACTGCAAAAAAAGAACTGCGTGATTTTCAACCGCATGTACTATCAGAGCAAGATATTCCTGATGCTTCTGTACAGCTAGATGCAATTGTACAGCAAACTGAAAAAGCTACAGGATCTATTATGGATTCATGTGAGCAGCTTGAAGGGATTAACCAGCGTATTATTGACAGGCTTATTAGCCATAACCCACCGCTTGATGAAGATGTATTGGCGAGTGTGGATGATGCAATGGTTGAAGCTCAAAATCATGTTACAAATATATTTGAATCATGTAATTTCCAAGACTTAACAGGTCAACGTATTATGAAGATTGTTAAAACTTTGAAGGAAGTTGAAAGGCAAGTTTTGCGTATGGTTGTTGTTTTTGGCCTTCAAAATTCAAATGTTAATGAAGAAATGCGTGAAAAGCTTGAGACAGAAGTAGAGCTTCTTGAAGGTCCTCAACTTCCAGGTAATAGCTTAGAACAAGATGATATTGATGACATTTTGAATAAGCTTCTTTAAATTTTCCATGAGGTAAAATTGTGTCTGAAAAAATAAAAATATTAATTGTTGATGACTCTTCATTTATGCGCAACATTTTAGGGCGTCTTCTTGATAAAGACGGGCGCTTTGAAGTTGTAGGTAAAGCAAAAGATGGCGCTGAAGGCGTTGAAATGGTCAAGTCTTTACATCCAGATGTTGTGACGATGGATATTGAAATGCCACGTATGAATGGTATTGAAGCGCTTAAGTTGATCATGAAAGATTGCCCCACACCTGTTGTTATGGTGAGTTCTTTAACGAAAGAAGGTGCAACTGCCACGCTAGAGGCAATGGATTTTGGTGCTGTTGATTTTATCCCAAAAGCAATGGATAGTGGTGCTACCAGTGTTTTGATGAGTAGCGGTGTATTGATGGATAAGATATACGCAGCTGCTAAAGTACGCATGTCGCGTTCGCTACGTCAACCACTTGTGGCGAAGGCTTATCCTGCTATCAAACCTAAAATTGAAACGGCGAAAAAACCGCTAGATTCTACACCAGGTTTGAGAAAAACCTTCCCAAGGTTGGGCTTGCCTACAGCTAAGTTATTTATCATTGGTAGTAGTACAGGAGGCCCGCGTGCACTACAGTCTGTTATACCGCTGTTACCAGAAAATTTGCGCGTGCCTGTTGTAGTTGCTCAGCATATGCCTGAACATTTTACAGGTCCTATGGCTGAACGCTTAAATTCTATTTCAAAAGTTAAAGTGGTAGAGGCTAAAGACGGTGATATCTTGGAAGCTGGTACGGTATACATTGCGCCAGGCGGGGTACATACACGCGTTCTTAAAGGTGTTAGCAGTTTAAAGCTTTCGGTAAATCCAGATAAAGGCGGTGAATGTGTATACAAGCCTTCTGTGGACATTCTAACTTCTTCTGCAACTGAAGCTGTTGGTGGTGCTGCCTTGGCGATGATGTTGACCGGGATGGGTAGTGATGGTGCTAAAGGCTTTGATAAGCTTAAAGGGAACGGTGGTTATATTTTAGCCCAAGATGAGCAAAGTTGTATTGTTTATGGAATGCCAAAATCGGTTGCACATATTGCAGATGAAGTATTGCCATTGGATGACATGATTTCGGCTGTTATTAGACTTATAGGTTAGATAAAAAAAATAAAAAATAACGATAATTAAAGGACCGTTTTTATGGATGATATGCAAGAAATTATGGATGATTTTTTCGCTGAAGCGGATGAGAGTCTCGATGAATTAGAACAAGATCTGATCAAACTTGAAACGGCCTGCGATGTCGGAGATTTCGATTCTGACTTGGTTGATCGTATTTTTAGGGTCTTGCATACACTAAAAGGTGGTGCAGGTTTCTTAGGTTTAGAATATATGGCTAAGTTATCTCATGCAGGTGAAAACCTTTTAGACGAAGTGCGTGGCGGTAAGGTAGAGGTTTCAACGCGCGTAATGGATGCGCTCCTAAAAACGAATGATCTTTTAAAAGAGTTGCTGGATCTTGAAAAATCAGGAGGTGATGCATCAACTGTCTTTACAGCTGATGTAATTATTGAACTTGAAAAACTTGCTCATGGCGATACTGCGCCTGCGGCAAAGGAAGTGGAACCGCAAAAGGTTGAAGAGAATGAAGCTGTAGAAGTATCAGCAACCCAAAATTCCGGCATTGTTGTGAACGAAGAACTGTTGGCTGAAATTGCAGCGGATGATCGCCTTGAAGGTGGCTCAGACGATGATGAAGATGAAGCTGTAGAAGTATCAGCAACCCAAAATTCCGGCATTGTTGTGAACGAAGAACTGTTGGCTGAAATTGCAGCGGATGACCGCCTTGAAGGTGGTTCAGACGATGATGAAGATGAAGTGGCTGAAGTAAGCGCTGTAGCAGAAGATTCCGGCATTGTTGTAAACGAAGAACTGTTAGCTGAAATTGCAGCGGATGATCGCCTTGAAGGTGGTTCAAATGATGATGAAGAGAAGGCTAAGCCTATTCAAGCAGAAGCAGTAGAGAGAGTTGCTGTTGTGAAGCGTGGTGAAGCTGCTGCGGATGAGCGCCGTGAAAAGGAAGATAGGCGTAAAGAACCACGTCGTGTAGTTGAAAAAGCAGAAACAACAATTCGTGTAGAAACAGGAAAACTAGACCAAACAATGAACCTTGTAGGGGAACTTGTTTTGGCACGTAATAGCTTAATACGTTATTTAAACTTACCTGAAATGAAGGTGGTTATTGATAGTGCGCCTTATATAAATGAGGTGATGGCAAATATTGAACATTTATCTCAAGTGACCAAAGACCTTCAGTTGTCTGTGTTGTCAACACGTATGCAGCCAATTAAAAAGGTTTTCGATAAAATCCCGCGCCAAGTACGTGACTTAAAAAGTAAACTTGGACGTGAGGTTGACCTTGTTATCGAAGGTGAATTTACTGAGGTTGATAAATCTTTAGTGGAAGAACTTTCAGACCCAATGGTTCACCTTATCCGTAATTCGTTAGACCATGGTATTGAAAAACCTGCCGACCGTGAAGCTGTTGGTAAAAGTCCAACGGGAACACTAAAAGTGAGTGCATTTTACGAAGGTAATAAAGTTGTTATTCAAGTGAAAGACGATGGTGCGGGTATTGACCCAGAAAAAATCAAAAAATTAGCCTTGAAAAAAGGTGTGATTACAGAAAAAGATATGGAAATTTTATCGGATGAGGATGCTGTAAGGCTTATTATGGCTCCTGGATTTTCTACAGCAGAAGTGGTGAGTGATGTTTCTGGACGTGGTGTCGGTATGGATGTTGTAAACTCTTCTATTGAAGAGATTAAGGGGACGATTGATATTGTTTCTGAGTTTGGCGTAGGCACTACAATCAATATTTATCTGCCACTTACTTTAGCTATTGTTCAAGCTTTGGTTGTGAAATCGCAAGAAGAAGGCTTTGCAATTCCGATAGGTGATATTAACGAGGTGATTAAGTTTAACCCTGATGAGGTTCATAAAATGAGCAATCAAGAGGTGATTGAACTGCGCGGTGCTGTGTTACCACTGTTCCATCTAAAAGAGCTTACCACGGGCATTAAAATGCCAAAATTACGTGCTGAAGTGCATGAGATTGATGGCCATTTACAAACTGATATTGTAGTTGAGGGACCTTTGCCTAAAGAAAAGCCTGCCAAGAAAGCCAAAGTTGAGGCGAAAGTACAACAGGATGGCAAAGATAATTTTGAAGGCTATGTTGTTGTTGTAAGTGAAGGTAAGCAAACTTTAGGTCTTGTGGTTGAAGAGCTTGTAGGCCAAGAAGAGGCTGTAATTAAAGCTTTAGGTAACACTTTCGACTATCATAATGCGATTTCTGGAGCCACGATTACAGGCGACGGAACAGTGCGCATGATTTTGGATGTGCCTTATCTTATTAAAGAAATCACAAAAAAGTAGTATAATATCCTTTACATAAAATACGTATTTTAAGGACGCTCACTTTTGGCTGATGATGATGAAGTAGTAAAGGCTCCCGAAGGGGACGAGATGGGGACTATTATCCTTATGCTTGGCTTGTACTTAATTGTACTGGCCTTCTTTATTTTGCTGAATGCAATGTCTGAAAGTAGCGAAGAAAAGGTGAAAAAAGCGTCTGAAAGTGTCGCTAGTGGATTTGGTTTTCAGTTAACAGGTCCTGTCAATATGCGTGATGACGTAGATATAACTATAAATCCTGTATTTGATATTATTTCTCGTGAAATTCAAAGTGTGTTGGAAAGTTATATTTCTGACGACAGTTTCAAATTTTCAACGAATGCAAGCCAAATGGTTTTGAAAATCGATACAAAACGTATTTTTTCGCCAGGTTCTATCCGTATTCGCCCTGCAATGTCCTATTTTTTTGAAGATGTTGCGCGCATTGTTTCTACCAAGCGTCCTGGTTCACGATTGGTTGCAGAAATTTTAGTAAAAAATAATGAAAGTGACTTGGGTAACAGCAAAATTGCTATTCGTGAATTGGCAGGTAGGCGTGCGGCATTATTTATTCGAGCGCTTATTGAGCGGGGTGTAGACTCAAGGTTTATTTCAGCAGCAACAGAAAATTCTGGTGAATCTATAGTTGAAATATTTTTCGAAATAATTGTGACAGATCACCAAAAGGCAACAGCGCCACCGCGTGACGTTGTAAACCGTGAAAGCGGGCAATCGGGCAAAATTGGTAAGCCTGAACCGTATAGAAAATAGCAAGGAAAGGAGGTAAATATGGATGATGAAGAAATGGAAATAGAGCCGCCAAGTATGGACTGGCTTTTAACTTTTGCTGACCTTGTAAGTCTACTTATTACTTTCTTTGTTCTACTTTATTCTATGAAAGTCGTAGATGTACAAAAGTGGGATGAGTTGCGTGGTTCATTTTCAGGTGTGTTTTCTATCCGTGAACCTATACATCAAGTAAACCCAGATAAGGATACGGCTGTAGAAAAAATTGATCCAATGATTTCTGATAATTTAGATTACGTGCAGTCATTGTTAGAGCGTTCATTTGCGGAGAAACCTCTTTTGCGTGATTTAAAAATGAAACGCAACAAAGAGCTAGATACACTTTCTTTTGAAATAAGTAGCGAAGGTATTTTTACAGATAGTACGGCTGAATTTTTACCTGGTAGTGCTGTTATATTTATTCAATTAGGTGATGTTTTAAGACACTTAGATAATCGTATCGTCATTTCTGTTCACACTGACCCTGAATTAACTAAAACAAGGCAATACCCTTCTAACTGGGAATTGACAATGATGCGTGCTATACATGTGGCAGAAGTTTTAGAAGCGCAAGGTATTGATAGAAATATTATTACATCGGCAATGGGAGATGGACATTTTGAAGATGTGGCACCAAAATTACCTATTGCGGAGCGTTATAAACTTGCGAGACGTATTGAAATTATTTTACATGGTGAAAAGGATTTATAGGTGAAGCGTTATTTTTCATTTACATTATTTTTCATTGTGATGTCTATGTCGGCTCAGGCTGATCCTGCTGTTTCTTTAAATGAAGAAAATAACACACTGCAGATTAAAATTGATGCGGATAAAGATAATCTTTCTGTTTTTGAAGATGATAATAGTTTGTGGGTTGTAAGTGATAATAGATCAGGTACATTGCTAGATATGCCTTCTGATTTGCGTAAAAAATATAATATTGAAATGGCTGAGTCTTTAAAAGTGAATGGTGGCTCAGGCGTTCGGCTTCAGTTTAAGGACGCTACATCATACCAAGTGAATATTATAGATGAACCTTTGCGTAGTGCACCATTAAGTGTCATTTCCTTAAAAAATGGGCTCGTTCTTTCTGGTTTGGATGATAAAAAGGTGTTGGTAGCTTCTAGCCCTAGCCTTGACAAACATTATACTGTTATTCCATTTGGCTCAAACAGTGCACAAAAATCCCAGAAACATGCAGATAAGTCAGAGACGCTTGCCTCTTATATAGGTTATGTTTTTGAGACAGAAAAAGGTGACGCTCTTAAGTCTTTATATAAAAATCGTCAGTACTTTTTAGCTGGAAATACAGATGATTTAATAGACATGTCTAAACGTGCTCAGTTAGATGGAGATATCCTTTCAACAAGAAGAGAGGCTATTAAACCTCAAGTGACTGAAGCGATGAATGAGTTGAGTAATCCAACTGCATTGACAGCGCTTACAACACCGGTGATAGAAAAAATAAGTCCGAAAACTGATAAGAATTCAGAAAATTTAACAGTTACACAATTTTCTACATTTAAGGTGCCTACTGTGCCTGTGGTTTTGGACGAATCTGCCTATAGTGCACCGCAGCAAGTCTTAAGCACTAAAACAAAAGCCTTTATAAAAGATGATGAAGCATTTGACCGTGCGATGGATAAGATAAGGCAAGCACGCCAAAAATTGACAAGCCTTAAAATACCAGTGGATATGCAAAACGAATTTGCGACTTCCTTAAATGATGGTGATGATTTTGAGTCGTTTTTTGGTACAGCTGCAGATGATTCTGATCTTGTTAATATGATAACGATTCAAGACACGTCTGGCGCATCAATTACAAAAGTTAATGAAGTCCCAGTGGTTTCAAGTGAAGAAGATGCTATTAAGCTGGCTCAACAGGTTTTAGAGGGCGAAGGTGTTTTTGAGAATGGTACTTTAGATGGCAAGCTCCCTAAAAAGAATGGCTTTGTTGTTGATGATGATATAGATGTTTTCGAAATTCCAGACCTTGATCCTAATGAGCCTATATTTGAGGTGTATGGTGATGGTACGGAGGAAGATTACCAAAAATTCCAACACCGCATTTTAAATGCTATTGCAACAGCCCCTAATGAAATAAAAAGACAGCAATTCCGTTTGCGCCTCGCAAAGCTTTATATGTCTTATTTGCGCCCGCAAGAAGTTTTGATGACGATGGACAACATGCCTAAGTATGAAGGTAATGATATGTTACGAGATACATCAGCGCGTATTTTAAGCGGTGCTGCTAATTTGGTGATGAATCGTCCTGATGATGCAATGTTATACTTAAAAACACAATCCGACAATTTTGAAGAAGATAGGAATTTATGGCTTGCTGTAGCTCATGAAATGAAAGATGAAGATGCAGAGTCAATTGACCTGTTTAAAAAGTATATTTCTAAAGCAGATGAATACCCTCCATATTTACAAAAAGAAGTTTACATTTCATACGGTCGCGTTTTGTTAAGGCAAGAGCATTTAAGTGAACTTAAAAAAGTAATGCAAGAGCTTGCTTCAAAATTGAAAAAGCCACAGTTACCACCAGAAGCACTGATGTTACTTGCGCGTGCTAGCATTATAGAGCGTAACGATGATTTAGCTGAAACTTTACTGTCTCAGGTTGCAGCGGGTGATAATATGGAAGCTTCTTTCTTGGCACAGTACGAATTTGTATCTTTCTTACTGCAACGTGGAGACCTTGGTTCAAGGCAAGCTATACAACACCTCGAGAATTTGAGGTATTTATGGCGTGGTGGTCAGGTTGAGGAAGAGATTTTGATGAAGCTTGGGCATATGTATGTTGCTAAAGGTGATCAACGCAAAGGTTTGGAACGTTTGAAATATCATAATGTTTATTTCCCTAATTCTAAAAACATCCCTCATATAACAGATGTGATGACAACGGCGTTTACAGATTTGTATTTAGATGAAACGGCGGGTTCTGAATTGGATCCACTCGCTTTACTAGGTTTGTATTATGACTTTAGAGAGTTGACTCCTAGTGGTATACGTGGCGATGCCTTGATTGCTCAAATTAGTGAGCGTTTACGCAAACTTGGTTTGTATGATGAGGCAATTAAAATGCTTGAACACCAGCTTAAGTATCGTGTAAAGGAAGAAGATGTTAAGGGCGATATGGGTAAAAACCTTGCTTTGTTATACTTGTTAAATAAACAATATGATGAAAGTTTGGGTGCGCTTAATAGAACTGAATCTCCAGCTTTAAGTAAGGATATAAATTTAGAACGTACTTATATTGAATCAGAGGCATTAATTGGGCTTAAAAAATACGAGCCTGCGTTGGAGGCGTTGTCGGGTATAGACTCAAGTAGAGCTACAATGTTACGTGCTAAGGTGGGTTGGGTGCAAGAAAAGTATGCAAGCGTTATTAAAAATTTACAAAGTATCTTTGATGATACGTCGAAAGTGCCATATGAGTGGTCAGATGAAATGAAAGTTGAATTTGTACAATTAGCATTGGCGTATAATAATTTAGGGAAGCTACGTGAGCTTGAAGACCTTGAAAAGCGCTATAAGAAACAAGTGAACGATGACCCTAAAATTCGAGAGGTTATCGACTTTTTAATGCGCGATCAAGGGTCTGATAGGGTGGTTATATTAGAAAATAAAGAAGGCCTATGGCCAAAGCTTACTAATGCGTTAGATATCTACCATAACTTTACGGGATTTTATGATGACTTTGTATATCAGCGTGAAACGGACAGGCGTGATAAAGACATTTATAATCGTCGTATGCGACAGATGAGTGCGCCCGCAAGGTATTAAAATTCTTGGCTACAGCTTAACCTCTATATACACCCCATTGAAAAAAAACCACCTCAGAGGTGGTTTTTTTATGCGATAAGGTTGCTGTTAAGGACCTGTGCCACCCATGCCAAAGGATTGGACTAAACTGCCCGAAAGTAGATGCCAGCCATCAATCATTACAAAGAATATAATCTTAAAGGGCAGGGAAACGATAACAGGTGGTAGCATCATCATACCCATAGACATCAAAATAGAAGCGACAGTTAAATCAATGACTAAAAACGGCAAGAAGAGTAAGAAACCAATTTCAAAGGCACGTTTAAGCTCACTAATCATAAATGCAGGGATAAGGGCGCGCAAGGGCGCATCTTCAGCTTTTTCTAATACTTCAGGGCGGTCTATCTCTGGTAGCATACCAATAAATAGTTCAAGGTCGTCACTGGCGACTTGCGACCCCATAAAAGCTTTAAATGGTGTGACTGTGCGCTCAAAAGCCTGCTCTTCATTTATATCTTCTTCTAAGTAAGGTGAGATACCTGAATTATAGGCAACTTCAAATGTGGGTTGCATGATAAAGGCTGTTAAAAACAGAGCTAAGCTTACGAGTACACTGTTTGGTGGTGTGTTTTGCAAGCCAAGTGCGCTACGTGTGAATGAAAACACAATAACAATACGCGTAAATGATGTCACCATCACAAGTATTGATGGCGCAAGCGACAAGACGGTAAGTAAAATAATCATACGGAAAAGGTGCTTTGTTGAAAGCATATCATCACCGACGTTAATATTTAGCGGGGAAATGTCTTGAGCAAAAGAAATATTTGGTAATACAATCGCGCACAGTAAAGTGATGAGGGAAATGAAAAATACTTTATTTTTAATAAGGTTTAAGAACATTTATTTTTTATCTTTCTTAGCAGCTTGCTTTGGTTTTGCTTTAGGTGATTGTGTATCTTTTTCGGGCGTATTATTTTTAACCTTAACAGGGCAACTTCCCGTTATAAATTTTTTTAAAAACCCAACACCTTCCATGCGTCCTGGGGCGCATTGTTCTTCTTCTAATAGAGGCTCTGATACTTTTTCCTGTGTGCCTATCGTTTCAAATCCATTGGCACCCACAGCTAAAATAACTTCTGTATCATCCATTTCTATAATGCATATTTTATTACGCGCGTCTAGGTGTAGAGACTCTATAAGACGCATGCGTTTACGCTTCATGCCTAAAACTGTTTGGGGTTGTTTGTTGGCGACAAAGCGCACGGCATATGCAAACAAAAAGAGTAAGATAATTAAAACGCCGCTGGCGAATATCCACTGTGAAATATCTATATGGGTACTGAACACGAGCTGATTCTTTTCTTAAATTTAAATGATTATTTACTTTTTATTATAGCTGCTTTGGGCTTTAATTTTATGGACGATATCAAGGACAGCCTGCCTCGATTCTGTTTTAGATGCTTCTATAATATTTGTAAGGTTGTCCATCATGGCCATAATACCAATCAACTCTTCTTTATGGGGGGTTACTTCTTCTTGAGGGATGTCACTCAATGCTGTGATGTGCCTTGTAAGGTCAATTAACGCATTTTCCATAATCTCAATTTCATTTTTATCTTTAGCGCCTTTTTGGTTAGAAATTACCGCAATATCATCACGGATTTTACGCATTAAAACATCTGCCCTAGACATATTTACTCACCCTTTTTTTTCTCTTTCTTGCTTACTTTATAAATGTAAGCAAATATTTCTGCAACTACTGTATATACTTCAAGAGGAATTTCTTGCTCAATTTCTACCTTGTCTAAAATTTCCACTAAATCTGCATCGCTATGAATGGGAACATTATGCTCTTGAGCGATGGCAAGAATACGTTCAGCCAGTGCGCCACGACCCTTTGCTGCCACATGTGGTGCAGCGTTTTGCCCTTTGTCGTATTTGATAGCGACGGCTTTTTTGTCTTTTTTTATTTCTTCGCTCAAAATTGGCAACTATCTTGCATCTAGTAATCTTGTAATTAAAACTCCTTCGGTTAGAAAGGTTTATAAGATATGACTATAACACCAATTTCACAGTTTGGAAATACTCCTGCGTCTTTAACAGGCGGGGGGCAATTATCCATGTCAAGCGCTGGCGGTTTTGCAGCATTTTTTGCAGCTTTACTCGGCGGTCAATCTCAAATCCCAGCTGAGGGCGAAAGCGTGCCAGAAGGTTTGGATGGGTTACTGGGTCTTTTAAGTAGTGATGAGGGTGTTTTAGATGGGGACTTAGGTGCGGCGCTTGAAGCATTTGTACCACCAGAAGTTGACGCTATATCTTTGAATTTGGATGGTTTTGTTGGTGCTGATGGTGTTCTGGAAGCGCAATCTTTAGATGCAGATTCTAATCCGTTTTTAAATGCAAAAAGTGCGGTTGATGTTGATCATTTGCATGGTTTGCTAGACAGCTTTTCAGAAGGTTCGATTTCATATGAGGAATTGTTTGTTGAAGTGAGACAGACAGTGATTCACTTGCAGAAATCTGGCACCAGTTTTGGTGATATCAAAGGTGTTGATGGCCTTGCAAATGCTTATGAAAAAATGGGTCTTTCACCTGAAGATGCTTTGAAAAAAGCAACTGATGTTGTAACGGCTATTGCTTTGATGCGCCAAAGATTTGGCATTGAAGTGGCTGGTGAAGAAAAACCAGATTTAATCACCAGTATTTTTAATATGGCCTCTGAGCAGAGTGATGTGTTTAGTTCTGATTTAACTTTAACGCAAATCAGTATGCAAATGAGCCAGTCTATGATTGCTTTTGAGGCAAGTAGTACACTTTCTTCTGGTGATATTGGTATGACGATATTAAAGGGCGATTCTTTAAATTCTGTGATGCATGACAGTAAATTTGCTTCATCAGGGAAACAAGCCTCCCTCTCAGACTTTGTCGTACCTGAAGGTGATGTTGAGGCCGACGGTTTTGAACCGTTAAATATTAAAGATATTGCTACGCCTATAAAGGGAACCACGCAGTCTGAGGTGATGGCGCAAGCAAAATCTATAAATACACCAGCACAGGTGGCGGTAGCCCAAACGAAATCTGCTGATGTGCCTCAAGGCGTTTTTGCCGCAAGTGCTGAAAAAATGGCGCAGGACGAACGTCAATCAGTTAAGCGTGATATATCAAATATTGCGGCTGATAAGGTGATAACGAATAAACCTGCTGAAAATCTATTCACAGTGAAGCCACAGGTGACCGCTACAGGTGAGGGTAAAATGCTAGAGCTTGAAACGGCCGAAGGTGAAAAAGTTGATTTAGAAAATATAGATCAAAACTTCGATGAAGTAATGGAGGTTGTTGCAAGACGTACGTCGTTTGAAGCGCGTGTGGATGGTCGCAGCCAGCAAGCTATGGTCAAACAGGCAAATATTGCCTCTCAGGTTGATATTCAGATGAAGAGTCTTGTTAAACAAGGTGGAGGACAAATTCGTTTTAGGCTTGACCCGCCAGAGCTTGGTGAATTGGATATTAAGCTAAATATTAGCAAAGGCGTCGTGCGCGGTACGATTGTTGTACAAAGTATCGAGGCTGCAGAACATTTGGCACGAGACTTGCGTATACTACAACAAAGCTTCGAAGAGGCAGGGTTGGAACTTCATAAAGAAGGTATTCAATTTAAGCTTGAAGACAATAACCAAGGTCAAGAGCAACAAGCTTCAGGCCGCGGTGGAAAAGGTAGTAACGCTCAAGAAGATGATGATGGTTTCTTGAATGTTGGTGGTAAGGCAGAAGAATCTGCCAATTGGGTTAAACCTGACGCATTAGTAGATGTTTCGGTTTAAGGAAAATTTTAAAGAAAGATAAAGCAATGGCGATAAATCCAATTAGCTATTTCTCAGACAGTTCAGCCAATGTAGATGCTGTTAACAAAGCAAATGGTGTTGAAAGTAAGAGCGGCGATGCAAGTGCAGCAGCCGAGTTGAACTTTGAAACTTTCTTAAAGTTATTGGTAACGGAGCTTGAAAACCAAGACCCGCTTGAGCCAATGGATAACAAGGAAATGACAGCACAATTAGCCGAATTCTCAAGTTTAGAGCAAAATATTACACAAAATGAATATTTGGCAAAAATTGCGGGGCAATCAGATTACTCACAGCAAGCAGTAGCGCTTTCATATGTTGGTAAGGATGCACTTATTCCAGGTGATGTTACGGCAACAAATGGTGAGATGGATGTTTCAATTAACTATAAAGTACCTTCGCTTGTTTCTGATGTATCTATTGAAGTGATGGATTCAACAGGTGCCGTTGTGCGTACTCTTGAAGGTGGTTTGAAGGTTGGACGTAATGAAACTATTTGGGATAGTAAAAATGATGCTGGCGACGCAGTACCTGCTGGGTTCTATTCGTTTAAAGTTTCAGGCATTGCACCAGACGGTGAAGAGGTAACAGTTGAAGAATATAGTTACGGACATGTAAGTGCTATGGAAGGTGACGGAGACTCCGTTCAATTTACAGCGTCAGACGGCAGAACTTTTAGTTTAGATGATATTTTACTTGTAAGAGAGTCGGTTGTAGGGTCTGGAAATAATAGTGCAAGTGAAGATGAAGTGGCTGGTGACGATTCTGAAAACACAGAGCCGACAGTTTAACAGTTTTAATTCGTAAAAGTTTTAACATTAAAGAAATATTAAAAAAGTAGAAAAGGAGACCTGAGTTATGAGTTTATTTGGATCTATGTCAAGTGGTGTATCAGGGCTATTGAGTCAGTCAGAATCTATTAGTGTGATTTCTGATAACTTAGCAAACGTAAACACAATTGGTTATAAGAACACTAGGACGCTCTTTGACCAACAGGTAACAAGTGCTGGTTTAAGTGGTACGCTTTATAATGCGGGTGGTGTAGGCACAAGCTTTAACCGTTTCCAAAACGCACAAGGTTCACTTCTTTCTACGCAAAGTTCAACCGACTTAGCATTAAGTGGTAACGGTTTCTTTACCGTGGTAGACAGTGAAGAAATTACAACGGATACAGCTTATTTTTACACGAGGGCGGGTGCCTTTAGTGAAGATAACAAAGGTTTTCTTACAAACCCATCAGGGCAGCGTTTGCTTGGGTGGAGGACTGAGTCGGATGGTACAATTCAAGACATCCAAAATCCAGGTCCTGTGGAGTTGCAGTCTGTTAGTTCTTCTGCAAGGCCTTCAACTGAGTTAGATATTGGTTTTAACTTAACAGCTGATGAAGAAATTCACAGTTACGATACGCTTACAACATTAGCAGCTAACTTGGACGCCATTGTAGCAGATCCAACACAGGCTGATTTTGTAGCTGATATTCGTTTTTACGACTCAGAGGGTGGCGCACGTGATGTATCTATGGTCTTCTCAAAAAATGCAAACAACTCGTGGGATTGGTCGGCTTATACAGATGGTAGCGAAATTGTGACTGATCTCTTTGGTAACCCTGTTGCTTCTGGGACAAACGCTGTTATTGGACGTGGTGAGCTAGACTTTAACCGTAATGGTTCTCTAAAATATGCATCAGGCACATCATTGACAGTGCCTTGGTCGGGTGGTGTTGAAGAGGGTAATGTTGTTGTAAACTTTGGTGACTTTACGGGTGGTTTCTTGTTTGATGACACAACAGCGACAGCTGGTATGACTTTTGCTGATGGTGTGTTGGACGTTGCTATGAGTGAGGAGGCGAGTAATTCTCCTGTTGAGGGTGGCCGTGTTGTTAGTGGTAGTTACACGCTTGCAAACTTAGGTGTTGTTCCTGGCGGATATAACATTCAAATTACCGAGCCAGATGGTACATCGTTTACAGCTGTTATGCCTACAACTAACGTTAACCGTACGCTTGAATTTACAAACGGTGTAACCTTTACAGTAAGTTCAGCATTTGACGTTACAACGTGGGGTGGTGGTACGATTGATATTCCAGCACTTGCACAAAACCCGCTAGACGAAGGCCGTGGTACTGACGGAGCTGTGCAGTTCTCATCTCCATATAACACGCGCTTTGCAAACCAAAACGGTTTTGGATCGGGTACTTTAGCAGCCGTAGGTGTGGACAGTGACGGTTATGTTATTGGTTCATTTACAAACGGTGAGTCCAAAAAACTATGGCAGTTGGTCGTGGCGGTATTCCAAGATACAGCTGAGCTAGAGCCGGTTGGTAACAACCTACTTCGTGAAACAGACGGTTCAGGTGGCCCGCTTTATAAAGTGGCTGGCGTGGGTGGTACTGCGAAAATTGTTTCTGGTGCGCTTGAACAATCCACAGTGGATATTGCGCAAGAGTTTTCCAACATGATCGTGACGCAGCGTGCGTTCCAGGCATCATCGACCATCATTTCGACGGCCGACCAGATGCTGAACGAGTTACTGCAAATTCGATAAGTGTTGGAACGTTAACGGCTGGAGCATCTTCTCCCCCCCCTGATAGCACTTCAGCCGGTCCCTAAAAAACCTCTCTTCGGAGAGGTTTTTTTTATGCGAATAACAGGCGAATAGAGGTGGAATGAAAGCGGAATAGGTGAGGTATAAAGGTGGAATGAAATCGTTGCCCGCTTCATTTTTTGATAAAAAGCGAATGGAATGTATCTTTTATGTGTATACAATGCAAAGATGTGAATGCAGAAATAGGCCTCTGCATAACAATTTTTATATTCACACCCACCTTTATTTATAATATTATTTTATACGCATAAAAAAACACCGCTTAGGGTGTTTTTTTTTGATTTCGAAGATTTAGGTTTTACGTGAAACTGGGCGTAAACGTCGTTTCTTGTTTAAATGGGTTGTGTTTACCTTGACCTATGGTTGTAAGCTGCAATGAACGATCATTCATCTTTTCAGCATAAATACCAAGGATACCAGCAGGCGGGGTGCCGTCACTTTCATTGTATGTGCTTTTAACGTATATGGTGTGGAAAGTATTTTGAGCGTGGGTGATTAGTGTGTCTTTGCTTGCATAGCTTATACAATCTTTTTGTGTATAAGCGATACGCTTGGCGTAAACAATATTTTCACCATCTAATATTTCAACTATAAAGAAATGGTTTTCGTTTAAACCGCCTTCTTGAAGTTGGTGTTTATTGTATATCAGTTCGCTCCCATGGTTAAGGATGCTATCGTCTATACGTGTCACCATAACAGTGAGGTCTTTGGTGTTGTTGACAATGTGGGGTACAGGCGCCTTTTGACGGCTAAGAAGCTGACGTAAAGTTTGTTTAAACATGGTAGATCCTTAGCCCTTTGGGGGCGCTAGGTAAAAAGAATAAGTTTTGTACTTAGTA
Organism: uncultured Magnetococcales bacterium; assembly: GCA_963974105.1. Lineage (GTDB taxonomy): Bacteria > Pseudomonadota > Alphaproteobacteria > UBA2136 > UBA2136 > UBA2136. Next base: position 807,501 of record CAXBBG010000001.1, read on the forward strand.
AGTTGTGGGTGCATAAGGGGGTAATATCAAGCTTAAAAATTTCACATAGGTATGAAATGTTGTGAGTTATTGCCGCTATTTAAGAGGATATATAGATGGTTTGTATACACCGCGCTGATGTACGTGTTTTAATATCAACTGAATTTTGACCCGTGAAATTGAAAAAGCTTGTTATTTCATCACTTAGTGCTTGACGAAGTCGTGTCTTTGGCGTAGAAAGGGCATGTTCTTTATTGAACGCAATAGGGAAATTTGGTGGCACGCATTGCCTTTAACCATTTTTCAAAGTAAATGTGCGAAGCCTTCATATTGGTTCGCCCATTTTTTATTTTATAAAAAACAAGGATATTATTTATGCCTACAATTAACCAATTGGTACGTAAGCCTCGTAGTAACCCGAAGGACAAAACTAAAGTCCCTGCGTTACAAGCTTGCCCGCAAAAGCGTGGCGTTTGTACACGTGTTTACACAACAACCCCTAAAAAGCCGAACTCTGCTTTACGTAAAGTGGCACGTGTTCGTCTAACAAACGGTTTTGAAGTTTCTTCTTACATCCCGGGTGAAGGTCACAACCTTCAGGAACACTCTGTTGTTCTTATCCGTGGTGGTCGAGTAAAGGATTTACCGGGTGTTCGCTATCACGTTATCCGTGGTACTCTTGATACTCAAGGTGTATCTGATCGTAAACAAGGCCGTTCTAAATACGGTGCAAAACGTCCGAAGTAAGGAGACTCAATTATGTCTAGAAGACACGCAGCTGAAAAACGCGAAGTACTTGGCGATCCTAAGTACAACGACGCTATCGTAACAAAATTCATGAACCTTATGATGCTTGACGGTAAAAAATCAATCGCCGAGAAAATTTTCTACGGTGCAATGGACGGTGTTAAAGCCAAAACTGGTAACGACCCTGTCGCTCTTTTCCGCGAAGCTTTGGAAAAAGTTCAGCCGGAAGTTGAAGTACGCTCTCGCCGTGTTGGTGGTGCAACTTACCAAGTGCCTTGTGAAGTACGTGCTGAACGTGCTCAAGCTCTTGCAATTCGTTGGATCGTACAGTACGCCCGTGCTCGTAATGAAAAAACAATGAAGGACCGCCTAATGAACGAACTTTTGGATATTTCAGAAGGTCGTGGTGCTTCAATGAAGAAACGTGAAGATACGCACAAAATGGCTGAAGCGAACCGCGCGTTTGCTCACTACCGCTGGTAATATTTGCTTGAAGGAGGTGTGAAGAAATTTTCACCTCCTTCTTTGTAAAAATTGCCCAAAGCAGGTAAAAGAAATAAAAAATAACGGCTTTTCATAAGCCACAAAGAGAAAGAGACTATAAAAAATGGCTCGTAAAGTTCCTTTATCTGACTACCGTAATATTGGTATTATGGCGCACGTTGATGCTGGTAAAACAACAACAACTGAGCGTATTCTATTTTATACTGGTAAGTCACACAAAATTGGTGAAGTACATGATGGTGCTGCCACTATGGACTGGATGGCTCAAGAACAAGAACGTGGTATTACAATTACTTCTGCTGCGACAACTTGTACTTGGGACAAGCACACAATTAACATTATTGATACACCAGGACACGTTGACTTTAACATTGAAGTAAAACGTTCTGTACGTGTACTTGATGGTTTGGTTGCTGTATTCTGTTCTGTTGGTGGTGTTGAACCACAATCAGAAACAAACTGGGGTCACGCTAACAACTATGGTGTGCCACGTATTTGTTTTATTAACAAAATGGACCGTACAGGTGCTGATTTTACAAGCGGCGTGAAAATGATTCGTGAACGCTTAAACGCAAACGCTATTCCTATTCAACTTCCAATCGGCTCTGAAGAAAACTTCAAGGGCTGTATCGACCTTGTTAAAATGCAAGCGATTATCTGGAACGACGAAACGATGGGCGCTGCTTACGACGTGCAAGAAATTCCTGCTGAACTACTTGACGATGCTAAAGCTGCACGTGAAGTGTTGATTGAAGCTTCTGTTGAAGCTGATGAAGAAGCAATGATGGAATACCTAGAAGGTATTGAGCCAACTGAAGAAAAACTTATGGAACTTATCCGTAAGTCTACTTTAAGCATGGCTTACTTCCCTGTAATGTGCGGTACTGCGTTTAAAAACAAAGGTATTCAAACACTTCTAGACGCTGTTGTAGCTTACTTACCAGCGCCTAATGAAGTTGCTGAAGCAAAACTTAAAGGCCAAACAGAAGCGGGTGAGCCAATTTTATTGACACCTTCTGATGATGCTAAAATGTCTTGCTTAGCGTTTAAAATTGCGACGGATCCATTTGTTGGTCGTTTAACATTCGTACGTGTTTATTCAGGTGTTATTTCTTCTGGTTCTTACATCTACAACACTTCTAAAGGTAAAAAAGAACGTGTTGGACGTATTGTAATGATGCACGCTAACAACCGTGAAGAAGTTTCTGAACTACGCACAGGTGATATTGGTGCGATTGTTGGTCTTAAAGATACAACAACTGGTGATACACTTGCGTCTGAAGGTTACGACTGCGTGCTAGAGCGTATTATAGCGATGGACCCAGTTATTTCTATGGCGATTGAACCAAAATCTAAAGATGCTCAAGAAAAAATGGGTGTTGCACTTGGTAAGCTTGTGGGTGAAGATCCTTCATTCCGCGTATTTACTGACGAAGACTCTGGTCAAACAATTGTTGCCGGTGTTGGTGAACTTCACCTGGATATTATGATTGACCGTCTAAAGCGTGAATTTGGTGTTGAAGTAAGCGTTGGTGCGCCTCAGGTTGCCTACCGTGAAACAATCCGTCAAAGCGCTGAATGTGTTGGTAAACACGTTAAACAATCTGGTGGACGTGGTCAATACGGTCACTGTGTTGTTCGCTTTGAACCAAACGAAGTTGGTAAAGGTTTCGAATTCGTATCTGAAATCGTTGGTGGTGCTATTCCTCGTGAATACGTACCAAAAGTTGGTGAAGGTATCGAAGAAGCGCTTAAGAACGGTATGGTTGCTGGTTACCCAGTGGTTGACGTTAAAGCGACTGTATTCGATGGTTCTTACCACGAAGTCGATTCATCTGAGATGGCCTTTAAAATGGCTGGTATTCTTTCTGTACGTGACGCTATAAGCAAGTGTTCACCAGTACTTCTTGAGCCTATTATGAAGGTTGAAGTTGTAACGCCAGAAGATTACATGGGTGACGTGATTGGAGATATTTCTTCTCGCCGTGGTCAAATCCAAGGATCAGAAGAGAAATTCGGTAAAACTGTTATTATTGCACACGTTCCTTTAGCGAACATGTTCGGTTATGTAACAAACTTACGTTCCCTAACGCAGGGTCGTGCCGATTACTCTATGACGGTATCACACTACGACGATGTACCTTCAAGCGTTGCGGATGAAATCCGTGCCGCTGCTTCTTAAGTTGATTTGTTTGTTATTCATTCCATGCGCGTAGGTTACTACGCTTTGGAATGAATAATTTAAACATATCTCTTGAGGTTGATTGATTAAAACACCTAGCTTACGCTAGGTGTTTTTTTTGTTCGAAGGGAGGGGGTTTAATTTATTTATGAGCAAGCTTAATTGCTTTAGCGTCAAAGTTATGAAAACCTTTTAGCTTTTTTACTTTTGTCTTTTTTTGAAATTGATGTGTAATGGCTGCCTTTGTCGCGATATTTAAAAAGCTAAGTAAAAGGCAAACACCTGCATAACAAGTAGTTACAACAAAAATAATTGAGATAATAATAAGTTTAAGGATCGTATCCATTTGAGTCACCTGTGACGTTTGAGGAAGGATAAAAGTTTATAGATATATTGATTTCTATTGAATATATAAGGTTTGAGGCGTCATTTTTCAAGGGTTTGAATTGTATAAACAGGTTTATACAAACGTAAAGATGTTTTTGGCATAGCATTTGCAATTATTTTAGTGGATTTATATGCGTTTTATTTAAAGCGTTTAGAAAAACATTGAATAAATAGGTTGAAAAAGATGGAATTTAAAACGGTAGCATATCAAACAAACGGTTTAGACGTAGAGGTTTATGATGAACGCTTTGCACATGGAGACCCTTTGCTTGAAGGTGATCTGGAGTTTTATTTGGAATATGCACGCCGTTATGGGCGTGGTGGCGGTGGCCCTGTTTTAGAACTTGGCTGCGGTACTGGTCGTATTACATGGGAACTGGCATGTATGGGCTGTGACGTGGTTGGTTTAGATCTTTCTCCTTTAATGATTTCACAAGCGAAGGATAAAATGTTTTCTATGCCTTCTGCTGCATTGCGCCATATCGAATTTTTAGAAGGGGATATGACCGCTTTTGATTTGCAGCGTGAATTTCCGCTTGTGATTGTACCTGGGCGTACATTCCAGTGTTTGGACACGGTTGAAAAGCAAAAGGATTGCTTGAAAATGATGCGTGGGCACATGGAAGATGGTGGTCGTTTAATATTAGACTTGTTTGACCCTAAATTTGAACCTGTGAGTGAAGAGCAATTGGAAGAAGATGAAAATAATCTACCGATTGTGAAGCACCCTAAAACAGGGAATTTGGTGAAAATTGACTTTGTAGAGCGTGTTAGTGATATGTTTACGCAAACGTTTGAAGACACTTATTTGTATAGTGAAATGACCTATACAGGCACAGTTTTACGCACAGAAGAAGCGAAGCTTAAAATGCGCTGGAGCACAAGGCAAGAAATGTTGCACCTATTTGAAATGTGCGGTTTAGAAGTGACAGAAGAATATTCAGACTTTTATAAAAGTGCGCCAGCATACGGCAAAGAACAGGTTTGGGTTTTGAAAAAGAAATAACGGCGGTTAAATAATTTTGCAGCGGCTTTATACACGTAAGGTGTGTATACCAGTCTCGTAAAGTGATCTCTATTCACATATCACGTGTAGTTAAAAGGGGCATTTGTGCCCTTTTTATTATCCATATATCAATTGTATACTTTTTATTGTTAAAGGGGGTTGTAATGAAAATGTTTGCTCTTATAACGTATACAACAAGGAACGAAATAGGATAAATACTATGCAAAATATGACAAAGTCTAACGCACCCACAGCAACTGACCTTCCGGCATGTTCGTCAGCATCTGTGGTGAATACACCTTCAATGCCCATTGAAGCACTTTTAGATTCGATGGTAGAAAGTGACGCTATGCAAAGTATATTATCCATGCTCAAGCAAGAGGGACTTGCCAAGCCATCCTTAAGTATGAAGGTTCAAGATAAAACAGTTAAAGTACATTAAAACTTAGTTCGCACGTTTTCCCTTCGTTGCCCCCATGCTTTATGTATGGGGGTCTTTTTATGTGGGATGTGTGTTTACAATACAAAAAAAGCCCTCAAATGAGGGCTTGAAGGTCGATAACATTTTAACGTAAAGCAGATGCTAGCAGTATGGAATTTGAAAATTGTTGAGAAGGCGTTTTACCATCTCTTTCATTTTTGTGGGTATTTGGCGCCTTTTTCTGTTGAAGTGCACACAGTAAAAAAGGTGAAATCATTAAATAAATAAGCATATATATTTCCTAGTTTTGAAAGATGTTATGAAAATTATTGACGTTAAATGCCCTTAACTAAAAGATGAGGGTTAACGTTTTGGCTATAAATTTGTAGGACTATTTTTTTGGTGTATCCGTACTCCTTGTTGATGTTGTGTATTTTGTAAGAGCTGATAATGACGGTAATAACGACCATAATTTTTTGCGAAAAGGTAAAGATATGTCTTGATTGGCTATGTATAGTGAGTTGTTAAAGACTTTGCAAGTAAAGGATCGCTTTTTGTTTAAAGTTTTGCTATTTTTATAGAAAGAATAAATAAAGGTAGTGTTATGACACCAGAACAAGTTATTGATATGGGCAGATTAAGTATTGAAACCCTTTTATGGGTGAGTACGCCTATTATGTTGGTGGCTTTAATTATCGGTTTGATCATTGCTCTTTTTCAAGCGCTTACTTCTATTCAAGAAATGACACTCACGTTTGTGCCTAAAATTCTTGTTGTTTTTATTGCGCTTATTATTGTAATGCCTTGGATGGGGGATAAAATTCATACCTTTGCCTTAGAGCTTTTTGCAATGATAGCCACAGCACCTGGAGGTGCTGGCTAAGCCATGATGAACATTGCATCATTGATGGTTTTTCCTATGTTCCTTATTTTTATACGTTTAGGGACATGTATTATGATTTTCCCTGGATTGAGCGATGTTTCTGTGAGTACGCGTATCCGCTTACTCTTATCCGTTTTTTGTACGCTTGCTATGTTTCCTATTTTAGAACCTTCTATGCCGCTGTTACCTGAGGGAATGTCAACCATGCTGCGTTTTATTTTTGTGGAGTTTGCCGTGGGTATTATGATGGGTATTAGCGCAAGGTTGTTTATTACAGCCATGCACGTAGCGGGCGAAATGATAAGTTTTTCTGCAGGTTTACAGGCCTCTACCTTGTTTGACCCTTCTATGGGTGGTAACAGTACCGCACCCAGTTTACTTTTAACGCTTATTGCGACTATGCTGGTATTTGCTTTGAATTTGCATCATGTTGTTTTGTTAGCTTTACTTGATAGTTATAACATGTTCCCTGCGGGTAACTTGCCTGATATTGGGGATGCTGCAAAAGCTGTGACCCAAGTGGTGAGTGATATGTTCCTTATTGGTGTTAAACTTTCCGCCCCTGTGATGGCTGTTGGATTTTTGGTTTATGTTGGTTTTGGTGTGTTTAATAGGCTTATCCCTCAATTACAAGTTTTCTTTGTGGCTATGCCTTTAACGATTGTAATTGGTTTATTTATGATGGGCATAACCCTTGGCGCCATGGTGACATTGTTTGCTGATCAAATGCTGGAACATGCCGTTTTGTTTACACAAGAATAGGGCGGTAGTTATGTGGTTTTTACTTTTTCATAACTTAAAAAACACAGCAGGGATGTTTATTTTTTTGAAAGTTGGCGCAGTTTGTGCATTTTACTTGATATAGAGGTGTTTTCCGCCTTAAAATAAAATTTATAACCAATTAAAAAGAATGGTCGCTATGAAAGTTGTAAACACCAAGGGAACTCAAGGGGTTTCTAAAAGTAAAAAATCATCAAAATCCACGAAGTCTTCGGGTGTAAGTTTTGATGCGTTGGTGGATGCAGCGGGCGGTGTTGAAGCTTTAGAGGCGGCTGAAAGTGTTGAATCTGTTTCATCGGTTGAACGTAAAGGCCCTGTTGGTGGTGTGCCTGCTGACGCTGAAGGGCGCGGTAAATATATGCTAGATCAGCTTGAAGATTTAGAAAAAGATATTTTAAATGGTAACGATTCAGGTGCTGTTATTCGGTTGAAAGAAGCTGTTGAAACGCAAGCGCAAGATTTAGACAAAATTGATCCAGAGCTTAAGTCAATTTTAGATGAAATTGAAGTGCGTGCTAATATTGAAATTGCTAAAATGGAAGAATCTGAGAAAGATTCAGACAAATAACGTTTGTTGTAGACATGTTAAGATTAAAAAGCCTCCTAAACGGAGGCTTTTTTTATAGATTTTATAGCTCAATGACTTGAATGGGCGCGTCGTTTAAGGTCATCTCTTTGTCTAAGTAACGGGTGCGTAGCATAGCGATACCATGACCCTCATAATTTGAAAATATCCAGCCAGCATCCATATTACCGCATTTAATAATATCACCATTTTGAGCGGTACCTGAAAATGATATTTGGAAGACCTTTTTCTTTGGTTCGGTTCTAAACTTGGTGCGCGCTGTTAGCTCTTGACCGACGTAGCAGCCCTTGTTAAAGCTGACACCATTTAAGCCTTCAAAACCCATTTCGTTGATTAAAGAGCGTTCTTTTAATCCGTCAAATGCACCGTCAATAATACCTAGTTTAATACGCTGAATGTGGTATGCTTCCGCATTTTCACAGTCTGCTGGTGCATCTTTAACCCAGTGGCGGTAGCCTAATTTTTCGTGCCTTGGGTCTTTAAAAGAAAGCACGCTTTCTGGCGCATTTTTATTTGAACTGCTGATACATGTGTAATCTGCGCTTAAATCATGCAGGCTTATGTCCTTGCTTATAATATAACCGTGTAAGCTTTTAGCAAGGGGCATAAGTTCATCTTTATGGCAGTCTAAAACATACATGTCACCCATTTTAGAGATGAAAAAGTCGTATAAAAACTTACCTTTAGGTGTTAAGTGTGCCGCATATATCGCTTTATGTGTGTCCACTAAAAAAATGTCATTTGTTATGACACTTTGTAAGAATTCTGTACTGTCTCGTCCGTCAATGCCCAGCAAAGCACGATCGCTTAGGTGGTATAATTTTTCCATAACAATAAAATGACACAGTTTAAACAGAACGACAAGCTATAGAATAAGAATTGATTGCTATAAAATTTAGCGCTGTAAATGGTGTCTAGCGTTTACTTTCATAACAATAAAGTATATAACTGACATGACTATATTTTTAAATGCAGGGGTAATACATTTTGAGAATTCTATTTATGACACAAACCAACATTGGTGATGTGGTTCTTTCAACGGTTTTACTCGATAGATTGTTGACGACATACCCAGACGCTGTGGTTGATGTTGTCGCTGGTGGACGTGCGGTTGATCTGTTTACAGGTATGCCAAATTTAGGTGAGCTTATCCCTATTAAAAAACGTAAACATCACATGCATTATTTTGATTTATGGAAAAAGCTTTATAAATACAAGTATGACATTATTGTGGACTTGCGTGGTACAGGGCTTTCTTATTTCTTACGCGGTAAAAAGCGTATTCTATCCGCTTCTCGTGATAAAACTTTACACAAAGCTGAACAAATGGCTAATTTATGGCCGATGGAAAAAGAAATGACCCCGCGTGTATGGGTTGATGATGTAACGCAGGCGCGTATTGATTCTGAAGTGCATGCTATCAACGCAAATGTATTGGTGGGTGTTGCGCCCACAGCAAATTGGATTGGGAAAACTTGGCCGCAACGCTACTTTGCTTTTACGGCCAATAAACTTATTTCGTTGCCTGGTTTTGAAAATGCAAAATTTGTTATTTTTGGTGCAGCGCATGAACGAGAAAGTGTGGAAGACTTTATTAACCATATCCCTGAAAATAGGCGTATTGATTTGGTGGGTAAAACATCTTTAACAGAAGCGTATGCGTGGATGACACATTTAACAGGTTTTCTTGGGAATGATTCAGGTTTGGCGCATTTGTCGGCAGCGGCAGGGGTGCCTACATTAACGTTATTTGGGCCAACAGATGAAAAATTATACGCACCTGTTTCAAAAAAAGGTATGACAATTGTTGCCCCTGAACGTGAAGAGGTAAATTTAGCCCCCCATGCGCCAAAGCGCATTATGACAGACATAAAGCCAGAGCTTGTTTTGGCTAAAGTTGTTGAAGTTATTGAAAATATGAGAGCAGAAAAGGAAGAAAAAAGTGCTTAAAGACGAAAAACAAATGCTATGGAAACTTTCAGGCTCTTGCCTAGGCGCAGCTTTACCGTTGGTTATTTTAGGGCCTGGTGTTATGGCGGCCGTTCTTATTTTTGGTATTCTTTGTGGCCTTATGGCGACCAAAGGTAATTCATTGCGTAGTACGCTTAAGTTCCTTGCGACATCTAAGGTTTTATATATTTTATGCGCCTTTTTTATGGCTTTGTTGGCATCTGCTTATTTCTCAATTGACCAAATCCATTCCATGAAAAAAATGGGTGATATTGTGGGTATGGGTATGATGGCTTTAATGTTTTATATTGCTCTACGTGAAATGCCAACAAGGCATACAGATATTATTTACCGTTCACTGACTATTTCGACTGTGGTTGTCGCAAGTTTTTGCTTGATAGACGCTTTTGCAGGAAGTGACAGGTTTAGTCAGGCATTGCACGGGGATAATGCAGCTTTGCCTGAAAGATTAGCTAAAATGAGCGGTGTTTTTGCTGTGCTCATGCCATTTATTTGGGCTTGGTTGTTTAGACGTTACCGTGAAGGCGAAGTGATGGTGAAATGGTTTGCCGTACCGATTACGGTTGTTACTTTACTTGCTTTATTTGTAAGTGGTGGCTATGTAGGTTGGGCTGCTTTTGTGGTTGCTTTGTTTATCTTCTTATTTACAGTATGGCGCTATCATGGGCTTCATTTTCATGTTAAGCCTGTTTTAGGTTCCGTGTTTTTGCTTGTCTTTGCTTTGCTTTGCTATGGTTGGTCTCGTGGTTTTAATCAACCAGAAGACTTTATGTCTATTATGCATGCAGAAGAATTTACCCCGCGTGTTGACCTGTGGCAAATAGCGTGGGCGCATATGTTTGACCAACCGTTTACAGGGATTGGTGTAAACACGTTTCGTTTTGTAAGTGAAGGCGCTTCACACCCTTATAATTTCTTGTTGCAGCTTTTCCTTGAAACAGGTTTTATTGGTGGTTCTATTACGATTTGCTTGCTTATCATGATGCTAAAATACTTTATGCGTTCTGCAAGGTCTAACCTTTATGGTGCAGCAGGTCTTGCTTCTATTGCGGCCTTTTTAGTAGCAGCGCTTACAAGTACATCTATTTTCCACCCTTGGTGGCTAACGATGCTTATCTTTAGCGCTATTTTCTCGGCACGTGTGGGCTGGGCTATTGAACGTAAAGGGTGAGTTGGTGTCTAAGGGTATTGAAAAGGATTCAGAGGTTTTACTGAGTGGTTTAATGGTGGTGCATAATGAAGCGCATATCATTGAAGATGCTTTGAAGTCACTGCATTTTTGTGATGAAATTGTGGTGGTTTTAGACCGCTGTACGGATGGCACACGTGAAGTTGTAGAAAAATATACGCAAAATATCATCGAAGGCGGTATTGCGGAAAATTTTCATGTAGAAGGTAAGAGACGTAATACTGGTATTGACGCCTGTAAAGGGCGCTGGATTATGGAGCTTGACGCCGATGAGCGTATAAGCTCTGAGCTGGCTACAGAAATTCGCGAAGTTATTTCAAATCAGCCTGAAAAAGGCTATTACCTTGTTCCTGTACGTAATTATGTAGGGGATAGATGGGTTCAGTATGGTTGGGCTGGTTCGTTTGGCACAAATACAGTGGCGCGTTTGTTTACCAAAGGTAATAAGGTGTGGGGGGCTGGTTTGGTTCACCCTTCTGTTGAGCTTCATAATAAGTTTGACCGTTTGAAGCACCCTATCATTCATTTGGTTGATAATGACATTAACGATATGATTGACCGCTTAAAGCGTTACACCGATGCCCGTGCAAAAGATATGGCACAAGCAGATCATTTACCCCCCTTTAAAACGTCTGTACGTAAGGGGTTAACACGTTTTTATAAGTCTTACTTTGCCCGTAAAGGTTACAGAGAGGGACGCATGGGATTTTTGCTCGCATTGATGGCGATGATGTTTATTATTTTAAGCCACATTAAGGCTGAGATTGAACTTGGAGCAAAGTATAAGTGATGAATGCACCGCGTTTGAAGGTTATGCATGTTTTAGGTGCAAAAAATAGCGGTGGTGCTGAACTTTTTTATCTGCGTTTGGTGATTGCTTTGCAAAAACACTGCGAGGTTTTATGCGTGGTGCGTGAAAATAGTTGGATGGCAAAGCAGCTTGAAGAAAAAGGCATACCTTATCGCACGGCACCTTTTGGTGGATTGTTAGATTTTAAAACGAAAACCCTTCTAAAAAAATATATGAATAACTTTAAGCCGGATGTGGTTCAAGGTTGGATGAACCGTGCTTGTAAAGCTTTCCCTAAAACAAAAATTCCAACTGTTGGGCGTTTGGGGGGGTATTATGCCCTAAAAAATTACAAGAATTGTGATTATTTAGCTGGGAATACAAAAGGTATTCAAAACTATCTTATTCAAAGTGGTTGGCCTGAAGATAAAAGTTTTTATCTTCCTAATTTTTCACCGTTACCGCCAAGCGAATACCGCGAGCATCGCTCGGGCGTGCGTTATGGTTATCAAATTCCGCAGTCTGCAAAAGTGTTGTTTGTGGCAGGGCGGTTGCATGATGTTAAGGGGATAGACACGGCGATAACAGCTCTAAAAGATTTACCTGTAAATGTCTATTTACTTGTGGCAGGCACAGGGCCTGAAGAAAGCGCTTTAAGGTCATTGGCAGAGTCTTTAGATGTTGCTGATCGTGTGCATTTTGCTGGATGGGTTTCTGAGTTGAGTGTGGTGGCTTCAGCGGCCGATATTTGGCTGGTACCTTCACGTTATGAACCATTGGGGAATGTTGTTTTAGATGCTTGGGCACATGAAATTCCTTTGGTAACGGCTGATGCGGCTGGTCCAAAATCATTGGTGGAAGATGGTGTTTCTGGTGTTATGGTGCCTATGAATGACCCAGATGCGCTGGTTAAGGGTATTGCACGTGTTTTAGATGATGAAACATTGGCACAAAAAATTGTTGAAGGTGGTACTTTGAAACTTAAAAATACATTTAGTGAAGAAGTTGTTGTAGCGCAATATCTTGCTTTCTATCGCCAAATTTCCTTAAACGTTTCATAAAGTACACGCTTGTCTTTTCTTTCCATAGGTCATCACCTTAAAAGGGTTCTTCATTGTTATTGTTTTGTGGTATAGTACTGCGTTAATGACAAAATTAAAAAAGGTGCGTTATGGCTACACAAAAAGAACTTGCATTTGAAGATGCGATGGAACAGTTGGAAATGATTGTCTCTCAGTTAGAGCGTGGTGATTTGCCTTTAGATAAGTCACTTGAAGCCTTTGAAAAAGGTGCTTCTTATGTGAAGCAGTGCCAAGACAAACTGTCGGCAGCTGAAATGCGCATCGAAAAAATTATGAAAACAAAAGAAGAGAAATAACAATATGGTTGACGTAACACCAATACATGGCGGTAAAACAAACAGCATGCTTTTAGCGGCTATGGCAACGGAAGATATTCGTGAGCTTGAAGAATATGTCACAGCTATTTCTGCTTCTGTTGAAGAAGAAATGGACAGGCTTTTGCCACAAGTTGGTGAAACTGAAGAGTCACGTTTGTTTGAAGCAATGCGTTATAGTGTTTTTGCAGGTGGTAAGCGTTTGCGCCCAGTTCTTGTAATGGCAACAAATGACTTATTGCGTGGTAAGCGCCCACGTGCTTTACGTGTTGCAACAGCTATGGAAATGCTACACACATACTCTTTAATTCACGATGATTTACCTTGCATGGACGATGATGATTTACGTCGTGGTAAGCCAACAAGCCACAAAATGTTTGATGAGGCCACTGCTGTTTTAGCGGGGGATGCTTTGTTAACGCAGTGTTTTGAAGTGCTTGCAGACCGCACAACACACCAAGACAGCGCTGTACGCTGTGAATTGGTTTCTTTATTTGCTGGTGCCGCTGGTGCTGGTGGTATGGTGGGTGGACAGATGATGGATATTATCGCCGAAGGTCGCCCGATTGAATCTTTAGACCAAGGTGCTTTGGCTCGCTTACAACGTAAAAAAACAGGTGCTCTTTTTAGCGCTTGTTGCGAAAGTGCTATTATTTTAAACGGTGCCAGCCGTGAAGAACATCACCGCTTAACTTCTTATGCCCGTAATATTGGCCTTGCCTTCCAAATGGTTGACGATGTTTTAGATGAAGTAGGTAGCGAAGAAGATATGGGTAAAGCTGTTGGTAAAGACGCGGGGCTTGGTAAAGCCACTTTTGCAAGCTTATTAGGTGTTGAAGGGGCAAGGAAACAGGCTGAGTTTTTATGCTCTCAAGCTATACAGTTTATTCAACCTTTTGGACGTGATGCACGCATGCTTGAGCTTTTGGCTCGTTTTGTTGTGGCACGTGGTCACTAAGGATTTTGAATTATGAGGCTGGATGCATACCTTGTAGAAAATGATCTTGTGCGTAGCCGTGCCCGTGCTAAAGCGCTTATTCAAGGCGGTAAGGTGCAGGTAAATGGCGTGGTGACAACAAAACCAGCGCAGGCTTTGGCTGCAAATGCTGAAGTGGAATTGCTGGAAGATGATCATCATTATGTTTCTCGCAGTGCTTTTAAGCTTAAAGGGCTTTTAGACACGGCAGATGTGCGCCTTAAAAATAAAATTGTCCTTGATATAGGCTCTTCTACAGGCGGGTTTAGCCAGGTTTCTTTAGAATACGGTGCTAAGCATGTTTACGCTGTAGACGTGGGTACTGACCAACTGCATGAAAGTTTGCGTGGTGACAAGCGCATTACATCTATCGAACAAACAGATGCACGAGATTTATCGCCTAAAATGTTTCCGCTTGAGCCTTCTGTATTGGTGGTAGACCTAAGCTTTATCAGCTTGGAAAAGGTTTTGCCAACGGTGGTTGCAGAAGTGGATAGCATTTTTGAAATTTGCTGTTTGGTGAAACCTCAGTTTGAAGTTGGGCGTAGTGCGGTGGACAAAAAAGGCTTGGTGACAGATGAGGGGGAGCGCTTGCGCGCACTTTCTCAGGTTGAAGCCTGTCTGAATACACTTGGATTTGAAGTGATGCACGATATGGAAGCTGCTATCCATGGCGGTGATGGTAATATTGAATATATGGTTTATGCGGCACGCCCATAAACTTTTTCTGGGATTGGTTTAAAGGTTAAAAAAGGAAAAAGAACATTATGTCTTACTGCGGTTTAGACTTTGGAACGTCTAATTCAACTTTAGGTCACATGGTGGGCGAAAAACCTGCTTTGCTGGCACTAGAATCGGGCAAGGTCACTTTGCCAAGTGCTATTTTTTACAATTTTGACAGCAACGACGTTTATTACGGACGTGCGGCAATTGGTGAATATGTTGACGGTGAATATGGCCGTTTAATGCGTTCTATTAAAAGCGTTTTAGGCACGCCTCTTATGCATGATAAAACCATTGTCAAAGGTAAGCCCGTTGCTTTTACCGATATTATTAGCCACTTTATAGAAGAGATGAAAATACGCGCCCAAAAACAGTCTGGACAAGCTTTTGATCAAGTTGTGATGGGACGCCCTGTTTATTTTGTGGACGGTGATGTCGAGGCTGATTTGTCGGCACAAAATGCTCTAGAAAAAGCAGCCAAGCAAGCAGGTTTTAAGGATGTATTGTTTCAGTATGAGCCAATTGCCGCCGCGCTTGATTATGAACAGGGGATTCAAAAAGAAGAGCTCGCCTTGATTGTGGATTTGGGTGGCGGTACGTCAGATTTTTCTGTTGTGCGTTTATGTCCAACTAAGTCAAAAAATATTGACCGTAAGCAAGATATTTTAGCGACTGGTGGTGTGCATATTGGGGGTACAGATTTTGACAGGCACTTAAGCTTGCATTCGGTTATGCCACATTTTGGTTACCGTTCACCTTATAAAGAAGACCCTAAGATGGAAATGCCTATTTCTTACCATCATGATTTAGCGACATGGCATAAAATTCATTTTTTATACGACAAGGAAACGTTGGCTGGGCTTAAAAGTTTAGCCATGCGTATGGAGAAAAAACATTTAGTAGACCGTTTAATTTGTCTTATTGAAGAGAAAGAAGGGCACCGCCTTGCGATGGGTGTTGAGAAAGCCAAAATTGACTTAACTATGATGCAAGAGGCGTTAATGGTTGTGGACTATGTGGGTGATGATTTTGACTTACATATCAAACGTGATGATTTGCACAGTGCCATTCAAAAAGACGTGGTGCGTATTGATGCACACATACGTTCGACTGTGGCAGATGCTGGTGTGGCGCTTGGTGACATTACAAAAATATTTATGACGGGCGGTTCAACCGCTATCCCACTTATTAGAGAGATGGTGGTTGAGCTTTTTCCAGGTGTTGAAGTGGTTGATGGTGACCGCTTTGGTAGTGTGGGTGTTGGCTTGGCTTTGGATGCGCAAAAACGCTTTGCATAAGTCTGCTAAGATGTATAAATCTAAGCCTTTTTTTGACTTACTTGCTTGCAGGGATAAGGCGTCGGCCGACAGAAGGCAAGAACCCTTCTTTGAGGTTTAAAATAGCGCGGGATTGTCCTTGCGCTGTCTTTTCAAACATAGCGACTTGAAGTGTTGCTGTTGGTTGACTTTCTGTTATGAAGATATCCCCTGGTGTTAGCCCTGCGTCTTCGCTGGTGAAAACGGTGACATGTCTATCGTCTTTTTGACCAATAACCGTTGTGCTCCAAGGGATAGAACGGATGTGGGTGTAAACCTCTTTCATGATAGTTTTTGAAAGTTTGTTGAGCGTTTTTTCTTCGATGTTGGCGCTTACATTAAGCTTTGGATAAATACTTGTTGTCGTCTCTGTTATTTCAGAAAACTCACCCTTCGCGATAACGTGTCTGCTTGTATTAGTGAGGCGGTAACTTACTTTAAAATTAACAGGTGTTTTGGTGCGTTGTAAACGCCCTAAAAGCAGAGGTTTTGTTTCAAGTGTGTTAATACGTTCTACTTTTGTCGCTAATACTATACGAAATTCGCTAAACTCGTCTTCATGGGTTAGTAAAAATGAAGGCTCTGTTCGCGCCATTTTTTCGGTTGCGTTTAGGAGACCCTCATGGTTTGAAGCGAACTGTATAATACGTTTATAAGGTGCTTCTTTATATGAAGTAGAAATTGAATTGCCGTTTGTTGTTTGGCATGCAGAGATAGATGACAATAAAAGAAGGCCTACGACAGGGTTGATAACAAGTTTTGTAAATCGTCCCATGTGTAGACCTTTTTTTATATATTTGTCGTAAAGCTTAGTGAGCGTGATCAGTTTGATCTTCTTCGCTTACTTCTTCAACTTGACCTTCAGGCTTTTTAGGTGCTTCAATCATGTTGATTTTAGCCTCTTTTTTAAGACCTTCTAGGTACTTTGTCATGGCTTGGTTTGCAAGCTGCTTTTGTAATGGTTCTTTCACCATATCAAAATTCGCCATGTTATCTTCTTTAGAGTCTTCTACAAGGATAACGTGCCAACCGAATTGTGTTTGTACTGGTTCTTGAGAGAAAGTACCTTTTTCAAGTGCAAATGCAGCATTGGCAAATTCTGGTACCATGTCGTTTGCTTTGAACCAACCTAGATCGCCACCTGTTTTAGCTGATGGGCCTGTAGATTTTGATGTTGCAAGTTCAGCGAAGTCTTTACCTTTGTTAAGCTCAGCAATGATTGCTTTTGCGTCTGCTTCTGTTTTTTGAAGAATGTGACGTGCTTTAACTGTTTTGTAAATGTACGTTGCTTTGTTTTCTTCGTAAGCCGCTTTAATAGCGTCTTCTGTCGTAGCATCTTGAACGGCTTTGTTTACCATATAGTTGTAAGCAAAGTTACGGCTCATGTTGTTGTATAATTCTTTAAACTCTTTATCGTTAACAATTTTACTGTTGTCAGCGTCTTGTAGAACAAGTTCTTGCTTAATAAGTTGATCAACAATGCTTGTTTTAATTGTTTCTTCGCGACCTGCTGTAAGGTTTGCTGGAAGAGATGCAAAGTTAACATCCACTTCTTCTTTAGTAATGTTAACGCCGTTAACAACCGCAATAGCAGTGCCTTCTTTAGCTTTGTGTGAAAATGAGGTGTCGTTACACGCTGTAAGACTTAGAGCTAAAATAGCTGGTAGAACTAAATTTTTCATGGAATCCATTCAATCTTTTGTTTGTTTTTTTATTTTCTGCCTTTTATCAGACATATAATATATTTATCTGCAATATATTGCACGCATCGCTTTAAAAAATCAAGGCTAATTTGCAACAATGTTTTATAATGTCGTACGAAAGAACTAAGTATTGTTGACCCTGTATTATAAGCTGTGCTACAAACAATAGTAGTCGCTTTTTATTAGTGGCTCGGTTTAAATTAATTTTGGCGGTAAATTTTAAGTGGGTAATCAATTTTTAGATAAGTTTTGGAAGCACAAAATTTTTGTGTCCGTTGCTTTTTCTGAAACAAGTGCCTCGCGTGGGTTTTATTTGCGTGTTTCTTATTGTTTATTGGCTTTTGTTATATTGGTTGGTTCTAGCTTTTTAGTGTATGAACAGTACGATAAGCGTATGCAATTGGCGATGGCTAAAAGCGGTGAAGTGCCGGCTTACATGCAGGCTAAAATTCAGCGTTTAAATGAAGAAAAGAAAAGCCAAGAAAATAAAATTCACATGTTTGCGCAAGAACTTGGCGTGATTCAAGCGCGTTTAGACCGTTTTGATGCTATTGGTGAAAAGTTATTTAATGACCCTTCTATTGGTGGTCACCTTGAAGGTGACGAAATGGATGAAAGCGAGGACCTTGAGACAGGTGGTCGTGGTGATGTAGAAGCGCCTGAAATAAAAACAACGCCAACATTGGACAGTTTAAGTAACGAGCTAGGCTCTTTAATTGAACGTACCGATGCAATGGACAGTATGATGAACGTAAGTATGAAGTTGCTTGCTTCGCAAGAAATTGCAAAGTCCCAAAAACCTTACCTTTGGCCAGTTATGCATCCTAAATCTTACATAAGTTCTAGTTTTGGTTACAGAAAAGACCCCTTCGGCGGGCGTCGTCGTTTCCATGGCGGGCAAGACTTTGGTGGACCACGTGGCGCGCCAATTGTAAGTGCTGGTGACGGGGTGGTTGTTTTCGCGGGTTACCGTTATAACTATGGTATGACTGTCGAAATTCGACATGCTCATGGCTTTACAAGCCGTTATGCACACATGCAAAAAACGCTGGTGAATAATGGGCAGTCTGTGAAGGCGGGAGATATGATTGGGGAATTAGGTTCAACAGGGCGTTCAACAGGCCCGCACTTACATTTTGAAGTGTTGGTAGATGATATAAAAGTGGATCCATATCCTTTCGTAAAAGAGTCTAAAAAATACGCGCATAATCGTGCGCGTGACATTATTTACAAAAATCAGCTTAACAAAAAGCAATTTGTGAACTAAACTCTGAACCGAAATTAAGAAATCTCTGCAAAGAGTATATGTAATGGCAATTTTTTGATATTGTTGTTTTTAAGCGGTAAGCCGCTGATAGTATAAGGTCTTTTATGCTGTTAAATATGCATTTTGCAGAAATTTCTAGAATAATAAATATATAAAAAGATCCTTGGGGGGATTTAAAGATAAAATGTCATTTGTAAAAAGAATTTTTGGAAGCCGTAACGACCGTTTTATTAAGTCTGTACAGCCAATTGTTAATAAAATTAATGCCTATGAGGCGCATTTCCAGCAAATGGACGATGCTGAGCTAAAAGGCATGACCGAAGCCTTTAAAGAACGCTTAAAAGCCGGCGAAACATTAGATAACTTGTTGCCAGAAGCTTTTGCGGTTGTCCGTGAAGCGGCTTTGCGTAGCTTAGGTTTGCGCCCTTATGATGTTCAGGTGCTTGGTGGTATTATTCAGCACCGCGGAAAAATTACAGAAATGAAAACAGGTGAAGGTAAGACGCTTGTTGCAACCATGCCTGCTTACCTTAACGCTTTAACGGGTGAAGGTGTTCACGTTGTTACAGTGAACGACTATCTTGCAAAACGTGATGCGGAATGGATGTCAGAGGTCTTTAAGTTCTTAGGGCTTACTTGTGGTTATGTTGTGGGTGGTTGTACGTCAGCGCATCGCCGTGAAGCATATGCATGTGACATTACATATGTGACCAATAATGAACTTGGCTTTGATTATCTGCGTGATAACATGGCTTACACAGTTGAACAGCGCACTGGCCGCACACCAAACTTTGCTATCATTGATGAAGTGGATAGTATCTTAATTGATGAAGCGCGCACTCCGTTAATTATTTCAGGCCCAGCGGACGATAAAACTGATCTTTATAAGATTGTCGATAAAGTTATTCCTCAGCTTGAAAATGAAAAAGACTATGAAGTGGATGAAAAAGGCAAGTCGGCAACGTTGACCGATGAGGGAACGGATCGTGCCGAAGAGCTTTTACGTGAAATGGATCTTATTAAAGACGGTGAGTCATTGTACGCCATGGAAAATGTGATGTTGGTTCATCACTTAAACCAGGCTTTGCGTGCGCACATGTGCTTTACAGCCGACGTGGACTATCTTTTAACCGATGGTAAGGTGAACTTGGTAGACGAGTTTACAGGTCGTATTATGGAAGGGCGCCGTTTAAGTGACGGTTTGCACCAAGCAATTGAAGCCAAGGAAGGTGTGGATATTCAAACTGAAAACCAAACACTTGCTTCGATTACTTATCAAAACTACTTCCGCTTATACAATAAATTGGCTGGTATGACAGGTACAGCTGATACCGAAGCTGAAGAACTTGAAACGATTTATGGCTTAGAAGTGCTGGTTGTGCCAACGCATGTTGGTGTGGCACGTATTGATGAAGCTGATATTATTTACCGTACAGTTGAAGAAAAAGACCGTGCGATTGTGCGTGATATTCGTGAGTGTTACGAGCGTGGTCAGCCTATTTTGGTTGGTACGGCCTCTATTGAACGCAGTGAACACTATTCTAAATTGCTTAAAAAGCATAAAGTGAAACACGAAATTTTGAATGCACGTCACCACGAACGTGAAGCTGAAATTATTGCACAAGCAGGGCGTTTGGGTGCTGTAACTATTGCAACAAACATGGCTGGACGTGGGACAGATATTAAGCTTGGTGGTAATTTAGATCTTTTACAGCAAGACGCAAAGTCAGAGGCAGAAAAGAAAGCAATTGCTGAAACTTACGCACGTGAAAAAGAAGATGTACTAAGCTTAGGTGGTTTGCGTGTTCTTGGAACAGAGCGTAATGAGTCACGCCGTGTTGACAACCAACTACGTGGTCGTGGTGGGCGTCAAGGTGACCCTGGTTCTTCTGTCTTCTATATGTCATTACAAGATAACTTAATGCGTATTTTTGGTAAGCTTGACGCTGTTATGGGGCACTTAGAAATGCCTGAAGATGAAGCAATTCAAAGCCGTCTTGTAGGTAAGGCGATTGAAACAGCACAGCGTAAAATTGAAGCACGTAACTTTGAAATGCGTAAGTCGTTGCTTAAATACGATGACGTGTTAAACGACCAACGTAAAGTGATTTACGAACAACGCTTTGAAGTGATGAGCTCTGAAACGGTTGACGATATTATTTTAAACTTCCGTGAAGAAGCTTTAGAGATACCTTATCGTTTACACCTGCCGTACGGTACATATGCCGAGCAGTGGAACGTGGATGGCTTTAAAGAAGATATTTTACGCCTATTCGATATTCAGCCGCCTGTGGATAAATGGGTGAAAGATGGTTTAAGTGCAGAAGATATTTATACGCGCACAAAAAATTATGTCGATAATGTTTGGGCGGAAAAAGAAAAACGTTTGGGCGAACTTGTTGTGCGCCAGCTTGAAAAAGCACTTCTTTTACAGGTTCTTGACAATCAATGGAAAGAGCACTTACAACGTTTGGACTTTTTGCGTCAAGGTATTCACTTGCGTGGATATGGTCAAAAGGACCCATTGCAAGAATATCAAAAAGAAGCATTTTCAATGTTTGACGGCATGTTAGATGGAATTCGTGATCAAACGGTAACGTTGCTTTCTCGTGTTGAAATTTCTGAAAACGAACGTGAAGCCTTTATTGGTGCAGGTAATAACCATGTTGAGCCTAAAGAGCCAGAGGAATTTGGTGTTGAAGGTGCGGCCTACGCTAATATGAATGTTGGCCGTAACGAAAAATGCCCATGTGGTAGCGGCCGTAAGTTTAAGCACTGCCATGGTAAGCTGAACATGCAAATGAGTGCATAATTTAAAGGGTTTATAACTATGAGACCAAAAACTAAAGTTGATGGTTTAGGTAAAGCGTTCTTGAAAAAAGGGGTGGGACGTAAGGTGTCGCACGAGCTTAAAGTTGTAAGCAGTCATAAGCTTGATGAAATGGTGCATGTGAGTGCGGCTGTATTTGTGAATTTGCAAGGTGAAGTTTTATTGGCGCAGCGCCCAGAAGATAAAGCGATGGCGGGGCTTTGGGAGTTTCCTGGAGGTAAAATTGAAGCTGGTGAAACACCTGAAAAGGCTTTGGTGAGAGAGCTCAATGAAGAATTGGCTGTTCAGGTTTCGCCTGAATATATAACGCCTTTAACATTTGTTTCCTGCGCAAAAAGTATTCCTGGTAAGCATTTGTTGATGTATTTATTTAAAGTGACGAAGTGGAAAGGCGTGATTGAAGGCCTTGAAGGACAGCGTATTGCATGGGTTCCTGCCGTAAACCTTGTTGATTATATAGATATTATGCCACAGGCTGACGTACCGCTGGCTAATTTTTTGGTTAAAAACCCAACCTGCTTGTAAATCTTGTGTGTGATGATAAAAAAAGCCCTCTTATGAGGGCTTTTTTTTTTCGTGATTGAATTTAGATCTCAATGATCTTTTGTGTATCGCTTATGGTGAAGGCGCGTTCATTCACACGCACTTCTTTTATTTTACTTAAAGCAGATACTTTTGCGGTAATGTATTGACCTATTTGTAATGTTCCTGAAACTTCTTTAAAGGCTTTTGTCTGTAAACCTATATTTAAAACGCAGTCTAGGCTATTGTAATGGATGATATAACAGCATAGGAAGTTACGAAAATCTTCACTATTTACAATGTGTTTACTGCCACTATAGCGCAACAGTGCATTGTAAATAGGCCAGTAATGAAAATCATCTCTTGCAGCATTCAAGCTTACATTATTTTTAAGGGATTTAAGGGCGATAGGAATGGCTTTTTCAGGCTTGTTTATAATGACTGACTGTATGGCATTTGCACAATTTGAGCTATCTGTTGCGTCTAGAATAAGTAAGGCTGGTGCTATAAGTTCGCTTTCAAGCGCATTTAGCAACTTTTGAACTTCGTTGTAGCACATGTAGTGACCTTGGGTTGCTTTTTTAGGCGGGTTTAGGCTCAACACCTCTAAACTGTCTATAAAGGCGCCATTGTCTTTTGTGTGGAGACGTTTTTTTTTAATATTTTCATAAGAATTTTTAAGGTCTTGTATATGAAGCTGGATGTCGCTTTGATTTTGAGGTGTTTCTGTGTAAGCCTGGCTTAGACGCTCCTCTGCGTAGGCAACGCGCATTAATGCTTCTAAGTATAAAGCTTTACTTAAAAATGAGTTGAGAGTTTCCTTTGAAAAAGATTGACTTTTGAGTTCAAGAGAAACAGCGTCAATGCTTTCATCATTTTCAAAGCAGCTATCAACAATGCGACGCACGTGGTTTATTAAAGGCGTTCTCTTCTTGTAAACAGAAGGGCGCATGACTTCCTTTAAAAAGGTATCTGTAGGCATAAGTTTATCCTCAAGGAAAGGTGGTGTTAGGAAATTTTTTGGGAGATGTTTCGGTTATTTCTAGTTTTAGAAGTACTCTTTTTAAGTTTTAGCGTCAATGTTAAATGTGTATGCCCAATTTTTTAGTTTGCGTAAAACTATTTATATTCATTAAAAAACAGCGATTTATATGGGTAAATGAAAAAAAGTTTCAAAAAATCAAAAAAAAGTGTTGCGCTTTATATTCTCTCGGTGTAAATATGTGTCCGTTGGTAAGGGCAGTTAGCTCAGTTGGTAGAGCAACGCGTTTACACCGCGTAGGTCGGGAGTTCGAGCCTCTCACTGCCCACCATTATCAACACCCTTTGTGCGGAGGTGTAGCTCAGTTGGTTAGAGTACCAGCTTGTCACGCTGGGGGTCGCCGGTTCGAGCCCGGTCACTTCCGCCATTTTTAAAAAATTCACCCGTGAGGGTGCTTTTTTTTGCCTCATTCTTAATTGGCCCTTGGCTTATGAAAATGCGGTTTTTATGTATGCAAATAAAAAGCCCCCATGTGCAGGGGGCTTTTTTTTCGAAGGGTTGGATTAGAAATTTGTGTTTTCAACGCTTTTGGCTAAATTTTTAAGCATAATCACAGTTTCACGATCCAAATCTAATTTTTCTTGCAGGTTCTTAGCTAGATTGATAGCTGCGATTAAATCATGCTGCGTGAGACGTGTCACTTGAGTCATATCATCTTTGGTGATGGGGTGGCTGAGTTCGTTTGCTGTATAGGTGTAGTTGTGCTTGTCTTGAAAATGATATTCATCTAAGTTACTGCCTTTAATGGCGCAAACGTGGCATGCTGGGTTGCCGTCTTCATCGAGTATGGCTGCTAAACGTGCAAAATAATAACGGTCGTCATTCACTTGTATGCTAAAACGAAACGAAAGTTCAGGCTCGGCATTTTCATTATCAGCGGGTTTTAAGATACGACAACTTACAAGGGCGTGCACTGTATGAGATAAAAAATCTCCACCACGGTAAAAGCTTAATTGCCCTGCACCGTTCGCGCGGTACCAAAAGTTTGATTCTGGTGCATCGGCGGCATAAGTTGCCATGATTTTATTCATAGGCTTACGCTTAGTGATGAGTGTACGTTCTTGGTCTTGGACTTTTTGTTCGTGTTCGCCAACAATAACGTCGGTTATCGGAAAATAGTCTTCTGGTGATAGGTTGTCGTCTTGGGTAAGATGTTTTGACATAGGTGTACCTCACAAATGGGGTGTCAAAAAGAAGGGTTTTGAGGCGTATGAAGGCTTCAATAAACGTTTAGGTGTATAAATTTAAAATGAGTATACAAGCCGGCACACCTTTTTACAAGAAATGTTCTGCCTTTTTATTAAAAAAAATGGAACAGAAAGGGGGATGAAGCTTTATTTATCTTTAAAATTACGATATAAATTGAAGCTCAATTGAAAATTTATTTAAGGTTTGAAAAAATTATGGTTCGTGTTCGTTTTGCTCCTAGTCCAACTGGTAAGCTTCATGTGGGTAATGTGCGTACAGCGCTTGCAAATATTTTATATGCGCGTAAGCATGGCGGCACTTTTGTGGTGCGTATGGAAGACACAGATATGGGGCGTGAAGTTCAAAATGCTGAGGCTCAAATTTTAAGCGACCTTGATTGGTTGGGTATGACACCTGACGAAGACCCTATTAAAGGTGGGGATTTTGGCCCTTACCGCACAAACGAACGTACTGCTCGTGGTGACTATGACAAAGCGCTTGAAACGCTTTTTGCACAAAATCGCGCTTATGAGTGCTTCGTGTCAAAAACAGAACTTGATTTAATGCGTAAAGTGCAAACAAGCTCTGGCTTGCCACCGCACTATGATAATCGACACCGTGATTTAACACCTGCACAAAAAGAAGCTTTTCGCGCTGAAGGGCGTGAACCTGTTATCCGCTTTAAACTTGAAGATGCCGCAATTGAATGGGAAGATATGGTACGTGGTGCCGTGCGTTATGAAGCTAAAAACCTTGGCGGTGACCCTGTTATTGTACGTTCAAATGGCGTGCCTATTTTTGCTTTGGCGGGTGCTGTGGATGATATTAACCAAGAAATTACACATGTTGTGCGCGGGGAAGACCACGTAACAAATACAGCGATTCAAATTCAAATTTTTGAAGCATTAGGTGGTCAAGTGCCTGTGATGGCTCACATGCCAATGCTTTTAGACACTGATGGTGGCAAACTTTCAAAGCGCCTCGACAGCTTGTCGGTTGGCCAGCTTAAACTAGAAGGTTACTTGCCGAAAGCTATGTTAACTTACATGTCTAGCCTTGGTTTTAGCGCTGTGCCTGAAGTGGGCGATGTAGATGCTTTAGCGCAAACATTTGACTTTACTAAAATGGGACGTAGCGCTGTACGTTTTGACACAGACCAGCTAAAACGTGTGAACGCTATGGAAATCCGCGGTTCTTCTTATGCTGAAATCAAGCCTTATTTAAAAGGTTTTCTAGCTAGCGATAAGTCAGATGACGAACTTTCAGTTTTCTGGGACGCTGTAAAAGGGAACATTGAAATGCTATCCGAACTTCAAGGACAGTATGACCTTTGCTACGCGCAAGTTGGTTCAGAAATGGTTGAAAGTGATGATGTAGAATACATCCAAGTGGCGGCTGAAACTTTACCTCAAGGTGTTTATTCAGCGGACACATGGAGCGAATGGGTTTCAGAGCTTAAAAACCAAACAGGCCGTAAGGGTAAGCAATTGTTTATGCCATTGCGTATTGCTTTAACAGGGCAAAAGCACGGACCTGAAATGGCTTCACTTTTAACCGTTATGGGCGAAGAGGTAGCGCGCCAACGTTTAAACCACGCACTTGGTAAATAAGGTAATTTTATGATTTATACATTTATATTGTTTAAAACTTTTTGTAAGCGATGTTGTTGCAAATAATTTTGCATAACTTCTGCCTGCCTAAATGACAAAAAAGACTTTAAGAAAGTATAAAAATATGAAAATTCACAACACGCTTACCAAATCAAAAGTTGAGTTTAATCCCATCACCAAAGGTGAGGTTAAAATGTATGTGTGTGGTGTAACACCTTACGACTATGCTCACATTGGTAACGCGCGCCCAGCCATTGTTTTTGACACATTGTACCGCTTTTTAAAAGCGCAAGGTAACAAGGTGACTTATGTACGCAACTTTACCGACGTGGACGATAAAATTATTAACCGTGCCGCCGAACAGGGGGTGGATTGGCAAACGTTGCCTCAAAAATTCATTAAAATTTATCACGAAGATATGGCGCAGTTGAATGTGCTTGGCAGTGCGGAAGAAGGTGATAAAGCGTCGAGCCATATTATAGAACCATTGGTAACGGAAAATATCCCCGAAATTATAGCGATGATTAAAACATTGCTTGAAAACGGACATGCTTATGTTGCCCCAAGTGGTGACGTGTTGTATGACACCACAACATTCCCACAATATGGTGCACTTTCTGGTAATACACTAAAAGACCTGATTGCAGGTAGCCGTGTGGAAGTTTCAACCGACAAGAGAAACCCAACAGACTTTGTGCTTTGGAAATCGGTTAAAGCAAACGAGCCAATGCAGTGGAACTTTGACTATACCGATGCGACTGGGCAAAAGGTGAATGCAGGGCGCCCGGGTTGGCACATTGAATGTTCAGCAATGAGCAAGCGTTACCTTGGTGAAACGTTCGACATTCACGGCGGCGGCGAAGACCTTAAATTCCCACACCACGAATGTGAAATTGCCCAAAGTAAGGGTTCTTGCGATGGTAATCATGCAAACTATTGGATGCACAACGCCTTTGTGAATATTGAAGGCGAAAAAATGTCCAAATCTCTCGGCAATTTTAAAACCATTCACGGACTGCTTGAAAAATATAGCGGCGAAGCCCTCCGCCTTTGGATGCTTTCAACCCATTACCGCAAGCCCGTTGATTTAACGGAAGAGGCGCTTGATAAGGCTGAGAAAAAAATTACGAGTTGGTATAATACTTTAAGCCGTTTAAATAAGCAGGGTATTTACCCTTTAAAAGTTAAATCTATTATAGGGTATATTTCGGACTCTCTAGAAAATGATTTGAATACACCACTATTGATTGGTCAGCTAGAAAGTCAATTTACATCCCTTAATTCAGAAGGTACTAGCCTTAAAGATAAGGAATCTGTTCTGAATAAGGTTTTATTGGCAGGTAATGTTCTTGGACTTCTACAGCAAAATCCTGAACTTTTTTTACGTGGTGATGTTGAAATTGACGTTGATGCGTTGGTGAACCAGCGCAATGAAGCGAAAGCCAATAAAGACTGGGCGCTGGCTGATAAAATTCGTGATGAATTAAATGAACAGGGTATTGTGCTTGAAGACGGCGCAAACGGTACAACGTGGAGAAAAGCGTAATGGCGGCGGAAGTTATTGCGCATATAGCATCAAGGCGTTCGGTTGCAAAATTTACTGAACAAGCGGTTTCGCCACAGCTTATTTCAGAAATTATTGAAATGGGTACGTTTGCACCTTGCCACAAACGCACAGACCCATGGCGCTTTGTTATTTTTGAAGGTGCGGGACGTGACGCATTGGCCTGCGCCATGATGAATGGTTACGCAGCCGCAAAACAAGGTTTTGATGGATATGAAGAAAATTTAGAAAAAATAAAACGCAAGCCTTATAGGGCACCGACCATTATTATGGTGTGGTGTGCCGCAGGTCGCGCTAAGAAAAACCCACCTGTGTGGGAAGACCATGCAGCGGTTGCGGCTTGTTTACAAAATATGAGCTTGGCCGCACATGCTTTTGGTTTGGGCAGTATTTGGCGCACAGGCGGGGCGGTGGACTTTCCGCAAGTGCAGGATTTATGTAAAACTGAAACTGATAGCTTTGACGCCAGTAAAGGCGATAAAATTATGGGTATGCTTTATGTGGGGCATATGGATAATAATTTCCCTAAGCCAAACCGCTTCCCCGAAGAAGCTCAGGTTGTTTGTTACAAATAAAAAAAGCCTCCGTATGGAGGCTTTTTTGTGTCGATTAACAGTAGGGGTCGGTGATAACAATCTCGCCGCTTGGGCGCTGCATTAAATTGCCATTACCAAGCGAAATATCAGACTCTAAACCGTGTTTTTCCATAACCTTGCCTAAGGAATATAAAGCCTTAGCAAGTGCATTATTTTCAAACGCTTGTTGTGGAATAATAACTTCGTCTGAATGCACCGGCACCGCTTCCGATATGAGTTTACAGTCATAGCTTTTAAAGGGGTTATCAATGGGGTTTAATACTTCCATCAATGTAAGGGTTAAAGGTTCGTCAAAATGTCTAAAAATAGACTGAACATGCCAGTAAATTTTAGGGAAATACGGGTTGTCTTCATTTAGAATAGCGTTGCATGCGTGGAAGGGGTATTTGTCTTCCCTGTCGGCGTAGGAGTGACCCACACGCAAAATATATTGACCACAAGGCGAACGATAAACATTTGAAAAACAGCCTTCGCTGCTATGAAGAAACCAGCCTGCATTAAGAAGGAGGTGTTCGGCGCTGTCGGTGGTTATGTATGTGCTTAAAAGCAAATGGGTGAGGCTTTTTTGGATCGCCTCGGTGTGTGAATGATTCATACGAGACGTCCTTAAAAAGAAAAGGTGGTTAATACATGAATGATGTGCCTTTTCTATTTAAAATACAACTCTTTTATTTTAAAAAAGTGGCTAAACTTGTTTTTGCACTGCCAGGCTTTAAGGCTTTTTGCTGGCTTTGGTGGGGGCGCCAGCCATGTAGATATATCACTTCAAGGGTTAGGCATAGGCTGCCATCTTCGAGTGTATGGTTTTCTCTGTAAAAATTTTCCATTTTTTGCCAAGCACTGCGGCTGGTAAGTGATTTTGCCTTGTTGGGGTTGAGGTTGCGCGCACCAAGCGCTTTGATATCGGCAAAGATGGCTTCAAAGGAAGGGTAAGACATTTTAATAATGTCGCGGTCAATTACGGGTAAGGCAAACCCACGGCGCTGTAATACGGCACCAACAGATTGTATGTCTGGCAGCGGAATAATGTGACTGCCGCCCAGACCTGTTTCTTCAAAGGCATGCCGAAATTCTGAAAAACTTTCGGATCCAAGGGTCGAGGCAAGCAATAAACCATTTTCCTTTAAAACCTTACCAGACATATGCAAGCACTTTGCCACATCATTTACCCAAGGTAGCATGAGGTTTGAGATGACGAGGTCAAATGTTTGATTGGCAAACGGGAGTTCTTCTTCTGCATTGAGGTTAACTTTTAGCCCTTGTGCTTGCCCCAGCATTGTTTGTGAAAAGTCGGCCGATATAAAAGTTTTTGGGTTTTGTTGTGGCGTAATGATTTTTTGTAAAATGCCAGTGCCAGCACCAAGGTCTAGAACGCTTTCGAATTTTTGTTTCGTATCAAGCAGCCTATCGGCAAGTCGGTGTGCAATTTCTTCTGTAATAGCAGCGTGTGCATTGTAATGAGGTGCAGCTTTTTTGTACATGTTTTGAACTGTGTGCACAGGGAAAAGCTTTTCTTCTTCTTCAAACTGAATGGAAATGGTTTTATTTTGCGTCACGTTTGTTATACTTCTCATTATGCTTATACAGAATGTACAGTCCACCACAGTTTACAAAAAATTAAAAGGCTTAATGTCTTTTATAGGTGCTGTTTTTGTGCCTGCGAGTTGTATTTTTTGCAGGCAAATTATTGAACATGAAAAAGGGATGGGTGTTTGCCCGGCTTGTTTTGGGGTTTTACCTGTATGGGATAAGGCTGATATTGCTATGCCTGCTTTACCTAAGCATGTGGACAGTTTTGATGCGCCTTTCGTTTACGAACCCCCTGTTAATAAAGCAATTACGCAGATGAAATTTGCCGACAAGCCTGAGTATGCTTATGCTTTTTCACGTTTAATGCTGGCAAAGGTGAGGTCTATACTTGAAGAGGATAGCCTTGTGATACCTGTGCCGATGCATAAAAAACGTTTGTTTATGCGTCAGTTTAATCAGTCAGCATTGATTGCGAATGGGTTAGTGGGGTTGATAGATGCCCCTGTTGAGTTGTTTTCGCTTAAGCGTTTAAAGAAAACGGCACCGCAGGTGGGAAAATCGGCACGCGCACGCAAGAGTAATTTAAGTGGTGCATTTTGGGTGGATGAAAAGAAAGTGGCAGGCAAACATATTCTTTTAATAGATGATGTTTGGACGACAGGAAGTACGGCAGAGGCTTGTGCAAAATGCTTAAAACAAGCTGGCGCAAGAAAGGTTGATGTGGTAACAATATGCTACGTCGAAAATTCAATTAAAGGAAATATTTAACATGGCTGATATTATTGTTTATTCAAAACCAACTTGCCCTTACTGCATTAAAGCGAAGGCGCTATTAACAGGTCTTGGTCAGAAGTTTAAGGTGATTGACATTGCTGCGCACCCTGAAAAACGTGACGAAATGATTCAAAAATCAGGCGGTGCTTATACGGTACCTCAAATTTTTATTGATGGCCAACACATCGGTGGTTGTGACGATTTGCACGCTTTGCACGGCCGTGGCAAATTGGTTGAATTGTTTTAATTTTATATTTTAAAGGGGAAGCGCATGGATATGTCAGCCTACGCAGGTTTATTGGATATTATTCTTTCAGGATTTATAGGGGCTTTAGGTTTTAAGGCCTTATGCGCTTTCCTTTTATTGGTTTTATTTGTTTATGGGACTGTGAATCGAGAAAATGAAGTTCAGCCAAAGCTTGGTGATGTTAGCTGGACGCTTTTTTCAGCGTTATCATCATTTGCTTTGTTTGGCGTGCTACTTTTTTTAGCTTCGACATCGCTCACGTCATTTAATATGGCGGATATGGTTATGGGGCCACTTTCGTGGGCGCAGTCTATTTCGTTGTTGGCTGTTTTGTTTTTTATTGCTTGTGGTGCGTGGCTTTACAGTAAGCCTGTGACTAAGAAAAAAGTTTCTTACGATACTGAGGATGACCTATCTATGGGGTCTATCATTGCCATTGCTTATGGTGTGGGGTTGTCTTCGTTTGTATTTTTAGGTTATGTATGGCCAGATGTTTTGATGAGTCAGGTTAAAACGGTCGGTGTATTACAGCAAGGTGCTTTTTATGGCTTTGTTTATATGCTTTCGTTTACGCTGGTTTGGTTTGCATTTTTTGCACTTATTCAAAGTGTAATAGGGCGTTTTATTATGGGTAAGATGCCTGTAGTTATCAGTGCGGTTGCCTTATTTTTAGCCGCACTTGCTCAAATTATTTTTTTGTTGGTTTAACACCTTTGTAAACAGCTGAACCTAAATAACGTGAAGCGGGTTTTTCGCAGCGTTTCCATCTGTTTTCTTTAGGGTCGAGGTAAGCACCGCATAGGTCTGTAATTTCAAATCCGTTGTCTTCAAATTTACCAATAAGCGTTTTTGGTGTCCTAAACCTCTTAAACTTATATGTACCTTTGGGTACCCATTTAAATAGCCACTGTGCACATAAGATATGAACGAAAGCCGATCTGAAATTGCGGTTGTTTGTTGAAAATAAAACAATACCATCTTCGTGTAGGAGGTGAGGCAGTTCTTTAATGAAACCATGTGTGTGGTCTACATATTCAAAAATATCCATGCACAAAATGATATGATATTTTTGGCCTTGCTCTACAAGTTGTTGAGGGGTGCATTGTATAAAATTGACAATGGCACCATGTTGTTCGGCTTGCTTTTGCGCATTTTCAATGCAGTCATTGCTTAGATCTATGGCGGTAACGTCCGCACCTCTAAATGTAAGTTCTTCAGCAAGTTTGCTGGTGCCGCAACCAATGTCTAATAAGTTGAGGTTTAAAAGCGGGGCTGGTTCTAATTTATTGCGGTTAAAAGCGTCAGCGGCGCGGCTTACCACATATTTACGGCGCACAAGGTGGTAATTTTCAAAGGCAGTTTTAGCCGAGCCTGACCCTTGGGTAAAGAATTTCCATAACTGAAACAAATTGACGTTGTGTGGTTTTCTGCGCGACATTTTTTTAACTTTATTATTAGCTGATCTTCATCCCCTGTTAGGTAAAGAGTAAAGCATAATATTAAAAGTTCAAGTCATGAATTATCTTTTTTTAAAGAATCCTTGCATTTGGGGAAGAAATGGGGCATATATGCATTAGTTTTGGTGTTTGCACCATGAATATGAATTTTAGATAATTGTTAGAGAGGGGGTGAAGAAGGTATGATTTCTGTTGAAGTTAGAGGTAATGATGTAAACCAAGCGCTACGTCGTTTGAAAAAAACATTGAACCGTGAAGGCGTTTTCCGCGAAATGAAGATGCGTCGTCACTGTGAAAAACCATTCGAAAAACGTCAGCGTCAAGCACGTGAAGCAGTCCGCCGTTCTCGTAAGAACCGTTCTCGCGTTCTCGCTAGCAAGCTGTAAGCTTTTTGAAAAGTTTAAAGGCCGCTTTTATAGCGGTCTTTTTTTTGTTTGGCGTATTTTTTTTGTCATTGTGACTATCGTTTTTGATTGCTGTGGTGTATAGTGTTTTAAATGATAAACATACAAATAAAATAATATTAAAGAGTCTTGTTTTAATGAGTCAAATGACAATTGAATTTGGTGTGGGTAAGGAATTACGTGCCGCACGCTTAAAAGCTGAATTAAAAGTGACAGATGTTGCAGATGAACTTAATCTTCGTGTTGAGCATATTATTGCAATCGAAAAAGACAATTACGCTGAATTGCCAGGTGCAACTTATATTGTCGGTTTTGTTAAAAGCTACGCAAAGCTTGTTGGCTTAAATGATGTACACCTCATTGATCGTTTAATGGAAAGCGGTTTTATTCCTAATTTAGCACCTCCTAAAAAAACAGTTGATGATGAATTGGCTGAACCTGTTGATAAAAGCCTTGTAGGTGTTTCGTTTTTAGTATTGATATTGGTAAGTGTTTTAGCACTTGTTTACTTTTTGATTGTGGCGGATTCTACAAAACATGCGCCCGCTACCGAAAATGGGGCAATAGAGGAACTTATTGATGAAAATGCTGATATGCAGTCTGCGCCTAAGGGTGGCAGTGAAAGCGAAGAAGAGATGGTTTTAGGTCAAGAAGAGCTGATTCCGATGCTGATTGCCGAACAAAAAATTAAAGAAACAGCTTTTAAAATTGCTAAAGATAAAGTGATTGGCACAAAGCCTGAAGGCGCACGTGTGATGCTTACAGCCTTAGAAGATGCTTGGTATCAAGTTTATAACCCTAAAACAAATAAAACATATTTAAATGCTGTGTTAAAAGCAGGGCATTCAGTATGGCTTGAGAATGACACAGATGCTTTGATAGATTTAGGGCGCCCACATAAAGTGGCGATGACTATTGATGGTAAAGGTTATGGTCTCATTGGCCCTTCATGGGGTGGTGTTGTTAAAAAGCTTCCAGCGGACGCCAATTACCTTATACACAGCTATTATGGTGAAGGTCTTGATAAAAAGTCCTATAACCGTTGGTTAAAAGGTCAAGATTAATAAAATTCAGCCTGATAATGGCATGGTCTTAATATAATGGATTTCAAAAATGAGTAAAAACTTACAACCGCCAAGAGGCACCTATGACGCTTTGCCAGAATTAGCAAGCCGTTTCAATTATATTGAAAATACAGCGCGTGGTGTTTTTTCTAAACGTGGATATGGTGAAATTCGTACCCCGATTTTTGAACAAGCGGACGTTTTCTTGCGTACTGTGGGCGAAACTACGGATATTGTAAGCAAGGAAATGTATATCTTTGAAGACCGCAACGGTGAAAAGATGGCATTGCGTCCAGAGGGGACAGCCGGTGTTGTGCGTTCTTATTTTAGCAATGGTCTGCGTCAGCACCTGCCTTTGAAGTTTTATTACGTAGGAACACCTATGTTTCGTTATGAGCGCCCACAAAAAGGGCGTTACCGCCAATTCCACCAAATTGGTGTGGAATGTTTTGGTATCGCGGCACCTTATGCCGATGTAGAAGTGATTGCATCTGGTGTGGCACTTTTAAAAACGCTTGGTTTAGAGGGTGATTTGACGGTACGTTTAAATAGTTTAGGTACGGCAGAAGACCGTGCTGTTTACCGTGAAAAATTGTTGGCATATTTTGAGCCGATTAAAGATCAGCTCAGTGCTGAATCGAAAGAGCGTTTGGCAAAAAATCCAATGCGTATCTTGGACTCAAAAGAGCGTGAAGACCAAAAGTTTATCCCAGATGCTCCGCGTCCAATTGATAGCCTGTGTGACACATCTATGGCGCATTTTAATGCCGTAAAACAAGGTTTGGAAGCGCTTGGTATTGTTTATGAAATTGATACAAGTCTTGTACGTGGTTTGGACTATTACACGCACACTGTTTTTGAAATTCACGGTGAAGGCCTTGGTTCGCAAAGTCAGGTGATTGGTGGAGGCCGTTTTGATGGTCTTTTTGACCAATTGGGTGGTGAATCTGTGCCTGCGGTTGGTTTTGGCTGTGGGATGGAGCGCCTAGAAAGTATTATGAACAGACAAGTGATAGAAGAGCGACCTGTTTCATTTGTTGTGATGGATGAAAAGGGGTATTTTGACTGTTTGAAGCTGGCTGAAGCGCTGCGATTTGAAAATGTAAAATGCCTTATGCCGCTTGAGGTTACTTCATTTAAGGCGCAAATGAAAAAAGCGAACAAAGCAGAGGCTTCTTATACGATTATTGTAGGTGAGTCTGAACTTGAAAAAGGCGTTTTTCAGTTAAAAGATATGGACGAAGGTACGCAATTTGAATTAACCTTTGATGAGGTTTTAAACAAATT
Organism: uncultured Magnetococcales bacterium; assembly: GCA_963974105.1. Classification (GTDB taxonomy): domain Bacteria; phylum Pseudomonadota; class Alphaproteobacteria; order UBA2136; family UBA2136; genus UBA2136. The sequence continues at coordinate 842,422 of CAXBBG010000001.1, forward strand.
TAAATCGGTGTAATTTAAAGGTAAGAAGCTTATATGTTAGAAAAATCGTTTATTTTAGGGGTTGACCATCACGCATCAAGTGTTGATGTGCGTCAGCGTTTGAGCGGTCTTTCCATGCAAGATCTATCCGCTAAATTACCCGCAAGTGAACTTTATGTTCTTTCAACATGTAACCGATTTGAGGTTTATGTCTCATCGCCTTGTTCTCATAGTTCTAAACATGCGCTTAAAAATTTAAAGCGTATTTTTGCAGAAGAAGCGTCGATCGCACCAAGCGAACTTGAATCGCATATTTACCAAAAATCTGGCGAAGATATGTTAAGACATGGGTTTAGCGTGGCATCTTCTTTAGAGTCTATGGTTTTGGGCGAGTCTCAAATTTTAGGCCAGATGAAGCAAGCCTATAAAGAAGCTAAAGATACGGGGCACGTTAAAACAAATTTGGATAAATTCTTTAATGCAACTTTTCATGTAGGTAAGCGTGTGCGCCATGAAACAGTGCTTGCTTCTGAACCTGTAAGTGTGGCTTCAGCTGCGGTGCGTTTGGCCAGAACCGTTTTTCCTGTTGATTTTAACCGCTGTCATGTGGTGTTGATTGGTGCTGGTGAAATGTGTACGGCTGCGGCAAGGCATTTAAAAGCGCAAGATGTTGGCTCTATTACAATTGTAAACCGCACGCTTGAAAATGCTAAAAAACTTGCAGAAGAAGTTGGTGCACAGGCTGTGCGTATGCCTAAACTTATGCAGGTGCTAAAAACAGCAGATATTGTGATTAGCTGTACAGGTGCAGTTGACCCTCTTGTTACGGTGAATATGGTAAATGATGCTATGCGTTCACGTTTAAATGTGCCTTTAACCTTTATTGACATTGCTGTACCACGTAATGTGGCAGAAGGTGTATCGCTTATCCCTTATGTTTCATTGTATGATATGGATAAATTGGGTCAGCAAGTGCGCGCCTCGCAAGATAAACGTGCTGCTGAAATTGGGCACGCTGAAGAAATTATCAATGAAGAGGTTCAGGCTTTTAATAAGTGGAGTGATGAGCGTAAAAATGCACATATGGTAAAGCATTTGCGTGAGACATTTGAATCTGTGCGCGCTGAGGTTTTGCAAAGTTACCCATCGAATGAGGCTGAGGAGGCAACACGCTTGCTCCTGAATAAGTTAATGCATAAACCAACACGCATGATAAAAAGTGGTTTGGTGCCGGCAAAAGGCATTGAAATGGCTTTAAACCTTATGTTTGACGTGCATTGCCCACGTGTTGAATTTGTTCAAGGTGAAACGTCGGCTGTAGCTAGCGGTGAGTGCCCGTTTTTTGATGTTATGCGTGACGAAGGGCTTGCTTTAGGGCACCATTTCCATTAACAACACATATTTTTTTATTTTGTGTTTGTTTATTTTTCTTTAAATCTTTCTATATAACGACAAAAAACTTGCAATATTGCTAGTATTACGGCAATTTAATACGGAAATTAAAACAGGGGTTACAATGAGTATTTTACCAAAATTACAGCAGATTAAAGTGCGCCACGACGAACTTGAAGCTTTGCTTGGACAAGGTGATGCAACAAACGACATGGAAAGTTTTACAAAGCTTAATAAAGAATATGCTGAAACAAAGCCATATGTTGCGGCTTACGAAGAGCTTTCAGGGCTTGTTAATGAGCGCGCCGACTTAGAAGAAATGGTAAAATCTAACGACCCTGATGTTAAGGAAATGGCTCAAGAAGAGCTTAAAGCGATTATTCCTACTATTCCTGCCTTGGAAGAGCGTATCCAGATTATGCTTTTACCGAAAGACGAAGCCGATGACCGTAACGTTATTATTGAAATTCGTGCGGGTACTGGTGGTGATGAAGCGGCACTTTTTGCAGCGAATATTATGCGCATGTATATCCGTTATGCTGAAAAGAAAGGTTGGAAGACCGAGATTATGGAATCGAACACCACAGATGGTGGTGGTGTGAAGGATGCTGTCCTGCAAATGAGTGGTGACGGTGTCTTTGGACGTATGAAGTATGAGTCGGGTGTGCACCGTGTGCAGCGTGTGCCTGAAACAGAATCTCAAGGACGTGTACATACATCAGCGATTACAGTTGCTGTTTTGCCAGAAGCTGAAGAAGTTGATATTGATATTAACCCAGCTGATTTGCGTATTGACGTTTACCGTGCCAGTGGCGCTGGTGGTCAGCACGTCAACAAGACAGAGTCGGCTGTGCGTATTACGCACGTACCAACAGGTATCGTGGCGCAGTGCCAAGACCAGTCTTCACAACACAAAAACAAAGCAACGGCAATGAAAGTCCTTATTTCTCGTATGTATGAAGCGGAACGCGAAAAATTGGATAAAGTGCGTTCTGATGACCGTAAATCACAAGTGGGTACAGGTGACCGTAGTGCGCGTATTCGCACATATAACTACCCACAAAGCCGCGTGACAGACCACCGTATTGGTTTAACATTGCACAGTTTAGACGCTATTGTTGCAGGTGAATCTTTAGAAGACGTGATTGATGCGCTGATCTCTGAAGACCAAATTCGTCGTTTGGCGGCTTTGGGCGAAAGCTCTAAATGATTATTCAAGAAGCGCTTAAAAAGGCAACCTCAACACTTGCATCTGCGAGTGAATCGGCTGCCTTGGACGCAACTTTGCTTCTTTCTAAAGCCACAGGGCTTACAAAAATTGAACTTTTTATGCGTGATGGCGATGATTTAACGCCTGAGCAGCTGTTAGAGTTTAACGCTTTCATTGCGCGAAGGGCTGCCAAAGAACCTATTGCCTACATTTTAGGTGAAAAAGAATTTTGGGGGCTGCCTTTTAAGGTTGTACCAGGCGTACTTATTCCAAGACCAGACACGGAAACCTTGATTGCGACACTTTTAGCAACGGTTTGTGACCAGCAAGCCCAAGGGACTGTGGCCGATTTAGGTGTGGGCAGTGGCGCTATATTATTGAGTATTTTAAGCGAGTTTAAGAAATTTAAGGGTGTCGGTGTTGATATGAATGACACAGCTCTTGAAATTGCTAGGGAAAACGCCACTAATTTGGGGTTGTCTGACCGCGCAACCTTCATAAAAAGCGCTTGGCTTGAGAATGTTGATGAGATGTTCGATATTGTTGTGAGTAACCCGCCTTACATTGAAAGTGCAGTTATTCCAACGCTTATGGACGATGTGAAGGACTATGAGCCGATGCTTGCCCTTGATGGGGGAAATGATGGGCTTGATTGTTACCGTTCCCTTATACCACAAGCTTATGCTAAACTTAATAAAGGTGGCTTGTTGCTTTTAGAGATTGGTTACGATCAAAAAGAAACGGTAATGGCATTGCTAAATAAAGGTTGGGCGAATGTTCAATGCTTTAATGACTTGGGTGGAAACCCAAGAGTGGTGGCTGCTATTAAAGCTGAAAAATAATAAGAATTTTAGATCGCGTTTATGAAAAACAAATTTATTTTATCGATTTTATCTGTGTTGATGCTTTCTGGTTGTATGAATAGTATCACGAAAGAATATATACACAAGGAAGATAAAACGCCTGTAAAGCTGCCATATAATTTCTTTATAGAAAGTTTTGTGGATTTACGTGATGTTAAGGAAAAGCAAACGCTGATTGATACTCTTTCGAAGCGTGAGCAATACACATTCCAAGAAGATATGTTGGTTAATTTGCTTGTTAAAAAAGTGAATGGCCGAAATTTGTATGATTATGATGATGCAACGTTACGCGTGGAATTAAAAGATTACGCCGCTTTTAGGCAAAATTGGGATTATACGGTTTCATTTTATCTGGATGTGACAGGTTTTGACGAAAAAGGTAAGGTTCTTGCAACGGGTGTATTTAGTTGCATTGCGCAAAGTAATGAAGCAACAGCGTTGCTAGGATCGTTGGGGTCTATTTTTACACATGACCAAAATGCGCCTAAAAATATAGAAAAAGACAAAGAGGTTTGGCATAACCTTTATAAAGAATGTATTAACGATATTGCTTATCAATTTAATAATAAAATTGTCGAATGGGGAAGAGGACAACGCTCATGAACATGAAAAAAATAATTTTAACAGCCGTTTGTATTGTAGGGCTTGCTGGTTGCTCGCAATCGTCACCCTTTAATAAAGGGCCTGAATATGGCTTTGCTCTAGATTGGGATACTATTTCATTTAAAGACGATGCAGCTAAAAAAGAAACGCTTAAAAATGAGACTTTTAAGCTTAATGTAATGCGTGTAACTGACCTACGCGCACCTCAAGAGCGTGCTTCATTAGATAACGACGGTATTATTTTTGAATATAAGCCTAATGAATTATTAAATGGCATTGAAGACTATGTTGATAGCTCTTTGAATAAGTACATGAACTATCCGCACGATGCGAAGATAAGCCTTGGCTTAGAAGTGGATGTGAAGCGTTTTAGAACGACAATTGAACATGCGTTCTTAAACCGTATGGGTGAATATAATGTTGCACTTGAGCTTGAGTTTTTGGTACGTGACTCAAAAAGCCGTATTTTAATGCGTGAAACTGTTATTGTTGAAAAAAGTCGTTTGCGCAAGGCTTCTAAAGGCGCATTACCTTCTGCAAGCAGAGACCGCCGTGAAATGAAAGACCTTGTGAAAGAAATAATGGGCGACATTACGTTGGATATGGGGTGGATGGTGCATAACGCATTTAATCAGCAGCGTAAATATTACCACCCACTTAAAGAAAAAACTGACTGGATGTCAGAATCTTAATAAACTAAAGAAAGCCCTTTTCGGAGGGCTTTTTTATGACGCAATAAGTAAAAAAGAGGCCTTGGGGTAATAGGCCTCTTTTTTGTGGGTGAGTGAACAGGGGCAACTTACCCGTGATTTAGGGCAATTATATGTGAAACAAGTTCGCTGTGAGATTCTTCTAATTGCACACAAAGGGCATTGATGCGCAAATAGTCGTTTTGTGAGGCAGCATTTTCGATATTAAGGCATATGTCTCCTAGCGGGGTAAATCCAAGATTCATACACACGCCTTTGTAAGCATGAGCTGCTTCTTGCAGTTCAAGTGGTTCATGTTGTGATGCGTTTAATTTTATAGACGCTATCATTTCAGGAGCCTGCTCACGGTAAAGGCTTATAAGAGTATTCATAGTTGAATAGTCCTCTTCGCCAATTTCCTTTAGGGTGTCAAAGATATCGCTTGGTAATGTTGCCTTGCCCACAGTTGTTTCCTATATTTGTTACACTCGATTATTACTGTAATAGTTAAGGTGAATATTTGTCATGAAGTAATAGGAAAATATTGCCTAGTTAAATTAAAAATGGCAGAAATGCTTATGCGATTTTTTAAAATGCTAGACCTCGGTTGTCTGATGTTTATAAAGATGTTGAGTGGAGGGGGTAAAATGGGTATGCTTCTTGCACTTTATTCTTTAAAGAAATAATTCTAAACAAAAATAAAAAAGGTGTAACAATGTTTAAAGCAAAATTCTTAATGTTATTGATGGGTGCTATGTTATATGTCAATTCCGCTTATGCGCAGATGGATATTTCTCTTGGGGCAGTTCAGCGTTATTTTTTAGCGAATGAAAGGGCTTATCAAACCTTAAAAGTTTCTAATAATAATGCAAGTAAGGCGTTTGAGGTTGAAGCTGTATTGAAAATGTTTACAAACCTAGATAGCGTAAATAAGCTAGATAAAGAAGATTATAAGATGGAAGTTGTTGATAACCACTTTTTATTAGCGCCTAAAAAGTTTGTGTTGGAGCCTAAAACGTCAAGAGCGGTGCGTATGGTACGTACGGAGGCTATTACTGACAAGGAGCGTGTTTACACTTTGGCTTATAAACCTAAGGAAGTTACTGTGAAAAAAGGCGATGATGCATCTCCTAACAAGGTTGTTATGGGTGGTATATCTTCTAACACTTCAGCGGGTATACTTGTCTATGTTTCGCCCAAAAACCCTGTTTTTAACGTGAGTTTTACACGTGATGAAAATGGTGTCACTCTTTTTAATGAAGGTAATATAACGTCAGAAATGCGTATGCATAGAAATTACTGTTATGAATCTTCTGAAGGGGAGGGGTGTATGGAATTACCACCTGAGCGTTTAAGCCCAGGGGAAAAATTCTTCTTTAAAATAGAGCCTCATATTCCATTGGTTTGGACAGCAAGGGCTTATGATGCTTTTAATAAAAAACTAAAAATTGCCCCTTTTGAATAATATATAGGTGTCATTTTTTTTAAAACCTCCTGTCAGAAATAAAAAATGACAGGGGGTTGTTTTTTTATAGAGCTTTGTTTTGTTTGCATTTTTAAAGGTATTTTTTATATTATTTGTATAATTTTTAAGCTTTGGCATGGCAATTGCTTATTACAGCCCATATAAGAGAAGTGAAACGTATTGTTCATTTTTTATTCGCATTGTGAATTTAAATATGTATAATACTAGTAATTGATAGATGTTTGCATGTAGGTTAACGAATGTATCGTCTCTTATGTACAAAAACTATCAAGTGAGTATCGGGCAAGAAGCTAGATGCTAAATAAGAAAGGAAAATCGCGATGAAAATGTCTAAAATTTTAATGGCTGGTACAGTTATGGCTCTTTCTGCCTCTTCTGTGTACGCAGCTACTCAAGGTTTGCTTGAAGCTACTTCTTCTGCTACGTCTGACGTAACAATGGATATTCTTGAGCAAGTTCAAATTAACGCTGTTACTGACTTAGCGTTAGATAATGGTGATAGTACAAACACATATGTACCAAATGCTGGTGATGTGTCTGCAACTAACACTCTTTGTGTGCACTACAACAACGGTGCTGATGTATTCTTACAAATCGACTCACTAAACGGTGCAGGTTCTGGTTATGTGTTAACGGACGGAACAGATAACATTACTTATCTTGTTTCTGTTGACTTTGACGCCTCTGGTACTTTTGCTCCACATGCTGAAGGTGCTAACACTTCATACGTTGGTATGGCGGATACGGCAGCTAACTGTGGTGGTGGTAATGATACTGCTATCAAAGCCTTCATTCTTGATTCTGGTGCCACTTTAGGTGTTGGTAACGGTACATACACTGATACACTAACTTACACTGTTACACCAAACCCATAAGGTTTATGTAATAGCTGTATATCAGTTAAAAGAAGCCCTTTGGGGCTTCTTTTTTTTGTTTAAATACCGCGTTCGTGAAAAAAAGTTGTGCTGCAAGTGTATGGTTATATTTATTTTGTTACAAAAAGTATTATAATCTCTTGATATGTTCATTGTCTTATCTTATCTTATATATAGATTGTTATTAAATCTAACCTTTAACGTTTTAGCGCCTAAGCTTTTGACAGCTTAGTTAGATGTTTATCTTTAACGTGAGATCTTCCTAAATATGAAAATTTCTTTTAACTCTTAGAATCCCTGAAATTAAGGGGTATTCTTTTTTCTACCCCTTAGTGGAGGTAATTTTTATGAAATTATCTAAAATTGTATTGGCAGTTGTTGCTGTCTTGGTTGCATTTGCCTTATTTAATCTAAACGACGTAAGTACGGGAACAACGGTATCTACGGATATAACTGTTGATACAGCGGCTGTTTCAAATGTTGTTGCTGTTGATAATTCAGGCTTTGTAACTGCTTCTACAGATTCAGAGGCTTACTCTGTGCCTGTTGATATTGCAACCGCATTTAGCTCTGTTGCTGCCATTGTTCGTGATGGTGGTTATGACGGCGCTGGTGGTTTAGGTTCTGGCTGGCTTGTGGATGTTTCGCCTTATGGGTTGTCTGGTTGTTATATGGTAACAAACAGTCATGTTGTAAATGGTGTAAACAGACAAACAGGTGTTATTGATGTGAATGCTGGTGTTAAACGTGTGTATGTTATTTTTAATACAGAGCTTGAAAATGAATTGAAGCAAGTTGGTGTTATTGTTTATGACGATCCATCTGCTGATATTGCCATTCTCCGTATTAAAGAATGTACAGGGTTGCCACGCTATAAAATCGTTAGTGATTTAAGGCTTGGCACGCCAGTTTTTGCTTTGGGTAACCCGCTTAGCTTAATGGGTTCATTAACTAAAGGAACTGTTTCAAAAGTGTTGCGTACATTGCCTGAAACTGGAAAGTCTGAAGTTTATGTGCAGACAGATACGGCGATTAACCCTGGTAATTCTGGTGGGCCGTTGGTGGATGCAAACACTTTTAAAGTTGTTGGCATGAATGTACTTGGAACGCGTGACGCTGTAGGGTTAAATTTTGCAGTTCATTATAAGTCTCTTGATCAGGCATTAAAGAACTTACGTACTTTGGGTCGTCCAAGTGCGCCAGTTTTTGGTATTGCATTGGCTAAAGTGAATAAAGATGTTTCTGCGGCTCTTAATGTGCCAAGCAATTTAGAAATGAATTGTGTGGGAGTTTATGTTTCAAAAGTGCAAGATGCTGCAGTAACTGCTGGTATTTTGGCTGGTGATGTGATGTTAAGTGTTAACGGTAAGTGTATTAACCGTAATATTGATATCGTAACAATTTCAGCGCATACAAACATCTGGGAACCTTATGACGTGCGTGTTTGGCGTTCTTCTACTTTTCAAGTGTTAAGTTTAACTTTAATACCAACAGAGGGCTATGAGGCGGCTATTGATCAGCGTGCTGACGGTCAAGAGGTAGGGCGTTCTTATACAGGTCACCTTGGTTTCGAAGTCTCTTCGACAACGAATCAGCCAACGGATAAGTTGGTGGTAACTAAGGTGTATGAGTATAGCGAAGCTTATTGGGCACGTGCTTTGGTGACTGAAAAGCTTAAGCGTTCACCCTTTGGTATTCAAGCTACAATGGTTGCTGTTTTAGAGCAACCCGCTGATGGTTTGGGTGTGGATGGTAAGGCTGTTAAGGTTTTCCAGACAATTGAGTCTGTACGTGACACCAATGGTCGTTTCTTGGCTGATATTTCATCTGCTAGTTTAGAAAACTTCGCACGTGAAGCCTATGAAAGTGGTGCTGATCTTGTTATTGAAATGAAGTTGAATAAATTTAAAGCTGAAAATTATGCTGCAACCCGTTGGGAAGAGCAGGAATCTAAAACGCGCTTTGTTGTTTATAAGCCCGCACCTTACGTTGCACCTTAAAGTGTGACAATCGATTTAGCCATTATGGCAAGGCCTCCCGCATGGGAGGCTTTTTTTTTGTGGACAATTTATTTCGTTTTGGTTAAAAAAGCATCACAGATTAATGATTTCATATACTGATAAGGGAACTGAAATGACAACATATACGCCAATGACACCAGCACAGGAGGTTTCTCCTCTTGTTGAAAATATCAATGATCCTATTGTTTGCGCAACTTTTTATCACTTTGTGGATGTGGTTGACTGCGAAAAGCTTCAGCCTCTTTGGAAGCAATTTATGATAGACCATGACGTGAAGGGTACAATCCTTGTTACGCCTGAGGGGATCAATTCAACAATTTCAGGTGAGCGTGCAGGTGTGGACGCTGTGCTTGCGATGATTCGTAGTGACGAACGCTTTGCTGCCATGGCGCATAAAGAAAGTTTTACAAAGGAGAACCCTTTTAAAAAGGCAAAGGTAAAGCTTAAAAAAGAAACGATACCGATGAACTATAAGGCTGACCCTAAAAAGATAGTTGGTTCCTATGTTAAGCCCGCTGACTGGAATGCGCTGATAAGCGACCCAGATGTTATCACGATTGACACACGTAACGATTACGAGCTGCACTTGGGTACGTTTAAAAACGCTGTGAACCCGAATACGAAAACATTTAAGCAGTTGCCGCAGTGGGTAGAAGATAATATGGATGTGAAAAAGCATAAAAAAGTAGCGATGTTCTGTACAGGCGGTATCCGCTGTGAGAAATCAACCTCTTTCATGCTTGATCAAGGTTTTGAAGAAGTTTACCACTTGGATGGTGGTATCTTGAAGTATCTTGAAGAAGTGCCTGAGGAAGAGTCTTTGTGGGAAGGTGAGTGCTATGTGTTCGACGACCGTGTGGCTGTTGGTCATGGCCTCAAGCCATCTGACGATGCTGTTATTTGCAAAAACTGCGGTTATTCACTTATTGCAGCCGACTTACGCCGTGCTTCATTTAAAGAGCCTGGTCGTGTATGCCCGCAGTGTGATGCGATGGCTGAGCAAGCACTTGTTGGAAAGAAGGTATAGCTGTATTTGTTTACCACATTAAAAAAGCCTCCATGTGGAGGCTTTTTGTTTTCGATGTGTCGGTTTAATTTGGTGTAAATCTCGTAAGTGTAAAGTTGGAGTGGTCGTCTCTTTTATTATTTCTTCTAAGAAGGTATTGCAGATTTGGTCCGCAATTTTATTTCAAGTGTTTTTTGTGGTTAAAAATGATAACTTTTAACGTTAAACAAGCCATGTATACAAAAAACCATTGTTTTTCATAACCTTTTTGATTTAATTGCAAAAATGCTAAAAAAATAAACATTTAGCCCTTGCATATACCCACTACCTTTGCTATAAGACAGGAAGAATTTCAGCGGAAGACCGTCCTTTTTTGGTTGGTTTGGTATTGAAATTCATTGGAATGTAACCATATCTTTGGATGTGAGTTATGTATTATAAAAACCGGGAGCCTCTGGATTCTTTGAATTCCACGCTCGTATATGAGGTATAAATTGTTATGGATCAAGTGACCCAAAACATTAAGATTCGCCTAAAAGCGTACGACCACGATGTGCTAGACAAGTCAACAGCTGAAATTGTTGAAACTGCTAAACGCACTGGTGCGTCTGTACGTGGGCCTATCCCACTTCCAACTAAGTTTGAGAAGTTTACAGTTCTACGTAGCCCTCACGTGAATAAGAAGTCACGCGAGCAATTTGAAATTCGCACACACAAACGTCTGCTTGAGCTTGTTGATCCAACAACTCAAACGGTTGAAGCTTTAATGAAGCTTGACCTTGCTGCAGGTGTTGACGTGCAAATTAAGTTGTAAGGGAGATATTATGCGTACAGGACTTATTGCAAAAAAAGTTGGTATGACTCGTGTTTTTAACGAAGAAGGTCGTCACATTCCTGTGACTGTTCTTTCAGTTGAAAACTGTCAAGTAACTCAAAAGAAAACAGTAGAAACTGACGGCTACAACGCTGTGCAAATTGGTATGGGTGAGAAAAAAGTTTCTCGCACAAACAAGCCTTTACAAGGTCACTTTGCAAAAGCAGGTGTTGAACCTAAGCAGTATGTGGCTGAATTCCGTGTTGATGAAGATCAATTGCTAGACAATGGCATTGAACTTTTGGCTAACCACTTTCTACCAGGTCAAATGGTAGACGTGACAGGTATTACTATCGGTAAAGGTTTTGCCGGTGCTATGAAGCGTCACAACTTTGGTGGTTTGCGTGCATCTCACGGTGTTTCTGTTTCACACCGTTCACACGGTTCTGTTGGTCAGTGTCAAGAACCTGGTCGAGTATTCAAAAACAAACGTATGGCTGGTCACATGGGTGACAAACAACGTACACAGCAGAATCTTGAGATTGTGCGCGTGGACGCTGAACAAGGCCTTATTCTTGTTAAAGGATCAGTACCTGGATCAAAAGGTCGCGTTGTGACTCTTAAAGATGCTGTGAAGCTTAAAGGCCCAGACCTATCTGCTATTGAAACTGCTAAGGCAGATTTCTCAGCGGCTAAAACGGGTGCTAACCAAGACGCAACAGCTGCTACAGCTGAAGCTCAGTCTTAAGATAATTTGAGGAATATTGAAATGAAATTAGATATCATTACACTAGATGGCAAAAAAGGTGGTTCTGTAGAACTGTCAGCTGACATCTTTGGCCTTGAAGTTCGTAAAGACTTGCTTCAACGTGCTGTGCTTTGGCAACAGGCACGCTGGCGCGCTGGTACAGCTTCAACATTAGGCCGTAGCGATGTAAGTGCGACGAAGAAGAAATTCTACCGTCAAAAAGGTACAGGTGGCGCACGTCACGGTGCTAAAAGCGCTAACATCTTCCGTGGCGGTGGCGTAGTATTTGGTCCATCACCTCGTTCGTTTGCATTTGATATGCCTAAAAAAGTACGTGCTCTAGCTCTTAAAACAGCTTTGAGTGCTAAAGCAAAATCTGGTGACATTGTGATCATTGATGAAGCAACTGCTACATCACACAAAACATCAGCTATGCGTGCTGCATTAGGTAAGTTGGATATTACTTCTGCTTTGTTTATTGTTGATTCTATCAACGAAAACTTTGACAAAGCAACACGTAACATTCCACACATTAGTGTTGTTCCAACAGAAGGCGTTAACGTTTTCAACATCCTAAAAGCGAAAAAGCTTGTTCTTACTAAGGCAGCTCTTCCTATGGTTGAAGAAACATTAAACCGTCGTTCACGTAAGGAGACTAAATAATGTCAAACACAACAGAACGTATGTACCAGGTACTTGTGAAACCAGTTATTACTGAGAAAACAAGCCAAATCGCAGGGGACAATGTTGTCACTTTTGTGGTTGCTGAAAACTCTACTAAATTAGAGATTAAAGCAGCTGTTGAAAACATTTACGGTGTAAAAGTTTCAAAAGTAAACACATTGAACCAGCAAGGTAAAACAAAACGCTTTAAAGGCCACATGGGCCGCCGTAGTGACACTAAAAAAGCTATGGTAAAACTCGCAGAAGGTCATAACATTGACGTTTCTGCAGGCGTTTAATTTTGAGTGAAAGTAGTTAAATATGGCTTTAGTAACATATAAACCAACCTCACCAAGTCGCCGTGAACTGGTAACAGTTGACCGTAGCGAATTGGCTAAGGGTGGTCCAGAAAAGAGTCTGACTCGTCCCCTGAAAAAATCAGGTGGTCGTAACAACACCGGTCGCATTACAGTGCGTCACATCGGTGGTGGACACAAAAGAAAATATCGTATCATTGACTTCAAACGTACGAAGCAAGATATGTGGGCAGAAGTACTTCAGCTTGAGTATGACCCTAACCGTACAGCATTTATTGCTCTTCTTCAGTACGAAGATGGCGAAAAATCTTACATTGTCGCACCTCAGCGCTTAAAAGCTGGCGATAAGGTTATTGCAGGTGTTAAAGCTGATATCCTTCCTGGTAATGCTCTTCCTTTGAAGAACATCCCAGTAGGTACAATTGTACACAACATTGAAATGAAGCCTGGTAAGGGCGCGCAAATGGCACGTAGTGCTGGTGCGTACGCTCAAATCGTAGGTAAAGATGCTGGCTATGTGATGCTGCGTCTAGGTTCTGGCGAACAACGCAAGATTCTAGAAAGCTGCATGGCAACAGTTGGTGCTGTTTCAAACCAAGACCATTCTAACGAAAACCTAGGTAAAGCTGGGCGTAAACGTTGGTTGGGTGTTAGACCAACAGTTCGTGGTGTTGCCATGAACCCAGTTGATCACCCTCATGGTGGTGGTGAAGGTCGTACAAGTGGTGGTCGTCACCCTGTATCTCCATGGGGTATGCCTACAAAAGGTAAGCGTACACGTCAACCTAAGAAGGCATCGGACAAGCTAATCGTTCGTCGCCGTTATGCTAAGTAAGGAAGTATAAATATGCCTCGTTCAATTAAAAAGGGCCCATTTGTAGACCACCACCTAGCTCTAAAGGTGATGGCTCAATTGGATAGCCCACGTAAGAAGCTCATTAAAACATGGTCACGCCGTAGCATGATTATGCCTGAGTTTGTAGGGTACACATTTGCTGTACATAATGGTAACAAGTTCATTCCAGTTTTAGTTACGGAAAATATGGTAGGACATAAACTTGGCGAATTTTCTCCGACTCGTACGCACACAGCGTTCGGTGCGGACAAAAAAGCTAAGAAATAAGTTAGGGAGAAAAGACTATGGCAAAAGCTAAACAGTCACGTCGTCTATCTGACAACGAAACACAAGCGTTTCTGAAGTCCTGCAAATCAAGCGCGCAAAAAGCACGTTTGGTTCTAGATATGATTCGTGGAAGCAAGGTTGATAAAGCTCTTGCAGATCTAACATTTTCAAAGAAAGCGATTTCTGTTGAAGTTAAAAAACTTCTTGAAAGTGCGATTGCAAACGCAGAAAACAACCACGACTTAAATGTAGATAACTTGTACGTAAAAGCTGCAATGGCAGATAAGAGTTTCCAAATGAAGCGTTGGCGCTGTCGTGCCCGCGGTCGTATGGGTAAAATTCTTAAGCCACGTTGTCACTTGACAATCGTTGTAGCAGAAAAAGTAGCAGTAGAACCAACAGTAAATAAGGATGCAGCATAATGGGTCAAAAAGTAAATCCAATTGGTTTGCGTCTTGGTATTAACCGTACGTGGGATTCCACATGGTTCGCTGAAGACAACTATGCAAACTTAGTAAAAGAAGATTTCGACATTCGTAAGTTCCTCAAAAAAGAACTTAAAAGTGCCGGCGTTGCTAAAGTTGTAATCGAACGTCCAGGAACAATTTGCCGTGTGTTTATTCACACAGCGCGTCCTGGTGTTATTATCGGTAAAAAAGGTGCGGACATTGAAACTCTACGCCAGAAGTTGATGAAATTCACATCATGTGAAGTTTTCGTTAACATTGTAGAAGTTCGTAAACCTGACATTAACTCTCAGCTTGTAGCAGAAAACATCTGTTCACAACTTGAGCGTCGTGTCGCTTACCGTCGCGCAATGAAGCGTGCAGTTCAAAACGCTATGATGAACGGTGCTAAAGGTATCCGTATCAACTGTGCGGGTCGTTTGAACGGTGCAGAAATTGCTCGTACAGAGTGGTACTTGGAAGGTTCACTTCCACTTCACACACTTCGTGCTGACATTGATTATGGTTTTGCAGAAGCACTAACTACTTACGGTATTCTAGGCGTTAAAGTTTGGATTAACCACGGTGAGAAGTATGGTGTTGAAAGCAACGTGCAAACTAAAAAATAAGTTTCTTTTTGAAGAACACTTGAAAATAGGAGAATAGTAACTATGTTACAACCTAAGAAAATGAAGTTCCGTAAGGCTCATAAAGGTCGTATTCACGGTAAAGCCAAAGGCGGTTTTACTTTGAACTTCGGTGATTATGGTCTAAAGGCGCTTGAACCCGCTCGTATTACGTCTCGTCAAATCGAGGCGGCACGTCGCGCAATGACACGTAAGATTGCTCGTGGTGGACGCATTTGGATTCGTATGTTTCCAGACGTTCCTGTATCAGGCAAACCTGCTGAAGTGCGTATGGGTAAAGGTAAGGGATCTACTGACTACTGGATCGCTCGAATTAAACCAGGCCGTATTATGTACGAAATGACTGGTGTTGAAGAGGAACTTGCTCGCGAAGCTATGCGCCTAGCAGCTATGAAGCTCCCTATTAAAACACGTTTCGTAACACGCCAAACGTTCTAAAGAAAGAGGACTTATATAATGGAAAACAAAGCGATCACCGCTCTAAAGGATTCTCAGCTTAAAGAAGAGATGATGAACCTACGTAAAGAGCAGATGAATCTTCGCTTCCAAAAGGCGACTGGGCAACTTGAAAACCCAAACCGCTGGCGTGAAGTACGTAAGAACATTGCTAAATTAAAAACCGAAGAAACTGCACGTGCAGCTTCTGCAGCTAAGTAAGGAGGTATAAATTATGCCAAAACGCGTATTACAAGGTACAGTTGTCAGTAATAAAGGTGACAAAACTGTGGTTGTTAAGGTAGAACGTACCTTCAAACACCCGCTATACGGTAAAACAATCCGCATGAGCAAAAAGTACCACGCTCACGATGAAAACAACACTTTCTCTGAAGGTGACTCTGTTTCTATCGTTGAATGTGCACCACACTCTAAGCTCAAGCAGTTCGAAGTAATGTCTGCGGACACTGCTTCTTCTAAAGGGAGTAAATAAAAATGATTCAGGTTGAAACTCAACTCGAAGTCGCTGACAACTCTGGCGCTAAACGCGTTCAGTGTATCAAGGTGCTTGGTGGCTCTAAACGCCGCTACGCTCGTGTTGGTGACATCATTACGGTTGCTGTGAAGGATGCTATCCCTCGTGGTAAAGTAAAAAAAGGTGAAGTGGGCCGCGCTGTTGTTGTGCGTACTTCAAAAGATGTTAAGCGTAAAGATGGTACAGTTATCCGTTTCGATAAAAACGCCGCTGTTATGCTTGATAAGAAGAATGAACCAATTGGAACTCGTATTTTTGGACCTGTTGCACGTGAACTACGTGCGAAACAGTTTATGAAAATTGTTTCATTAGCACCGGAGGTACTATAATGGTCCGTACAATTAACACACCTCTTAAAACTGGTGACAAAGTTGTTATTGTTGCTGGTAAGGATAAAGGTAAGACTGGCGAAATCACTTCTGTGATCGTTAAGACTGACCGTTTGGTTGTTTCTGGTGTTAACCTGGTTAAACGCCACAACAAAGCAAGCATGAACCAAGAACCTGGTATCGTAACGAAGGAAATGCCTATTCACATGTCAAATGTGATGTTGGCTGACCCTAAAGACGGTAAACCAACACGTGTTGGCTACAAAATGGAAGGCGACAAAAAAGTTCGCTTTGCAAAACGTAGCGGCGAAGTGTTGGCCAGCTAATAGAAAGGAAGACTGAAAAATGACTACTCGTTTAAACGAACTGTACCAAAACGAAATCAAAAAATCTTTGATGGAAAAATTTGGTTACAAAAACGTTATGCAACTTCCTAAGCTGGACAAAATTGTTCTGAACATGGGTGTTGGTAAAGCAACTCAAGACAAAAAATTGGTTGATGGCGCTGTTGCGGACATGACTGCTATTGCAGGTCAAGCTCCTGTTGTAACACGTGCACGTAAATCAATTGCTGCGTTTAAACTTCGTGAAGGCATGCCAATTGGCTGTAAAGTGACTTTGCGCGGTGAACGTATGTTTGAATTTTTAGACCGTTTGGTTACAATTGCACTTCCACGTGTACGTGACTTTGAAGGTGTGAATCCTAAATCATTCGACAAGCAAGGTAACTACGCTCTTGGTATTAAAGAGCAAATTATCTTCCCTGAGATTGATTACGATAAGATTGACCAAATTCGTGGTATGGATATTATTATCTGTACAACTGCAAAAACACCTGATGAAGGTCGTGAATTGCTACGTGAATTCGGCATGCCGTTCAAAAAGACTAACGCAGAATTGGAGGCTATTGCAAATGGCTAAAGTAAGCTTTGTAAACCGTCAACACAAACGTGAACGTCTTGTAAAAAACAAGGTTACTGTTCGCGCTGAACTTAAGGCTAAAATCATTGATGAAAGCCTAGATTTCAGTGAACGTATGGAAGCGCGTGATGCTTTGAACAAGCTATCACCAAACAGCTCTAAAATACGTCTACGTAACCGTTGTTCTTTAACTGGTCGCCCACGTGGTGTTTACCGTAAGTTCCAACTTTGCCGTATCACTTTCCGTGAAATGGCTTCAGCTGGCTTACTACCGGGTGTTACTAAATCATCTTGGTAATCGGTTAGATTATTTAAAAAGCTCGCTTTCAGCGGGCTTTTTTTATGTCTTGTAAATAGGGGGGTGGTTTCTTATAATTTAATTATAAATAAACTTATTCTTTTACTATTGGGCGCACTGTCCATATATACTTATCGAGGCGAATCTTATGAACAATGTCACGCGTGAGCAATTGATGGAACAGTTTGAAGATGTTATGAGCGATGCATATATGGATAACTCTGATATTATGTGTAAGCTTGAGGTTACTGTTTCAACCAAAGTTAAAATTCAATTTGTGGGAGAAGGTAAGTCATCGACTTCTCAACAAATAGCTGTCTCAGGTCAGCCATCTTTACAATTTGGCACTATGGTTTTTGATGCTATTTCAGAAGCTATTCGCAGTATTGGCGGCCCTTGTGAAAAGGGCAAGGAGTACGATATTTTTAAGCATTATAATATCAGCGTAAAGCCTACACTGGCGCTTTGTTAGTTTAACGAAATAAAAAAGCCTTCCGTATGGAAGGTTTTTTTATTTGAATGATTCGACTTTTTAAGACTGAAGGTTATGTTAGATGATATAGAGTTTTGTGGCTAATGCTGTTGAAGTGGGTAAACCATAGCTATCTATCAAGCCACCAAGGTCGTATTTGTAAAGGTGGTATTTCTTATAAGTATCTACTGTTTTTTTTGTTTTTTTTGTATACACGCCCTTCTAAGCGTTATTTTTTCTTATAAAAAACAATATTTAGACCTTGCAATTATGGCTGTAATGGTGCATAACTTGCCTTAATTCTGTGCATGGTGCACAAATGAATAGAAATATATTATTTAAAGGATATCGATAATATGACTATGACTGATCCAATCGCTGATATGCTAAGCCGTATTCGTAACGGTTTGCAAGCGAAGAAAAAAACTGTAGAAGTTCCTGCTTCTAAAGTGAAAAAAAGCATTCTTAAAGTTTTATCTGACGAAGGTTACATCCGTGGCTTTTCTGACGTTGAAGGTGCTAAGCACCCAACGCTTTCAGTTGAACTAAAATATTCAGGCGGTAAAGCGGTAATTAGCACAATTGACCGTTTTTCTCGTCCAGGTTTGCGCCGTTACTCTAATTCAAGAGAAATTCCAATGGTAGCGAACGGTCTTGGTATGGTTGTTGTTTCTACATCTAAAGGTGTGATGACAGATACTCAAGCTAAAGAACAAAATTTGGGCGGCGAATTGCTGTGCAAAGTATTCTAAGGGAGAGTAAAAAATGTCACGAGTAGGTAAAAACCCAGTAACTCTACCAGCAGGTGTTGAAGCAACATTTGCAGGTCGTCAAATTACAATTAAAGGCCCTAAAGGTTCACTTGAATGGGAAGTTCCATTTGCAATTGACTTTAGCCAAACTGAACAAGAAATTTCTTTCACGCCTAAGAAAGAAAATGCAGAATCTATGGCTCTTTGGGGTCTTTCTCGCGCTCTTGTAAACAACATGGTTACAGGTGTGTCTGAAGGCTTTGAGAAGAAACTAGAACTACGTGGTGTGGGTTACCGTGCTGCAGTTCAAGGTAACAAACTTACAATGAACCTTGGTTATTCTCACCCAGTTGAAATGGAAGCACCGGCAGGTATTACTGTTGCTGTTGAAGGTAACACAAACGTTACAGTAACTGGTTTTGACAAGCAAGTTGTTGGTCAATTCGCAGCTGAAATTCGTTCTAAGCGTAAACCAGAGCCTTACAAAGGTAAAGGTGTGCGTTACTTAGGTGAACACGTTGTAATGAAAGAAGGTAAGAAGAAGTAATCTTCTTTCCTTTCTTAAAAAGCCCGCTTTTAGCGGGCTTTTTTTATGACTGGTGAATGGCTCATAAATCCATTCTATCTTGATATATTTCGCTATATTTAATATAAAATGCTTGAAGTTTCTTTATTAGGGGTTATATATAGAATTAATATTACTCTACATGGCCTTTACAGCCTTTTTCTTTTACGATTTTCACCCTTTGGGTGGTAAGGACAACTTATGCATATGACATTACCTGTGAATGATCCGCAGGCAGTTGTTGTAAATTCTAAAGATGAACTTGTAAAGGTTCATAATAATCATCCTAGTGTTGAGGTCTGTTTTTGGCCTGAGTATAACGATGTGCCTGCTTTTGCGCAGTGTATTATTGAACGCCTGGCTACGCTGAAGATAGATTTTTCTTTTTCTATTAAGTATGAAAGTTACAATAAAAATTATGATTTTTATATTGAAGAGGAAAATGTTTCGCAACTTGCTTGGTGCAACAATATTCAAAATCTTTTGAGTGAACATTTAAATGTAGCTCAAAAAGAAGCTTTAGATTTTATTGAATTTCTTATTGTGGAATTGAAGTCGTATTTGCAGCTTTTGCCTCAACATTATTCAACATTTGCAACATTTACAACCAGCCGTCACAACCTTAAAACGCATAAACATGGTGCTTTTTGGCATTGTGATAGTAACCCGCTTGTTGGTATTAAAAACTATATAGGTGAGGGAGCTTTATACGCAAATAAACGTGCTGTCTTAGCATCTGATAGCTATGTGTTTAACACGCCTTTATCAGATAGCAATAATTTTTTAACGGTTGATAAACGTTACAATCAATATCAAATAAAAACGCAAGGTGTGAGCCTTCATAAGGGAGGGAGTAGCTTTTTATATGATCCAGCTGCAGTTCATAAGTCACCCGTGAAAGTGGGCTCTACAGCACCTCGCGTTGTTCTATTGTTTGGTGTGAGTAATTATTAACGAAAAAAGCCTCCAACAGGAGGCTTTTTTATGCGTAAGAGCTAATTCTTACATGTAACGCCATTCAATGTATAGATGCGTGATCGCAATACTTGCAAGCATCAATGGGAAGGCAAGCTTCATGAACTTTAAGAAGCTGATGGTGTGTCCTGCACGTGAGGCAAAGCCTGCCACCACAAGGTTGGCACTGGCGCCAATAAGAGAACCATTACCACCTAAACATGCACCAAGAGCCAAGGCCCACCATAAAATACTGATTTGTTCAGGATTAAAGGTTGTTGACATGTTTTGGATCATTGGGATCATTGTGGCAACGAATGGAATGTTATCAACAAGTGCTGATATAATGGCAGAGCCCCAAAGGACAGTGAAAACAGTTGTTTCAAAGTTTCCTGCTGTGAATTCTAACATCATGTCGGCAAGTTGGTTGATGGCACCTACGTGTTCTAGGCCGTAAACAACAACGAATAAACCACCAAAGAAGCAAAGTGTGACCCATTCAGCTTCGGCAATTGAAGCGTGAACGCGTTTTTCTTGCTCGTCGTGGTGGTGTTTGTAATTGTTTAAAAGGAGTAGAAGTGCAGCACCAATTAAAGCAGATGTAGCTGGCTGAATGTGGTAGCCATGGCCAACCGTAAATCCAAGAATTACAAGAGCTAAAGTGAACATGGCTTGCTTTAAAAGAAGAGGGTCTTTAATAGCTTCTTTTTCATTGAGCTTCATAATGCGCTCTTTATTATGTTCGCTTGCTACAAGGTCTTTACGCCAAATTAAAAGTAAAGGAGCCATAGTTAATACCATAATAACTGCTGAAATAGGCGCAACGTTGATAATGAAATCGTTAAAGCTTAATCCAGCGGCAGAACCAATCATAATGTTTGGTGGGTCACCAATTAAAGTGGCACTTCCCCCGATGTTAGAAGCTAAAATACTGCTAAATAGATAAGGATAGGGTTTGACGCCTAATTCACGCGTGATTAAAAGAATAACAGGGGTAATAAGTAATACGGTTGTGACATTATCAAGCAAGGCTGAAAAAACCGCTGTTACTATTGAAAATACTGCAAGTACGCCAATTGGGTTAGCATGCACAGCTTTTGCTGATTTAATTGCTACATACTGAAAAACACCAGACTCTTTAGTGATAACCACAATGATCATCATACCTAAAAGAAGGCCGATTGTATTAAAGTCGATACCTTTAAGGGCTAGGTCTTGCGTTAATACGCCTAAAAGTACCATCAAACCCGCACCTAAAACAGCTACAATGGCACGGTTAATGCGCTCTGTTAAAACTATACCGTAAGTGGCAAGGAAAAGGACGATAGCTGTCCAATATTGAAAAGAACTAATGCTAGCGTGGCCTGCAACTGCTTCTACATTCATAATTTCTCACTTAAATTGTTAAAATTTGTAATTTACTGAAGGTATATATTTAATATATCTATAAATATGCATAAATAAATATATACTTCAAATGGCGCTTTTACGCCTCTTGGTTACATTGGTCAAGGCATTTTTGCCCTTTTTGAAGTATTTTGTAAAAGGCGTATTTTTTTCTTTTAATTATGTTAAAATTAGTTCATAAAACGCTTGATATAAGCAATTAAATAAGATTATAGGTGAAAAAATGACAGTTGCACTACTTTGTATAGACCTTATTAATGACTGCCTTTCTGCGGAAGGTAAGCTTTCTGAAGGTTTTGTTGAATTTGAATCTAAGCATGACGTTGTTCAGCGCATTGCACGCATTCAAGAGCATGTTCGCGAACAGGGTGGGCTTGTTGTTCACACACGTACAGGTTTTACAGGTAAGAATTACCATGAGCTTGACGAAGTATCCCCATTCTTTAAACGTGTTAAAGAATTGGGTGCCTTAAAACTAGGTGATTGGGGGACAGAGTTTGTTCCAACCGTTGCGCCTAAAGGTGATGAGCCTGTTATTAACAAACACCGTTTTGGACCATTTTCACGCACACGTTTAGAAATTGTTTTGCGCGCAAATAACATTAAAGAACTTTACGTTGTAGGTCTTTCTACAATGCGTAGTGTGTCACAATGTGCTGTTGAAGCGCATGACCACGACTTTAAAGTTGTTGTTCTAAAAGATGGCTGCATTGATAAAAGCGATGAAGATCATGCGTTAGGTTTACGCTTTATTGAAGGCGTTGCTGAAGTTAAAGACTTTAATGAAGTTGCAATGCGCATTGCTGACCATACAACAGATAACCGCCACGATTACGGTGTGTAAATTTTTTGTAAAAAAAGCGCCCAAGGGCGCTTTTTTTTATGCCTATACTAAATAGGGAATAGGCTTTTCCTTTTGAGGCATAGTTTATCGTGATTTAAGGAGCATAATTTATATGTGGATGAATGAAAAATGATAGAAAAATAAAATTATGAGTACAAAGCCGCCAACATTATATAGTTACAATGAATGCCCATTTGCTATGCGTGCGCGTGTGGCTTTGATTATGGCGGGTATTCAGTGTGAAGTGAGAGAGGTGAATTTACATTGTAAACCCGAAGAGTTATTAAATTATTCTCCAAAAGGGACTGTCCCCGTTTTAGTTTTACATGATGGAACCGTTTTTGAAGAGAGTTTAGATATTATGCATTATGCGCTTGGTGTAAATGATCCTGAAAAATGGCTGGATTGTGAAGACCATGCAGATTTAATTGAACGTGGGGATAAGTCATTCTTTGATGCCTTTAAGCGTTATAAAACGCCTGGGAATTATCCAGGGGAATCGTGGCAAACCTGCGCAGAGTTTTATCTAAGTATTCTAGAAACAACTTTATATAATAATAAAGGATACTTAGATGAAAACCAAAAATTTACATTTAAAGACGCTGCGATATTACCATTGGTTTATCGCTTGGCGCTTTTGGATGAAAGTTGGTGGAACGCTTTACCATTTCACAAAACAAAAATTTGGCTTAGCCAATTTAAGTCGTCGGACGTGTTTAAAGATGCTATTATTAAGAGAGAGGTTTGGAAAAATGAAAGCTATGAAGCCGAGTGGTTGCTGCTGAATTAGGCCTTTATTTTTTTATAGTATTTCTTTGTTTTACTTGGCATACATTTATTAAATGTGTATATATTGTTCTTAATATACACATCTTTATCTTTTATATAAGAGGTTATTTATGTCCGACTCAAAAAAATCTGCACTTGCAGAAATCCAAAATATTGTGAATGCGCATCATATTTCCAAAACGGAAATTTTATCCTTATACCCTAATACAGCTTCTACTTTAGTGCGTATAGTTACTTTTATAGCAGGGTTGCTTTTAGTTGTGGGCCTTGTTTTTGCTGCTGTACAATTTTGGTATGACTTGAATGTTGTCCAGCAATTATTATTAACAATGGGGGCGGGTGTTACTGCTTTTGCCACAGCACTTCTTTTATCAAGAGATGATTATGTTGATTCCGCAGGGCTTATTGTTTCGCTTATTATTGTTTCTATTTTATTGGAACCTTTGGGATTTGGCGTTGCTGTTTATCATTATTTAGGCCAAGATTTTTTAGAAGAAAATAGTCGGCTTCTTTTACAGGTTTTATTAGGCGGTATGGGCGTTCAATTTGCAGTTGCGGCTTATTTTCAACGTCACGTCAAAATTTTAGCGCCTGTTTCTATGGCTGTCTTTACGTTGCTTGCGCTTGTGAGTTTAAACCTCAATCATGCATTTTTTGATCCTGTTGCAAATGCTGACGCTGTTAAAATTGCTTTAATAAGCTTTGTTCTTTTGGTTTCAAGTTTGGTTTATGAAAACAGACAGGGGTATAATCCGTGGATGGCATTGAATTACACAGTCTCTATTATTTTACTTGTTTTTGCCTGTGTTGAATTGTTTGATGTTTCTGAAACGGTTGCATGTGTCATTGCATTATCTGTATCTTTAACTGGCTTGGCCTTGGGGTATGTGGTTAATAGGCGCGCTTTAATATGGCCAGCGTCTTGTATTGCAATTGTCAGCTTTATCAGTCTTATTTTTGACGTAGTCGAAATGGGTATTGCCACATCACTTCTCATGGCTTTGGTTGGTTTTTCTATTTTGATGTATTTTTATTTTGTTACTAAACGCAAAAGGTTACAGAATAAAAATTTTGATGAATAATTGATTTCTCTCGATTTTTAAGAGCTTTCTTTATTGAAGGCTCTTTTTTTGTCAGTATTTTAGGGTGTTTTTTTTGAGTGAGGTGCCATAAGATTACAGAATAATATCTTATCTTACCGTTTATCAATAAGAGCTTTGTAAGTTCTTACAATTTGATTTGCGGTTTTTTTTATACCGTTAAGGAAAACACTATGTTTATCAATAAAGCGCAAAAGAAAAAGACCCAAGACTTTTTTACAAGTGTATGTGTTTGCACATTTCTACCAGCTGTGTTTTTTAGTTCGTTCGCTTATCATTTTTTAACAAGCGTTCTGTCTAATTTCGCCGTTGTTTTTGAAGGATTTGATCAAACTTTCTGGGGCGCATTATGCCTTGGTTTGGCAGTTCCTTTAGTTTTAGTATGTGCATTCTCGCTTTTTAAAAGTATAAGTATGCAAGAAATTGATTAACCTGACTGTCGAATTTAAAAGCACAACCTTTTTGGTTGTGCTTTTTATTTTGCGGTATAGTATAGCAAGGGTATAAAAAGCGAACGATCGACGAATATAAAGAGAATTGAAGGCGAAATAATGCATAACGCACCACTATTTTTTGAAAATATGAAAATTTGGGTTTTAAGTGACGGCAAGCCAGGACACCAAAACCAAAGTTTGGGTGTGGCCGAAGCTTTGTGTGTATCGCCTGAACAAATTAAAGTTATTCCGCTTAAGAAAAGAATGTTTGGTAGTTTGTTGTCCTTTTTTTGGCCGCCTTTAAAAGTGCAGGCATTACCGAAAGCGCCGTGGCCAGATATCGTTGTGGCTACAGGCAACTTAACAGTGCCTGTGAGTAAGTGGATAAAGATGAAAAATCCAAGTACGGTGACGGTACAAATGATGACGCCTTTAAATAGATTTGGTTTGAAATTTAAGCCAGGCAGTTTTTTGGATCACTTGTTTAATAGTGAGAATTTAAGCTTTTTTGATGTGGTTGCTTCACCTGCGCATGAAGGTGCGCAGCAAACCGAACAAACGGTTGTGACGGTGGGTGCGCCTAATTTGGTGACGTCTCTCAAACTTAAAGAAGCGCACATGAAGTGGGAAAAATCATTTCATGATATTGGAGAAAAACGTTTGGCTGTATTGGTTGGCGGGTCAAATAAACGCTTTAAATTTGACGAAAGTAAAGCGCGTGATCTTGCAGAAAAGCTTAAAGATTTTGCCGAAAAAGAAGGTTATAGCTTAATGGTGACGACCTCTCGTCGCACGGGTGATAAACAAACAGCTATTTTGCAGGACGTTTTAAAAGGGGATAAAACTTACTTTTGGGACGGTGAGGGGGAAAACCCTTATTTAGGATTTTTAGCCTGTGCTGATGCTTTACTTGTGACTTGTGACAGCGTGTCGATGGTGTCAGAGGCTTGTTCAACAGGTAAAATAGTTTACTTATATGGCTTAGATGAAAACTTGCAAAGCAAACCGCTTGGTAAATTTAATACATTTTATAAAGTTTTAAAAAATCAGGGGTATATTTATAACTTGGGTGATGCTTCTGCCAAGGCGCCAAGCCACGCTTTAGACGATACATCTAAAATTGCAGGGTTTGTGCGCTCGCATATTATAAAAAGATTTAATCAGGGTTGATTTATTTGTATACAAGGCTTATGGTGGCAATGAAGTTTTAACAGCTTTTAGCTTATACCTTTTAAATGCGTGTCATAGGCACACGTTTGCCCTTATCCCTTAATGGTATAAAATGCTTTTTTTGCATTTGGTTTAATTTTAAACCCTTATATTCTCTTTGCCCTTTAGGTACTTTTAAGTACCATCCCCTTTAAGGAGTCATGCTATGACTATATTTCAAAAAGTATTAAATGCTCTAACTTTTGGCAGGTTCAATTCAGACGAACTTTCCCATGAACACTCTAATGATGTAAGCACACCACCTAAAATTTGCCGTTCAAAATTAGGTAACCGTTGCTATGCTATTGGTACGTATTCTGCAAAATATTATTATTACCCATTGGCTAATGTTTCAAGCCCAAAAGCTTGGTCTAAAAGTATTGTGTGGCCGTTAGACGGTGACGGTAATATTTATTTTCAATATAATGTTAACTTAAAGCAAGGCTTAACAGCGCAGCGTATTATGCCTCAAGCCGAAATGGGCGATGTTGCACAGTTTTATCCGTCAGATGAAGAATTGTTGTTTGCTGTTAATTGTGCATTTTTCCATGAAGTTTATAACAAAAGAAATTCTACCTATCAGCAATATGCAGATTGGATGCGTTCAATAACTTGTCCTATTGTACGTGAGTTTATGGACGGCGAATACGGTAAAAAGCTGCATGAAAAAGAATTTGCAAGTAAGGTTGATGAAACCGAAAAAGTGCTTACTGCATAGTTTTGTAATTTACATGATCGAAAAAAAGCCCCTTTAATCGGGGCTTTTTTTATGCATACCTTGTCTTTTATCGGCTCATTGATATGTCATATTCACCTGCGTTACCATCTTTTAGCTCGGAGGTATATCTTAAATTATCATCAATTGCTAGAGGTATGGTATCTGGGTATAGTTCATGCACCACATATTCATACTCATGTGCTTGCGCAATCAATGCGGTCTGTGTGTCGTAAGCCTTTTCAAATGCAGATTGTTGAGATGTACTTTTAAATCCTTCTGCTTCGCGTGCACGTACATACTGTGTAAGACGGTGTTCTCGCTCATCTGCGGTTAAGTTATATATATCGTCGTCGTTGTTCTCGCGCCATAAGTGTTTTGTCAGGTCATTGCTTTCTGTTGCCTCTAATACCCATTCTTTATTAAGGTCTGTATCAGCTGTGTCCCATAAGTATGTAGCATCCTTTACAAACTCCTGATCTTGTAAACTGGGTATGTAAATATCACTTTTTAGATCTTTTGTTAAGTGGTTGTCTTCACGCAAGCCTAATATAACATCGTCTTTATGTTGTACAACGTGCGCGTTATCAATAATAAACTTTTTTAGAAATACACGCTGATAGAGCGTTAACGCATCTTCAGGTGCGTTTTCCATGATATATTCAATTTGTAGCGGCGTTGGTAATGACCGGTTGAACTCTACAAAAGGAAAAGCCTCGGCACGCAAGTCATCTAACCTTGAATATAAAGATTTATCAGGGTCTTTGTTGCCGTGTAGTTCTTTATCTTCCTCACCGTGAATAACATCACGTAATTCAGGGCTTGTTAAAAACTGCTCTTTATGTTCTTCATTAAACTGTATTGCCCAGTCTTGTACTTCCTTCTCTGACATGTTAGGAAATTCTGAAAAGTCAACATCTTGTAATTTTTCTATTTCTGGTGACGTTAAATGATCTACACTTCTATTGTCCAGGTATGGGGATGAAAAAATTGCTTCATAAGCGCGGGTGAGTGCGATGTGGTCAATCATGTTGCGGTCCAAATAACCTTCTTGAGCCATTTGCCCTATGCTATTTAGGTCTGACCTTGTTTCATCACTGCGCTCTGTTTTTCTGTACATTGCTGCATTCTTGTCTTGATAGCAGTGAGAAAATTCATGGTCGATGATACGCTTGAAATTTTGTTCAGGTGTAAGGTTTGTTGTGATCGCAAATGAACTTTGATCCCATCTTGTAATTTGCTCTAATCTATTATTTAACGGCTCAATTGAACCAGACGACATAGCGCATAGATGTGCGTCCCTTTCGTGGGCGGGTTTAAAAGTCTTTTCTTCTAGGTGTTCAATGGTAGACTTTTGTTTGAATCTGTTATAGTGAATTGCGTCAACACCGCTATGAACAAACTCAGTAAATGAACTGATATTTTCATTGTTGTTATTAAAATGTTCATCGGGTGATTCCAGCATAGGTATATTATAATCATCGTGAAGTTTCTCAAATTTTTGAGAAAATAAATCCTTAAGTTTACCTTCAAAGTTATCTTGAGGCGCTATTTGTTCAATTTCGTTTCTATGCATTGCAATGAGAGGCATATCTGAAAACAGATAGTCCTTACGTGCTTCGCTCACAAGTTTATTCATCAACTCTTCGGGAGAAGCTGTATGCTCTTGCGTCACTTCCCTTACATATGCAGAAGGGGAATTTAATGATGTTGTCGTGTCAAAAGCCTCATAGAAGTTATCTATAGCCTGTGCGTCTAGTGCCATACGCGTCTTGCCCTTACCCAATTAATCTCTTTTTATTTATATATAGGGGCATTAATTTTATAAATGACAGAGCAAAATCGCCCTATATATAAGCCATTATGTCAACAGAGAGCTAAAGGTAAAATGTGGGCTTAGAAAAAAGTAAAAATTAAATCCTATGTTTTATAGGGTGTTAATGTGTTTTTAGGGCAGAAAATATATAAAAAGTGAAAAAAGATGAAAAAGGTTGTTGACAGGTGTGTGTGTGTGGACTATA
>CAXBBG010000002.1:0-256042 GCA_963974105.1 uncultured Magnetococcales bacterium
GATTTCATAATTCAAAGAACACTAAAAAGCCTCCACCTCGGAGGCTTTTTGCTTTGCAGGACAGCTGCGAGAGAGCGCCTTTTATAAACGCTATGTATAAAACGAATTTTGTGATGCTAAACACGCCTCCGCGCCTGCCTATACCCAAACTTACGCTCAAGCCTATAAGGCCGGTAATAAAACTTATTTTATCCTGAAAAAGTCGCTATTGTATACTGTATTGTTCTTAGATTGCTAAATCTTTAATCTATTTATATAAAATGCCTTGCTGTTTTTTTTTACGCATTTTCTGCTTAATTCCTATTTGGAGGGATTATTTATGTCTGAATATTGAACATGGGCATGCGTTCATTGTTAGTTTGCATTGTGCAATTATGTTATAGTGGTTTGTATGTTAATAAAAGGATGTTCTTTCTAATGAAGTCTTTAGAAATGTTACTCGATAAAAATAAATTATGGGCAAAGCAAATAGAGGCCGATAACCCTGACTTTTTCAAAGGCTTAATTCGGCAGCAAACCCCTGAATATCTTTGGATAGGTTGTAGTGATAGCCGAGTGCCTGCAAATCAAATTGTTGATTTACCCCCTGGTGAAATGTTTGTTCATAGAAATATTGCTAATATTGTGCCTTATAGCGACATTAACGTACTCTCTGTGATTCAGTATGCTGTTGAGGTGTTAAAGGTTAAACACATTATTGTGTGTGGACACTATGGCTGTGGTGGTGTTAAATCCGCTTTAGCTAATCGTAAACTAGGGCTTATAGATAATTGGTTAAGCCATATTAAAGATATTTACATGCGCCATGAGCATATGTTTTCTAATATTGAGTCGGAAGATGAGCGTGTCAATTTATTGTGTGAACTAAATGTAGCAGAACAGGTTAAGCGCGTTTGTCATTCATCTATTGTACAAGATGCTTGGAAACTAGGCCACGAACTTACAATTCACGGTTGGATTTATGACTTAAATGATGGGATTTTAAAAGATCTTGAGATTACTGTTGACCAGCAAAAGGATATTCATAAAGTCTTTCGTTTAGAAGAATAATTTTATTCCTTTTTTTATGATATATCGTCAACGCATGGCATATATAATACATTTCATAATGTTTATAACTTAATTGTTTATGTGACAGTTTAACGTGCTTTTTGAAATTTAAGTTATCCTTTACCTGTTACGTCGTACGGAGTCCGTTTATTATATATCTATAAAATAAATGGAAATATAGATATTGGATAAAGTGAAGAAAGAGGCATTTGTTATTGCAAGTACGATTGCTGCAGAGCTTTCGACGATTCAATCTATTTCGTCAGAACTTCACATGTCTACATTAAATGCTAAAGTTGTTACTGCTAGAAGTAGTGATATAGGTAAAACATTTCAGCCTCTCACTGACTATGCCAGTCAACTTGCATACACAACAGGCGATATTGTTAAGGACATTTCCATAATAGCGTTGAGGCTTACAAAATCATCCGTTGCTCTTATGCAGTCACAGCTCAGACAAGAGGCATTTCTGTGTGCGATTAAAAAACATGGAGAGAATGAATCTACCGCTGAGCAGATAAAAATTATAAATAAAGACTTAGATGACGAAAAAAGGTCTTTGGAAAAGGGATATATTAAGGCCATTAATAAAATGCTAATCAATATAGAATTTTTGGCCATGGAAGTGCGTTCTATATTTTATCTTGGAATGAATTGTAGAATTGAAGCAAGTCGATGCCTTGAGTTTAGAGATGACTTTGAATCTATTGCGACAGATATTGAATTAGCGGCTGGGCGAGTGAGAGGCATTGTAACAAAATGCCAATCACGCATAGAAAATGAATTAAAAGTTAGGTAGGGCAATGAAAGCAACAAAAATTTATGAATCAGGTCACGAGTGGATAGTTTTTGGAAGAGATCCTGAAAAACCAAATAATATTATTGATACAAACCAATACTTGGTAAAAACTGGCAATAAAGCATTGCTGATTGATCCAGGCGGTGTGGAAGTTTTTGCGCCTATGTTGGCTGCTATTCTTCATCACGTAAATATTGGTCAAATAACGGATATTTTTGCAAGCCACCAAGACCCAGATATTATTTCTTCGCTGGGCTACTGGGATAAAGCTATTCCTGAGTCTAAATTACATGCACCTGCTATCTGGGAAGGGTTCTTAAGGCATTTTGGTTGTTCTAATATTCAGTATATGTCTATCGCAGATGAAGGTGGTAAAATAGTTTTAGACGGCGTTGAGCTCCAATTTATTCCTGCACACTACTTGCATTCTTCTGCAAACTTTAATGTGTATGACCCTAAGTCTAAAATACTTATGTCAGGTGATATAGGGGCTGCTTTAGAGGCGCCTGAAAGCCCTATGTTTGTAGAAGACTTTGATGAACATGTTGCTAAGATGGAATTTTTTCATAAAAGATGGATGCCAAGCCATGAAGCTAAAATGGATTGGATTAAACGTGTAAGAAAACTTGATATTGAAATTATGGCACCACAACATGGTCGCCTTTTTAAAGGTGACGATGTTGGGCGGTTTTTAGATTGGTTTGAAAAACTACCTGTGGCATCAGCGCTTGCAAATAGCTAATTATTAAGATTCAATAATTTGTTTTAAAGTCTTAGATTTCCAGTCGGTCTCCATGTTTTTGATAAAGCCCATAAGGGCTTTGTCATGAGATTTTGTTTTTGTATGTTTGTGATTTCCTGAAAAGCAGCTCATAAGATCGTGTAGGCTTACCTTTTCTAACGATTTAATGAGAACGATCTCGCCGTTATTACTTTCATCGCAAGTAATAATTTGGGCAGCTACAAGCTTTTGCGTAACCTCTTGTGCAAACACGTAGTTTCCGTATAACTTACCAACTTCTGTTAATTTGATAGGTGGTTGACCTTCTCTAAAACGCTCATGAACCTTTTTTAGAAGTAAGAGCGTGTTATATAGTTTATCTTGATAATTATATTCTTCTTTATGTAGTGAAAATGTAGCCTGTTCAGGGTTTTGAATATAAAAACATATGCTGCCACCGATAAGAATAACAAGCCAATTTAGGTAAAGCCAAATAAAGACAAGTAAGATAACTGCAAATGAAGAATAGATAGCATCGTAGTTACCGCTATTACTCATAAAGCTACCAAAACCACTCGCTACAGCTTTCCACATATAGGCGGTGGCGATACCTGAAATAATGGCAGGTCCCCAGTTAACTTTCGTATTAGGGATAGACTTGTTCATAAATGTAAAAAGTAAAATAGGTAATGCAACCGCCGATACCGTGTCGATAACATAAGGCATAATTCCGGAGTTTACAGCAAAACCTAATTTATCTGCAATAAGTGGGTTTGTGGTAAACTTCGTCTTTAGCCCCAATAAGCTAAATATAACAATAGGGCCGACTGTTATTACACTTAAATAGCCAGTGAAACGTTGCACGTGTGGGCGCGGTTTTTCGATATGCCAAATGTTGTTATATGCGGCTTCAATTTTTTGTATGAGTGACACCACAGTAAAGAGCAAAAAACCTAAACCAAGAGCGCCTAGCACCCCCACTTTAATATTATCAACAAATAATAAAATGTTCGAGGCAACCTCCACACCTTTGGATCCTAATGGTTCTAAGAGGCTATTTAAAAAAGGTGCAAGTTGATTGTGTGCACCAAATGATTTTAATACTGAAAAACTAAGTGCCAGTAAGGGCACAAAAGATAATATTGTTGTATAAACTAAACTTGTGGCACGCAGAGGCAAGGTACCCTGAATAAAGTCACGTACAACAGCGCCTAAAAGCGTTGCTAAGGATCTAGATATATTGATAATTTTTTGTTTAGCTTCGTGATACGGCATTGGGAAATTCATAAGATATTCTTTTTTATTTGATTGAATTAAAATTATACCACATTTTATGTCATGAAATGAATCTAGAATTTTATGAAGATTATAAGTTATATATTTATATATTTTTACGATATGATATGTTTTTAAGAAAAATTAAGTTTATACACAAACAAGGGCCAATCTATGAGCGGAAATATATTACTAGCATACAATTTTGATGGAAAAGGTGGTGGAAAAGCACTTGAAGGCGATGCTATTAGTCAGCAAATAAAAGACGATACGCTTGCATGGGTTCATTTAGACGCACAGCACCCTGAAACGAAAGGGTGGTTAGAAAATGAAATCTCTTATTTAGATCCTTTCATTATTGAGGCCTTATTGGCTGATGAAACACGTCCGCGTATGGTACAAATTGGTGATGGAGTTTTACTTATTTTACGTGGGGTGAATTTGAATAAAGATTCTAGCCCCGAGGATATGGTTTCTATACGTATGTGGGTTGATGCGCATAGAATTATAAGTGTAAGGCGCCGTAAATTAAAAGCTGTATGGGATATTGAAGAAAAAATTAAACTTGGAACAGGGCCAAAAACGGCAGGTGATTTTATTTCTATGCTATCTTCTAGGTTGTTTGAGCGTATGGAACCTGTCTTGTCTGAGTTGGACGACGATACTGACAGTGTTGAAGAAAGGATTTTGGATTCAGCAGAAACAAATTTGCGAGAAGCTATTATAAAAATACGTAAAAAAGCCATCAAATTTAGACGTTATATGTCGCCCCAAAAAGACGCTATTGGGCAGGTTCGAATGGCTGAATTAACATGGATTAGTGAAAATAATACAAGGCACTTACAAGAGTCTTATAACCACGTAACACGTTATGTCGAGGATTTAGATGCAATTCGAGAACGTTCTCAAATTATGAAAGACGAATTGGCTAATATACTGTCTGATAGGCTGAATAAGAATATGTATATTCTTTCGGTTATCGCCGCCATATTTTTACCGCTTGGATTTTTAACAGGACTTTTAGGGATCAATGTCGGTGGAATTCCAGGCGTTGAAAACCCATACGCCTTCACAATTTTTTCTGTCATACTTATAATTGTTGTTGTACTACAGGTCGTTATTTTTAAAAAATTGAAATGGTTTTAACAATAGAGCTAAAAAAATAATGGCGGATGAGACAGGATTCGAACCTGCGAGACATTGCTGTCAACACGCTTTCCAGGCGTGCGCCTTAAACCGCTCGGCCACTCATCCGTAATTTTATAACAAGCGAGCGTTGCTTGATATAAGGGCTAGACAGTTAAAAACTGTGCAGGCACTTTAGCATAAGTTGCGTGGTATAAAAAGTGTAAATTTCAAGTTATATTTAAGCGTCTTTACTTATAAGTATGCGTGTGTACGCCATTAAAAATAAAGTAAAAGTTAAAATCCATAAAACAGCACTTAGCGTTAAGTATGTTTGATAACTTTCAGTGTAGGGTGCAGCCAGTCTTAAAATAATTGAAATCTGCAAAGTTACATAACTTACGGCTGTTAAAGGTGAGGCCGCAATTGCACGTCCTGTATGTCCAAGGGAAACACGTGACATCATAGCTAGAATAAATGTACCTGTAACACCTGCTGTAAAGGCATGTAAGGCAGGCTGCATCCCTTCAGTTGCTAGCAATAACAACCCAATAATAATCCATAAATATCCAACATGTAATGACCATACAATAGGAATGTTATAGGCTTTAATACCATGCCAATTTATTAGGCGCACTAAATGTATCATAGATGAAATGATAATAATCCCCTTTGTGACATAATTTTCAAATCCAAGCGTTACACCCAGCATAAAAATTAAAGGGATGGAGGCTATAGCACATATATTCACTTTAGGTATGCTTTTGTTTGTTACTATTATATTTTTTTGAAAAAGAGCATTTCTAGTGAACATGGGCATTACGCGACCGCCGATAATAACTATAATTTGTAAGATAATAAAAACAGATGCGAGTAGGACTGTATTACCATAATTATAATAGCCTAATTCATGCATATGGATAAAAATATTTAGAATGAATAAAGTCAATAGAAGTAAAAGTAGAGGTACGTTCCGCATATTTTTTGTGCGTATAATGGGTGGGGCAAGCGCAATAATAAGTGCGGGGATAAAGGTAATTTCAATGGCACTATTTAAAAAGGGCATGTCCGTTGTCAAAAGCATAGAGAGGCGGCCGCCAATCCAAAGCAGTGTTAAGAGGATTAAGGGCGTTCCTTTTAAGTGCGGGGTACCTGTCCATTTTGGGGCGGCGGTTAACAAAAAACCTGCTATAACAGCAACTGCAAATCCGTAAACCATTTCATGTCCATGCCATAAACTAGCATTTTGCCAAGGTATAATATTTGAATTTGTTGTTAAGTGTGATAGCCAAATAATCAATGAAACTATGCTTTGTATCGCGGCTAACATGAAAAAAGGCCGGAATCCATACGAAAAAAAAGGCAAAGGTAGGTTTTTGTTATTTTTTATTTTTTTATCATCTATATCCATTTACCATCACTCCTTATTTATGCATTATGACCATTGTAGCCTTTGTTATGTAAAGGTCTAGTATCTTTTGAATTTATCTATTTTTATTAAAGGTTCTCATTGTGGTTAAAGTTGTATATAGTGCGGAAAGAAATTTAAAGTGAACATTAGAGGTTGGTATGGAGAAAATTTTAAAACGCTGGTCACCACAGGTGCCTAAACATTGGACATTAAGTGTTATTAAAACAGAGGTTTTAGCAGGTTTAACAGTGGCACTTGCATTAGTGCCAGAAGCTGTTGCTTTTTCATTTGTTGCAGGTGTCGAACCTTTAGTAGGTTTATATGCAGCGTTTTTAGTAGGTCTAATTACTGCGTGTTTTGGCGGCAGACCTGGTATGATTTCAGGTGCAACAGGTGCGCTTGCGGTTGTTATGGTTGCATTGGTAGCGCAGCATGGTGTTGAGTATTTATTTGCGACAGTTGTTTTGATGGGGTTATTGCAAATGCTTGCGGGCGCATTACATCTTGGTAAATTTATCCGAATTGTGCCACACCCAGTTATGCTTGGTTTTGTGAACGGTCTTGCTATTGTTATCTTCTTGGCTCAGTTAGGTCAGTTTAAAACAGATGATGGCTGGATGGTCGGTAATGAATTAGCTCTTATGTTAGGGCTTGTTGCTATTACGATGGCTATTATTTATTTTTTCCCTAAAATTACAAAGGCAATACCTTCACCCCTTGTTGCTATTGCAGCCGTGAGTGTAGCCGTTATAGGCTTTGGCTTAGATACAAAAACAGTTGGTGACTTGGCTAATATTTCAGGCGGACTTCCTCAATTTCATATACCTATGGTAGATATTAATTTTGAAACCTTAGAAATTATATTCCCTTACGCTGTTATTTTAGCGGCAATTGGTTTGATAGAATCCTTATTAACGCTAACAGTCGTAGCTGATATGACAGAATCTCATGGTTCGTCCCGCAAAGAATGTATAGCACAGGGTGCTGCGAACACTGTGACAGGTTTCTTTGGCGGTATGGGTGGCTGTGCTATGATTGGTCAAAGTATGATTAATGTTTCTTCAGGCGCTAGACACCGTTTAGGTGGGATAAGTGCGGCTATATTTTTGCTTATGTTTATTCTTTTTACCTCAGGGCTTATTGAACAAATTCCGATAGCCGCACTTGTTGGTGTTATGTTTATGGTTGTTATAGGTACCTTTGAATGGGCTTCGTTTAAAATTGTACGAGAAGTACCAAAAGAAGATGCTTTTGTTTTGGTTATGGTAACGGGTGTAACTGTATTTACGGATCTTGCAATGGCTGTCATTGTTGGGGTCATTGTTTCTGCTTTGGTCTATGCATGGAAGTCAGCGCGTCATATTCATGCACGCATTACAGAAGAAAAAGGGACAAAGGTTTATATTGTTGAAGGTCCTTTATTTTTTGGTAGTTCAGCAACTTTTGCCGAATTATTTGCACCGAAAAACGACCCATCTGATGTTATTATAGACTTTTCTAAATGTCGTGTATTGGATCATAGTGGTATTGAAGCCATTGATGCGTTAGCTGAAAGATACATGCGTAATAAGACACAACTTCATTTACGTCACTTAAGTCCTGACTGTCAGTTATTGCTCTCAAAGGCGAGTCGTTTTGTGGAGGCGAATGCAGATGAAGACCCTCACTATGGCCTAGCTGTTGATTACAGCAAGTCTAACTTAAAGGTTTAGCTTTTTAATTTATCTATTTGAAATATAATTAGTAAGTTAAAATAACGCATGAATAAGTTTTGTGTTTTTGAAATTTATGCTCAAAAGGGAATTTTTTTTGCTTTGAGCTTAAATTGGGTATATATTATTGCTTAATATAATAAAAAAAAAGGGTTTGTTTTGCATTTCTTTGTTTCATTTTTAGTGATCACTTTTTTTGCCAACCCTGTATGGGCTCAAGACGAAATAATGAACAGTTATTTTGAAAAATTGATGGCTCATCCTGATGTTATGCAAGTTCTTGCAGATGCACAAGAAATGAAGGAGATGTCTACTGCAGCCCTTGGATTACCTGACCCCGTCTTGATTTTGGGTGTGGATAATGTACCTGTTGATGACCCTTCTTATGGCCGTTTTTTGCCGACATCTAAAGTGATTGGTTTTAAACAAGATATTCCTAATGGGTCTGTAAGAGAAGCTCAATCTGACAGACAAATGGAACTTTCTGCCAAGCAAATAATTTTAGCTGAATTTACTAAAAATAGACTTAAATCGTTATTTACTTCTATGCTTTTGAAGTTAGAAAAGGTGCGAACACAACAGGAATTGGCGGAGAATCAATTGGTAAATTATGCAGAATTAGAGACCTATTTTAAAGGGCGACTGGAATCGGGTGATGGCGTGTATTGGCGATTTGCTCAAGTTGACGTGGAACGCTCTTTAATTGAACAACAATTAAACGACTTAAAGTCGGAGCGCATTGAAATTGAATCGGCCTTAATCAACCTTGTTGGCGAAGTGCCTGATTTAAAAGTTTATACAGTTGAATCTGAAGAGTGGAAAAACGCAGATGATTTTTACCCTGTTAAAATTGCACATAAAGATTTAGAAGCCCAAGCGCAAGGTGTGAAGGTTGCAGAATCTGCTTACGGTTCAAATTATAGTATTCAAGCCATGTATAAAAACCGAGAAGAGGGCGCGAACTTTAAAGGTGATGATTGGTTTTCTGTTCAGGCTACTTTTAGTGTGCCGCTTTGGTATAATAGCAATCAGGCTCCTAAAAAAAGGGCAGCGCAATCTAAATACAATGCGGTGCAATATGCCTATGAAAGTGCCAAAAGGTTGTGGTTGAAAAATATTAAATCTCTTGAAAGCAAGCGCGATGCAACATTAAAAAATATTCACTTGCTCGTGGCAAAAGATAAATCATTTAAGGAGCTGTCTGATTCAGTTCAGCGTACTTACGAATCGGGCGAGACATCGCTTGATAATTTACTTACAACAAAAATTAGCCGCCTGTCTATACAGTCTCAATTGGCCCAGAAGCGTTACATGCACATGTCACTCATATCTGAAATTAATAGTTATATAGGAAAATAATAATGCGTTTTTTAACCGTAGCACTAGTATTTTTAAGCGTTGTTTTGCCAGCGTTTGCGGATGATTTAAAATATACTTGCCCTATGCACCCTCACTACATAGCAGATGAGGCAGGCAATTGCCCAATATGCGGTATGGAACTTGTACCCCTTGAAGTGGAAACATCTCAAGCTTATGAAAATAAATCAGAAAATGCTACCGATAAGAAAGCAGAAGTGACGCATAAAGCCATTGTTACAATAGAGCCAGAAACAATTCAAAACATGGGGGTGCGTACAGAAAAAGCGCAAATAACACGTTTTGGTACAAGTATTCGTAGTTATGGTTTGGTGACGGAAAATGTGCGTTTAAAGCAAGATATTTCAAGCCGTATTGCAGGGTGGGTTGAAAAACTGAACATTACAGCCGTAGGCGATGTTGTTAAAAAAGGTGATTTGCTGTTTACCCTGTATAGCCCTGAATTGGTTTCTGCACAGCAAGACTTTTTGGCTGCAATTGCAGCAGGTTCTGAAACGAGAGTTACTTCCACAGCGAAGAGGCTTCAGTCGTTGGGGGTTCAGCAACAGTACATCGATATTTTGAAAAAAAACAAAGAGAAAAGCCAATATATCCCATTTTTTGCGGAAACGGATGGTATTGTAAGCAGCCTTATGGTGAATCAAGGTGCTTATGTGAAACCTGGTATGCAAATCGCCACCATTCAAGATTATTCTGTGATATGGATAAATGCCAGCGTTGCTGAAAAAGACTTAAACTTTTTGAGTAAAGAATCTCAGGCACATGTGATCTTCCCTAATTTAGGCGGTGAGGAGCGTACGGCATCCATTGATTATATCTATCCAACAATTGACAAGGCTAGCCGCACAGGTCAGGTGAGGCTTGTTTTAGATAATAGCAATAACATACTTAAACCTGGTGCTTATGCAGATGTTGTTTTTGAAACAAATATCAAAAAAAGGCTTGCTGTTCCAACTGAATCTATTCTTAAAAGCTCTGAAGGTGACTACGTTGTGGTTGCACTTGGTAATGGACGTTTTCAATCTCAAAAAATAACCACAGGACTATTTGGAACGGGTTGGGTGGAGGTTCTTTCTGGGATTACAGAAAATGATATTGTTGTGGTGAGCAGCCAGTTCCTTATCGATTCAGAAAGTGCGCTTAAAGAGTCATTCCTTAAATTACAGTATTCTCAGTTAGGTTTGTCTGATATCCAGCTTACAAAAGATGAATTGGCGATGTTAGACCATTATGTTGATGCCGCACTTTATATACATGAAGCACTTACAACAGAAACAGAATTTAATGCCCCATTTTTAAAACCAACAATGGAGCTTGGAAAAATTATAACATCTAAACTGAGAGGTACTAAATTACAATCTATTATTGAAGGTGCAGATAATGCTGTTTTTCAGGCGCATGAAAGTGTGACAGATAGTGAATTACGTGCGTCTCTTGCTTTATTGATGACAACGCTTGAGCCTTGGTTGTTTAAAGGTAAGCCTGAACATTATAAGCAGAAGGGGCTTCATATTTTTATAGATCATCCAACGTCAAATATTTGGGCTCAATTGGATGCGGTAGGCGTAAACCCATACGGTAAAGGTCATGTCATGTCCAAAGCTTGGCCAGAAAAAAATGAAAAAACACAGTAAGATAATAACGAATAATTTGTAAAGATGTCGCCTCATGCCCTCCACTCATAACACACAGTTACCGCACGACCCAACTCAGTCTACCGTTGCAAAAATTATTGAATGGTCTGTAAATAACCAATTATTGGTTATGGTTTTTGCGGGCATTATTTTATTAACGGGTATTATATCTATCAATAAAATGCCGCTTGATGCTATACCCGATTTGTCGGATACGCAGGTTATTATCCGCACTGATTTCCCAGGACAATCGCCTCAAATTATCGAAGATCTTGTGACTTATCCATTGTCGACAACCATGCTTGGATTACCTAAAACAAAAGATGTACGTGGATTTTCAATGTTTGGTACATCGTTTGTGTATATTATATTTGAAGACAATGTTGACCAGTATTGGGCAAGGGACCGCGTGGCGAATGCTTTGTCTAAAATTCAAAACGATTTACCTGAAAATGCCAAGGCTCAAATGGGCCCCGATGCCACGGGTGTTGGCTGGATATACCAATATGCCCTTGTTGATAAAAGTGGCCAGCATGATTTGGCCGAATTACGTTCTTTGCAAGACTGGTTTTTAAAGTTTGAACTTTCAACAATTTCGGGTGTTTCTGAAGTTGCCTCTGTAGGTGGTTTTGTAAAGGAATATCAAGTGCTGGTAGACCCAAACCGCTTGCGTGCTTATGACATTCCTTTACAGCGTATTATGAACGTTGTTAAAGCCGCCAGCCAAGAGGTGGGCGGACGTGTTATAGAACAATCTGAAATGGAATTGATGATCCGCTCTAAGGGCTACATCACCAACCTTGAAGAACTTAAAAAAGTTGTGGTTTATTCTAAAGGTGGCACGCCTGTATTGCTGAGTGATGTGGCACGTGTTATAGAAGGCCCTGAATTGCGCCGTGGTGTTGTAGAGCTTAACGGTGAAGCCGAAGTTGTAAGTGGCATTGTTGTAATGCGTTCGGGTGAAAATGCATTAAACGTTATTCAAAGCGTGAAGGCTAAACTTAAAGAACTGCAAAATGGATTACCAGATGGTGTAGAAATTGTAACGGTATATGACCGAGCGCCGCTTATTCAAAAAGCTGTTTCTTATCTTCAAACAAAATTGATAGAAGAGGGGCTTGTGGTCGCCTTTGTTTGCTTTATGTTTTTACTACATGTACGTAGTGCGTTTGTGGCTATTATAACCTTACCGCTTGGCATTTTAGCTGCATTTGTTGTGATGTCTTGGCAAGGTATTACAGCCAACATTATGTCTCTTGGCGGTATTGCCATTGCCATTGGTGCTATGGTTGATGCATCTGTCGTGATGGTTGAAAATGCCCACAGAAAACTTTCGAGCATGGACCCGAATGCATCTGTATTAGAAAAGCGTGACGCGATACTCCTTTCAGCAAAAGAGGTTGGGCCAGGTTTGTTCTTCTCATTGCTTATAATTACAGTTTCATTTTTACCTGTCTTTGCTTTAACGGGGCAGTCGTTCCGTTTGTTTAGCCCCCTTGCATTTACAAAAACATATGCGATGGCGTTTGCGTCTATTTTGTCTGTTACACTTGTACCCGTATTGATGACATGGTTGATTAAAGGACGCATCAGAACTGAAAATGAAAACCCTATAAACAGATGGTTTGTAAAAATTTATACGCCGATGCTTCAAAAAGCATTGCATAAAAAATGGCATGCTTTGGCGATTGCTGGTGCCATGCTTATGAGTATTATATTCCCTATTATGAAAACTGGTTCCGAGTTTATTCCGGCACTTTATGAAGGTGACCTGTTATATATGCCGACAACATTGCCAGGTATTTCTATTACAAAGGCGAAGGATATTTTATCGCAGACCAACAGGCTTATTAAAACAGTACCAGAGGTTGACAAGGTTTTTGGTAAAGTTGGGCGTGCTGACACCGCAACAGATCCAGCCCCAATTTCGATGATAGAAACATGGGTTCATTTAAAGCCAAAAAATGAATGGCGTGAAGGGGTGACTATAAAATCGCTCACAAAAGAGTTGGACGAAAGAGTTAAAATTCCTGGGCTTGTGAATAGCTGGGGCTATCCTATTAAAATTAGGATGGATATGATATCGACAGGTATAAGAACGCCTGTCGGAATAAAAATATCGGGTTCTGATTTAGAAGAAATAAGCCGTATTGCGCTGAATGTTGAAGCGGTTGTTAAAAGTGTTGAAGGAACACGCAGTGCTTTTGCAGATAGGATTATTGGTGGAAAATACTTGGAAATTACACCAAATCGCGAGGCACTTGCGCGCCAGAATATTGACCTTGGCGTATTTCAACAGGTTATACAAACAGCACTGGGTGGTATGCGTATTTCTGAGTCTATTCAAGGGCGTGAACGCTATAATATTATGCTACGTTATGAGCGCAGATTTAGGGAACACCAAGAAGATATATCGAATATACTTGTGCCAACGCCTGAGGGACAACATATCCCTATTGGTGAAATTGCGACCATTTCTTTTGTGGAAGGTCCTTCCATGATCAAGTCTGAAAATGCAAGGCTTACAGGTTGGGTGTTTGTTGATATTGCGGATAGAGATATTGGTTCCTACGTGAAAGATGCGCGCGCGGTTGTTGATGCACAGGTTAAATTACCAACAGGATATTCGATAGAGTGGTCTGGACAGTTTGAACAAATTTTAGAGGCGAATCAACGCATGAAAATAGCAGTTCCAGCCGCTGTTTCTATTATATTTATACTCTTAATGCTTCATTTTGGACGTTTAGATAGAACTTTAATGGTTATGCTTTCTTTGCCATTTGGTCTAATCGGCGGTTTTTGGGCATTATATATAGCGGGCTACAGTTTTTCGGTTGCGGTAGGTGTTGGTTTTATTGCGCTGGGCGGTGTGGCTGTGGAGACAGCTGTTATTATGATATTGTATATTGATCAGCAAATGCGTGAGCACCCTGCGACGTCTCTCACAGGTTTGAAAAAATCTATCATGAGCGGTGCCGTTTTACGTGTACGACCTAAAATTATGACTGTTTCTGTTATTATAGCTGGTTTATTACCTATTTTTGTTACGGATGGCATTGGTGCAGATGTGATGCGCCGCATTGCCTTGCCAATGCTTGGTGGTATGGTTACAACCACAATATTAACGCTTATTATTGTGCCTGTGATCTATTATGTTTGGGAGGGGCGTCGGTTTACCCAAGAATAATTAAAAATATATTTTAAAAAGCTGTCATTGGGCAGCTTTTTTTTAGCTATTGATATTTTTTGAGTAGCTGTTGATAGTCTTCCGACTCTATATAAAGATTTACAATTTCTGTAAACTTTAAGGCTAGATCTTTGTCCCAAGTGGCTGCGGGATAATGTGTTTCAGGGAAGATGGGGTGAATATCTATTTTATCTTCACCATAAATTTCTTTGGCAATGTATGAAAGAGTTCTTATATCGCCTATAACGACATCGGCTCTGTTTAAAAATAACATGCGCAGTTGATTGCGTCGTTCTGGGATTTCTTTATATGATTTCATGCTATTTTGAGCTAAAGCTTCATAATCTTTACCTAACACACTTTTGGCATGCTGGTAAGCCACAACGTGCTTATCTTTCAAGTCCTCAAGTGTATTGATTGTAAGGCCAGAGCCTTTACGTGTGATGGCAACATCGTGGAACTGCACGAAGTTTGATGTGTAATGTAAGTTTGGGATTTTAAATGCGACTGGACTGGCAAAGTCTATACGGTGGTCTTTAATCTCTTTTAATAAGCGACTATAGCTGTATATAGTGAATGTGCTG
This sequence comes from uncultured Magnetococcales bacterium, assembly GCA_963974105.1. Classification (GTDB taxonomy): domain Bacteria; phylum Pseudomonadota; class Alphaproteobacteria; order UBA2136; family UBA2136; genus UBA2136. Next base: position 14,876 of record CAXBBG010000002.1, read on the forward strand.
TTATAGCCCATTTTCCCTAAAACAGCTTCAATAATTTCCTTTTCAATCCCCACAATTTCTTTTTCTTCATTTATATAAGACCATGGTGGGGAGACGTGAAGACCTACCTGAATTGTTTTGGCATGACTACTATTTACAGAAAATAATGCTAAAATAAATAGTAGATATATTACGTATTTCATAAATGCTGCCCAATTCAGTTTATGTTGATTCCTTCGCCTAATTTTATTATGCCCTATAGAAATTTTTTTTTCCATTTCTCACAAGTGGTAGATAATAAAATAAATAAAAGGTTGCATACAGTTTTGTAATAGGCTATATATGGCAGTTCATTTCGGTAAACAAACTTTATTTGCTCAAATGACCCTAAAATACAAAAGGGGGCTTGAAAATAATATCTTGCCTACCTATGTATGCTTAAACAAATAAAGTTGTTCAGGTTTACTTGACCCTTCAAGTCTAAAAAATTTGGCAGCTTAGGTGCGAAATAGTTCGTAACCCACGCATATTTAAACCTATTGGCCATTGCCAAGGGGATGTTTTGCGGTGCTGCTTAATTGCGCTATGCGCTTCTTAGGCTTAATTTTTTATTATAATTGGAAATATATTTAATGACTCTTTTTAAAGACCTTAATTTACACGAAGACCTATTACAAAGCTTAAACAAAATGGGATTCGAAAAAGCAACAGAAATTCAAAGCGAATTTATTCCGGTGGCCCTAGAAGGTGGCGACGTGATGGCTTCTGCTCAAACAGGTTCTGGTAAAACAGCAGCCTTCTTACTCCCTGCGTTCCAAAAGTTTCTATCGAACCCAGATGAAAGCAAAGCTCAGCGCAAAAAGCGCGGCCCACGCATTTTAATTTTAACACCAACTCGTGAACTTGCAGACCAAGTAATGAAGGTTGCAAACGAACTGCGTGCCTTTACAGACATGACAGTACGTAGCGTTGTAGGTGGTGTGCCGATTATGAAGCACAAACGTATGTTACGTGAAACTGTCGACGTTCTTGTGGCAACACCAGGCCGTTTAATTGATTTGATGAAACAAGGTGATGTGCACTTACGTGACGTTGAAACGTTTATATTAGACGAAGCTGACCGCATGTTAGACATGGGCTTTAGCGAAGACGTATTACGCATTTCAAAAGCAACACCAACACACCGCCAAGCTATGCTATTAAGTGCGACTCTTGACGGTAAAGTAGGTGGTGTTATTAACCAAATTATGAACAAGCCAAAGTCGATTGAATTGACTCAAGCTACACAAAAACACGATAACATTACACAGTGTTTATACCGTGCAAACGACGCTTCTGGCAAACAAGCTATTTTGGATACATTGATTGAAGATAACAATATCTGGCAGGCTGTTATTTTTGCTGGTACCAAATCAATGACAGAAAAACTAGCTGGACGCCTTAAAGCACAAGGCGAAAAAGCGGACTTCTTGAATGGTGATATGCGTCAATCTGCACGTACATCTGTTGTGCGCCGTATGCAGGCAGGTCAAATTCGTTTCCTTGTGGCAACAGACGTGGCAGCACGTGGATTGGACATCAAGAAATTGACACACGTTATTAACTTTGACCTTCCACGTAACAGTGAAGACTACATTCACCGTATCGGCCGTGTTGGTCGTGCTGGTAACGCAGGTGACGCTATTTCACTTGTATCTAACGATCAGTGGGGCTTAATGGCTGGTATCGAGCGTATGCTTGGTGAAACCTTAGAACAGAAAATGGTTGAAGGTTTAGAGTATGTGCCAAGCAAGTCTAAATCTAAAGGTAAGAGCGCTGGTGCTCGTGGCGGTAATCGCGCACGTAAGCCTTATTCAAAAGATAATGCATCTCGTGAATCTGCTCATACATCTGACCGTCCTAAGCGTTCATTTAAGCCACGTACATCAGAAGGTTCTTCTGAAGGCTATAAAGGTAAGCGTTCATTCGGTGGTAACGGCGAAGGTCGTTCTAACGAAGGTCGTTCTGAAGGGTTTAAAGCGAAACGTTCATTCGGTGGTAACGGCGAAGGTCGTTCTAGCGAAGGTCGTTCTGAAGGGTTTAAAGCGAAACGTTCATTCGGTGGTAACAGCGAAGGTCGTTCTAGCGAAGGTCGTTCTGAAGGATTTAAAGCGAAGCGTTCATTCGGTTCTAGTGCGTCTAAGTCACGTAGTAATGACGGTGCAGCGCCAGCGAAAAAACGTTCTTTTGGTGCGAAACCATCAGCTGAAGGCTTAAAGGCACGAGGTAATACAAAGGTGAAAGATTTTTCGACTTCTACACCAAGTAAGCCACGTTCAAAAGTGAAACAATCTTCAGCGGCTGGGCGTAAGCCTAAGTCACTTGTAGGGCGTATTGCTCACTAAATTTTGTGATTTATAAGAAAGAAGGTGCCAAAGGCACCTTCTTTTTTTTGTGACACACCATAAGTAAATATTAGGGTGAATTTATTCAAATGGTCTTTATGGAAAATTCAAGTTAAACTATTATAGTAATAATAAAAAGAGTGAAGCCTATGTTTGCAATTACAAAAAAAGAATCGGCTAAAGGTGTTTGGGCAAGTGATATAAAAAGCCCTAGTAAACCTGGAAATAATGACGTTCAAGTCCGTGTAACGCATGCGGGCATTTGTGGGACTGATCTTCATATTTACAAATGGGATGAATGGGCTCGTAATCGTATTAAGCCGCCGCTTGTGATTGGCCACGAATTTGTAGGTGTGATTGTAGCCGTTGGTAAAAACGTGACAAAATACAAGGTGGGACAACGTGTAAGTGCAGAGTGCCATGTTGTTTGCGGTGTTTGTCGTTATTGTCGTACTGGGCGTGGACATTTATGTGCAGAAACGTCCATAATAGGTGTTGATAGAGACGGTATATTTACAGGGCTAGTGAATTTACCTGCCAGTAATATTTGGGGGGTTGATGAGGGGATACCGAATCATCATGCCGCTATTTTTGACCCTATTGGTAATGCCATGCATGCTGTTTCTAAGGGTGAAGTGGCAGGGCATAGTGTTGTGATTACAGGTGCAGGTGCTATTGGGCTTATTGCGATTGCGATTGCACGCTCATTGGGCGCAAGGCATATAAGTGTTATAGAACCCCAAGAGTATAAACGTAAACTTGCATTAGAGCTTGGTGCTGATATTGCCATGGCACCAGGTATAGAGGCAAATAATACAATTATGAGTGCAACAAATAACGTTGGGCCGCATGTTCTACTTGAAATGAGTGGAAACGCAGCGGCTATTGATAATGCGCTTGGATTGTTACAGCCTGGTGGTACGGCTGTTATGCTTGGTATACCTTCTGAGCCTATACAATTTGATTTGGCTGAAAAATTTGTATTTAAAGGGTTGACGATGAAAGGCATTATTGGACGTGAAATGTTTAATACATGGTTTCAGGTAGAAAGCTTTATGTTGAACAACCCAGAAGCTGTTGAAAAAATAATTACACATATATTACCCGCAAAAGATTTTCAGAAAGGCTTTGATATGATGGAAGAGGGAACGTGCGGTAAAATTGTATTAGAATTTGAAGGGGCTGAGGCATGAGTTCTTTTTATGAACATTTTAATGAAGAAGTACAAAGTTTAAAAGACGCAGGCACTTATAAAAAGGCAAAGCATTTAAATACGCCTATGGCTGCCCATGCGCAGATGGCCGAAGCGGGGGGAGAGATAACCATCCTTTCTTCAAATAACTATCTAGGGCTTGCAAATCATCCAGACGTAATAAAGGCAGCGCATGAAGCGTTGGAAAAATATGGTATGGGGACGGCGTCTGTTCGGTTTATATGTGGCACGATGTCGGTACATGAGCAACTTGAAAAAGTGATAGCAGAGCTTCATGGGACAGAGGCCTCTTTAACTTATTCGTCTTGCTGGGCAGCAAACACAGGTTTATTTGCGGTTATTTGTAAGCCAGGCGACGTGCTTATTAGTGACGCACTTAACCATGCAAGTATTATTGACGGTTGTCGGTTGGTACATAAAGAGGTTGTTAAAGAAATTTATGCGCATAGTGATATGCAAGCTTTAGAAGATATTCTTATAAAACATCAAAATGCGCCAAACCGATTTATTGTGACGGATGGTGTATTTTCTATGGAAGGTGATATTGCAAAGTTAAATGAAATAACGGTGCTTTGTGAAAAGTATGACGCTATACTTATTGTAGATGATTCTCACGGTGTTGGCGTGATGGGAAGTAATGGACGAGGCACAGCTGAGCACTTTGGAGTTGAAAACAAGGTTGATATTTACACAGGCACACTTGGTAAAGCGCTTGGTGGTGCTGCGGGTGGTTATGTTGCGGCAAGGTCTTGTATAGTGGATATGCTGTTTCAAGCTTCGCGCCCACAAATATTTTCTAATGGTATTTCACCTGTGACTGCGGCAGGCGCGATTAAAGCATGTGAATTGGTAACGCCAGAGCGCATTGAAAGTCTACATGCTAAAATTAAATATTTTAAAAAAGGTTTAATGGATATAGGTTTAAACCCTCTTGAAGGTGAAAGTGCTATATTGGCTGTGATTATAGGTGAAACAGCTACAGCTATTCAAATTTCCCATAAACTACTTAAGCTTGGTTTTTTTGTAACAGGGTTTGGTTTTCCTGTTGTGCCAGAAGGGAAAGCACGTATCCGTATTCAGGTGAGCGATGCGCTTTCATATGAGGACATTAATGCGGCTTTAACTGCTTTAAAGAAGGTTTTTTGAATCCATGCTTCTTCATATAATAGATTGATAACTATCAACAAATATCTTTTTCACACTTCTTGTGTCAGTTGTTTCTGCCTTGCATAAGTCACTGTTTTATTTTGTTTTTGAAGGTGTGTTAGTTATTTTTTCCTTTCAATTTGAACCTTGTCATATATAATATAGTGTAGAAAAATTTATTTATATCATCCCTTAGTTTATATTAAGCAGGGGTATCGTTTAAAAAAAATACAGAGTGTGTAGAGGTAAAGATAGTTTATGGGCAAAAAAACGACATTCAAATATATCGGGCATTTTTCACTATTCTTCATCACGGTTATGATGTTGTCGCTTGTTGCGGGTGTCGCACAGGCGCAAGTTGCTACGTCTTGGGGCGATGTAGCTTTTTCAGGCACGCTCAATTCAAACGAACTTTGCTATACCGACGGTAGCGACATTATTTGTGACGCTGGCCTACTTGTTAATGGCGCAGCCGCTTTAGACGTTTCTGGTACAGTTTCAGCCACAGCCTTTGTGGGTGACGGTTCTGGTCTTACGGGTGTAGCAGCCATCATGGGCATTAACGACCTAACCGATGCAAAGCACGACACCGACGACTATTCAAGCCTATTCCTTGGTAATGGCGCAGGTGCAAATGATGATGGGACGGATAATGCAAATGTCGGTATTGGTAAAAATGTTTTAAACGCAAATACGACAGGCTATAGTAATATAGCTCTTGGGAACTCAGCGCTTGAAGCTAATATAGATGGATATGGTAATATATCTATTGGTTTTGATGCTCTTAAATCAAGCACAACAGGTGTCCGAAGCACAATTATTGGTAATAATAGTGCAATGAACACAACAACTGGTGGTGATAACACAATTATTGGCTATAATAGCTTTTTGTCAAACGAGACAGGTATTAGAAATACGATTGTTGGCCAATATGCAGGTAAAGGTTCAACAGGTCTTTCAGATATAAATAGAACTGTTATGCTTGGTTTTTACAGTGGGCAAAATGTATTAACAGGTGCTGACGATAATACATTTTTAGGTTATAAATCTGGTTCAAATGTTTCAACAGGTGCAAGTAATACCTTGGTCGGAGCCAATGCTGGTGATTTGATAATGACGGGTTCCCGTAATATTATTATTGGGCAACAGGCTGATACCCCTGGTGCATCAACATCCGACTATTTAAACATTGGTGATCTTATTAAGGGTTCAATGGTAAGCGGTTCTGAACAAGTTTCTCTTACAGGGACGTTAAGCGTTGCGACACTTTGTGACGAAACAGGCGCAAATTGTAATGACCTTTCTGCTGGTCTTGGTGGCGGTGGCGGTGCTGTTTCACTGACCGACCTAACCGACGCAAAATATGACGGATTTAGTTTATATGTTGGTGAGTTTTCAGGGGCAAATGACGACGGGACGAATACCAATACAGGTATTGGTAAATATGCTTTAACCAGCAATACAACAGGTAATAATAACACGGCAACTGGTTATTTTGCATCGTATTCTAATGTGTCAGGAGGTTACAATTCTGCATATGGGCATGGTGCTTTAAGGTCAAATACGGCATCAAATAACAGTGCTTTTGGTGCAAGTGCTTTGTTTGGGAATCCTGGTGCTGATAACGCAGGGTTTGGTGCATATGCTTTAACATCGAACCAAGGCGCTGATAACGCAGCTTTCGGTTCAAAGTCGGGCATGAGGAATACAACAGGTTTTGGTAATGCCCTTTTAGGTAAAGATTCTGGGTATTATAATACGACGGGACACAACAACACATCTCTAGGTTATCGCGCACAATATGGCGTAAATGCAAGCTCAACGGGCTCATACAATGTATCACTTGGGCATGAAGCGAATATGCTTTTAACAACAGGTAGCAATAACATTGCCATTGGTGCAAGTGTGACGGTGGCAGACGTAGCAGGTGATGACCAGTTGAATATTGGTAACCTGATTAAAGGTAGTATGTCCTCAGGTTCTGAACAGGTTTCCCTCACAGGTACGCTCAGTGTTGCCACACTTTGTGACGAAACAGGTGCAAACTGTAATGACCTTAGTGCTGGTCTTGGTGGCGCAAGTTCTATTAACGATCTAAGCGACGCCAAGCACGACACGGACGATTATTCTAGCCTGTTCGTTGGTAATAGTGCCGGTGCAGTTGATGATGGCACAGATAATAAAAACGTAGGTGTTGGTTTTGAAGCACTTAAATCAGTAACGTCTGGTTCAAACAATACGGCTTTAGGTTACGCAGCATTAAGAGGTGTAGTAACGGGCACATCTAATGTTGCGGTTGGTATGAGCGCATTGCATAGTAATAATACAGGCGCTTCTAACGTGAGTTTGGGTGAATATTCTCAATATGGCCTGATTTCAGGGTCTAATAACGTGTCTTTAGGTGGATGGTCTTTATATAGAAATACAACAGGCTTTAGTAACATTGCTATAGGTAGATCTGCATTAACAGAGCTTAAAGGTTCTAATAATGTGGGGATAGGTCATAGCGCATTGAATGGTGTGTTGAACAATACAACTGTAAATAATAACGTCGCATTGGGGCATAATGCTGGTTATAATGTGCGAACAGGGGGGGACAGCAATACTTTTCTGGGATATCAAGCAGGTATGACAACCACGACAGGTGCGTCTAATATTTTAGTTGGTAGTGGAGTATATGCGTCTGCTGCCACAGCTTCCGACGAATTAAATATTGGTAACCTTATTAAAGGTGACCTTGCAAATAAAGAAACTACTATACTTGGTCATGTTACAGTTGAACCTGTAGGTGCAACAGATGGTTTCCATGTATACGATCAAGGTCTTGACATATCTATGGACTTTAATGTTGTAAATGATGCCCATTCAAAAATTTCCACATCGATTGGTGATCTTGCTTTAATGCCATTTGGGAACCTAGGTGTTGGCACTGAAGCACCAAACGCTAAATTAGATGTGTTGGGTACAGTTTCAGCCACAGCCTTTGTGGGTGACGGTTCTGGTTTAACAGGCGTTACAGCAACTGTCGGTATTGATGATTTAACAGATGGTAAGCATGACGCGAGTGCGTCACCAAGTGTATTCTTAGGTCTAAATGCAGGTGCGGTGGACGATGGAACATCAAACCACAACACAGGTATTGGGCACTTAGCTTTAAATAAAGTTACCAGCGGTTATGATAACGTGGCTGTGGGGGCAAATGCGCTGGAAAACCATACAACAGGCTTTTATAACACAGCGGTTGGTGTAAGAGCGTTACAATCTGTAACCACAGGTCTGCAAAATACAGCTTTTGGTGCAGATGCTTTGTCTTCTATTACAACATCAAGCGGTAGTGTGGCTGTTGGTAACGGTGCGTTAAATGCTAATACAACAGGTAGCGGTAACACAGCTGTTGGTCGTTCTGTGCTAAATAACAATACAACAGGATTCCAAAATACGGGCGTTGGTTCAAATGCAATGGAATTTGCAACAGGTAGCAATAACTCTGGATTTGGTATGAATGCCTTGTATAATGCAACAGGTAGTAATAACACAGGTGTAGGTAGCGGCGCGTTGCTGAATGTTACATCTGGTGGATCTAACACGGGTATTGGTTATCAATCACTTTATAACACCACAACAACTTCATATAATACGTCGGTTGGTGGCTATGGTCTGTATTATAACAAAACAGGTGCAAATAACGCGTCTGTAGGTTATCAGGCTGGGTGGGGTGCTTCAAATGCGAGTAATTATAATAATAACGTTTTGTTTGGTTATCAGGCAGGTTACGCCTTGCGTACAGGTGGTGATAATAACGTGATGATTGGTTACCAAGCAGGTGATGCCACCACAACAGGTGCAAGTAATATTTTGATTGGTAGCAATGTAGACGCCACAACAGCTACGGCGTCAAACCAGTTGAATATTGGTAATACCATTTATGGTGACCTTGCCAACGACTATGTGGGTATTGGTAATACATCTCCTTCTGTTGCCTTGGATGTAACGGGTGATATTGAATACACAGGAATAATCACCGATGTATCTGACAGACGTTTGAAACAAGATATTGTGACATTGCCAGCAGGTCAGCTTGAAAAGATTGCAAGTGTAAACCCTGTAAGCTTTGCGATGATTAATAACCCAAGCGTGACTGAATATGGTGTGATAGCGCAAGAGTTGGAAGAAGTGTTCCCTATTCTTGTAAAAACAGCAGATGACGCAAGTGAGACGAAATCGGTGAATTATGTGGGGCTTATTGCACCAATGATGAGCGCGATAAGCGAACTTAAAGCTTTAAATGAAGAACAGGCAGTACGTTTAGCGAAGCAAGAGTCTGAGCTTCAAGCTTTAAAAGAAACTGTTAAGAGTTTATCTGCTAAATAATTTATAGTATACTAATCGTTCAAACAAAGAACTGATTGGATTTATGACAACTACACTGTATTGGTTTAGACAAGACTTAAGGGTATCTGACAATCCAGCGCTTTTAACTGCGATTCAAAGCGGTGACGTTTTGCCTGTTTACATTTTGGACGATGAAAATGCTGGGCAGCATAAAATGGGTGCTGCAAGCCGTGTTTGGTTACATTATGCACTTGAATCATTAAATCAATCATTGGATGGAAAACTGTTAATACTTAAAGGTAACCCTTTAAGTATAATTCCAAAACTAATGTCTGAAAATAAAATTCAATCAATTTTCTGGAATAGGTGTTATGAACCATGGCGCATTGGGCGCGATAAAGCCTTAAAATTAAAATTAGAAAAACTAGGGTTACGTGTTCAAAGTTTTAATGGCTCTTTATTGTGGGAACCATGGGAGAATTTAAAAGACAATGGTGATCCCTATAAAGTATTTACACCTTACTTTAGAAAAGCCTGTAAGACACAAAACCCAAGAAAACCTTTAAAATCTCCTGCTAACCTTTCTCTTGTTAAAATAGCCATGACTTATGAAAATGTAGAGTCTTTAAACTTATTACCATCTATTAAATGGCATGAGAAAATTGTTCGTGAATGGGATATAAGCGAAGAAGGTGCAGTTGAAAAATTGCATCATTTTTTGAAAGAGGGTGTAGCTGATTATAAGGAAGGGCGGAACTTTCCAGCAAAGAAAAATGTTTCGCGTCTCTCACCATATTTACATTTTGGCCAAATTTCACCTAACGAAATATGGCATACAGCAAAATTTTATAGTGATGATGAAAATGTTGAGACTTTTTGTACAGAATTAGGATGGCGAGAATTTTCATACAATCTTCTTTATCATTTCCCTGAATTAAAGACAAAAAATTTGCAGGCAAAGTTTGATCATTTTCCATGGGACGAAAATGAGGAGTTTTTAAAAAAATGGCAACGTGGAAAAACAGGTTACCCTATTGTTGATGCAGGGATGCGGGAACTATGGCAAACAGGGTTTATGCATAATAGAGTGCGTATGGTTGTTGCTTCTTTTTTAGTTAAAAATTTACGTATTCATTGGCATCAAGGTGAAAAATGGTTTTGGGATTGTTTAATTGATGCGGATCATGCGAGTAATAGTGCGAGTTGGCAATGGGTAGCTGGGAGTGGTGCAGACGCCGCACCTTATTTTAGAGTTTTTAACCCTATTACTCAAGGTGAGCGTTTTGATCCTGAGGGTGCTTATATAACAAAATATGTGCCTGAGCTAGCTAAGTTACCAATAAAGTATTTATTTAACCCCTGGGAGGCTCCAAAAAGTACTTTAGCAGAAGCGGGTATTGAACTTGGATCAGATTACCCCCTGCCAATGGTTGACGTTAAGGCATCAAGAGAAGCTGCGTTAAGTGCCTATGCCTTTATTAAATTATGTGGTTAATTTTTTTGTGAATAGAAAGTGGTTTTAATTATGCTGAAATTGAGATTCTATCTTTTATTTATAGTTGTAATTTTAGTAAATCACTCTGCCTATTCAAGTGATTTTATTTCTAAGGATAACCTTATTGGTAAAGGGCGGATGGATTATTTTTTTTGGCACGTGTATGACGTTAATTTATATGCAGAAGACACGTTTTCTTTTAACAAGCCCTTTGCATTAAGTCTGGAATATAGGTTAAATTTAAATGGTGTTGAAATTGCTGAAAAATCTATCGCTGAAATTAAAAAAATAGGTTTTGATGATAAAGAAAAATTGGAGCAGTGGCGAGAAGAAATGCGCAAAATTTTTCCAAATGTAACCGACTCAGATATTTTAACAGGCATCTATAATCCTAACAAACCCACAAAATTCCTCAAAAATAATCAGGAGATTGGCGTTGTCGAAGACCCTGAATTTGGGAAATGGTTTTTTGGCATTTGGCTGAGTGAAAAAACATCTCAGCCACGTTTGCGAAAAGTTTTGTTAGGTGGATAAATTTTACCAATAACATAGTTATTATTATAGATTTTGATGGTTTTATCTTGGGGGGATTTCTTGTAACACGGGCGACCATTTTAAAAATGGTGGGCAGGGAGGGAATCGAACCCCCGACACAATGAGCTTCAATCATTTGCTCTACCAACTGAGCTACCTGCCCATGTCCAAGTGAGTGAGAATATACCCATGTTTAATATAGATTGCAAGACTATTATTGACGAAAAAGGCATAAATATTCATTTTATCTATGCCTAGGTTATTTTATAAGTTATTAGGTGCTTGCTTTACTTTGTTTTTTCAAACAATTCTTCGGCTTCTTCAAGGCTGGGTATGCCTGTTTCTGCACCCATGCGCTGAATGCAAATAGCAGAAGCTGCGCGTGCAAATTTAAAATGTTCTTCCCAGCTACGTTCTGGATATTCGATATAAGAATAAACGTAAGCACCGTGGAAAACATCACCCGCACCTGTTGTGTCTATAATGTCTTTCATAGGTATATTGAGGGCAGCTAATTCTTTAAGTCCGTTACCTTCACTATATAAAATACCTTTGTCACCCATGGTTACAGCGGCTACTTTTACGCCCTTGTCGTGCAGGTATTGAATGGTTTCTTTAAATGTAAGGTTTAGCTGCTTAGCAAAATCCTCTGAAACTACAGCGACGTCTATATACTCTAATAGCTCTTCCATGCCTGGGCGTACTGCACCACCATCAAGCGATGTCATAACGCCTGCTTTACGGGCTTTTTTGGCATATTCTAAAGCGCTAATAGGCATGTGACCATCTAAATGTAAAACTTGAAGGCTTTTTTTGAATCTTATTTTAGGTGCTGGTTCTAAATATTCGCCATCGCGACAGCGCAATATCGCGCGTTTGTTCCCGTTGTTTGGCAATATAAGTGAAAGAGAGCTGCGTTTAACAGCGCGTGGAAAAATACGGATACCGTAACGTGCGGCACGTTGTAAGAACGTATCACCGAGGCGGTCTTCGGCAACTTGAGTGAGTAAACCTGTTTCAGCGCCCATTTTAGCCACGGTAAAGGCGGCTACAACAGCATTTCCACCCACACCAAATGCGTAGTCTTTGCCGACATATTTTTCGTCACCTGTAGGGATGTAGTCACTAAGACACGTGACGTCGGTGTAATTATGGCCAATGAAGAGGGCTTCCATGATTTTCCTTTGTTTTTATTCTAAAACCTTTAATAATTATGGAGCATGACGCAAATTATTCAAGAGGAAAACCTGTGAAAGCCTATAAAGCCATTATTTTTGACCGTGACGGTACCTTAAATGCAACGTCTAAGAGTGAGGGTGGTTATGTGTTATCAAAAGATGAGATGATTCTTTTACCTTATGTACAAGAAAGTTTGGCCCGTTTGAAAGCGCGTGGTGTTAGGTTATATGTCTTTACACAACAAAGGTGCATTGGCAAAAAAATGCTTACAGAAGATGGGCTGGTTGAAATTCATCAGCGTCTGAATACTTTGTTGGGAAAAACAGCACAGATTGATGCCTATTATCATTGCCCTCATTTAATAGAAGATGGTTGTGATTGCTCTAAACCAAAGCCAGGCATGCTGTTTAAATGCTTAAATGATTATCAGTTAAACCCTGAAGATGTCTTGGTGGTTGGAGATTCGTTAAGGGATTATGAGTCGGCAAAGGCAGCGGGGTTGGATTTTTCTTTTGTACCAAACGATACCGGTAAACATACACATGAAGAGTATATAGCGACAGGTCAACCCTTTTATAAAAATTTACAAGAGCTTGTATTTGATATGTATCGTTAAAAAAAGCACCCGAAGGTGCTTTTTTATGAATGTAAATGCATTACTTTGCAGCAAGTGCCTTTAAAACTTTAGGCTGTAGCTTTCCATTGGATGCTACAATGCTTGTGCTACCAACTTCTACGATGCTGGCATCTGTTTCGCAGGTGTAACCACCAGATTCACGAATAATGAATTCGGCCACTAAAACATCCATTGGATTAAGGTTCATGCCAATCATTGCATCAAGCTTCGCACTTGAAAGACTGATAGCGTCATGTACAACGTTCCCTGAAATGCGTGTGTGACATTTGTTAGCGCGCATTGCTTTAAGCGTGTTTAAGAAAACATTTTCATCTTGAGTTTGTGTAATTGGAGAAAATACTGAAACAAGGCTGTTTTCTAGTATTTCTTTACCAGAAACACGTAAACGTCTTGTACGGCCGTGTGCACCTTTACCTTTTTCGATAGCATAAATTTCGTTACTTACAGGGTAAAATACAACAGCACTTTCTGGCTTGCCGTCAACAATGTAAGCAATGTAAATGCAAACGTCTTCGTTACCGTGAGAAAGGTTAACAAGGCTACCGCAGCTGTGTGCTAACCATGCTGTGCCTGTTGCTGGAATTTCTGCGTCACCATACATAACAACAGCAGCTTCTTTAGCATATTTTTCTGTGATTTCTTTGCGGAAAAATTGTAGGAGTTTATCGTTTACTTCAACAGCAAGTTCTGAACCACCTTCTTTCGTCACAAGTTTTTGTTCGATGTCGTTAAAAGAAAAGCGAAATGGATTCATAGCTTTTCGGACAAGAACTTCCATAATGTTCAGCTGAGGGTTCTCAGAGAAAGACATATCGTTATCACGCATACGCTTCATTGACTGTTTCATAAAAATATTTTCCTATTCTATAATTTAAAAGAGCTTTGGCTTTTAGGTTGTGCAGGGCTAAAATGACTTAGCCCTTATAAAAGGTTTTAATGCCTTATTTTGCACGTTCCATGTATGTACCGTCTGTGGTGTTTATCACAATATTCTCTCCAGAGGAAATAAATTGTGGAACTAATACAGTTTCACCATTTTCTAATACAGCAGGTTTAAAGGATGAAGATTGTGTTTGTCCCTTAACTGCGGCGTCAGCTTCAGTTATATTCATGGTAACTTTTTCTGGGATTTCAACCCCAATTGCTTTTTCTTCGTACATTTCAACTTTAACAATCATGTTTTCTTGAAGCCATACACGGCTTTCGCCAAGTACATCGTAGCTTAAAGATAGTTGTTCGTAGTTTTCGTTGTTCATAAAGTTTAGCGCTTCACCATCGTCGTAAAGGTACTGCATTTCTACTTGGTCTAGACGTGCGCGTTCAACAGCTTCAGAAGAACGGAAGCGTTGGTTCAGTTTTGTGCCATTTACAATGTCTTTCATTTCGGCTTGAGTATAAGCACCACCTTTACCTGGCTGTGTGTGCGCAATCTTTGCAACACGCCAAAGGTTACCTTGGTGTTCTAACACCATTCCTGGACGAATTTGGTTGCCATTAATTCTCATGAAAGCTTATCCTTAATAAAATTATAATTATATAATGACAAGGTAGCCATTAATACTGATGAAATCAACTGATCTATTCAAAAAAACGCACATTTATAGCATTTTATGGCTTTTATTTTTTGTGATGTCTTCAATTCACCCGTCTTATGCGGGGTATGGGCTGAAAATGAAAGATGCTTACCTGACATTTTTTATTGAAATTGACGATAAGCAAATTGCAAAATTGGTGGGTTTACCTTTAGAGGGTGAATACTATTATGACATACGTCAAGCAAAGTTGATTTTTTCTCCTGCTTATACAGAAAATGCATACTATGTAAGTGTGTTACCTATGGAACGTGGTTTGCCTAAAGCTTTGTTTAGCCGAGATTCTAAAAAAGATGGCAAGCTTTTATTGGGCTATGATACTCAAAAATGGAGTTTATCTACAAACAGCATAGACTGTAAGGATGTTTATTCTTCAAAAGAGTTAGGCAAAAAGCTTAAGTTTAATATGACAGATATTGCACGTATTAACCTTGCACTTGCATATATTACAGGGCAAAAACTAAGTCATCCATGTTTAAGCCATGTTATTTCAAAAGCTGCAGGCAATTTAATTGGTTTACCGCTACATTCATATAGCTTGCTTGACCGTAGTGACTTTGTGGTTGAAAGTATTGTTGAAGACAAGAATTTAGACTTGCATGTCATAACTACAGATGTGTCATTGTTTGATGATGATGCTCAGGCGAAATATCTTGAAACTCTTTTAGCATCTCCAGCTTACCACAGTTATTTACAAACTGTGGAGCTTTTGGGGGATAGCGGTATTACGAAGGTTAAGGCTTTAAAGCAGCTGTTAGAAAACCCAGAAAATAGACGTAAAATTTTACCTGCACAAGAGTAGGGTGTAAGTAATTCTATTGTTGAGTGCTCACTGCACCAGATATGCTGTCTTTTCCACCTTTTATGACATCAAAAATAAATGACTTCTTTTGCCATGGGTTTTGATGGTTTGTTTGGTAGTCTTTTTTAGACTGTAATTGATGGCATAACATTTGAACGTTTTCTTTTGTCGTGTCGAAATAATCTAGAGATCTTTGTGGCACATTAAGATCTACGAGTTTTGCATCTGTCTGGCAAAGCGCTGCGTCTATTGTATTGAGCAAGTTTGCAAGGCATGGTTCTTTAAAGCAATTTTGAGGAATGGCAATTGTCACATCTATCATGCCTGTGCCTGTGTGAACAGCACATACAGGGCGTGCAATAGGGGCATCTGTATCGGTCATAGAAGGGTAGAACCTGGCAATGCTTGCACCATTCGCAGCATTCATAACAACGCGCACTGCCTCGCTTATACGGGTTCCTTTACCAGACATTTCAAATGTGGCTAAGATGTCTGTGTCGCATGTTTGTAGATCAGTCGCTGTGTGTGTAACGTTCACTTTGGATAGCCCTTTTGTAAATATAAATTTCGTTTGTGATGTTAAATATATATGCAAGGGATGTGCTGATATCAACCTTCGGAGATATGTTTTTTTATTAAATTTTCATTTTTATTAATTTAATGATGCAAGGTATTGGTTTATAGGGTCATTGTGCCCTGAGCATTTTGGAACGTAACGATATATGTAATAGTTTTCACCCTTTTTAGGTTCGATGTAACCGTCTTCTTTGAAGCAGCCATAGTTTACGAGTGTGCGTAGGTTTTTATGTGCGTTGAGATCTGTGTCGTATTGGGCGTTCATTATATCGTGTTTTGTAACCCATAATGTCATTTTTTGCTGTAGCGCTGCATTTAAAATGGCTGTTGCGGTGCCGTAAGCTACAGGTATCTTTTCTTGGAATACAGCGGGCGCATAAATACCTTTTTGTCCGAGATTGTAGTTCATGTTAGAAAGCTCTGTGTAAACAACGCGGTCATCGGTTTCCATTGTGTTTTTGAGGTATTCTGCCAGTGATAAAGCAGGCGACTTTTGTGCAATATAAGTTTGCATGCTGTCCTTTTTAAAGAATACGGCAATAGCAGGTTTGTTCATACCAACGGAAACGCCAAGTTGAATGGCAATGATAACAAAAACGCTGGCTAAAAGTGTGCCACGTAAAGCGAAGCTGCTTCTCGCAATAAGATTTTGCCCCACAACCCATGCAGGCAATGCCAATAACGGGAATGCAGCTAAAAGGTATTTAGGTTCCATAGAGTAACCATAGAAAAACCAAAGTGCGTAGTAAGTGATAAAGAGGAATACGTGTAATTCCAAGATGCCTACGGTTTTTTCCCAACTAAAGAATGGGAAGCGGCGCAGCAATAACATCATGCTTGGGATTAAAGCCATAAGAAACACAGGTCCAAGCCCTAAATGTGCAAGTCCTAAGTTGCGTGCATTCATCGTAATTTCTAATGGATATGCAAACATCATATTTGTTTTTGTACGTTCCATAAGTTCAGGTGCCGGTGTGAAGTGATTATTGAAGAAAGTTTGCTGAGCCAAAGACCATGTTTGCGGTGCCGCCATTTGTGTGAAGAATGGTACATAAAGAGCGCCAACCTGCATGTATGCCCATATATAAAATGGCGCTGCAATTATAAATAAGATGGATATAAATACGGCTGAGTGACCAAAACATTTTTTATAGCCAAAGTCTTTATTGATAAGAGGAAGTGTTAATGCCATGGCTGCGGCTGCAAAAATACCAATGATATGTAAATTGCAAGCGCCTGCAAGAAGTGTTGCGCTTAAAGCTAGCCATGAAAGGCGTTCGCTGCGTGCATAGAAAAAGAGTGCGAGCGCACTTAAACTTATAAGACCCATAAGGCGCGGTTCTATAATACCTGTGCCTGCTGTATAGGTTAATGCTGGTAGTGTAAATATGATAGAGGCAAATAACCATGCAGGTGCTGTGCGTAATCTTCTGCGTGCAAGCGCAAAGACTGCAAGCCCAGCCATAATGCTCATTGACCAGTTGTGCACCATCATTAAAGTTTCACCGCCAATTAAGTATGCACCCGCATTTACAACGTGGCTTAGCATTGGGCCTGCGTTTAAAAATGTTTCTGTTGTAGGTGCGAGTGTGTGCGTTTCTGCAATGGTTTTAGGTAGTGCAAAGTGATAAGCCAAACTTGAGCTTTCTGTTGGAGGTATCATGCTGGCTGGAAGTGTTAACAATGCTGCCAAAATAAATAGGCTGCTTAAAAAGTGACCGCGGTCAAAGTGTGTAAGGCTATGCTTTTTTTTAAACCCTATAAATGCCGTTAGGGTAGCGAGTGTCATTATAGACGCAACGTTTAAAAGCGTGAGTGAATTAAAAATACTTAATAATAAAAATACAAAACCTAAAGCAATGTAACCAAGCCAATATGAAAATACGAAATGGGTAATACCTGTAAGGTTTTGGCACTGAAATGTTTTTAACAGAATGCGTCCAAGCAGTACGATGCTTATAAGCCAAGGGAGTAGTAGTAAAAATGTAAATTGCCCCACGAGATATGAATCCTGTTTTATTGTTATAGAATTGAGTTAAGAAGAGAAGTAAAAACGTCTTTATATTGCCCTAACCATAAGGCAAATGAAACTATGACCCAACTGGCCAAAATTACTGGTGATGCTGTTCTTATTATCCACTTCATGGAGCGTGACTATAGAGAATAAAAATGTGAGTTACAATAGCCACAATTCAGCTTTTTGACTAAAAATGGGGCAGTAATTTTAAAGTTAAGTAAATCAGGGCATTGCAAGGTTTTTAGGTGGTTAAAGTACTGCTTTGCAGTGTTGCAAAAATAGCTAACCCCACTTATGTATTATGTTTGACAATTGGGCACGTGCTACCGCATTTATATCAATAAACCCAGCCAAATTCCCACCTTCTGTAATGATGGGTAGGTTACGTATCTTATATTCACTCATCACACGTACAGCTTCTTCAACCTCTTCATTTGGTGTGCATGCAAGAAGGTCGATGTTCATTATGTGGGTTGTTTTAAGTTCTAGTATTTTTTGTTTATAAGTTTTGATAGCCTGTACAACTTCTTGTTCTGTGATAATACCTACAGATTTTTTTGCTTTGTTAATGATGAGTACAGAAGCTGCGCCAGCTGTAAAAATAAGTTCAGCGGCATCATAAATTGTATCCGTATCCATAATTGTTTTTATATTATTGCTTGAAGAATCCATAATGGCACGTAACTGCATGGTTAGTCGCTCCTTGAAACTGATTTAATTGCCTTAGCTTGGGTGAGGAGGATAATGTCTTCAAAGCTAATTCGGCCTAGCGCCTTTCTCAGGCGTTTTTCTAAATAATGTACAGTGTTTGCAAAAAGTTCTTTTTTTGCTGCTTTAATTACTTCATTGTTACCTAGCATGTTGATACGCCAGCCCATTTGGTTTTGATCTGTTTCTACTATTTGCACGTTGATGTTTATGCGAAACCCATGCTCGTAAATAACAACTATATCTCTTGTTACGGGGTCTTCTTTAATTTTTAGTGCATCACTGAATGTGCAGCGGATCATCGCGGTTACCTCAAAGTAAAAAATTAATAAAAAAAGTCTAATAAATACATTATTAGACTTTTTGTTCTTTTATATCAAGGTATTGTGTCTTAATTTTCACTTTAATGTGTTAAAATTGTCCTTAGTGTATGGCACAGCCTTTGGTTTATCTTCTATGTGCGAAATGCTTCTAATTGTTTTTGAACAATTTCAGATTCTTCACGTACACCAGCTGCCGCATTACCATTTGCTTCAATGTTCGTCGTCATCTCTTCCATGTTTGATGAGAACTCGTGCATGGTAGATGAAACCTCTTGAATGGCTGTTGATTGCTGTTCTAGTGCATGTGAAACATTCAAAATACTGTCGGACACGTGTTCGATAGATCCAGATATTTTTGTGAATGACGTATTTGTTTGGCTCACATTTTGTTGTAGTTCTGAAATGACTGATGTAATGCGCTGGGTTGATTCGTTTGTATTTGCAGCAAGTTTACGAACCTCGTCTGCTACCACAGCAAATCCACGCCCTGCATCACCTGCACGTGCGGCTTCAATGGCTGCGTTTAGGGCAAGTAGGTTAATTTGATCAGAAATATCTTCAATAACCTTGATAACTTCAACAATTTGGTCTGAGTTAGATTGTAATGTACGCATGATTCGGTCTGACTCATCTGTTTCTGTTGATACGATGTCGATGTTTTGACGCGCATCTTGAGAAAGGGCGTTTATTTCATGAATGGTTGAGGATGTTTCTTCAACAGCTGCAACAATTTGAGTGATAGAATCTTTTTGTTGATTGCTAAAATTGGTCATGCTTACAGAGCGTTGCCCCATTTCTTCAGCGGAATTGTGCATGCTAGTTGATGCTGAGGTAATATTTGCAATTTGTGTTTTAAGATTTTGCACAAAAAGGTTGAATTGTGACGCAGCTTTACCAACTTCGTCTTCGCTTTCTATATATATTTCATATGTAAGGTCGTTTTTAGCGAGTGCATCTAGCCCCTTGGTCATTTCTTTAATTGTGCTTAATATGTTTTTGCTAATAATAACGCCAAAAGCGGCTGTTGAAGCGGCTAAGAATATAAGTACGCTAATTAAGATATATACCGTGCGCATTAAAAATTTTTGTGTGTGTGTGGTGGCGAAGATTAGATAGTCGTCAACCATTTTATCCATAGCAGCTGTTGGTGCGCGGTCAATACCAGACACAAGATTGTCAACACGGCTTGCAGAAGTTAAGTCGTCTTGTTTAAATTCTTTTAAGGCGTTTTTGTAGCTGCTGATCATATTTTTATAGTCAGTACGTAGATTTTTTATATCAGCAACCATGCTATCAAGGCCGTCTTCTACAAAGGTTGCAGATAGCCCAGTAAGTGATTTGTCAATTGATGTGTAACGTTCTTCTACACGGCCCCAATGCTTGTCGAGTTGCTTTTTGTCTTGCCCACGTAGTAAGGCGTTCTTCCATTCCTGCACTTGAATTTTAAATTCAACCTGAGTTGCGCGTGTTTTATCGATTACGGCACTGGTTTCATGTGTGTGCTCGCTTGATTGGTAGGTGGAATATATGCCAAAGCATGCCATAGAAATAAGGGCAAGGATAACAGATCCGCTATAAATTTTAAATTTATTGGCAATAGAGATTTTGTTAAGTATTTTCATAAAAGGAAGGTCCTTATTTTTTTTTTAGAACTCATTATTTAATTCAGTATATAATTATTATAGTGTTATAGGAAGGTATTTTAAATAGTTCTTTGTAGATAATTTTTTATGATGCATATTTTTGCGGGCTGTTTTTTTTCAATGGATATTGATAGTATTTTTGAATGAAATTCTTGCATGCCAAGATTCTGGTATCGTTTGGGGTAAGATGAATTTTTTAGGAAAATGGTGGCGATTCAGGGACTCGAACCCCGGACCTTTGGATTATGATTCCACTGCTCTAACCAACTGAGCTAAATCGCCATACATGTGTGCATAATACAAAGTTATTTTTTTCTGTCAAGCTTGGAAATGTCAATTTGTTAAAAAAATCGAAATAAGCCTGAAAAGGGTGCAATGTCGTTGACTTTTTACGCTCAACCTTTATGCTATAGGCTGTATATATCTTATATATAAATAGATTAAATTAAATATTATAGGAATCATAGGCTTATGCGTCTTTCACAGTACTTTCTGCCAACGCTGAAAGAAAACCCATCAGAGGCTCAAGTGCCTTCACATCGTTTAATGTTGCGTGCGGGAATGATCCGCCAAGTAACAAGTGGGATGTATAACTGGTTACCGCTTGGTTTACGTGTTCTTAAAAAAGTTGAAAATATTGTACGTGAAGAAATGGACAAGGCAGGTGCTCAGGAAATTTTAATGCCAATGGTGCAACCTGCTGAGCTTTGGCAAGAAACAGGCCGTTGGGATAAAATGGACGCTGAGCTTTGCCGTATTCAAGACCGCCATGGTCGTAACTTTTGCCTTGGACCAACACACGAAGAAATTGTAACGGACTTATACCGTAATAACATTCAAAGTTATAAACAATTACCTGTGATGTTGTATCAAATTCAAACAAAGTTTCGCGATGAAGTGCGCCCACGCTTTGGGTTGATGCGTGGACGTGAGTTTATGATGAAGGACTGTTACAGCTTTGATGTGAACCGTGAAGAAGCTTTGAAATCATACAACACAATGCGCTTAGCTTACCATGCTATTTTTAAGCGTCTTGGTTTAGACTTTCGTCAAGTATTAGCGGATACAGGTGCTATCGGTGGTAATTATTCACACGAGTTTCACGTTTTAGCTGAGACAGGTGAAGATGATTTATTGTTCGATCCAAATGGTGAATATGCAGTCAACGTTGAAAAATATGATGAAGCGGAAGCGCCTTGCCCTAAAAATGAACTTGAACAAAAACGTGGTATTGAAGTTGGGCACATTTTCTTGCTTGAAGATGTTTATTCAAAACCTATGAATGCAACGGTTGCTCAAGCTGATGGTACTTCTGACCCTGTAACAATGGGTTGCTATGGTATTGGTGTTTCACGCGTTGTTGCTGCTGCTGTTGAACAAAATAATGACGAAAATGGTATTATATGGCCAGAACCAATGGCGCCATTTAAAGTTGGTATTATTAACATGCGTGCGGGTGATGAAGCGACGGTTGCAGCCTCTGAAAAATTATATAACGATTTAAACGCACAAGGGATTGAAACATTGCTTGATGATCGTGATGCTTCGGCTGGGCAAAAATTCAATGAAATGGATTTAATTGGATTGCCTTGGCAGTGTGTGGTTGGACCTAAAGGCCTTGCAAAAGGGGTTATGGAGTGGAAAAACCGTAAAACAGGCGAAAAATTAGAACTACCAATTGGTGAATTACCAAAAGCGTTGGTGCAGTAAATGTCATTTCACAGAAGCGTAGCCCTTAGATATTTCCGTTCTCGTAAGGGCTTTGTTTCTGTGGTATCTGGTTTTTCATTGTTTGGTATTTTATTGGGTGTTGCAGCGCTTATTGTTGTGATGTCTGTTATGAATGGCTTTAGAAGTGAATTGATGGGGCGTATTTTGGGTGTGAGTGGCCATGCTACAGCACAAGTGCCTTATGCTGATTTGGCTCAAGCTCAAACTATGGTGGTTAACTTGTCAAAATTGCCTGAGGTTCAATCGGCAGAAGTGTTTGTGCAAGGGCAGGCGCTTACGATGAACCGTGGGCGCGCGACAGGTGTACTTCTTCGCGGTATTGACGTTCAAAATACCCATTCATATGTTAAAGATGCTGATAAAATTTTATCGGGCCGCTTAACAGACTTAGAAAAGCCAAACACGATTGCCATTGGTAAAGAATTAGCGCGTACACTTCAAGCGGGTGTGGGCAGTGTAATAACCCTTGTTTCTCCAAGTGGCTCTACCACACCATTTGGATTTATTCCACGCATGGTAAAGGTGCAAGTTGTTGCAGTTTTTGACGTGGGTATGCACATTTATAATAATGGTTGGGTTTATAGCTCTGTTTCAACGGCTCAAAAATTTTTACAACTCAACGACACCGTATCAGGTATTGATATTAAACTGCACGACCCGATGCAGGTTACACAAATAAAACCTACCTTGGTTGAAGCTTTGCAAAGTGAAGGCGCTTTTGTTATGTCGTGGAAGGACAGTAATAAACAATTCTTTGAAGCCTTAGAAGTTGAACGTGTTTCTATGTTTATTATTTTAACGCTTATTATTGTGGTGGCTGCTTTTAATATTATTACAGGGCAGACAATGACTGTTAATGACAAACGAAGTGATATTGCTATTTTACGTACAATGGGCGCAAGGCGAAAAGATATTTTAAAAATATTTATTTTTGGTGGCTCTATGATTGGATTTTTAGGCACGTTTTTAGGTGTTATCTTCGGTGTGCTTATCGTTATGAACTTGCAAATGATTGTAACCATGCTTGAACAGGTTTTTGGTGTGGCCATTTTTAGTGGTGAAGTTTACTTTTTAGATAATCTACCTGCGGTTTTAAATGCCACAGACTTGTCTCTTATTGTGGGAATTAGTATAACATTATCAATATTGGCGGCTGTTTATCCTGCTTGGCGCGCTGCAAAACTTGACCCTGTGGAGGTGTTGCGTAGTGAGTAATATTTTAAAAGTAGAAAACTTACATAAATCATTTATAAGCAATGCAGAAAAACTTTGTATTTTAGATGGTGTAAATTTAGAAATAAGTGCAGGTGAGCGCATTGCTATTATTGGTCAAAGCGGTAGTGGTAAGAGTACATTTTTACAAATCGCAGGTTTGCTAGACACGCCAACAGGTGGCGACGTTTTTATTGAAGGACATTCATGTGGTGCAATGAAAGATAGTGAGAAAACTCAAATACGTTCAAACACATTTGGGTTTGTTTATCAAAATAATCATTTATTACGTGACTTTACAGCGCTTGAAAATGTTTTAATGCCGGCACAAATTCAGGGTAAAATAACAAATGAACATACGGCGCGTGCGACGCACTTGTTAGAAGTTGTTGGTTTGAAGGATCGCATGAAGCATTTTCCAAGCGAGCTAAGTGGCGGTGAACAGCAGCGCGTTGCCATTGCCAGAGCGTTGATGAATAAGCCTAAGCTTTTGTTGGCGGATGAACCAACGGGTAACTTAGACCCTGCAACAGCGCTTGAAGTGTCGCATCTATTTAATGACTTGGTTGAGCGTGAAAATATGGCGCTTCTATTGGTGACACATAATGAAGAGCTTGCTAAGTCGCTCGATAAAACTTACCACATGAAAAATGGGGTGCTTAGTTAAGTTATGCCTGTAGATGTTTCAAAAGCGCAGTTTATACATTTAAATGCACATTCAAGCTATACACTTTTAGAAGGTGTGCCGTCGGTTAAGGCTTTAGCAAAAAAAGCTGCAGAATGTGGTATGCCAGCTTTAGGTATTGCCGATACAAATAATTTATTTGGTTCTGTTGAGATTGGTGAAACTTTACCAAAATCCTGTGTTCAGCCTATTATTGGTTCACAGGTGAGCTTAACCATGAAGGAAATTGACACCGCGGGCATGGCTGATGAAACAGGGCTTGTAACGCTGTTTATTCAAAATGAAAAAGGTTGGCGTAACCTTACAAAAATTTCTTCAACGGCTTCTTGGAATGGCGATGAAATTGGAACGCCTCAAATTTCTATCGATGAATTGGCTAAATATAACGAAGGCTTGATTTGTATTACCTCAAGCGCGCGTGAAGGTTACCTTGGTAAACTTATCAATAAAGAGCAGCTAGATGATGCAGAGGCTTTTGTTTTAAAAATTGCTCAAATTTTTGATAATACGAGATTTTATATTGAACTACAGCGCCATGGCATGGAAGAGGAAATTGTGGCAGAGCCTCATTTGTTGAATCTTGCTTATAAGCATGGCATTCCACTTGTAGCTACAAACGATATTCGTTATATCAACAAAGACCAAAGCGAAGCTTTTAATGTGATGCTTGGTATTGGTGACGGCACAACAGTTTCAAACCCTGCAAGGCGCAAATTTTCAAACGAGCATTACTTTAAAACAGCCGAAGAAATGTGCGCGCTTTTTAAGGACATTCCTGAAGCTATTACAAACACTATTAACATTGCAAGGCGTTGTTGTTACCAAGTACCGCTTGGCACTTACTATATGCCGCAATGGCTTAAAGAAGATGGTGATACACGCACGGTTGATCAAATTTTGATTGACGAAAGTAACGATGGTTTAACCAAACGCTTAGACATTTTTGTTTATCCAACCTGTAGTGATGACACCGAAAAGGCAGCTAAACTTAAAGAATATAATGACCGCTTAGAATATGAGCTGGGCATTATTATTAAAATGGGGTTCCCAGGCTATTTCCTTATTACTTCTGACTTTATTCGCTGGGCTAAAGAAAATAATATCCCTGTAGGGCCGGGGCGTGGTTCTGGTGCTGGTTCTCTTGTGGCGTGGTGTTTGGATATTACCGATGTTGACCCTATTCCTTTTGATCTTTATTTTGAACGTTTTCTAAACCCAGACCGTGTATCTATGCCCGATTTTGATATCGACTTTTGCCGCGATAGGCGGAGTGAGGTTATTGATTATGTACGCCGTAAATATGGCAGTGACGCCGTATCACAAATTGTGACATTTGGTACACTTAAAGCCAAGGCATGTATCCGTGACGTGGGACGTGTGATGGAGATGCCTTATTCTCAAGTGAACCGTGTTGCGGCTTATGTGCCAGAAGGGCCAGGTAATTTTACCATTGAGTCGGTGATGGAAGATGATGAACGCTTGCGTGAGTTATATGAAGAAGATGAAGACGTTAAGGCTGTGCTTGATATTGCGATGAAGCTTGAAGGTTCTTACCGTCATACTTCTTTGCATGCTGCGGGGGTTATTATTGCAGACAGAGCCATTAATGAAATTTGCCCGCTTTACAAAGACCCTGCTTCACCTATGCCTGCCATTCAGCTTAATATGAATGTGTGTGAGCTTGCAGGGCTTGTTAAATTTGATTTTCTGGGGCTTAAAACTTTAACCGTTATTGAAACGGCACTTAAATTTATCCGTGAACGTGGTGACGACCCAAAATATCACTTTAACATTAACCTTGTCCCGATGGACGACAAAAAAACTTTTGAACTGCTGATGGCAGGGCACACTTGTGGTGTTTTTCAGGTTGAGTCGAAAGGGATGACTGACTTTTTGGTACGTATGGAGCCCGATAAATTTTCATACCTAAGTGACGTGGTTGCGCTTTACCGACCAGGCCCACTTGAGTCAGGTATGACAGATGACTTTATTGAATGCCGTCATGGTAGGCAGGAAGTTAAATACCCACATCCAGCGCTTGAACCTGTATTGAGTGAAACTTTTGGTGTACCTGTTTACCAAGAGCAGGTGATGCGTATGGCACAGGTTATGGCAGGTTACACCCTTGGTGGAGCGGATGAATTACGCCGTGCAATGGGTAAGAAAAAAGTTTCTGAAATGGATAGACACCGCCTTATATTTTCTGATGGTGCTGAAAAAATTCACGGGCTTACCAAAGCTGAAGCGGACGCTATTTTTGATTTGATGGCCAACTTTGCGGGTTATGGTTTTAACAAGGCACACACAGTTGCTTATGGTTGGTTATCATATCAGACAGCTTATTTAAAAACACATTTCCCGCTTGAATTTATGGCGGCATCTATGACCCTTGACCGCGGTCAAAGTGATAAGATTTTGAAATTTAAACGTGAGCTAGAACGCATGAAAGTGCCTCTGCTTACACCTGACATAAATAAGTCGTGCTTTGAGTTTAGAGTAGAAGATGGGAATATACGTTTTGCTTTAACAGCCTTAAAAGGGTCGAGTGAAGAGGCGGTTAAATTTATTGAAAAAGAACGCTTTGAACATGGTGACTATAAAGACATTTTTGACTTTATGGAACGTATTCCGCCTGAATTTATGAACCGTCGCCAGCTTGAAACAATGGCTAAAGGTGGCGCTTTTGATTGCTTTAATTTAGAGCGTTCCTCTGTGGTACATAATGCCGACGTTTTATTGAATTATATGCAAACTTTCCACAAGGAAAAAAATAGTGATCAAATTGGTTTGTTTGGTGGCGCTACAGAAATAACACTAGAACGCCCAAGGCTTAGAGATTGTAATAAATGGGATCCATTTGACCAATTGGAAAAAGAGCAGCAGGCCATTGGTTTTTATTTGTCATCGCACCCTTTAAATATTTATGACGAAGAGCTTAGAGGTAAGCGCGAGCTAAAAGAAGTAGCAAACTTACAAAGTCTTGCTATGGGCGGTTTGGGTAAAGCGAAGATTGCAGCTATTGTGCATGAAAAGCGTGAGCTTAAAACCAAGCGTGGCGACCGTATGGCTATTTTAAATATCAGCGATTCTTCTGGGCAAGAAGAGGTGGCGGTATTCCCGAAAGATTACATTAAGTATGAAGAAACAATTGATAAAGGTCGCCCTTTGTTTATGACAATTTCACTTGGTGTGGATGGTGAACGCATTCGTATGAATGTGGAAAGCATGAGTGACCTAGAAAGTGGCTTAAGTAAAGCCAATGCATTGCATATTCGCCTAAATGATATGCAGGCTTTAGAGCCGCTAAAAGCCATTTGGGAAAAACAAGAACCAGGTAAAACAAAGTGTAAGTTAAGTTACCGTGCAAACAATGTGGGTGACGTGGTTGTAAGCCTAGGAAAACAAGTGCAGGCTGGTAAGCGTTTGATGTATCAATTAGAGTCTTTGGCTGGGGTAGAATTGCATTGATATACGCTCTTTCGTATAAATCCATCGTTCAATTTCATTTAAGGCTTGATAAGTGGCGTGTATACACATACAATAAGTGTATTAAGTAAACACATTTCCTTTTTTCACTTTGGAGGGGCTTTATATGGCCGCTAAAAAATCTAAAAAACATCAAATGACTTTAACTCAGTTTGAAAGTCTGATGAACAAAAACGCAAATCATATGCCTAGCGATGCTTTGGCAGTTTGTAAAAAAGCAATCGAGCATTTTAAAGCAAATGGCATGCCTGTTGATACATCCTACAGTTTGTTTCGTATTGAAGCTGATAACGAGGCCGATTTAGATGCTAAACTTTTATTGGCAACGGCACCATATGTAAAAATGTTAATGGAACGTGGTATGAACGAAAAGCAATATGCACAAAAAGTTGATGCGATCGTGACGGCTGTTGCAAAGGCAAAAGAAATGATCGAAGATCCTACTTTGCCCCTTACTGTTAAGGTAAGTGGCGGTAAAAAGGACAAGGCACGTGACCGTGCTTTAAAAAATCATGAAATGAACTTTAAGAAAAAGTAAATCTCATGCTTAATAGTCTGATAACGAAAAAAAACCTCTCATGTTGAGAGGTTTTTTTTATGTAGCGATGTGCCATGCTAGATATTTAGATCAATCTCGGCATCTAGGCTTAAATTTTCTTCTGAAAAGTCTTTTTGAAGACGGTCTTTTTGTTGCTCTCGTAAGTAAGTTACGTATTCTTCGCGTCTGGTCTTTAATTCTTCTTCACTTAAAGGGGTGTTGAAGGCTTCTAATTGTTCTTCGTCCATATCTACAGTTTGTCCTGTGACGCCGTCACGTTTTACAGTAAACCCTGTTTGTGTGTTGTAGGCGTAATAGTAACCGTCTTTGTCGGTGCGGGTTTGTAGCTCGTGCTTGTTTTTCTGAGTATGTGAAAAAGACTCTTTAAACTCCTCTTGAGTTCTGTGAATCAGTTTTTTGTCGTCGCCGAAATGTAAAGTTGACACTATATATACCTAGCTTTTATTAATTTATATTAAGTTTATATGGTTATTATTTATTCATATTCAAGTGTTTTATTAGCATACGGCTATAATTTGTTGTTATAACCATAAAAAAGAACCACTTTTCTCTGGGTAAAAGTGGTTCCTAAATTCGCTATAAGATGTTCACAAAGCTTCCCTCAAATTTGATAAATCAAATCGTTTCAAATGTTTTTTTTATTATTTACAATTGTACTTCGTGCGCTCGAAAGTTACTTATTTTTATTATTATTAAGCAAAGTCCAGAAATCGTCATAAGGCTAAGATTTTTTAAAAAAGATAGTTCAGGTCATCGCAATCACCTGACGAGGTAAATATATTATTCCAAACTTATAGCATGCATGCAAGCGTTAATACACGATATATAGTGGGTGTGATGTTTTTTTGCACACTGTATACTATATGTATGGTATACAACCGTGCGAGATGTGTTTAATTGTTGAATCGGTTCCTTGTGAAAATGGTGGTTGTTAAAAAAATAATCGCCCTAATATAAGGACGATTATTTTTTAAATGAATATGGCAAAGGATTATTGTGCGTCTTTCATGTGTAAAACACGTTGAGGGAATGGTATTTCAATGCCTTCTTCTTTGAAACGCTTCCATATATCCATATACATTTGACTGCGTACAGCACCCAAGCCATTTTCGGGGTCATCAAGCCAGAAGCGTAATTCAAAGTTAACGCTACTGTCTGCAAATGCTGTTATAAGGGCTTTTGGTGTTGGGTCTTGCATAATTTCATCATTTTCAATTGCAATTTCTTGAAGTATATTTTGAACCTTTTCAAGGTCGCTGTCGTAACTTACACCAACGCTAATAATAATGCGCACATTACGGTTGTTAAAACTCCAGTTTGTTACTTCTGTTGTCATAAGTGTTTCGTTTGGTATTAAAACTTCCATGCCGTCACGTCGGCGCATAACAACATAGCGGGCATGCATATCTGTAATTTCACCATAACTATCACCCAATGAAATAACATCACCAGGTTTAATAGATTTGTCGATGATTAAAATCATACCACTAATCAAATTACCCACAATTTTCTGCAAACCAAAACCAATACCAATACCCAAGGCACCACCAAAGAATGCGAAGGCTGCAAGGTCAATGCCTATAATGTCCAGTGTAATAAGGAAGGCAATTGTTAAACCTACTATATTACTTGTTTTTACAATAAGTGTGCGTGCTGATGGCGAAAATTTTCGGTTACCTTTTAAAAACTTACGTTCGATAAAGGCCGTGCCTTTTGTGACTGTTGTTACGAGCAGTGTAAACATAATTATGGCTTTAATAACAGCCCAAGGCGTTAAGGTGCTCGTGCCCACTGTAAAGGTTGTGCTATCTAAAAATGTTATTAAAGGCATAATGTTTTGTGTGAGCATAAGCGCCAATATAATCCAAGCTGTTATAATAACCTTACGTCGAGACCCTTTTTCTAAAGGTGTTAAGTTTACCATGTGTGGAATAGAACGGATGGCTGTAAGAACAATGGCAATGTCTAGCCAAGTTGTTTCAAATTCGGTTAACATAAAAAATGTACGCATAAAAATAAGTGTAAATAGCGCAAAAGTTTCTGCCGATATTTTTTGAACAAAAGGAAGGAGGATAGTTTTTTTATGCGGTGTTGTTTTGTTAATAAAGGTGACGGTTGTAAAGGCAACTAAAAATGTAAGGATAATGGCTACGATTTGTATAAGTGATGGGATCATAAGGTGAATTTTACCTTGAAATTCTTCAAGAATAGGAAGGAAGTCTATGATTTTTTCTATGCTTTTATGTAGAGTAGGGTGCGTTACTTCAAATGTGCTCATGTGGGTGCCTGTTGTTATTTTCTATTTTACATATTATGGCACAGTTCAAATTATTATGCACTTGAGAATTAAAAGTGTGATGAATAAGTAATGGGTAAAAATAGAAATGTATAAACCTATTGTCGTCTGAATTATAAAAAGCATATACTGCATTTATGCGAAGAAAAATTTTTAATATAGACGACCCATATGAGGATTTGTCACCCGAAGTTATTTTACGTGCAGTGGAAAGTTTAGGCTTTCAGTGTACGGGTGTTTTTTATGCCCTAAATTCATATGAAAATAGAGTCTATGATGTAGAACTTGAAGGGCATAGTAATGTTGTTGTTAAGTTTTATCGTCCAAACCGATGGTCAAGAGAGCAGCTAGAAGAAGAACATTTTTTTGCTCTGCAGTTGGCTGAGGCGGAGGTGCCTGTTGTGCCACCGATGGTTTTTGATGATGAAACTATATTCGAGCATGAAAACTATGTATTTACAGTTTACCCCAAGCGCGGTGGGCGTTCTGTTGAACTTAAAACAGAAGAAGATTTTCGCCAAATGGGTCGTCTTATTGCGCGCATTCATAGCATTGGTTCTTGGGATACCTTTAAACATAGACCAAGTTTAAGTGTTAAAACGATGGGTTGGGATAATTTAATACATCTAAGGCAAAGCGGGCACATTCCTGCTGACTTGTTAACAGCGTATGATGTGACGGTTACAAATTTGTTGACACAGCTCGATGCTATTTGGGGTGATAGAGTTTTTGATTTACGCATCCACGGCGACGCGCATTTAGGGAATATTTTAGATGATGGCGAAGTGTTTTTAGTGGACTTGGACGACGCCGTTGCAGGTCCTGCAATACAAGACCTTTGGTTGTTTGTGAATGGTGAAAAACACGAAGTATCTAGGCAGTTTGGATTGCTTCTAGAAGGCTATACGCAAATTAGAGATTTTGATTATAGTGAATTGCAGTTGGTGGAGTCTTTACGAGCACTACGCATGATACACTATACGGCGTGGATATCTAAAAGATGGGACGATAAAGCTTTTCCGCGCCACTTCCCATTTTTTGACACTGTAGACTATTGGCAAAGGCATTTACTCGATCTTAAAGAGCAACTTTCAGTCTTACATGAGCCTGTTTTAGTTCAGATGTAAAAGGAGATTATGATGACAGGACATTTATCGCTTGAGCAAATAATGGACGTTTACGAAAAATCTCGCCATTGGTATGGGGATGCTTCTTTTGAAGGTTTTACAACCACACGTGTAAGTGGGCTTAAGGATGCTTTAGAAGGTATTGATCTGGTCTTGTTAGATTCTTACGGCGTGTTATGCAGGGGGAGTGATGTTATACCAGAAGCATTAACCGCTATTGAATATTTACGTAAAAATAATATGCGTTTTAGTATCGTTTCTAATGACACTATGAACGGCCAAGCAACGGTTGAAGAAAAGTATAAAAATTTAGGGTTTGATTTTTCTAAACAAGAAATAGTGACCAGTTTAGATGTGGTTGAAGCCTATATAAAAAATTTGCTACTTAAACCAAAAATGGCAGTGACGGGATTAAAAGATAACCCCCTTAAAGAGGTTTTTTATGCGGACCAAAATTTAAATGCTTCTCAAGGAAACCTTGATAACGAAATACAAACTTTAATGTATCTTGTTGGTAAGGGTTGGAATGCTGAAATGCAGAATAATCTTTGTAAATCTGCTGGTAATATTCAGCAGGTTATATTAGGTAATCCTGACGTAGGTGCCCCTGTGGAAGACGTTTTTGTACCGACACCTGGTTTGTATATGCATCATTTTTATGAAACCACAAAGCATGCGAGTATGCCTTTATTGCTTGGAAAGCCCGCTCAAGCTATTTTTAAACACACTTTAAATAAAATTGCTTATCAAGGTGATCCTGCAAAAGTGTTGATGGTAGGTGACAGCCTACATACCGATATTTTAGGTGGACATATGATGGGCTTTAAAACGCTGTTGCTAGAAAGCGGTATTTTTAGAAAAGGTGGCGCAGAAACATATATAAAAAAAACAGGCATTACACCTACTTATATAGCTACAACCATATAGCCTAGTAATTTTATTTAATATGATTTATAGTATGTTTTTAAATGTTTAAAAGGGGAACCTATCATGAAAATAGTTGAAGAAAAAAGCGATCTTAAAAAGAAAAGCGGTTTTTTTTCATGGCTAAGGTCTAACTTCTTTGCGGGTCTTTTGGTTGTTCTGCCGATTATTATCACTTTTTATATCATTAAATTTACAGTTACAATGGTTGACAGTGCTGCAACATCACTTTTCCCAGCAAAGTATGCACCCAGCAACTATCTGCCTGTCGATATTCCAGGTGTCGAGCTTTTATTAGGTGCCGTTTTGCTAGTTATTTTAGGTGTGCTAATACGTAACTTTATTGGCGCTAAATTCGTGAAATGGATAGAAGGCTTGGTAACAAGCATCCCTGGCGTGCGTTCTGTTTATAGTGCTGTTAAGCAGATTATTGATACTGTGAGCGTGTCAAATTCTACGTCGTTTCGTGAAGTTGTCTTAATTGAATATCCGCGCAAAGATTTATGGGCTATTGCTTTTGTAACAGGTGAAACAAAGGGCGAAATTCAGCGCATGAAGTCAGCTGATTTGGTCAATGTCTTTTTACCTACAACACCTAATCCAACATCTGGTTTTTTACTGTTTGTACCAAGGTCTGATTTGAAGCCTTTGCATATGACTGTAGAGCAGGGCATTAAACTTGTTATTTCTGCGGGTATTATTACCCCAAGTTCAGTTGAGGGAATTGACGCTTTGCAAAAGGAACAGCGTAAACATAAAGGTGAAAGTTTAATTGTTGAAAAATTAACAAAAGCCGATGTGAAAAATGCTAAAGATGAAGCCGCAAAGCGTGCTGGAATATCTAAAACGACAAAAAAGACTAAAGCGTCAACGAAGCCTAAAAAGTAAGCTTTACGTTATATTTCGTTGACTTTTGTATACATCCTGACTTAGTGTCACGTTAATTATATTAACTACACCTTTCTTTACTTTTTACTCGGAGGCATTTTTATGCCTAAAAAAACGTTATAATCTATATGTGGTTCGCTTTTTTCTGCCATTATTGGCGGTAAGTAAGGTATCGACCTTTATCAGTAACAATTGTTTCAATAATATTACCCTTAATTGATTAACCTATGCGAGGTTCTTTAATGAGAATGAGAAAATTGGGCAAACGTGCCCGCCGCAGTCGACAAATACGCAGCCGTAAGGCCATATTGGCTAACATAAAGAGACAAGAAAATGCCTTGCTTAAGGCTGAGGATAAGCAAATTCCTATGAGTCGTAAAGAGTGTGATCGCATTGATCGGCTTTTATTTGGAGAAGCTGGTCGTTCTAGGCCGATTGTTGTAGACGTTATTGAAGCAGAAGAAGAGGTGATTATTGTGACCGATGTAAATAACGAAAAAGATAAGCCTTGTAATGAAACGTTAAAGCGTCAAGCTGATGAAAATATTGAACCTCAATTGCAAAGCACGCTTAAACCAAAGGAATTCCCGTACCGTATACTGGTGTTTGGTGTTTTGTTGCTGTTAACTGGCATTGCTTATGTAGCGTATCAATATTATATTGGCTAACATATCGAAATAAAAAAAACTCCCCGATGGGGAGTTTTTTGTTTATCAAGAATCGCGTTCTTGACGTAAGCCAAGATTTTTACGTTCTTTTTTATCGCTTTGAAGGTTGTGGTCAGCACGTGTTAAGGTTGAATTTGCATCATCATATGAAAAAACGATGTCATAACCAACTGAAACGCCAAGATTAACTTGCACATCCCCATACATAACTTTTGTATCATCTATGGATTTTTGAAGTTTTTTCTTAACAATTTCAGCTTCGTGAATGTCTTTCAAAGTTGCAACAACTATAAACTCATCCCCACTTATGTGAAAAAGTGAATCGGCTTCACGTAGGCAGTCTTTATAAGCTTTTGCAGCTGCTTGTAAACATTCGTCACCAAATTCGTGTGAATATTGGTCATTAATGTTTTTGAAGTTATCTAGGTCTGTAAAAAATACAGCTGTTATATTATCTTGGCGCTTAGCGTTAGGAATACACAGTTCTAAATATTCATGTAAAGCAACTTTATTGGGTAAGCCAGTTAAAGGGTTGTTGCGCAAGGCTTTTGAAACTTTTTCCTTTAGGGAAGCAATTTCAGCGTGCGCTAACTTAAGTTCTTCTTGCATTTGAATGCAATGAGGACAGGTTTTCATGGAATTATCCTTAGTCCAGGCAGGACAAAATGTTTCCAATATCAGGAAAACGGTATATAAGATATGTGAGCCGAAGCTCTTTATTATATACTTATGTGTTGTTTTAAAAATATATATCAAGTGTTTTCTGTCTAAAATCTGACATTTTATGCCGTAATAGATGCATTGCTCTTTCTTTTAGCTTGATGTAAAGTGTTAGAAAAGCAAAATAAAAGGTGATTATTCATGTTAAAAAATACTAAAGACTCTTGGGGTTGGGGTGCACAGAC
Source organism: uncultured Magnetococcales bacterium (assembly GCA_963974105.1). Classification (GTDB taxonomy): domain Bacteria; phylum Pseudomonadota; class Alphaproteobacteria; order UBA2136; family UBA2136; genus UBA2136. The sequence continues at coordinate 49,917 of CAXBBG010000002.1, forward strand.
GCTTCATTGGCTTGTTTTTGTTATATTTTCTGCATTATTATATGTTGGGGAAGAAATGTCTGAGTTAGACAAAACGGGTACGCTTTTTGGTATGGGTAAATATCAGGTTTATGACTACCATAAAACATTTGGCTTTATATTACTGTTTATCGTATTTGTTCGTATTTCTTGGAAGTTTATGAATGTATCGCCTCAAACATCACCTGCAACTCAGTTGGAAAAAATGGGTGCGCATGCTGTGCATTATTTGCTTTATGCGGTTATGTTGATAATGCCAATCAGTGGTTATGTTATGTCAATGGCAGGTGGTCATGGCATTAAACTATTCGGTAACCCAGAGTGGTTGGCGCCTAATATTTTGCCATTAAATAAGGAATTGGCTGGTATTGCACATGATGTGCATGAATATACTGTCTATGCTATTTATGTTTTATTGGCCGTGCATATTTTAGCTGCGTTTTACCACCACTTCTGCAAGAAAGACAACGTTTTAAAGGCTATGTTGCCTTGGGGTAGAAAGTAATAGCTTTTACCTCGATTTTGAATAAAAAAAGTGTTAATTTATAGCGCATAAATACAAAGCGCAAAAAGGGAATGTTTATGAAATTATTAAACGCTGTTGCAATCGCCGCAATATTAGGGCTCACAGCCTGCTCAACAACGACTGAAAATAAGGAAATTGTTGGCGAGGTAGAAACTCTCTACAACCAAGGTATGGACTTTGTAGAAGAAGGTTCTTACGGTGAAGCGATTAACACTTTTGAAGAATTAGAACGTCAACACCCTTATTCTGGTTGGGCAACACGTGCACAAATGATGGTTGTTTACGCATATTACAAACGTGAAAACTACGATGAAACAGTCGTAACAGCTGACCGTTTTATTGGCGCACACCCAGGACATAAAGACCTGCCATATATGTTTTATTTAAAAGCTATGGCGTCTTATAACCGTATTAGTGACGTGCGCCGTGACCAACAATTTACCGAACAAGCATATGAAACATTTACAGAGCTAACAGAGCGCTACCCTGATAGTGAATATGCAAAAGATGCAAAGCTTAAAATTACTCTTTGCCGTGATCACCTTGCAGGGAAAGAAATGATGATTGGTCGTTATTACCAACGCAACAAACGTTATATGGCAGCTATTAACCGTTTTAGAAACGTGGTTGAACAGTATCAACGTACAAGTCAAACGCCAGAAGCTTTATACCGTTTAACAGAATCTTATTTAACAATCGGCATTGAAGACGAAGCAACACAGTCGGCGGCTGTGTTGGGACACAATTTCCCGCACTCAGACTGGTATGCTATGGCATATGACCTTTTGAGCGAGCGTAACCTGAAATTACCAACGGACATTGAAAATTCTTCATGGTTTGGACGCGTGTGGCAAGGTATTACAGAAACTGTTAATGAGCAAAATAACTAGGTATTAACGTGTTAACGCATTTACATATACGTAATGTTGGTTTGATAGAAGAATGTCAGGTCGACTTTTTGTCAGGATTTACGATCATCACAGGTGAAACCGGTGCTGGTAAATCTATGCTTATTGATGCACTTTCTCTAGGTTTGGGCGCAAGGGCCGATAGTTCTCTTGTGCGTCATGGGGCGCAAAATGCCCTCGTGGAAGTGCGTTTTTCATTTGAGACAGGACACCCTGTTTCTAAAGCATTGGACGAAATTGGACTAGAGCTTGATGACGGCGAGTTGGTTCTAAGGCGTATGCTGAGTGCTGAAAAAAGCCGTGCCTTTGTGAACGGTATGCAGGTTACGCAGACCCAATTAAAAGATATTGCCGAGCGTTTGGTTGATATACATGGTCAATATGACCACCAACTCATTTTAAGGCCTGTAAAGCACGCTGATATGCTCGATAAATTTGGTCGCTTAAACAAAGAACGTGGGTTGGTTAAAAATACTTACAATCAATGGCTCGATGCGTATAGCGCTTTACGACAAGCACAAGACCTTTTAAAATCGCGCGTGGAAGAAGAAACTTTACTGAACGCTTATATCGAAGAACTCACGGCCTTCAATTTAGAAGAGGGTGAGGAGGAGCGCTTGATTGAAGAGCGTAAACTTTTGATGTCGAGTGAAAAAATTACCGAATCAATGAATGCCGCCTTAAATGCCCTTTCAAGTGATGTAAACATTACAGGTTCACTTGGGTTTGCAGAAACAGCTCTTGCTAGCGTGAGCGATGTTTCTGAGGCCATAGGTGAGCTCTACGAACGTTTGGCGAATGTGTCGCATGAAGTGACAGAGCTGATAAGCGATATTGAGCGTGCGGGCAGTAATATTGAGGCAGATCCTACAAGGCTCATTGAAGTCGATGATCGTTTGTTTGCCTTAAAAGACTGTGCGCGTAAGCATCAAACGACAATTTCTCAATTACCAGAAACATTAGAGTCCTTTATAGAAAAGCGTGAACGCTTGGAAACTTTACAAGCTGATATGTCAGGTTTAGAATTGCAAGAGCAAGAAGCAAGGCAGTTGTTTGAGGGTGCATGTAAAACTTTAACGGTATCACGTCAAAAGGCGACGATTGACCTCTCTAAAGATGTTGAGTCTTCACTAAAAGAGCTTGAAATGCCGAACACCAAGTTTGAAGCAACTTTATTCGACCGTGATAAGGTTGACTGGGACGTTTTAGGTGCAGAAAAAGTCGAATTTATGGTGGCAACAAATGCTGGCAGCCCTATGGCGCCACTTGTTAAAATTGCATCGGGCGGCGAGGTTTCACGTTTAATGTTGGCTTTAAAACAGGTGTTTTATAAAAAAATGCCTGAAACAACGCTTATTTTTGATGAAATCGATACAGGTGTTGGCGGTAGTGTGGCTGAAGCTATGGGCTTAGCAATGAAAGATTTATCTGCAACGCACCAAGTATTCTCAATCACGCATTTAGCGCAAGTGGCGGCTAAAGGGCATCGTCATGTTAAAATTTCTAAGACAACACAGAATGATAAAACGGTAACAAATCTTATCGAGCTCAATGATGAAGCGAGGCTTGAAGAGGTATCGCGTATGCTTTCAGGGCGTGATATTACGAAGGAAGCGCAGTCCGCTGCGGCAAAATTATTGGCATCATAAGTTAATTGTTGAAATATAAAAGAAAAAAAGGAGGCGCACAGCCTCCTTTTTTTTCGATATAAGTTTAAATTTTATTTGTTCTTTGTAGATGGTCTATCACAATAAGCATGTTTTTAATCATGCGATCACGAATTTGATTGGTGATAGGATCTTTATGAAAGAGAGATTCAACAATTTTTGCATTGATAAGAGCGGTCTCAAATATAATGCATTTTGTTTCATATTTTTTATACTCTTCCATATCAAGCAATAGCTTTTGTAGTGCGTTTAAACTTGCTTGTAATGCCATCTTGCATTCAACGGGGTTGCTGGCGTCACGTAGGACGGTCACAATATTGTTGGATACTCTTAGCGCATTTTTTATGAAGGTTGTGTGACGAAATGTCATTGTAAATCCTCAAAAGTCAGGAGGGTTTTAGGAAAAGGGTTAAGGTGTTTCATTAAGTTCTATATAAAGTTTATGATTTTTAAAGCACCATTACAACCCTAAATAACAAAAAAAAGCCCCATAGTGGGACTTTTTTTTGTAACTAAACAGAGTGTAGCGTCATGCGGCGCAGTCTATTCATTTCGTTTACTTGTCTTGCGCGGGCGGCTTCTTGAATTTCAGCATAGTCACGCAGTTCGCTTAGTGTGTCTAACATTTTGTTGTGGGCTATGGCTGTCATTCTTTTGAATGCAATGTCATTTTGCCAATTTGGTGTATTGTTGATGTGGCCGTTGAGACAGTTATTCAGTGCATCTATGGCTTCTTGTGTATATGCATCACCTTTATCAGAAGTTTCTAATATACCAATGTGGTCTGATAGAAATTTTTCTAGCTGTTGCAATGTGTCTGCAATGTATGTGTGACGTTTAGCGGGGTGGCTTTTTTTAAAGGCACTGCATGTCATAATGATGGTTTCAAGGTTTTGAATTATGTTTTGCATAATATTTCCTTAAAAGAATAGGTGGGTAATAAATAAATTATAGGCATGGAGATGTTGTTTTACAAGTATAAAAAAGCGCCTTATAAGGGGCGCTTTTTTAATAAACGGGTCTTTTTTATAGACAAGATTTTATATTGGCAATACTTACATCTTTACCAAAGATTTCTACAATGTCACCAACGCCAGGTGCGCTGCTTGTACCTGTTAAAGCAACACGTAGCGGCATACCAAAGTCTTTAAATTTAAGCGCATGCTCTTCACACAATGCGCCGATAATTTCAGAAACTTTATCGTGGTTTACAGGTGCTGTTTCAAGCTCAAGCTTATTAACAAACAGGTTTAAGTTATTCCTATAACCATCTGTATTTAAAGTGTTAACTTCCTTTTCCCCAAAAGAGAAAGGCGGCTTGTTAAAGAAGAAGGCGCAGGCGTCTGCAAGGTCGCCTAGTTTCTTCGTTTTGTTTTTAACACTGTCGATACCGCCGTTTAAAAGGTAGCCTTTAACTTCGTCTGTAACGTTTAAATTTTTCTCTTTGAAGAAAGGTTCTAATGCCTCAAATAAAGTTTGAGCATCTGTGGTTTTGATATATTGTGCGTTAAACCATTCAAGTTTCATTTGGTCGAAAGTTGAAGCGCTTTTGTTAACATCGCCTATATCAAATTTTTCAATAGCGCGTTCAAGGCTAATAACTTCTTCGTCACCTAAAGACCAGCCAAGGCGCATAAGGTAGTTGTTCAATGCTTCTGGCATAAATCCAGCTAGCTGGTATTCTAAAACGTTGGTCGCGCCGTCGCGTTTTGACATTTTACCATTTTTACCGTGTATCATAGGTACATGTGCGAATGTTGGTAGGTCGTAGCCCATCGCTTCATACACGAAAATTTGTTTTGGTGTGTTGTTGATGTGGTCATCGCCACGGATAACGTGTGTTATGCCCATATCATGGTCGTCTAATGCTACAACAAAGTTGTATGTAGGAAAACCATCAGCGCGCATAATAATATAGTCATCTAGCGTGTAGTTTGGCACGTCAATGCGTCCTTGAACGGCATCGTCCCAACCTGTTTTTCCAGTTGTTGGTACTTTAATGCGAATTACAGCGGTACGGCCTTCGTCACGGAATGCTTGTTTTTGTGCTTCTGAAAGGTCGCGGTGGCGCCCATCATAACGTATCGTTTCTTTTTTCGCCTGTTGCTCTTCACGCATGGCTTCTAGCTCTTCTTTGCTGGTGAAGCATTCGTAAGCTTTGCCTTCTAACAGTAATTTTTCAACTGCTTTTTTGTGGCGTTCAATGCTTTCGGTTTGTAATACCCATTTGCCATCTGTTGGTCCCAGTCCTAGCCAGGTTAATCCGTTTTTGATAATTTCTTTATTGGCATCTGTAGAACGTGTTTGGTCTGTATCTTCAATACGAATCAGGTATTCGCCACCGTTTGCCTTGGCAAATAAGTAGTTAAATAGTGCTGTGCGCGCGCCACCAATGTGTAACATGCCTGTTGGTGACGGTGCGAATCTTGTTCTTACCTGTTTATTCATATATAGTACCTACCTATGTTTTTAAATTATGATTAAAGTGAAATTTGAACCCTAAAACACATATAGATAGTTATCTATTTCCAGCACTCTTTGCGCTGGGTGCGTTGTTGGGCACTTTTGCTTATTTCACATTACCGTTTGAGCCGAGTGTAACGCTCTTGGGTATTATGTCAATATTTCTTATACCTGCGCTTTATTTTATGCGCAATCATTATCCCTTTTTTATGGTTTCTTTTTTAATGTTTGCCTTTGTTTGTGCCTTATTAAATGCGGCTTGGCAAATTCAAAACAGACAACCAAACTTTTTAGAAAAAAAATATGAGAATACGCGTTTATGGGTTGTGGGGCAGGTGGGGGCTTCTGCCAGTTATAATGGACGTGATAAAATAACCTTAGAAAGTGTTAAGATTTATGGTGTGGATGCAGAAAATACACCTAAAAAGGTGCGTATTTCAAGTTCGCAGGGGCGTTTATCTATCTTTAATGTTGGCGACTGGGTGGCCGTAGAGGCAATGCTTATGGCGCCTGCACCGCCTAAATATGCAGGGGACTATAATTTTAGAAGGCAGGCATGGATGGACGAAATTGGTGCAACTGGTTATGTGATGGGGCAGGTGTATAAAACCAGTTGGCCAGATGGGTATAAAAGCAATACTTACTATATTCAGCATATGCGAAACGCCTTGACAGAAAAAATTGTAGGTTCTCATACAGAGTTTGATGAAAGGGCTGTAATGGCCGCCTTGATGACAGGTAAAAAGACATACATTTCAGATGATATTTATAATGCGTATCGTCAAAGTGGTTTGGCGCATTTGTTGGCTATATCTGGTTTGCATATTGGGTTGATTGGCGGTTTTGTCTTTTTTGCGACAAGGCGTTTGTGTGGCTTTAGTGAACGCATAACCTTACGTTACAACACCAAAGTGCCTGCCGCTATTTTGGCGATTATAGCCTGTTTGGCATATACCGCTATTGCTGGTGGGACATTGCCGACTCTAAGGGCTTTTATTATGGCCGCTTTTATTTTTATAGGCTTTGTTGTGGGGCGTTTGCATAATACGTTGCGTATATTTATGATGACTCTCGTCCTTGTTTTATTTCTCTGGCCTCAAAGTTTGTTAACGGCTTCTTTTCAAATGTCTTTTGTTGCGGTATTTGCCTTAACACTGTGGAATGAGTTTAAACAAAAAGAGGCTTTTTCAAGTGTAAAAGTGGTGCAAGGTCTTACCTACACCAAGGGTGTTTTTCTGACATCTGTTGTGGCAGGTTTAGCCACCATGCCTATTGCCGCATGGCATTTTGGTTCTATTCATTTTGTTGGTTTTTTTGTAAATGTTTTGGCCATACCACTCACCGCATTTGTTATTATGCCAAGTTCCTTGCTGTCTGTTGTTATGATACCTTTTGGTGCAGAAAATCCTTTTCTTTATGCTATGCAATATGGTGTTTTTTGGTTAAATAGCTTGGCTGTTTTTGGTGCTGAGTTCCCGCATGGTCATTATGACATTGAACAAGGTGAAGTGTTCTTTTTAGCTTTTTCTGTTTTTATATTACTGCTGAGCTTGTATTTAAATAAGTATAAAAAATTTACTGTTGGGCTGTTGGGGGTTTCTGTTTTGTTCTGTTTTTTTAACAGTGACTCAAATAGAAAAATTTTATGGTTAAGGGGTGGCCAAACCATTATTGCAGGCAATGGTGAGGGGGCGTTTTTACCTTTACGTGTGGACGGTAGCTCTTACGAGAAAAGGCTGCTAAGTAACTTTAAAATGGCAAGTGCAGGGCAAGGCCGTTGCGACAGTATGGGCTGTGTTTATGACGTTTTGTCGCATAAATATTTGGTGATGGCAGACGGTGTAAACGCCACAGAAGAAGACTGCGCGCAAGTTGATTTTATAATGGAAAATATTATGGCTGAAAATTCTATTTGTACAAATGCTGTTCAGTTTAAAAAGGGTGTCGAGTCAGGAGAGATTGTTATAAATAAAAAAACTGCCTTATTTGTGCCATATACATTGCATGAAAATCGTATTTGGCATTGACGTTTAAGGCATAAACACGTAAAAGTAAATTATACATTATTCTAGATAAAAAAGGTGGTTTAAAACGTGACAAAATCTTGTGTGATTGGTCTAGGTTACATTGGCTTGCCAACGGCGGGTTTACTGGCAGCTTCAGGGCATACGGTTGTAGGTGTAGACGTGAATGAAATTGTGGTTGGTTATATCAATTCAGGTAAGCCACATTTTGAAGAAAAAGGTTTGGAGCTCCTTATTGCAGAGCAGGTGGCGCAAGGTCACTTAAAGGCTTCAACTACGCCAGAAGAGGCCGACGCTTTTTTAATTATTGTACCGACACCTTTTATCGAAGCCGATAAATCAGCCGACATGAAATATGTGCAGCAAGCATCTAAAAGCATTGCGCCATTTTTAAAAGAAGGCAATTTAGTTGTTCTTGAATCGACTTCAGCGCTGGGAGCTACACGTAAAGATGTGATGGCGGTTATCTATGCACAGCGCCCCGACCTTGAAGGTAAATTGCATTTTGCCTTTTGCCCTGAACGCGCTATTCCTGGTAATACATTGTTTGAATTAGAACATAATGACCGCGTGGTAGGTGGTATTGATGCGGCTTCAACAGATGTGGCTGTTAAATATTACCAAGGTTTTATTAAGGGTGAAATTTTACCCGCTTCTGAAAAAACTGCTGAAATGGTGAAGCTCAGTGAAAATGCTTTTCGTGATGTTAACATTGCTTATGCGAATGAACTTTCTATCGTTTGTGACAAGTTGGGCATTAACGTGTGGGAAGTTATTAAGCTTGCCAACCATCATCCGCGTGTAAATATTTTGCAACCGGGTCCAGGTGTTGGCGGTCATTGCATTGCCATTGACCCATGGTTTATAGCCGCAGCAGCCCCACAAGAAGCAAGGCTTATAACAACGGCCCGTCAAATTAACGACGGCAAACCTGCTTGGGTTGTTTCAAAGGTTGAACAAGCCGTAGCAGAGCTGAATAAAAAAGATGTAACCGTTGGATTGCTTGGCTTAGCCTTTAAACCAAATGTTGATGATTTGCGTGAATCTCCATCACTCAGCGTGGCTAAACTGATTAACGAAAAAGTTCAAGCTAAGGTTATTGCCTGTGAGCCCTATATTAAAAATCACAAAGACATTGAGCTGACGACACTAGAATCATTGCTTGAAAAATCTGATGTTATTGTGATGTTAACCGACCATGATGCTTTTAAAAATATTACCCTTGCACAGCTTGAAGGTAAAAAAATAGTCGATACCAGAGGGAGCTTTGTTTAACATGTTTTCATCTTCTCAAAAATTATATATAAATGTTTCTGACACACCGTCCGAACTTACACTAGAGAGTGTTTTTGCGGGCGAGGCAGGTACATTAAACTTGGGTAAAAATGGGGTGCATTTATGGGTGCCTGGTGACAATATCCCTGTTGAAAAAGAAATTATTTTCGACATTCGATCACGCCCATTAAGCGAAACAGATTTCGAAACTTTTAAGGCTGCATGTAAAGGGCGTTTTATGGCCAAGCACATTGCATTGATGGTCAGCACAAACCTAGAACGTATTAAAGCGCTTTTAGAATATTATGATTATGTTTTAGTGCCAAATAACAATATTAAAAATTTACCGACCGATTTTGTAAATCGCGTTCTATCATACAAATCAGACACAAAAAATTAGGATAAATAAAATGAAACAAGTTTTGCAAAACATGAAAACAGGTCAAATGTCTCTTACAGACGTCCCATCGCCTCAAGTAGGTTCTGGCGAAGTTCTTGTGGCTACTAAAGCGTCGCTTATTAGTGCGGGTACAGAAAAAATGTTAATTGATTTTGCAAATAAATCATTGCTTTCAAAAGCGCAGGAACGTCCTGATCTTGTCCAAAAGGTTATGGATAAAATGCAACGTGACGGTTTATCTGCAACGCTTTCTTCTGTTTTTTCTAAATTAGAAGAACCTCTACCTTTAGGTTATAGCGCTTCTGGTGAGGTGATTGCCGTGGGTTCAAGCTTAAAAGGTTTATACCAAGTGGGTGACCGTGTGGCAATGGCGGGTGCAGGGTTTGCAAATCATGCAGAAGTCAACAGTGTCCCTAAAAATTTAGTCGCAAAAATGCCTGCAAATGTTTCGTATAATCATGCAAGTTTTACAACGCTTGTTTCAATTGCAATGCAAGGTGTACGTAACTCTAAAGTGACTTTGGGTGACAAGGTTATGGTGATGGGGCTTGGCCTTGTAGGGCAGCTTACCATGCAACTTTTAAAAGCAGCTGGCTGTAAAGTTTTTGCGGTAGATTATGACCAACAGCGTCTTAAAACAGCAGAAGATACAGGCTGTGACTTGGTGCATGCACTTAGTGCAGGTAACACCGATAGCTTGGTGAAAGACTTTACAGAAGGCAATGGTTTTGACGCTATTATTATTTGCGCAGCAACCGAATCTAACGGTCCGTTAGAGCAAGCTATTTCTTATGCACGTGATAAAGCAACAATTGTTATGACTGGTAAAACAGGCACCACAATTCCTTACGCGGACTTTATGAAAAAAGAATTGAATTTTGTTATTTCTCGTTCTTACGGTCCTGGTCGTTACGACAAATCTTATGAAGAAAAAGGCAAAGACTATCCGATTGGTTTTGTGCGATGGTGTGAACGTTCAAACCTCGAAGAAGCGCTGCATCTTATGTCCACAGGCGCTCTTAAAATAGAACCACTTATTTCACATAACTTCGCCATTGAAGATGCCAAAGACGCTTATGCCATGGTGCTTGGAAAAGACATTGCAAACATGGGCGTTGTGCTTGAATATAATAGCGACCTTGAAACACGCATTAAGCCGCGCATGAACTTGCGCCCAACAGAGCTTGTAACTGGTAAAGTTGGTTTAAGCTTTATTGGGGCAGGTGGCTTTGCACGTGGCGTGTTGTTGCCAACGCTTAAGGGTTCAGAAGATATCGATTTTGCGGGTATTGTTTCAAAAGGTGGTGTAACGGCACGCCTTGCGGGTGATAAATTTGGCTTCAATTATGTGGCCAATAACGAAAACGAAATCATTAACGACGCTTCAACGCAAGCCGTTGTTGTTGCCACACAGCACAACACACACGCCAGTCTTGTGTGTCAGGCTTTGCATTGCGGTAAACATGTCTTTGTAGAAAAACCTTTGGGTATGACATTTGAAGAGCTTGACCTTGTGGAACAAGAATACCGCAATAGCAACAAAGTGCTTATGGTTGGCTTTAACCGTCGTTACTCACCTTATGCGATGGCATTGCATGACCACTTTAAGCAAACACCAGGGCCTCGCCAAGTGATGATCCGTGTGAATGCTGGTAAACTAGAAGGCGATAATTGGCAAAATGACCCTAAAACAGGCGGTGGTCGCCTGATTGGTGAAGCCTGTCACTTTATTGACTTAGCGCTTTATCTAGCGGCTAGCCCAGCGGTTGAAGTTTATGCCGTTGCAGGTAAGGGGCAAGACGTTTATAACATTACCATTCGTCACGAAAATGGTGGTACTTCAACACTTGTTTACACATCCGAAGGCGATAGCTCATTTTCTAAAGAATTGGTAGAAGTTTACGCAGGTGGTAGCGTTGGCGTGATAGATAATTTCCGTAAAGCTATGATTGTTCAAAACGGTAAAAAACGCAAAATTAAAGTAAAAAATGGTTTCTTTGGCGGTAGCCAAGACAAAGGTCACATGAATGAACTTGTTTCATTTATTCAAGCGGTTAAAGGTAATAATGCACCTTGTGTGGACGATATGTTTGCAACCAGCCGCCTCACACTTCTTATTGCCCGTTCAATGGAAGAAAATAAACCACTTAAAGTTAATTTTTAAGTACAAGCATATTAAAGGCTCAAAGTTAGATTAGGTTAGATTAGGTTAGATTAGGTTAGATTATGTGCGGTATTGCAGGTTATGTAGGGAATTTTGATGAGGGCATCTTGAAAAAGATGACTGGTAAAATTGCGCACCGTGGGCCTGACGGTGAAGGTTCTTGGGTTTGTAAAGAAGCAGGGCTTGGGCACCGCCGTTTATCTATTATTGATTTGAGCCAAAGTGCCGCACAGCCCATGGCCAGCGACGATGGTCGTTATATGGTTACCTTTAATGGTGAAATTTATAATTTCAAAGAACTTGCAGCGGACTTAAAATCAAAAGGGTATTCTTTTAATACGCATAGCGATACAGCTATATTAGCGCCATTATATGACGCTTATGGTGAAGAAATGCTTAAGAAATTAGAAGGTATTTTTGCTTTTGCTATTTGGGATACGAAGGATAAATCACTTTTTGCTGCACGTGATCACTTAGGCATGAAGCCATTTTACTATGCAGAAACGGCAAAAGGCGTTGTCTTTTCTTCAGAATTAAAGGCTTTACTAGAAGTGCCAGCGGTACCAAGAGAGATAGACGAAGATTCGGTAATTTCTTATGTGCGTTATTTGTGGTGTGCAGGTGAAGGCACAATGCTTAAAGGTGTTAAAAAACTATTACCTGGGCATTTTATGACCATTAGTGAGGACTGTTTTTGCTTGATTTCCCAATGGTACAAACCGCCTATGCAAACAGAGTATACTGAACGTCAACCAGAAGAACTTTTAGAGATATTTGACGAAGTGGTGGCAGAGCAAGTCATCAGTGACGTGCCTGTTGGGGCATTTCTTTCAGGCGGGGTTGACTCAAGCGCGATTGTTTCATCTATGACGCGCGTTATTGACAAACCGTTCGACACATTTTGTATTGGTTTTGATGATAATGCCATGGTAGACGAAGGTTTTAGTAGTGACAAAGACTATGCGCAGCAAGTGGCGGATGCCACAGGTGTGCGCTTGCATCACATCACAGCGAAGGAAGGTTTTGTTTCAGAATTGGCGGATATGGTTTACCACCTTGACGAGCCACAAGCCGACCCGGCACCTTTATTTGTAAAGCATATTTGTAAAGCAGCAAAACGTAAAAAAATTAAAGTGCTTTTAGGTGGCACAGGCGGTGATGATGTCTTTTCAGGATATAGGCGCCACCAGGTTACAGCCATGCTTGAAAAGTATGACTTTATACCACAAAGTGTACAGCGAGCGGGGATTGCCGCACTTACTGCCTTTGCACCATCTGCCAGTTTAAAGCGCCGTTTGAAAAAATTGCAAGACATTGTAAAGGCGCCAAAAGACAAGCGCTTACTACATGCTTTTTATTACACAAGTCCTTCGGTGTTGTACCCGCTTTTAAGTGAGGATATGAAGAAGGCGTATAACAATCAAACAGCCGATTATTTAGAAAAGATTTTAGAAAAATCAGCTGGGCATGATGCGTTAAATCGTCAGCTCGATTTAGAATTGCATGGCTTTTTACCAGACCATAATTTAAATTATACCGACAAAATGTCTATGGCAAGCGGGGTAGAAGTGCGCACGCCGTTTACATCTAAAAAGATTTTAGACTTTGCAGCAACTTTACCTCTTGACCAAAAGGTGCGTGGTGGTGAAGCAAAGTGGATGCTTAAAAAGGCGATGGAATCACGTCTTGACCACGATATTTTATATCGTAGTAAGGCAGGGTTTGGTGCACCAGTGCGCACGTGGCTTTTAAAGGAAGAGCCTTTTTTGCGTGATATTTTATTTTCTGACGCGGCTAAAGGACGCGGATTATTTAATCCATTCGCTGTAGAAAATCTTATAAAAGACACAAAGACAGGTAAGGTGGATGGAAGTTATACTCTGCTTTCTTTGCTTGTGATAGAATTATGGTTGCTTCAGTTTTTTGATAAAAAACGTGCAACAAAACTTAAAATAAAGGGATAAGTTATGACAACAAACACAGCCTTAAATCAAGAATTAACAGCGTTAGAGCATATTGACTCTATGATGCAAGCGCACCTTAAAGCGGTGAATGAATTTTTCCCGAAAAACGCTGAGAAATTGGCAGAGCTTGCAACGGTTGTTGCTGATGCGATTGAAAGCGGCCACAAAATTTTGTTATGCGGTAATGGTGGTAGCGCTTCGGACGCTCAGCACATTGCGGCCGAATTTGTAGGGCGTTTTGTAAATGACCGCCGAGCGTTGGCATCTATTGCACTTACAACAGATACGTCAATTTTAACAGCCGTTGGTAACGACTATGGCTATGACGAAGTTTTTGCCCGTCAAGTGGACGGCCTTGGTAAAGAGGGCGATGTACTGATTGCTATTTCAACATCAGGTAACAGCGAAAATGTTATCCGTGCGGTAAATTCTTCTAAAGCGCTTAACATGAAAACGGTTTCTTTAACAGGGCGCACAGGCGGTAAATTGCACGATATGTGTGACTTTAATTTCTGTGTAGAGCACCCAACAACAGCGCATATTCAGGAATGTCATATTGCTTTCTTACATATGCTTTGTGCATTGGTTGAAAGCGAAATGGGCTTTTAATTCAAACCTTTAAATGTTTATAAGAAAGTGTCTTCTTTAAGACACTTTTTTTATGCACTTTATGTCAGTTTTAATCTTTAAACGTGTGCTATAAGTATGTAGACAAATATTTTACTTACCTTTTATAAATATGCCTTGAGCGTATTAAATTCTTCTTTTCTTTTATAGGGATATATCATGAAAAAAATCATAAGCGTATTTATGGCTACGTTTGTACCTTCTATGACTGCTGTTGTTATGATTTTGATGGCCGTTTTTTTGGCTTTTCAAGTTTCATCACATTCAGGTAATATGGCTTTAATCGGCTATGTTATGCTTACTTTACAAACAAGTGCTATTGTATTTACATTGTATGTATCTTATACAAAATTTGTTTCATATAAGAAAGCAAGACGTGATTTTGAACGTCGTGGTTGGAATGTACGTTTAGCATCTGTATTGCAAAATACTTGGTGTGATCGTCGCTTGGTTGTTCAAGCTGCAAGTGATTGTGGTTTTGGTGATGAGGCGCGTCAATTTTATTATGATTTGGGCTACCGTTTAACTGATGTTCATCAGTATCAAAAATCTGGTATGCCTTCATAGCGAAAAAAACCTCCTTTTGGAGGTTTTTTTATACCGTTTTGTGTGGGATTTTTTTTATTCCGCTTCATCTAAATGGTTTAGTATAAATGCAGCTTTTTTACGCTGTGTATTCCAGTGCTATTCTCTATTTATTCGCCTTACTTTGGCTGGTTAAACTGACATTTTAAGCTGTGTATTTAAAGATAAGTCAGGCATTAACCTTTAAATTTAGTACAAAGTAAAAAGACCTCGCGTGAACCTTTTCTGGACGATTTTGGCTTAATAAATTCAACCTTAGCAAATTTTTTACGCATTTCTTCGCGGAATTTAATCTCTTCACCGCCTTGGAAAATTTTAACAAGAAATGTTCCATTTGGTTTTAAGATATTGAGCGCAAAATCAGCTGCCATTTCCACAAGGCTCATAATGCGTAAGTGGTCTGTACCATCGTGCCCGCTTGTTTCTGGCGCCATATCCGAAAGGACAACGTTCACCTTTTCAGGGCACTTGTATAAAAGGTCTTCTAAAACTTCATCTTTGGTAAAGTCACCTTTAATAAATAACACTTCTTCTACGTCTTGCATCCAAATTTTATCGAGTCCAATAATTTGTCCGCCACCAAGGCCTTTGCCGTCTTTAGACATCTCTTCCTTAATAACTTGACACCAACCGCCAGGGGCAGCGCCTAAGTCAACAACGGTCATGCCTGGCTTGATAATTTTACGCTTTTCGTTAATTTCTTTAAGCTTAAATGCGGCACGTGAATGATAGCCTTGCTCAATGGCCATGCGTACGTATTGGTCTTTTGCTTGGCGTAAAAGATATTGCTTAGAAGAATCACTTAATTTATTATTAAATTTAGTTTTTCCACCAATTATCTCGCGTTTTTTTTCAGTCATTTTGGCCTCTTTAAATTTTCTTAGCTGCTTTTTCTACGGCGTCTAGTGTTAATTTTTTCATTAACGGATCAGCGTGCGTTAGCGACGTAAAGCAAGTCTCAAACGCAGATGGGGCAATGTAAACACCCTCTTCAAGAAGTGCGTGAAAGAACTTGTTAAAGCGTTTTATATCACTGTTTTTCACATCTGCAAAGTTTTCTGGAGCTTCTTTACTAAAGAATACGCTAAACATACTGCCTACACGGGTTGTACTATGTTCAATTTTATGGCTTTTTAAAATACCGCTTATATCATGAACCAGCTCTTGTGTAAGGTCGTCCAAAGTTTTATATGCGCTCATCGGTAACTGTTCTAATGTAGCGCAGCCTGCTGCTACAGCAAGCGGATTTCCTGACAGTGTTCCTGCTTGATACACATCTCCCTCAGGCGCAAGTCTCATCATAATCTCTTTTTTACCTGCATATGCCGCAAGCGGCATTCCGCCGCCAATTACCTTGCCAAATGTGCTAATATCTGGCCTTACATTATAGAGTGTTTGAGCGGAACCATAGTGCACGCGGCAACCAGTCATTACTTCGTCAATGATGAGTAAAATGCCATGTTTGTCACATAAATTCCTAACACCTTCAAGGTATCCATCCTTTGGCGGAATACAGCCCATGTTCCCTGCGATAGGCTCTAAAATAATACAAGCAATATCGTTGTTTTTTTCGAAGCAATCCCTTACTGCAACTAGGTTATTGAAGGGAATGACGGTTGTGAGTTCTGCCACAGCAGCCGGTACACCAGCACTGCTTGATACGCCTTGAGTTGCAAGCCCGCTACCTGCATTTACTAATAAACTATCGGCATGACCGTGGTAGCAACCCTCACATTTTACAATGCGATCTTTTCCTGTGTATCCACGTGCCAGTCGTATCGCACTCATGGTTGCCTCTGTTCCTGAATTGACGAGCCTTACCATATCTACGTGTTCGTGGCGGCTTTGAATAATATCAGCAAGATAGGTTTCTTTATCGGTTGGTGCGCCAAATGAAGTGCCAAGTTTTGCTGTCTCGATGATTGATTCGATAACATGTTTATTGGCGTGTCCATGTATCATAGGCCCCCATGAAAGAACGTAATCTATGTATTGGTTTTCGTCCATATCTTGTATAACTGCACCGACACCACCTGCCATGAATACAGGTGTTCCACCAACGCCTTTAAAGGCACGAACAGGCGAATTCACACCTCCAGGTATAAGTGTTTGTGCGCGACCGAAAAGTTTGGTGCTAACGTCGTATCGACCTGGTTTAAGGTCTTTTTGGTTTTGTGAAAACTCTGGAAACATGGAGGTAACCTTTATTGTTTATTATGTGATTAACAATATGCCATATTTGTTCTAAAAAGAAAACGATACTATAGTGGTTTTGTTGATATTGATGTATTTATATTTCCCTAGTGCCGATAATATTTAGGGGTTTATATATGTAATAACTGCTGCGTCAAAAAGCATATTTACAAGTATAATTCCTGTAATAAGTCCTTTGAGTGCTTTTTCTTTTTGAATGCGAATTAAAAATATATTATGCCTATTTGTACACCGCATTTTTTTGCTTCATTGTGTTCGCCTCCCGCTTTTATAAATTGCGATGATGTTGCAGCAGTAACGCGATACATATAAATATGTATCGAAAAGGAAAATTGTTGGTACTGTGCTTATCTTTTTCATGTTATTCTATATCTTGGTTTTATACGTAAGTGTGAGCTGTTGCTTGTTTAAAGCTGCTTTTTAACAAAATAACAAAAGGTAATAAGCTTAATGGCTGTTTATACAAAATTAGATGATGGGGAAATATTAGAAGTACTCGCACATTTTTCCATATCTTCTGTAAAATTAATTGAAGGCATTGCTAAGGGCAGTGAAAATAGTAATTATTTTGTAGAAACGGCGTCTGGTAAATACATTCTCACTATATTTGAAAATAGAGTGAATGAGGAAAATATTCCGTATATTTTAGATACGTTAACTAAATTAAGTGAGGCAAATATTATTTGTCCTAATATTATTGCGGCAACTTCAGGGCAAAGACGCTATACATTACCGAGTGGTAAGATTTGCATTTTACAAACATTTATGGATGGAGACGATGTGTTGGCTCCAAGCCAGCTACAGTGTTATGGAGCAGGGAAAACATTGGCGGCTTTACACAATGTGTCAAATACTTTAGATACGCCATCTATCGAAAATTCTATGGGGCTAAACAGTATTTCGGGTATTTTTTCAGAAATGAAAAAAATGAAGGGCGCTGACGAACGAAAAGAGGTGCTAGAATTAATAACGCAAGAAATTTCATATCAAAACGGTTTAAAATCTATAAATGTACCATCTGGATTTATTCATGGGGATTATTTTAAAGACAACGTTCTCTTTACTGAAACTATTGTCAGCGGTGTGATCGACTTTTGGTTCTCTTGCGAGGGGGCTTATATTTATGACTTAGCTATTGCTTTAAATGCATGGGGCTTTGACGATGGTAAGTTTTCTGAAAGTAACTTTATAGCATTTCTTCAAGGTTATACAGATAGGCGTGTATTAAATGAAAGTGAACGCACGCATTTGCCAAACATGTTACGCCTTTCTGCGCTTAGATTTTTAGTGACGCGTTTATATGATGAAATAAATGGTAAAAACCCTAAAATAATGGCAAATAAACCTTCCCAAACCTGGCAAATGCGCCTAAAGTACCACCAAGATAAAAGTTGGGAATTTTAAGCTTTATTATGGCTGGTGTTAAGGTCTATACAGACGGTGCTTGTAGTGGTAATCCTGGCCCTGGAGGCTGGGGAGCTTTGCTGGTTTATAACGGCAAAGAAAAAGAAATGTATGGTTATGAACTTGCAACCACAAATAACCGCATGGAATTGACGGCAATTATTCAAGGCTTAAATGCTTTGAAACGTTCTATTGAAGTGACGATTTATACTGATTCTAAGTATGCACTTGAAGGTGCGACTAAATGGATGCAAGGTTGGAAACAAAAAGGCTGGACCAAAAAAGGTGGCCTTAAAAATGCTGACCTTTGGCAAGAGCTTGATGTGGCTTTGGAAAACCATGACGTAAAATGGGTTTGGGTTAAAGGGCATAGTGGACATGTGGGAAATGAACGTGCCGATGGGTTGGCCGTGAAGGGCTCTGAACAGGCTCAGCTTATACTAAAAGAAAACAAAGAGGTGAATGGTGAACAAACCATCTAGAATTATTACAAATTTAAGCGGTCACTTTTTGCTGGCAACTGAAGAAATGGCAGGCACGTATTTTGAAGATGTGCTTGTTTACGTATGCACACATGAAGATGAAATGACACTTGGTTTGGTGGTGAACCAAGAAATGATTGAATTAAGTTTTGAGCAAATTATGGATAGCTTAAAAGATGAAGTAGACCTTAAGCGAAGCGATGTGGTTCATTGGCCTAAAATTATGGCGGGCGGGCCTGTGGATATTGAACGTGGACTGGTTTTGCATAGTAATGACTATAAATCTCCACATACTATAGAATTAACGGATGATATATTTTTAACGTCTACAGCCGATATTGTTGCAGCAATTGCAAAAGGTACGGGGCCTGAATATTATAACCTGTGTATGGGGTATAGCGGTTGGAGCCCTTTGCAATTAGAAGATGAAATTGCCAACGATAGCTGGATGGTTGTTCCAGGTTCTGCTGAAATTCTATTTAAGACACCAGTAGACGAGCGCTATGGTGCTGCGGCTGAATCTATGGGGTTAAACTTTACGAATTTCTCTGGATTTACAGGCGAAGCCTAAATATAATAATTTATGACTAAATATAAGAAATGGAAGAATTTAAAATGATTCAAAATGTGATTGTTGGCGGTAACGGTGTTAATCAAGTAACCTTTGCAAACGATAAACCTTTTAGCCTTTTATGTGGGCCTTGTCAGCTTGAAAATCGTGATCATACACTTAAAACAGCCGAAACAATTAACGATATATGTCAAAAATTAGGCATTGGTTTTGTTTATAAGTCTTCTTTTGATAAAGCGAACAGAACGTCTTTAAATAGCACACGTGGTGTCGGTTTAGAAGAAGGGTGTCGCATTTTGAGTGATGTGCGTTCTATGCTTGGTATTCCAGTAGTGACAGATATTCATGAAATTTCTCAGGTTGATGCTGTGGCTGAAGTTGTAGATATTTTACAAATCCCAGCATTTTTGTGTCGTCAAACCGACCTTATTTTAAAAGCAGCTGCCACAGGTAAAACCCTGAACATTAAAAAAGGGCAATTTATGGCACCTTGGGATATGGAAAATGTAGCGGCGAAAGCGGCTTCAACAAATAATAAAAATATTATGCTTTGCGACCGCGGTACTACATTTGGTTATGGTAACTTAGTAAGTGATATGCGTGGTTTACCTATTATGGCTCAAACAGGGTTCCCTGTTATTTTTGATGCGACGCATAGTGTGCAAATGCCAGGTGGTAATGGTTCAACTTCTGGCGGTAAACGCGAATTTGTAGAGCCACTTGCACGTGCCGCTGCGGCTGTGGGTGTGGCTGGTTTCTTCCTTGAAGCGCATGAAGAACCAAGCCGCGCGCCATCTGATGGTCCAAACATGGTACCTTTAGATCAATTAGAAGGTTTATTGCGTAATTTGCAAGCCATCGATAATGTTGCCAAAGAAACAGCATACATGGCGATTAAAAGCGATCAATAATAGATTTAAAATATTTATACGTATTTATATAAAATAGAAAGACTGACTAATGAGCACGATTTTAGATATTCATGCACGCGAAATATTAGATTCACGTGGGAACCCAACGGTAGAAGTTGAAGTGATTACTTCTTCTGGCGCTTTTGGTAGCGCTGCCGTTCCTTCTGGTGCTTCTACAGGTAGCCGCGAAGCAATTGAAAAGCGCGATGGTGATAAAAACCGCTATATGGGTAAGGGTGTTTTAGGCGCTGTAGCTTCTGTTAATGGTGAAATTAAAGAAGCTTTGTATGGTATGGATGTGCGTGATCAGCAAGAAATTGATGCAAAGATGATTTCCTTAGATGGAACTGAAAATAAAGAACGCCTTGGAGCTAACGCTATTTTAGGTGTTTCATTAGCTATAGCAAAAGCTGCGGCTGATCATGAGGGGATGTTCTTTTATGAATACGTGGCTTTGATGGTGGGTGATGAAGAAGCTGAATTGTTGCCAACGCCAATGATGAACGTTATAAATGGTGGAGAACACGCGGATAACTCACTAGATATTCAAGAATTTATGGTTATGCCAATTGGTGCTAAAACATTTAGCGAAGCTTTGCGTATGGGTGCTGAAATTTTCCATAACCTTAAAAAACTTCTAAGCGCTGAAGGCTTGAACACAGCTGTAGGTGATGAAGGCGGCTTTGCGCCAAACTTACCTTCAAATGAAGCTGCGCTTGACTGGCTTGTTAAAGCAACAGAAGCTGCGGGGTATAAGCCTGGTGTTGAAATAGCTTTTGCCCTAGATTCTGCTGCGAGCGAGTTTTTAACCGATGAAGGTTATAAATTTGGTGCGGAAGGGCGTTTACTCACTTCAGAAGATTTAGTATCTTACTATGAAGATTTGTGTGCCAAATACCCTATTATTTCTATTGAAGATGGTATGGGTGAAGATGACCGTGCGGGCTGGAAGTTGTTGACAGAAAAACTGGGTGATAAAATTCAAATCGTTGGCGATGATTTGTTTGTGACCAATAAAGAAATTTTTGCCAGAGGAATTGATGATGAATTGGCGAATTCAATTCTGATTAAAGTGAACCAAATTGGAACGCTAACAGAAACATTAGAAACTATGATGATGGCGAAACAAAACGGTTATAGCTGTGTTATGTCCCACCGTAGTGGGGAAACAGAAGATACAACAATTGCAGATTTAGCGGTTGCGACATCATGTGGGCAAATTAAAACGGGTTCATTGTCACGTAGTGACCGCACGGCTAAATATAATCAGCTGCTGCGTTTAGAAGAAACGTTAGATATATTTGCAAAATTTGCTGGTTGCCTTACAATTAATGCAAATTCATTTAAGTCGTAAGGTGTATTTTTAAATATGAAGTTATTTACAGAATTAAAAAATAGGGCGAATAAACTGTTATTCCCTTTTTTGATTCTGTTAGTGCTTGTTTATACTTATTATCAAATGTTAACAGGTGACCGAGGCTTGATGGTTTGGTACGACTTGAATACACAGGTTGAAGATATAGCGACGCAAAACTTAGCTTTAAGCGAACAGGTAAGCCTGACAGATGTGAAGATTAAACGCTTAAAAGGGGATACTCTAGACCCTGATTATGTGGATGAACAAATACGTAAAAATTTACCGCGTATGCATGAAAATGAAACGGTTATCTTTTTAAAATAATGATATTACTGTTAAAAAAAGCCCCTTTTTAGGGGCTTTTTTTATATGTTTGTTTAGCTGTTATGAAACGGCTTTATTTTATATTTAGTTGTTGCGTGATTATTAAAGTAATCTTTTGTTAAATGCTTTACCTTTTTACTAAGTAATATAAGGGCGATTAGGTTTGGTATAATCATCATTGCTGTGAATACTTCTGATATTGTCCACGCCAGTTCAAGTGTCATAAGGGCTCCCAGTAGTGTGGATATAAGGAAGAGGACTTTATATACTTTAATGGACTTGTCACCTAAAATAAATTCAACACCTTTTTCGCCATAATAGTACCAACCAATAATGGTTGAAAATACAAAGAAGAGAAGTGTGATTGTAATAATAAGTTCACCAAGTTGGTACCCTAAAACTTCATATCCACCTAGGCCAATGCTAAAGGCAGAAGCTGTTAGAGATGCGCCACCGGCTTCGCCACCGCTTAAGCCTGCCATAATGATAATAATACCTGTGAAGCTACATACAATAATGGTGTCTATAAATGTTTGTGTCATAGAAACGAGCGCTTGAGATACGGGATGGTCTGTTTTAGCTGCTGCCGCAACGATTGGCGCGCTCCCCATACCTGATTCGTTAGAGAATACACCGCGTCCTACACCTTTGCTTACAGCATCACCGATAACGCCTCCTGCAAGAGCTGTAATACTTGTAAAGGCATTATCAAATATAAGTTCAAAAACAGTTGGGATAAGGTCTATATTTATGACAAGAATGGTAATACCTGTAATTACATAAATAACGATCATGGTTGGAACAAGTTTAGATGCGACTTCTGCAATACGTTTAATACCGCCTATAACGACAAGGCCTGTTACAACGGCAACGCTAAGACCCGTCAACCAACGGTCAATACCAAAGGTAGACTCCATCACATCGGCCATAGAATTACTTTGTACCATGTTGCCAATACCAAGCGCTGCAATAGCGAGTGAAAGGCTAAAGAATATCGCCAATGGTTTCCATTTTTGACCCAGTCCGTTAACAATATAGTACATTGGACCGCCAGAGTATTCACCATTTGCATGCTTTTCACGGTAGTGAACGCCCAGTACAGCTTCAGCATATTTTGTGGCCATACCAAATAAGCCTGTCACCCACATCCAGAACATAGCGCCTGGCCCGCCAATGGTAACGGCCGTTGCAACACCTGCAATGTTACCAGTTCCGACAGTTGCACTGAGTGCGGTCATAAGCGCTTGGAAATGCGAAATGTCACCGTCACCTTCTATGTCTTTATGTTTTTTATCAAAAAAGGCAAGTTTAATAGCCGTAGTTAACCTTGTGAATTGAATTCCTTTAAGTATGATAGTGAATAGAGCACCGGTAATTAAAAGGGGGAGCAGTAATGGCCAACCCCATAAAAAGGAACTTATTTCTTTGAATATCTCTAAAGTTTTTATTTCTAATTCTGACACTGTTTTTTGCCCCTTATATTTGATTAAGTTGATAATACTAAAAAAATCCCCTGCATAAAGCAAGGGATTGTAAGGTTATTTTTGAGTGAGCGCCTCTTCAAACTCTTGAGAGGTGAGTATCTGATTTAGTATTAAGGGGCTCTCAGGCGACTTTGGTGAGTACATTAAATAAAGTGGTACACCATAGCGATTAAATCTCTTTAATTCAGCGCTAATAGTATCATCTTTTGATGTCCAGTCTGCTTTTAGCATTTTAACGCCGTGTTTTTCAATGAGATCTTTTGTTGAGTTAAGCTCTAAAACAATTTTCTCGTTTACCTTACAGGTAATACACCAGTCAGCTGTAAAGTTTACAAAAACATGACGGTCTTGTGCTAGACCTTCTTGTACGCTTTCAGTAGACCATTTTTCCCACTCTACATGTGTATTTTTTGAGATGTACCATTGGTCGAATGCGTGCACAGTAAAGAAGTAATAAGCAATACCTGATAAGAATATAAGTAGCCCAAACCAACGCTTAATTCTTGAAGCGCTTAGAACATTGAAACGACCGAATATCCATGTTGTAAATGATACGACGAATATAGCAATTAACAGCAGGAACAGCTCTTCAAGAGATGTTTGCTTTGCATAAACCCATGTTAACCATAGTACGGTTGCAAACATTGGGAATGCCAAGAAGTGTTGGAATGTTACTTCCCAAGCACCTGGCTTTGGTAATAATTTTAGTAGCGGTGTAAAGAATGTTATGAGCAAGTATGGAAAGGCTAAGCCTAAGCCAAGAGCTGCAAACGTTGCATAAATAATTTCATCGGGTTGTACAAAAGAAAATGCAATGGCTGTTGCCATAAATGGTGCTGTACAAGGTGTTGCAACGATGGTAATGAGCATGCCGCTAAAGAATGTTGCGATTGTACCATGCCCAGAAACAAGGTTCTGTAAGCGACCGAATGAAGCACCGAAATTAAAGACGCTGGCAAGCTGTAATCCTACAAGCAGCATAATGAGTGCAATACTTGCAACAACAATAGGAGACTGAAGCTGGAAGCCCCACCCAAGTGTTTCGCCATTGGCCTTAAGTGTTATCATAGCAAGGGCTAACAAAGAAAATGTTGCTAAAATACCTGCGGTATAAACAAGCCCATACCACCAGCTAAAGTAACTTTTTGCATGGTGCAGTAAGCTAAGTGCTTTCAGCGCAAGAACGGGTAATACGCAAGGCATAAGGTTTAAAATTAAACCACCTAAAAACGCAAGAAGCAATGTAACTTGAAGTGTACGGCTTGTTTGGATGTCTTGAATGGTAAATAGTTCATCGGATTTTTCGGTTACTTCTAGTGGTGTACTTTGAGTGGGTTCTGTCTTTGTTTGTACCGATGTTTTTGCCGCTTCTGCATTTTTCGTTGGTTCTTCTGCAGGGGTAATTGTTGGTACTGTTTTTGTTTCTTTTATATTCGCATTTTTAGGCTGTTCACTTTTTACAATTGCAGGAGTTGCTTTTACCTGAAGTGCAGAATTTAAGAAAATAGAATTTTTCCCATCTAAGTTTAATATACCATTGATATCTTTAACGTCTTTTTTTGATTGGATGTCTTTTTTAAGTGTCAATGTGTAACCTGAATTTGTTTTTATCCAAGTTTGTTTATAATTGTCTTCAATTATACCTTCTTCATTTGGTATGAATGACGCACTTGCAACGCCTGAATCAAGCCCTTTAATTTCGATAACATAAAAATGGTTTACATTTTTTGCACTTGCAGAAACGTTAGGGTTGGATATAGCTGTAAGGCTTTGCGCTGTCGCGAAAACAGAGGCGTCTACAGAAGGTGTTGTGTCGCTGCCTAGTGTGAATGCGCGTTGAACTGAAATTTCTTCAGGTATGCAAATTTCGTTACATACTAAATATTTTATGTTTGCTGTGACGAATAAAGAAAAATCATTTTTCGCATCAGTATATTCCGCTGCCGTGAAATACAAAACGTTTTTATCAAAGCCATAGTTAATAAGACCTGCAGTATTAAAAGTTTGAGGTGTTTTCGTTTTGAATGGTTCTAATACGTTTACATTCTTGTCAAAAGTTAAGTCAATTTCTGTTTTAAAGCCTGTATCGCCTGGATTTTCCCAATAAATGTGCCAACCTGGCTGAATGTTTAATTCTACACCAATGTTAAAAGGCTTCGTTGTCGAGATGTTTTCATGGTCTGTTATAATGCGTGCACTCACATGCGGTTCTTCTGCACCAGAAGTTGGTGTGAAAAGTATGATGGAAAAAATAACAGCAAGGAAACTTGCGAAAATTGACTTGTTAAACATAATAAGTAGGCTTTCTTTTTATCTTTCTTCTTGGCGCTTTACGTATATCTCATGTAAGATGTTAGTGTGGATAATAACATATAATTTATAGCTATGTCTTATATAGAGTACATGAGCATCTAAAAAATAATAAAAATGACCAAGGGTAAGTAGCCATAATGTCAAAGGATTACAATTCATCTATTGGAAAATATAACAGTGCGGGGTCATTGTTTATTTTTTTACTGGGTATTTCTTTAAGTTTAATTGTTTTTGTCACGGGTATTGAAATGATGTTGGCTGAAAAGCCTGTTTCCCTAAAAGGTGCTTTATATAATTTTAGGGAAGCTAATATTTCATTAGGCGCAGATAAGACAGCTCTTGATACATTTAAACTTAAAATTGACCTTTACAAAGAAGCTGCTTTAGAAAGGTACAGCCTATTTCTTTTACCAATATCTGTTTTGGCTATTATGATGGCTTGGATGGTTGCGCGTAGCCGTCGGGTTATGGTGAAAGAGCTTTTAGATCGTATAGGTCAAAGTAGGCGCGTTTTGACGCAAGAAAGGAAGCGTAAAAAAGACGCGCTGGTTCAACTCGAAAAATCTGAGGATCACCTTTATCATATACATGAGCAGTTAACAGAAGCATTTTTAGTTATTAATAAAGATGAAAGATTTCATCATGCAAACCGTGTCGCTGTACATATTTTAGCAAAGTGGAACCGTACACCTAAATCAGTTCGATATTATTTGGAGCAGCCTGTTGAAACTTTTATTCCAGATTATCACGCTTCAGGTCTTGGATTGTGCGTCAGAGACGCTATTTCTAAAAAACTATCATGGCAAAAAGAATTATTTTTAGAAAAGGCTAATATTTGGTTGCAAGTGCGCGTTTATCCAACTGGCGGTGACTCTGCATATGTTTATATGCGTGATATTAGTAATGAGAAGAAACCAGATCACCTGAAAAAACTCAGTGAAGATATGGTGGGTGCTATCGTTGAAACATCTCCAAATGCGCTCGCTATATTAGATAGACAATGGAACTATATGGTGGTGAGTAAAAAATGGCGCGAAGATTTTCATCTGGATGATGAAGGTTTAATAGGCAAAAGCCACAAGGCCTTGATGCCACGATTGCCTGGTAAATGGCAAGCTGTTGAAGAGCAAATTTTAAACGGTAACACTGTTAAGAGTGAAGCTATGTTGTTTCAACTTAATGGTAAAGATGAGCATGTAGCATGGGAAATATCTCCATGGCGTGTGGGGGATAAAGTACAAGGCTTTATGATGTATGCCTCAATTATTACAGAAGTCTTCCATAATAAGGAAAAATTAGAACAGCAACGTGAACGTGAGCATCAATTAGCTTATCATGACACATTGACAGGCTTGCCGAACAGGCAGCTGTTCTATGACCGTCTAACAATGGGTCTGGCGCATGCTTATCGAAACCTTGGTAAGATCGCACTTCTTTTCTTAGACTTGGATGGATTTAAAGCCATTAACGATACATTGGGGCATGATGTAGGTGATATGTTATTAAAGGAAGTTGCTGTACGCATTAAAAAATGTGTGCGTGATACAGATACTGTTGCACGTATTGGTGGTGACGAATTTACAGTTGTGTTAAATGGTGTTTCATCAGAAGAAGACACAAGGATTGTTGCCGATAAAATTGTAAAATCTATTTGTGAGGTCTTTAAATTAGGGGAACATGACATATATGTTTCAACCAGTATTGGCATTAGTATGTATCCTTTAAACGGGAGCACAAGTGCAGAGCTTATTAAAAAAGCCGATAGCGCTATGTATTTTTCAAAAGAGAGTGGTAAGAATCAGGCTAACTTTTATTCAGAAGATCTTCACGCTAACATGCAAACCTTAGAGGTGCCTGCAAAAGGTAACTCTGATGTAACGCAGCGTGATTTAGAAAGCCATATTCGTACGGCCCTACAAAAAGAAGAAATAGAAACGTTTTTCCAGCCGCAAGTAAATTACAAAACAAAAGAAGTTTTTGGCTTAGAAGCCCTTATGCGATGGAATCATCCTACAGCTGGTGTGTTAGAGCCTCGAGCCTTCTTAACACTCGCAGAAAATTCAGGCATGATTTTACCTATGGGTGAAAAGGTTTTAAATGACATTGCTTTGAAACTGAAAGAGTGGCAAGAAAAATCCAATGAACCTCTAAGTTTTAGTATTAACCTTTCTATGCGTCAGCTTAAAGACATATCTTTACCAAATCGCATGCAAAAAGTATTTTCAAAGCAGGGTGTTGATCTTTCTCATTTGATTGTAGAAATTCCAGAATCTTTGCTGGTTGATATTGACCATGAAATTGAAGTCGCATTGAAGGCGATTAGCCAATTAGGCTGTAAAGTTTATATTGATAATTTTGGCTTAAGTTATACTTCTATGAAACAATTGGAAGGTCTACCGCTTGATGGTATTAAAATTCATAAGAGTTTTGTGCAAAATGCTTTAAATAGTACTGAAGATAAATCTAAAATAAGTGCTATGATAGCCTTAGTGCATAACTTAAATATTAAAGTTATCGCAGAAGGTGTTGAAACTGAGGCGCAGGCTGAGTTTTTAATGGAGCAGGGCTGCAATGATATGCAAGGTTTTGTTATATCTAAGCCTTCTAAACCTAAGAATATTGAGAGCCTGTTAGGGCTATAAATTATATAAAAAAATAATTCAACCTTAATGAAAGATGGAGAGACCCATGTCTAAAACTAAAGTTGCCTTTCATGGTAAAGCGGGAGCTTATGGCGCCATTGCAAGTCATACGCTTTATCCTAATTATGAGCTTATCGAAAGCACGTCATTTCAAGATGTATTTGATAAGGTTGAGCAAGGAGTGGCAAAATTTGGTGTTGTGCCCGTTGAAAACTCAACAGTGGGGCGTGTAACAGATGTTCATAATATTTTAAGATCGACGAACTTACATATCATCCGAGAACATTTTATGCAGATTAACCACTGCTTAAGTGCGCCTAAGGGTGCTACGCTTGAAAGTGTTGAAAACGTTTATTCGCACCCGCAGGCGTTGGCTCAATGTGAACAATCATTAAAAAATCATGGCTTTTGTGTTAATGCAACCTCAGATACGGCTGGTGCTGCTAAGTTTGTTGCAGATGAGGGGGTTTTAACGAAGGCCTCTCTATCTTCAGAGTATGCTGCTGAAAAATATAATTTAGAAATCTTAGTTAAAAATTTTCAGGATTCAGAACAAAATACAACGCGCTTTTTAGTTGTGAGTAAAGAAGCTCTTAGCCATAGTTATGATCAAGGTATGTATATTACAACGCTTTTGTTTAAAATTAAAAACAGACCAGCCTCTTTGTATAAAGTGTTAGGTGCCTTTGCTACAAATGATGTGAATTTGGTTAAGATTGAAAGTTATTTATGTGACGGTAATTTGAAGTCAGCAGAATTTAGTGTCGATATTGAAGGACATTTAGATGAAAAACGTATGAAGAATGCAATGAGAGAGTTAAGATTTTTTACGACGTCGGTTAAAGTTATTGGATGTTATCCTGCGCATAAGTTTAGAAAAAACATGTAGTTGTTATGTTTGTTTTGCAACATAGCTTCTTTTAGATCTATGCAAATAATAAAAAAATATACTTTGAGGTTGCAAAGTAACGTATACAAAATTACAATATGATCTGTTACTTCTAAATCTATGACATTTAGACGAAATTATTAAAACAAAGGAATATTGTGGAATGAGCTTGTTTGAGAAAATTAAATTACCAAAAGCATTGATGAACGCAACGGGCACTAAAATGGAATTTAGTATCGGTGATAAAGGTGATTTTGAGCAAGTTTATAGCAAAAAAGATTCCCTGCTGAATGAAATGCCATCTGTAAAAGAACAAGGCACAGGTGATTCAAATTCAAACGTTGCACGCATGATGTAAGGTAAAATTTGGTAATGTATTAAGGCGCTTTAGGCGCCTTTTTTTTTGCCCTAAAACCACAGTGCATATGTGCATCTTTTTAAAATTGAGGTGAAATATTCACATATTTAATATGTTTATGTTAAAGTAGAGAAAGTTAAATAATTTACGAAAGAATAAAAGCAATGACTTTTAACCCGATGGCAAACTTAGTCCCAATGGTTGTAGAACAAACAGCGCGAGGTGAGCGCTCTTACGACATTTTTTCACGTTTACTTAAAGAGCGTGTTATATTTTTAAATGGTCAGGTAGAAGACAATATGGCCAACCTTATTGTTGCACAGCTTTTATTTCTTGAGTCAGAAGACCCAAATTCAGATATTTCTATTTACATTAACAGTCCTGGCGGTTCCGTAACGGCAGGTATGGCTATTTACGACACTATGAAATATATTCGCCCTAATATCGCAACTATTTGTATGGGGCAGGCTTGTTCTATGGGGGCATTTTTATTAAGTGCGGGTACTAAAGGTAAACGTTATGCTTTAGAAAATGCACGTGTGATGATTCACCAACCTTTAGGCGGTTACCAAGGTCAAGCATCAGATATTGAAATTCATGCCAGAGAGATTTTAGAATTGCGTGACCGTTTGAATAAAATTCTTTCAGAAAACACGGGTAAAAATATTAAAGATATTGCAAAAGACACTGACCGCGATAACTTTATGACAGCAGATGATGCTAAAAAATATGGCTTGGTGGATGAAGTATTGAGTGAAAGACCTTTATCAGAAGACACTGAATAGTATATAAATCAGTGATATAAATAAAAAAGCATCTTTATGGATGCTTTTTTATTTATTAATTATAAAAAAATATTTTATTTGTATACCGTTTGGTGTTATACTTAATTTAATTATAAATAAATTATCTTATTTTACTTTTACGTTAACGAATTTTTTAAATTCATTAAATCCCTTACGAATTTAGGCACATTCTGTGCCGTCTTTCTATTATACCTTTGGAGGTATTGTTATGATGAATAACGCATTTTGGTATCAAGGTGTTCCAACTCAAGGTCAGTTAACAAGCCGTATGGACTCATTGGGTTATGGCCCCCAATTGGCTGTTGTGCCAACCGTTATTGAAGAAACTAAAAATGGTCGTACAAGCATGGATATTTATTCGCGCTTGTTAAAAACACGTACTATTTTATTTTCTGGCCAAGTGAACGATCAAATTTGTGAGCTTATTGTAGCGCAAATGTTATTTTTAGAATCTGAAAATCCTACTAAGGATATAGATTTACATATTAACAGTGGCGGCGGTAGTATTGTTGCTGGTATGACGGTTTACGATACCATGCAGTATATTAAACCAGATGTTAGAACTGTTGCTTATGGTATGGTTGCAAGTATGGGTTCATTTCTTTCTTGTGCAGGTGCTGAAGGCAAGCGTCTTGCTTTACCAAACACAGAAGTTATGATACATCAGCCGTTAGGCGGATTTCAAGGTCAGGCTTCTGACATTGCAATTCATGCAGAAAATATACAAAAAATCAAAAGTCGTATGACGCGTATGCTCGCATACCATTCAGGCCAAAATTTGGATCAGATGGTTAAAGATTGTGATCGCGATAATTACATGACAGCCTATGAAGCCTTGAACTATGGTAAAAAAGGTCTAATAGATGGCATTGTATTTAAGAACGGTGCTGCTGCATTAAAACGCGGCGATGCATTCTTGGAGTCTTACTATGGTGCTGAAAATGTTGACTTTTCATTAGATGGTCTTGTTAAAACTGTAGAAAAAAAGGACGATACTACAAAGTAAAGTCTCAATAGCGAAAAAAAACCTGCCCTTGTGGCAGGTTTTTTTTGTTGTTAAAATAAAGCACGCTATGGTGCTGTGTTGCCTTCTACCGTTGACATTATAAGTTTTTATACGGCATGATAGATAAGTGATTCAAAGAAATATAAAGGTTTAAAATTATGTTAATGACAACAACGCCCTTTGTTGAAGGTTACCGTATTCGACGTTATGGTCCATTGGTGGCTTCTGAAGCTGTGATGGGTACAAACTTGTTTAAAGATTATTTTGCTAAAATTCGTGACGTTGTCGGTGGGCGTAGTGGCGCTTTCCAAAGCTCTTTGGCGGATGCGCGTGAGTCTATTATGCTTGAAGTTCAAGAGCAGGCTAAAAAGTCTGACTGTAACGCTATTATTGGTATTGACCTTGACTATGGTGAGGTGTCTGGTAAGGACCGTACCATGCTGGTTGTTGCTATTACAGGTACTGCAGTATATATTGAGCCAATCGCTTAATTGCAAGCCATTTCAAAGACCTATTTAGAATAAAAATGCAAGCGTATACATTTTGTGCTTGCATTTCTCTTTTTAATTATGTATACATATCCCCATCATATTGGTACGTATCTTTCAAAAGAGCGTAACCATTCTAAACAAAGGCTTTTAAGCCTATTATCCCAAATATATTAATACTTAACACATATTGCTGTGCATTGCTGTGCCGTGATACTTAGGAGATATTTTATGCAAGACTATAAATTTGATGATGTTAAACATGCGCTTATCTGGGCAACAGAAGTTTTACGTGGTAAAAGCTTCCCCCGAATTAGTAATATTTATATTAAAGAAACACCTTCACTAAACGATGATGTAAAACAACGTGCCTGGTCGGGTTGGCGTGAAAACTTACCGGTAGATGAGGAAGAATCTGTATTATTAGCGATGAAGGTTTATCGCAATGTGAAGGACTTAAGCATAGAAGATCAAGAGCTTGTCTTAATGAAGTATTGGGGGGACTATTATGATAAAAACTATTTGAAGGGTGCTTTGCAAATAAAGGAAGTGATGCGTCAGCGTGGAAAACATATTCGATTAAATTATCGTTTTAGCTTGCGACAGATTGGAACGATAAAAGATATCCATTTTAGAAAGATTCATAAAAGTCTAAAGCGAATTGAACAGGAATTAGAGACGAAAATGGTCGCAAAGGAGATGGTGTATCCACCTGTTGATGCAAGCAAGGAACAGCCACTGATTTCCAAAAATCGTTACACGGATTGGTCTGTAGGAGAATGTAGGAACAGCTAAATTGACTTTAGGAACAACTTGTACCATAATACTTCTAGAGTGAGGGTAAGAGTAACCACGGCGCAAGTCACAACTTAAACCTTTAGTCTAAAAAATTATATAACTGTTTAAAACGACTTATAGCTCGCCCCTGTGGCGGGCTTTTTTTATATCATTGGTGGGAGGTGAATATGAATGCACGTACAAAGACAGGTGCTATGATGAATACGCAAATTAAAAATGCGCTTATAGATGTTTTATCCAACCCTGAACATGAAGGTGAAACGCAAAAAGAAATAGCAAAGTTAATAGGGGTAACACCCAAGACTGTTCAAAATTATCTAACGATTGATGTTTGGCAAGAAATTCATCAGCGTCGATTGAAAGTGATTAACAATTCATTAGAACTGGTAGACAGAGCTGTTTTTGCAAAGGCTATTAAAGGTGATATGACTGCAGCTAAATTGCTTTATACACGCTGGGATGAAGCAAGGCAAAAAAATGATATGGAAAAAGGCTTAATTACTGAAAATAATGAAGATGATATAGCTGAAATAGAACGTTTGCAAAAAGATATACAGGAGCTAGAAAATGACGACTGTAAAGAACCTTAGAAAACGTAAAATCCAACTATTAAAAAAGCGGCTTCAAAAAATTCAAGAAAGTTATAATTACTATAAACCGCACGCAAAACAAAAAGCCTTTCACAAAGCAGGAAAAAAGCATAAAGAGCGATTGTTTTTAGCAGGCAACCGTTGTGGAAAAACTTATTGCGGTGCCATGGAAATGGCAATGCATTTAACGGGTCTGTATCCTGATTGGTGGCAGGGGTTGAGATTTGATTTTCCAATTAAGGCTTGGGCTGCATCTAACACGGCAGAAAGCACACGTGATATTTTGCAGCGTGCCTATTTAGGTTCTAGTTTTGATGCAAGCTTAGGCTCAATACCTTTGCATTTAGTAGAAAAGATGACAAAAAAACGCGGTGTAACAGATGCTGTTGATACGCTTTATATTAAGCATAAAAGCGGGGGAGTGTCTTTGCTTGGATTTAAGTCTTATGACCAAGGCAGAGAAAAATTTCAAGGGACTTCACGTCATTTTATTCACTTAGATGAAGAGCCTGAAATGCGGCTTTATGAAGAATGTTTAATGCGAACTTTGGATGTTGAAGGTAGCTTAATATTAACCATGACACCTTTAAAAGGCATGACCGATATTTGTCAACATTACTTACAGCAAGAAGTTAAAGAGACTACTTTTGTTACAACCGCAACTTGGGACGATGCCTTTCATTTAAATGATAGCGAAAAAGAAAAACTGCGCAAAACTTTACGTCCGCATGAATTAGAAGCGCGTGAAAAAGGTGTTCCATCTTTAGGGGCTGGTAAGGTTTTTCCTATAAAGGAAAGTGATATATTGGTTGAACCTTTTGCAATACCTAGCCACTTTAGTCGATGTTTTGGTATGGACTTTGGCTGGACGAATCCTACCGCTATTGTTTGGGGTGCAAAAGACCTTTCTACAGGCATTTTATATATTTATGAAGCCTATACAGCGAGTGAATGTACACCAGCACAGCATGCTAAAGTGATTAAAGAAAAAGGCGTTAAGGGTGTGTGCGATCCAGCTGGTTTAGGTGGAAGTCAAAGTGATGGTGTAAACTTGATACAACAATATTTAGAACATGGTGTAAGTTTAACAACAGCCGATAATAACGTGGAAGCTGGCTTAATGCAGGTATTGGATGCTATGCGTACAGGCAAGCTTAAAGTGTTTAACCATTTAGAAAGTTGGTTGCACGAATTTAGGCTTTATAGGCGTAAAGAAGACGGTAAAATTGTTAAACGCTATGACCACTTGATGGATGCAACACGTTATCTAGTTGTTTCGGGTATTTTTTCAACTGGTTATGAAAAGCGTGTTAAACGTGCACAAACGGATTGGAAGACAATTTAATTAAAAGAAAGAAATGATGCATTATGGTGTGGGTAAAAGAATGTGAAAAAGTTTATAAAAAAGCCGGTTTTAAAAAGCCGGTTTTTTTATGCGATAACATGCAAAAGAAACGATTCTTTGTTGATGTACCTAAAGGTGTTCAGGTCGAAATCCAATATAGCTATGACACGCCTAAAGTAAAAACTTTTCGTGCTGAAAAAATTCAGTGGCACAGTTATGAAGCTGGTTTATTAGAAAGTGATTTTGCCTTTGAAATGATTGGCATAACAGCGCTGCGGTTACATATTTTAACAGGTAATTTACCAGAAGATTTTACGCCCGTTAAGTTAGAGATATATGAAAAAAGTGAAATGAAAGAAGCATGATGGAAGATAAAAATTTACAAAAAATTAAGAAGTTTTATGAAGATGCTAAGCTTTCAGGTTCTTATCAAAAATGGCTGAAGGAATCGAAAGA
This sequence comes from uncultured Magnetococcales bacterium, assembly GCA_963974105.1. Lineage (GTDB taxonomy): Bacteria > Pseudomonadota > Alphaproteobacteria > UBA2136 > UBA2136 > UBA2136. The sequence continues at coordinate 84,976 of CAXBBG010000002.1, forward strand.
GTCGTGGGCGTTTTATGACGGTGAACAATGGAGCGAAGATGAAATTGCACGTCTAAGCGAAAATGGTCAACCTGCTATTGTGATTAACAAGTTAGCAAGTAAAATTGATAATATAGCGGGCAGTGAAATTTCTGGTCGTACACGCATTTTATATCGCTCGCGTAGTGGTGACAAACGTGAAGAAGAAACCGCACGCGTTTTAAGCGATCTTGCTTTGTATGTTTCTGAACAAAACGAACAAGGAATGGAGCTTTCTAATGTCTTTAAAGAAGGGCTGATAGCCGGTATTTCTTGGATTGATGTGGGGGTGGAAGAAAATACAGAAGGCATGTCTTTATTTAACAGATATGAAGATGCAAGCCATGTTGTTTGGGACCCAAAATTTAGACGCGCCGACTACAGTGATGCACGTTTTGTTTGTCGTGAACGTTGGCTTGATTCTGAGACCTTGATGCAAATGTTCCCAAACGCATATCAAGATGTTCTTGGACAAAAAAAACAAAATGACAAAGCTTTTTCTGGGTCGTTTTTAGCAGCGCCTAATAAGCAAACTATTTCTTATTTAAATGATACAGATGATACTTTTTTAGTTGTCGAAGTACAGTTTAAGAAAACAGAAAAAAGCTATAAAGTAACAACACCGAGAGGCGAAATCTTTCAAACATTCAATAAAGAAATTGCATTTGCTAATTTAGAAAATAAAGTTGAAAGTTTATTCGCCACTCGTGTTTATATCGGATATTTCTCAGGGGATACGCTGCTTGATATTCGTTCAATGCCATACAACTTTAATAACTTTACATTGATACCTTATATTTATAAACGTGATAAAAAAGATGGGCGTCCTTATGGGCTTTTACGAAGTGCCATTGACCCTCAACGTGAGCTCAATAAGCGCCGTTCTAAAGCAATGCATTTGCTGAATACGGCGCAGGTTATTGCTGATATTGACGCGGTAGATGACCCTAACATTCTAGCCCGTGAAGCTGCAAGACCAGACGGGGTGATTTTAAAACGTCCCGGTAAAGACTTGCGTATTATCCGTAATAGCGACTTAGCTGCAAGCCAGGTTGCTGTGATGGATCAGGCTTCACGTGATATTCAAGAAGTTGTGGGGCTGTTTGATGAATCTATTGGTAAGCACAGTAATGCAACTTCAGGCATTGCTATACATCAACGCCAACAGGCAAGTGCGCTCAATCAAATGTTCGCATTCGATGCATTAAGGCGTACAAAAAAGGCTCTGGGTAAGGCTGTTCTTTCTATGATACGTCAATTTTTTACTAATCAAATGGTGATCAATATTACGGACGACTTAGGTGCCGCCATGGCTGTGCATTTAAATGTGCCAGTGATGGATGAAAATGGAACTGTCATCTTAAACGAAAATGGTGAACCGCTAAAACACAATGATGTTTCTTTGGGTGTGTTTGACATTTTGGTGGAGGAAGTACGTGATGTAAATAGTAGCCGCGAACTGGAACTTGAGCAGCTGAATATGTTGATGCAAGCTGGTGTGCCTATTTCTCCTAAGTTAATGGTTGATGCCACAAATCTTAAAAATAAGGAAGAAATTTTACGATCTTTAACACCAGAAAAAACAGAAAATATATAGTCAATTGATAAAGGTAATATGATGGAAAAATTAAAAAACGAAGAACTTTTATTTCCAGTAGATAAAAGCAAAGCAGATAGCCTAAAACAGCTATCAGAAAAATTACAGGGCATGTCTTCATCGCCATTTGTGGCTGAAGAAAAGGAAGAGACAATTTCGGATGATTTTGATATGGAACCTGCTTTGATGGAAAAAATCAAGGCAAGTGAAAATGAAATGCGTGATTTGTTGAAGTCTATGGGGCAGGATTATGATGCACTTATTAAAATGGATGGTAAGTCTGTTTATGCGCGTGCCGTTGCTGCAAATCCAGCCATTTTAGACTTTGTAAAATCTTCTGCTAACCCTGTTTTAGAAGCTGTAAAAATCGCTATGGGCTTTAAGCCTTACGCTGATTTTATGGAGAAGTATGGCAGCGAACCAAGTGAGATAATTGAGAATGTTCGTAAAGAAATTGATGGAGAAAATATGAAGGAAAAAAAGCAAAAAATATCAGGAAAATCTGACTATGAGCAGGCCTTAAATCGTCCATCATTTTCACATGCTACAAAAAGCATAAAAGAAGAAAAATCAGATAAGGTTAAAACCTTGGAAGATATTTTTAAAAGATAAATCCATGAAAGGATAATAAATTATGGTAGCTACAATTCAAACAACACATGGTGTTTCGGCTGAAAAATGGTCTTCGGAAGTATTTTCCGAATACTTAGGTCAAAACCCATTCTTTAACTTCATGGGTGCTGGTTCAAACTCTATCGTACAAGTTAAAGAAGAGCTTACAAAGTCATCTGGTGATGCGATTACTGTGCAACTGCGCTCAAAACTTACAGGGGCAGGTGTGACAGGTGAAACAGCATTAAAAGGTAATGAAGAAGATCTTATTTTCTACGACCAAAAATTAACAGTAGACACGATTCGTCACGCTGTTATTTTACGTGGTGAAATGAGCGAAAAACGCGTGGCATTTGATTTGCGTAACCAAGCCAAAGAAGCTTTGGTTGATTGGGCTTCAGACAAAATGCGCGCTGATATTATTACAGCTCTCACAGACACAAGTGTTGGGCGTGATCAAACACGTTATCTATATGGTGCAACGGATGCAAACTACAATGCAGCTCATGCAACTGCACTTTCTGCGGTTGATTCTGTGAACGATAAACTGACGACTGACCTTATTTCACGCGCTAAGCGCAAAGCAATGTTAGATGGTACACGTAAAGTGCGCCCATTTGTTTTAAAGCAAGGCAATAAAGTTGAAGAAGTTTACGTTTTGTTTGCGCATTCCTACGCAATTCGTGACCTACTTAAAGACCAAGCGTTTAAAGATGTGAACGTACATATCCCAACCAACTTTGGTGATAGTGTGCTTGTTCATGGTCAGCGTTACAAAGGTATGTGGGACGGTGTTATGATTTTTGAATGTTCAGAAATGCCTATCCTTGCAGGTGCTGGTGATACAGCTATTGATGTGGCACACAATATTTTGTGTGGCGCACAGTCAGCTGCGATTGCTTGGGGTAAAAAAACCAACTACAAAGAAGACAGCGACGATTACGGTCATGAAAATGGCTTTGCTATCGACGAAATTAGAGGTATTGAAAAACTTGTCTTCAATGGTGTTGACCACGGCCTTGTAAACGTATTTACAGCTGCAGAAACAGACTAAATATACGTTACAAACGCTAAATAAAAAGAACGGGCAGCTTTGGCTGTCCGTTTATTTATGGAGATATAAATATGAACGTAAATGAAATACGTGACAGAATATTGGAAATTAGCCATGACGAAGTGGCGCCAGATACTAATTTAAAAATTAAAAGTTTAAACTGGTTAAACAGCGCTTATCACGAAATTATTGGTGTGTGTATGCCTTTCCTTGAAAGATACATTGAAGCTATTCACTCGGTTGATATTATGAATGGTGTAGGTACATTACCAACAAATACATTCCGTGTTTTAACGGTTGTAGATAAAAATAATGGTTACGAGTTAACTTTAAAAACACGCTCTGAAATTATTAAACAAGATGCGTCGCTTAATAACACTGGTGCTGCAACGTATTACTGGGTTGATGGGAATGATATTCACACATACCCACTCAATAATACTTCGGTGAATGTTTCATACCTTAAGCATGTAGAAGATCTTTTAGACGGTGGAACAGAGTTAGACATTTTAATTCCAAAACAGTTTCATCATGGACTTGTTTGGGGGGGGCTTGTTTGGTCGTCTGTTTTTGAACGCGGGTTTAGCTCTCAAGGAGACCTTAAAATGTTTCAGGAGAAGTGGGAGGATGTTAAAAGAGAAGTTAAACTTTCACTCTCTTCACAGTCTTCTAGTAATTTAAAAGTTAAGTCGTTTGATTTAGTTTAGTGTCTTCTTGTTTATCTTGTGCTTTTGAAAAATTGGTTGATTCATCAGCTTCTTCAATGATTTGCATGTAAATATCGGCAAATGCTTCTGTGGACATAAGATCTTCCACAGCGAGTTGGCGATATTGCTTTTTAAATTCAGGTAGCAAGTATAAATGTGAGCATAACTTTCCTTGAATAAAATTATGAATTTTGTGCTCATATTTTTTAAAAGATGAGCATGAACCTATGCCGATACAGTTTTTGATATCTAGACCATTATGGTCTGCACGAACAGCTAAATAGATGCCACCCCATTCTGGCATTTCTTTGTAGTTGGCTTCCACCACGCTAAACATATATTCACGTTTTTTACCCTTAAGAATAATTACAGGCATCAGCACAACTCCTTTTTCATTTACATGTTTATTATGAGTAAAAATGATGCGTAGTAAAAGGGTTGTAATTTTGAAAAAAAACGTGTGCGGTATTAACCGTATGAAACTAAAAGCTTAATTTGATTTAAAGAATTTTTGATTAGAATAGAAAGAAGGAAATATGAAACGTAATTTATCACACATATTCATTCCGTTCCCACAACGTTTAATGTCGACCAATCGCACGCCAGTGCAAATGGGGCTTGACTTTGCCCGTGAACTTAAAAATATGTATGCGCAACAAGGAGGGGCTGGCTATAAACGAAATGGTGTGATTGAACAGGGTAGTTCTATTGCTGGTGAGTCTATTATAACGCTTATGCATTACGTACCTGTAGCTGGCGATATTCAACTTATTGCAGCAACGGATATGGGGAACCTATATCACTTTCAGTCTGACGGTAGTTGGCTTGAGGTTTACACAGGATTAGATGTGGCGGGTAAAGTGCGTTGGGCGCATTATGCAGGGCGGCTTATTATCTGTAATGGCATTGACAAGGTGATGTCTTGGGATGGTTCGAGTATTTCAATTATTCATGAATGGGTATCAGAAACAGGCGCTTCCTTAACCTACGTTGATGCTTCAACATTTACTGTTGAATCGAATTCAGAGCTATATCCTGTAGGGAAAGAATTAAAGATTAGCTTAGGTGCAGGTTCTTTTGAAGAGGTCACCGTACAAAGTACGTCACAGGCAGGTAATGTAACAACGGTTATGCTGAATGAAAGCGTAGTTACAGCGTTACTAGATGGTGTGGAATTTAAAGAATATCCACCGACATTTAATTATGTTTATGCTGCGCATGACAGGCTGTGGGGTATGGGCGAGGGCGCATTGAAGGCAAACAGCTTTTCCAATAGTACAGACAGAACGTTTGTGTTTTACACAAACTCTTCTGGCGATGAAATGGACTGGCGCGATGAAAGTGGCGCGCTGCAATATATTAACATAGCTGATAAAATGCCTGTGTCTGATGAAGTAATTGCCATGGCTGTTAAAGATGGTTTAAGCATTTTCTTTGGCCGTAATTATATTCAAATTTGGTCTGGGTATGACCCGTCTGAAAGTGGGGATATGTCGTGGAATAAAACGATTCCACTTGGGCTTGTTCACGGTAATTTAATTGCAGAAATGCCTAACGATGTCGCATTTTTTACAAAATTTGGCGTACGCACACTTACACGCGTTTTACAAACAGAGCAGTTGGATATTGCAGACCTTGGCTCGGAAGTAGATAGTTCTATTTTTAAAGCTTTACAAGCCTTAACACTGAATGATGAAAGTTACAGAAAAGCACAGTCTTTTAGGCATGATAATCAGGGGTGGTTTGCGTTTAAACCATCTGCAGAAACTTTTGTTTTTCAACTGAGTGGGACATCGACAGGCTGGTGTACTTTTGACGGTGCTTTTTCAGATATGACAGCATCAATTAACACACCAGATGGCCGTTTATATATTGCCATTGGCGGGCAACTATATTTGTATGATGAGTCAACTTTTTCGGATGCAGGGACGCCTATACAAACTAAATGGTGGACACCTTGGCTTCAGGCAAATACTGGTGGAAAACGTTGGGCAAATAAATATATTGAGGTTGTAACGGATCAAGGTAATCCGCTTACTATTTCAGCAAAGAGATTCAAAAGTTACAACAACTCTAGTTATGTTGAAAGCAATGTAACTGTTCATAAAACAGAAGACTATTGGGATGAATCGGAATGGGATTCAGCGTTTTGGGACTATGGTTCTTCAGCGCCAGAGCATGTACGTGACCACTTTATTGCAGACGTACTTTCTTATTCTGTTGAAACCAATTCAACAGATGGGCCTCTTACAGTTTACGGATTAAAATTATTTGGGATACAAGAAAAATGACATTAAAATATCAACGCCCGTTAGGGGCGCACGCTGGGCAAAGTTCTCTAAGCAATCGAGATAAATACCAAGAGGACGGTGCAGCTCAGCCTAAAGTTTCTATTTCTAGTTCGAAAATGGATGGCGACTTTAACTATATTATTGATGCGCTCAATGAAATTGATACAGCTTCAGGAACAAAACCCACTATTAAAGAACGACTTTCAGTTTCATTGAATGATGATGGTTCGCTTAAAGCTTCGGCTTCAAGTGTTATGGATGACTGGATTGCACATGATGTTACTGGTTTAAGTCGTGTTGATAATTCGACTGTGATGATTGACGGTGATCATGTGAATATATATCCGTCAACACGCCGAGTTAAATTGTTGCAAGACGCGGCTTATTTATATGCAAGTGTTGAAGCTGCTTCATATTCCACAGGGCAAACCACATTAACTTTTATTGATGTGGTTGATGCACAGGGTGATGTGGCAGTTATAACAACTGATGTTTCTGCTTTGTCTTATAGCCCTATTATGCCAGGTGCCATTGGTAACGCTATAGGAAGGTTTAATGACCTTTATGTAAGTGCGTTAAATGTTAAAAGTGAAGGTAGTGTTGTAGTATTAAACGATACAGGTGCGAGCGGTAAAATTTATGGATTACGATCATCTGCTGGGAATTTTGAAGTTGTTGAAAATACAGGCACAGAACTCGCCCCTATTTGGGTAAGCAGGTTTTTAGTTAACAATGCAGGTTTTGAAGTGGCGGACGAAAGTATTACAACTGCAAAATTAACTGAAAATGCTGTGACAAGTCCTAAACTTTCAGCAACAGGTGTAACAGCAGGTACTTATAATTTAGCAACAGTTACCGTTGATGGTAAAGGTCGTATAACATCAGCAAGTGAAGGCAGTGTCCCTGTTGTGGGTGATGCTTCAACGGCGGTAAAGGGTATTGTAGAACTTGCTACAGGTGCTGAAGTTCAAACGGGGACAGACATAGTGCGTGTGCCAACTGTTGAAAGCCTTCACAGTCATCAAGGCATTGCAAAGGCTTGGCTGCGTATTAACGGTGACCCTGTTACAGTTTGGGATAGTTTTAATGTTTCATCTGTTGTTGACTTAGGTGTCGGTAGTTATCGTGTGAACTTAAGCATAACAATGGGTAATACAAATTATCTTGTTGTTTCATCTTCATGTAATGGTTCTAGCATTGCTGGTAGCCCTGGCGCTTATAATTATAACCCTACATGGTTTGACATTGTGAATGAACGACCAGGCTCTGGAAATCAAGACCATGCTTGGATATCAATTGCAGTATTAGGAGATATATAATGAATAAAAGAATTGTATTTAAAACATTGGATGGCGGATGTGGCGTTATTATTCCTACAGCTAAAGCTTTACTAAAAATGACTATAGAACAAATTGCATATAAAGATGTGCCCGAGGGTTTGGATTGGCGCATTGTTGATATAGATTCAATTCCTAGCGACCGTACATTTAGAGCTGCTTGGACAGACGCGTTACCAACTGTAACTGTAGATGTTGATATGCCAAAGGCGCGTGCTATACATATGGTTAATTTACGTAAAATACGTAATGAGAAGCTGAAGGCTCTTGATGTGGAACAGTTAAAAGGTAATGACGTAACTGCACAAAAACAGGCTTTGCGTGATATGCCTGATAATGTGAATTTAACAGTTATTGATACGCCAGAAGAACTTAAAAATTATAAGCCTGAAATATTGCTTTAAAGGAAAATTTTATGCAGCTTAGAGCTTTAAAATGCGTTGAATATGTTGACTTGTATACCTTGATGCGCAAAGAAGATTTTCCTGATACACCTATGTCGTTTGATGAAGCAAAGCAAAGTTTTGACAATTGCATTTGTTACGGAAAATTTTCAGAAAAAGGGCAGCTACAAGCTGCCTTTATTTTTGGAGACATTACACTTGAGAGTGCATTTGTTGACATTGTTTGCTGTCATTGTTTACGCGGAAAATGGGCAACGAAAAAAACAATGAAATGGCTTATTCTTACAGCTTTTAAATATCTAGATCTTGACTATGTGTGGATAAATCCCAGACGCCCTGAGTCGGTTAATTTAGCGACTAAAATAGGGTTTGAATATGTTTATGGTTTAGATGAGTCTTGCGCTGTTACGATGGTTCTTGCCAAGAATAAAGCATTAAAAAAATATTTTAAATAAAGAAAAAGGGGATTCAAATGGGATCAGTTTTTACACCAAAGGTTTCATCGCCGCCGCCACCACCACCACCGCCAGCACCAAGTTCATATAGAGATGAAATTGGTGGCACAGAACAAGTTGCGGTTAAAAATGCAGACGGTACTTATACTTATATTACGCAAAAAATTCCATTAACGCCGGAAGAACAGGCGGTTGAAGATGAGTATAATGCGATTATGAAAGATGCCTTATCTGAAATTCAGAAATTGTCATCAAGTGATTATAGTTCGAGCGAAGAAACTAAGAAAGTGTTAAACGCTTGGGAAGCCGAAAAAACAAAGTTTGTTGATAATAGTTTTGATGAGCGTGCTGAGGTTGAAAATAAAATTTTAGCAAGGCGCGGGCTTGCCTCGTCTTCTGCGGGTGAAGCGGCTATGCGCCGTCGTATTTCAGATAAAAGCGAGTCACTTGAAGAGGTGAAGCGTGAAAAGGATATGATAGGGAGTGATATACGTAATGACAAACTTTCATTGCAACAAAACCTGTATAATATTGCTGCCAGTCGTAACGATATAGAAGGGGCTAGAACCTTGAGTTCAGCTGCCAGTGGTATGGGTATGGTTTCCTCTATCAATGCAGGTAACCAAGCTTCTATTGCCGACTATTATAATCGACAACTAACTTCTCACAATAGCCGTATCCAAAATACGTCCCCTACAATGTTTGGGCAAGTTGTGAATGGCGTTATTGGTTCACCTTTAACAGCTGGGTTTAGTTTGTTTAAATAACGAAAGGGATATAATTATGCAAAACTTAAATAAATGGGTTGAAAATGAATATAACCCATGGAAAAAAGCAATGTTAGAATTTAACGATAAAGGGCATGATGTGAAGTCTATTGTTCAACGTAATGCTGCAGAACTTAAATATATCATTGCACTTTTATTAGAAAAAAGAGAAGCGCAAGCTGTGAAAATTTGGAATGAGCTTGAGCTTAATCCTGTATTGCAAACATTAGAGCTTAACACACCTAAAGATGAACTTGTGATGGTTCAGGCAACAGGTGAAAAGGAAACTCTTTCCATTAGTGTATTGTTAGATGAGCTTCAAGCCATGTTGGATGTATAATATTATATAGCTTGGTCTAGAAGGCGGTCTTTAATGTCTTCTGCAAGTTTTTTGTCAGCATCTTCATCGTCTTTTTCGGTGATGATGATGTCTGCCATTAAACGGCGCCATTCATCTTCTGATGCTTGAGGGAAAATTCTCTTGTCTAAGTAAATTTCCCAAAAAACAGCAATTTCGTTTGAAATGCGTGGGTCAATAATCGTCTGGCGCTGGTATCCAAGAATGGCAGTATCGTGCAATGAAACGATTGTTTGCTTTCTTGTGTGATATGCAAGGTCACCTTTATAGCTTCGCCCTAAAACAGGCGCAAGCGTACCGTAAAGGTCTTCTTCATTATTTACGAGACCGGACGCGCAACGTACATCGGTTGGTGTGATGTAACCAAAGCGGGTGATGTTTTCTGATGTAGCTGGTGGGAAGTCGAATAAGATTTCCTCACCCTCACGTGTTAGGACAATATTGTACTTATGAGGTTGAACCTCTTGCTTTGAAATGTATATTTCATCGTCGTTATAATCATCGTAAAAATCACTCATGACACAGAATTTATCCTTAATCCGCCGTGCGGACAAGTATTTTAACGGATTTATAATAAATAAAAGGTAATAGGGTTGCGAAGGGGACACAATGCAAGATCTAGATAAAATTATCAAACTAGAACTAAAAGATATTAGAAATGACATTAGAGATTTAAAACAAGAAATTACAAAATATAAAGGCTTTGTAGGTGGTGTTTTATGGACGGGAGCTGCCCTTTTGGCGGCATTTCAGCTTGTTTATAAATGGATAAGTGGGCCGCATCTATGAGAAGAATCACAAAACATATTATACATTGCTCTGATAGTGAGCACGGTGATGTAGAAGAGGTTAGAGCTTGGCATTTAGCAAGAGGGTTTCGTGATGTTGGTTACCACTTTATAATTAAACGCAGTGGCGTGGTTGAAGTTGGCAGGATGATGGATGAAGTGGGGGCACATTGCAAAGGTTATAATGCAGAAAGTATAGGGACGTGCTTGATAGGTATCGATTCGTTCACGATTCAGCAATTCAATGCGCTAAGGAAATTAAATGCAACGATGGTTAGGTTATTCCCTGGGGTGAAGACATACGAACATAATGTATTTAATTCATCTAAAACCTGCCCCAATTTTAATGTTAAGAAAGTTTTAATGAAATGATTGAAGCGGCACTACCATTGCTTTCATCTTTGATGCGACATTTTATGGATAAAAAAGACGATATTGCTAAGAAAGCAGGCGTGTCCAATGATGTTGTAGGTGCGGTTACGGAGGCAATGTCTGAATTTTTATCTAAAGATGAGCGTGCTATGCAGTTAACTATGGAGCATATAGATAAAGCTAGAGCTTATGATATGACTACATTTGATGCGGGGGATAAATTTTCAAATCGACTGCGTTCTACAGTAAGGCCGATTTGTACATTTGTGGCGATGGGCTGGTATGTTATCGCCCGTATCTATGAAATAGAATTACAGGGAGAAGATTATGCAATAGTTGGTGGTATACTTGCTTTTTGGTTTGGTTTTCGCCCATTTGAAAAAATAAAATAAATAAAATCGTTTTTTTTACTTGCAATATTTTTAGAAGAAGGTATTTTCAATTGCAAGTACGGAGGCGTGGCAGAGCGGTTGAATGCACCAGTCTTGAAAACTGGCAAGGGTTAACGCCCTTCGTGGGTTCGAATCCTACCGCCTCCGCCATTTATAAAAAATGACCTTAGGGTCTTTTTTTATATCTAAAAACATATTTTATCACTCATCGGATTATGTGGCTATACTTATGTAATCCCATATAATTTTTTGTAATTACAAGTGTTTATTTTAACTAAAAGCATAAGATTTTTCATTCGGCCATTGACAATCTATATGGGATGTACTATATATTTAAGTACCCGAACATGACGTGAGGGTAGATTTATGTCAATGCTCCACTTGAGGCTTGGGTTTATAGGTAAATAACCTTTAAAACCAAATTAAAACTTCAATTGCTGTCTTTTACTAAATTTGGAGTTTCTTGACGCAAGTCGAGATTTTATAAAATTTGTTTATTAAGGAATATATACTTATGGCTACAGGTATCGTTAAATGGTTTAACACAACTAAAGGTTACGGATTTATTGCACCAGATGATGGCGCTAAGGACGTTTTTGTTCACATTACAGCACTAGAAAAAGCTGGTCTACGTCAACTTGACGACGGACAAAAAGTTAGCTACGAAATCGTTGCTAACAAAGGTAAAGAATCAGCTGAAGAAATCAAACTGATTGACTAACCTAATAAACTTACCTAAAAGGTAAGTTTATTTAAAGCTCTCTTTTAAGAGGGCTTTTTTTGTCTAGAATATCTTGTTCTTTAACTCGAATTGTCATAAACTTCTGATATGGTGTGAAATAATATGTGTTCTTTATATGTATCATACTCCTTTTGATGTATTGCAAATACATTTCTATGCGCTAATATAGTATGATAGTAAAATTAGGTTTGGGAAAACATTTATGAGATTATTTAGTGATTTAAAAGCACGATCTATATCTCTTATTGTTGTAGCGGTTTTAATTTTTAATGGCTACAGTTTATTTGACAGGCTTCAACATACTATTAAAAATCAAACAGATAGTTTAGAAACTAACAGTAATTTACTTATTGAAGCTCAGGCTTTAGCGTCGATTAAACATTATTGGACCTTGGACTTCGCCTCTTTAGAGGCTATTTTAGATGGTTTTCAAACTGTCCCAGAATTTCACAGCGCGACGTTTTATAATGAAGATGACGAAGTGATCGCAGAAAGAATTGTTGAAAAAGCCAGTCACTATCCTAGAATTTTAACTATATCAAAAGATTTATACACAGAAATTCCTGGTCGTAATATTTATCTAGGTAAATTAGTTTATGAAGTTAGCTATAAACTGGTTGATGAATATATAAGGGAAACCTTAATACGGGAGCTTATTAACCAATTAATTTTAGTTATATTTTTATGTGTTTGTATATATCTTATTATCGAGTTTTTTATTGCAGCTCCTTTACGGGTAATTTCCAAGACTTTAACAAATATTGCTTCTGGTGATGTGCGTACGCAAATCCCTTTCATCTCACGTAAAGATCAAATTGGTGATTTAGCAAGGGCAGCGCGTATTTTTAGTGCGAATAGTATAAAAGTCATAGATTTTGAACGTCAGGCACGTAAAGAAGCTGAAGAAACTAATAAACTTAAAGATTTGTTTTTTGCGCGCGTGACTCATGAATTACGCACGCCTTTACACGGTATTAGTGGTCTTACTGAACTTTTACTAAAAGATTTACCAGAAGGAGAGATGTATGCTTCTATAGAAAATATTAGCGGTTTATCTAAGAATATGACCTATATGGTAAATGAAATATTAGACTTTTCTAGTATGCGTGAAAATAAAATTGAGTTGGATTATGTGGATGTTGATCTGCGCATGACATTGAATAAAACCTCGCTATCTGTTTCTCCTCTTATGTCCAATAATAATAATAATCTTAAAGTTTGTATTGACGATAACTTGCCTCAAAAACTCATGATGGACGGTGTTCGTTTTGAACAGGTACTGTTTAATTTATTAAGTAATGCTGCTAAGTTTACAAAGGATGGTGTTGTAACTCTGTCTGTAAATGTTGATAAAATTGAAAATAATACAGTGTGGCTTTCTTGTTCTGTAGCAGATACTGGGATTGGTATTTCTAAAGAGTTTCAAAATAAAGGTATGTTTGATGCTTTCACGCAAGAAGATGAAAGTATTAACAGATCATACGGAGGGACTGGATTAGGTTTATCTATTGCTTATCAGATGGTTAGGCTTATGGGCGGAGAACTTAAAGTGGAAAGTGAAAAAGGTGAGGGTTCCAAATTCTATTTTTCTATACCATTGGAGATTGCAAACGTTGAAGATGATAAGCTATCTAAGGATAAGAGTTTATCGAATGCTGTACCTATTACACCTAAAAACCTCTTGATTGTTGATGATGACCCACTTAATAGGAGGCTACTGCAAAAAATTGTTGAAAGAGATGGGCATACGGCTATTCTAGCTGTTGACGGAAACGATGCAATAGCCTGTTTACAGAAAAATGATATTGATTTAATTTTTATGGACGTGATGATGCCTAATAAAGATGGTGTGGAAGCAACGTCTGACATTCGTAAAATGGATAATGAAAAAGCAAACACACCTATTTTCGCTGTGACAGCATTTATTCATAAGGAAAATGAAGATGTTTGCCGTAATGCGGGTATGAATGGATTTTTGTCTAAGCCGTTTAACACAGATGATGTTGCTAAAATTATTCATGACTTTACACAACTTAATAATAAAAATATAAGCAAAAAAAGACCCCCTAAATAGGAGGCCTTTTGATTTCGATACTAGGGGTTTTAACCTACAATAGAAACTCCTTCAATGCGTGCAGTTGCAGCATTGGCAGAATCATTAAATTTCAGGTCGTTTGCAAACGTTGTTTCGTTTAGCATGTCTTTTAAATTTCCAGCAAGTGAAGCTTCCTTCACGTACTCACCGGTAATAACACCATCACGAATAACAAAACCTGCAACTGTGTAGGAAATGTCACCTGTAATGGCTTTGAAGCCATGTCCCATGACGTTAGTCACGTAAAGCCCAAGTTTAATATTGTCTATTAAATCATCCGGACTTAATGTGCCGCCTTCAAAGTAAGGGTTGTATAGACTGGGCCTGCCAAGTTTTGGCGAAAGCCCCAATTGTTTGGCATTGCGTAAGCCAAGCAAAAAGTTTTCTACATTCCCATTCTTCACTAAGTTAACCGACTCAGGTCCTATAATACCACTTCCTGCATAAGGAGATGATCCAAGACCACGTACTTTTGTGCGATTGTCGAGTAGATTAATATTATCACCAAACAGCTTAGTCCCTAAATCATCTTTGTTTATAAAACTACCTTTTGCAACAATGTTACCGCCGTGTAAGCAGCTTTGCAGTGTACCTAAAAGTAGTTTTACAGATATTTTAGGATCAAGAACAACAGGTAAAACACCTTTATGCCCCATACTTACTTGGTTGAGCATTGCTGCTGCTTTTTCACCCGACTTTATGCCAATGCTTGCCATAGGCCTGATATCAGACCAGTGGCGTGCAGAGTCATAGTCGTAGTTAATGACCTTTTCACCGTTAAGTTCAGCCATAGCTTGGATAACAGCTGAACGTGAACTGGTTTTATAATGGCCTTCAAAGCCATTAGAAATAACCAAATAATGTTCATACTGCGAGGAAGATACGTCGGCACTGCGAATAGACGCAACACCAGCAATACTTCTTGCAGCGGCTTCCATTTCACAAGCCATTTGCAGCATTTCATCAGCGGTGTGTTCTGTGCTATCGACTAAATCTAAATATTTAATCATATCAGCAGAAACAGGTTGAATAAGCGACTTGTCAGCAACGCAAGCAAACGGGTCTTCTGGTGCTTGTTTGGCTGCTTCTACAATGGTGCGTACTAAACTTTCAACAGAATCATCTGTTAAATTTTCAGTTGAACCTGATGCAACTTTTTGTCCAACATGCGCTGTGAATGAAATACCACAATCGATATTACCTTCAACACCGTCAGACTTACCTTCAAATACGCTTACGCCCATGGCATTGGTAACACCAAGAGAGGAGGAAGCATCGCTTGCACCAAGTTTTAAAGCTAAGGCAACAGCTTTTTTACAGATATCTAATTTATTACTCATAATCATTTCTCCTAAGCTGTGCCGCCGACTGTAATGGCGCCAGCCCCTACAGCGATTGTTGGTTGTCCTACCGTAACAGCTAATGATTGTCCATCTTTACCACAGCTTCCTGTGACAGAAATTTCTAAATCATTGGCTACACCAGTAATGTGTTGGAAGGCTGTTTTACCTTGGCCGCATAATGAAGCGCCTTTGATGTAAGCACCTAATTTGCCGTTTTGAATTAAACGAGCTTGTGTGGTGTTAAATTCAAAAGTACCACTGGTAATATCAACTTGTCCGCCACCAAATTCTGTGACTAAAATACCTTTTTTAACGCCAGCAATGAGGTCTTCAACTGAAGCATTGCCATTGTCGATAAATGTATTTGTCATACGTGGAATAGGTTGGTAAGCATAGCCTTGACGTCTTGCATTACCTGTAACGGGCATGCCTAACTTCGCAGCTGATATTTCGCTGGTCATTAAGCCAACAAGAATACCGTCGTCTACCAGTATGTTGCGGTTTGTTGGATTACCTTCATCGTCCACATTAAGTGAACCACGGGCATTTTGAATGGTGCCATCATCAATAATTGTCACACCTTTAGAAGCGATGCGTTGACCAAGCATACCCTGAAAAGCGGCAATGCCCTTTTGATGAAAATCAGCTTCAAGTCCGTGTCCAAATGCTTCATGCATAATAACACCACCCCAACCGTTGGCAACAATCAAGTCAAAGTCATCACCTGAAGGTGCATCGATTGCTGTTAGGTTGTTATGCGCATGGTTAATAGCGTGATCGACAAATTTTTGCCATGTTGCCTTGTTGAACAAAGTGTCAACGCTGACAGGGCATGCCATGCCTTTACCACCATTTTCCTTTTTGCCATTATCTTCAAGTGTTACAGAAACATTTAAAGATGACATAGGGCGTTTATCAACAACGTGTTTACCATCGGCACGTACAATTAAAATGTCCTTGCTCGAAACGCTTAGGCTAATACCAACGTTTGTTACACGGCTATCTTTTCTTGCATAGGCATCAATTTCACGCATTAAAGCTTCTGCTTTAGGCTGAAACTCATAGATTTTCACACCACCCAATATATCTTGGTCTGTGTAATAACCTTGCCCCATTGTTCCTGCTGTTGCAATTTTTACGGAAGGTGCTGTGCCTTGGCTAATGCCTTGCATGTTTTTCGCAGCTGTTTTTAAATAGGCTGGGTCTAAACTTGCAAAGGTAAGCATGTCGGCCGTTGCATCGTTAATACGACGCAGTGCGCCGCCTGCACCAAATGAAATATCTGGCGCTGTCACAATGCCAAGGCTCATGCTAATAGCAAATGACCAGGCATCGGCAAGGTAAAGTTCGCCACCATTGCCGCCTTGTAAAGCGTTTTGAGTTAAGCGTGTGAGTTCAGTAATATCTGAGTTTAACGCGGATAAGATTTTAGAAGACATATAAATGTCCCTCCTTTAGGTGTCAAGTTATCTGTAGAATACGAGCGAAAGCCACATAGACCGTAGAAAAAAGATAAAGATAGTTCAGTTGTTAAACATCTCTTTATATATAGTCCTTTCAATCACGGTATACAAGTTTTATCGTTGTAAAATCTACAGTATTAGAAGATTATCAATTATATTTTTAAAGTCGTTATCGCTTACACGTCCTTTTTCAGCCATTGCCATAAAGGTTGGATAGATTTTTTTAATATCTTCTTTGCTTAAGTTATACCCCATTTGACTGGCTTTTTGCAATAAGCCGTCACTACCAGAAGTAACCCCAAGTGAGATGGTTGTATGCCCCCAGCCAACCGACTCAGGCGTCATAATTTCATAGGTGCGAGCATCTTTACCCACGCCATGTTGATGAATGCCACTTTCATGCGCGAAGGCATTCATGCCGACAATAGCCTTGTTTTTTTGTACAGGTGCATCTGTATATTTAGACAATAAATCAGAGGCTTGTTTGAATTTTTGTGTAACGATGTTACTTGTGTAGGGCAAGGCGTCGCTGCGCACATGTAAGGCCATAATAAGTTCTTCTATGGCGGCATTTCCAGCACGTTCACCCAAGCCATTGATGGTGCATTCCACTTGCCTTGCGCCGCCTAAAACACCTGCTAAAGAATTTGCCACAGCCAGGCCTAAATCATTGTGGCAATGTGTTGAAAATACAGCTTTATCGCTGTTGGATACATTTTCTAAAAGGTCTTTGACCATGTTTGTAAATTCAAAGGGCAGGGTATAGCCTACGGTATCGGGTAGGTTAACGGTTGTAGCACCTGCCTTAATCACGGCTTCTACCACGCGGTAGGCAAATTCTTTTTCTGTGCGGGTGTAGTCTTCTAAAGAAAATTGAATATTATCTGTATATTTTGAGGCAAGTTTAACACCCTTTACAGCATTTTCTAAAACTTCCTCTGGCGACATATTAAGCTTTGCTTGCATGTGAATAGGGCTTGTGGATATGAAAGTATGAATACGCCCGCTTACTGCGTGTTTAAGAGCCTTTCCAGCCGCTTCAATGTCAGCGGCTGTGCTACGTGCCAGTGAGCAAATAGTGCTATCAAGCTTTGCATTTGCTAAGGCTTCAATGGTGTCATAGTCACTTTTTGAACCAATAGCAAAACCAGCCTCAATAATATCAACTTTCATGCTGTTTAGAAGCATACCAATTTCAATGCGCTGTTTTGTGTTTACAGGGTTGGTGTTGGGTGCTTGTAAGCCGTCACGTAGGGTTGTGTCAAAAATATAAAGGTGTTCTTTTTTCATTTATTTCTCCAACGTATTCAGGGCTTCTAAAACTTTATCACCCATTTGTTGTGTCGTTAAAAGATAGTTGCTTTCTTTATAAATATCGGCGGTTCTGTAGCCTTGGTTTAAAACGTTTTCAACAGCTTTGTGTATTTTGCGTGAAAGTTCTAGTTCTCCAAGTGAATATTCAAGGAGCATAGCAAAGCTTAAAATTGTTGCTAGAGGATTGGCTTTGTTTTGACCTGCAATATCTGGTGCGCTGCCATGAACGGGCTCATAAAGCCCTTTTGTGTGCCCCGTTTCCATACATTTATCGGTGATGGAGGCAGAAGGGAGCATACCAAGTGAGCCAGTTAAAGCGCCACCAAGGTCAGATAAAATATCGCCCATCAGGTTTGGGCAAAGCATAATTTCAAATTGTTTTGGGTTGGTTGAAAGTTGCATGGCGGCATTGTCTACATACATGTGAGAAAGTTCAATGTTTTCATATTCAGCGTCATGAAGTTCTTGTACAGCCTCGCGCCAGACAATCGACGCTTCAAGCACATTGGCTTTATCAATAGAGCAAACTTTTTTGCCCGTTGCTTTTGCTGCTTCAAAAGCTGTGCGTGCAATGCGCTTCACTTGTGCATTTGTATAACTTGCTGTGTTGTAACCCTTTTTAATACCGTCTTCGGTGGTTACAATGCCGCGCGGTTCTCCAAAATAAATACCACCAATCAATTCACGTACAATCATTACGTTTAAGCCGCTCACAATTTCAGGTTTAAGGCTTGAGGCTTCTTTTAAAGCGTTAAAGGTGAAAGTGGGGCGCAAGTTTGCAAATAGGTCCATGTCTTTGCGTATATCAAGCAGCCCTTGTTCAGGGCGTGTGTCAAAATCTTTACCGTCCCATTTAGGCCCACCAACAGCACCCAACATAACAGCGTCGGCCTTTTTAACCAATGTGCGTGTTTCTTCGGGGTAGGGTTTGCCGTATTTATCGGTTGCACAGCCACCTAAAAAACCATCTTCGTGTGTCATTTTAAGGTGGGTGTTTTCACTTACCCATTGGGCTATTTTTTGGGTTTCTTTAATAACTTCAGGGCCTATACCATCACCTACTAACCATAAAATATGTGCTGTTTTTGTTGTCATTTATTTATCCTTATAGCCACGGTTTTAATTTTTTAATTTGCGCTTCATAGTCTGTTATTTTTTCTTGAATATTTTGGGTGAGTGCTATGTCGTCAAGCCCTTGCATAAGCGTGTTTTTAACATCCGCGTCAATATTAAAGCTATACTTTAAGTTACCACATTTAATGCATTGTTCTTCAAGGTTAATATCTGTGGGGTGTGTGGGGCTTGCGGTGGCAATTTCTTCAATATCTTCTATAGATAATTGAATGGTTAAAATGCCATTTTTAGTGCAGTTGTTACTAAAAATATCGGCAAATGAAGGGGCAATAACACAGCGGATGCCAAAGTCTAATAGTGCCCAAGGTGCGTGTTCGCGTGAGGACCCGCAGCCAAAATTTTCATCCGCTAAAAGGATGCATGCATTTTTAAATTCTGGCTGGTTTAAAACGAATGTATTCGTTGTTATGCCGTCTACGTTAAAGCGCCAATCGTAAAATAATCCCTTTGCTAAACCTTCTCGTTTGACGGTGGTTAAAAATTGCTTGGGTATAATTTGATCTGTGTCGATATTTTTCACCAATAGGGGGGCAGCGATACCTTTTAATTTTGTAAATTTTTCCATGCTACAAATATTTCCTCACATCTTCTAAGTGTCCAGATATGGCGGCTGCTGCTGCCATGATAGGGCTCATTAAATGGGTGCGGCCACCACGACCTTGACGCCCCTCAAAATTGCGATTTGAGGTGGAAGCACAGCGTTCACCATCTTCGAGTTTGTCAGCGTTCATGGCAAGGCACATAGAGCAACCCGGCTCGCGCCATTCACACCCAGCTTCCTTAAATATAGTGTCTAAACCTTCTTTTTCGGCTTGTTCTTTGACAAGACCTGACCCTGGAACAATAAGCGTGCGTACACCTGTCGCTACTTTGCGTCCTTTAAAAATGTGCGCGGCATCACGCAAGTCTTCAATACGTGAATTGGTGCAACTACCAATAAACACAACGTCGACTTTAAGGTCGGTTATTTTCATACCTGCTGATTCTCCCATGTAAGAAATCATGGCTGAAATGCCGTCGTTTTTCGCCGTTGGTTCTGGTATGTTTCCTGTTATATTCGCTGCAGTTTCAGGCGAAGTCCCCCAAGTTACTTGTGGTTCTAACGTTGAAATATCTATCGTAACTTCTTTGTCAAAATGCGCATTTTTGTCACTTGGTAATGTTTTCCAATAACTTACAGCGTCTTCCCATAACTTGTCTTTGGGTGCAAAAGCACGCCCTTTTAAATATTCAAATGTTTTGTCATCTGGGGCAATGAGCCCAGCTCTTGCACCTGCTTCAATGCTCATGTTGCACATGGTCATGCGACCTTCCATGCTAAGGTTAGCAACGGCTTCCCCTGTAAATTCCATAACATGTCCTGTGCCTCCAGCTGTGCCTATTTTATGTATAAGGGCGAGTATCATATCCTTTGCGCCGACACCTTTGGGCAATGCGCCTTTAAAAATAACACGCATATTTTTTGATTTATTTTGCGCTAAAGTTTGAGTTGCTAAAACATGCTCAACTTCGCTGGTGCCAATGCCAAATGCCAGTGCGCCAAAGGCGCCGTGTGTTGACGTATGGCTGTCGCCACATACAATGGTTGTCCCTGGTAATGTGAAGCCCTGTTCGGGGCCTACAACATGGACAATGCCTTGCCTTTTATCCATAAGTTTGAAATAAGTAATGTCATTTTCTTGGCAATTTTCTTCCAAAATTTGTACTTGTAACTTGGCGGTGGGTTCTGTAATACCAGATGCTTGATTAACGGTAGGCACATTGTGGTCGCACACGGCGAGCGTTTTGTTTTTTGCGTGTACTTTACGCCCGCTTGCTTTTAAGCCTTCAAACGCTTGAGGGCTGGTGACTTCATGCACGAGGTGACGGTCGATATAGATAACGGTTTGGTTGTCGGCTCTTTGGGCTATAAGGTGATCCGCCCAAATTTTATCGTAAAGCGTTTGTGCTTGTGTCATATTTTTTTTGCCCTTATTATTTGTAAGTTATTACTATTTAACTACAAATTTAAAACAAGTGCTAACAATATAGTTTTTATTTTACCAAATTCTTGATAATTTTTGCTATGCTTTCGATACACGCTTTACGTGGTGATGTTTTGCGGAAAAACAGACCTATCTTTCTAGATGGCGGGTTCTGACTGAACTTTATATAGCTCAAACCATCATTTTTTTGCATGGCAATTTTTGGCATAAGTGTCATACCAATGTTGTTGGCAACCATCTGACGAAGTGTTTCAAGGCTTGTCGCTTGAAAGTCTTGTTGAACACACATGCCTGTTAAACTACAGACGTCTAAAGCTTGATTGCGTAAGCAGTGCCCGTCTTTTAAAAGGAGTAAACAGTCGCCCTTTAAGTCGTTTAAGGACAGGCTTTTCTTATTTGCATAAGAGTGATTACTTGCTGTGGCTAAATAAAATTCATCTGAAAAAAGTTCGATACACTCTAAGTTTTCATTTTGAACTGGTAGAGCTAAAAAGGCTGCATCAATGTCGCCATTTGTAAGTTGTTCTATCAAAATATCAGTTTTCTCTTCGATTAAAAACAGCCTGAGGTCTTTATGAAGTTTTGAAATGTGAGGTATTATTTTTGGTAGATAGTAAGGCGCTAATGTTGGGAATGCACCTAATTTTAAAGGACCTGCAAAAGGGTCTTGGTAGGTAAGAGCAACTTCTTTTATTTCTTTTGATGTTTGTAGGATAGACTTTGCTCGTACTAATATTTCTTTACCTACAGGTGTTATCATCACGCTTTTATTTGTGCGTTCGAAAAGTTCAACGCCAAGTTCTTCTTCTAATTTTTTAAGCTGCATGCTTAAAGCTGGCTGGCTAACAAAGCTTGCTTTTGCGGCTTTACCAAAGTGGTTATGTTCGGCAACTGAAATAAAGTATTGAAGGTCTCTTAGGTTCATGTCTTTTTCCTATGTTTCTTTGGCATAAGAATATCTTATCATTATTATAATATCAATATATTTTACATATAAAGACGAGGTGCACATAATTAGACAAGAAAATTAGATGGGGAAAGAATCATGCACGATAGAGATTCATATTTATGGAAATGCACACTAGACGCTATTGATAGCGGTATGAAGGCAGAGCATATTCAGGAATTTTGCCAGTGTTCAATGGGATTAACCCTCAACAATGTTCAGAAAAAAATTAAATTTAAAATGATAAAACAGGAGAAGAAGTAATGTTAGGTGTAGGCTCAAAATTCCCAGCATATAAAGTAAAAGCAACGTCGGCTGCTAAATTGAAGGATATTAACATTGATAATGTTTTTATTGATGTGACAGACGAAACATACAAAGGTAAATGGCAGGTTGTCTTCTTTTATCCAAAAGATTTTACATTTGTTTGTCCAACAGAAATTGCTGCATTTGGTGACTTGATCGAAGAGTTTAGTGATCGTGATACACAAGTATTAGGCGGTAGTACAGACAGTGAATTTGTTCACTGGGCATGGCGTAAACATCAAGAGGAACTTACAGATTTACCGTTCCCACTGCTTGCCGATGTAAAGCGTGAGTTAACAACAGCTCTTGGTATTTTAGACCATGAAGAAGGTGTGGCACAACGCGCAACATATATTGTTGACCCTGACGGTATTATTCGTTTTGTCATGGTGAATGACTTAAACGTAGGACGTAACCCTAAAGAAGTTTTACGTGTGTTAGACGCCTTACAAACGGATGAACTTTGCCCTTGTAACTGGAGTAAAGGTGAAGAAACTATTGACGTTGCTAAGGCATCAAAATAGATAGAAAAAATAAACTGTGGGCGGGATTTTCTCGCTCACATTTAAGGAGGAAATAAATGTCGATTCAAGAAATACGCTCAGAACTTGGCGAGTTTGCTAAAGATATTAAACTTAACCTTGGTAGCGTTTTAACCGAAGAGGGTTCAGAAGGTTTATCTGAAAGTCAGATTTACGGTATTGCTCTTTCATGTGCTTATGCAACTAAAAATGAAAAGCTTATTAAAGCCATGCAAGAAGATGCTTATGATGTGTTAAGTGAAGCTGAGGTAAATGCAGCGCAAGGTGCTGCAACTATTATGGCGATGAACAATATTTACTACCGTTTTATACACCTTGTACATGACAAAGATTATGGAAAAATGCCGCCAAATTTACGCATGAATATTATTGGCAAGCATGGCATCAATAAAATTGATTTCGAACTTTACTCCATGGCTGTTTCAGCTATTAATGGCTGCGGTATGTGCATGGATTCGCATGCGGATGCGATTGTTAGAGCTGGTGGGACAAAAGTGGCTGTTCAGTCGTCCATACGCATTGCAGCTGTTGTTAATGCCACCGCGCAAGCTTTGACCATTGTGTAAATATAAGAAACTTATAAAAAACTGTCTTTAGAGGCAGTTTTTTTTGCATTAAAATATTAAATTTATAAATAATAAGCACTGTTTATAAAAAATGTTGGACTATAAACAGAATTCCACCTATTTTGTAACTAAATTTAGTTAAATATAAGGAATTTAAGAACATGAGCGAACTGCCAAAATGCGTTGAATGTAATTCGGAATATACCTATGAAATGAACGATATGTTCGCTTGCCCTGAATGCGGTCATGAGTGGTCTAAATCTTCTATGGAAGCGGTAGTAGAAGAAGGTAAAATTTATAAAGATGCGAACGGTCAAATTTTAGTGGATGGTGACACAGTTACTGTAATTAAAGACCTTAAAATAAAAGGTTCATCTTCTGTGGTTAAAGTTGGTACGAAGGTTAAAATTTTACGTTTGGTAGACGGTGATCATGATATTGACTGTAAAATTCCTGGCATTGGTGCCATGCAGCTTAAGACAGAATTTGTTAAAAAAGTATAACTATTGGTTATGCGTTGCTGTTTAAACTATAAAAAAAAGCCCCTAAAAAGGGGCTTTTTCGATATGGTTATGTTGCTTAATGCGTAAGTTCACTTAAAAAGTAGCTATAAACAAGGGCTGTTTCTTCAGCGCATTGCTGAATATCAGTACCACCTGTATGCCCACCTTCTACCGTTTCATTATATAAAACATTGTGTCCTTGAGCGTTCATTAAAGCCACCATTTTACGTGCATGGCATGGGTGTGTGCGGTTATCGGCTTGTGAGGCAGAAAAATAAATACGTGGGTACTTAACATCTGCTTTCACATTGTGATAAGGCGAGTAGCTTCGTAAATAAGCTTCCATTTCTGGGCTATCACTCGGTCTACCATATTCGCCAACCCATGACTCACCAGCACCAATGTGCTCTAAGCGAATCATATCCAGCAAGGGCACGCTACAAAAAACAGCGCCAAACAAGTCGGGGCGTCTTGTTACACATGCACCTACAAGCAAGCCACCATTGCTACCACCTTTAATGCCTAAACATTTTGAAGAGGTAACTTTTTCAGCTATCAGTTTTTCAGCAATTGCTTCAAAGTCCTCGTAACATTTATGACGGTTTTGCTTTAAAGCGCTGGCATGCCACGCTGGGCCATATTCAGCACCGCCGCGAATGTTTGTAAGAACATAAACACCACCACGTTCTAGCCATAACTTACCAATGATATTTGAAAAGTTAGGGGTCATGTTTATATTAAAGCCACCATAACCATACATAATGGTTGGGTTGTTGCCGTCTAACACTAAGCCTTTTTTGTGCATAATGAAGTAGGGTACTTGCGTACCATCTTTACTGGTTGCAAATTTCTGCGTGACCTGCATTTCATTATGGTTAAAAAGACTTTTTTGGCTTTTTATAGGGGATAAAGCTTTGCTTTTAAGGCAATAGGCATATTCCGTATAAGGGGTTATGTTATCAGTATAGCTCACAATAATTTGCTTTGTGTCTTCGAGGTAGTTATCAAAATTTGCGCTACCTGTTTCGGGTAACGGTACTTCATCAACAACTTCCCACGACCAAAAGCGTTTTTTTAGAATGAGCAATTGACTGCATACGTCTTTCATCTGATTCACAACAGCAGTGTTTTTATCAATAACATTAAATGAATTAATAATAGCGCCACAGGTTGCTTGATAAATATTTTTTACCTGCAAATGCCCTTTTAGCAATTTTGTTAAATGAACAGAAACAATATCTCCTGTGGAGTATGTTTCCTTACCCACAGTCCAATCTTCTTGCAAATGCAAATAGATAAACTTTTTGTCAACACTGCTAACGCTCAGGCTTAACGGTAGGTTTAGCTTGGTTTTTGTGTTGTCTGCATGAAGGTAATACAGGTTTGATGTCCAAAAAGTTAAGGACTCATACACAAAGCAATGTTTAAAATCGTCATCTTTGCATATAAACGCCTGTACGCTTATGGAATTTTTGGCACACGAAAATATAATGGGTGTGTTGTTAAAAATTTCTCCGCGCTTTAAAAGGCGTAAGTTTTGTGCATAGGTTGAGTTTGTTACATCGCCATCACAAGTAGAAGCTACAAGTAAGGTATCATCGTCAACATAACTAAATCGTGTTTTACCACGTGCAATGTCTAAACCGTCCTTTGTAAAACTTTTTGAAGCAATATCAAATTCACGTGCAACAATGTCGTCGCCACCATCGGGTGATAACATAATCATTAAACGTGTTTTGTCTGGGCTTAAAATAAAACCCTCATAGCTCCAGTTAACAGACTCAGATTTGGCAAGTTTATTTAAATCTAAAAGTTCTTCCCAATTGCTGGAATTTTTAAGGTATGACTCTTTGGGCATACGGCATAAAACCCCAAGGGGATGTTCTTTTGATGTAATAAGCTTGTAAGCGTTATCGTCTTTTTGGATATGGGCAAATTCAACTTTATCAGTGTTCCCGTGTATATCTAGGGCTTCATCCATTAAGTTTGAATAGTGTTTTGTTGAACTGAGGTGTGAAACGGCCTTAGCTGTTTGCTCCTGAGCCCAAGTGACAGATTCTTTAGAATCTATTTCTTCAAGGTATAAATATGGATCGTGCATAAAGCACCTCCGAAAGGGTAAAGGAAAAAGGGGGTTAGCCGTATACGGCTATAAAAAAGTATAGGTTATGGTATTTCTTGCTAATATATAGTTGTTTGAGGTTGAAAATTCAATGGGGAATAAGGGAAAAAAGCACCTCATATAGGGAGAGGTGCTTCTGAGTATATTTAAGGTGCTTTTTATTCGTAGAAAATTGTTAAGGTTTTTGAGTGTTTTTTACACCGCCACCTAGCGCTTTGTATAAATTAAATACGTTTGCCAGCTTTTGTTTTTTAAGTTGAATACTGCCTTGCTGAGCGGCAAAGAGCGTACGCTGTGCATCTAAAACGTTTAAAAAGTTATCAACGCCTTTTTTGTAGCGTGTAAATGATAAGTCATATGCTTTTTGAGATGCCTCGACCAATGCTTCTTGAGCCTGCAACTGAAGGCTTAAGGTTTCTCTTGCTGCAAGTTCATCGGCAACTTCTCTAAATGCAGTCTGTATTGATTTTTGATAGCTTATAACGGCTTTTTCTTTGCGTGTTTTGCTTACAGTTAAGTTAGAAAAGTTTGCACCACCGTTAAATATTGGTAATGAAACAGAAGGCATAAACTGCCAAGCACCTGCTGCATTGCCTGTAAACAATTCAGAGAAGTCTGAACTTGCAAACCCAAACATACCTGTAAGGGAAATACGTGGTAAAAAGTTTGCACGTGCAGCGCCAATATTTGCGTTGTACGATTTTAAAATATGTTCAGCTTGCATCACATCAGGCCTTGTTAAAATAGCTTCTGAAGGCGTTTCATTAAAAACGGTTTGCGTTATTAAAATGTCTTTAAGTGTGACAGCATCGTCAAGCGCATTGCCTAGGTTGATATCACCAACTAAAAGGGACAAGGCATTTTTATTTTGTTCTACTTCACGGGTATATATCGCTAAATTAACTTTGGCAGATTCCAGCGCTTGTTTAACTTGAGCCACGTCGAGTTGTGAAGCAGCACCTTTTTCAGCACTTTGTTTAAGAAGGTTGTATGACTGTTCTTGTGCCAGTAAGGTTTCCTTTGTGAGGTCCAAAATATCTTTATTAGCAAGCCATGTAATGTAACTATTTGCAACTTGTGCAATCAGTGCAGTTTGAACAGCTTTTTGTGCTTCTACAGTAGAAAGCCAGCTTTCAAAGGCGGCGTTATTTAGGCTTTTTACACGTCCAAATAAGTCTAGTTCGTAGGCAGTTGTTGCTAAGTTTGCTTGATAGCTACTACTGCTTACGCTATTACCTGTACCAGATGCCGCACTTGGTGTTTTTTGCCTTGAAGCACTGCCCATTGCGTTGACGGTTGGTAATAAGTTTGCCCGCTCGATACCATATTGCGCGCGCGCTTCTTGAATATTAAGAACGGCGATGCGTAAGTCATGGTTGTTTTCCAATGCCTGCTTTATAACTTCTTGAAGTTTTGGTGCTGTAAAAAGGTTTTCCCAATAAAGTTCAGAAGCTTTAACGCCAGCATCTTCACCTAGGTTTAATGCCCAAGCACTTGGAAGGTCACTTTGAGGTTGCACGTATCCAGGTGCGAGTGAACAGCCTGCTAAAATGGTACTGGCCATTAAAGGTATGATGAGTATAGATTTCTTCATTAGTTGTCTCCCTCAGTGTTTTTATTGGATGCTTTTTTCTGTAAAGCTGTAAAGAAGAGCGGTACAAAGAAAATAGCCAAAAATGTAGCCGATAACATTCCTCCAATTACGGCAATACCAATGGCATTTTGGGCGGCAGATCCTGCGCCATTTGAAATGGCAAGTGGTGTCACACCAAGCATAAATGCAAGCGATGTCATGATAATTGGTCGAAGCCTTTGTTTGGCTGCAGTTAAAGTTGCTTCTAATAAAGGAATGCCTTCTTCAAACTGGCTTTTAGCAAACTCTACAATTAAAATAGCGTTTTTGGCAGATATACCTACAGTCGTTAATAGGGCGACTTGGAAGTAAATGTCATTGCTAATACCATTTAGCATTGAAATAAGCACCGCACCAATAACACCAATAGGCACTGCTAAAATAACAGAAAATGGTACAGACCAGCTTTCATACAAAGCGGCTAAGCACAAAAAGACAACTAGAATTGAAATAAAGTACAAGAACCCAGATTCAGACCCCGCAGCACGTTCTTCATAAGAAATACCACTCCATGCATAGTCAAAACCTGCTGGTAACTGTTTTACAATACTTTCCATTTCTATCATGGCTTCGCCCGAACTTACACCTGGTGCTGCGGCACCTTGAATGTTCATAGAAGCATTACCGTTAAAGCGCTCAAGTCTTGGAGAACCATATTGCCAGCTTACTGACGCAAAACTACCAAATGGTACCATATTACCTTTGTCATTTTTAACGTACCATTTGTCTAAATCATCTAAGGTCATACGGTAAGGCGCATCGGCTTGCATATAAACTTTTTTAATACGACCTTCGTCTAAAAAGTCATTCACATAACTGCCACCCCACGCTGTTTTTAACGTGTTGTTAATTTCAGCGATAGAAACACCCATAGAACGTGCTTTTTCAAAATTGATATCAAGCTTTACTTGTGGCTCGTCAGATAAACCATTAGGGCGTACACCGACAAGTTTAGGGTTTTGTGATGCCATGCCGAGTACTTGGTTACGGGCTTGTACTAAGGCTTCATGCCCATGTCCAGCGCGGTCAAGTAGCTGCAAGTCAAAACCAGATGCATTACCCAATTCACGAATAGGTGGTGGGTAAAAGGCAAAGACCATAGCATCTTTAATTTGTGAAAAGGCACCCATTGCACGGCCTGCAATAGCAAAGACAGTTTGATCAGGGCGTTGGCGTTCACTCCAGTCCTTTAATCCCACAAAGCCAAAGGCTGCGTTTTGGCTAATACCAGAGAAACTAAAACCAACGACTGTAAATAAGTGTTCAACGTTGTTAGATTCAGTATCAAGGAAATAGTCTTCAACATGTTTCACACTTTCTAACGTACGTTCCGCACTAGACCCTGGAGGTGATGTAACCATCATAAACATATTACCTTGGTCTTCGTTTGGTAAGAAGGATGTAGGTAATTGCATAAAGGTATATACAAGCCCGCCAATAAGAGCAATATACACCAAGAAAAACCTAAATCCACGTTGGATAATGTAACCTACAGAGTTTTTATAGGCGTCACGACCACGGTTAAAGTTGCGGTTAAACCATCCAAAGAAACCAGTACGTTCCATGCTATGACCTTTTTTAACAGGTTTTAAAAGTGTCGCACATAAGGAAGGCGTTAAAACAAGGGCGATAAATACGGATAGCGCCATAGCTGATACAATGGTTATGGAAAATTGTTGATAAATTTTACCGGCGGCACCACCAAGGAAAGCCATAGGGATAAAGACAGCAGAAAGAACCAAGGCGATACCAATAAGCGCACCCGATATTTGGTCCATAGATTTTTTTGTTGCTTCTTTAGGTGGTAAGCCTTCTTCACTCATAACACGTTCAACGTTTTCTACCACAACAATGGCATCGTCGACCAATAAGCCAATGGCAAGTACCATGGCAAACATTGTAAGTGTGTTAATAGAAAGCCCAAAGGCTTCAAGTACGGCAAATGTGCCTAGTAATACCACAGGAATTGTAATGGTTGGAATAAACGTGGCACGAATGTTTTGTAAGAATAAATACATAACAAGAAAAACAAGGACAGCTGCTTCTATTAATGTCTGCACAACAGACTGAATGGAAAGCTTAACAAATGGTGTTGTATCATATGGGAACATAACTTTTACTTTTGGCGGTAAAAATTCTTGTAGTTCTGCAACGCGGTCTTTAACACGTTGTGCTGTATCCAAAGCATTTGCGCCACTGGCTAAACTAATAGCAATACCCGAAGCTGGCATACGCTTATAACGTACAATACGACCGTAGCTTTCTGACCCTAATTCAACGCGCGCAATATCGGCAAGCCTTACTTGAGAACCGTCTTCATTTGCACGTAGAATGATATTGTTAAAGTCTTCTACGGTTTGAAGGCGTGACTGCGCTAAAATAGAAGCATTTAGGAGTTGACCTTTAACGGCAGGTAAACCACCAATTTGCCCTGCTGAAACGTCTGTGTTTTGCTCTTTAATGGCTAGGGTTACATCACTTGCAGAAAGATTAAAGGTTTGTAGTTTAAAAGGGTCAAGCCAAATACGCATGGCATGTGGGTTACCAAATACACGCACACTACCTACACCGTTTACGCGGGCAACGACGTCTTGTACTTGCGATGATAAAATATCCCCAAGCTCTGCTTGAGATACACTACCGTCTTCTGAATAAAAACCAACAACAAGTAAAAAGCTGTCATTTGCTTTAGCTACGCTAACACCTTGGCTTTGAACTTCGGGTGGTAGTAAAGGTATGGCAGACTGTAACTTGTTTTGTACTTGAACTTGGGCAATGTCTGGGTCTGCTTCTGGCTCAAAGGTTAAGGTTATAGTCACATTACCTGCCGAATCACTGGTTGCATTGAAGTAACGTAGGTTATCAATACCTGTTAATTTTTGCTCAATAACCTGTGTGACAGAGTTTTCGAGTGTTTCGGCAGACGCGCCAGGGTATGAAGCGCTAATAGAAACGGAAGGAGGGGCGATACCTGGGTATTGTTCAATAGGGAGTTTGGTGATAGCTAAAATACCTGCAAGCATGATTGCAATGGCTAAAACCCAAGCGAAAATTGGTCTATCAATGAAAAAACGAGCCATGGTAAATTACTTCTCTTTTACAGTTGTTGATTGAGTGTTGGGCATAATTTCCATTTCTGGAGACACTTTCATCTTCGGTCTTAATTTTTGAAAACCTTCCGTTACAATAACGTCATTTTCTGCAACACCAATTGTTACAATCCATGAGTTGTTGTAAGAGTCTTTTGCGTCAATAAAAT
Source organism: uncultured Magnetococcales bacterium (assembly GCA_963974105.1). GTDB lineage: Bacteria > Pseudomonadota > Alphaproteobacteria > UBA2136 > UBA2136 > UBA2136. The sequence continues at coordinate 116,081 of CAXBBG010000002.1, forward strand.
GAGGGGCAGTTGAGTTATCACTTGCAATTTTCCAAACAGCAAGCGTGCCATCTGCTTGGCGTACAGCAGCCTTATGAGAAACAAGAATTGCTTCACGAGGCTCTAATTTTAACGCCGTACGGATAAACATACCAGGCAACAGTTGCTCATCTTCGTTCGAATAAGTGGCGCGGATATTGACGGTATCTGTTGTCTTATCAACAACCGACTCAGCAAAGTTAACGTAACCAGTCGCTACAGTGTCATTACCCAATGTAAAATCAACGGCGAGCGGTTTTTCCGCTGTAAATTGACTGCGCAACTGCACAAGGTCTTTTGATGGTATTGAAATATCAATATAAACAGGCTGTAACTGTGTAATGTGTGCCAGCGCGGTTGTTTGATTGGCTGTAACCAATGCGCCCGTTGTTACACTTGATTTGCCGATGTAACCGTCAATAGGTGCGTAAACTTTCGTATAATCTAGTTCTACCTTTGCAACAGCTAAGTCTGCTTTAGCTTGCGCTAACGAAGCGACTGCATCGTCGTATTCTTGTTTGCTGACAGCGTTTATATCCATTAAATCTTTAAAACGATCATTTTTAGCTTGTGCTTTTTTAACATTAGCTAAGGCGCTGTTATAAACGGCGAGATATGGTGTTTCGTCGATTTGATAAAGCTGGTCGCCCTTTTTAATTTTAGCCCCTTGAGCAAATAAAATGTCTGTAATGATACCATTGACTTGAGGTCGTACCTGAGACTCTTTTACAGCATTTACACGGGCAGGAAGGCTTATGCTTCTTTGTATTGTTTGAGATTTAATCGACATTGCTTTTACAGGCAATGCATTTGGTTGAGTAGGGGCAGGTGGGGCTTGGGTAAAGTTTGTTCCCAAATAAAAAGTGCCTGCTAAAGCTGTTATTGCAATAGTTATTATGAGTATATATTTCATGTTTTTGCTTTGCTGTATTTGAGACATTTTTTAAACCTTTGTTGCAATTTCTCATTAAAATTCATATTCTATATATTATACATACATGAATGTATGTCAACCTTTAGTATTGTATTTTTTAATAAAATAATATTATAGTATATGAGGAATTGAGAGGTAATTAAATTGGTTAGAAAAGTAAAAGAAGAAGCTCTTGCAACAAAAAAGGCTATATTGAAAGCCGCGGTTGATGTGTTTGTAGAGCATGGTGTGGCTAGATCTTCTTTAGATATGATTGCTAAAAAAGCGAATTTTACCCGTGGTGCAGTTTATTGGCATTTTAAGAACAAGGTAGATATTTTTGAAGCTTTGCAGGATGAATTACATCGTCCTTTAATTGATATGTTGTTGGCTAAATTAGAAGGCGATCACCCCGACCCGTTAGATCAGTTGCAGGAGTCTTGTATTGAGCTGTTGCATGATTTAGCCAATATTAAAGAACGTCAAGACATTTTACGTATCTTTTTTATGCGCTGCGATTACGCAGGTGAAATGGAAGTGCTTTTAAAAAAGCAGGAAGTTCAAAAGAAAGAAAGTCTGAAGCTTTTTGCAGAGTTCTTTGAGCGTGCAAAAGTTAAGGGGCATATACCAGTGTATGTGAATCCTGATGTTTTGGCTGTGGGGTTGATGTGTTATTTGACAGGTATTGCTACGCAGTATCTACGATATCCTGATACTATGAACCTGGATGCTCAAGCGCCTTGCATGATGAAGCTGTTTTTCAACGGTGTTTATGAGTCTAATCGTGAGGTTGGTTAACTAAAAGTGGGTTGAAAACTGCGCTAAATTTTAATCTATTGTCTATAAGGTTATAAAATATATGTCTTTTTGAAGCAGAGCTTCGTTTGTGTATGAGGTTTTTTAGGCATAAAAAAACACCCTTCAGGGTGATCTTTTAATTGAAATGGTGGAGGAAGTAGGATTTGAACCTACGTAGCTTGCGCAACGGATTTACAGTCCGTCTCCTTTAACCACTCGGACATTCCTCCAGCCGAATCGTTTTGAAAAATAGCGTTTCTTTATTTTTTTGTCAACGCCTTTATTTTAAATTTTTCATGTTTTTTTTTATATGAATTTTTAAAGCCCTCTATCTAACTGATAAATAATAGTGTTTTGAAATAAAAAAAACCTAAAATAGAGGTTTTATTCGAAATTAGGCTTGTTTGCTTATGATTGACTGTTTTTGTAATTTTAATAGCTCTTCGCCACGCGGTAATATGCACAGTTCATTAAAGCCATGCTTACTTTTGTTGTAGGAGTGTATTAAACTATACTGGGTAAGCTCTCGTATATCATGAAGGGGTGGGAGTGTTACGCCAAAAAAATCTTCAGCGTAAACGATATTTTCTTTATTTAAATCTTCAAGTAGTTTGAGTTGCCCTTCATTAAGCTTGTCTATAATGGCTTTTAGCAAGTCATTGTCAGCAGCTTCTTTTTTGGCGTTGATATTTACAGAACTTAAGGCGAGTAAGGAAATGAATCCAATAATCATGACCAATAGGACGATGGTAGGCATAAGGTTACCTCTAAGGGGTTAAAAGTTTAGGTGTTTCTTTGTATAGATTTATCTTCCTTTGTATACACTAAGTCTTGTTGTGTCAAGAGGGAGATGCGATTGTGTGAAAATATGCCACAGTCATATAGGTTAACAATTCCAACTCAATTGCATGTTGCTTAAATGCTGATAAACTGTATATTTTATAGATAGGGGTATTATTAAGCCATGAAGAAAACAAACATTTACCTGCTCAGTATGTTTATTGGGGTAAGCGCTTGTTCGTCGATTCCAGAACATGCTTTGACCACTTTACACGAAGAAGAGGTTTTTGCTCTTAAGCATTTACCATGCGAAGCTGTGGGTGTTAAAAGTCCGTGGGAAAAACGTGATTATAGCTTTTTGTGTAATATGGGTGAATGGGGAACTATTAATTACACCTTTTATGAAAACGAAGCGAAAGACGGTAAGGTTGATAAAGCCAAGCTTATGTGGAAAGAGTATAAGCGCGATTCATTTTTCCCAACAAACCGTGAAAGCGTTGAAATTGTCTTAGGTCGGTTGTCTGACCAGTTTGCACCAAATCACCGTATGTCTATGATAGGTTTCGCTTCAAGGTTAAACACATATACATTTTACACAGATTACGTGAAAATAAAACATAGCACAGACTATTATAAAAATACGCCTGAGCCATATTATTTACATAGCGTGACGATAGAAAACACAGAAGATTAAAAAAGATATAATAACAACATTTAATTTAATAAAAAGGTATGCTTTATGACGAATTTAGTCCCAATTACAGTTGCGATGGGTGATGGCATTGGCCCAGAAATTATGGACGCAACGCTTCGTATTTTAAGTGCAGCAAATGCACGTATTAAGCCTGAGTTTGTTACGCTCGGTTTAAAGGCTTATGATGAAGGTATTGCCACAGGGGTAACGGCCGAGGCGTGGGATTCTATCCATAAAAATAAAATTATTTTAAAAGCGCCGTTAACAACACCGCAAGGTGGCGGGTTTAAAAGTGTTAACGTGACTATTCGTAAATCTCTCGGTTTGTTTTCTAATGTGCGTCCAACGCAAACGTTTGAGCCTTATGTTGCGTCAAAGCATGCAGGCGTTGACCTTGTTATTGTGCGTGAAAACGAAGAAGATTTATACGCTGGTATTGAATATCAGTCGACAAATAATGCCTTTCAAAGTGTTAAGCTTTTAACAAGGACAGGTAGTGAACGTATTATTCGTTATGCCTTTGAGTATGCGCGTGCCAACGGCCGTAAAAAAGTGACGTGCATGATTAAAGACAATATTATGAAAATCAGCGATGGTATGTTTCATAAGGTCTTTAAGGAAATTGCTAAGGAATATCCTGAAATTGAAGCGGATAATTATATTGTAGATATTGGTATGGCTATGGTAGCGGCGCATCCTGAACGTTTTGACGTTATTGTAACGCTTAATCTATACGGTGATGTTGTTTCTGATATTGCTTCATTGGTGGCAGGTTCTGTAGGTCTTGCAGGCTCTATGAATATTGGTGAAGAGTATGCTATGTTTGAGGCTATTCATGGCAGTGCGCCCGACATTGCAGGTCAGGGGATTGCTAACCCTTCAGGCTTGCTTAATGGTGCTATTATGATGCTTGGTCATTTAGGACAGCATGACGTTGCGGCAAATATATATAATGCATGGGCGCGTGCGATGGAAGATGGTTGTCATACATCAGATATTGCTGTAAAAGGCGACAAAGCCTTATCAACAACAGAATTTGCCGACGCAGTTATTGCGCGATTGGGTCAAAAGCCTGAGAAATTACCAGCGGCAGCAGCCGAAGGTAAAGGGCAGATGAAGATGCCAACATCGGCTGAGTGTAAGGTGAACACTGCGGTTAAGAAAATGGTAGGTGTTGATATTTGTATTGATTGTTTAGATAAAACAATTCCAGAGTTAGGTGCTGTTTTAGAGAGCTTGCCAAATTCACCTCTAAAGTTTGAACTTATTTCAAGCCGTGGGATGAAGGTTTATCCAGGACAGGAAGTTAAAGTGCCCTGTGGCTCTGACTTTTGGCGTTGTAGGTTTTATGGTCAGGAAGTTTCTATTGGTGACGTACATAAACTTTTAGGTAATATGGAAGCGTTGGGTCTTCAATGGGTGAAGGTTGAGAATCTTTATACATATGATGGAATACAAGGCTTTTCACTCTGCCAAGGGGAATAATAAGAAACTGTGATGAAATTACAATGTAGTATAGGTGTTAAATAGGCGGATAGTATAAATAAAACTGTTGCCACATATTGCATATTAGAATATAGCAGGGTAAGCTGATCACAGTAATAAATTTCTTGGGGGGAATTGTTTTTTGCAAGCCGTTGAGAATAAAAAGAAGAAAGTTGAGAGAAATGTTTAAAAAATTGTCACTATCAGTAGCGTCACTAGCTTTGTTAACAGCATGTTCAGCATGTTCAACAATGCCAAAAGATGGTTCAAACAGCGATATGAGCTCAAGCTACGAAGCTCCAGCAAAAGTTGCGCCATCAAAGTCTAAATTAGAAGAAGTTGCTGCAATGTACACAGGTAACAAAGTTCAGTTTGACTTTGATAGTGCTGCATTAAGCGCTGAATCACAGGCTCGTCTACGTGCTGTTGCAAAACGCATTAAGTCTGAAAACCCAAGCCAAGTTATTGTTGAAGGTCACTGCGATGAGCGCGGAACTCGCGAATATAACCTTGCTTTAGGTGATCGTCGTGCGGTTTCTGCTAAGAAGTTTCTTGTAGGTTTAGGTATTGATTCAAGTAAAATCAAAACTATTTCTTACGGTAAAGAACGCCCAATGAACACAGCACACAATGCTGTTGCATGGGAACAAAATCGTCGTAGTGTAGTTAAGTTCTAATAAATTTGTCATATCAATAAATTTATTAAGCTTCAATTACAAGGGTTTTAAAGGCGGAAACTATATTTTCTGAATAAAACTTTATGTCGATTTAGCTTTTACGCTTTCAGGTTCACGATATTTCTGTTATCGTGAGCCTGTTTAATTTATATGCGTAATCATAGGGCGAAAGAAAATGAAAAAAATTGTTCTAGGTATGACAATTCTAACGGTGTTAACAGCGCCTCTACTTGCTTATTCTCAAGATGAGACTGAAGTAGGTAAGTTAAAACAGCGTTTAATGGCGTTGGAACAAAAAATTTATAGCGGTAAAAACTCAAATTCAGAGCTCATGTTGGCTGATTTTGAAGCACGTCTTGGTGGTTTAGAAGAAGAGTCGCAAAAAGTTTACGGTGCGGTTGAAGAGTTGGGTTATTCTGTTGATGAATTTGCCAGAAAAATGGATCTGATCGCAAAAGATTTCGATCTCCGTTTGGTGGATTTAGAAACATCTGTGGCTGAATTGAAAAAGCAAAAAGCGCAAGCACCAGCACCAGCTAAAGACGAGAAAAAGGCTGTAAATAAAGCCGAATCTAAAGGTAAATCTCCAGAAACAAAAGCAAAGTCAGAAACTAAAACATCTACAACTTTAGATGTTCCTGCTGACATTTCAGCTGAAGACTTGTACGGCAAAGCATATCACCTGCTTGTTGCAACATCATATGCTGATGCTGAAAACTGGATGAAAGAATTCATTAAACGTCATCCTTCACATGACCTTGCAGATAATGCACACTACTGGTTAGGTGAAATTTATTTAGTCGAAGAAGAGCCTCAAAAAGCGGTTGTTTCTTTCTCAACAGGTTTATCTAAATTCCCTCAAGGTGCGAAGGCACCCGCTAACCTATTAAAAATGGGTGCAGCTTTTAAACAAATGGGTAAAAAAGATTTTGCTGAAAGTTCATGGAAAAAGCTTATGAACGACTTTGCAAAGAGCCCAGAAGCAGAAAAAGCAGAAAAAGAACTCGAAAAACTTAAGGTTGAAGGTTAATCTTTTTACCAAGTCTAAAGGGAGTCTCGTTATAGGGGTTTTATGAATATTTCGCTTACCTCTTATAAAAAATCAAAATTTGCAGTTGCAGTGTCAGGGGGTAGTGATTCCCTCGCACTGCTTCATTTGCTTGTAGATAATGGTTTGCAAAATAACATGACTGTTTTACACTTTGACCATAATTTACGTGCCGAAAGCGCAGATGAAGCAGTGCAAGTGCATGATATTTGTAATGAATTAAATGTAAAATGCGTTATTGGCAAATGGTTAGAACCAGACTTAGACGGTAACTTACAACAAGCTGCCCGCCATGCCCGTTATGCGTTTTTCAAACAGTACTGCCATGAAAATAATCTAGAATTTGTGATGGTTGGTCACACAGTTGATGATGTTGCTGAAACATTTTTAATGCGCCTTGCACGTGGCAGTGGCCTAAAAGGGCTTAGTGCCATGCAGGAAAACTCTCATGCGATGGGTGTGCATGTGGTGCGTCCTTTGTTGCATATTTTGCGTGAAGATTTACAAAAATATTTACATCAAAAAAATGTAAAATATATATCCGACCCTTCAAATGATAATTCTAAATTTTTCAGAATTCGTATCCGTAAATTAAAAAACTTACTTCATGAAAGCGGTCTTACTTATAAAAACATTCGTGAAAGTGCGCTTTCCTTAAGGCGCGCGGATGACGCGTTGCTAAGCTATACGCAAATGGCATTTGATAATTGTGTTAAGGTAGAGGGTGCAAAGCTTCTAGTTGATATGTCATTTCAGTATTATCCTGATGAAATAAAATTGCGCCTTATTGAAAAAGTTATCCTTCAAATAACAGGTGAAGGGTTGGCACCGCGAACCAGTAAAAGGCTGAGAGCTGTTAAGGCTATGGAAAGTGGTGAAAATAAATTCACATTAGGTGGTGTAAAATTTACCTTTAAATCTGATAGCTATTTACTAGAAATTGAGTGATATTTCCTGTATTCTGACATCAAAACAATGAGGTGAAAATGGATCTTTTCGGTGCAGATGATAATGTAAAAAATGAAATGGCAGCGCTTCAAAAACAAGTTGAGCGCCATAACAAACTTTATCATGAAAAAGACACGCCTGAAATTTCAGACGGCGAATATGATGCCTTATTCCACAAGCTCAAAAAGTTAGAAGAGGAACACCCGCATTTAAAAGATAAAAACTCTCCCACCAATAAAGTAGGGGGCGGTGTTAAAAATACTTTTCTTTCTGTCCCTCATAAACTGCCAATGCTTTCGCTTGGTAACTGTTTTTCTAAAGAAGATGTGCAAGATTTTATGACACGTATATCAAGGTTTTTAAGTGTCGAAAAATTCACACCATTGGTGGCTGAACCTAAAATTGACGGTATTTCTTGTTCAATTCGATATGAAGATGGTCATTTGGTTCAAGCGCTAACCCGTGGTGACGGCCAGGTGGGTGAAGATATTACAGCCAATGTTAAAACCATTTCAAATGTGCCGCATAAATTAAAAGGCGAAAATGTGCCAAGCGTCATTGAAGTACGCGGCGAAATTTATATGAATGATAATGACTTTGCTTTGTTAAATGAAAAACAAGCAGATAAAGGAAGCAAAATTTTTGCCAATAGCCGTAATGCGACAGCGGGTACAATTAGACAACTTGATGTTGCCATTGTGGCGAGTCGTCCATTAAAGTTTTTTGCCTATGCTTTTGGTGATGCTAGCGATGATGTTCAGTTTTCTACGCACGCGTTAGAACTTGAAACAATGCATGCTTGGGGCTTTCATGTGGTGGAAGAGGCGGTTGTTTTAAATTCGCTTGAAGAAATCATGGACAACTATCAAAACATGCATAAAAAACGTGTAAGCCTTGGTTATCCTATTGATGGTATTGTGTATAAAGTAAACGAGATTGCTTTGCAAAAACGTCTTGGCTTTATTGCACGTTCCCCGCGTTGGGCAATTGCCCACAAGTTCCCCGCAGAGCAAGTTACAACTCTTTTAGAAGGTATAGATGTGCAAGTAGGGCGTACGGGTACAATAACGCCTGTAGCACGGCTTGTGCCTGTGGCTGTTGGTGGTGTTATTGTTTCAAATGCGACCTTGCATAACGCAGACTATATTGCGGGGCGTGACATTCGTATTGGTGATACGGTTTTTGTAGAGCGTGCGGGCGACGTTATTCCCAAAGTTGTAAGTGTTGTTGAAGCTAAAAGACCCCCGAATGCTAAACCTTTTAATTTCCCTACCCTATGTCCTTCGTGTGAACATGCCTTGGTGCGTGAAGAGGGAGAGGCTGCTTTTAAGTGTATAAACCATCTCACCTGTCCAGCTCAACAACGTGAGCAAATGGCACATGCAATCAGTAAAAATGTTCTTAATATTGACGGGCTTGGTCCAAAACAAATTGATGTTTTTATCGAGCAGGGTTTTATAAAAGACTGGGCTGATATCTTTTATCTAAAGAATTTTAAAAATGAAATGTTAGAGCTTAAAGGCTTTAAGGAAAAATCTGTTGAAAATATTTTAGCGTCGGTTGAAAAAGCTAAGCATATTACTTTGCCACGTTTTATTACTGCACTTGGTATTGAGATGGTGGGTGTTCAAGTAGCTGTGTTGTTGGCAGAAGAATTTGAAACCTTTGATGGTTTAAAAAAGGCTGCGACTCATGTTGATAATCTAACCTCTATTGATGGTATTGGTGGCGTGATTGCACAAAATATTTGTGAACTTTTTGCCTATGAAGATAACTTAAAATTATTACAAAAATTATTTGATGCAGGTGTTGAACCTCAAGTTTATGTTAAACCTAAAGCTGTGGATAGCTTGTTGTCTGGTAAGGTTTGTGTATTGACAGGCACTCTATTGACGATGGGGCGGAGTGAAGCCAAAGAACGCATTTTACAGCTGGGCGGAAAGGTTTCAAGCAGTGTTTCATCTAAAACAGATTTTGTCATTGCAGGAGATGCAGCAGGGTCTAAGCTCAAAAAAGCACAAGAACTGGGTGTGGCTGTACTTACAGAAGATGAGTTTTCATCTTTAGTATAGAGACCTGTTATATTTATATAATTACAAAAAAAGAACACCCTAAAAGGGTGTTCTTTTTTAATTTATTGATAGGTTTAAAACTTATAACCTAGGCTTAACGAAGTGAGCGTATCTGTGTTCTTTTTAGCAGAAGGAACGTCAGAGTTGTGTTCTATTGTTACGCCTACTTTTAAGTATAAGCTTTCTGAAAGTTTGTTTTTAAGAGATGTTTCAGAAAGTGTAATGGTTGAGTCGGCAAAAGAAATGCTAAAGTCTTCTGCAAGTTCTATGCTTTCATTGATAACCCAGTTTGCTTTACCAGACAATTTTGCAAGTGCGCTATTTTCTTTAACTTCTTGTGTGTCCAAAGAATGGCGTCCACCCACACTTACTTCACCAGCAACACGTAACTGTTTTGTGTTGTAGAATTTGTGACCATAACCAATACCTTCAGATACACGGTATTGGTAACCATTTAATCGTTCGTTTACATATTCAGCTTCACCAAATACATAGTTAGTTGTAGATATGTTGTAACGAGATTGACCGATAATACGGTATTTTTCTTCGCTTCTTATGTTGTTTTCAGTCGCAGAATGTGCTGATGCTTTAACAGTGTGTCCCCAGGCTTTTGCTTCACCTTCTTTGTTTAGTGTCGCACCAAAACGTAAGTTTTCTTTATTTGTGTTACCGCTTGCAAAGTTTGCACCTGCTTCAATATCACCTTCCCATCCTGTAAAAATATCACTCACAAGTTCATTTGCATGAGCTGTTGATGTTTGGATAAGTGCGCTTGTAATAAGGCAAGCTTTAAAAAATGTATTTTTCAATTTACGTTCCTTATTTTATGTTTTTAAGATTATTTATCTGTATTGTGAATATGCACATCTCTTTGAGGAAATGGGATGGATATGCCATTCTTATCAAATTCTAATTTTACTTTTTCCTGCATGTCGTAAAATACAGGCCAGTAGTCAGCAGATTTAACCCAAACACGTACGTTAAAGTTAATACTGCTATCAGCCAATGCAGAAACAGCAACAAGGTGCTCTTTATCCTTAATAGCGCGATCTTCTTTATCAATAATATCAAGCAATACTTGTTTTACTTTTTTAATATCATCACCGTAACCACAGCCAAAAACCATGTCGACACGTCTTGTTTTTTCTGTAGAGTAGTTGGTAATATTATTTGATGTAATTGAAGAATTTGGTGTGATAATTGTTTTGTTATCACCCGTTTTTATAGTTGTGGTGAAGATGCTAATGTCTGAAACGGTACCAGAAACACCAGAAGCTTCGACAAAATCACCAATTTTAAATGGACGGAATAAGATGACCATTATACCTGCTGAAAAGTTAGATAGTGAGCCCTGAAATGCAAGGCCGACAGCTAAACCTGCAGCCGCTAAAATAGCAGCGAGTGATGCGGTTTGAACACCAATGCGGTCAAGTGCTGAAATGGCTACAAATAAAATGATTAGTCCGTATAAAATATTGCATAAGAAAGATATAAGTGTTGCATCAACCTTGCCTTTTTTTAATGATTTTCGGACGCAAAATACAGCAAATTTAGCGAGCCATTTACCTATGATAAATATGGCGAGTGCGATTAAGATATTGAAGCCGTAAGTTGTTAAATAAAATTGAATGTCTTCCATGATATGAACCTATAATTATTATAAAGGCGATAATAGTGAAAAATAATAAAGTGTCAATCTATAAAGACGTTTTATAAAGATAGTGCCATAAAAATATGGTGCTCATTTTCATGAAACACCATATTTTAAGGTTTGTAAATTTTGTTAAGGTACTTAACTTTTTAACCTCTAATTTTAAGTGGTAAAAGAATCGCTATAATTAAAAGTACGATACCAATAACTATACCAGTCATACTGCCACTCATATCGAATAGGCTTGGATATGAAGAACCTTCAACAAGACCAAGCGTTACTTTACCGCTTGATATTTTTTCAAATAAGAAGCTGTCTTTTATGTCCGCATAATTGATCATGAATAAGAATGCACCTACAAGGCCACCTATAACAAAAACACCAGCGTCCTTACGACCTGTTGCAAAGGCTGTTATACCTGTTCCTGGACAGTAACCTGAAATGGCAAAACCTATTCCTAATAATGCACCACCAACGACAACACCAATGTAAGAGTCTTTGACAGATAAATGTGCAATATCAATAAGGCCAAGTTCAATACCAGCAAATAAGCCGATAGATGAAAAACCAATAGCACCAAGAATAATCTTCATGAGTCTTGTGTCTGTTAATCTAAGCATGTTTATAATGTTGTTAGGGTTTGTTGCACCCACTCTGTCTAGAGCAAAGCCAAATAAACCACCAATAAGGATTGCTAGAAATATACTCATATTATTTCTCCTTTTTTCTAAATACTAAGATAGCGGTAGGAATGCCTGCGGCAAATGCACCAGCTGCAAATAAATAACCACTTAATGATGTTTGCATAATACCACTCATCATGTGACCACTTGTGCAACCGCCAGCAAGCCTTGCCCCATACAAAACAAGCACACCTGAAAGAAATGCAACGATATAACGCTTGGTCTTATTGTTACCGTAGTTATCGCGCCAAACCTTTGGCATTGTGTTTTCTTCTTGAGTTTGTCCGCCACGTAGTTTAGACGATATCCAAGCACCTGCTAACATGGCAAAAACAAATACATAACTGTAATTTAATGGGTTACTTACACTTTTGGCGTATTTTCCACCGCTTTTATTAAGGTATTCATTCGTACTTACATAACCACTTTTTGCAGCTGCGTCCTCTGTTATAAGGGAAGGTGTTACCGCATCCCATACAATAGCATCTGCAATAACAAACTGTGTAGACACGCCAATAGGCTTCACAAGCCATACAGCGAGTAGGAATACACCACCAAGCATAATAATAGCTTTAAGCAATGATTTGTTCTCTTTACATTTATATTTCATATCAACTTTCTCTCATATTAGATATATTTAATATTATTATATGTGTTTGCATGTCATTAGTCAATAGTGTAATATTAGAAAAATCTAATTTAATAAAGGACGTGCATTATGGTGAGTGAAGTTAACAAAGAATCTTTGGCTGATGTTGTTGCTATAATGAAGTTGCTTTCAAATCCTACAAGGCTTGGTGCACTTTGCCTTATGCTTGAAGATGAAATATCTGTAAGTGATTTATCAAAAAAGTTAGAAATAGAGCAAACAGCACTTTCTCAACACTTGAAAATGCTACGCGACAATGACTTAGTTGAAGTGCGCAGAGACCACCGTACGCTTTATTATAGTTCTAAAAATAAAAATATTTTAACTTTAATAAAAACGCTTAAAGATCTTTATTGTCAGCCATAATACAAATTAGATAAAGCATTCGCCCGCTTTATTTATGCATTAACTTCCCTCTGTAGGGATTATTTTCTTTTCTATATCAAGGTAATTTAAAACGCTCTGTGATAATTGGGTGGCAATATTAATGTGTTCAGGGATCGTTGAAATGTTGTAATGAGACATAAGCGCTTGCGCGTGCTCACTGTCTATTGCGCGTGCAAAAATGGGAAGGTCTGGATAACTAGCGCGAATTTCTTTAATGCATTTATCAGTGGCTTCTTGACTATTTAAAGTAATAACAACACCTCTAGCTTTATCTAGATAGAGCTTTTTAAGGGTTGATGCTTTTAGCACGTCACCGTAAAGGGCGTCGACACCAATTCGTTTGGCTAAGTTAAATTTTGCGGCGTTTTTATCAAGTGCAATAATGTGCATACCTTGTGTTGCCAGACGTTCACTTAAATAGTGTCCCACGCGCCCATATCCAATAATGACGAGGTGATCTGAAATGTTCATTATATCAGGTTGAGAAGGCGTAGATTCAGATACGTCAGGGCTTTCATTATCGGATATCCTTTGCCCAATTTTTCTAGCGATAGGTGAAATAACAGGTGTGGCTATCATGGTTATACCGATGATGATAAGTATAAATTCTCCCGCATTTTGATTTACTAGGCCGCTTGTTAGGGTTGTACCTATAACAAGTAAACCAAATTCACCTGCTTGAGGCAATAAAAGTGCTGTTTCGGTTGCGATGGCATGAGATTTTTTCCATAGCCTGCAAAGCACGTAAATAATTGTTGATTTTAATGCCATTAAACCAAAGGCAGATACGAAGTAAAGAAGAGGCGATTCGAATATTTTTGATATGTTGATGCTCATACCAAATGAAATAAAAAATATGCCGAGTAAAAGACCTTTAAATGGCATGATGGTAGACTCTATCTCATGTCTAAATTCAGTTTCTGCAAGCAGCAAGCCCGCTAAAAATGCACCCAGTGCGAGTGATATTCCAGCAAGGCCTGCAAGAGATGACGTAAGTAATATGACAAGCAATGTTAAAGCCATAAATACTTCGATGTTGCCATGCTTGTTCGCAAATATAAAGACAGGTCTTAATACAAAACGTCCTGAAATGTAGATAAATACGCCTGTAACAATCATTTTCCCTAAAGCCAATACAAGTGCAGTATGAATAGGTTGGTCACTGTTTGTAGAAAGTATGGTTAGCAGGAATAGAATAGGCATAACGGCAATGTCTTGCATAAGTAATATGCCGAATGTTGTGCGTCCTGTTTGGGTGGCAAATAACTTTTTTTCTTGAAGCCACTGGGTAATAATAGCTGTGGAAGATAAGGAAAGCGCCAAACCTATCAGTATAGAAATTGTGATCGAATTTCCCCACAAGTATGCTACGCCACCAATAGCGGTGGCTGTTATTATGACTTGTGCGCTACCAAGCCCAAATACAAGTTGCCTCATTTGCCAAAGCCTTTGTGGTGAAAGCTCAAGACCAATGACAAAGAGCAGAAGTATTATGCCAAGCTCGGAGGCGTGGTGTACGTATTCATTACTTTGAAATGTTAGATGTGAAAGAAAAGGGTAATCACCGACAAGTAACCCAATACCAAAAGGGCCTAATATAATACCTGATATTAAATATCCAAGAGTGTTGGTTATTCTGATTTTTTTTAGCAATGGCACAACCAAAGCCGCGACTGCTAAAAACAGACATACTTCAATCAATATAGGTAATAATGGCGACTCTTTCATGGTTATATTAAACCATAAATTTCATTTGAATGTGAGTGAGATTTTATAAATACTAATAAAAAAACTTTAAAAAGGTGATTGTTTTATCATTATAAGTGGCTGTAAATTTTTTGTTATTTAGATATTGTCAGTTAGATTCTACTATGGAAATGCAAAAGTATATATGTACATTTTATCTTTTACTACTCATTGCAGTTGTGCTGTTTTGGGCGTACACTTAATCAAAATAAGAATATGGAGTCCTTTATGAGCTTGAAAAAATCCTATCCCGTTCCTCAAAAAGTTAAAGATAATGCTTATATTGATCAAAAAAAATATAAAGAAATGTATGCGCTTTCTATAACGGATCCGCATAAGTTTTGGGGAGATATGGCAGAAAAGTTTTTGTCTTGGGATAAAAAATGGGATGAAGTAAGCCATTGTAATTTTGAAGAACCGCGTATTGAATGGTTTAAAGGGGGGCAACTTAATGTGTCTTATAACTGTTTAGACAGACATCTTAAAGAGCGTGGTGACAAAATAGCTATTTTATGGGAAGCCGATAACCCCGAAGAAAAAGATGTACGCTTAACCTATGCACAATTGCATGAACGGGTTTGTAAGTTTTCAAATGTGTTAAAAAAACATGGTGTTCAAAAAGGTGACCGTGTGTGCATTTATATGCCTATGGTGCCAGAGGCAGCTATAGCGATGCTAGCATGTGCACGTATCGGCGCTATTCATAATGTTGTTTTTGGTGGTTTTAGTGCTGAGGCTTTGCAAAGCCGCATTGAAAGTTCTGAGTGTAAAATTGTTATTACAGCCGATGAAGGTTGGCGTGGCGGGAAAAGAATTAAGCTAAAAGACACGGTAGATAACGCTTTAGATCATGCTTGTCAAAGTGTGAAGAAGGTCGTTGTGCTAAAGCGTACAGGCGGAGATATAAACTTTCAAGAGGGGCGTGACCTTTGGTACTACGATGAAATGTTGACGGCCAGTAAGGACTGCCCTGTAGAGATTATGGACGCGCAAGATCCTTTGTTTATTTTATATACCAGTGGTTCAACAGGTCAACCAAAAGGCGTTGTGCATGGCACAGGCGGTTATCTGCTTTATGCGGCGGCAACGTTTAAATATGTGTTCGACTATAAGGAGGATGATATATTTTGGTGTACAGCAGATGTGGGTTGGATTACGGGGCACAGTTATATGGTTTATGGCCCTTTGGCAAACGGCGCAACCACACTTATGTTTGAAGGCGTGCCGCAATATCCAAGTTGGAGTAGGTTTTGGGAGGTGGTTGATAAATATAAGGTCAATATTTTATACACAGCGCCTACAGCTATTCGTGCCATTGAAAGTCATGGTGATGCATATTTAGAAAGTACCAGTAGAAAAAGTTTACGCATTTTAGGTTCAGTAGGAGAGCCTATCAATCCTGAAGCATGGTTGTGGTATTACGAAAAGGTTGGGCATGGTGATTGTCAAATAGTTGATACATGGTGGCAAACGGAAACAGGCGGGCATATGCTTACGCCACTTCCAGGCGTAACCGACCTTAAACCCGGTTGTGCGACATTGCCATTTTTTGGTGTGGTTCCAAAAATTGTAGATGAAAATGGTAACGAGCTAAAAGGTGCTTGTGAGGGTATTTTGTGCATTGAAAGCAGTTGGCCAGGGCAAATGATAACGGTTTATGGTGACCATAAACGTTACAAAGACGCTTATTTTAGCACTTTTAAAAATTCATATTTCACAGGTGACGGTTGCACACGTGACGCAGACGGTTATTATTGGATTACAGGACGCGTGGATGATCTTATCAATGTGTCAGGTCACCGTATTGGAACGGCAGAGGTTGAAAGTGCATTGGTGTTGCATAAAGCGGTTTCAGAAGCGGCGGTTGTTGGTTTCCCGCACCCTATTAAAGGTGAGGGAATATATGCCTATGTGACCTTGCACGATGGATATGAGGCAAGTGATGGGCTATATAATGAGCTGATTGCGCAATGTGCTAAGGAAATTGGTCCTATCGCAAAGCCCGATGTTATTCACTGGACGCAAGCTTTACCTAAAACAAGGTCGGGTAAAATTATGCGCCGTATTTTACGCAAAATTAGCGCACAGGAAACAGATAATTTAGGTGATATTTCCACATTGGCAGAACCAGAGGTTGTGAGCGAACTTATAAAAGGTCGTCAAAAAATTAAGCTGTAAAATGAATACTGTTCACGGATATATCGTGGCAGCGTATAGCGGTAATAATAGACACCAAACTTGCTTTTATGTAAGTACATGAGTGGTGAGTTTAGTGTCGAAATGAGAAGAGGTAAAGGTTTTGTTAAAGCTTAGCCACATTCATAACTAAGTTATAGATAAACCAGCCATCGCCAGTAATAAATGACTGCGGCTTAGCTGTAGCAGCATCACGCTGCACACCCAATCCATCATCGTATGGTTGAAATGAAACAATCTTATCTAACTTAATTCTCAATAGCTTTTAAATCATCTATATCTTCAAAGTTTTCAATAAGGTTGATAATATCACTCTTAGCTTGATTATATTTTGATTTGCACTCTTTATGTGAACGTCTTAAAAAGCCAGCAGGTTCTTCGCAATATTTACAAATAAGATATCAACAGCTTACAGCCCACCACAAAAGACAGTTTGTACAACCAAATTGTACCACCTGCATACAAACCTGAATAACCTGATGAAATAAATAAGAAAGTTATAAATGGTGCGGATAATAGGAATCGAACCTACACATCTTTCGATACAAGAACCTAAATCTTGCGCGTCTACCAGTTCCGCCATATCCGCAAAACACCATATAACACAGCTTTAATAAATGGGGCGAGCGACCGGGCTTGAACCGGCGACATCCAGCACCACAAGCTGGCGCTCTACCAACTGAGCTACGCCCGCCATAAGTTGAGTTACTTTTCAGTCATCTCTCTTAAAGCTGGTTTGAGTTTTAACCAACTTTTAAACAAAGTGCAACTAAAAAAAACGCAAAAACAAAAAAAAGTTTCATGTGCATTAAAATACCTTGCCAAATACACTGATTATGCTATGTTTTGATTGTTGCGCCCGTAGCTCAGCTGGATAGAGCACCTGCCTTCTAAGCAGGTGGTCACAGGTTCGAATCCTGTCGGGCGCACCATTTAATCTAGATTTTGTCGAACTTTAGAGAAATCCCCTCAAAAAAGCCCGCTGTGTGCGGCGAATCGCCGAAACTGTTTTTCCGATGGACAGTAGAGAATATCCATTTCTCATGCAATATAGTGCGTTTTCTCTATGGGTTAATTTTTCGTCCCTCGGGCACATAGATCATAATCCAATTATAATTAGATTTATTTCAGATAAGTGGACCTTACTATAAAGGAATTTATATGAAGGAATCGTTTAGAATGAAATTTCCAAAATCTTCGCAATAACATTGCGGACGTAGCGGCTGGAGCAATTTTCTCGTTCGGCAATAGTTTGTAGATTTTTACCTGCGAAATGTTCTTCTCGCCAAATGGTTCCTTGGACAATCTTTTTAATTTCAGTAGTGGATAAACTATCGATGTCATTTTGAATGTTTGATCTGATGACAATTGCACCTCTTTTTACACGCTTGGTTTGATAGGGTATAGTTAAATTTATTTCATTTGAAATAGTGTTGATATTCAGCTCTAAATACTCTTTAGCAAGTGCTGTCTATTGGACAACTGGACAACAAAGTTTACAGTTGCTAAATATACCTATTAAATGAGTTGGACGCTCTTAAATGGGAATATGTTTCTATACGATTACAAATCGTAAATTGAGGCGACAGCCTAAACAAATCATTTTTTTACCACCTCAAAATCACCAATAATTTATTTCTTAATACCCCAATACTTATAGAGTTCAGTGCCTTTTTGTGGAATGGTGACAGTATTTTCTCGTTGACAGAAACCGTTGATCAAGCCTAACAAACCAATAAGAACAAGGGCACGAGCCAGTTGGCCTGCGTACGGGAACTTGTCTTTGTACTTACCTGCACTTCTCCAAATTGAAATATAAACAAATGCACAATAAAAAAGGACGAACCAATAGAAAATAGCTACAACCCCCATGCCTTTTAAGGAGTAAATAAAACTATCGTAATTCGTATTAATATAGTTGAATAGTAAAGGGAATGCTACAAGTCCAAAACCTGCAAAAACCCAGAAGGTTACCTTTAGAGGGATATCTCCATTAAAAAGCTTGATGAAAAAGTTTTTCTTATCGCTTTTAGTGTCGTTTGATACTCGAACTTTAGAAGTTTCTAGGTTTTTATATCCAGTAAAAAAAATCCTATATATTTTAAGGCTTAAGATACTAAATAAGATGGCAAGCATTGGGCTCATGTAATATCTATAACGTTGGTTTTCACCAATTTCTAATAATATAGAAGTCGTTGTTACGTAACCAATAATATAAAGCATTGCCCAGTAAACTATTGCTTGTGGGTCTTTATTATAACTTTTATGACAAGCTACACAGAAGCCATAACCAATAAGTCCTAATAAAATAAACGGTGTAAACCACGGGAAATTAGTCCAGCCATTATATTCAATGTATTCCCAAATATAATTGGGCATATCATGGTTTTTAGTCCATCGCTCTCTCAAGATTTGACTTTGTGACATGCTTGTCCAATTCATACGTCCAGTGGTTATAAAGCTCCAAGCCCTGTCCCAGGGTTCGGTCGCGTTTTTACCGTATGTATGAAACCACTCGCTAGGTGAAAGCATGAACAGATAAAGTGCTGCTTGAGTGCCTTTAAGATAAACCTCTGGGTGTGTCTTGAGCATATTTAAAGAGTTTTTTTCTGCTTCCTTAGAAAAAGTCGCCATTGCTAAATGATGTAAATTGGATGTTTTCCCATCGGCGTGCTTAACCATATCGAGAATAGGTATTCCAGTAGATTCTTTTACGTCTTCAAAATTAGGATAAGCTTCCACTGGGGTAAATGGTTTGATATGTGCATTAGGTGTAATCACACCTTCTTTGATAAAATTATTTTTTTCCTCGGGCGATGTTGGGTAGTACAACATGATATTAGAAATGCTCAAGCCGCCCCAAGTTGAAGCTGCAAATTGTCCTGTTTGCATGTATGTTTTCCCATACCATGATAAAATAATGCACAATGGTATAATACACCCAAGTAAAATTTTCCAACGATACTTACCTATAAATAAAAACAATAGCAAGGCAGCAACCACAAAAAATACAAGATGAAATATACTGTGCAACAGTGATACTGCTACCAAGCAAAAAAAGATGTAGCTTGCATTTTTATAACTAGGTTTATCTACAAATTTAATTAAATTAAATATCGAAAGGGTGATCAAAACAGTTATAGGAAAAGTGTATAAAAAATAACTTCCGTAATAAAGAGAGTTTGCACTAATACTAAATAAAAATGCGATTCCAGCAGACCAGTAGGCTGGAACACCTAGCCTTAATTGAATATTATAAAGCGTAAGCATAAGTATAACACCTAGCACAACAAATATAGGTAAGGCTGCAATCCAGTATTGTTCAAAAGGAGACAGGTTTATAACAAGCCAGGTGAAAATTGCAAATAAAGGAGGTTGGGCATGCATACTCCATAAATTTACCCAAAAATCATTTTGCATAAGGTTAATGTCCATCATAAACATTCCGCCTATTGTTGCTTCCATGTTAATTCCTACAAATAAAATGCAGGCTCTTACTAAGAGATATAAGGCTGTAAGAATTAAAGGGATTTTATAATGAATAAAGTTTTTATCTGTAGATAGTGCTGGCATCATACGAAAAAAATCACAGCATTTTTGTTTGACTTTATTTATGGATAAATAAGGGGTTTTTAGCTTCATTTTTAAGAACGCTCACGTAAATTGATAATACTTATTTTAATAAGCGCACATTAAAACACACGCGTAAAAAAATTAAAATCTTAAATTAAATTTTTTATAATGGGGGGCTATATTAATTATAGTCATAATTCAAATTTTATGATAATTTCGTCATGTAAAATAAAGGAAATAATTCAATGCCTCAGAATAAAGAAACTACCGTTTTTGATAAAAATATTGTTTTTTCAGTTGTTGCGCCTGTTTATAATGAAGAAGAAGCTATTCATATTTACATTGAAAAAACACTTAAAACCCTAAAAGAAATGGGTGTTAATTACGAGCTGATATTGGTTAATGACGGATCTACTGACAACACACTAGAAATTTTAAAAACTTCCGCACAAAAAGAACAATGCGTTAGAGTTATTGAACTTTCTCGTAATTTTGGTAGAGAAATTGCCATGACAGCAGGGCTTGAACACTCTGTTGGTGATTATGTTGTTATTATGGATAGCGATATGCAAGACCCACCTGAACTGATCCCTGATCTTCTACAAAAGCTTTTAACTGATGAGCTCGACATTGTTTATGCTGCTCGCCAGTCTCGTAATGGCGAAACCTTCCTTAAAAAATTATCCTCCAAATTGTTTTATCGTGTAGCTTCAAGTATGACTGGATTAAATATCCCACAAAATGCTGGAGATTTCCGGGTTTTTTCACGCAAAGCTTTAAATTCTATTTTAACGATGCGAGAGCATAACCGTTATCTAAAAATGCTTTATGCGTATGTTGGTTATAGGGTTGGAAGTGTTGCCTTTGATAGGCCTGAAAGGTTGGCAGGAGAGTCAAGCTACAATTGGAGCTCACTTCTAGGTGCGGCAACAGACGCAATCTTCGCCTTTTCAAATAAACCATTAAGAATTATGAGTTTAGTAAGTATTACCATCAGCTCATGTTTGTTTGTTTATGCATGCTATATTTTTGTAACAAAAATTATGGGCGCAAATGTTGTTGAAGGTTGGACTAGTCTTATGTTGCTCATGTCCTTCATGTTTTCAATTCTATTTGTTTTTCTTGCTTTAATTAGTGAGTATATCTCACGTATTCTTATTGAATGTAAAAATCGACCTCTATACTATATACGCGATGAAACAGGTAACGCCGTTTTTGACATTCCAGAAATGTTACAAAATGAAAAGAAAGATTAATGACCTTAACTCAATTTCAGAAATTATTTAATTTCCGACAATTTATTTTATACTCATCAGTCGGGATTTTAAACACCATTGTAGGTGTTAGTTTTATGGCTTTGGGTGTTTACCTTGAATGGTCTTATGTGGCCTATACATTACTTGGTTACAGCATTGCTTTTTGTGTTAGCTTTACCCTTAATTTTAAGGTTACATTTAAAGTTCAGGGCAAAACAAAAAAGAGAGCTATACGTTTTTTGTGCTTTAACCTTTTAAACCTAGCCTGTGCACAGGCCTTACAAATACTTCTTATTGAAAAATATGAGATTCAGGAATATGTTGCAGTTGCAGCTACCATGGTACTTTATACAATTGTTGGATTTATCGTTAATAAGAAATTTGTTTATAATGACTAAGAAAGATAAGAATATGCCTAAAAGTTACTTACTTACAGGTGCAACATCTGGTATTGGACTTGCTATTTATAAGTCGCTTCATGAACAAGGTCATCATATTACCGTTGTTTTAAGAGATAAAAGACGCGCCGAAGTTTTGCCTTATAGCCCGCAAAATATCATAGAGGCAGACTTTGCAAACCCTCTCCAAGTAGACAAATCCTTTAAAGGTTTTGATACACCTCTCGATGGTATTATAAATGCTGCAGGTATATTACAAGGGAACAGCATATTTGAAAGTACCCCCGAAACTTTAAGTGAGCTTTTCAATATTAATGTCATTAGCCCGATCTTGATGATTAAGCACACATCATCACAGCTAAGTAAAGGTGGGGCGGTAATTTTATTTGGTTCTATTTCTGGCCACAAAGGAAGTTATGATGATGCTTACGCAGCAAGTAAGGGTGCTATACATAGTTTAGTTCGCTCGCTCTCTTTAAAGTTAGCACCTAATGCACGAGTGGTGGGTATTGCCCCTGGAATGACTTTAAATACAGGGATGACAAATAGCCTGATTGAGGGACGCTTGGAACATAATATTAAACTTATCCCTATGCAACTTGCCGGAGACCCAGGAGACATTGCAAGCCTAACAAATTATATCCTCAGTGATGAGGCTCAATTTATGACTGGAAATGTTATAGATATTAATGGAGGGCAATACCTTAGATCATGAGTACAAATTTTGATATTGCTATTGTTGGCGGCGGGTTGTACGGTTGTAGAACGGCAATACTTCTTGCCCAAAAAGGAAAAAAAGTTGTTCTTCTTGAGCAAGAAAACTCTCTTTTAAGTCGCGCAAGTCGCAATAACCAATCTCGGATTCACAATGGCTACCATTACCCACGTAGCTTAATGACGGCTATTGGTTCTCACCGTAATTATGAAAGATTTAAAACAGATTATTCTGCATGTGTGGTTGATGACTTTAAGCACATTTATGCCATTGCTGGGCATACATCTAAAATTAACCCTTATCAATTCAAATCATTTTGCAACGTTGTAGGCATACCTTTGTCTGAACCTACAAAACTACAACGAGGTCTTTTTGATTTTAATCGGATAGATGAAATATTCATTGCCGAAGAGGCCTCTATTAATACAGATATGTTTAGTGATATTGTTACTAAACAAGTGGAAGCTGAACCTAATATTACGATACACTTAAACAAATCATGTACACGTGTACATGTGGAAAACTCGTATGTATGCTTGAAAAACTCAGGCGAAGATATTAAAGCAGGCGGTGTTATTATAGCTACCTATGCAAACCTGAACAACTTCCTAATTAGTAGTGACCTTAAACCCCTTGGCTTGAAATTAGAACTTACTGAAATGCCTCTTATTAAACGTCCTCAAGATCTACAACAAACTGGAATAACGGTAATGGATGGCGCATTCTTTTCTGTAATGCCATTCGGTGGAGAGGGGTATGCAACTTTAAGTCATGTACACTATACACCTCACGCTTCTGCTCTAGCTGGCAAAGGCGATGCTTATAAAGCTTTAGAAAATTATAAGCAGAGCCACGGATCTCATTTCCCTTTCATGCGAAATGATGCCGCACGTTATATACCTAGTATGCGACAAGCAGAATACATAGATACTATTTTCGAGGTTAAGGCTATTCCAGTTAAAAATGAATTAGATGATGGCCGACCTATTCTTATATGTGAGCATGTCGGAGCACTTGGAGGGGCTGAACCATTCGTTGTTTCTTTGCTAGGTTCAAAGCTTGATACTATTTATGAGTGGGAATTGGCCCTGAATGAAAAATATTAATTTATGCAATTTATTTTTAGCTCGGTAATGTTAAGGCGTCACATATGGCTATTTTTTTACGGTATAAAAGAGCCTCGTCTTTAAGTGTTTCTTGCTTGAATACAACTACCTTCTTTTCATCCATAAGAACAGTAATGTTCTGTTGAGCAGGGTTAGCGCATAAATGCAAGGTGAACCATTCTTAATAAATTCACATTTGCATTAAAAAAAACTCTAAAGATAAGTCGTATAAATCTTTTATGCTGAGGCGTTACCAAGGCAGGTCTTTACCTGTCTCAGTCAGCATCTCTAAAAACAAACGAACACGGGTAGATAAATGCCTGTTTTGGGGGAATATTGCATAGATACCCCCACCAGATAAAATTTCATATTCTGGTAATATATGTATTAACTCGCCTGATTTAATGTACTTCGAAACCATGAATATTGGCAGGGCGCAAATACCAACATTTTGTAGGCAGCTTGCTAATAACATTTCACCGTTATTTGCTTTTAAACATGGATTTAATACAATGCTTCCATTTTTATTTTCATATTTGTATGCCCATGCTGTATTTTGGGAATGCTTTGTAAATATAAGAGTTTTATGGTCTTTAAGCTGCTCTATGTTTTTTGGTTTACCATATTTTGTTAGGTATTTAGGTGTCGCACAAATAAGTACAGGGCAATCAGCAATTTTCCTTGAGATGAAAGATGAGTCTTCAAGCGACCCTATACGCACAGCGAGGTCGTAACTCTCAGCTAGAATATCCACTTTACGATCATCAAAATCCACTTCTAATTTTACATCTGGGTATTTGTTTGCAAAGTCAGCTATAGGCTTTGTCATATACTGAAGGCCAAAAGACATGGGTATGCTAACTTTTAATATACCAGTTGGACAAGTTTTCATTTCTTGAATGAAATTTTCAGCTTCTTGTAGGTCGCTAATGGCACGGTGAGCGCGCTCCTGATAAATGGCACCTTCCTCTGTTAGAGTGACATTTCTGGTTGTTCTTTGAAATAGAGTAACGTCTAGCCTGTTTTCAAGTTTTTGTATTTGTTTGCTAATGGCTGACCCTGTCATGCCAAGTTCTTTCCCCGCTTTAGAAAAGTTGTGATGTTTAGCAACTGCCAAGAATATACTGATACGTGAAATGTTATCCATTTAAGTCCCTTTTGGAATGAATTATGTTCCGTTTGTCTATATTGTAAACTAAATGTAAGTTTATTACAATTTATTATGAAGTTAAAGTTTATGAAATTATTTGGAGTTACTTGCGATATGAAGTGGAAAAACAGCCAAAAAACATGGGGAGGTGTCTCAATTACTTTGCATTGGGTAACGGCCTTAACGGTGGTTGGTTTATTTTGTCTTGGATTGTGGATGACTGACTTAACTTACTACAGCGATTGGTATAAAACGGCACCATTTATTCATAAGAGCATAGGTGGGTTGTTATTTATTGTTATGTTATTTAGGCTGCTATGGCGCATGACTGATAATAAGCCTAAACCTTTAGCAACGCATACTAAAAGTGAGAGAATAATGGCTCATTTAGCTCATATAGCCCTATATGTTCTTATTTTTGCTATTTTTATAAGTGGTTACTTAATCTCAACGGCCGACGGCCGAGCTATTAGTGTTTTCAATTTATTTGAAGTGCCGGCCTTGCCCTTTGCTTTCGATAAACAAGAAGATATAGCAGGATTTATACACTACTACCTTGCACTTGGTGTTATCGCTTTAGCATCACTTCACGGATTTGCAGCACTTAAACATCACTTTGTAGATAAAGACAATACGCTTAATCGCATGATTGGCCGTATGAAAAAATAATTAAATTATAATAGGAGAATACTCAATGAAAAAGACATTTTTATATACACTACTCGCAGCATCAATAATGGTACCTTCAGCCTATGCTGACCAATATCAAATTGACACCAAAGGTGCCCATGCTTTTATAGAATTTAAAATTAAACACCTGGGATATAGCTGGTTGTCAGGACGCTTTAACACCTTTGACGGTTCGTTTACATATAGCAAAAAAGATATGAAAACATTAACTGCAACAGTTAACATTGACCCATCAAGTATTGATAGTAATCACGCTGAACGTGATAAGCATTTACGTAGCGAAGATTTTCTTGCAGTGAAGTCTTTTCCAAAATCTTCTTTCGTAAGCACCTCGTATAAAGAAATAGATGAAAATACAGGTGTGATGACAGGTGACTTAACATTACGCGGTGTCACAAAATCCGTCGACCTTACTGTGAATCGTATAGGCGAAGGCAATGACCCTTGGGGTGGCTACCGTGCTGGGTTTACAGGTTCAACAACTTTAACGCTCAAAGATTATGGCATTGATTATGACCTAGGCCCTGCGTCAACTCAAGTTGAGATGACTTTGCATGTAGAAGGTATTTATCAATAAGGGACCTGAATCAAGGAATAATATTATGGGACTATTAATAGAAGGCAAATGGCACGACCAGTGGTATGACACCAAAAAAACTGGCGGGAAATTTGAAAGAAAAGAATCAGCATTTAGGGATTTTATAGGTACAGATAAATTTCCTGCTGAAGCGGGGAGGTATCACCTATATATCTCCCATGCTTGCCCTTGGGCACACCGTACGGCAATTTTCCGTAAGCTAAAAGGCTTAGAGGATATTATCCCAATGACTGTGGTCGATGCTTATATGGGTGAAAACGGTTGGAGCTTGAATGAAAGCGGTGATCCTTTAAATGGTAAGGAATTTGCGTATGAGCTTTATACTTTAGCAGACTCTAACTATACAGGTCGCGTTACCGTACCGATATTATGGGATACTAAAACAAAGACAATCGTGAACAATGAATCTTCTGAAATTATCCGTATGTTTAACACGGCTTTTAATAAATTGACGGGCAATGAAGATGATTATTATCCGTCGGCTTTGCGTAGTGAAATAGACGATATAAATGACTTTATATACAGCACAATAAATAACGGTGTTTACAAGGCTGGCTTTGCGACAGAACAAAGTGTTTATAACGAAGAGGTTACTAAACTCTTTGACGCATTAGATGTCATAGAGCAAAAGCTATCGCATCAACGTTACCTTTTGGCTGATACTATAACAGAAGCTGATTGGCGTTTGTTTACGACGCTTGTTAGGTTTGACCCTGTCTATGTTGGTCATTTTAAATGCAATATAAAACGCATAGCTGACTATCCAAATATTTCAAATTATGTGCGAGATCTTTATCAAATTGAAGGCGTGGCTGATACGGTTAATATGCAGCATATTAAAACACATTATTATACGAGCCATGCAACTATAAATCCAACTTCAATTATACCTATTGGCCCAGAACTTAACTATGGACAAGCCCATGACCGTACCAGGTTTAGCAAGGAGGTGGCTTAGATGATAAAAGTTCAAAAATTTAAAGATTTAGGTGAAATGAAGATTTCTTGGTTACATGCAAGGTATCACTTCAGCTTTGCAAATTATTATAACCCCAACCGCATGGGCTTTGGTCAATTGCTTGTTGTGAATGACGACATTGTCCGTGCTGGTGGTGGTTTTGATACTCATCCGCACAGAGATATGGAAATTATCACCTATGTTCGCAAAGGTGCTATTACCCATAGAGATAGTGAAGGAAATGAAGGGCGCACAGCCGCTGGTGATGTTCAGGTGATGAGCGCAGGTACAGGTGTTTATCATTCTGAATATAACTTAGAAAGTGAAGACACAAGCCTTTATCAAATATGGATAAAACCATATAAAAAAGGAGTGAAACCCAGCTGGGCCGCTGTTAAATTCCCTAAAAATACCAGTGAGGATGAATTGCCTCTGCTTGTTTCTGGCCGCATAGAAGACTCTGACAAAGACGTGCTTCATATCAACCAATACGCATCAATATATGGCGGTAAAATTGCGAGTTGTAAAAGTATAAAACATAGAATTAAAAATCAGGCGTACATTCTTGTCTCTGATGGTGAGGTAAAGATCAATGGTAATCTTCTTCGTAAAGGTGACGCATGTGAAGTTGTGGATGAAAGATATATTGAAATAAAAACGGTTACACATAGTGAAATTTTATTGATTGATGTTCCAGAGTAACGAGCATTTTCTGTTTTTTTATACATGCTACCCTTGTTTGGTTGATTATGGTTTGATGAATCAAAACATAATTATGAAGCTCTAGCCTTACAACACCTTTAGGAGTGTCTGAAATAAGCAGTCCTGTGTCAATTAAACCTTTTAATGCCATCCTTGCTCTCACGGTCTTTATAGCCTGAAAGAGTAGGGATGACAAGCTATGAAGATTGCATAAAAAAAGCCCTCAAATGAGGGCTTTTTGTCGATAGAAGGTGTTAACCTTCATTTTTAAGTGCATCGTTTTCACGATGTTCTTTGTTTGGTGCGACGCCATCGCTGGTTTCCCAGTCATTGTCGAGCGCAGGGCTCTCAAGTTTGGAACCTTGCTCACCTTTTTTACCGGCTTGAGCCTCTATTTCCTCACGTGAACTACCATTCACAGGTAAGGTAATGCTTAACCCGCTACCAGGACGCATACCTTTGCCTTTACCAGAGCTTTCTCCATCAGCTTCACCCTTTTCTTTGGCCTTTTTCATGGCTTCAATTTGTTGCTTCATAATTTCTTTGCCTAAACCGTCTAACGCTTTTTTAGCATCGCTGGTTTTGTCTAAAGAGTCCTCTGACTTTGCCATTTCTTTGGCAAGATCCTCCTTCTCTTTCTCTGTCATTTTCGACAAAGCGTCTATGGCATTGATTTTATCAAGCATATCTTTTTGTTTTTTGAGCTTATTGTACCATTGGCGTACTTCCTTTTGCTCCTGAGCTTCGCGTTGTTCTCGCTTTTGCTGTTTTGCCTTTTCTTGAGGGGACTGCTTACTTGGGTCTTTTTCTTTAACCTTTTTAGGTTTTGGAAAAATATCAAACGCACAATAATGTTCCTCATCAGAGCCAGCACCTTCAAACGCTTTAACACGGATCCGTAAAACGCCTTCTTGAAGCTTTATATCCTGTAAAGGGAAATAATATCGCTTCAGTTTTGGGAATTTTGCCATAGCAGGTTCACCATTTATAAGCATTGGCTTTCCTGTTGCTGGATCCACTACTTGTTTAAATTCATAAAGGATGTCGCCATCGGCATTGCGGTCAAAAACTTCACATTGCATGTCAGCTTTACCAATATATGCACGCTCTAATACGCGCGGATATACCAGAATGCTAGCCAGCAATATGCAGCTCATAACTATAATGGCAGCATTTGCTTTGGTGCCTTTTACTTGGGACATATTCGCCGAAAGAAAAGCAACCATAGATAAAATTACCGTACACCCAACAACAACAATTAAAGTGTTGACGCTGATGTATTCGGCAATGCTATTAAAAAAGTCCATAATAGAACCTCGTATAGTATTGAATTAAAATAATGATGGGTTTATAGATGTTTAAGGCCCAGGAGGGCGCGAAAATTGTTTAATGTCTTGCTGCACAATTTCTTCTTGTGAGCCTTCAACAAAATTTCCATGTTGTATTTGAAATTGGCAAACGGTAATTTCTTGACCTTTATGGGTTAGTTGAGCAGCGCTGTCATGCGCAGCTTCTAAATTACAAACCAGTCTTTCTTTACCGCGTAAGCCTTTAAATACAGTAACTTGAACATCGGCGCAAATTTTACCTGCAGTAACTAATTCTTTTTTGTCAGCGTAAAGGTGAAGGTTGATATAATACCAGCCATCCGTTAAATGGTTCAACGCAGAGGTAATAATCTCTTTGTTGGTTTCAGCCATTTCTTTACCATCAGAATTACCTATTACAGGCTCAGTGCCAGAATAACCTTTGTCGTCACGGTCCAAAACAAAGTAACGTGTTTTACGGTCAGGGGTGTTAAAACCTAAAATATCGGTAATTTCACCGTTTGGCGTGTTAAACTTACCCATAATATAGGTGTCAACATCGGCTTTTGAATAGCCAGGTATGCGGTCACCTTTTAAGCAGGTGTCCCAAACAACTGTTACCTTTAAGGCATCATATTCAGGTACTTTTGTAATGGCTTTTGTACTTACAATAATAAGCAACAAAACGGCAGCTACAATAAAGATGAATGCAATACCAAAGGTAAGGTCATTTAAAACTTGGCTTGTTTGCAGGCCAGACCGATTGCTTGATTGATGACGATTACGTTTCATGGCGAGTTACCTCGTCTTTAGTTTTTACCCACCCCATTTCTTTTGCAAGAGTAGCGTAGGTATTTTCATAACATAGAACACGACCCATTTCTTGGATACTGTCTATTATTTTCATGAAGTTATGTGTATGCGATGCACGTAGGTTTTTATGTTGATTTAACAGTATAATGGAACTAACAAGGCCAATAATACTGGTAACCAATGCCACTTGAACACCACCCACAACACCACCTACAATAGAAAGTGCTGTATCGGCAGTAAGAGCGCCCCAGTTAACGGATGCAAAACCCCAAACAAGGCCCATAAATGTACCAAGCATACCATATTTTGTTAAATTTTCAGCCTGAGCCAATTCCTCTGCAACGCGGTAATTAAAGTCTTCTTCAATTAAAGCTTCACATGTTTCCATATTGCCTTGACTCAGCGGTTGAGAAGGGTTGCGTTGTATATAACGAAGTAAACGCGCAAATAAAATTTTAATAGACGCATCTTTCATGGCGCAAATACGTTCATTTGAAATAAATTCACCTAAAGTTTTTGCGTAATTTGAACTATTGTTCAATCGAGAAAGTATTTTTTTATTTGCGTCATTATTAAGCTGTTCACGTTTTACGTTTTTATACTGAATTCTTGCTGCTTGCGTCAGCGTATAAATAATAAATACGCTAAAAACAATGCCAAGAGTATCTTCAGAAATAAGAACGTCAATATTGCCTGTTACCCATAACAAAAAGGTAAGCATTAAAATGGCAACGGTTACTGTGACCCAGCGTGTGTGTACATTTTTAGATTTTTGAGTGGCCATGATTTGACCTCCATCAGTAAAGAAATGCTATTTATGAAGTGTTAAGGAGTTTTAAGA
The DNA here is from genome assembly GCA_963974105.1 of uncultured Magnetococcales bacterium. Classification (GTDB taxonomy): domain Bacteria; phylum Pseudomonadota; class Alphaproteobacteria; order UBA2136; family UBA2136; genus UBA2136. The sequence goes on from CAXBBG010000002.1 coordinate 146,933, forward strand.
TTTGAGTAATAAGACTCAGTTGATGAAATTTTGTCTGCCAACATGTTTGTCTGTAGCAGCTAAAAGGGATGAATGTATCTATTATGATCGGATTATTTCACACTAATAACTAATTGTAAAGATTTTAGTATACAGTTGTTTATGCTTTGTTATGTTTGAATTAAGAATGTTTTTGTTTGACGAATGTTGGCGTGGGATTTAATCTATGCCGTAATAAAAAAATGAAGGAAACCTTACCACGTGAAAATTGCTTTATACCCAGGCACATTTGATCCCTTTACAAAGGGACATTTAGACATTGCTAAACGTGCTGCAAAGCAGTTTGACGAAATAATCATAGCTGTAAGCGAGCACGAAAAAAAGAAAACGCTTTTTAGCTTAGAGGCGCGTATAGATTTAATAAAGCAAAGCGTAGCGGAAGCGGACATTAAAAATGTTACCGTCCAAGGGTTTAGTAATTTACTGGCAAATTTTGCGAAGGAAAAAGGCGCAACTGTTGTTATTCGTGGTTTGCGCGTAACGTCTGACTTTGAATATGAATTTAAAATGGCTCAGTTTAATAACGAAATGCACCCAGGTCTAGAAGTTGTTTATTTAATGTCTACGGCAGCTTTCTTGCATGTTTCATCCACATCGGTGAAGGAGATTGCAAGTTTGGGTGGTGACGTGAGCGCTTATGTGCCCAAATGCGTCAAACAAAAATTAGATAAAGTGAAAATATAATGGCAAGCCTTAACACCATTTCGGGTGTTATTTCTTTTAAGGAAGAAAATGGCAAACTGACCCATTTAACATGGGGCAATACTTACAGCGAATGCCCATGTTCAACTCAAATTATAAATGAGCTCGGGGCGTACTTTACAGGAAACGATAAAAAATTTAATATCCCTTTAGAACCTAAAGGCACAGCGTTTCAAAAAAAGGTATGGCACTATTTATTAACCATTCCATACGGCGCATTAAAAACTTACAAAGATGTAGCGATAGCAGTGGGCAGTCATCCACGTGCTGTGGGCGGGGCGGTTGGTAAAAATCCAATTCCTATTATTATACCTTGCCACCGTGTTGTTGCGTCGAACGGTAAAATGTGTGGATTTAGTGGCGGTGAGGGGATAAAAACCAAGGAAATTCTTTTAAAACACGAACAATTGCATAAATAAAAAATTAAAAAACTAAAATGAAAGTAAGAAAATATGAAAAAAATTAAACTATTTTTAATCTCAGCGATGATGCTATTGAGTGCCAATGCACAGGCTGAACTGACAGGCGGTACAGTACAATACCCAGATCCTGCCAAAATGATTTACGTTAAAATGGAAACAAAGCACGGTGACGTGATTATGAAGCTTTTCCCTGATGTTGCACCAAAAACAGTTGCTGCTTTTGTAGAGCGTGTTAAAGAAGGCTTTTATGATGGTATTTATTTCCACCGCGTTATACCTGGTTTTGTAGCGCAAGGCGGTGACCCTACATTGGTTGGTCGCCCAGCTGTAAATTATACATTGCCACCAGAATTCCAAAATCGTGTAAAACATAAGCGTGGTACACTTGCTATGGCGCGTACAAACGACGTAAACTCCGCGTCAACCCAGTTTTACATCGCTTACACAAGCATTCCACATCTTGACAACCAGTACACCGTTTTTGGTGAAGTGGAAAGTGGCATGAGTGCTGTTGATAAAATTAACAAAGGTGACAAAATGTTAAAAGTTTACCTTGTTAACAAACAATAGTTGCTTAAATTTATTAAAGAAGGCCTTTTTATTAAGAGGCCTTTTTTATTGACAAAAAACCCTGTTTTAAATTACTAAATACTTTATATTAAAACAAACAAAGCGCGCTTTAATCTTTTTAAGGTGTGGCTCAATGAAAGAAATTAAAATGGCAGATGCAAGACTTGTAACAAAATACGGTGAAGTATTGATTAACTTTTACCCAGAAGTAGCACCTAAAACAGTAGCTTCAATTAAAGAGCGTATTGCAGAAGGGTTTTACGATGGCTTAACATTCCACCGCGTGATTGAGGGCTTTATGGCACAATGCGGTGATGCTGAATCTTCAGGTCGTGAAGGTGTTGACTACACACTAGAAGCGGAATTTAGCGAGGTGGAACACACACGCGGTATTCTTTCTATGGCACGTATGGGGCATGACATTCACTCTGCTTCAACACAGTTTTTCATTTGCTACGACGCACACCCACACTTAGACGGTGAATACACAGTATTTGGTGAAGTGGAAAGTGGTATGGAAGCTGTTGACCAGCTTAAAAATGGCGACGAAATGGTTGAGTTTACACTTTGTGACTAAGTGTTATCATTCTTAAAAAAAGCCCGCATCATACGGGCTTTTTTTTATCAATTTCTATAAAAATCTATAATTTATAAACATAATTATTGGCTATGTGGGCAATATGCTATAAAACTGCATGACATACAATGAAGGAATGAATGATGACAACTTGGATATTTGGACACCATGCCGTAGAAGGCGTTATAAAGGCTGGTAAGCGTGAAGTTTATGAACTTTTAGTGACGCAAAAAAATGTAAATCGTTATGCCGAATATAAAAAAGACCTTAAAGGTGCGCGTGTTGATACCGTTCATCCAAGAGAGTTAGATAAGAAGTTTCCTGATCTTGTTCACCAAGGTGTTGCTGCTAAGGTGGGTAATTTAAAAGAGATGAGCTTAGAGTCTGTTTTAGGGCACGCCAATTTTTTACTTATTTTAGATCAAGTAACAGACCAGCGTAATATTGGTGCTTGTTTGCGTAGTGCGAACGCTTTTGGTTGCGATGCTGTTCTTATTCCAGCACATGGGGCGGGGGCATTAAATGACGTTGCTGTTAAGGCTTCTGTGGGTGCAAGTGAATATACACCTGTTATTCAAGTGGGTAACTTGAACAAAACGATAGAGCAAATTCAAAAAGAAGGTTTTTGGACTGTCGGTCTTGACGGTTATGCTGAAAAAGAGCTTTCAGACGTCGACTTAACAGGTAAAATTGCCATCATTATGGGCAGCGAAGGTAATGGCTTGCGTGATTTGGTGAAGAAAAACTGTGATTTTACGGCTAAATTACCGATGGTGGGCGAAGTGGAGAGCTTAAATGTAAGTGTTGCAACGGGTATCAGTTTATACGAAGCTTGTAAGCAGCGCAAAAAACAAAAATAAGCGTTAAATTTCATATTTTAGGCATTTATATCTATATTTTAGGTGTAAATGCCTTTTTTTACGCATAAAAGACAAGTTTTTGTTCTGTGGGGTTGTAATTTAAAAGTAAAGATACTATATACGTATTAGATATTGCGTAACCTATACTTTTACTGGAGGAATCTCCTCCAATCTTCTTTTCCTTTATAAGGAGTTTTATCTATGAGCCAAAAATCGGTTTACAGAGTCAAAATGACAGATCCAAGCAAAATGACGCGCCATTCATATTATACATTAAAACTTGTTTCAGGTATTTGCCCGAATACAAGACGCGTGGCGGGTAGGGCATTAACGTCCCATCAACCGGGCTTATATCATGTTTATGAGAATGTATCACAAATGTTAGAAGATGCGTTGAAACAGGCTGAAAATTTGAATGAAAAGATTTATATTCATTTAAATGTTGAAGCTGGTATTTGCATTGGCGATATAAAGAAAGAATGCGATAAAGCTTTAAAAGGCGTGGCGATAGCCCACATTCTTCATCCAAGCACTGCATCTGTCAAAGTAAATGCACGTGAGCATATTATTTTATTGCAAACTGTCTAAATTTTCGAAATAAAAAAGCACCAGTCGGTGCTTTTTTTATGCCTATCTTGCGGTATAGGCGATAAACTGATATATCTAGTATCAACATATTTTTTATATAAAAACAGGAATAATAAATTATGCTCATTACCATCCCAAGTGAAGCCCAGGGTGAAAACCGCGTTGCAATGACACCTGATACGGTTAAACGTTTACTCAGCAAGTTTAAAGGCGTTGACATAGCTGTAGAAAAGGGTGCTGGACAAAAAGCTTATATAGAAGACAGCGCTTTTGAAGCTGTAGGTGCAAAAATTGTAACACGCGCAAAATCATTTGGGGGTGACATTGTATTAACGGTAAATGCACCAGCAAAGGCGGATATTAAAAATTTTAAAAAAGGTGCTTTGCTTATTGGTAGTTTAGACCCATCTTCAAATACCAACCTGTTTAAAGACTTTGCAAAAAGTGGCGTTAACGCGCTTGCTACAGAAAAAATTCCACGTATTTCACGTGCACAAGCTATGGACACATTGTCATCTCAAGCCAACATTGCAGGCTATATGGCTGTTCTCGAAGCGACAAATCACTTCAATAAATTTTTCCCTGTAATGATGACGGCGGCGGGTTCAAGTAAACCTGCAAAAGTTATTATTTTAGGTGTGGGTGTTGCGGGGCTTCAAGCCATTGCCACAGCCAAACGCTTAGGTGCTTCGGTTGAAGCGTTTGATGTACGCCCAGAAGTGGCAGAGCAAGTTCAGTCTCTTGGTGCTAAGTTTATTGACCTTGGTTTAGACGAAGACGGATCGGGCGAGGGCGGCTACGCAAAAGAATTAAGCACTGAAGGTAAAGAAAAGCAGCAAGCTGCTTTACAAGAATATCTGAAAAAGGCTGATATTGTTATTACAACCGCTCAAATTCCTGGGCGCGCAGCACCTATCCTTATTACAGAAGGCGCTGTTAAAGGCATGAAAGAAGGTTCTGTTGTGATTGATATGGCGGCAGGTGGCTTTAATCAAGCTAATAAAATTGCTGGGGGTAACTGCCCTTTAACTGTGGTGAATGAAGTTTGCGTGAAGCACGGCGTAACGCTTGTGGGTTATACCGATTACCCTTCACGTATGTCGGGTGATGCAAGTGCGTTCTTCTCACGCAACTTACTTAATATTTTACCGCTTCTTATCGAAGAAAATGAAGGTAAATCAGTTTTGAATATACATACAGATGATGAAATTATTGTGAAGTCACTGGTAACGTTAGATGGAGAGGTTAAGTAAATGGTTGTTTCATTATTCACAGTCGCAGTTATTGTTTTTGTGTTGGCATGTTTTGTTGGTTATCACGTTGTGTGGGGGGTAACACCTGCATTACACACGCCTTTAATGGCTGTGACTAACGCTATTTCTGGTATTGTTATTGTTGGCGCTATGATGGTTGCTGGTGGCGCTGTTGAAGTTGACATGGCACAGTCAGATGTTCTGCTTGATATGATGGACGTGCAAGAGCATGCACCTGAATACAGTGCCTACATCGCAAAGGCCATTGGTTCTGTTGGTGTGTTTTTGGCATCTATTAACATTTTTGGTGGTTTTGTTGTGACCAACCGTATGTTGGCGATGTTTAAATCGAAGGACAAAAAATAAAAGGCTTTATGAAGGGCTTTGTAAACTAAATTCATAATTATATATTATAGATTATTGAGGGAATAATAAAAATGACTGAACTTAAATCAATGTTAATACCTTATTTAACAGGTGACACATTTGCGCTTATTTATCTGATAGCAGGCGTATTATTTATTTTAGGGCTTAAGGGCTTGGCACATCCATCAAGTGCAAGGCGCGGTAATAATTTTGCTATGCTTGGTATGTTCATTGCTATTGTAGCAACGCTTTTCCACCCTCATGTTGTAGACTACTTATGGATATTTATTCCAATGGCATTAGGGGCACTTATTGGTGTGCCTTTGGCGCTTAAAATTAACATGACATCTATGCCGCAATTGGTTGCAATACTTCACTCGTTTGTGGGTATGGCAGCTGTTTTGGTTGCAGGTGGTATGTATTTAGAAAATCCACAAGCGCATGACACCGTTGCCATGATTGAAATTTTTATGGGTGCATGGATTGGTGCCATCACTTTCACGGGGTCAATTGTTGCCTTTGGTAAACTTAATGGTAACTTCCGTAGTGCACCGATTACATTTAAAGGTCAGCATTTGTTGAACCTTATTATCTTCACAGCTATGATTTTAGCAGGTATTTGCTTTGTTACTCAGCATAGCTTGCCAGCATTTATGATTATGTGTGGCTTGGCATTTTTACTTGGTTTTACACTGATTATTCCAATCGGTGGCGCGGATATGCCTGTCATTGTTTCGATGTTAAACTCTTATTCAGGTTGGGCAGCCGCAGCAACTGGTTTCACACTTGGTAACATGCAGCTTATTATTGCAGGTGCGCTTATTGGTTCTTCTGGTGCTATTCTTTCATATATTATGTGTAAAGCGATGAACCGTAGCTTTATCAGTGTTATTTTAGGTGGTTTTGGTGCATCCGAAGAAGAAACCGCTATGGCGGCGAAGCAGGCATCGGCTGCCGAAAAAGGTGTGAAATCAGCGGCTGTAGAAGACGCTGCTTACATGCTTGAAAATGCTGAAAGCGTTATCATTGTTCCAGGTTATGGTATGGCGGTTGCACAAGCGCAGCACGCATTAAAAGACGTAATGGAAGTTTTAGAAGAAAAAGGTGTGAAGGTGCGTTTTGCTATTCACCCTGTAGCAGGTCGTATGCCAGGGCACATGAACGTGCTTTTGGCAGAGTCGGATGTACCATATGACCGTGTGGAAGAAATGGACGAAATTAACGGATCATTTTCACAAACTGATGTCGTACTGGTTGTTGGCGCAAACGACGTTGTAAACCCTGACGCAAAAGAAGATCCTTCAAGTCCACTTTATGGTATGCCAATTCTTGACGCTTATAAGGCTAAAATGGTTTACGTTGTGAAGCGTTCGATGAACAGTGGTTATGCAGGTGTTGAAAACACGTTGTTTTATATGGATAATACCTATATGATATTTGGTGACGCAAAAGAAGTTGCAGAAAATATGTCTAGTAGTCTTAAAGGTACAGGTCATTAAGGTTTGGTAAAAATAATAAAAGGTAACCTTGCATGAAAAACTTAATTAAATTTTTATTGTCACCTAAGGGGCGCATACGCCGCATGGCATTTGTTAATGCTTGGGTGTTGGTTATATCTTTGATGATTGCTTGTTATTTAATCGTTCCTGCAGGTGTTAATTATCTTATATTTATGCCGTTATTTTTGTTCATACCAACGGTTAAACGCTTACATGATATTCATTTAAATGGGTTTTATGCTTTGATAGTGTATCAGCTATATGGTTTGCTTGCTTTTCAGGCAAATGGCATGAATGCTATTGAAATGTTTGGCTACGTTGTGCCTATGTCCACATTAATTTATTATATGCTTTGGCCTACATTTGTTATTTTGTTTTATCTTGCTGTAAAAAAGGGCGATATAGGGACAAACCGTTATGGTATTAACCCCGCTTGGAAAGTCGTGCCTCGCGTTCCTTTGGCTGAGTTTTTGTCATGGCGTGGCATTGCACTTAAAATTGGAGAAAAGCATAAATGAGTTCTTATGCCGTTGTTTTTACCACGATGCCAGATAAGTCAAAAGCAAAAGACTTGGCAAAATATTTGGTTACAAACAAATTAGCGGCATGTGTGAATATTCTTCAAAACGCTACTTCCGTTTATGAATGGGAAGGGGAGCTTGTTGAAGAATCTGAAACTGTTCTTATTGTTAAAACCCGCACAGATATGGTTGAAAAAGTGATGATTGACATTCGTCATCACCATCCTTATGAAATTCCAGCGCTTTACAGTTTTACGGTTGATAAGGGCGACGAAGGTTATATGTCGTGGGTTGATAAGCAGCTTTTATAAATTATAAAAAAAAGCCCTTCGATAGGGCTTTTTTTTAATGGGTTTTATGTGTAAATTAGCTGGGTTCAATTGTAATGGTCAGCGTACCGCTATAAGTACCGTTACTCATACCCGCCATAGCTGTATCTTGAATTTGAACATGTAAATTAGCGCTGTTGCCACCAGTCGCACAGGTGCTGCTTTGCTGATTGGCATTTGGTATATTGTCTAATTTTACATTCGCAGTGAGTGCTGATTCTCCAACTGTTGTACCTGCAACGCTGTTCCATCGCACGCGGTAAGCAATGGCATCAGTTCCGTTTGTAATGGTGAATGCACTGCTCGCGCCATCACCAGAGGCCGTCACGCCATACTGCGCTGTTGGCGTATTACTGTAAACACATACAGGGTAATCATCATCAAAATCACCCGATACATATGTACCAAAGCTAATATCTTGCATGCCTGTAATGCGCACGCGGTCAGGAATGGTTACAGAAACATCAAAGCTTCCTGTTGATGTTGGGTTTAGTAAGCCTTGTGTCGCGGCAATACTGCTTGGGATGGCATAAATTCCTGAAGCGATAATAGCTGTGAGTAAGCATTTTTTATAAACGTTGTTTTGCATATTCATTTATCCTTTATCCGCATGTAATATCGCCAATTTGCATAAATTGCTCATCTTCTTTTATAGGAGGGAGCGCAAATACACATTGGTTTTTAGCTGTATTTATGTATGGCGTTTCTGAGCCAAGTAATTCCATTTGAAAGAAGCCATTACTGTCAGTTGTTGAAAAATCTTTCAAGCCTTCAATGCGTTGCCAAGCAATAGGGTTGCCATTGGTGTCAACGGCGCGCCCCATATATAGATATACCTTGTTAACTACCCATTCGTGTTGGGCAATGTTCCCAGGGAATAAGGTGATTTCAACAGGTGCTGTATTGTAGTCAAGCATGGCGCTTGTTTTGCTAGAAGGTGCAATGGTGAGTTTACCGCCAGAGTATTCTGGAATAGAAAAGGCAATATTATCTCCAACTTTTCCGTATGCTTTTGGAATACCATTGAAGTTAATAGAAACATCTTCACCTATGGCGTTACCCTTTAACTTTACAATGATGTTATTTGTTTGCCCACCCATGCTTGGTACTAAGACAGAGCTTTTTTCTTCGGCATCTAAAATAGAGTCACGTGTCGCAAGGAATGTTGTGTCCATGGTATAGTCAAGTTTTTGACTGTGTGGTCTATCATTGCGGTCTACGTTGTTGTAGTTTGCAGCAAATGACATGCTTTCCATGTCATGTGTAGCGGCAATATTTGTTGTGTAAACATCAAGGTCATTACTAATTGAAGCTGTGTTATTTACATTGAATGAAGAGCCAAGGGAGTTCGCCCTGCGGTTGTTATATGATAAGTCTTGAGCAAGTTTATTATATGTTTGGCTTGTATTGCTGGCATTACCCGCAGAGCTTTTGTATTGCCATTTTGTTAATGGTTTTAAGTATTGATATGTTAAAAACACACCGTGGTTTGTGTAGTTACGTCCACGGGTAATGTTGGCCTGTGTTGAAAGCCTGTGTCCGTTATTATAGTACATGCGCCAGTTAACAGAAGGGCCAAATGTGTAAGTTGATTGTGTATTTAAGTTTTTAGCACCTTGAGCGTTGAGCGACCATGTAAAGTCATTGACGGTATAACGCATACCTGCCACAACATTTGTTCTTTTTATGCCAATGTTGTTTAAAAAGTCGTATTCATCAAGTCCTGTCGTGTCATGGTTGTAACCAAGGATGGCGTGTTGTGCGCGCACAAACCATGATGCTTTATCTGATTGATGGACAGGGTTATATTCAAATCCACCTGTAAAGGAAAGGTCGTTTTCTGATGTCATTGTGAATGCGGCATCGTATTTATAGCCATTGCCAAAGAATCCGCGTAATTTAGGTTCAAAGGCATAACCTGTATCTACACCATAAAGGTTTGCACTTAATTCAAGGGCATCGCTCAATCGCGTTGTATATTCAAATTGATAAACACCTTGTGAAAGCATATCGAGTCCGTCACGTTGGATACCTGCGGTGAATCTAAACTGTGGTCTTTCTCTTGAAATAAGCGAGTTGTCTTTTTGGAAAAATCGACGTTCCTCTGTCACGGTACCTGTATCATCTGTAATTTCAATACGGATATCATATGAGCCTGTTGGGAATCGCTTTGTATCAATTGTGGTCATACCAAATGGGTGCTGTTCAGAATAAATGATCTGACTTTCGTTGCGATAAATGCGCACTTGTCCACGCGCGGGGATAAAAATTTCAACTGGCGTTGCTTTTAGGCTTGCATCATCACTATTATTTCTACCGTTACTTTCAATACGCACACCATATATATTGGCACCTGACGTTAAGTTAACACCGCCAGTGTTTAACATACCAGCAGAGTAGATATTGCTGCCTAGGTTATGTTCTATTACTGCATTTGCAAAGTCATAACCTTCATTTTTAATGTAGTTACCTGTCGCTTTAGCACCCCAGTTACCACGGCTCAGGGCCATGCTGTGGTATAAGCCAAGAGAATCTCTTGTTAGAGGGTCAAAGTCGGTTGTCCCTGTCATGCGCATACGACTTGAGAATGAAATGTAATTCGCTGTACTGCGCTTTATAGATTTTGATTCAGTGGTTTCGGCAAGGGCTTGGGCTTGTGCTACTTTAATAGAAAGGGTAAAGTTTTTTGGATCTACAGAAACTGAACCAACATTCTCAAGTTCTTTGCTTTCACCTGCATATATTCTTCCCGTTAACAAAGGTAAAAAAGCTTTGACATCTTTTACTTTTGGCATTTGATCTAATACATCAACAGGGTTATCAATTTCAACCCATTTATCTGTGTAGGTTACAAGTACACTACCAAAATAATTACCAACGGCATAAATATCAAATACCATTGTTTCAGGCGGCATTTCTTCTGAAATTTTCAGTGCAAGTTGCTTGGCTTTTTCAAGGCTTGTTGTAGGTTCTTCAACAATTTTTTTAGGTATTGCTGTTATATTGTTAGGTTCTGCTGGTGCTTCACCTGCAAACATGTCTGGTACATCTGCTGCTTGGGCCGTTAATGCAGAAAAAAGGCTCGTCGCCAATAAAGGTAAAGCGCCCAGCGCGACGGTTTGTTTTTTATTCGGTGATGTGTAAATAAAGCGGTTATTCTTCATACGGTATAATAACCTCCTTTATTTCACCAAGGCTGCGCATCTCTATGGAGATATCTTTGTCTTGCAGTGGCTCGGGTAGGCTTAAGACCCACATATCACCAGCCCATAAACGCTGACCGCTGATGGTGCATTTAATTTCCTTAGCACAAAATCCGTCACGGCGAAGAACAAGGTTTGTATTGCCATTGTTTGTAAATGTAATACGGTCTTCGGTGCGTTCCCATGTAAGGTTTTCGGTCGGGGAAGGTGGGTTTAAAATAACCATAACACCTGTCGTTGTAAGTGTATGAATTTTAGAAGTCGCCACACCACCCTGCTCAATAACCTTTGGGCTAAAGACTATTCTAAAAATGCGTTCTTTATTTTCAGGGCGTTCCTGAGATGCAATGCGGACAGCACGCTGCGTTTTAGGTGAAAGGGTGAACATTTCAGGCGCAGTGAAAAGCGTTTTGGTTGATAGGTGTTCAGCATTTTCTGAAGCAGGGTTAATCACTTCTGTAATAACTGATTTTATTTGAATAGTTTTGTCAGCACTGTAATTCCCAACTGCAATATCAGTTATCAATCTTTCGCCATCTTTAAATTCTAAAATAGCGTCACTCACAATTACCTGTGCAAAGCAGGTAAAGGGTATGCAGGCTAATACAGCGAGCAGCGTAAATGAAGCGGTAGCTTTTCTAAATAAAATTCTCATAGCTAAAATTATATAGCGTTTGTGTTAAGAACGCTTACTTAGAATGGTTTGAAGCGGTTTAAAAGCCTTAAGTAGCACGAAGGTGTGTGGCACAATTTATACGCTTTTTACGCAGTTGTCTTTTTTGCACCGCTCCTCTGTAGAAACTTTGTATTTTTTTAGTGTGCTGAGTCTTTTTTACTTGATGTTCTTGTGTGTGTATTTGCAAAATAAGGTATGAATAAATTTGTACCAACGTCACTTAAATTATGGGCAGTGCCTTTTGCGCTGATTATAGCTGTGCCTTTTACCGCACATGCTAAAGTGATGGGTTTAAAGGTTGATGAGCCTGTTGATACCGCATCTATTATGCCTGAAGCAAACATAAAAAGTGGCTTAATGCCAAATTTAACGGTTAATTTTCAATTGAATTCTACATTAGGTCCAGAAGAGACGGCGTACTATGCGAAGATTGTTGAAAAAATGCTTTCTGATATGCCTAAAAAAATTCAGTTAGAGGGCGAGGAGCGTCACCTTCTTTCGGGCTCTAACCAATACGACACATTGAAGGTTGTTGCATATCTTCCTCCTGTAAATGAAGAAATTTCAGATAATCCTTTAAACAAGGTGGTAAAAAAGTTTGATATATCTTTTGAATTACCGCGTGAAAAAAAGCTTGAGCGTGTTATAGCGACTGCAAAGACAGGTCAAGCTATTGTGGTAGAACAAAAAGATTCGTATGAAACCTTTATGGCAAAAGTCGGTATAATGAAGGACGGCGGTGATATTTCTGCGAGCGCTGTTCCGCTGCCACCCATTCAAGAGCCAGAAGAGCCTTCTAAGAAGGTGGAATCATCTGTAAAAACGTCCACTGTTTCTGCTGGAAAAGTAACACCTAAAAAGGCCTTAGAAAAACCTAAAGCTGTTGTTAAAATTAAGCCCGTTGAACTTACATATTTCGATGCGAACTCAGATTTTATATCGGCGCATCAGAAGAGTTTTGATGCTTTTGTGGCCCAATTTAAGTCGTCAGGTCAAAATCATTTAAGTGTTATTACCCAAACAATGGCGAGTCCTTTTACGCCGTGGGCTGATGTGCGTGATGCGCGTGTAACGCATTTAAAAGAACTGCTTCAAAGTGCTGGTGTCGATGTATCTAAGGTGAAGTTTAGCTTTGTTCATTTGAAGTCTATTTCAAAGCAGACCGTTCTTTTAGAAATTTAATTTTACTGTTTGGGCATTTTAAATTTGATACGAATATTTTTTTCGTTAAACCCGCAATTGAGTTCTCTGTTGTGCATAATAGATTCTTGAACGTCTTTGTATATTAGCTCTTCGCTACCTGCGGCGCCACCAACCGATTCATACTTTTCAAATTCCGTCACAAGTTTATTAAGGTTTGATTGAACTCCCATGCATGAAAGGCCGTTAATTTGCTTATGCTCCCATAGTATATACAGGATAATCATACTAATGACCGTGATACCTAGGAAGATATATGTGCCGCGGTTGCTTTCTACTTCGGAGTTGTGATTTTTTAGGTTGTTCATGATAATAAGTTTATGGTTTCTACTGAGTTTTGTAAAATTAAAACTTAAAATTATTTTGTTATATATAAAATTTTTAGGAAATAAAAAGCAGTTTGTGTTATAAAATATTAAGTTAATTTTATTTAAATAAAAAGAAGAAGTGCCTATAAAATGCAGTTGGTTATTGAAAACGCTGAAGAAGAAATTAGAGAACGCGTTGAAGAGATGGAAGCGCACCCAATGGCTTGGCGCGCAATTCATTGCTTGTGGCCTGAAGCGCCTAAATATCAACTCCAAGAATTGTGCGGCAAATTGCGAGAAACCTTGGGTGACGAAGATAGCTATATTTTTAGATGGGGTAAAAGCGATATTTTTATTATTGCAAAAGGTACGCGTATTGAACCTCTAGAAAAGGCACGCCTAGACACTGAAAAACACTGCCGTGAATGTCAACATATTGACAAGGACGAGCCATACAAAACAGTTGCTTATGACTTGAGTATTTCGTGGGACGAATTTAGAGACTTTTTCTCATTCCGTGAGCGTGAAATTGCTAAAGAGGAAGAAGTTAGTCACGAATCGATTCAGCGGGATATGAAAGAAGAAGAAATAAAACTTATTAACATGGACTTTAGTGAAAAGAAGGTTGAACTTCAAAGGCGTGCCATGCGCCCGGGTGTCACTATTTTGGCTGTGGATGCTGATAACGGAACGCTTGAACTTTTAGACGGTATTTGCAAAGGATATAAAGTTATTCGTGCCCATAATGGTGAAGAAGCATTGGTGCGTTACTTTGATGAAGCGCCTGATATTGTTATTATGGATACGCAACTGCCTATTTTAGATGGTTGGGAAGTGGTAAAGCATATCTTTAAATATGATAATAATGCTTTTGTCATCATGGTTACAGCTAAAACAGATGCCTCTGACGTGCAGCGCGCTATTGCTTCAGGCGTGAATGGTATTGTTAAGAAACCTTTTAACCAAGGTAAAATTGCACAATATCTTGCACGTTTTACATCAAAAGCGCCAATGCACAAGCGTGTGCTAGACGAATGCTAATTTTTTAAGACTAATTTGCCCTTTATTTCGCCATTTTGTACTTAAAAACGTTGCAATTTTTGCAAAAATTGTCATGATGTATGGTATCTAAAATTCAAATAAGGCAATTTCTATATGACATCAGTTTTAGCTCAAAACAAACCTGTATTTAGTGAAGGTGTCCTACCTTCTCAAGACTTTGAACGTATGATATCAAGCGGTATTATTAAGGCTGATGAACTTGTTGAAAATGGCCAAATTCAACCTGCAAGCATGGACTTGCGTCTTGGTTCAATTGCGTATCGTGTGCGTGCTGGTTTCTTAGCGGGGCAGGGTAATACCGTCCTTGAACGCATGGAAGAGCTTAAAATGCATGAGGTTGATATTTCAGACAGTGGCGTGCTTGAGCGCGGTGCTGTTTACATTATCCCATTGCTTGAGTCTGTGAATTTACCGACTGATATCGAAGGTATTGCCAGCCCTAAAAGCACAACAGGTCGTCTTGATATTTTAACACGTTTAATTTGTGATAATGGCACAAGTTTTGACCAAATTCCATCTGGTTATCAAGGCCGTTTATATGTTGAAGTGACGCCGCTTACTTTTAGCGTTATTGTTCATAAAGGTGACAAATTAAATCAACTTCGCTTGCGTAAAGGAAACACGGTTTTAAACGACGCTGAACTTGCTAAACTGGATGAAAAAACACCACTTATTTATAACGATGAAAAACAGGCAGAAAGCCCAATGTTTTGTGAAGGTGTTTGGTTGAGTGTTGACCTTAAAGGTAAAGACGGCAGCCATATTGTTGGTTACCGTGCACGTAAAAATGCGCCGTTGGTTGACCTTCAAAAAATTGGACACTATGACATCGAAGAGTTTTGGGAACCTATTCAAAAACCTACGTCAGGCAGGCTTATTTTAAACCCAGAAGATTTTTACATTTTAGCCTCAAGGGAATGTATCCGAGTTCCTGGGAATTACAGTTCAGAAATGATGGCTTATGAAACCACAGCAGGTGAATTACGCGTTCATTACGCAGGGTTTTTTGACCCAGGATTTGGTTGTGATGTTGCTGGTGAAGGTGGTTGTGGTACCACAGGTGTACTTGAAATTCGCTCACATGATGTGCCTTTTGTTTTAGAACATGGGCAACGCATTTGCCGTATGGTTTATGAAAAATTAAGCGACGTACCAGAAAAAATATACAGCCAAAATATTGGTTCGAACTATGCAGGTCAAACACTTAAACTGGCTAAACAATTTAAGATGGAAAAATAAAATGACAGCATTTATCTTGGCTTCATCTTCACCGCGCAGGCAACAGATGTTTCAAGACTTACAAGCTGAATTTACCGTTGTTGTCCCTGATATTGACGAGTCGGTTTTAAAAGGTGAAAAGCCTGTAGACTATGTACGCCGTGTGGCACGTGAAAAGGCATTGGCTGTTTCTGCTAGACAACCAAATCAAGTTGTACTGGCAGCGGACACAACAGTGGCTTTGGGGCGCTCTATTCTAGGTAAACCATCAGATAAAGCAGATGCAGAAAATATGCTTCACCTTATGTCGGGGCGTCGTCAAAATGTTATCAGCGCAGTTTGTGTTATAGATGCACGAGGTAACCTCCACGAAGACTATACAATTACAAAAGTGAAAATCAAACCGCTTTCAAAAATGGATATTAAACGCCATATTTCTCATGCCGATAATTGGCAGGGTAAGGCTGGTGGTTATGGTATTCAGACCACGGCAGGTGGTGCACTTATTCACAGTATTCAAGGTTCTCATACAGGGGTAGTGGGGTTACCGTTACCGCAGGCTATTAACTTATTAAGGAGATGTAACATTGAGCTATGATATCGTTTATGAATCGTGCCCATGGTACCAGCGCGCATCTTTATTTAATGAACATAAAAAATTATTAAGCTTACACCAAGATTTTGAAAGTAGTACTTATAAAGAAGGCGCTGTAATTGTAGGGCGTATACGTACTATTGTTGCTGGCTTAAATGCTGCTTTTGTTGATATTGGTGACATTGATGATGGTTTTTTGCCTTTAAATAAAATTCCTAAAAGTTTGGGTAATTTGTGTGAAGGTCAGGCTATTGTTGTGCGTATTACAAGGGAGCGTACGGACGAAAAGGGGGCAACCTTAAATGCCAATGTTTTACATGCAATGCCCGAAGGCGTTTTAAAATTACCAATGATACTTGAATACCCGCCTGTTGCGTTATCGCGCGCATTGATGAGTTCTGGTTCAGCGCCAGTACGTGTGTGGATTAACGACGCACGTTTAAGAGTTGAGGCGCTTAAATTTATCCCTGAAACAAAAATTTATCAACTTGATCAGCATGAAGATGTGGATCTATTTGAGAAATTAGACGATGAATTGTCTCTGCTTTCGGGCAACGTTTTCCCGCTTATAGGTGGTGGTAGTTTAACCATTGAACGCACAAAAGCGCTCACATCTATTGATGTGGACTCTGGTTCTATGATTATGGCGAAGAAGGAAGACTTAGCATTTCAGGTGAATATGATAGCGACAGGTGAGATTGTAAGGCTTTGTCGTTTATTGAATATTGGTGGCAGTGTTATTGTTGACTTTATTACGATGCGTTCTAATGCACATCGTGCGCAAGTTACGGAGCACTTAAAGGAGTTGTTTTATGAAAGTGATGTGATGCGTGTGGATGTTTTACGCATGTCACGTTTTGGATTACTTGAATTTAATCGCGAAAAGGTTGGGGCAACGCTTTTACAAAACCTTACGAAACCTTCTGCTGTGGCGAGTGATATTTTATTGAAGTTGTGGCGTGATAAACCTGGTTCGAAAATACATAGGGTTGTCGCTTCTAGTGATGTGATTGGTGTGTTGTCTAGCCGTTTAACCGCGTCGACATGTATTGCTTATTTAGGGCGACCGGTAGAGCTTGTTGCCCGTGATGACTTTACTTCAGAATGTTACGCCCTTTCATCTACAGACGTTTAAATTTCTGTAGATGAGGTGTTTTTTCAGAGCCTATTTTAGTTTTCCAGCTTCGTAAAGTGGTTTAAGCTTAGCGACATATTCAAGCGAAGCGGGGAAGTCGGCCTGAATTTCCAAAGATTTTAAGAAGTGGTTATAAGCTTCTAAATTACGTCCAATGTAAAGCAATGAAATGGCATATACCGCGTGCGCATTTGGAGTGTAATATGAAAGTTCTAGAGCGCGTTTGGCATGTTCATGTCCGCTTACAATAAGCTTTGTTGCAAGTCCTTTATCACCTGCGTTTAATACACGCTGCCCCTCACGCATTTTTAACATGGCAATGTTTATCAAGGTATTTTGTGCGTATGGGTCGTATTTTAAAGCTTCTTCTAAGGTTTTAATGCGGTCTTCGTATGATATAACAGCTTTACTGTTTGGTTTAGTGCTGTCATGTGCCATGGTTATAACGCCATGAATTTCACGCTCGCGCGGGTTAAATGTATAATAATTGTGAGACTTGTTTATAAGGTACAAAGTTGTATCATTATTTTGTCCAATTCTTGAAAGGCCAAGCGCGGGCTTTAGATATTTTGTACCTTCACGGCGCATGTAGTTGTCGTAAGTTGTAAATATCAGCGCTGCAAAGACAATAACGCCAAGTGTTGCTGTAACGACTTTGTTTGGAAGTGGTGTTTCGAGTGCCCATCCTTTATGTGCATTTTTTATATTCAGGGCATATAAGCCTGTCATTATGCCTGCTAATAGCCAAAGTACAGCTGGTGCTGTTGGCATTTGTAGAGGGAAGTCACCTAAAGAATTGACGCACATACCGCCAATGGCGAGTAATATGAAGAATGAAAAGACCTTTGTTTTTTCTGTGGTTTTTTCATTTTTTCCAAGGCGCCATGCCATGATAAGCGGACTTAAAAAGATGAATAAGTGGGCAGCGCCACCAACAACGCCTAATTCAACAAAAGCTTGAAACATGTCATTGTGCATGCGACGTGGTCTAGCTGCAAGGTTGTAACCTGTTTTTGGTGTAAGGACCGATGACTTAAAATATTTTGGGTAAATCGTATGGAAACCACCAAGCCCTACACCAAAAGGGTAGTCCATGATGATATCTACACCGTTAATATTGTAAGCAGATCGCACGCTAAGTTCACCTTCACTGATACCGCCAATGCTTGAAAATTGTTGGCTGACTGTTTTGTCCATAGAGTGGAACGTTTGTCCTGTTCTGTTTAAATTACTATTGTATGAAGATGCCCAAAAAATAATAAGTAGAGATGTTAAAATGGCAATAATTTTAGCCATATTAAATTGTGATAAAACGGCTTTGCGTTGTGGTTTGTTAATGCTGAGCCAAAAAATAGCAAAAACGATAACGGCTATGGCACTTATCCAGCTACCACGTGAACGCGTGTAAATAAGGAATATACTTGCCAGTGTGAAGGCTATGCTTGAAAGTATAAGCCTGAAGTTTCTTTTACTTGTAAGCATTAAATAAAGCATAAGGGGGATGCACATCACCATGTATGAAGCGGCTAAATTTTTATTCGCAAAGGCGCCAGCAGGTGGTGCTGACTGTTGGAAAAAGTTTATAAATGTTATCTTATCAACAAAGGGTAAGTAATTTGCAATTTGCACATCACTTACAGCAAAAAACTGTAAAATACCCAACATGGCGTTAAAAGCAACGCCAATAGCTAAAAGCCAAGCAAGGTTTCGGTACCAAATTTCGTGGCGTAAATGTAAGGCAAAAGTAA
Organism: uncultured Magnetococcales bacterium; assembly: GCA_963974105.1. Lineage (GTDB taxonomy): Bacteria > Pseudomonadota > Alphaproteobacteria > UBA2136 > UBA2136 > UBA2136. Next base: position 165,804 of record CAXBBG010000002.1, read on the forward strand.
ACACCAAAGCGTAGCCTACAAGGTTTTTAAGAAACCACCAGTTGTTTGGTAGGCTTAAACCCCATATCATAGTCAGAAAACCAAAAAACACAGTGATGGCAACAGCCCACGATGTAGGTGTGAGCTTTAAGTTTAGTGTGAACTTTTCACCTTTTTTGCTTTGCATAAAACAGTGTGTCAAAAAGACGCAAATAAGGGCAAGGCCTGTAAAGTGCATCATATACCAACGCATGTCACCCGCAACTTCAGGTACGGCAAAGTCGTAAGCGAAAGGAATTGTTAATATAAGGGTTGAAATGGTAAAGCGTGCAAATGTGTAATACCATTTTGCATTTTCATCGTTATTTACAGGTGCCATAAATTGGCGCACGGGCTTAAGCAACCCAGCAAGATATATAAACATCACCATTTTTAATACGAATGGGAAATATGAAATTGTAAAAGTATCCATGCTGGTAAATTCTGCCCTATATTTTTCTTATCATTTAATTTTGTGAAGTTTATATTGTTTTAGTTGTGAATACAAATGATTATCACACAAAAAAAAGCCCCTATAAAAAGGGCTTTTAGGTCGTTATACAAGTTTTGCAAGGGCAGCCTCTGTGTCTTCAATGATATATTGAATTGTGTCACAGATGAAATGCTGCACTTCTTTACGTTTGTTGTTACTCCAGTGTTTTGTTGGGTTTAAAAGTACTTCTTCTTCTAAATATGCCAAAACAGCGTTCATATTTTTTAAAGCCTCTCTATAGGTAATTTTGCTATAGGTCGGTAAAAAAGAGCGTGTGCTTCTTTTTAACTTTAAGCTTTTATGAAGATTGCTGTTCTGTGCGCCATCCAATACTTTGTAAAGAGAGTTATAAACACCTATAATACGGTGCTTTGTTATGTCGTTTTGCATCATAATAGGTAAGTGTGCAACGTTTTTCCATGCTTTTAAAGCTTGAATCGTTTCCATGATAAAAGTCCAGGTTAGGTATTATTAAATAATATATGGTTGTTTTGTGTGCATGTTTCAAGTGGTTGTCTGTATCGACTTGCATTTTGTGGGTAAAACGTTATATTATCTGCCCTATAGGCGCATATGCGCTGTAAAAAATGTTTAACCTAAATTAAGGATGTTATTCAAATGAGTAAAACTAGTATTCGTCCATTACATGACCGTGTTGTTGTAAAGCGTTTGCCTCAGCAAACAAAAACAGCAGGCGGTATCATTATTCCAGATTCTGCAAAAGAAAAGCCTTTAGAGGGTGAAGTTCTTGCTGTTGGTAATGGTTTTGTTATGCCCGATGGCACTGTGCGTGCATTAGACGTAAAAGTGGGTGACAAAGTCCTTTTTGGTAAGTGGGGCACCACAACGGAAATCAACATAAATGGTGATGATATTCTTGTTATGAAAGAAGACGACATTATCGCGATATACGAAGCTTAATATAACTCAAACAAGTATATACAAATATATATATGAATAAAAATAATATTAAACTTTAACATTAAATTATCAATATAAGGTATTGAAAAATGACAGTAAAAGAAATTCGTTTTAGTGAAGATGCACGTTCTAAGATGCTTGCAGGTGTAAACACATTAGCAAACGCCGTAAAGGTTACATTGGGCCCAAAGGGGCGTAATGTTATTTTAGATAAATCATTTGGTGCACCGCGCGTCACGAAGGATGGTGTTTCGGTCGCTAAAGAAATTAACCTCAAAGACAAGTTTGAAAACATGGGTGCACAGATGGTAAAAGAAGTTGCCTCACGCACAGAAGAACTTGCAGGTGACGGTACAACAACAGCAACCGTACTTACACAGGCTATTTTCCGTGAAGGTGTTAAAGCTGTTGCTGCTGGTATGAATCCAATGGATCTAAAGCGTGGTATTGACCTTGCAACGATGGCTTTGGTAGAAGACTTGGGTAAACAAATGAAGCCAATTTCTTCTAAGAATGAAATTGCACAAGTTGCGACAATCTCTGCAAATGGTGACACATCTATTGGTGAATATATTGCCGATGCAATGGAAGTTGTAGGTAAAGAAGGTGTGGTGACTGTAGACGAAGCTAAGGGCTTGGAAACAACGCTTGAAACAGTTAAAGGTATGCAGTTTGACCGCGGTTATTTATCTCCATACTTTGTTACAAATTCTGAAAAAATGACAGTAGAAATGGACTCTCCGCTTGTCATGCTTGTGGATGGTAAAGTTTCTAACCTTGGTCAAATTGTTAAAATTTTAGAGCAGGTTTCACAAAGCAACCGTCCGTTGTTTATTGTTGCAGAAGATGTTGAAGGTGAAGCGCTGGCGGCACTTGTTGTGAACCGTTTGCGTGGTGGTTTGAAGGTTGCTGCTGCGAAGGCGCCAGGTTTTGGTGACCGCCGCAAAGCAATGCTTGAAGATATTGCAATTTTAACAGGTGCAACGGTTATTAGCGAAGAAGTAGGGCATAAGCTAGAAGATGCTACAACTGAAATGCTTGGTCAGGCAAAGTCTATTTACCTGACAAAAGAAAACACAACAATTGTTGACGGTTTGGGTGATAAAGCCAAGGTAGAGTCACGTGTTGAACAATTGCGTCGTGAAATTGAAAACACATCTTCAGACTATGACAAAGAAAAATTACAAGAGCGTCTTGCAAAACTTGCAGGCGGTGTTGCGGTTATTAAAGTTGGTGGTTCAAGTGAAGTTGAAGTTAAAGAAAAACGCGACCGTATTGACGACGCATTGGCTGCCACACGTGCTGCTATTGAAGAAGGTGTTGTTGCTGGTGGTGGTGTTGCTTTAATTTTGGCAAGCCGTGCATTAGATGGTTTAAACACACAAAATGCTGACCAAGATGTTGGCGTTAACATTATCCGCCGTGCTATTCAAGAGCCGATTCGTCAAATTGCGACAAATGCAGGTGTTGATGGTGCTGTTGTTGCTGGTAAAGTGCTTGAATCTGACGTAGTTGGATTTGGTTACAATGCCGCAACGGGTGAGTATGTTAACATGTTTGAAGCAGGTATTATCGACCCAACTAAGGTTGTGCGTACAGCGCTTCAAGACGCAGCTTCTATTGCTGGCTTGATGGTAACAACTGAAGCGATGGTAACAGATAGTGCGGATGAAAAACCAATGGATCCTTCAGCAGCAATGGCTGGTATGGGTGGCATGGGCTTCTAGTTCATGGTATAACCACTTTTATTAAAAGCGCCTTCGGGCGCTTTTTTCGTCATTTTTTCCTTGAAATACAATGCCGTATGCTATACATTCCACCTATAAAACCTACCGCCACGTTTTTGTGGTCTATCTTTTATGGAGGCATAAATATATGTCCTTAACCTATGAAAAAGTTGTTAAAATTAACAATGATCGTTTGGCTCAACTTCCACGCACGGTTATTACCTCGCAGCTTGAAGCGGCATGCATTGCACAAGCCGAAGCTGTTTTTATCGACCCTGAAAATGCCGCATGGGAATTAGATAAATTTGATTGGATCGTTAAAATTGATCTCGGCTTATTTGATGACCCAAACAGTGCAGAAGTGAGTGCTTATATTCAACGCATTGGGCGTGCTATTGCGCACCTCGATGATGCTTTTGAAAATAGCAAGCCAAAGCTTGGTGCACGCTGTGTTACAAATTTTAACACGATCCAGTTAGGTCATATTAAATTTATTGAGAATTGTGTGCGTTTGCTGTCGAACCCCACACGTTTACAGCTTGAAATACGCATCCCGATGCAAAAAGACTGGTGGAATAGCTAGTGCATAGAATTTTTTTAATAGTATGTTTATGCATTCCCTTGTAAATATACAGGGGAATGCTTATAAAAATAAAAACGCAACATCTCATCCTTACTTACCTTTTTAGGAGAATATTATGTCATCACTTGTTCAGCGTATCGAAAAAAGTGAGCATCTTAAAAACATTAAGCCCTCAAACCCAAGGCATGCTATCGCACAAGTCAATCAGCAAATTAAAGAAGAGCTTTCTGCTTTTTTAAATGTCTGTGTTTCAAACCCAGAAAGCCAAAATTGGTCGGTGATTGAAGTGAAAAATGTGACGAAATGCAACGCGTATTTGTCTGTACTTGTACCACAAATGAAAGACGTCGACTTTCGTCAGGCCACAGCAAGTCGTCTGGCAAGCGAAGTTTCTGCTTCATGCAAAGAACTTCTTTTAGCGCATAAAATTAAAGTGTCTGTCGCACTGTATAATGCGTCACTCCGAGTCATTAAATTTAGAATACAAGCCTTGTCGTAAGGCGCAATCGAACGAAGAGACCTTGCTTGTTTGAGCAGGGTCTTTTTTTATGATATACTGCCTTCAATTAAATACATTTTTATGACTTTTTGTGTAAGGAGATCCTTATGAACAGTTCCTATAACAGCGCAACCGCTAAACGGATTGAACAAGGGCGTAGTTTGCGCCAGGCACCCTATGCGACAAAAATGGTCGATACCTTAAACTTTGCAACACTCTTTCGGGAACGTGTTACGCAAAACCCTTCAAAAGAATTTTTAACATTTGTTCCTAAAAGTGGTGAAATTACCCAACACACCTATGCTGGTTTTTACGCGCGCGTTTGCCAGCTGGCTAACTTACTTTTAAGTGAATTTGACATACAGTTAAATGACCGTGTTTCTTCTGTGGCTTATAACCACGAAGATACGGTGACACTTATGTTTGCATGTTTTATGGTAGGGGCTTGTTATGTGCCTATTAACGCAGGCGAAGACGACGATCGTTTGGTATTTGTGCATAATAATGCAGAAGTAAAGGCGATGTTTGTAATGCCTGAATATGTTGAACGTATTACAGCGCTTAAAGGTCAGCTTGAAACTGTTCAGTATTTTGTACAAATGAATGGTGATGAGGCTGAAGGCTTTGAGTCGTTAACCGATTTAATGGCAACGTCACCGGTGGAATTTGAATTTGACGATAGAGCCACGCTAGATAGCGACGCGCTTATTGTTTATACGTCAGGAACAACTGGCACGCCTAAAGGTGTTTTACTTCAGCAGTATAATTGCTTGGTCGATGCAAAAAATATTTGTGAGTGGTATAGCTTTTCAGAAAGTGATAAAGCGATGCTTATTTTGCCAATTCACCATGTGAACGGCATTATTGTAACCTTGTTAACACCGCTTTATTTTGGTGGTTCAATTGTGTTAAACGAAAAATTTAGCGTCAGTAACTACTGGGAAACCGTTCAAGACTACGGCTGTACTTATGGGAGCGTGGTGCCAACCATTCTTTCGTTCTTATGCGAGGGAACTGACGCTAAAACAGCCAAAAAAGTTCTGCAACAACGCAAAAATAAGGTGAATCCATATTTTGTGATATGTGGAGCTGGTCCTTTAACGGTTGAAAGTGCTAAGCGCTTTGACGAGAAGTTTCATGTTAAAGTAAACCATGGTTACGGTTTAAGTGAAACCACATGCTATAGCTGTTATTTACCTTTTGACCTAAATGATGCTGACTACAAAAAATGGATGAGTGACTTTGGTTATCCTTCTATTGGCGTGGCATTGCCGTGTAATGAAATGGATATCCATGACACAAATGGGAAGACTGTTGCTATTGGTGAAAAAGGTGAAATTGTCATTCGCGGTCATAATGTTATGTCCTGCTACTACAGGCGACCAGACGCAAATGCGGAGGCTTTTAAGTTTGGGTGGTTTAGAAGCGGTGACGAAGGCTTTTATCAGATAGATGACATTGGGCGTAAGTTCTTCTTTATTACAGGTCGTTTAAAAGAGCTCATTATTCGAGGTGGCGTCAATTACTCGCCGCTTGAAATTGATGAGGTTATCAACAAAGTTGAAGGTGTAAAGGCGGGTATGGCTGTTGGTTTTGAAAATAACATGTACGGCGAAGAAATTGGTGCCTTTGTTGTTTTAGAGCCAGGTGTAACGCTGACAGAGCAAGAGCTTTTATCAGCTTTTTCTGAGTTACCATACAGCAAACGCCCTAAGGTTGTTATTGTGGGTGAAAACTTACCCGTGACTTCTACAGGTAAATACCAGCGCAATAAGCTTAAGCCGTTGTTTGAAAAATGGTCTGATACTCAATTTAGAGAAGATTAATTAAAATGTCTTTTATATGTATACAAAAAAGTGTACTATGGTGTAGAAATTATTATTACCTTCCCTTTTTCTAAAAGCGTCATTCTGGCGCTATATTACTTTTAGAGGTTCTTTTTATGCCTATGAAATCTAAAACTTTTTTAGTGCCGTTTACGAAAGAGTTAGAAGCCCTTTTGTGTCTTATTAATGGCCACGCAGATGTATATGCCTATGCTGAAAAGCATGCAAGGGCAGTATGTACCTTCACGACAGATGATGATCTTGAACAACACCCTCACAGGGTTATAGAAATTTTACTATTAGAAATTGATGGTGAAATTGTGTTGTTGGAAAATAATGTTGGTGATGAAGATAAACTGTGGGGTGAGATTATAACAGAGTTATTTTCTTATCTTTCTGAAGAGGAAGTTGCGGGTTTGGTTGAAGTTGAAACAATACAGCCAGATTTAATGGATTAAACTTTTTCATAAATTCTTAAAAGCTAATAACTCGATAAAAGCCTCCTGATTGGAGGCTTTTTTTTAAGCTTAAGTTAGAGAAGAGTGGGGGATTCGAGATTGTTCTTTTTCGTTAAAATTTAATGCCTATTTGTCTATTTTTTATTATGTTTTTGCGGGAGAAATTGTACTGCGTAGCGATGTTTCCCCGAAGAATTTTCGCTTAGCAATAAGCGTTTCTCCAAAGATATTTTGCTTATTTGTAAGGGGGTGCTAGTATATCGTCTTGCTGTCCTGTCGTCATTTGCCACGGCAACGGCAATACATGAGAGAATAAATAGTAAGGTGCTGTTCACTAATATTAGTGTTTTCATTTTTTAAGGTCCTTTGCGTTCTAAGTAAGTTTAGGATAGCGAAGGACCGTCTATACTGGCAATAAAAAGAATGTTATTTATTGTAGCGATCAGGGCGTGCAAGATGGAACCCTGTAATTTTATTGCAATTATTACAGCACTTTATTATATTTTTATAATGTGTAACATTAACATTAAATCTTTGAGCATTGTACATTTGTGGTATCAGGCAAACATCAGCTAAAGTGGGTGCGTTGCCATATAAAAAATCGTCATCGTCATCTAACATTTTTTCTAAAGCATCAAAGCCTTCCGTTATCCATTTAGCGTACCATTCTTCCACTTGTGTTTCTGTGGCGTGAAGTTCATTTTTAAGATAAGCCGTTACACCGATATTATTTAAGGGGTGAATATCACATGCTATTAAATTGGCCATGGCGCGTACTTTTGCACGGGCTTCTGGCTCTTTTGGTAAAAGCGGTGCGCCAGCACAGCATTCGTCTAAATATTCAATAATGGCGAGTGACTGGGTTAAAACTGTCCCATTTTCAAGGTCAAGTGCGGGCACTCGTCCTTGCGGGTTAATTTTTTTATAATCTGTTTGGCATTGCTCACCTTCAAGTAAGTTTACAGGGCGCACATCAAAAGGTTCTCCTTTAAGGTGCAAGGCAATACGTACACGGTAAGACGATGAGGAGCGCCAGTAATCGTAAAGTATCATCCTTTAACAACCTTTTGTTCGATGACACCAAATGGAGAAATACCGTCTTTATATGGCATTTCAATACGAATGATGTCACCAGGTTTCATAAATGGTGTTGTCGCTTCGCCATTTTCCATCATTTCTAGCATGCGTTTTTCGACGATACATGAAGAGCCTTTGCTGCGGTCGTGGTTAGAAATTGTACCAGCTCCAATAACGGTACCTGCAAAAAGAGGGCGCGTTTTAGCTGCATGATGAATAAGTTGAGCATAATTGAAATACATATCTTCACCTGCATCGCATCTGCCAAATTCTTCACCATTTAAAGTGCAAACCATGGGCAGGTGTAGTTTTGTGTCTTTCCAAACATCGCTGAGTTCGTCAGGTGTTACAAAAATAGGGGCGAGGGCGTTGTGTGGTTTAACATGAATAAAACCAAAGCCTTTGCCGAGTTCATTTTTAGCAAGCCCGCGCAAGGACACGTCGTTAATGAGTGTTATAAACTTAATATGTTCAGCAGCTTTTTCGACGCTAACACCTTGTGGCACATGGTCTGTTACCACAACAATTTCAGCTTCAAAATCTAAACCCCATGTTTCGTCTGCAATGGGTAAGTCTTCATGTGCGGCCATAAAATTATCGCCTGTGCCTTGATACATTAAAGGGTCGTGATAAAGGTTTTGCGGCATTTCAGCCCCGCGCGATTTTCGTGTAAGCTCAACGTGGCTTAAGTAAACACTGCCATCTAAAAACTGATAAGAACGTGGAAGAGGGGCAGCTAAATATTTCATATCAAGGTCTAAAGCTTCAATAAGTTCAGGGTTGGCATCGTTTAAGCGGTTATAAACACACTGAAGTTCAGTGCTAAGTGTTTCCCAATTTTCTATGGCTTCTTGCATTGTTTTTGCTATATTTTTAGGGATAGCGTATTTTTTAAGATCCTTACTGACAACAATCAAAGTGCCGTCGCGTCCGCCTTGTTTTAAACTTGCGAGTTTCATACTATTTTCCTTTTATGTTTGCGCTGGTTTACTTTTGTTTCCAGCTGTTTACATATTGTGTGTCTTCTGTTTGTTTTGCACCTTCGCAAAGGGTTAGAGGGCTTCTGGTGTCAATCATAACCGCCACTTCGTCCGTGCTTTCTTTGCTTTGAACTAAAGCATTTTGCATAGCTTTAGGGTGTGGGCCATGTGGGAAACCTGAAGGATGGAAAGTGACCATGCCCGCTTCGATGTTGTCCCTGCTAAAGAAATCACCTTGGTGGTAAAATAGAACTTCATCATAGTCGTCATTGCTGTGGAAAAATGGCACTTTAAGAGCACGTTCACCTGTTTCAAATGGGCGCGGCACAAAGGTGCAAACCACAAAACCGTTGCCTACAAATGTTGTATGTGCCGAAGGTGGTACGTGATAGCGGTGGCTCATGATAGGGCGAATGTCACGCCAGTTCAGCTTAACAACCACGTTGTTACCATGCCAGCCAATGGCGTCTAACGGGTTATGCGGAAAAACGACCTGTGTTATATCATTTTGCTTTTTAATGCGTATTTCCCAGTCATTTTCGTCTTGTTGGGCTTTAAACTTGTCGTTTATTTCAGGTGTTTCTAAAACCGCATCGTCAAAAACTGCGTGAGGACCAAGCATCCCTTTTTCAGGTAAGGCGTATGCGGCACCTGTATTTTCAATGAGTAAAATACTTGCATTGCCCTTAGATTCGATACGCCATAAAGTGCCACGTGGGATAACAATGTAGTCACCTTCGCTAAATGTCATATGTCCATAGTCGCAATATAAGTCACCTTCACCTACGTGTACAAATAACAGGTCATCACCATCGGCATTGCGTACCAGATGCTTCATGTCCCCCATGGTGTGCCAAATGCGAAAGAAACAGTTCGCATTCTTTAAAACTTCGTCTGCATGAAAAGGGCAGCGATGTGTATTGCTTTTTAATTTATTCAGGTCAAAAGCATGTGGTTGTAAACTGCCAGAAAAACTTTTCCAAGCCGTTGGGGGATGTTTGTGATGAAGGTGTGTGGCGGGGCCAAAAAAACCTTCACGCCCAGTTTCGCGTTCAAATGTATTTTCGGGCATGCAGGCATGTGCCTGTTTTGAAAATATGCCCGATGATTTCACAAATGATATCCATTTTTTCATTTGGCGTTTCATTCCTTTTTGGTTCTTATTTCATGCGCTAGCAATTCGCTTTTCATTCGCCTTGCGTTCGCTTTAATTCGCCCTTATTCCGTTTTATTCGTGTTTATAAAACGCCGCGATTTACTTGGTCTTCTTCAATAGATTCAAACAAAGCTTTAAAGTTACCTTCGCCAAAACCTTCGTTGCCTTTACGCTGGATAATTTCAAAAAACACAGGGCCAATAACGGTTTTTGTGAAAATTTGAAGTAAAATTCCATCGTCTGTCGGCGCGCCATCGATTAAAATTCTGTCCTTTTTCATGCGCTCAATATCTTCACCATGGTCTGGTATGCGGCTGTCGATTTTTGCATAATATGTGTCAGGTGTCGGCATGAATTCCATACCAGTTTCCCTAAGGTTTTCAACGGTTTTGTAGATATTTTCTGAGGTCATAGCAATGTGCTGAATGCCTTCACCACCAAACTCGTTTAGATATTCCTCAATCTGGCTTTTATCGTCGCTAGACTCGTTAATTGGAATTCGAATTTTCCCACAGGGACTGGTCATCGCGCGGGATTTTAATCCTGTTAATTTACCTTCAATATCGAAGTAACGGATCTCTCTAAAATTAAATAATTTTTCATAAAAACCAGCCCATTTGTCCATGTTGCCACGGTGTACGTTGTGCGTGATATGGTCAATGATATCAAGACCTACGCCAGTTGGGTTTTTGTTTTCAGCGTCAAGAAAATCGAAGTCGGCTTCGTAAATATTTCCTTTTTCATTATATTTGTCAACCAGGTAAATAACAGTACCGCCTATGGCTTCAATTGCAGGGATTTTTTCTTCACCAGAACTAATAGCACTTACATAAGGCTTAGCACCTAATTCAAGTGCGCGCTTATGTGCTACTGCGGCATCTTTTACACGGAAAGCCATAGCACATGCGCCGCCGATGTGTTGATTATTAAAATGAGTCACTTGGTCTGTATGTTCTTCATTTAATAAAAAGTTTACATGGCCTTGTCTGTAAAGTGTTACATGCTTAGATTTATGTTTGGCAACAACCTTAAACCCTAATGATTTAAATAAAGTATCAAGCTCTTGTGGTTTCTTAGAGGAAAATTCTAAAAATTCAAAACCGTCTGTACCCATTGGGTTGTGTGAGGAGTTGCTGATCATTATAAAGCACCTTTTTGTTATTATTTTTGCATATTTTAGTTCTTTTAAGACTTTATGGCAAATTAACATTTTGAAATGTAAATTCATTGACGTATAAAAGTAAGTTTACAATTAAAGGATAATGCCTATGACTTCGATATTTGACGAAAAAATTAAAGCGCAAAATTCAGTGGATAAAACTCATGAAATTTTGGAACGTGCAATGAATGTGGGTTTTAAATGGAATAGTATGGATGGTGTCTTTGAAAAAATATATGAAGAGCTAGATGAAGTTAAAGAGGCAATAGCTGTAGGTAATGCCGATGATGTAAGATCTGAAGTAGGGGATTTACTTTTTGCCGTTATAAAACTTGCGGCTTATTCAGGGTTTAAGGCTAATGATGCCCTTGAAATGTGTAATGACAAATTTTTGGAACGTTTTATGTTTATGGAGAAATATATGGCAAAAAATTTTGAAGGTGATCTTAATGACAGATCTGTGGAAGAAATGATGCAGGGCTGGAATAAGGCTAAAGATATCAATAATTTATGATGAGTTCTTGCGATGAATTATATTTTTTCGTGTACCGTTGAAGGGGGGGGCTAAGAAAGCTATTCTCACCTTTTTATGTTAGCCAGCGGTTTTTTTTATGAGCTATGGTTATTTATATATTTGAAAAATGGTTTGTTATTAAGCTGTATGCAGTATTAAATAATAGTGATGAAAGTGAATTGGCTTGCATATCTTTCTTATTTTTGTATTATGGGCGTATTCAGCGTGCTGCTGTAGCTCAGTGGTAGAGCACTACATTGGTAATGTAGAGGTCGAGAGTTCAATTCTCTCCAGTAGCACCAGTTTTTTATAGCAGTCTGTCAATTGGTCTTATTGATGTAGCCATTGCGATAGCTTTTGCTGTACTTCTAGCTTCTTGGCTGGTTTTGAAATGTAATCGTCCATGCCGGCTTCTAGGCATTTATCGCTGTCACCTTTCATAGCATTTGCTGTGTACGCCATAATGATAGTTCTTTCTAAAGATTTCTTTTTTTCTATCTTACGTATTTTAGCCGTTGCTTCATAACCGTCCATTTTAGGCATTTGGCAATCCATAATGATAAGGTCGTATTTATTTTTTTTAAATAACTCTAAAGCTTCCAAACCATTTTTGGCTATGCTGACGGTTGTACCCAGTTTCTTTAAAATTGTTTTAGCAATTAAAATGTTTATATCGTTATCGTCTACGAGTAATATTTTTGAATTAAATGTCTTGTTTACTGAGATTTCTTCAGTCTTGCTGTTTAGCATAGATTCTGTTGCTAGGTTAAGAGCTATTGTAAATGTAAATGTGGATCCTTGCCCTGATATACTATTTACATAAATATCTCCGCCCATAATATTACAGAGCTGTTTACATATAGCTAGTCCAAGCCCTGTTCCGCCAAACATTTTTGTGGTTGAAGAGTCGACTTGGTCAAATTTATTAAAAATACTTTGTAGCTTGTTTTCAGGTATGCCTATACCTGTGTCGGATATTGAAAAGGTGTAAATTTGTTTACCAGAAGGATCTATGCCCGAGTCTTCAACCTTGATATTAATAGACCCTTTATGTGTAAATTTTTGTGCATTACTTAATAGGTTGAGGAATATTTGTCTTATACGTCCTTCGTCGCCTATGACAAGGATTGGAATGTTTTCACTATAGTTTAAATTTGTTTCAATGTAATTGCTGTTGTCACTGGTACTAGATTTTATGATCTTTATCGTCTCACATATTTTTTCTTTTAAATTAAAAGGGGTTTCGTATAATTCAAGTTTACCAGCCTCAATTTTTGAAAAATCTAAAATATCATTTATAAGAAGTAATAATGCATTGGAAGAACTTTCGATAGCCTCTAAATATTTCTTCTGTGTTTTATTAAGTTTTGTTGTACTTAATAGGCCTGACATACCCATAATACCATGCATAGGAGTGCGAATTTCATGGCTCATATTTGCAAGAAATTCTGACTTGAGCCTGGCCGATTCTTCTGCCTTCGCTTGGGTTCTTTTAAATTCTGTAATATCGGTATGTGCACCTACAATACGTATTGGAATACCTTCGTCATTTAGTTCGTATACAGCACGCATTAAAATATATTTGATAGAACCGTTTTTATGTTGAAATTTGTATATTTCTTGAAATTCTGAGGCCCTACCGTTTTTGTAGTCTTCAATGTTTTTGATAAAATCTAGATAGCTTTCTGGGTGTAAGATAATTTGCCAGCTTACCAAGCTGTTTTTTAATTCGTCATCTTCGTATCCTAGCATTTGTTTAGCCTTAGGTGAAAACCACATGTTTTGTGTTTTAAGATCATAATCCCAAACACCATCTTGTGTTGCTGTGAGCGATAATTCTAAAAACTTTTTCTGTTTCTTTAGGTTTTCTTCATCTTTTTTACGTTCCGAGATATCACGTATACTGCCGACATAAAAATTTTCATCATCAATTTTAAACGCTTCTAATTGTAATTCTAACGGGAAGCGTTCGCCTGTTTTTCGCTTGCCAACCAACTCACTTATACCTTTTGATATATCTATTATGTTTTGATTTAGACCTGTTACAATGAGCGAATTAATATTTTTTCCGTTCAGCTCTTCAGGGATATATCCAAATATATTATCTATAGATACGTTTGTAGATGTAATCATGCCTGCTGTATTGAAGGTAATAATGCCATCGGATATTTTATTGAGAATTGTTTGTATTCTATATTCAGTTTCCGACATGTTTTTTAAGAGGTTGTTGTATTCTTTAGCGACGTTACCCATTTCATCTAATTGATAAATGGTCACTTGTTTGTTAATGCCATTATGTCGTGCTTCAATGGCTTTTAACATAGATGATATAGGTTTAAAGACAAATCTTTGCAGTTGAAAGTATAGTGATAATAAAATGAGGAATATACCTGTTACAATAACAGATAAAATAATCTTTATTTGCTTCGACGTTTGCTGTATGTCGTTATGAATATCAATTTCAATAATGAGAGTTGCAAGGTTGTCCTTTAAGCCCGACTTGTTACGGATGCGTATATTTGTAATAAGCTCGGCTGTTTCAGTTTCTTCATGAATTTCAAAAACGGGGGTTCCTGTTTGACGCACGTGTTCAATTTCTTTTAACATGTGGGCATTCGTTATTATTTTACGCTCTAATTCTTTTTTGTTTGATACATTTATTTTATAAGATTCTTGATCTAGTAATTTAATTTCGTTTATATGTCTTTCAGCACCTATCATGCTTATTAGACGTTCTAAATCTCTCGATTCACCTGTGATAAGAGAGATTTGGTCGATAGCACGCACCATGATAGAAATTTTTTCCTGAACTTTTAAAGTAACCAAGTGGCTCATAAAAGTTTTTGACATAAATCCAGTAGAAATAACAATAATAACCCCCATAATAGCAACTGGAGTTATTATTGAATAACACAGAGATTTTTTGTTAAACATTTTTATGGTTCATACGCCTTTCTAAGTGGTCGTGTATTGACCATGTTATCGGGGTTGAATTTTTCTGATATATGTCCAGACGTTGATAGTATGTAGATGGCTGTATTGATCGAATTTTTAACTGTTTTTTTGTTCTCGATATAATCTAATTGTTGCTGACTGTTAAGGATGACAACCCCTTCAAGTGCATTTTTAAATTCTTCAGGTGTTATTTTTTCTCGTTCAGACATTATTTCAATTGCCCTTTTGGGGTTTTCTTCCTTAAACTTTAAAGCTTTGTCCCATGCACGTACAATAGCTTTGTATTTGTTTAAGTTTTTCTCAATATGCTCTTCTTTTGCAACCAGAATATCTATAACTTCTCCAGGTATAAAAGAGGAGTCAAATATGACATGTGTACCTGAAACTTCCCTTAGAATATCTATAGAGAAGGGCGGGTATGAAATAGATATATCTATTTCGCCTTTCCTGATGGCTTCACGTTGATTGCTTTGACTCATACCTATAATTTCTACTTCGTCTCTCGCTATACCGGTTTGAGTTAATAATTTTTCCAGCATAAAAAGCCCAAGTGACTCAGGTTCAACGGCTATTTTTTTACCTTTTATATCGGCTATATTTTTGACTGTCTTAGTGGCGATGACTGCATCGCTACCATTGGAAAAATCGGTTATTAAGAATGTCTCTAATTTATTTTCTATCCTATTTGCACTCAGTAGCATTTCAATAATAGTAGAAGCCATAATATCAATTTGTCCCTGTTCAAATCCAAAGCGTGTATCCTCAAGAGAGGTGTACTGTACAATCTCAATATTAACGCCTTCTTCCTCATAAAGTCTCAGCTCTTTTGCGAGGTATAAAAATTCATACCCAGGCCAGTCATTTAAACCTATGCGTATAGTCTCAACTTCTTTGTTAGGGGTTGCGTAATAAATGATAGTGCTCACGATTATAATAGCGATAAGACTAAGTGTTTCTTTCATCAATCCCACTTTAAATAATTTTATTATTTTTGTATGTAGTAAAGCTTATCAATCTTTTTGTTTTTACCCTTACTTATAATGCAAAACAATACGATTTGCGTCATTTTATAGATGTTTGAAAAATGTATATTGTTTAATGAATTTTACTTATTAAAGTATAAAAAAGCCCCTTATAAAAGGGGCTTTTTTTCGTTATGTAGTTATGGTGTTACATTAAATGTAGCCAAGTTTTTTAGCTAAAACTTCGGCTTCGTCTAACCACGCCGTAATAGAAGCATTGATACCGTCCGTCCAGAAATCTGGGTCGGTCGGATCAAGCCCAAATGGTTTCATTAAGTCTACAGCACCTTCTGTACCGCCTTTGCGTAAAAGGTCTAGGTACATTGGTTCAAATTTGTCACCAAAATTGTCTTTGGTAGCAAATAAGCTTTGTGTGAACAATTCACCAAATGCATAAGCATAAACATAAAACGGGTTCATGAAATGCCCTACATAGCTCCACATGTTTTCCATATCACTATGATTAAACAAAGTGCCGTCGGCGCCATAAAGTTCAGTTACTGAATCAAGCCATGCCTGATTAAAGTCTTCAACTGTTAATTTGCCATTTCTACGCTGATTGTGAATGTTTTGTTCAAAGATAGAAAAACCAATTTGGCGTACAACCGTGTTCATAAAGTCGTCGGATTTACCAATTAATAAAACCAATTTTTCTTGGTCATCTGTAATTTTTGACAACATATGTGTAAAGGTAACCATTTCACCAAAAATACTGGCTGTTTCTGCGTAAACCATAGGTGCATGCCACATAAGAGAACCTTGTGCTTCGGCGGCTAACATGCCGTGAACACCGTGTCCAAGTTCATGCGCTGCTGTCATAACGTCTCGGACTGAACCTTGATGGTTTAAGAAATTGTAACTACGAATTTCTCCACCAGGGAACGTGCCAGAAGCGTTGAATGCACCACCTTGTTTGCCTTTTACCGCAGGTGCGTCAACCCAGTTATTGTCAAATATAGTGTTAACTAATTTGGCTAGTGTTGGGCTAAAGCTTTGGTAAGCGTCAATCACAGTCTTTTTAGTTTCGTCCCAACTTATAATGCTATTACTCGCAAAAGGTAGTGGAGCGTTACGGTTAGACCAAGGTTGAGCACCTTCGGCTTTCATTAAAGCGAACTTTAACTTGTAAAAGCGTTGGCATTCTTCAGCACCCTTCGTGCGTACAGCGTCATGTAAGGCGGTAACGGTTGCGTCATCTACTTTAGACCCCTTGTTACGGGCTGAAATAGGCAAGTCGTAACCACGCTGGTCATCATTCACAGCTTTTGCACCCATTACAATATTTAAGGCGCGTGCACGGAACTTTGTAAAGTTCTGTTCACTTAAACCTGTGTTGATGGCTTTTAATGCTTCAAGGCGGACGGCTTCATTTTTATCTTCTGATAAAATGTTTAAAGCTTCTGTTAAGGTAACTTCTTTACCGCTAATGTTGAACTTAAGTTCAGCTTCCATTTCATCGCAAAAGTCGTCCCATTCACTGCTACCAAAAGGGCTGCGCATACTTAAAGCTTGTTCTACATCTTCACTGAGCAGATGTTTAGCATTTTCACGCATGTCATCTAGCATGGGTTTGTGATGCTTTACAACTTTGTCTGTGCTGAGTAATTTTTGGTAAACTTTTTCATCCAATAAAATCACTTCATGTTCAAAGAAGTTCATGTGGATGGCGGATTCTTTAGAAACAGATTCGCCAACTTGGCTCATGCGTTGCTTGATTTCTTCATTGGTTACGTCAGTTGAATTTGACAAAAACATGAAATATTCAAGTTTGTTATGAAGGTTAGTGATTTGGCAGTCTGCTGTAATGGCGTCGCCAAGTTTTGTGGCAAGTTTGCCTTTGAAATTACTGAAATCTTGTATCATAGATACAAGTGTTTTTAAATCCGCATCAATTTGCGGATCGTTTAGGTCTTGGTATAAAGTGCTTAGGTCCCAACGGGCATTTTCTGCACCTGTATTAACGTCGCTCATAAGTTGCTCCTTATTATTATGCAATTTGGGCGTTGAAAAAAATTAAAGATAGTTCTTTATCACAGAGTAGTATAGTTCTTGTGTATACCTTTTACAAGGCTTTCTCTTTATTTTCTATTGTAGGCTTGTGAATTGTATTTGTTGTAAAAAGCACGCAACGGATGCATTTTAATTTTACTATTTAAAGTTGAAAAGACCTTGTTTTTAGGGGTTTAAAAGTCATTCAAAAGAATGCAAGTGAAAAATGATTATTTTTTGTGCAAAATGTACTTGATTTTGTCTTGAAGTGCCGTTAGTATCCCCACTCTCAAAGCACAGTAAAAGGATTTATACCCCGTGATTAATACACTTAAAATTGGAAATATTGCATTGGAGAATAATGTTATTCTTGCACCAATGTCGGGCATTTCAGATGCACCTTTCCGTCTTATTTGTAAAGAGTACGGTGCAGGTATGGTTGTGAGTGAAATGGTTGCTTGCGAAGCGATGATACGCGACAACATTGTTTCAAAACAAAAGGGGTCTTTTTTCCCTGGGCAGGGTGTTATTAACGTTCAGATTGTTGGCGCTGATCCTGAAAATATGGCGGCTGCTGCAAAAATGAATGAACTTGCTGGTGCAGAAATTATTGATATCAATATGGGTTGCCCTGTTAAGAAGGTTGTAAATACGCTTGCAGGAAGTGCTTTATTAAAAGACGAAGAGCTGGTAGAACGTATTTTGAAAGCAGTTGTTGCTGCTGTTAATATTCCTGTCACACTTAAAATTCGTACGGGTTGGTCAGACGACCTTAAAAATGGTGCACGCATTGCTAAAATAGCACAAGAGTGTGGCGTTCAGATGTTAAGTGTACACGGTCGTACACGTGCACAAATGTACAAAGGCAAGGCTGACTGGGCATTTGTTGGTGAAATTAAAAAAGCAGTAACGATTCCTGTGAATGTGAACGGGGACATTATTGTTGAAGAAGATGCAAAAATGGCTTTAGAGCAGTCTGGTTGCGATGGTGTTCTTATTGGACGCGGCGCACAGGGGCGTCCATGGTTCTTCGGTCAAGTTGTGCATTATTTAAAAACGGGCGAGAAATTGCCAGACCCTTCTTTAGAAGAGCAGTTAGAAGTTGTGCTAAAGCACTTCGATCTTTCTATTGAACATTACGGTGAACTTCGTGGCATACGCCACATGCGTAAACATTTAGGATGGTATTCTAAAGGCTTTAAGCATGGTAATGAGTTCCGCAGACAGATTAATACCTTAACAGATGCAAATGTGATACGTGATCTTGTAAAAAGATTTTACGCACTTTGCGCAGAAGCAGGGGACACAGGCTCTAACCCGCATGTGGCTTCAATGAATGATAAAACTGCTGCTTAATAAAGCTGCAATATTTAAATTAATGGATAAAGAGTAGATATGTCAGAACAATACAACAATACAACTATGCTATTAAAGAAAAAGAAAGAAAGCCTTGTTGGCTTAGCACAAACAAGTAACGAATGTTTAGAGCGTTATTTTGACGACCTTGGTGGTATGACACCTCCGCCTGACCTTTACGACAAAATTATGTCTCAAGTTGAAAAGCCTCTTTTAGAAAACGTTTTACGTTATGTACGTGGTAACCAAGTGCGTGCTGCCGCTATTTTAGGCATTAACCGTAATACTTTGCGTAAAAAAATCGCTTACTTAAATGTTGATATCGACCTTATTATGGAACGTAAAGTTATCCGCCGATAAAATGAATTTTACGGATGATATATTTCATTTTTACAGTTGTTATTTATAGGCTGTAAAAGTGCTTGCTTGAAAAGTAAAATATCTCACGCCGTACTTATTCATTTATTTGAAATTCAAAAAAGCACCTACAGGTGCTTTTTTTTGTGTGTTGCAGCGACGCCATGACGAAATGAGTATCTTTCTTTAAATATATAATGAGTTCTAGCAATTTTATAAATATCCGCTAAACTCAAATATCTTAAAAATATAAAGGGTGAAAAGTTGCCAGATAATGAAAAATCAAAAATGAATATCGTGTTACGCATTTTTATGTGGCTTATTCTTTTCGGTATTTTAGGTTTTTCAACAATGTTAATGAGCTCGGTTGTGTTAAACCCAAGTGCGACAGGGCCTATTTATTTAGCCTTAATTAACATTAACCTTTTATTTGCTATTCTATTCTTGGCATTTATTGGTCACCGTTTTGTCCATATTTTACTCGAAAGACGACGCGGGCTTATTGGTAGTCGTATGAACTTACGTTTCGTTGCCTTGTTTAGTGCTTTTGCTGTTGTGCCTACTATTGTTGTAGGGGCAGGGTCTTTATGGCTTTTGAATGAAGGGATTGAAAGCTGGTTTTCAAACCGCATTACAACCGCACTTGATGGTTCATTACAAGTTGCACAAGAATATTTGGTTGAGCATGAAAATAACCTCCTTATTCGTACAGAGTCTATTGCGAAGTCGCCTGAATTGGGAAGTGCTGCCATTTTAATGGACACAGAATTTGTTGAAATATTTTTAGCTAAACGTAAAAAAGAAAACTTTTTATCAGACCTAAGGCTTTATAAAGGAACAGGTGAGTTGATAGCTAACTCGGATAGTATTCCACCAGGCCCGTTAAATCCAGAAATTCGTTCATTTATGAATAAGCCTCTATCGAGCGGTTTAACTTTTAAAGACTTGAATACAAGGCAATTGTTTGCGGTTTCAGAGGTAGACGGTGTGCACTTTTTAGTAGCATCTAAAATTATTAACCCAACGGTTTTAAGTCGTATGGCTAGTACGAAGGCGGCATATAATGAATATTATGAGCTTCAAAGCCGAAGTGATACTGTACGTTATATCTTTATTCTAAGTTTATCGGTCTTAGCCTTTTCAACACTGGCGGGTGCTATTTGGTTTGGTTTTAAATTTGCATTAAGTATTACGAAGCCTGTAACGGCATTAGTACATGCGACCAATAAGGTGAGTTCTGGTGATTTAGATATTCGTTTAACGCCACTTAATGACGATGAATTAGGTATTTTAACGCAGTCTTTTAACCGCATGGCGAGCCAAATTCAAACTGGTCAAAACTTACTGACGAGTAAAAACAAAGAGCTTGATGAGCGTCGTAAAATTACAGAAGCTGTATTAACAGGTGTGAGTGCAGGGGTCTTTAGTTTGGATGGGGCTGGTGTGATTCAAATGGCGAACACCGTGGCAGAAGAAACCTTCGGTTTGAAGATTGGGGAAACTTTGGCACAGGTAAATGATGACCTTGGTGTTATTTATGCCAAATTTATAAAATCGCCGCAGCCGCTATTTCAAGAAAAAATACAACTTAAGATAGATGATGAAGCGAGACGCTTTTTATTCCGCATGGTGCCGCAAATGGCAAGTGGTGGTCGTGTTGCAAATGTGGTTGTGACTTTTGACGATATTACAGAGCTTTTAAGTGCGCAAAAGGTTGCGGCATGGTCGGACGTGGCACGTCGTATTGCACATGAAATTAAAAACCCTCTGACGCCGATTCAGTTGAGCGCTGAACGCTTAAAACGACGCTATACTAAAAAGTTTGAAGAGCCAGAAGATAAGGAATTGTTTGAACAATTGACGGGTACCATTGTACGTCAGGTAGAAGAAATGCGTTTGATGGTAAATGAATTTAGTGACTTTGCACGTATGCCAGCAGCTGTGATGGTTGAAGAAGATGTGGTGCCTATTATTAACAGTATTGTGTTACTACAACAGCAAGCAAGGCCAGATATTAAATTTGATGTACAGGTGCCAGAAAATGAACCTGTGAAAATGATTTGCGATGCGTCCCAAATCTCTAGGGTTTTCACCAATATTATCGAAAATTCTGTCAATGCGATTGAGGAAGATGAGTCGGGTGATGAAAAAAATGACGCATCTGCGATAAAAATTGTTGTGGAAATGTCACATTATGGTACAATGCTCGTAACAGTCAAAGACAACGGTAAAGGTTTACCAGAAGACGTTGATGTTAGTAAGCTTTTTGACCCATACGTGACAACACGTAAAAAAGGGACAGGATTAGGTTTAGCTATCGTTAGACGTGTTGTTGATGAGCATGGGGGGCAAATTCGTTTGTCGCGTCGAGAAGAGGGCGGCACCTGTGTAGAAATAACATTCCCTCTCAGTAAGAAGAAAGAGTAAATATGGTGTACGAAATTCTTATTGTTGATGATGAAGCTGATATCCGCACTTCAATGTCAGGCCTATTAGAAGATGAAGGTTACCGCACACGTTGTGCTGCGAGTGGTCAAGAAGCTTTGGATATGGTGTCTGAGCGTCAACCTAACTTAGTTCTGCTTGATATTTGGATGGAAGGTATGGACGGTCTTGAAGTTCTATCTCGTCTAAAACGTCGCGTGCCAGACCTACCTATCATTATGATTAGTGGTCACGGTAACATTGAAACAGCCGTAACAGCGACTCAAAAAGGTGCTTACGATTTCATTGAAAAACCACCGCAAGCCGATCGACTTCTTCTTACAGCTTCTCGTGCTATCCGCGAAGCACAGCTTAGAAAAGAAAATTTATTATTACGCAGCCGTAATGGTGATGTGCAAGAATTACTGGGTGTTTCAAGTGAAATTGCAACAGTACGTCAAACTGTAAAGCAAGTTGCACAGGGCGATAGCCGTGTACTTGTAACAGGTGAAAGTGGTTGCGGCAAAGAAGTTGTAGCACGCCTTATTCACAAAAACTCTCAGCGTCGTGAACGTCCTTTTGTATGTCTTTCACCAGCCGCTGTAAGTGATACAACCTTTGAAATGGCTTTAAACAACATGTTGGCTCAAGCGACTGGCGGCACACTTTTCCTAGATGAAGTTGCTGACCTACATGCGCCAATGCAAGCACGCTTACTTAAGTTTTTACAAGAAGGTTTTCTTGTAGACCCACGCAGTGGTGCACGTATTGAGGCGGACGTTCGTATTGTAAGTGCAACTTCTAAAAACATTAAATCATTGGTTGAAGCTGGCTCTTTTAGAGCTGACCTGTTTTATCGTTTAAATGTTGTGCCTATTACAGTACCACCATTACGTATACGCTCAATGGACATCCCATCTTTGGTGCAACACTTCCTTAAAGTTGTTTCACCAGACAGTGCAAGTGTCCCTAAAATTGCACCAGCAACAATGGCTGTCCTAACAAGCTATTACTGGCCTGGTAACGTGCGACAACTGAAAAACCTGATTGAATGGTTGATCATTATGCACCCTGGTAAAATGATTGTGCCAGATATGCTTCCACCAGAAATGACGAAGAGTGAATCTTTGGATATTAACATGATGGAAAAAGTTTCTGCATTACCACTTCGCCAAGCGCGTGAAATGTTTGAAAAGAGCTACCTTGCAAACCAACTGCAACGCTTTAGCGGAAATGTTTCTCGCACAGCTGACTTTGTTGGTATGGAGCGTAGCGCTTTGCACCGTAAGTTAAAGTCATTAGGTGTTGAATCAAGAGAGACAACAGCTGCAGGGCTTAACTAAAAACTGACTAAAAAGCCCTTGTATAATGCAGGGGCTTTTCTATAAATAATAAGAAGATAATATGAAAAGTATTGTAATTGGCGCCGGTGATGTTGGCTTAAACATTGCTAGGCATTTGGTGATGGAAGACCGTGATGTTGTTGTCATTGATAGCTCTCTTGAGCGTCTTCAACTTGTAAATGAAACGCTTGATGTGCAAACGATTCATGGCAAAGGGGCGCACCCTGACGTGCTTGAACGTGCAGGTGCAGGTAATGCTGATATGTTGATTGCTGTAACCCAGTCGGACGAAGTGAATATGGTTGCTTGTCAAATGGCTTACAGTCTTTTCAATGTTCCTAAAAAAATTGCCCGCGTGAGGCATACCTCTTATTTAAAACTTGTTAAAGGCCATTTATTCACGCCCGATAACATGCCTATTGATGTCATTATTAGCCCTGAAGCCGAAGTAGCGGACTCTATTATTCGTAACTTAGATATTCCAGGCGCATTTGATTCGAACTATTTTGCTGAAGGTGAAATAGCTTTAATTGGTATTAATATTCAAGAAAACTCGCCTGTTATAAACATTGCTTTAAAGCTATTGACCAATTCAGCAGATACAGAGTTTGTTGCGGTAGCTATCTACCGTGGTGGCCGCGGTATTACACCTCGTGGGAGTGATCATTTAGAGGCGGGTGACGAGGTTTTCTTTGTTTGCCGCACAAGTGATATTCATGATGTGATGAACCTTTTTGGCTTTGAATCTCAGAAAAAAGTACGCCGCGTTTTTGTTATTGGTGGTGGATTTATTGGTTTTGAAGTTTGTAAACGTTTGGTAGCACGTGGTATTTCTACACGTGTTATTGAAAGTGATAAGGCGCGCGCGCTTCACTTAGCCGACATGATTGACGATATTACAGTAATTCACGGCAACGCTGTTGATAGCGATTTGTATGAGCAAGAAAATGTTGGGCAGATGGATGCTGTTTTAGCAATTACCAATGATGATGCTGTCAATATTTTAGCTTCCGTAATGGCAAAACAAATTGGTGTTGAGGTTGTAGTAACACGTATTAACGAAGCTAATTATATGCCGTTAATTGATAATTTGAATTTACATAAAGTTGTGTCACCTCTCGAAATTACAGCGTCGCGTATTTTACAACATGTACGCCGCGGTTTTGTACATTCATTACACACAATTCACGAAGGTAAAGCACAGGTTATTGAAGCACAGGTTACAAGAACAAGTAAAATTGTAGGAAGTCATGTTATGGATATTGACTTACCAGAAGGTGTAACAATTGCAGCAATTTACAATGCCAAAAAAGGTATGATTTTGCCAAGGGAAATGACAATTATACGTGAAGGAGATCGTGTTATCTTCTTTAGTGCGGTTGAGCAGATTTCAGAAGTTGATGAACTATTTTAAAGAGATAAACTATGCATTTTTCACTCATTTTTAATATATTAGGCTGGTTGCTTACAGCTTTTGGTGTAACAATGTTTGTGCCTGCATCTATTTCGTATTTTTCTGGCGGTAATGCTTATGATAACTTTGTTGTGAGTGGGTTGGGTACAATTTTTTGTGGTATTATGTTTGTGTTGATGACACGTGGTTCTGGTAAAATACTTTCTCACCGAGACGCATTTTTAATGACATTTTTAGCTTGGTTTTCTCTTTCGTTATTTGCGGCGACGCCGTTATATAATTCAGGCGTTGTACCCACTTATGTTGACGCATTCTTTGAATCTGTATCTGGGTTAACCACAACAGGTGCAAGCGTTATGACTGGGCTTGATAAATTAGACCACGGTATTTTGTTTTGGCGTTGCTTACTTCAATGGCTTGGTGGTATGGGTGTTGTTGTGTTGGCAACTGCTATTATTCCATTTTTAGGGGTTGGTGGTATGCAGCTTTATAAAGCAGAGATGCCAGGTGTAGAAAAAGACAAACTTCAGCCACGATTAAAAGAAACGGCTTCTTTATTGTGGGGAGTATATTTAATTTTTACAGTAATATGTGCTTTGCTTTACAAATATGGTGGCATGACAGCGTTTGATTCTATTTGTCATGCTTTTACAACGGTTGCTACAGGCGGGTTTTCAAACCATGAAGCATCTATTGGTTTTTATAATAGCCCATTCATTGAAGGGGTTTGTATTGCATTTATGATGATTGGGGCTGTAAACTTTGGGCTTCACTTTATGTTTCTGTCAAAGCGTAACATCTTTGTTTATTTTAAAAATGTTGAATTTAGAACTTATATGTTCGTTTCATTTGCAGCTGTTTTATTTTTGACTTATGCCATTACAGGCGCTGAAAATGGTTATCCAACATATCTTGAGTCATTTAGACATACAATGTTTAGCGTTGCATCAATTGTGTCGACGACCGGTTTTGCGACAGAGGATTACTCAACATGGCCTTTTGTATTTTCTATGTTTACTATGTTTTTAATGTTTGTTGGTGGTTGTTCTGGTTCAACTTCTGGTGGGTTAAAGGTTTTGCGTATGATGATTATATTGAGGCAAGGTATTCGTGAATTGGTAAAAATGATTCATCCACATGCTATTGTACCGCTTAAAATTGATGGAAATTCTATTGGTGATAAAATTGTGCAAGCGGTTTGGAGTTTTGCAGGGTTATATGTTTTGTCGTTTATTGTTATTGCAACTTTGTTGTCGTATTTAAATGATTTGAATTTAGTGACTTCCTTTAGTGCGGCACTTGCAACGCTAACAAGTTTGGGGCCTGGTTTGGGTGACTTGGGGCCAACTGCAAATTATGGTTCACTAAACGACAGCACTAAAATTGTTTTGTGTTTCTCTATGCTTTTGGGACGTTTAGAACTTTTCACACTTCTTATTTTATTGATGCCGGAATTTTGGAGAAAATAAAAAAAAAGCCCTCGGATGAGGGCCTTTTTTTGCTGAGGTGTTTAATGTTAAATTAAAAACTCATGGTAAAGTAGATGTAGGAAGAAGGGGCTGATAAGCCAACGCCTCCTTTGTAGCCGCTTGATACCGTATCGACGTTAAACTCTTTAAACCCGACATTGTCGCGGTAATGAGCTATAAGCGATTGTATGTTTTTGTTTTCATTGAGGTGTTTGACCGTTAAATCTATAGCATCTCCAATCGGTAAAGATACTTTGACGGTGTTGTAATCTTTAATGAATAAGTCTTTAATTTGTTTATCGAGCTCTTCACGCAAACGAAAAGATACGATATAAAGAATTTTATCCATTTCTGAAAGTTGTTGGTATTCCTGACGCATTGCAATAATATCTTTTACAGTTATGTTAGGCATGAAGGCCTCCTAGTAAGAGCATGAAAATTTGCATAAGCAAACAAATTTGTTTTTAAAAGGTTCAGATGTTTATAAATCTTAGTCATATTTGGTTATTAAAAGTTAAATTACAAGTGTTGCAATAAATAAGCTTTATCTTTCTTGTAAAAAAAACGCTTTTCTTGTACAAATTGCATATAATTTTAAAGGAGAAAATCAGGTGACAGAATTTCGTTATGAGTTGATGGCTAAAGATGGCAAAGCAAGGCGTGGACGTATCCATACAGCGCACGGACCTATTGAAACACCTGCATTTATGCCAGTCGGTACTGTGGGGTCTGTAAAGGGCATGAAAATGGAAGACGTGCGTGCGCAAGGCGCTGACTGTGTACTTGGTAATGTTTACCACCTTATGCTGCGCCCTGGTGCTGACCTTGTTCAAAAAATGGGTGGATTGCATAAGTTTATGAACTGGCCAGGGCCTATTTTAACAGATAGCGGTGGCTTTCAGGTTTATAGCTTGAATGATATTCGAAATGATGATGAAGACGGCGTAACCTTTACGTCACATATTGATGGTAGTAAGCACCGCTTGACGCCTGAGATTTCAACAGAAATTCAATATAAGCTTGATGCAACGATTACGATGTCGTTTGATGAATGTACCGAGTTTCCTGTAACTTACGAGCGAGCTAAAGAAAGCTTGGAGCGTACGATACGTTGGGAAAAACGTAGCCGTGAAGCGTTTGTAAAACGTGAAGGTTATGGTCAGTTTGGTATTATTCAAGGCGCGCATTACCCAGACCTGCGTAAAGCGTCGATTGATGCTTTGGTGGATATTGGCTTTGAGGGTTATGCATTTGGTGGTTGGCTATTTGATGAAACGGGTTCAAAAGAAACTTATAATACGACGGTGGAAACTTGTGTGCCATGGATGCCAGAAGAGAAACCACGTTATATGATGGGTGTGGGGTATCCAAGCGACCTTATTTATAGTGTGCAGCAAGGTATTGATATGTTTGACTGCGTTATTCCAACACGTAATGGCCGTAAAGGGCAAGCGTTTGTACATAATGGTGTTGTGAAGATTAAACAGGCTCAATACAAAGAAGACTCTGCTCCGTTAGACCCTGAATGTGACTGTTATGTATGTAAAACATATACGAGAGCTTATCTGCGTCATCTTTATATGTCAGGTGAGGCTTTGGCTGGAATGCTTCTGACAGAGCATAACCTTCATTTTTATCAGCGTGTGATGCGCCTTATTCGTGAAAATATTGAAGCAGGAACGTACGATGCTTTTGCCAAGGAATGGTTGGCGAAAGTTAAGTAGTACTCGCATATAAAAAAAGCCTCCGATTGGAGGCTTTTTTTGTACTATTTCTATTGTAGTAATGTTGCAAGGTAAATCATTGCAAAAACAGATACTGCGAAAATGATACCCGCTAGCACATTGGCCTTCTCTTCGATTTTAAAGAGCTTGTGGTACAGAACAATCAGTAGAGGCGTTCCGCCTGCGATAATGGATGTGTAGGCTGGGTTAGAAGTGTAAACCATGGAAATGTTACGACCGCTCATGGCAAATAAGTAAAAACATGCCAATATAAAGCCAGCTTTTAATATAAGTGGGTTTGTAATCGTTTCTTTAAGCATCTTTTTCTTTACGTTTAAGCCAATGCCAATAATAACAGAACCGCATGAAAGTAAGAATGTGTACCAAATAATCCCACTCCAAAAGCCAGAATTGTCCTGCGCCATTTTATTCATGACATCTAGTAGGCCGTAAATACCAATAACAGGTAATAAATAGAAAAAGGCACTTTTTGAAACTTCGCATTTGCTAAGTAAACCTATGGCATAGACACAAACAAGAAGTGAAGAAATGAGACCTGTCGCTAAAAGAGGTCGCTCTGCGAGTTGTGTAAATGACTCTGGGTTTAAGGCTGCCCATACAACAAAACCAAATAATGGTGAAATAGGGAGTAGTCGAGAGGTAACACCTGCACCAAATTTAGAAAAGCTATTGATCATAATAGAGTCTGCAACAAAGGCAAGCGCTGCGGAGGTTAGCGTTGCATAAAAGAATATGCTTGCTGTTGGTAATTCAACAAAAGGTAAGATAGGGAGTAGGCATAAAACCACGAAGCTGGCGCGCATCATAGCAAGAGATGTACCAGGAAGTTTGTAGTGTTGTGAAATAAGGCTGACACCTGCAAACCCAACAGGCTGCATCAGGGCAAATAGCCACCAGTAATGTTGTTCCATATAAATATCTTTTCTATAAGTTAGTTTAAATTAATAAAGGCTTAGGGAGATTTCTCTCAACCTAAGCCTTCAAATGATGGTGGGTCGTACGGGACTCGAACCTGTGACAAACTGATTAAAAGTCAGTTGCTCTACCAACTGAGCTAACGACCCTCAGCAATTGCGAATATACAGAATAAAAATTTCAGGTCAAGCCTAAATTCACTTTTTTTTGAATTTTTTTACCTGTGATTTTATTATGCATTGATTTTAAAAATGTTTTAATTATTTTTTATAAGCCAAAGTCATGCCGTCACCAAGTGGTAATATTGATATATCAACGCGTGTATCTTCATGTAGCATTTTATTAAAGGCGCGCATTGCATCGGGCAGGATAGGGTTTATGTTCTCTTTCACAACAACTTCGCCAAATAAAAATACGTTGTCAAATATCATTAAAGCACCTGGCTTTAAAAGCCTTAGGCATTTTTCAAAATATTCGGGGTAGCCAAGTTTGTCGGCATCTATATATATAAAGTCAAAGCTCGCGTCTTCTTTATTTTCTAAAAGTTGGTTTAATGTTTCATGGGCTGGGGAAATGCGCAGGTCTATCATCTGTTCAACACCTGCTTTTTTCCAATATTTACGGCACAGGCCTTCAAAGCGCGCATTACGCTCGCACCCTATAAGGGTTGCATCTTTAGGTAAGTTTGTTGCCATCCATAAAGCGCTATAGCCCGTAAAAACACCAATTTCTAAACACTTTTTAGGTTTGATCAGTTTTAGAAGCATGGCAATAAACTGCATTTGTTCTGGGCTTGAAACCATACGTGCGGCACGCTCTGTTTCAAACGTTTCGTCACGTAGTTCAACCGTTATTGCAGGTTCTTTTACACTGTTTTCAAGTGCATATTCGTATAGTGCTTCACTTATTTCGTATTTGCGTGCCATGTTATTTCACATATCTTTTGTTTAATTTCTGGGCATATTGTGTTAGTTTTCGAAAATATTCAAGTTAAATAGATTGTATGAGGTGAGCAATTGAGTAAGAGAGGTTATTTTGGAGTTGGGGTTGAAGGTATAAGTAAGCCTATGAACTTGGGTACGATTTGCCGTACTGCACACGCATTTGGGGCGGCTTTTACTTTTACAGTGAACGCACAACATAAAAAGCGTGCCATTAAAGCATCCGATACTTCAGGTGCGATGAACCATGTGCCTTTTTATGAATTTAGTGATGCGGGTGAGCTTACTTTACCAAAAGGGTGTCAATTGGTGGCTGTTGAATTAACGGAAGATGCGGTTGATTTGCCATCTTTTCGCCATCCACGAAATGCCGCATATATATTAGGTCCTGAGAACGGGGTGATTTCACCAGAGCTTTTGGCGAAATGTGACCACGTTATTAAAATACCGATGAGCTTTTGTGTAAACGTTGGTATTGCTGCATCTATTGTTATGTATGACCGTCTTATTTGCCTTGGAAAGCACGCGCCGCGCCCTGTTATGGCAGGTGGACCTGTGGAGGGCATCCCTGAACATTTTCGTGGCGGTTCTTACTATATTGACGGTGTTAAACATTGGCGCAAGCCTGAAAAATCTAAATAGGGTTTTTCTGTGAATATCAATGGTTATAGTATTGACGATGGCTCTTTAAAGGCGGTTAAAATTCAGCTAGGTGAGGGGGAACCTGTT
Source organism: uncultured Magnetococcales bacterium (assembly GCA_963974105.1). Lineage (GTDB taxonomy): Bacteria > Pseudomonadota > Alphaproteobacteria > UBA2136 > UBA2136 > UBA2136. Next base: position 195,874 of record CAXBBG010000002.1, read on the forward strand.
TTTCCACCTTTTTCACAGCGTTTTCGTGCTTTGGAACTGACGGCATTTAAAGATGTGAAGGTTGTTGTCTTAGGGCAAGACCCTTACCACGGAGAAGGACAGGCAAACGGTTTAGCGTTTTCTGTAAATGCCGGCGTTAAGTTACCACCGTCTCTTAAAAATATATATAAGGAATTACAGCTAGAATATGGCCTTTCTATGCCTATAAAAGGTGACTTAACATCTTGGTCAAAGCAAGGTGTTTTATTGCTCAATAGTGTGCTTTCTGTAGAAAAATCTAAACCAGCTTCACATGCAAAATTGGGTTGGGAAGAAATAACAGACGATATTATTAAACAGGTTTCAGAGCATGGTGAGCATGTGGTGTTTATGTTGTGGGGTGCCTATGCTCAGAAAAAAGGGTGCTTTATTGATAGAGATAAACATCTTGTTTTGGAAACAACGCATCCATCTCCATTTTCTGCGCATAAAGGTTTTTTGGGGAGTGGGCATTTCATGCAAGCCAATGACTTTTTAAAAAGACATGCACGCGCCCCTATCGACTGGTTCAATATTTAGTAAGTTAACAGGTTAAGGTATAGTTATTGCGCCGTTTATATCTTTATGATATACATCGATTAAATACTTACTTTATCTTTTTTCGAGGTTATTATATGGCTTCAAAAACTAAATTTAAAAGTCTATCCGACTTTGTTCACAACGCAACACTTGAAGAAAAAGAAGCTTTCTATAAGGCTGTTATCGACAAGGCTATTACGTCTCAAAAGGCAGTTGTTCAAGCTGCTCAAAATAAATAAACTTTTCCATCCTTTTTTGTTCAACAAACTTAGAGGTTTTTATTATGAGTTCTGTAACTGAAAAAGATAAGGCTGTGCTTGAGTTATTATCTGTTGGCTGGTTTTTGCTGTCGGTCGTACTTACGTTTGCATTTGCTGAATCTGTCAAAAGTGCCATTGGTATTTACATTTTATTGTGGGGTTGTATGGGTGTTTTATCTTTTTGGGTTTATTACTTAAAAGGATGGCGTTTTAATACTGACGACTATTCTATTTTAACAGCTATTACAAATGGTTTATTTTTTGCATCTATATTTTTAGCCTCATTAACTTCATTTATATGGTTTTGTTTAACAGCACTTGGTGCAGCACGTGAAATGTTAGTTGCTGAGCATGGTTTGTTTATAACTTTTATTACATTAGGTGTTGCAACGGTTACGCTGTTTTTTATAAAAGGGCTTTACGTTGCTGGCTGTTCGGTTGTTCACGCCATTCGTTATATATTTGGGAGTAAAAATCTCTAGGAGGTGATATGAAATTATCTAAAAGTGGTTTCCTTTGTTTTCTTATCCATGCTGTGGCACTTGCCTTGATATTTTCTGTGCAAACAGAGTGGATGAGCGGGTTCTTTTTAGTCAGCGGTTTTTTGACATGCGTTATCTTTGCTTTGTCTCATGGCGGCTTTTATAATATCAATGTACTTAAAAGCCCTGTTCAACTGTTCAATGTTTTGGTTTTCTTAATAGGCTGCGCGCTTTTTATCATTAAGATTATAAGCATGCCTTAGTAAATGTTTTATTTATATCGAAAAAAAAGCCCCTTAATCAGGGGCTTTTTTTGTAGAGTATGCGTTATAGTTCCGATGGAGATGGAACCTTTATGCGACGTGGGCGCGGGTTTTTGTGCGCTTGAGCCGCTGTATGTGCATGGCCTTCTATAAGTTTAGTATTTAGATCACAAATCAATAGGTATAAGTCCATTGGTTTAGTGTGATTAATTTTAAACACGAGGCGTTTAAGGTCTTTGAGATCTGGTTCATCAGCTTCTTCAGGTAAGGCCCCTTCGTGCTTAGTGATAATACCGTCTACAATAAGATCTTTATACTCTTTTTGAATTTCTTCAATAAGAACATCAGGTACTTCACGGTTTAAACGAATAACAGCTCGGCTACCTGAAAGGTAACGTACTGAGTGATATCTGTAGTAAAAGTCGTTGATGTAGTCAATCGCATCGTCAATATTTGTTGTGTAATATACAAGGTCAAGATCTTGCTCACTTACGGTGCCTTGGTCAACAAGGTGTTGCATTAATTCTAGAGTTTTACCCCAGAAGGTACCGCCTTCATGCTCTAGCATAACAACAGGAACCGGTGTAGCACGACCTGTTTGTATAAGTGTTAATGCTTCAAAGCCTTCATCTAACGTACCAAAGCCACCTGGGCATAATACAATACCATCTGCTTCGCGTACAAATGCAAGCTTGCGGATAAGGAAATAATAAAACGTAATTAAGCGTTCATCTTTTAAATAAGGGTTTGCATCCTGTTCGAACGGTAAGCTAATGTTTAAACCAATAGCTGCATCCACGCCAGCGCCTTCGTTACCAGCTTGCATAATACCAGGGCCTGCACCTGTAATGATATCGTAACCAAACTCTTCTACAAGCTTATGTGCAAATTCTTTACACATGATGTAGTCAGGGTTATCTGGCTGTGTACGTGCAGAACCAAAGATGGAAATTTTTGGTTTGCCACGCAAATGTTGGAATTTTTCACAATATGTTTTCATTTCCGTAATAATGCCGAGAAGTAGAGACTCGTCATAACCAGTTATAGACTTCCCTTGAAGGAATTCTATAGCCTTTTCAATAGAAAGTTTTGGTGACGGTGTACCAGCGTCAAAACTACGGTGATCTGTGGTTGTTCTTTTGTGTACCATAAAGTGTTTACTCCCTTGTTAATGGATGTACATTATATAGTGTTTCATAAAAAGAGGAAGTGTTTTTATTTTTGGGTGTATAAAATTTAGGCGGTTTAACTATAAAAGTTGCTTTGCTTGGTTGTGCTGTGATAAAACAGTCGTACATGTATTATTAATTTAGAATCTAGGTTGTAAAATTGAGCGAAGAAGAATTAAAAAATGACGACTCAATGGAGGATATTCTTGCCTCTATTCGTGAAACGGTAGAAGAAGAAGTGGAAAAATCAAGTGGGTCATCTGCTTCGGCTGACGTTTCTGACGATGTTTCTACTTTATTAAGTACAGAAGATGACTCAGAAGGTGGTGATGAAAACGCTGAAACACCTGTAGACGATGATATAACTAACGAACTTCTGTCAGAAAGTTCAGACGTTGAAGGTGAAGATTCAGGCCTATTGGCTACTGATACAGCTCTAGAAAATACAGGGGTTGATGACGCTGATATGGTTGAAGCAAGTGAAGCTTTGGCTGCTATGTCTGCGGCAAAATCTGAAATGGAAAACAAAAAAGATTCTATGGATGACGATATTCTGGAATTGACAGATGTTGTGGATGAAAATTCAAACGAAGAAGGTCTTATTGATGTGAATGCATTTTCTAATTCAGGTGAAATGGTTTCTGCCGATAAAAACTCTATAGATGCCTCTCGCGCAAGTTATGTAGAAGATGAGTTGAAAGATGATGATATTGACGTTGATGTTGAAAGTATCATGTCAGAAATGAAAGAAGATGGTGACCTGCCATCTGAAGGCGAGGATCTACCATCTGAAGACGAGGCTACGGATATGATGTCTAGTATTCCAGATGAAGACGATACTCATGAAGATAATATAGAAGATATGATAGGTGAAGAGTCAACTGCAGAAGATTCTATGTCAACTGACACTGTGCCCACAGCTACAGCGCCAACAGATGCGATGGCAGCCGCTACTGAAAAAGTAGTTGAACATGCTGTTCAAGAAGTAGCCCAAAAAGTATTTTTACCGACAACACCTTCAGCCAAAGGTTTGCAAGTAAGCTTCCCTTCTGAAGTTTTAGCTGAAGCTTTGCGTCCACTTGTTACAGGTTGGATTGAAGAGAATTTGGCAGATATTGTTGAACGTCTTGTTAAAGAAGAACTGAGCAAACTCGTCGAAAAATAAAGTCGGTTTAATTTTGAACCGACGTAAAGATGGAGGCCGCAAGGCTTCCATCTTCGACATTTAAATACAAATATTTAATATTAAAATAGAAAAGTAAGTCATGTTAGAAAAAACATATAATGCTAAAAATGTAGAAGGTAACTTATATAAAAAATGGGAACGTTTAGGTCTATTCTCAGCAGACCCATCTTCGTCGAAGGACCCGTTCACAATTATGATACCACCACCAAACGTTACGGGTACTTTACATGTTGGGCATGCTTTAACGATGACTTTGCAAGATATTTTGGTGCGTCATGCACGTATGACGAATAAAGACACTCTTTGGCAACCAGGTACAGACCACGCATCAATTGCGGTTGAGCGTATTGTAACTCAAAAACTGGCAGCTGAAGGTAAGGCTAAAAAAGAAGTTGGGCGTGAGAAATTTTTAGAGCGCGCATGGCAGCAAAAAGAAGAATCAGGCACAACGATTGTGAACCAGTTAAAACACTTAGGTGCATCATGTGATTGGGATCGTGAACGTTTTACAATGGACGAAGGCCTTTCAAAAGCTGTTAAAAAAGTATTTATAGACCTGCATAAAAAAGGTTTGATATATCGTGGGACACGTTTGGTAAACTGGGATCCAATGCACCAAACAGCAGTTTCTGATATTGAAGTTTCACACAAAGACATGAAGGGCTTTATGTGGCACCTTAAATATCCACTCAAAGACGGTGGGTTTGTCACAGTCGCAACCACGCGTCCTGAAACAATGTTGGGCGATACGGCTGTTATTGTTCACCCAGATGATAAGCGTTATACACACCTAATTGGTCAAACAATTACGCTACCTATTGTTGGCAGAGAGATTCCAATTATAGCGGATGACTATATTGATATGGAATTTGGTTCAGGTTGCATGAAAGTAACGCCAGCGCATGACTTTAACGACTATGAAATTGGTAAACGTCATGATCTTGAAATGATTAATATTCTTACCAAAACAGCAACTTTGAATGAAAATACACCTGCTGAATATCAAGGTATGGATCGTTTTGAAGCACGCACAAAAATTGTAGCTGAATTTGAAGCGTTAGGATTACTTGAAAAAGTTGAACCACGTGAAAATAGCGTGGCGCATGCAGAACGTGACGACACAATTTTAGAGCCGTACCTAACAACGCAGTGGTATCTTAAAACTGAAACACTTGCAAAACCTGCCATTGAAGCTGTTAAATCGGGCAAGGTTGAATTTATCCCTAAAAATTGGGAAAAAACATATTTCCATTGGATGGAAAACATTCAAGACTGGTGTATTTCGCGCCAACTCTGGTGGGGACACCAAATTCCAGCATGGTATAAAGACGGTGAAATTTACGTGGGTGAAGAAGCACCCAAAGGCGAAGGATGGGTACAAGACCCAGATACGTTAGACACATGGTTCAGTTCTGGACTATGGCCATTCTCAACACTTGGTTGGCCTGATAAAACACCTGAATTACAAAAATACTATCCAACAGATGTTCTGGTAACAGGATTTGATATTATCTTTTTCTGGGTTGCCCGTATGATGATGTTTGGTATGGAATTTATGAATGATGTACCATTTAGAAAAATATTTATTCATGCTTTGGTACGTGATGAAAATGGCCAAAAAATGAGTAAGTCCAAAGGGAATGTACTTGATCCATTAGAAATTATTGAAGAGTTTGGTACAGATGCTTTGCGTTATACAATTGCATCGCTTACAGCGCCAGGTGCTGATATTTCTTTAGGGAAGTCAAAAATTGAAGCGTCACGTAATTTCTGTACGAAGCTTTGGAATGCGTCAAACTATGCCTTTATGAACGAAGTGAAATATGACGAAAGTTTTGATCCGAATACGGCTAAAAATCCAATTAACCGTTGGATGATTTCTAAGCTCGCAGAGCTTGTTGAAGGACAAAACAAAGCGTATGCAGACTTTAGGTTTAATGATTTATCTCAAAACCTTTACCACTTTACATGGGATACATATTGTAGCTTGTACCTAGAGCTTACAAAGCCTGTACTTTACGGCGACGATGAAGCTGATAAAAAAGAAACGCGTCAAACAATGGGTTGGGCATTAGAAAAGTTATTGCGCCTTATGCACCCTGTTATGCCATTTATTACTGAGGAAATTTGGCTGGAACTTACAGGTCAAACAGGTACAGATGCAAACTTAATGTCGCAGGCATGGCCAGAAGCTTTGGCATGGCCGCATGATGAAAAGTCTATAGCTGATGTGGAATGGTTAGTGAGCGTTATTTCTTCTATCCGTGCTGCGCGTAGTGAAAATAATGTACCTAATAAAGCTGAAATTGATGCGACTGTACGTGGTGTTTCTGATGTGGATGTTGAACGTTTTAAAATGTTTAAAAATTACCTTAAAGGCATGACACGTGTTGCAGGGTTTAAATTACACAGTGGTGAATTAGCAAAAACTGATGTGGTTGCTGTGGCTGAAGGTTTCGAAATTGTTTTACCGCTTGAAGGGCATGTTGATTTTGAAGCTGAAAAAGAACGTGTAGCTAAAGAAATTTCTAAATTTGAAGCAGAACTTGCAAAAATTGAAGGTATGCTTGGTAATGAAAACTTTGTTAAACGTGCACCAGAACATGTGGTTGCTGAACAAAAAGCAAGTAGAGATGCTATTTTAGCAGATTTAACAAAACTAAAAGCAGTTATGGAAGCGAGATAATAAAATGCCAAAACGTAACGATATTTTAATTGCGCTAGATAATTATAATCCTCAAAGTTTAGAAGAGCAGGGCAGTAAGCTGCTTATGGTAGACTTTATTGAAAATAATAAAGACTGTTTTAAACGCGAAAATTTAGAAGGTCATGTAACGGGTAGTGCTTGGGTGGTAAGCAACTGCGGTAAAAAAGTATGCTTGGTACACCATAAAAAACTGAAGAAATGGTTGCAGCCAGGTGGGCATTGTGACGGCGAATTTAGAGTTAAACTTGTTGCAGAAAAAGAAATGCAGGAAGAGACAGGCCTTAAAACGGGTAAAGCATTTGATGGTAAAATTTTTGATATTGATGTGCACGTAATTCCAGAACATAAGGGCGTACCTGAGCATATTCATTATGATATACGTTATGTTTTTGTGGCGGATGGCAATGAAAAACCTATCGTGAGCGATGAATCTAACGATGTGAAATGGTTTACCTTTAAAGAGGCAGCTGCTTTGGATATAGATGAATCTGTCGCAAGAATGCTTGCTAAAAGCGTAGAATAATATTACTTTATAAAAAAATTAATTAGAATCTTTGGAGAAGAGACATGGCAGGACACAGTAAATGGGCCAACATTAAACATCGTAAAGGCGCACAAGACGCGAAGCGCGGTAAAATTTTTACAAAACTTATCCGCGATATTATGACTGCGGCTAAGAGTGGCGGGGCTCCTGCTGATAACCCTAATCTTAAACTTGCATTAGATAAAGCACGTGCTGCAAACATGACTAAAGATGTTATTGAGCGTGCTATTAAACGTGGTACAGGTGAAATTCAAGGTGAAGATTACGTTGAAAAAGTTTACGAAGCAATGGGCGCTGGTGGTGTTGCTTTGGTTATTAAAACTTTAACGGATAACGGTACGCGTACTTATAATAATGTACGTTTAGCAGTTTCAAAAGCAGGCGGTAACCTTGGTGAGCAAGGTTCTGTTATGTGGCAGTTTAATCATAACGGTTTAATTATTTTCCCAAACAGCATTGGTGAAGAAGACGAAGTTATGGAAATGGCTATTGAATCGGGTGCGGCTGATTTTGAAGCGGAAGGTGAAATTTACAAAGTCATTACTGAAGTTGCTGACTTTGGTATTGTACGTGACGCAATGGTTGCAAAATACGGTGACCCAATTGAAGACCCTGATCTTACATATATACCAACAAATCTTATTGAAGTTACCGATCTTGAAACAGCTCAGAAAATTCAAAAATTGGTTGATGCTATTGATGAAGATGATGACGTACAAGACGTGATTACAAACATGGATATTTCTGACGATATTGCAGAAAAATTAATGGACTAAGACTTTATGCTAAAAAAAAGCCTCCGATGGGGGCTTTTTTTTATATTACATAATTTTTTTAGAAGGGTTTTTGATTCTTGTGTCGTAACATATATATAATTAAAGGAGAATCTTAAATGAATAAATTATTTTTATGGGCATTACTAGCGACTACAGCAACTGTATTTTCAGGTTCAACGTGGGCTGATGATGACACTAAAGAACACAGAAAAGAATACAAAAAAGAACATAAAAGTAGAATTGCTAAGTTTGATAAGGACAGTGATGGGAAATTATCAAAAGCAGAGTATATAGACATGCATGCGTCACGTTTTGAAAAAATGGACAGTGATAAAGATGGCTTTTTATCGCGTGAAGAAATGAAATCGGCACGCAAACATGCTAAAGAAAAAATGAAAAAATATAAAGAAAAGCACAAATCAGAAAAAAATGATTAAGTTTTAATATGTTTTTTAAACCTAAAGCTGAAGAAGCTCTTATGCGTAAAGTAGCGAAAGGCGATTCAAAAGCCTTTCGCCAACTTGCGTTGATATATCAAAAACCTTTGCATAAATTTTGCCTTACTTTTATGAATGGTTCTAATATATATGTAGATGATGTGGTTCAGCAAGTCTTAATTACTTGGTGGCAAAAATCACCTATGTGGTCTCCGTTAAAAGGCAGTTTACGTGCATGGGTTTTTACAATAGCGGCTAATAAATGCAAAGATTATTTAAAGCGTCTAAATCATAATATGGATGTTCTTGATGATAATCACGTTGATAACTCTGAAGGTGCGGATAATCATATGCAAGGGTTTTATCAAAACGCTGTACTTTTAGAATCTTTATCAAAGTTATCAATTAAGCAAAGAGATGTCATATGGTTGTTTTACTTTGAAGAGTTGAAGCAAAGTGAAGTTGCTGAAAAAATGAAGATATCGGTTAAGGCTGTGGAAAGTAATTTGCAGCGTTCGCGTTCTAAGTTGAAAATTATATTAAATCACCAAAAGGAGGATTTGCTATGAAAACAAAAAAATATGAAGACATGATAAATACGGCTATTTCTTTTAAGCAGGAAGAAACTTTATTTAAAAAAAGCATGTTTTTGTTTTTAGCACCAGCTGTTGCTTCTTGTCTTGTTTTAGTAATGGTAGCAAGTAATGAACAGGATGTTGAGTATAATTTAGAATCTGAAATTATAGCTTTTAATGATGCTAACGACTACATCTTATTTGAGGATATCTATTAAATAATTTCTAAAATTTTAAGCGCATGTTATAATTATCTCTATGAGAATTTTAGGAATAGATCCAGCGCTTGGCACCACAGGGTGGGGGCTTATTGATGTGCATGGACATCAGTCTACTTTTGTGGCTGGCGGTGTTATTCGTACTAATGCAAAGCATACGCACCCTGAGCGTTTAAAAACAATTCATGATGATATTTTAGAAATTATAGAAACCTATAGGCCCGATGAAGTTGCGGTTGAAGAAGTGTTTGTAAATAGTAATGCGCGAACAAGTTTATTGTTAGGTCAAGCGCGTGGTATATGTTTGCTTGTACCCAGCTTATGTGGCTTAACGGTTGGGGAATATACGCCAACGGCGATTAAAAAAGCTATTGTAGGAACAGGTAAAGCAACGAAAGAACAGGTGCAGCATATGGTAAAAGTTTTATTACCTACATCTGGGTTTGTAACATTGGATACCTCAGATGCTTTGGGGGTGGCTTTATGTCATGCGCATATTAGTCGTTATGAAAAAAATATAGCGAAACAAAAAATATCATAAAAAAGCCACTCAGAGAGTGGCTTTTTTCGATCTAGAGTTTAAAACCCTGCTTGGTTTGATCCATATTTAGAGGCCCTTTGGGCTTCTAAATGTTTATTCGTTTTAGAATCTGATATTTTCACGGACTTGGTTATGCTTTTTACTTTTGGTGGTATTCCTTGAGAAAAAGGTTTTGCGCTGTCACTAAAGTTTTGATTTTCGAGGTTATAAAAAGGTGAGCACATAGGTAAATTCCTAATGTTGATAAAAGAAAAGGTGTAACTTGTACACCTTTAATATAATTAGCCTTTTATACATTTTCAAGTGTATTGAAAATCAATCCATGGTCATTGTAAAAACCCAGTCTTTTTGTGAAGACATTTCGGGGTTGAATTGATAACCGGATTCGGTAAATTTCTTTAGGTCTTCTACATCTGTAATTGAATTTTTAATAATATAATTAGCCATAAGCCCACGTGCGCGTTTTGCCATTAAGCCGATGGTTTTCATTTTACCTTCTTTTATTTGCTTAAAGATAATGTTAATAAGCGGTTGGCTTAATTTACTTGTTTTTACTGCCTGAAAATATTCTTTAGAGGCTAAGTTGACAATAGGACCATCTGAAGACTTATTGATAGCATCTGTTAAGCGTGAATCCCAAAAACCATATAAGTTATTTCCGCGTTCATTTTTAAATTTTGTACCCATTTCAAGACGGTAAGGTTGCATCAAATCAAGGGGGCGTAAAATGCCGTATAATCCTGATAGAATACGAATATGCTTTTGAGCAAATTTTAAGTCAGCTTCATTGTAAGTTTCAATATCCATTTTGTCATAGACGTCACCTTTAAATGTATATAAAGCCTGACGCGCATTTTTTGGGGTAAAAGGAAGTGAAAAACTTTGGTAGCGTTCATAATTTAAGTCACTTAGAGGAATACTCAGTTTCATCAAGTCTGAAATGTCACCACGGCTTAAATCTTTTAACCCTGATGAAAGTATTTCTGCATCTACAATAAATTCAGGCATGGTGAATGTGTTTGTAGGTATAACAGTCGTTTCATCTAATTTTTTGGATGGTGATAATAGTACGAGCATAATTTTCTCCTTTTTCGTATCGTCAAATACTAGCATTTAGCGCTTTATAAATAAAGCTATAACCTCAATGTGGTTAGTCCATAAAAATTGATCTATAGGTACGATTTTTTGTATTTCATAACCGCCTTGTACTAAAATTTCAGCATCACGTGCAAATGAATTTGGGCTGCATGAGATATAAACAATATGTTTAACAGAAGACTGTGCCATATTTTGTGATTGCTCTTTTGCACCGTCCCTTGGCGGGTCTAATACAATGGCGTCATAAGCATTTAACTCGCTTGTCATTAAAGGGTCGCTGAACAGGTTTTTGTAAATACCTTTAACTTTCATTTTGTTCATTTGACTGGCATCGTTTAATGCATTGAGCGCTGGCTTATCTGCCTCAAACCCGTCCACTTGAACATCTTTATTAAATGCAAAAGAAAAGGTGCCACGCCCGCAAAATAGGTCGGCAACTTTTTTAAGGTGCGCGCCCTCTAAGAATTGAAGCATTTGTCCTGTTAAGGCTTGATCAGCTTCATCGCTGGCTTGTAAAAACCTGTTTGCACTGACAGCAACATTGGTTCCAGCAAAAGAAATTTGTGGTATCCCATTTGAAAATACAGGGTCTTCAAACAAGCTTGTCTTAACAGTAAGCCTTGCAAGGTTATGGCACTTAGCAAAATCTGCCAACTCTTCACGTTGCTCATAATTTAGAGTTTCTGTTTTAGGAAGATCTAAATATAAGTCAATTTGCCCGTTTGTAATAGACATCCAAATTTCTGCGGTATCTTTATTTTTTAAGAAGCTTCCTAAAAAACGTTTGAGCGGTGCAAACAAAGCCGCTAGCTCTGGGCGTAAAACAAGGCAGTTATCCACATTTACAATATCGTGGCTCGACTTTTGTCTGTAGCCAAATGCTAATTTCCCCTTAAGCATAGACGCCTTTAAGTTTGTACGCCTTCTAGCTTTGCTTGGTAATATCACAGGTTGGTCTACTAAATCGGTATTGATACCATGTCTTTTAAGGGCTGTAAGTACAATCCCTTTTTTCCAGTTCAGATAAAACTTAGGGCTCATATGTTGTGCTGAACAACCGCCACATTTGCCATAATACGGGCAGGGTGGGGTGTTACGTTCAGGGCTTGGTGATTTAATTTCAATTAACTGTGAGCTATAGGCCTTGCCTTTTTTATGCCCTAATTCAACCACCACTTCTTCGTTTGGAAGGGTGTTTGGGACATAAACTGTCTCGCCGCTAGAAAGTGTTGCAATGCCATCGGCTGTTTGACCGACTTTTGATATTATAACGCTATGTTTCATGAAAAGTCTTCCATTGCTTTGTTTGATGTATAAGGCGTAAAGCACAAACCTATACCGCCATGACCTGTGGCGTGATATAAGCCTTTTATTTTATCGTCCCATCCAATAATAGGACCGCCTTGCTGACTGTAAGGACGTAAACCTGACCATTGTTTTATAATTTTAGCTTCTGCTAAAAGTGGCATTAGTGTTTCAGCTTTTTTAATAAGAAAATCTTCAGCTTCTTCTGTAAGCGTTTCATCAAAACCTGCTTCACGCTCCTTTGTGCCACCAACCCAAATTTTATTATGACCCGCAGGCATGATGAATATGCTTAAACCACGTACCATATATTTTAAAGGATTGCCTTCGACTGAAAGTTCAAGAGATTGACCTTTGACAGGGGCAACATACTTCAAAGGCTTAAAAGCTTTAGGTATTAACTGTCCGCTCCATGCGCCTGCGGCTAAAAGAACTTTGTTTGTTTGGATAAGCCCTGTTGCACTGCGCACAGCTGTAATTTTATCATCGTCGAGCATAATTTCAATAGCTGGTGAATTTTCTCGTAAATCAACACCGTTACGCATGCAGGCGGCACGCAGTGCGGCAATGGTACGTTGTGGGTTTAGTTGGGCGGTTGCTCTGCATAAAAGAGCGCCATATTCTGTCGGTGCGAGTTCGGGTTCTAGGGTACGTAATTCGTTGGGTGTTAGTATTTGCTGAATGGGTTTGCCGTCAATAGATGGCCATTTAGCATTGGCAATTGCAGCACCGCGGCTCATTTTATCGAACTGCTCTTTTGATTGTATAAGTTGAATACGTCCAATGCGGTTGTAGCCCGTTTCAATGCCAGATGCTTCAATTAACTCTTTCATAAAAGCAGGATAGTGCCATAAACTTTGACGTTGAGTTGTTGGTGTTTCATCTTCGCGGTCTGGGTTGTAAGGTACCAATGCGCCAAGAGATGCACAGGAAGATCCACTGCCGCATTTATTTTTTTCAAGGAGGATGACTTCTTTACCCGATTGAGCAAGACGCCAAGCGCAGCTTAAACCGATAATACCACCACCAATAACAACTACTGTTTCACGCATAAAATTAATTTTTCTCTTTCATCTCTAGTATAGTGCGACACTTAATGCAATCATCAAAAATTGTCTCTTTTAATTTTTCAATTGACGTGAATTTTTTTTCACCACGAATAAATTCTGCAAATTCAACCGATAGTGTTTCACCATATATCATCTTATCGAAGTCTAAAATGTGGACTTCGAGTTGTGGCTTTTCAAGCCCAAATGTTGGGTTAAATCCCCAGCTTGCTGCGCCCATATATTTTTTATTATTTAATATAGTGTTTACAGCGTAAATACCAATGTCAGGCATGGACTTGGCCTGATCTTGGTTTAGTTCTATATTTGCAGTAGGAAAGCCAAGTTCTCGCCCGCGTTTTGCACCTTCAACCACAATACCTGAAACTTTTATACGCTTCATCTTATTACCCTTGTATTCTTATGCTTCTTCTTACCATACTTTAACACAAAACAAAAAGGCTCTACACATGTAGAGCCTTTTTGTTCGATATAAATTTATTGACTGAAAGATACAGGTAAAGGAACACCTCTACATAATGCAATCATAACACCTTTTTCAGCGTAGGCTTGACAGATATTGATACGGTCAAGTTCAGCGCGTAATTCAGCATTTTGTGCTTCTCGTGTTTTTGCTGCAGCAAATTGCTGATCAGCGATTAAATTTGCGCGACGTGCTGCTACAATTTCTTGTCCAACACCTGTTAACTCAAACCCTTGGCATTTTTTAGAAAATTCATTACCAGCAGAATAGTTGTAACCTTTTGCAAGTAAGTCGGTACAGTGATCTGTTAAGACCATATTTGTATCCATTTTCATTTGTACAGTTGCCTCATGCATGGCTTCTGCACAGCTTTTGCCGCTACCAAACATAGTAAGCGGTATGTTGAGGTTTAAATAAACAGATCCGTCATTTGTGTATTGACTTCCGCTGCCAGCCACGCCGACGTTTAATGAAGCCTGGGCACAGCTCGCACGGCCAATAGTACCGTAAGCGTGGTTGTTACCATTGTTAATAAATGTTGGTTGGTTGCTGACAATGCCAGTAGAGTTTTGGTTGGATTGGTTATTGATATCGTTTTGAGTTGATAAGCTGTCAACGTCATCGGCAAAAACAGAAAATGAAAGTGTTAAAGTTGCAAGTGTAGCGATAATAATTTTGCGCATATAGTTATAGCTCCAAAAAATGATAATAAAGTTATATTTTAGAAAAAAGAAGGGCATGAAATGCCCTTCTTGATTATAACGCTAATAAATATTACTGCGCAAAATGTGAACGAGTACGCGTGGTTTCACTGAAGTTTGTACGTGTGAAGTTTTCGTAACTTCCAAACTCGCTTGATGAAAAATTGCGCGTATCATTGACTTCGCCATTGGCTGATCGCGTCATTTCTACACCGTAACGGTAATCGTTGAAGCTACCTTCAACGGTTTGTTTTGAATTACCTTCAAGACTTTGAGTTTCCCAGCTATTACCAACAACGGTATTGCCAGCCACTTGGTAGCGTGAACCACCACTAAATGTGCCGCCACTTTTTGAAACGCCATTAACTGTCGCTGTTTCGTTGTGGGTATAGGTTTCTCTCGACTCGCCGAGACCACTGGCAAGTTCAATTTCTTTAACACCATAGTAATTGCTATAGCGCTGAGCAGTTGAAGTGCCGTTGGTTTTAACCGTACCGGTAATGTTTGAATGAACATTGCTGACTGTGATGGCCATTGCAGAAGCAGAGGCGAAAACAGAAAGGGTAAGTGCAAGAACGATAGAAGTTAGCTTTTTCATAAGTAATATTTCCATTTTAAAAAAAATACAAAGATGCCCGAAAATGAGCGATAAGGGTAAGGCTTAAAGCCTTGAGGGTTGAAACAAAATATGTGTGCTATATATGCACCATACTTTTATTATAGATGATCAATCTGAAAAGAGATCTTTTGGTCCTTAGTGAATAAAATACTCACATATTTCAGGTTCTTAAAAAAGTTTATGTGTTGCTGTTTTGCTTATTGCGAGGCGGAATGTACCATATAAAAATTATAAGTCAACAACAAAAATGCACTTTTTTAGAGATTGTATGCAATTTCATTGTAAGCTGTTGAATTTACAGTAAATTTAAATTGCGTTGAATATTCAAAAACTTAGGGTTTCTATGCTTTTTCAGGTTGATTAAATTGTTTATTGGGGTAATATGGTGTTTATGAAATTATGGCCGAACAAAGAAATGTCTTATTACAAACTCAAAGCGATACTAGCCTTGGGTTGTTATGGTTTTGTAGCTGGTGTGTTAGCAGTTGCATCTATATTATTTTATTATTCAACACAGGTGCCCGACTATCGAGCCTTAGCTGAGTATTCTCCAAGCCTTATTACAAAGGTGTATGACCGTAATGGTGAAGTGTTGGCGGAATATGCAAAACAGCGTCGTGTGTATGTACCTATAGATGAAATGCCTCAAAAAGTTATTAACGCATATCTGGCGGCTGAAGATGATCAATTCTACCAGCATTCAGGTTTTGACATTAAAGGCATCATACGTGCCGCACTTATTAATTTATTGACGTCTCGCAAACAAGGGGCAAGTACAATTACACAACAAGTTGCTAAAACTTTCTTTCTTTCAAGTGAACGCACATACACACGTAAAATTAAAGAGTTGATTTTATCAAGACGTATTGAAAAAGGTTTTTCAAAAGATAAAATTTTAGAACTTTATCTCAATCAAATTTACTTAGGTAATGGTGCTTACGGTGTGGCTGCTGCTGCCATGTCTTATTATGGTAAAGACCTTGATGAACTTTCAAATGCACAGCTTGCCATGCTTGCAGGGTTGCCAAAGGCGCCATCTCGTTATAATCCAATTACGAACAGCCGTGTTGCACGTTACAGACGTGATGTTGTCTTGCACCGTATGCTTGCAGAAAATTTCGTTACAGAAGAAGAACATGCAGAAGCTATTGCAGAAGGTTTAAATTTAAATCCAATATCTCTAAAGTATGGTCAGGACGCACCACACTTTAGTGAACATGTAAGGCGTTTCGTATTAGAAACTTATGGCGAAAAGGAACTTTATAGTTCGGGCTTCTCTGTACATACAACGCTTGATAAAGAAATGCAGTCTTACGCTGAAGAAGCTGTTTATAAGTCCTTACGTAATTATGACCGCCGCCATGGTTACCGTGGTCCTTTAGGGCGCATGAACTTGATGTTAAACTGGCAAGCGCGTATTGATAAAGAAGCGAAGAGCTGGAGTGGGAAAGAAAAATTTGGTGTTCCTGCCGTTGTTATTAGCATAGATAACAAAGCAGGTGTTGCTCGTCTAGGCTTACCTGATAGCAAAGAAGGTGTTATTGAACTCTCGGCACTTGAATGGGCAAGGGAATATATCGACGCCAATAAATTGGGTTCTCGTATTAAACGCATTTCTGATGTGTTATCTGAAAAAGATATTATTTTAGTGAAGCCAGTTTCTCAAATTTACGAGCCTGCTAAAAATGCAAAGCTTGAAGAAGGTTATTATAGTTTAGAGCAAATACCTGAAGCACAAGGTTCATTTGTTGCGCTTGACCCTGAAACAGGGGCTATCCTTGCAATGGTGGGTGGCTTAGACGATGGTACAGGCTTTAACCGTGTAGTGCAGTCTAAGCGTCAAGTGGGCTCTGCGTTGAAACCTATTGTTTATGCACTGGCATTAGAAAAAGGTTATACACCTGCGTCTATTATACTAGATGCGCCTGTTGTTTTACGTAATCATGAACTTGATAATGCGTGGAAACCTCATAACTATAGTGAAAAGGTTTACGGAGAATCTACTTTACGGCGTGGGCTTGAAAAGTCACGTAACCTTATGACAATTCGCCTGTCTCGTGAATTGGGTATGGGCAATATTATTCGTTATATACGTAAATATGGCGTAACCTCGGACATGGAACGTAATTTGTCAACAGCTTTGGGCTCTTCTTCTATTTCTTTAATTGAACTTACAAGCGCTTATGGTGTGTTTGCAAACGGTGGACGAATTGAAAAACCATATGCAGTGAATATGGTACAAGACTCTGTTGGTAACGTTATTTATCGTCAGCATGAAGCGTGTGCTGAATGTTCTATAGATACAAGCGAAGCTGTTTACGCACCTATCGATTTGCCAAAGCTGGGTGAACAAATCATACCAGAAACTGTGGCATTCCAAATGGCGCATATTTTACAAGGTATTGTACAGCGTGGTACAGCATGGCGTGCAAAAGCGGTTGGGCAACCTGTAGGCGCTAAAACGGGTACGACAAATGACTTTATTGACGCTTGGTTGATGGGGATTGCACCGAATATGGCTCTGGGTGCATGGGTTGGATTTGATTCACCTAAAACATTGGGTAACAATGAAACAGGGTCTAGTGCAGCGGCGCCAATTTGGGTCGACTTTGCAAAGCAAGCTTTGAATAATGGTCGCGGTAATCTTTCTTATAAAGTGCCAAACGGTATTACATTTGTTCAAATCGACGCTGATACAGGTGTCTTGCCCACGTCAGAAACGAAGCATAGAATTTTTGAAGCATTTGTTGCAGGGACCGAACCTACAACAAGCCATAAAAAAGTTAAAAGACAAGATGATACAGGCTTAAACTCCATCCAATTCCAAGGAATATACTAATGCAAGCGGAACACAAACACTTAGTAGCTAAAATTGAGCAGTCACTTGAACTGCTGAGGGGGTATTTTTGACATTGATGCTTTGAAGAAGCGTCTTGTTGAATTAAATGTACAAGTAGAAGACCCTCATATTTGGGACGATGCAGATAAAGCACGTACTATTATGCAGGAAAAATCACACGTTGAAGGTAACATTGAAACCCTTTCAAAAATGTCATCAAGGCTTGAAGATGCTATTTCTTTTATAGAGCTTGGGGAAGAAGAGGGTGATGATGATGCTGTTATTGACGGTGAAAAAGAGCTGCATAAATTAGCACAAGAAGGTGAGCGTCTTGAAACAGAACGCCTTCTTTCTGGTGAGGCTGACAATAACAATACATTTTTAGAAGTGCATTCAGGTGCTGGTGGTACAGAATCTCAGGACTGGGCACAAATGTTGATGCGTATGTACATGCGTTGGGCTGAACGCAATGGCTATAAAATAGAAATTGTTGACGAAAGTAAAGGTGATGAAGCTGGTATAAAATCGGCAACGTTGAAATTTTCAGGCCCATTTGCATATGGCCTTGCGAAAACAGAAAGCGGTGTGCATCGCTTGGTACGTTGTTCACCGTTTGACTCCCAAAATCGTCGGCACACCTCATTCGCTTCTGTTTTTGCTTACCCAGAAGTTGATAGTTCTATCGATATTGAAATTAACCCAAGCGACTTACGTATTGACACTTACCGTGCCAGTGGGGCCGGTGGTCAACATGTGAATACAACGGACAGTGCAGTGCGTATTACACACATACCAACAGGCATTGTTGTACAGTGCCAAAACCAGCGTTCTCAACATAAAAATAAAGATGAGGCTATGGGTATGCTAAAAGCGCGCTTATATGAAGCTGAAATTAGACGCCAAGAATCAGAAAAAAATGAAATGGAATCGACCAAGACCGATAACGGATGGGGACATCAAATTCGATCTTATGTCTTACACCCATATCAAATGGTTAAAGACCTTCGTACAAGCGTGGAAACAGGAAATACAACAGCTGTTTTAGACGGTGATTTAGAGAAATTTATTTCTGCGGCTCTTGCAATGCGTGTGGACAATACACGTGCGAGTGGCGACCAAGGGAAATAATATTTCATGCTTAGAAAAACCATTAGATTTATAAGAAAAACTGTTTTCTATACAGTTTTCTTTTGTACCTTAACCATTACAATATTGCTGGGGTTAATGAGCTATAAACCCTTTACGATTGATACAAACAGAGGCATTGTAAACCAGTTCTTAAACATCCAAGGCAACCAACTCAAACTTCGTAAACTGACGATGTGGTTTGATGGAAGTTTGCATTTAAAGGGTGTTAATGGGGAAATTTATTCAGCAGACCAAAAGCAAATATTAAATGTCAATAAAATAGAAGTTGAATTTTCGACCTCTGCTTTATTGCTAGGCAAACTTTCACCTAAACATTTAAAATTGGATGGCTTAAGTTTAGATATAAACATCGAAAGAGACGCTTTGTATATAGCAGGGTTCCCTTTGAAAATTAAATCGACTGAAAATAGTAAAATAGTTACTGAAAAAGTTGGGCTTATTGAATTTTTAAATGCCACCGATAATATTTCTAATTATTACAAGCTATTTAAAACGCTGCAAGTACACAACATTAACTTAAATATAGAAGATAATGTCAATGTTAAATCGTGGCTTATTAAAAATGGCGATATTTCATTCGGACGTAGTTTTAGAACAGGTGAAAGTTTAACCATTGTAGGTGACTTAGCAAGGTCTAATTTGATTTCAGTAACGCCTGTTAAAGTAACATTCAAACACCCTAAACATGCAGATAGTGCAACGGTTGAAATTTCATTAAAAAATGCATCGAGTAAGTTTTTCGACGATTATATACCGTTTAAAAACCCAATTCAGGCAAGGGGGAAAATAGGTGTAAATTTAAACATAATCGCTAACAACGAAATTAAAAATACACGCATGTTTATGGAAATGGAAAAGGGTACTATCCATATAAACCCTGCTTACAACTTCCCGTTTGAATTTAATTCAGGCGAACTTGATGCGGGTTATTCAGACGATGATGCGGGTGTATTAACAATTCATAAGCTGGCTATTGTAGATAAAGAAAACTGGGCTGTTGATGTGAGCGGAACAATTTCACACATTTTAACACCCGAAAAATTAGATTTTGATTTAAGTTTAGATGCACCTGAAGAAACAACTGTTAATAAAATTGCAGGTTATTTACCAGACCGAAAAATTAGCGGTGTTACCAATTGGATTCGTACGCACGTTATAGAGTCAAAAGTTAAAAATTTAAAACTAACGTATAAAGGTAGACCTAAAGAGCTACCTTCTTGTGATAAGTTATGTGGCTTTGACGGAACATTCGATTTTACAGGTTTATCTTTAAAGCCTCTTGCTTATACAGCGCCAATTACTGATTTAGTTGGTAAGTTTATTATGCGTGACGACTACATTAAAATATCAGCGAAGTCGGGCATTGTTGAGAATCAAAACCTTAAAGATGTGGACGCTGTTATAGCTGGTTATTTTACGAATGATATTGAAACTGGAATTACAGTAAACGGCGCTGTTTCTGGACCTATTCAAGGGCTTATAGATATTATTGAAAAGGAAGTTCAGGTTGAACAGCCTGGAAAATTTAAATTTAAAGGCTCGCATGAAACAAAAGGCTCTTTGTATATCCCGTTTCAAGATCTAACCTTTTCTAAAGTACAGTTTGACTATAAAGGGGTGATTAAGGATGTTGCGACGACTTCTATTATAGAGGGTGTGGACGCACGTATTAGCGAAGGTGAAATTTATGTAACGCAAGATGAAATAAATTTAAATGCACCTGGTACGCTTAATGACATTCAAGTTAATTACGATTGGCGTGAAAATATGAAGAGCCCTTTTAAAGAGACGCTTCTATCTGTTTCAAGCGAACTGGAACCTGAATATGTGTCGAATTTAATCAGCGGTATTGCCTTAGATATTACGAATACAGTTGGTGTGACTGTGAGTTTTAAAGCATCAGAATCTGGTATGTATGATTATACATTTCTAGCTGATATGCATAAAAATGAAGTCAATCAGTCGTTGTTGAACTGGCACAAAAAGGTTGATGAACCTCTGATTGTGATTGGTAAAGGGGCTTATGAGAAATCTAAAGGCATAAACCCGCTACATCTTAGTGTTGAAGGTCAAGATGTAGATGTTGAAGGTTCTTTGATTTTAGGTGAAGATTTATCCGTTGATTTTTCAAAATTTAACGTTGGGAAGAATAAATTAAAAGTTGCGCTTAAAGATAATATATTAAATTTGGTTGGACAGCAGGTTGATCTGTCATCTGTAGATCTATTTGATTCGAAAGATAACTCAGAGGTATCACAAACGCAGGTATCTGATTTGCACATTACAGCCAACATTGAAAATGTTTTAATGAAGGACGGCGCCATTAAAAACGTTCAAGCTGCGTTGGACCGTCATGACGGGCAGTGGGAACTTATAGATGTGAATGCTATTTCAGAAGATAAGCCACTTAATTTTAGAATGTCATACCCTTCAATAGACCACATGACCTTGAGTTTTGATGGGCATGGCGCAGGTGATATATTCAAGTCTATTGGGTTTATTGATAAATTCAAAGGTGGGCATGCTATTGTTTCGGCTGATATATATACAGTTGATGGTAAGAAAGAAGGTAGGGGGCTTATCAATATGAATAAAACACATTTGGTGAAAGCACCTATTTTGGCGAAATTACTTTCATTGATTTCACTCACTGAGCTGCTTTCTCAAAAAGAGGGGATTTTATTTAATACGGTTGAAATTCCGCTTTTATTTGCTGGGAATGAAATTATACTTGATCACGCTACTTTAAGTGGACCATCTATTGGATTACGATTAAAAGGTAAAATTAATACAAAGACAAATGATTTAAATATATTGGGTCAGCTTATACCAGCAGAAGGTTTAAACTCTCTTGTTGCTAAAATACCGTTATTAGGGACTTTGCTTACAGGTTCTCAAGCTGGATTACTTGTAGCAGATTTTTCTGTTAAAGGTACAACACAAAAGCCTGATGTGTTTGCAAACCCGTTGTCATTTGTTATGCCAGGGCTTGTGAAAGACTTTTTTGGAACGCTATTTAACAGAGAAGATGTAACGAAGCCGACCATTGAAGGCGCTGATAAACCCCTGTCTGAAAAAGTTAAAGATAAAAATAATGAAGAAATAAAATAATATGAAAAAGTATGCCATTTTAGCCTTATTGTTTATGGTGCCGCTTACTTACGCAGTGGTACAAAAATTGCCAGAATTTATGGTCGAAAATAATAACCCGAGAGTGGAAATTTTGCTTCAGTCACCCGAGGGGGAAAAGGTTTATGTGATTGCAGAAATTGCAGCGACGGACGAACAACGCAAAAAAGGGTTAATGAACCGTCAATCTATGGGTGACAACGAGGGGATGTTGTTTGTATGGAATGATAAAGCTGTTCGTTCGTTTTGGATGCTCAACACTTTTATACCATTGGACATGATTTTCTTGGACGATACGCATGTCATTGGTACTGTAGAAAATGCTGAACCTCATACTTTGGTACCAAGAACTGTAGGGAAATTGGGTAATGCAGTTTTGGAAGTAAATGCTGGTTTTGTTGAAAAATACGGTATTACAAGCCAGTGGAAAGCGATGTACGGTTTTACTGAAATTGTTGTAGAATAGATAACGAAATTTTATGTATACGACCCTTTACAACTAAGTGGATTAGGTGTATGTTCCGCCTTGAATTACGAAACACCCCCATTTACCGTTTAAAAGAGGTTTTACCTATGAAAAAATCTACCTTGATTTTATGTTTGGCGTCGGCCTTGTCTTTTAGTGCTTTTACAGTTTCTGCTGAATGTGTAAAAGACCAATCTTCGTCAGATTCCCTGTATGCAAAAAGAATGAAGATAGAGAAGATGTATAATAAAGCAGTGGATGATCCCTCTGTTTCTGACCGTGAATTTAAATTGATATCCGATGCAGGTGAGAAATTTGAACATGCTTGGTCAGTCGCACTAGATGCAGAGGATGTTGTTTACCAATTATGTCTTTTAAAAAAAGACATATAATTATAGTTAAGTATCGTTAAAAAAAGAGGCTTTTGCCTCTTTTTTTTATAAAAACCTCCCCTAGGAAAACAGCCTAAGAGAGGTTAGGTGCTAATACATAGCAAGTGTTATATTGTTTGAAGAACAAATTGTTATTATCGGCATGATGCTTCAATATAATTTCACAGTTGTTCACTTTAAAAGGCGTTTGTTCTTTACAGATTTTTTCACCAACCCTTATCTATCCTCAGTTGCAAGGGCTCCGCCGTCGTTTTAAAGATTGCCAAGAGGCCTAATCATCTTTGTTCTCCACGGTACCTATAATATATATGGGGTTTTAAAAGTGTTTAGAAAATTACACGAAAGTATCAATTTTATAAAAAATAGGTGTAATAACTTGTAAAGATAGCTTTGAATATACATATCATATTTATATTATTACTTTTTATTTCGTTTTCTCGTTCATAGGAGGGCATATTATGTCCGAACGCCAAACCTTTAAAAACCTGCCATCAAAATACGAAAAATTTCAGTCCATTATGTTTTTTGGTATGCTGATTGGACAGTTATATACTTTCACAACGTTGATAATTCTTGCAATTGCTTTGTGTTTTCCATTTGTACCTGTATGGCTTATTGCGGCTGTTGCCTGTTTGGCAGGCTTTTATAAGTACTATTCATGGCTCAATACATTACCTCAAAGTGGCACTTGGAAGCATGTAGTGTATATGTATATATATGGTTTTGCATCACTTGCTTTAACCGCGATCTCTATAACCAAATTAGGTTTGGGGACGGGTATATCAGCAGGTATTGCAGCCACTTTAACCTTATATCTATTCTACGTAACATTTAACATTGGCATGAGTTATATTGCCATACCTGTTACAAAAAAATATTTGGAGAATGTAAATTCTAAATAATGATAGACGAAAAAAAACCTCCCAGACGGGAGGTTTTTTTTATGTCGAATGGCTAGGCATTAACGCTGCATTTTTTTCTGAATAAACTTATACAAGCGGATAACCGCCGCATCAAGGTCATCATTATAAATAACAAAGTCATAGTCTTTACGGTACGAACCAGCTAAATCTTCACTCACAAAAGAATTGTCGGTGTAGATAGAGGTTTGTATGTCTTTTGCCGCAGCTTCTATGGTGGCTAGACGTTCTGTGCCAGAGTTGCCGCGTGCATTTAAGCGACGCTCAAGCTCTTGCCTTGTGGGTGGTAAGACTAAAATAGCCAAGGTGTTATCTGGCATTTTTTTGCGTATATCACGCGCGCCAACCCAGTCTATATCTTTTATTAGATGGCTTTTTGAAAGCTGCTCTTCAAATTCTTGCTTTAAAGTACCATACTGGCGACCGTGAGGTGCGCTATGTTCTAAAAAGTCGCCATTTTTTAAGCGTGCATCAAATTCATCTTCTGTTAAGAAATAATGGTGCACACCTTCAATCTCACCATCCCTGATGGCACGCGTTGTAGCAGTTGTAGGTAAATTGAACGTGAAAGGCGCTTCTTGGGCTTTATCTAGTTCAATAAATCTTTCTAAAAGCGTGTTTTTACCAGCACCGCTGGGTCCCACAAGGGCAATAAATAAATTTTTAGGTTGAGTCATTATCTGACCTCCTGAATAGAATGCTATAAAATAACGACAGTAAGCGCATCTCTGCATTCATGTAGGTTCACCTTACAAGGGTAAGAGCATGTTGCAGCGTAATGCGTGCTGGCAAGTAAACTCATTTCTAATTGATCATTATAAAAATCTATCAATTGTAATGATAGAGATTGCAGTGAACTGTAATATGCCTTGAGCGTTTGTAGCGCTGCTGTATATTGCGGCATGTGTTTTTGAAATAATTCACTTTGTTCGCCTGCTTGATATAAGTTATCCATGGCGGTTTCTATTGTCGCCATTTCAGGGTCTATGTGTTTGTCAAAATTTTCAGCCAACTTTTCCATAAAAATGTTAACTGAAATAATACGTCTTAACGCTTTTGTGTAATAGTCAAATTCACAAGTGGCGATTATTTGGTTGAAGTCATCATCATTCTCAAGCTTTTCAGCGTTGTTTAAAATGTGTTCTTCAATTTGATGCAAGTATTCAAGGTTGTCACTATATGCAAGGCCTAAGTCATATTCAAAACGGTCAGGGTCTTGCTTGTAATGGTCTAAAAATGTTTTAGGGCTAACAAGAGGGAAATTTCCCAAGTCTACAGCTAAAAATGATTCAGCAATGACAGGTGTTTTCATAAGTTTGTACCTCAATAGAAGTTGCAAAAAATGCAAAAGGTGTCAAAAAAGTAAAGATAGTTCATAAATTTCCTGCATTTTACATAAAATTACAATTGTACACAATGTTTTTTTGCTTTTATAAGTGTGCCCGTGTGATACTCTATAAGTAATAAAGGTTATAAATAAGGAACTTCAAGGTGTCTGGCTTAAAAATACACGAAATGAAAAAGTTTAAAGTGAGTGAGCTTTTCGGCTTTCAAAGCGATAAAGAGGTGATGGGCTTTGCATCAAAAGATGAATTTGTGCCTGAAATTGACCCTTCCTACCACTTTGACCCAGAAACAACGATGATTATCCTTGCTGGGTTTGAAAATAATTTAAAAATATTAGTACAAGGTTACCACGGTACGGGTAAGTCAACACATATAGAACAAGTTGCAGCCCGTTTAAACTGGCCTTGTTTTCGTTTGAACTTAGACGGGCATATTTCACGCTTAGACCTTGTAGGAAAAGACGCTATTGTATTAGAAGATGGCAAGCAGGTAACAACTTTTAAAGAAGGTATCTTACCTTGGGCATTAAGTCGCCCTATGGCGTTGGTGTTGGACGAGTATGATGCAGGTCGACCTGAGGTGATGTTTGTTATTCAGCGCCTTATGGAGAAAGATGGTGGTTTAGCACTGCCTGACCAAAACCGCGTCATTCACCCACATGCTGGGTTTAGATTATTTGGCACGTCAAATACGGTTGGTTTGGGTGACTCTACAGGTTTGTATCAAGGCACATATCACCTTAATCAGGCTCAACTTGACAGGTGGAATATGGTTACACATCTCAACTATTTAGAAGAGTCTTGGGAAGTTCAAGTGGTTTTATCAAAGGTGCCTTCGTTACATAATGCAACTGATTTGGTTGAAAAAATGGTGCGTTTAGCTGGGCTAACAAGGGTTGGATTTATGGCAGGAGACTTGTCTTCTGTTATGTCACCGCGCACAGTTATTATGTGGGCGCAAAACGTTGGTATTGTAGACGATGTTTACCGTGCTTTTGTCTTAACTTTTATGAATAGATGTGATGTGAATGACAAAGAAACTTTAAATGAATATTACGTGCGTGTTTTTGGCGCTATATCATAGGCTGTTGAATGGCAGACATTGACGCTCTAAAAAAATCAATTATAGAAACGACGCGTGCTCTTTCTGGCAATGCAGAGCTTTCTGTGCGCTTTGGTGACGTGGCGCACATATCTGCACATGAAATTATTTTACCTATATTTGAAGATGAACAGGGCTTTAATGCTGCGCTTGTAAAGGGGCAAGCGGATAGGCTTGCTTTTATCTATAGATACGGAGATGCAGCCGATATATTTACGCAGTTTGCAAACGAAGATGACAGTGTTTTAACTATTTTGGCCATGATGGAAACGGCTAGGACAGAAAGTCAGGGTCTGCAAGATTTTCCAGGAAGTATTCAGCATATTGAGCCGCTTTTACATTTAGAAGAACTATATTTTGGCGAAAAAGGGGAAGATATACAAAGCCAAGGCTATGTTGCCTCGTTGATGCTAAAAAAACGTTTGACGGGCAATCTTTCGCTTGAAGCAAAAGTTTTGTGTAAACGTTTAGAGTTCTTAGTGCCTATACCCTTAAAAGTGTGGGCGGAGCGGGCAAATTTTGAAACACGAGAGGCGCGTTTGAAGTCTTACCAGCAGTTGGTTGATTTATTAGAAATTCAAAAGCAATCATCGAAAAAATCTTCTTCAAGTTCTGCAGACAGCACAGTCGAAGACTATAAGGATATGCAAGGTGATGACGCCACATCAGAGGTGGCTGGTGAAAGCGAAACGATTAAAGAAATGGACGGCGAAGATAGCGCCGTGCTGAATGATGACGATAATGCGGGTTATTCTTTTATTGATATGGCGCAGTCTTCTATGCCGTATTTTTTTAAGGCAAATGTATCAACCCCTTCTTATAGGGCATACACGAAAACGTTTGATGTAGAAGAGGATATTTCTAAACTTGTGGACGATTCTGAAAAGGAATTTTTAAGAAATAAGTTTGCATCTTTATCGAAGTCACACAAGGGGTTGGCGCGTCAATTAAGCGTGAAGCTTATGCGCAAGCTTATGTCAAGGCTAGAGCTTGGCTGGCAATTGGACAAGGAAGAAGGCGTGTTAGATGCGTCAAAGCTTGCAGGCTTCATTGCAGGTGGTAGTGACACAATTTTTAGGTTACCACGTAAAAGAGAAGTGATGGATACAGCGGTAACCATCTTGGTTGATAATTCAGGATCTATGCGTGGGCGCCCTATAGAGATGGCGGCTATTACGACAGATATTCTTGCAAAAACATTAGAAAATTGTGGCGTAAGTACTGAAGTTCTTGGGTTTACAACTAAGGCGTGGAAGGGCGGCGAAAGCCGTCTGGGCTGGATAAGTGACGGCAAGCCAGAACATCCAGGGCGCTTGAATGACTTGCTGCATATTGTTTATAAAAAAGGGCTTTCGTCATACAAAAAACAAAAAGACAATTTTGCATATATGCTTGCAGATGACCTTTTAAAAGAAAACGTAGATGGCGAAAGTTTGCTATGGGCTTATAAACGTTTATTGCGCCGTGCCTCTGGGCGTAAAATATTATTGGTAATAAGCGATGGTGCACCTGTGGACTATGCGACAGATAGGCATAACGAAGTTGGATACTTAGACCAACACCTTAAACAAGTGATTGCGCGTATTGAATGCAATAAAAAGGTTGAAATTGTCGCTGTGGGTATTGGGCATGATGTCGAGCGTTATTATAAAAACGCCGTCATGATAGAAAATCCAGAAATGCTTGGAGAAACGTTATTGCAAGAACTTGTAAAGCTTTTTGAAGAATAAACTTACTCTTTGATATGAAACACTCATTTAAAAAGTGTTTTTTTTATAGGCAAAATACCACCCGAATATACTTGACTAGCTTGAATGGTTTTTATATAAATAGTTAGAGGGAATATATGATGACAGGAATGGGTGAAATGCAACTTTCGACAAGAGGTCGTTACGCAGTAATGGCACTAATTGACTTGGCAGCTCTGCAATCAGAGCAAGAAGAAAAGCCACGTGCCGTTAAATTAGAAGAAATTGCCAATAGGCAAGGTATCTCCCTGTCATATTTAGAACAACTGTTTGCGCAGTTACGTAAGTCGGACGTTGTTAAAAGTGTACGTGGGCCAGGGGGCGGTTATAAGCTGGCACGTAGCGAAGAAGAAATTCACATTATTGATATTATTGATGCTGTCAACGAAGGCACTAAAGCCATTCGTTGTGACGGCGTAACAGGCTGCTTACCAACGGGGCATTGTAACTCTCATGACTTATGGTCGGCCTTGGGTGACCATATTGACGACTTTATGCGCCAAGTTAGCTTGAAAATGGCCCGTGAAAAGGACATTGTTGTTAATGGTAAGTCTTTGGTCAAGAAAAGGGAGAAGGTACATGTCCATATATCTTGATAATAACGGTACAACACCTTTAAAGGAATATGTAAAAGAAGTGACGGTAGCGCACCTCGATACATTTGGTAATCCTTCTTCTGCTCACTGTGAAGGTCAAAAGGCACGTATGGCAATAGACCATGCAAGACGCTTGGTGGCGCAGACCGTAAATGTACGTGGCGAACAGGTTGTGTTTACAGCTTCAGGTACAGAAAGCAATGTTATGGCTTTAAAAGGGGTTTTGTCTCTATGCCCACATAAGCGCCTTATTACATCTCCAACAGAACATAGCTCTGTTTATAATACAGCTAAAGCACTAGAAGAAGAGGGGGTAGACGTTGTTTATTTACCTGTGAATAAAGCAGGGGTTATATGCCTAGATACACTAGAGGCAGAGCTTCAAGCCAAACCAACTTCTTTAGTTTCTATTATGGCCGCAAATAATGAAACGGGTGTGAAGCAACCAATAGAAGAAATAGCAAGGCTTTCTAAAACTTATGATGCAAAATGTCATATAGACGCGGTTCAGATATTAGCGAAGGAAGAAATAAACTTTCCTACAATGAATATAGACTCGCTTTCTGTGTCTTTTCATAAGATAGGTGGCCCTAAAGGGTGTGCTGCTCTTATATTGAAGAATGAATTAAAAATGGCTTCTCTTATAACAGGGGGAGGGCAAGAGCGTTATAGAAGATCAGGGACAGAGAATACACTCGGTATTATAGGTTCAGGTGCGTCGTGTGAAAAGGTTGCTGAGAGTATAGAAGATATGCCTCGCCTAAAAGATCTGCGTCAAACACTTGAAGATGGCATAAAGGCAATTGTGCCAGATGCCATTATTGTAGGGGAAGATGCAGATCGCCTTCCTGTGACAACATCGGCCATTATTCCAAACACTTCAGCGGAAACGATATTACTTTCTTTAGATATGAAAGGAATATGTATCTCCCAAGGTTCCGCTTGCTCTAGCGGTAAGTCTGTACCTTCACGTGTACTTACAGCGCAAGGCTACACAGAGTCACAAGCTCTTGCTGGTTTGCGCATTTCTATGGCATGGCATAATACAGCTGCTGATGTCGAAAAATTTTTACAAACATTTAAAACAACGATGGAACGTTTAAGGTAATAAAATATGAAAAAACCTATCTACTTAGATTATCAAGCAACCACACCAACCGACCCACGGGTGGTAGAGGCGATGAACCCTTACTGGTTTGACATGCCAGGTAACCCACATTCACGCACACACCAGTTTGGCTGGGACGCAGAAGTTGCCACCGAAAAAGCACGTAAGCAAATTGCTGACGTTATAGGTGCTGACCCGCGTGAAATTGTGTTTACTTCAGGTGCGACAGAATCAAACAATATGGCGCTTAAAGGTGCCGCTGAATTTTATGGTGCTAAGGGTAAGCATATTATTACCGTTGTGACAGAACACAAATGTGTGCTCGATAGCTGCCGTCACTTGGCAGAACAAGGGTTTGATATTACTTATCTACCTGTAAAATCGAATGGACTGCTTGACTTAGATGTTTTAAAAAATGCTATCCGCGAAGACACTATTATTGTGAGCGTTATGCATGCCAACAACGAAATTGGCGTGATCCAAGATATTGGCGCCATTGGTGCAATATGTAAAGAACATGGCGTTAAGTTCCACACCGACTGTGCACAAAGCTTTGGTAAATTACCTATTGATGTGAACGAAATGAACATTGACTGTATGTCTATTTCTAGCCACAAAGTTTATGGCCCAATGGGTATGGGCGCTTTATACGTTAGCCGTAAACCACGTATGCGTGTGCGCCCTATCATTCATGGTGGCGGACAAGAACGTGGCATGCGTAGTGGCACACTGCCAACGCCACTTATTGTTGGTTTTGGTGAAGCCGCTGAAATTGCAGCTAAGGAAATGGTTGCTGAAAATGCACGCCTGCTTAAACTGCGCGATAAAATAATAGACACCATTCAGGCGGCTATTCCACACGTCTTTCTTAACGGTGACCGTGAACAGCGTCTGGCAGGTAATTTAAATCTTTCTTTCGCTTACGTGGAGGGTGAGTCTTTGATGATGTCCATTAAGGACTTGGCGGTGTCTTCTGGCTCGGCCTGTACATCGGCTTCGCTTGAACCATCATACGTTTTACGTGCCCTTGGCTTAAGTGACGATATGGCGCATACATCTATTCGTATTGGTATTGGTCGTTTCACAACAGAAGAAGAGGTGGACTTTGCCCTTGAAACTATATTGGCGCAAGTACAAAAACTACGCGACATGAGCCCACTTTGGGAAATGGTACAAGAAGGTGTTGATCTATCAAAAATTGAATGGGCAGAACATTAAAAGACAGTATCTTTTATAAAATAAAGAAATAAATATGATTTCCCCTTGTAATTTGGGCGTAAACACTTAAAAATAGACTATGAAACACCCATAATAAGGGTATAGAAAAGGAATTGATGACATGGCATACTCAGATAAAGTAATGGACCACTACAACCACCCACGTAATGTTGGTTCAATGGACAAAACCGAAAAAGCTGTTGGTACAGGCATGGTGGGCGCACCTGCATGCGGTGACGTGATGAAACTTCAAATTCAAGTCAGCGAAAATGGTGTGATTGAAGATGCTAAGTTTAAAACATTTGGCTGCGGAAGCGCTATCGCTTCTTCTTCTCTTGCGACTGAAATGCTTAAAGGTATGACGCTTGAGCAAGCAACAGAAATTAAAAACTCTGACATTGCAACCGAGCTTGCATTGCCACCTGTTAAAATTCACTGTTCAATTTTAGCAGAAGACGCGATTAAAGCGGCTATCAGCGACTATAAGTCAAAACAAGCATAGTTTTATAGAAAGTTAACACTTTGGCTTTAATCACCATTACAGAACATGCAGCAGGGCAAATGCACGCGATGCTAGAGCGTCGTGGTACGCCTGAAGCGTATATACGCATGGGTATTAAAACGGCAGGTTGCAGTGGTCTTGGTTACCGCCTTGAATATGCCGACAGCATAGAAGCGGGTGACGAATTGGTTGAAGAACATGGTGCACGTGTTCTTATCGACCCTAAAGCTTTAATTTACATCATTGGTACCGAAATTGATTTTGCGACCAATGATTTGCGTGAAGGCTTTGTATTTACAAATCCTAACAAAAAGGGTGAGTGCGGCTGTGGTGAAAGCTTTACCGTTTAATAGATTTTCTTAAGGTAATGGCGTGCTAAACTTTACAAGGTCTATGACTTTATATTTATGACTTAATAAAAAAGAACAAAAATGAACAACAACAATATATGCTGGTCTTGCCATAGCTCTATTAAGCCCCATGCACTTTTTTGTGATGTTTGTTCTGTTGTTCAGCCGCCTATGTCTATTTCACCGTTTCAGCTGTTTGGTATTAAACCTTCTTTTGATGTAAATCAGCAAGTGGTTGAAGAAACATATTTAAGCCTGCAAAAGCAATTGCACCCCGATAACTTTGTGAATAAGTCTCCAAGTGAGCAAATGTACGCCATGAGTGCAGGTGCGAATTTAAATGACGCGTACAATATCTTAACAGACAGCGTTAACTTGTCATGTCAAATACTTGAAATAAATGGGTTTATGGATATTTTGAACCGTAAGCCTTCTGCCGCTTTAATGGGCGAGCAGTTTGAATTACGTGAAGCTTTAGATGAAGATGAAAACCTTGAAAACCTAAAGCAAGATGTAGCCAAACGTATAGAAGAATGTTATAAAAATCTGTCGGCTTCATTTAGCAAGCAAGACTATAAAAATGCAGTTGACCAAACAATAGAATTGCGTTTTTTAACTAAATTCGCAAAAGACGTAAAACGTAAGCTTAGAAAAAAATAAATAAATGCTCGATATTGTTGAACCAGGACAAGATAAAAATCGCCGTGTTATAGGTATAGACCTTGGCACCACTTATTCTTTGGTGGCGACATCTAAAAACGGTAACGTCACATTTTTTAACGATAAAAATGACAAAAGCGCCGTACCTTCCGCTGTTTATTACGACGCAAAAGGGAATGCCGTTGTCGGCACAAAAGCCCAAGAGCGTTTAGTAGAAGGTGCGAGTGATGTATTCTATTCTATGAAACGTTTACTGGGTAAAGCCAGTGGCGATGTGGGCGATTTTCAAATTCATGTACCCTTTGAATTAACCACAACTGAAGGTATGGTCTACGCTTGTGCAGGTGCTTTTAAAAAAACACCGATAGAAGTAAGCGCCGATATTTTAGCTGCTTTAAAAAAACGTGCCGAAGAACAAATGGGCGGTGCTGTTTATGACGCCGTTATAACTGTGCCAGCTTATTTTAACGAAGCCCAACGCCAAGCCACAAAAGACGCCGCTAAAATTGCAGGTTTAAATGTTTTAAGGCTTATAAGTGAACCCACAGCCGCAGCACTTGCTTATGGTTTAGACAGCAAATCTAAGGGCACATTTTTAATTTACGACTTTGGTGGTGGTACGTTTGATGTTTCGTTACTAAAGTTAACAGACGGTGTTTTCCGTGTGATGGCCACAGGTGGTGACACCTACTTAGGTGGTGACGATATCGATAAAGCCATTGCAACCCACTGCGCTATTTCTATGATAGAAGCCCGTGCTCTTAAGGAAGAAATGTGTAACGGCAAAGAAAATTCAAAACTTTCAATCGAAGAAATGAACACTCTTGCCACACCGTTTATTCAGCGCACAATTGACATTTGTGAAGGTGTACTCGAAGACGCAGACATAGACGAAGACAATATTGATGGTATTGTTCTGGTGGGTGGTAGCACTCGTATGCCTTTGGTTTATGAGATGATTGAAAAACATTTTGGCATGACGCCTGAAAACGGCATCAATCCCGATAAGGTTGTAGCACACGGTGCGGCCCTTCAAGCGGAAGCCTTAACAGGCGGTAACCGCGACGCTATGTTGTTGCTTGATGTTACACCGCTTTCATTGGGTCTTGAAACGGTTGGAGGCTTGGTTGAAAAAGTCATATACCGCAATACGCCAATCCCAATTACGAAAGCGCAAACTTTTACCACGTTTAAAGATGGTCAAAATGCTATGGATATTCACGTACTTCAAGGTGAACGTGAAACCGTAAATGATTGCCGCTCTCTTGCAAAGTTTAGACTTAAAGGTATTCCTGCTATGGCTGCAGGTGTAGCGCGTATTCAGGTTATTTTTGCGCTCGACGCCGACGGTATGCTGAGCGTGCAAGCCAAAGAAGAAAGCACAGGTGTGCAACAAAGCATTGACGTTGTGCCTTCTTATGGTCTCAGCCAAGAAGAAGTTTTAGAAATGCTTAAAAGTTCTATGACAAATGCCAAGGCAGATGTTGAATTGCGTCAACTTAATGAAAGTAAGTTAGAACTTGAACGTGTGATAGATGCTTGTGCGTCAGCCCTTAAATTAGACGGCGCGTTGCTCGTAGAAGATGCTAAGTCAAGCTTGCAAAATGCATTAGATGAAGGGCGTAAAGGTCTTGATTTAACAGACAAAGACGATGTAGAAGACACGATGCACGCTTTAGAAAAAGCCTTTCAAACCTTTAGCGAAGACCGTGTGAACCGTGCCTTACGTCAAGCTATTGTTGGCCAAAACATTAACGAAGAGAAGAAGTAATGACCGAAAAAGTATATGTAAATTTTCTGCTATCAAACGGCGAAACTGTAAAAGTGGAAGCAAATGTAGGCGAAGACCTTTTAACCATTGCACACCATAATAAAATTGCCCTTGAAGGTGCGTGTGAAGGAAGCCTTGCTTGCTCTACTTGCCATGTGGTGGTTGACCCTAAATGGTTTTCAGGGCTAGAAGAAGCCTGCGATGAAGAAGAAGATATGCTGGATTATGCTTTTGGCTTAACAGCGACTTCACGCCTTGGTTGTCAAATTATTATGACAAAAGAACTCGATGGTATTGAAGTGAAAGTACCAGCAGAAACACGTAACATGCAGTTGGAGAAATTGATAAAATGAAGTGGGGCGACGTTTACGACATTGCAATAGAACTTTGTGACACACACGAAGGGGTTGACCCTTTAACCGTACGCTTTACAGACCTACGTGCATGGGTATTGGCTTTGCCAGATTTTAACGATGATCCTGCACATTGTGGTGAAAAAATTCTTGAAGCCATTCAGCAAGCATGGATTGAAGAACTTGAATAAAAATATTTAAATTATAAGCATTAAAAATAAAAGCCATCCTAAGGGGTGGTTTTTTGTGCATACTTGCTTTCGTTGGTTGTTTCATATATAAAGTTTACATATTTATATTATTTAATACCTTTACTTTTTTTATATCATAACTGGAGGTCATATTATGTCCTTTCTAGATGAGCTTAAAAGCAAAAAGCCTTTATCTTATAAAAATGAAATTATCATTATAGCTGTTTACTTATCGGTGGTTTTCATTCCTGGAATTACTATTCCTTTATTGTTTTGCTGAATACCGTAAAAGGGTAAACATCATGAATGTATATACAGAGCTTATTAAAAAATTAGTTTTGGATGTGTGCCTGCAGCATCATGCAAAACTGCTTCATAAAAAATATGCCAAATTAAAGGATGAAGATGATCACCCGCTATTTGGTTTATGTTACTACGCAAGCGAAGCTTATTTTCATCTATTAAAAGGAAGTGATATAGGCATAAAAGGTGCTTATAAGCGTTTTACATGGCGTGGTGAAAGTATTACCCATTGGGTTGTTAAAATGCCAGATGGCGTTGTGGTAGATATTACCAATGCGCAATTTTGTGGTGAAATTACATTTGATTACAGCACTTTTAAAGGCTGTGGTTTTCAACAAATAAGTGGCAGCGCTCGGTTTATTATAAACGAGGTTGAAAAACGTTTAATACTTGTATAGCGATATTAAAAAACACCAGAAATGGTAAAAAGGGTGCCCTTGGGTGCCTTTTTTGTTTTATACCCCTTGAATTATATATTTATTAGCCTTATACAAGGGGTATGAGCATTTTAGAAAAAATTAAATTACGCCCTCTTGTTGAAGGCAAGGCCCCAAAAGACACAACCGTTGTTGTGGCGATGAGTGGTGGCGTGGATTCGTCTGTATGTACTGCACTTTTGCATAAGCTTGGATATAACGTGATAGGTATCACCCTGCAACTGTGGGACTATACACCTGCTTCAGAAGCGGCATCGGGCGAGAATAAAAAATTTGGAACATGTTGCGCCCTTGATGACGTTTATGACGCGCGCCGTGTATGTCAAACCATTGGTGTGCCGCATTACGTATTAAATTACGAAAGCGAATTCAAAGAAGCCGTGGTCGATGACTTTGTTGAAACTTACCTAGCAGGTGCAACGCCTATTCCTTGTGTGCGTTGTAATCAGCGCATAAAGTTTGACAGCTTTATGGACAAAGCCAAAGAACTTGGTGCGGATATTTTGGTGACAGGACATTATATTCGTAAAGACCACGACGGCGATGGTAAAGCTATTTTGCGCCGTGGGCTTGACCGCAAAAAAGACCAAAGCTATTTCTTGTTTACAACCACACAAGAGCAGCTTGATTTTAGTGATTTCCCTCTTGGGCAGCTTACGAAAGACGAAACGCGTGAACTTGCAGAAGAACTAGGCCTGCATGTGGCTGGTAAAAAAGATAGTCAAGATATTTGCTTTGTACCAGGTGGTGACTACCGTAAGGTTGTTCGTAAATATGCGCCCGATGCTGTTAAAGGCGGTAACTTGGTAAGTGAAGCAGGGGAAGTTTTAGGGCAGCATGATGGTATTTTAGGTTACACAGTCGGGCAGCGTAAAGGTTTAGGCGGTGGTTTTGGTGTACCCATGTATGTGGTGGAAATTCGCGCGAATACGCGTGAAGTTGTGCTAGGGCCAAAGGAAAGCTTGGCTAAATCAACCTTTACAGTAAAAGAACTTGACTGGGTTGACCGTGCCATAGCCATTGACGGTAAGCAAGTGATAGCGCAAGTACGCTATGCACATGAAGGCAACGAAGCTATTATTAAAGACTTAGGTGAGGGACGTGTGGAAGTGACAATGCTTTCGCCTGCTTATCAAATTTCGCCTGGGCAAGCGGCCGTATTTTACGACGGTGACCGAATGCTTGGTGGCGGATGGATAGAAGTACCTGAATCGGCTAAAATAAAAGTACAAATAGAAATGTAATTTTAAAAGTTAATTGATATATTTATATTTTAAAGCAAGTCCTTAATGGGGCTTGTTTTTTTATATAAGGAATGGTATTTGTATACCATATACATTTATATGAAACACAGTACGAAATTGTACATTCTTTTTTAAGGCATTTCGCCTACACACTTTGGAGGACATAAATATGTCCAAGCAATTACAAACTGACTTGCAAAAAACTGTGGCACAATATCATGCAGCTTTAGGGCTGTTTGCGTTGGCTTTAACTTTACTTATAGTGGGTAAAATGTTTTGGTCAACAACAATCATTGTTCAATATATGTTCTTAGATGGTTTTGTGATGGTATCTGTCATTTTATTGGCTTTTAGAGTTTTAAAAAGAGACAAGCTAGAAGTTCAGCATATAAATGAACATAAGCAAGCCTTGAAAAGTTTGAAAATGCATTTACAAGAAAATTATTTGGTCTTGATGATGCACCCAAGTATGGACCGTCAACGTATGCCTAAAATAACCCGCAATATATTTTTGCAAGGCTATGAAAGCGACGATAAGGCTGTGGTACAAGCAAAAACGTTAGAAATTAAAAAGATTTATAATGAACTGAATATAAACACATAAGGTGGTTGATATGAAATCTCAAATTAAAGTAAACATGCTTTTTTGGCGATTGATTTTTATACCGTTACTTGGCTGTTTACTGGCTGGGCTTTATTATCAAGAGCACATTATAACAGTCCTTGCTTGTATAGGATTTGTTTTTTATGGCTTGGGTGTTTGGAACCAATTAAACTTGTCAGGTCAAAGGCAGAAGCGCTTAGTTGATGAGCAAAATAAATGCATGGCGCTGAAGAAAAAAATATCGGCTTTAACGAAAGAAGTATGCGCGTTACATACACCAAAGCTGTTTTTCGATAACATTGAGCCCAATTTTTTTGATAATGTTTCTGCATCAAGCGATAGCCGTTTTTTACGTAAGCAGTATAACAAGCTATTTGACCTAAACAACAAACTAAATGACCTTGAAGTACGTAAAAATGCGCTGAATGACCGCCCTAAGCAAGGGCGTCGTAATGCTTCTTAGTGACAGGCTCTCGAACAAAAAAACCTCCCTTTTGGGAGGCTTTTTTATGCGATAATGTTTATTTATATAAAGCTTCAATAGCAGGTAAAGGCACACCTTCTATAAACTGTAAAAGTGAACCGCCGCCCGTAGAAATATAGTCTACTTTTTCAGTAATACCACATAGGGCTGCAGCATGAATGCTGTCACCACCACCAATAACCGTAAAGGCTTTTGTGTCACCTACGGCTTTTGCTGTTGCACGGGTGCCGGCATCAAACGGCGGCACTTCAAAAACACCTGCGGGGCCATTCCATAAAACAGTGCCGGCGTCTTTGATAATTTCAGCCCACACATTTGCTGTGTTCTTACCAATATCAAAAGCCTGATGCTCAGGATTGATGCTGTTGATACCAGGGTTTTCACATTTGGTATCACGCTCTAATTTTACAGCTGTTTTAACGTCAGATGGCAAAATAATTTTGCAGTTATGCGCGCTGGCAATTTGAATAATATTTAACGCTTCGTCTAACATATCTTCTTCAAAACGGCTTTTGCCAATTTCTACATTCATGGCTTTTAAAAATGTGTTCGAC
Source organism: uncultured Magnetococcales bacterium (assembly GCA_963974105.1). GTDB lineage: Bacteria > Pseudomonadota > Alphaproteobacteria > UBA2136 > UBA2136 > UBA2136. The sequence goes on from CAXBBG010000002.1 coordinate 234,309, forward strand.
ATCGCTCCGCCAATAAGTAATGTATCAGCTTTTTTAGCAAGCGCTTTTAAAGCACCAAGCTTTGTAGAAACTTTAGCACCGCCGGTAATAACTACAAATGGTTTTTGTGGGTTGCTTAAAATTTCATGAAGCGTTTTAAGCTCGTGCTCTAGTAAAAATCCAGCGCACTTTTCTTTGCTGAATTTTGCAACGCCATAGGTTGAAGCATGCTTGCGGTGAGCCGTGGCAAAGGCGTCGTTTACGTAAATGTCGCATAGGCTTGCCAACTCTTTTGCAAAGGCTTCATCGTTTGTTTTTTCACCAGCATTAAAACGGGTGTTTTCTAAAAGTAAAATAGAAGATTTTGATAGTTCTTTAATGGCTACTTGCACTTTTTTGCCAACGCATTCGTCAATAAATGTAACAGGCTTTTTAAGTAATGACGTAAGGCGTTCAGCCACAGGCTGTAAGCTTTGTTCAGCATTTCCAAGGTGGCTCATTAAAACAATTTTTGCACCGGCCTTTGAAAGGTAAGTAATTGTTTTTAAATGAGCTTTAATGCGTGTATCTTCTTTTATTTCGCCTTTGCTAGTCATGGGCACATTAAAGTCGACACGCACAAGGACGGTTTTACCGCCCAAGTTCATATCATCTAATGTTTTAAATTTTTGCATTATAGTTTCCCTAGGTATGATGCTGTGTCGAGCATGCGGTTAGAAAAGCCCCATTCATTGTCATACCATGAAAGGATTTTAACCATTTTACCACCTTCCATAACACGGGTCTGTGTGGCATCAAAAATGCTTGAATGTGGGTTGTGGTTCATGTCGATAGAAACCAGAGGTTCGTCATTATAAGCCAAAATACCTTTAAGGAAGCCTTCTGAAGCAAGTTTAATTGCTGCGTTAATTTCGTCTACTGATGTTGGGCGCTTTGGTGTAAAGGTTAAGTCCACAACGCTGACGTTTGGTGTTGGGACACGAATAGCAAAACCATCAAGTTTGCCTGCAAGTTCTGGCAATACCAAGCCCACAGCTTTTGCAGCACCTGTTGATGTTGGTATCATAGAAAGTGCAGCGGCACGGGCACGGCGCAGGTCGCTATGTGCCACATCAAGTACAGGTTGGTCGCCTGTGTAAGCATGAATGGTTGTCATTAAACCTTGTTCAATGCCGATTATATCGTTTAAAACTTTAGCCACAGGTGCAAGGCAGTTTGTCGTGCATGACGCATTTGAAATAACGTTATGTTCATTTGTAAGAGTTTGGTGGTTTACACCGTAAACAACGGTGTTATCTACTTCTTTACCTGGTGCTGAAACAATAACTTTTTTAGCACCCGCTGTTATGTGCATTGATGCTTTTTCTTTAGAAAGGAATAATCCTGTACATTCTAAAACGATATCAATGTTTAGTTTTCCCCAAGGCAATGCTTCTGGATTGCGTTCTGCAAAGACCAGAATTTCTTTTCCGTTAACGGTCATAGTATTACCATTTAAAGAAACGTCACCGTTAAAAGGACCGTGTACTGAATCGTATTTAAAAAGGTGTTTGCTTGTTTCAACAGGGGCAAGGTCGTTAATGGCTACAATTTCGATGCCTTCTTTTTTGTTTTCAAAGTAAGCACGCAGCACGTTACGCCCAATGCGCCCAAATCCGTTAATTGCAATTCTTGTTGTCATTATAGGTTCCTTTTATTTTTTAAGATTTTTTATTATGTAATTTTGTTTTAATAATGTTGGCTGCATTTTCTGCTGTAATGCCATAGTGTTTGTATAGTTCTTCTGCTGGGGCACTGGCGCCAAAAACGCTGGCACCATTTTCGGTCATACCAATAAATGAACCGTGTGCGCTTATATATTTATGCCAGCCAAGGTCGCATCCTGCTTCAATAGCAAGGCGAGTTGTCACTTCACAAGGCATGACGCTTAAACGATATTCAGTGCTTTGCTTATCGAAAAGTTCCATACAAGGCATACTAATAACGCGGGCGTTAATGCCATCTATTTTTAAAAGTGCACGGGCACCAAGCGCAATTTCAACTTCACTACCTGTGGCAAAAATTAAAGCGTCGGTGCTGTCGTCGTTTTCACCTGCTAAAATGTAAGCGCCTTTGGCACTTAAGTTTTCAGGCGTGTGTGTTGTACGCACACAGCGCAAGCCTTGGCGCGTTAAACTTAAAACTGAAGGTGCATTTTTTGTTTCAAGTGCAATTTGCCAGCATTCAGCGGTTTCAACTTGGTCTGCTGGACGGAAAGTTAAAACGTTTGGTGTAGCACGTGCTGTGGCTAACTGCTCAACGGGTTGATGCGTTGGGCCATCTTCACCAAGCCCGATGCTGTCGTGCGTCATCACGTAAATAACGCGGATACCCATTAAAGCGCTTAAGCGTAACGACGGCTTTAAATAGTCAAGGAAACTCATGAAGGTGCCACTTGTTGGAATGAAACCGCCGTAAAGGGTGATACCATTCATAATAGCCGCCATGCCATGTTCACGCACACCGTAGTGCATGTAGTTACCGCTAAAGTCGTTGGCTGTAATAGGTGTCATGGTGCTTGTTTTTGTATTGACTGAACCTGTTAAGTCGGCGCTACCGCTTATAAGCTCCGGCACATGTGGGTGCAATGCTTCAAGTGTGTTTCCACTGGCTTTGCGGGTTGCTACTTTTGCTGCATTTTTTGATGTTTCTTTTTTAAAGTCAATCACGGCTTGTTTTAAAGATGCGTTTACATCACCTGTTTGTAGACGTGAAAGTTCATTTTGAACATCTGTGCTTTTTGAATGAAGCGTTTCTTGCCATGTTTCATAAGCACGTTTTCCTCGGGCTGATGCATGGCTAAATGCGTCGTAAACGTGGTTGGGTACTTTAAACGGCTCGTGGTCCCAACCTAATTCTTTGCGTGTGGCTTCAATTTCATCCGCACTTAAGGGGCTGCCGTGGGCTGAAGCTGTGTCAACTTTTGTGGCGCAGCCAAAACCAATGTGGGTTTTAAAGGCAATAAAGGCAGGTTTGTCGCTGTCTTTTGCTTTTTGGATGGTTTCACGAATGGCGTCAACGTTGTGGCCGTCACATGTAAAGGTGTCAAATCCGTATGACTTTATGCGTGCTAAAACATCCGTTGACGACGTGTTTGAAACTTCTCCATCAATACAAATATTGTTGTCATCAAATAACACAATCAGTTTGTTGAGTTTTAAGTTTCCAGCCACTTCTAATGCTTCATGTGAAATACCTTCCATAAGGCAACCGTCACCCACGCTAACGTAAGTGTAGTTTTTAAACAGGTCTTCGCCATGGCGCTGGGCGCTGAGATTTGCGGCAATGGCCATACCAACTGCATTGGCAATACCTTGACCTAGTGGACCTGTGGTGGTTTCAATGCCGTCTGCGTAGCCATATTCGGGGTGTCCAGCTGTTTTACTGTGCATTTGGCGGAAGTTAATAATATCATCCATTGAGATGTTGTAACCTGTAAGGTGTAATAGACTATACAGTAACATAGACCCATGACCGTTTGACAAAACAAACCTGTCACGGTTTGGCCATTTTGGATTGCTTGGGTCAAAATTTAAAAATTCACTAAATAAAACGGTGCCAATATCAGCCATGCCCATAGGCATACCAGGGTGCCCACTTTGTGCTTTGTTGACAGCGTCAATAGAAAGAAAGCGCACGGCATTTGCCATGTCTTTGTAGTTTAGGTTGTTCATTATTATTTTCCCAAAATTATTACGTCTAAATGGTACATCTTTTTATAGCTATTTTAAAGGTTATTTTGTATGCTCTTATATCTATAAAAGTTTTATTAAAGGGTATAAAAGTTAATGGATAGCGCAAAACGTTTAGAACAGGCCGTCGAAAAGCTAGAAGCATTTATGAAAAATAATGCTGAAATTTCAGCGATGGATGGTGACTCTAATGCAAAAATAACAAGCTTAATGGCTGAAAATAGCACTCTGAAAGAAAAACAAGACGCTGTTAAGTTGCGCTTAGACGCCTTAATTAAAAATGCCGAGGGAACTGTGTAAAGATGGCCAAACAAATTGAAGTTAAAATTGGTAAAAAATCATACCGTTTAAACAGTGAAGAAGGGCAAGAGGCACGTGTCAATCATGTGGCTGAATTATGGGATGGTTATGTTTCTAAACTTATGGAAAGTGCGCCTAAAATGGATAGGGATCAACTTGTTGTTTTAGCAGGCATGATGATGGCAGATGATTTTTTAACAACCCGCACAGAAAAAGAAACACACGTTCAATCTACAGAAGCTTTTCACAACACACTTGCTGAACGTTTAGAGCAGCTTACACAGGGAAAATAGGGTAAGTAATATGAATGAATTAACGCCAGAACGTCTTAAAAAACTTGAAATGCGTGAAACTATGCTTTTAAAGCGTCGCCAACTAAGTGAATCTGACATGCGTAAAGCTATGATTAAGGTAAGCGAAGAGGTTATGGATATTATCAATACCAAGCCACGTATTAAGTGTGTCGGTTTGTATAATGCCATTAACAAGGAAATTGATATGACCTTTTTAGCTGAAATGTTGGCGACAAAGGGTATTAAAGTTGCCTTGCCTAGAGTTAAAGTAAAACATGAACCTTTGGTGTTTAATACATGGAATTTATTAAACCTTGTAGACAAAGATGCAGAGGGAATTCCTTGTGCGATGGGCACTGAAATAATACCTGATGTTGTGGTTATTCCTTTGGTAGCTTATAATAAAAATGGTTACCGTGTGGGTTATGGCAGTGGTTATTACGACCGTACACTAAGCACAAGCCTTAAAGGATGCTTTGCTATTGGCGTTGGTTATTCTTTCCAAGAGTCGGACAGTGTTGAAGAGGAATCACATGATGTGCCGATGAATGTGATTGTGACTGAAAAAGAAATTTTAACTCTATAACTTGTATTTGTTTTATATGTCTATTATATATTAACTAATATTATTAGACTTGCTGTATAGCATTCCTTTTCTTAACTGGCTTTATAAAAGCCTTTGGATAACATTATGTTTGAGTTAGATCTTACGGGTGAGTATCCTGTAATTGTGTTTGAAGAAGGTACAAAAATTGTATCGACTCAAAAAACAAATTCAGAAGAAATACCTTTTGCGCATGACACATTTGAACTGCCTACATCAATCCCTGAAATGAAACTTTTTTCAAACGGTGAATTTATGGGTATTGTGCGTGAGTACCGCGGAGAAAAATATTACGAAGGTTCTGCCTTTGTAAATGACACGGTTGCTGGTGCAAGTGCCGCGGTTATTATATCTATCTAAGTTAAATCGTGAAAAGAGCCTTTTTTGAGGCTCTTTTTTTATGCTTAAAGTTTAAAAAAATCATTGAAAACCTTGTAATTTGCTATATTTCGCTTATGTTAGGTAATGTAATTATATAAAGAGAAGTGAAAATGTCGTTAAAAGTTGTTTTTTTAGGTGATGTGATGGGGCGACCAGGCCGTGAGGCTGTGATGAGGTACCTACCGCAATTGCGTAAGGATTCTAAGGCTGATTTTGTGGTTGTGAATGCTGAAAACGCTGCAGGCGGTAAAGGTTTAACTTCAGACATTGCAAAAGACCTGTACAAAGCAGGGGCTGATTGTTTGACAATGGGGAACCATACATTTGACCGTAAAGAAATTAGTGACATGTTTGCGCTTGATCGTAAACTCATTATCCCAGCCAATTATGTTATGAAGACCGATGGAAAAGGCTTCCGCGTGTTTACACTTGAAAATGGCAAAAAAATTGGGGTTATGAACTTACTGGGACAAGTATTTATGCCTGATAAAGTGCATTGCCCGTTTCATCACTCAAAAGACTTTCAAAAAGAATACCGTTTAGGCACGGATTATGACGCTTTAATTGTGGACTTTCACGCCGAAGCCACAGGCGAAAAATGTATGATGGGGCACATGTGGGACGGTAAGGCTTCACTTGTGGTTGGCACGCATACACATATCCCAACAGCAGATAATCGCATTCAACCAAAAGGTACGGGTTACCATACCGATGCTGGTATGTGCGGCGATTATATTTCTTCGTTAGGGCTAGACCTTGACAGCGTGTTGCACCGCCAATTTGACACAAGGCGCAGTACGTGGAAATGGGAAATAGCAGGCGGTGAGGGCACAATGTGCGGTACATTTGTTGAGTTAAACGACAAAGGTCTTTGTGAAAACATCAAAACTTTTAGGTATGGCGGTTCCTTAGAACATAAACCTTTTTAGTATTTATTCTCCTATCTTGACTTTTGGTGTGTGTGGGTATATTTTGTAAATAGATTTACCCATCTTTTTGTCACTTTTTTTGTCTCTTTACGAGGTTGTCCTCTTATGAATCATATCAATAAATTTATATTTATTCGCCACGGCGAAACCGACTGGAACGCACTAGGTAAATTGCAGTTTCATACTGATAATTCGCTTAATGACTATGGTCGAAAACAATCATTGCAGGCGGCGTTAATTTTAGCTAGCCAAAACTTGGGGGCGCTTTATTTTTTATCTAGCCCTTATGCCAGAGCTGTTGAAACAGCAGATATTGTGACCAGATATATCAAGTATTCTACAAAAACTGATATTAAGAAAATAAAGACAGACAAAGGTCTTGCAGAACGTTATGGCGGTAGCCTTGACGGCATGCAATTTTCTGAGTTTGAAAAATCTACCAAAAAGCTTATCCCAGAAGGTTTAATGATTTGGGATCACATGAAACTAATTTGCCCTAAAGTTGAATGTTCCACTTCTCTTGTGGCACGCATGCAAAAGGCTATTGAAGATGGTTATAATCCAAAATGGAAAGAAGAAGCCACCTTAGTTATTGTGGGGCATTTAGGTGCAATGGACACTTTTTCACGCTTAATCTTAAACCAGCCAGGTGTTACCATGTTTAAAAACGCAACGCCTTACCTTTTTGAAAACACTCAAAATGGTTGGGTTATTACTGAGCTCTCGGCATAAAATAAAAGCCCCTTCTGCAATTGTAGTAGGGGCTTTTTGTTGTTATAATCAAGCTATATAAAAGGAGTTTAAACAATGCAAAATACAGATAAATTTATTTTTGTGCGTCACGGTCAAACCGACTTAAATGCTGCACGTGTTTTGCAGTTTCATATTGATGAGCCGTTGAATGATATTGGGCGTGAACAGGCCAAAATGGCGGCGGCGGCATTAACGGCTTTTGACGGTTCTTGTTTGTTTATGTCTAGCCCTTTAAAACGTGCAACAGATACAGCGCATATTATGCACCAAAGTTGGCATGAATCAAAAGGTGTAGAGGAGGGGAACTTAATCTATTCAGAAGCGAAGTTAATTGAACGCTATGGTGGTTCACTTGAAGGAATTCATCACAGTGAATTTAAAGAGCTTACACAAAAGCATATTCCAGAAAGTGTTGAAACTTGGGATAATTTACACTTAGTTTGCCCTCGAGTTGAAAGTTCAAAACAGGTGGCAGAGCGTATGAAGCAGGCTGTTGTAGAGGGCTGTCTCAAGGCTAAAAAAAGTTCTTCCACTTTGGTTGTTGTGGGGCATTCTAGTGCTTTTGCTGCTTTTGCTCGACTAGAGCTTGGCTTTGAATGCTTAACGAAAAATGCTACGCCATATATGGTTGAATGCGTTAAAGGTAAATGGCAAGCGAACCCTATAGGTGTATAATTTTTCTGTGGCGTTTATTTATTCCACGGCATTTTATTCAATAACATCGCTAGTCCGCACCATCCTGTAATGCCCGCAAAGGCAAGGGCGGTACCTAGTAAGCCAGCCACAATAAAACCGGCTTCATGTACATATAAGCCCGCTGCCGTAGCAATTGCAACCATGCTACCAACAATCGTTTGTACCTGCCTAAATATAGACATTTTTATGTTTTTTTGTGTAGAAACGATCGGTAAAGTTGCTTCTTTCCAGGCTGTTATACCACCTTCAATGTTGTAAATTTCATGTTCTTTATGGCTTGTTTTAGAGGCGATATCACAAGCTTTTTCTCCACGGGCACTTTTTAAGCACTGGAATATAATTTTTCGACTTTGAGGGATGTTGAGCTGTGCTAACAATGCTTCGATGTTGCTTAAAGGTAAGGAAATGGCATAGGCAATATGTTCGGCTTTATATTCCTCGGCTTCACGCACATCAATTAAAATGGCGTCGCCATCAGCTAACCAAGTTGCCGCTTGGTTTGGTAATATACTTTTAATGGTCATAGCTTTTATTCTTTACAATATTTGTTATATAAAATTTTCATAATGGCTACAGCTTCGTCGTTACAAATGCTGTAATACAATGTTCGATGCTCTCGTCTAAAACGAATAATATTTTCATTTTTAAGTTTGAGCAGGTGTTGTGACATAGAGGTTTGGGCAATGCCTGTGCTCTCTATCATTTCAGTCACACTTTTTTCACCTTCTGCCAACTGGCATAAAATAAGTAAACGGCTTGGGTTTGAAAGCCCTTTTAAAAAATTAGACGCTTCATGTGCGTTTATATGGGGGGTGGTCCAGCATTGATGTATGCGGCCGACGCTTTACGCGCGTATGACCAGCTTTAATAAATAAAAAAGCCCCATACTGAAAGTAGGCGCTTTTATTTCGATGAAGGGGTTTGTGTCTCTTTCCACTTTTTATAAGCGCTTGGCATACATTTGGCGCAAGGCCTGTAACCTAGGTTTGTGGGAGATTCGTGGGACTCAAAAAAGATACGGTTTTCACGTTTTATTTTATGTTGTCCAGAAGCGCAATTGAGTTTGCCGAATATTTTTCCAGTTATCCAGCCTGCATATATAATATTGCCGCTATAAATTTTCCGCCATAAGGCTGCGTCGGAAATGTTGTTATGTTTAATCATAATTCATTCCAAAAAGAAGAGGTGTGTTTGTAAGTATGACTATATATCAATATGGCATCATTTGTAAATAATGATTGTTTTTAGATGCTTTAAATTGTATAGTGCGCGGGTAAATTCATCGCTTCGTTATGAAGTTTTTCTTTTTTTAAGAGGGTGTTCTACCGTCTTATTTTGCGAGGTATATAAATGCCGAACGTTCATCAAGCTCAATATTTAGTAAATGAGATTGAGCTCAATAAAGGTAAAAACCCTGAAAGGTTTATATTTTTTCTAGATATATTAAGTGAACTTTCTCAGCGCTGTGAAAATGAAAATATGAAAACTGCATTTGAGAAATGTAAAAAATATCGCCGTGATTTTAATTTAAAGCGCTTAAAGTTTAATATTTCAAAATTACGTGAAGGTAAATTTTATATTTTAGAGTCTTTTAAAGACTATAGTATTTATGTATATACACATAAATTTTCTAACGAAGAGCTTGGAGTTAAAGAAGGTGAAGTTTCAAAGCTGGTTTCAAAGCTTTCTCTAAAATTCTGTAAGGATCTTTTAAAAGATTCAAAGACCTCTCTTACTATTTCAGAAGTTGATGAGTTGAATAAAGTTATGTTTTTAGGGGGGTTAACCTTTAACGATATTGGGTTAAGTTCTGATAAATATAATAAAATTATAGAAAAACAAAAGTTGTTAACAGCTATGAACAGCTTTATTAAAACGCCCACCGTTAATAGCTTAGAGCATTTAAACGAACTCGTTTCTTTAAGTAGTTATAAAATTGAAGATGTCTGCCGTTTGGTTAATGTATCACGCTTTCAATATCAATCACGCATTTCTTTTGCTTATCTTGCTGGTGCAAAAGCTTGTTATATACAGGCTTTAAAATTTGAACTAGACTCTTTGAGTAACCTGAACTTGATAGACCATTATTTAAAATGTGCAGGACATGAAAAAATGTATGATTTTATACATGTTACTGAATGCGAATTTTCAAGGCTGCGGGCAGCACTTGAATCTTTACCCACCTAATTGTCGAATCGTAAAAAGTCTCCTTTAAGGGGGCTTTTTTACGTATTGAGATTGAAATATATTATTTTGTCAGTACGTCGTTCCTCTAGCGTTATTTTTACAGCTATATTTCTTGTATATTTCCTCTTTAATTCCTCAGCGGTTCCGGTTTTATTCGCCTGTATGCCGCAAAAAAAAGAGCCCCGAAGGGCTCTTAAATAGTCAGTAGTAAAATAGATTACTTAGTGATGTCAGCAACAACACCAGCACCTACTGTACGACCACCTTCACGGATAGCGAAGCGTAGGCCTTTGTCCATCGCGATAGGAGCGATAAGTTCAACAGCCATTTCAACGTTATCACCAGGCATAACCATTTCAGTACCTTCTGGTAGCTGAATAGAACCTGTTACGTCAGTTGTACGGAAGTAGAACTGTGGACGGTAACCGTTGAAGAATGGAGTGTGACGTCCACCTTCTTCTTTGCTAAGTACGTAGCACTCTGCATTGAAAGAAGTGTGAGGTGTGATTGAACCAGGTTTAGCTAGTACTTGACCACGCTCAACGTCTTCACGTTTTGTACCACGAAGTAGAACACCAACGTTATCACCAGCTTCACCACGGTCTAGAAGTTTACGGAACATTTCTACACCAGTACAAGTTGTTTTAACTGTGTCTTTGATACCAACGATTTCAAGTTCTTCACCAACGTTTACAACACCAGCTTCGATACGGCCAGTTACAACTGTACCACGACCTGAAATTGAGAATACGTCTTCAATTGGCATAAGGAATGATTTATCAACATCACGTGCAACTTGTGGAATGTAGCTGTCTACAGCGTCCATAAGTTTCATGATAGACTCAGCGCCTAGAGGGCCTTTATCGCCTTCAAGAGCTTTAAGAGCAGAACCACGGATTACAGGTAGATCGTCACCTGGGAAGTCGTATTTAGAAAGTAGTTCACGGATTTCCATTTCTACTAGTTCTAGTAATTCTTCATCGTCAACCATGTCACATTTGTTTAGGTAAACAACAAGTGCAGGTACACCAACTTGACGTGCAAGTAGGATGTGCTCACGTGTTTGTGGCATAGGGCCATCAGCAGCGTTTACAACAAGGATAGCACCGTCCATTTGAGCAGCACCAGTAATCATGTTTTTAACGTAATCGGCGTGACCTGGGCAGTCAACGTGTGCGTAGTGACGGTTTTCTGTCTCGTACTCAACGTGTGATGTGTTAATTGTAATACCGCGCTCACGCTCTTCAGGAGCAGAGTCGATAGAAGCGAAGTCACGAACTTCACTGCCGTTTGCTTCAGCAAGTACGCGAGAAATCGCAGCTGTTAGAGTTGTTTTACCGTGGTCAACGTGACCAATTGTACCGATGTTGCAATGTGGCTTGCTACGGTCGAAAGATTTCTTTGCCATTTTAGCTAGATCCTTTGTTTTTTAATTTAACTTACATTTATTGCCATATCTAAATGACTATCTAAAATGCTGGCATGGTAATCCTCTCGCTCAGCAATGGATGTTTTAACATCAACAGTGGTTATAATCAACCCTTTTTATATTTCAACCCCTAATTTATAAAAAAAATGCATTTTTATATGAATTTCATATCTTTAAGGTACTGCTAGCGCTTTAATTTTCAGGTTTTTATATATAATTCCAACTTGATTTGCACAATTTGTATGATTTAGGTGTGTGGATGGAGTGAATTTTATTCATTTAAGCCTTGTTATGAGTTTTTTTGTAGCGTTTTATTTATATCTCATCCTTACTGTGCTCAAATGCTTTGATGGCTTGCTCGCTTGAATAACCACGGCGCAGAAGAAAGTTTATGCGCTTGGCTTGTTGTTTATGGCTCTCTTTCATGGCAGCTTGCTTTTCTTCCCAGTCCTTTGCCTTCTCTATATCTTCTTTTATATAGGTTGGCCATGCGCCATATTTTTTTAACAAAAGGGTAGACGCTTCTTTTTGCCAGTTAAATTTATTATTTAAACGTTCGTCGCTGCCTGCTTCAAAGCGTTCAAATGCTTCTTGTATTAAATGTTCAGGAACGCCTTTGTTTTTGAGTTCGGTATGGATGCGCCTTTTTCCCCATTTAGATATGAGCGCGCGTGAGCGGATGCGTTCGTAAGCAAAGGTTTGGTCGTTTAGATATTTATATTCCAACAAACGTTCAACCGCATTATGTGCATCAGTTTCTTCAAAGCCTTTTGTGATAAGGGCGTTATACATTTCACGTTCTGCATAACCACGACGACCCAGCATAAATACAGCCCGTTCAAAGGCATTCATGCGTGGCTTGCGTTTTTTTGTTGATAATTGTTTGTCTGCATTCATGGGCAGAATTATAGTACATTCTAAATGTAGGTGCAAAATTTTGCTGATTAAATTTAGTTTATTTGGGTTCTTTATAGTGCTAATGTCATATTTATGAAATTGGTCGCCACAAAAAATGAACTTGAAGAAATTCTTTTGCAATTAGATTTGGATGCAAGTCTAGCGGTTTGTTTTGTCCATGGAGCATTAGACGCACAAACTATTATTGCCATTCGCAATGCAGAGCGTTTGTGTGATGCTGTGGTGGTTGTTAATTTGTCGATAGCGCCACTTTCTAAAGTGCAATGTTCTTTAATAGAGCGCGCAGGTGGCTCGTTTATTTATCAGGGCGAAAAAATTTCAACAAAATGTGTGCTAGATGCAGGTGTTGGCAGCATTGATGCCACGCTTATTATGCAAACGCTTATAACAGTCATGCCGCATACGGTTACGGTGGCGGAAAATAACACTAACCTGATTAAGGTGCTTAAAAATATTCAAGATACATTCGGCCAATTTTTCACATTGCAAATAAAAGCAACGCCCGTAAACCTTCTTTCGGTTGGACAAAAAAGGATGAGAGAGTGTTTGGTGCCAGTATTGTTGGAAATACAGTCTGGTGAAAGTGATGTTGAGGTACTAAAGGGTATTTGTACACAGGCACTAAAGACTGCGAATTTTTCCTTAATTTATATTGCTTTTGTTGATGGCGATACATTAGAAGAGCATGTGGGAGTGGTTTCACCAACCTCTCTTTTATTGGTAGAGGCGACTCTTGATGGGCATGTTGTGAAGGATATTTTGTCACTCTTTGAAAAATAATAAGGCATTTTAAATAAATATCCTTGAAATTTACGTTTAATTTGCCTATAAACAATCTATGCGGTCTTTGGGGCTGCGAATTTATTTAATCTATATAGAGGTAAGCAACATATGGCTCGCGTAACAGTAGAAGATTGCGTTACAATTATTCCAAACCGTTTTGAATTGGTGCTTTTAGCATCTCAACGTGCACGTGATATTAGTGCAGGTGTCCCACTAACAGTGGACCGTGACAATGACAAAAACGCTGTTGTTTCTTTGCGTGAAGTTGCTGAACAAACAATTGACTTTGAAGAATTACGTCGTCACATTGTGCATGGTGTTAACCGTCATGCTGACCTTAACTTTGAAGATGATAACATTCTGGCTTTGACAGAAGAAACAATAAGCGAAACAATGGCTGACTCTAACGATATTACTGAAGTTGCTTTTGAAGGCGATGAAGTAGAAGCTGAAGTAGAAGCTGAAGTGGAAGTTGATTCTGTTTTTGCATCTGGTGACCAAGCTGAAAAAATTGACTCTTCAGAAGAAGACGCTTTAGATGAAGCAGCTTCAGCGGCACTTGAAGCTTTGGAGAACTTAGGTGAAGATATTTCTCACGAAGATGATGAACTTTCTGCTTAATTAGTTACGTTTACAACACAAGGTCGCTCTTATTAGGGCGACCTTTGTTTTTTTTGTTGGGCTTTTGCGCCAGTTCTGACAAAATGCTTTTGAATTTATAAGTTATAAACAAGGAAAAGTGTATGATTCGTCAATACGAATTGATAGAAAAGATTCAATCATTTAATGAAAAAGCTGATGTAGCGCTTCTTAACCGTGCCTATGTATATTCTATGAAGGCACATGGTAATCAAAAACGTGCATCAGGCGAACCATATCTGATCCATCCTCTAGAAGTGGCTGCTATTATTGCAGATCTTCATCTCGATGATGCTTCTATTGCGGCGGCTTTATTGCACGATACGATTGAAGATACACTTGCAACGCGTGAAGAAATTGCTGATATTTTTGGCGAAGAAATTGCTGATATTGTTGAAGGTGTGACGAAGCTTTCAAAATTAGAATTTAATAATAAGAAAAAAGAACAGGCTGAAAACTATCGCAAACTTTTCTTGGCGATGAGTAAAGATATTCGAGTTCTTCTTATTAAGGTGGCTGACCGTGTGCATAATATGCGCACCTTAAAAGCTATTCCAAAACCCGAAAAGCGCCGCCGTATTGCCCAAGAAACAATGGATATTTTTGTACCTCTTGCAGAGCGTGTTGGTTTGTATGCTTTGAAAACAGAACTAGAGGAAATTGCATTCGAAGAACTGCACCCAGAGGCTTATGCGCGTATTGAAGAGCGTTTGAAGTCGTTTAGGGAACAAGATAACCTGATTGAACGTGTACTTGTAGCGATGCAAGAAGAATTGAACGCAGAAGGTATTGTATGTGATGTGAAGGGGCGTGAGAAATCAGCATCCTCTATTCACAAAAAAATGGTGAGTAAAAACCTTACATTTGACCAGCTTACAGACATTGTAGCCTACCGTGTTGTGGTGGAAGATAAGGTGAAATGTTATGAGGTTTTAGGTAAAATTCATGATATTTATAAGGCGATTCCTGGTCGTTTTAAAGACTATATTTCAAACTCAAAGCCTAACGGCTATCAGTCATTACATACCTCTGTTATTGGTCCGTTTGGTAACCGTATGGAAATCCAAATTCGTGATAAAGAGATGGATGAAATTGCAGACAGTGGCGTTGCTGCGCATTGGCTTTATAAGCAAAAAACAGGTGCGGCGCTCACAGAAGGTTTGCAATACAAGTGGCTTAAAGGTTTAATGGAAACCTTGCAAGATATTGAAGACGCTGACGAATTTATTGAAAATGCGAAAATGGACTTGTTTGATGACCAAGTTTTCGTTTTTTCACCTAAAGGTGATTTGGTAACTTTACCAAAAGGTGCAACACCGCTTGACTTTGCCTATAATGTACATTCTGAAGTTGGGAATAAATGTCAAACAGCGAAAATTAATGGTCGTGTTGCGCCACTTCGCACTGTGTTAAAAAACGGTGATCAGGTTGATATTGTAACTAGTAAAAACCAAATGCCAACGCCTGGGTGGCGCGGTATGGTTGTAACAGGTAAGGCAAAGGCCGCTATTAACCGTTATTTGCGTTTGCAGGAACGTGATGAACAGGTGCGCTTAGGTCGTGAAATGTTTGAAAAAGCAGCCAGACGTGACAGTCTTTCATATACCGAAAAAAGTATAAATAGCAAAGTTCTCTCGGAACTTAATATGAAAGATATAGACGATCTTTACGCAGGTATTTCTCAGGGACACTTATTCCCAAGACAGGTGTTCGATCTCTTATTCCCTGACCGACATGAGGTTGAAGAGTCTCAAGGCGTTGAAGAGGTTAAAAAATATAAAGGCAAAGATAGACGTGATACACGTGTAGCTATCGACGGTTTAACGCCTGGCATGGCCATTTATGTGGCTAAGTGCTGTAACCCGCTACCAGGTGAAAAAATTGTCGGTATTATCAACACGGGCCGTGGTATTAGTATTCACGCAAAGAACTGCCGTAATCTTGAAGCTTTATCGGATCAACCTGAACGTTGGATTGATATTCATTGGAGCGGTATGTCTGAAAATCAGGACGAGAACTCGTTGTTTATTGCAAGGCTACGTGTGGATATGCTTAATGATCGAGGTGTACTTTCTACATTTTCAACAGCCATTTATAACGCTGATGCAAACATTGAAGATTTGTTTATAGAGACAAAGAACGTAGATAACTGTACAATACGTGTCGACGTTGAAGTTAAAAATATTGAACATCTACATAATGTCATGGACTCGGTACGTAATTTGAAATGTGTGACAGACGTAGAGCGTTTAACAAGCTAGGGCAATAAAAATAAATGAAACTTTTCTTTCAAGTTAATAAAAAGAAACGTACCAGGGGGCGTCATGTGCGTAAGCGCATGGACTGGATAGAGCATTTACAAGAGTATATATGGCCCAGCATTGGCGGGCGTGCCTTTTTACGTTTTATGGAAATTAAGCTGAAAAGGGCAAGGGGCTCAGCGCATGCTATTGCACTTGGTTTTGCTATGGGGGCTTTTGCTTCATTTACACCTTTTATGGGCTTGCATGCCTTGCTTGCTATTGCTTTAGCTGTACCTTTTGGTGGTAGCGCCATTATGGCGGCTATTGGTACAGCGATTGGAAACCCTTGGACATTCCCTTTTATTTGGCTTTCTAGCTATAATTTAGGGAACTTCCTTTTAGGCAGAACAGATGTGCCAGAGCTTCCGCAAAATATTGTTTTTAGTGAAATTTGGCATGATTTAGCGATGTATAGTGACGCGTATATCTTGCCTATGACTGTAGGTGGGGCGCCTATGGGGGCTTTGGCCGCTACGTTTTTTTATATTGTGTTATTTACGAACTTAAGCAACTATCGCACAACCCGAGAAAAATATTTAAAAGAGCGACGCTCTAAACTTAAAAATCTCAAGCAAAAGGCAGGGGACTTAAAGGAAAAGTTGACTACTATCTCTCATAAAGGTGATATGTAAATGGCTATAATTGGTGTGGGAACTGACATTTGCCATATAACGCGTATTGAAGAAACGCTTAAAAATCATGGTGAAAAATTTATTTCAAGGCTGCTTACAGCCAATGAAATTAAAAAGGCGGCCAGTTTAAATGCCCCTTATATTGCGCGAAGATTTGCTGCAAAGGAAGCCGTTTCAAAAGCTTTGGGTACAGGTATCGGCAATAAATTATCATTCCAAGATTTTGAAATTGTGCGTGAAGGTAACCAAGCGCCACAAGTTATGATGCTTCGTGAAGACTATAAAGCGATAACCTTTCATCTTTCTATCAGTGATGAAAAAGAGTATGCTGTGGCTTTTGCGATGGCGGAAAAATAAAAAATTAACATTAAATTTATAAAGTATGGGTTAAAAATCATGTCTAAAGAAAAAGTACAGCTAAGTCTCGCTCAATCAGTTTTTGAATATACCAAAGTAATTTTAGGAGCTTTAGTTCTTGCTGCTGCTGTACGTTCTTTATGGTTTGAACCATTTAAAATACCTTCAACGTCGATGGTGCCTACACTGTTAGTTGGGGATTTTTTATTTGTGGATAAAAACAACTATGGTTGGCGTAACCCATGTACAGGTGAACGATTTAGAGGCGAAGACCCTAAACGTGGAGACGTAGTTGTATTTGAACGCACGAAAGGCTATGCATGTGGCTTAGCTTTAGGCCTTGGAAGCTTAAACTTTATTAAACGTATTGTGGCTATTCCAGGTGACCGTGTTTCATACAACAACAAAACACTTTACGTGAATGATAAAGCTGTTGATATGGTTTTTGAAGAATATTATGATTATGAAGACGCTTCTGGCCTACAGCATAGCATTAAGCGTTATGGTGTTAATTTTGATGGACATGACCATAAAATATTGCTTGACGAAGAGCGCCGTGGATACGATTTAGCAGAAACCATCGTACCAGAAGACAGTTACGTTGTTTTAGGTGATAACCGTGATAATAGCTTGGATAGCCGTTTTTGGGTTTACCCTGACTGGGGGTTTGTGAAGAAAAAAGATATTGTTGGTCAGGCTAAGGTTCTTTTCTGGTCATGGGATAATCACTTAATGCCACGCTTTGAACGTTTAGGCACAAGCTTGGTTGCACCGACACATGAGGTAAAATAAACATTGTTAAATAAACTGCAACAAACACTAGGCTATACTTTTAAAAACGAAGAGCTGTTAGAACGTGCTTTAACGCATAGTTCTTGTGATGTGAAGATGGATGGTCATATTTACGATAATGAACGCCTTGAGTTTTTAGGTGACCGTATCTTAGGGCTAAGTATTGCTGAAAAGATGTATTCTGAATTTGAAGATGAACGTGAAGGGATGCTTGCAAAGCGACATACTGCACAAGTTCGTAAAGAAACACTTGCGGAAATTGCAATAAAGTGGCATTTAAGTGAATATATTCGCATGAGCGACGGCGAAGAGCAATCAGGCGGTCGTGAAAAATCCTCTATTTTGGCAAATGCAGTAGAAGCTATTTTAGCTGCTATTTATTTAGATAGCGATTTTAATTGTGTGAATGCGTTGATTTTAAAACACTGGGAAGGCATTGAAGGTTTATTACCTTTAAAAGATGCGAAATCTTCTTTGCAAGAGTGGTTGCAAAAAAGAAAAGAGCCCTTACCTATGTATAAGTTAAAGGAAACAATAGGTGAAGCGCATGACGCTACCTTTGTTATAGAAGTTGTCACTGAAAACTTTGGTTCAGCCGAAGGTGAGGGGACATCTAAACAACAAGCAGAACAAAACGCTGCTACAAGTTTATTAGAGAAAATAGAAAAGTAAATATGACAGATAAAACAAGAGCTGGATTCGTTGCCATTATTGGTGCACCAAATGCTGGTAAATCAACCTTAATGAACCTTTTTGTGGGACAAAAAATTGCAATTGTTTCGCCAAAAGTTCAAACAACACGTGTGAATATGCGTGGTATTCTTACGCGTGAAAATACGCAATATATATTTGTGGACACTCCAGGTATTTACCGCCCTGATAATAAACGTTTACTAGATAGATCTATGGTGAGTGCTGCATGGCAAGCGGGGCATGACGCAGATGTAATTTTATTGTTGGTTGATTGTCGTTCTGGTTTTAATGACCGTGTGATGAGTATTATTGAAAAGCTTAAAGAATCTAATTTAAAAACTCCTGTTTTTATAGCCTTTAATAAAATTGATGCGCTTGAAAAAGAATTTCTTCTTCCTTTAATTGTAGAAGCGCAAGAAATGGATATGTTTAAAGAGATATTCCTTATTTCTGCAAAAGACAATGAAGGCGCAGACGATATGCTTGAGTATTTCTCGAAATTCCTTCCAGAAAGCCCATATCTTTACGATGAAGAGCACCTAACTGACGTGCCAATGCGTTTATTAGCTGCAGAAATTACACGTGAAAAAGCGTTCCGCCTACTGAATCAAGAAATTCCGTATGGTTTAGCTGTTGAAACGGTTAATTATGAAGTGCGTGACAATGGTTCTGTTAAAATTGATCAGAATATTCTTGTAGAGCGTGATGGTCATAAGTTGATTGTGGTGGGTAAACAAGGTCAAAAAATCAAAGATATCGGTCAAAAATCTCGTAAAGAAATTTCTGAATTGCTTGGTTGTCCTGTTCATTTGTTTTTAAAAGTTAAAGTGAATGATAAATGGTCAAATAGTCATAGTTTTATGCGTGAAATTGGGTTAGACCCTGTAAAATAATACATTTTACGTAAAATAAATTGCAATTATGATGTTATATACCCATAATCCATAATAGTTGTAGTGTACTTTAATGGATTAATTATTAAGTTTAGGGAACGGGTATATGGGGTCAATTTACAAAATATCATTTTTAAGTGTCATCTTTATGCTTTTGCTGACTTCTGTGTCGGTAGCTGTTGAACGCTCTGTTTCTACACAGCTAGATGAGCAGGACAAAGCCATTTATAATAGATACATCGATCAGTTGGTTGCTCTTAAACAAAAATTTGTATCCAAAACCATCGATATTAGTGATATGGCAAATTGTCATAAAGTAGGACATATTTATACATCTTCAGGGTGCGTAAGTCCTTTCCCTTTGGGCGAGCAAGACTCTAGCAAAAAATCTCATGTGAGTTCTGAACCAGCAAGTTGTTCAGATATTGATGCCGTTCAGCATTGGGATGAAGCAACCAATACATGGGGTTGTAAGCAAATCCGTAATTTATTAACATCAACACCGCCGTCAGTGAGCAATACTTGGCAATTAGATAGTGCTGAAAGCTGCAATGATTTATTTATGCGTAATTGCATTGCAAGTGATGATACTTGCCCAGGTACTGCAAACCCATTTGGTACAGTATGTTCATCTGCTACATTGTGTCGCTATGTTGCGCCAGATAATAAAAGTTTACTAATTTATAGTTGTAAATAGAAAAGGGTAAAAAAAATGAAAACATTAAAATTATTTACGATTCTTATCTTATTTGCAAACAGCTCATTCGCGGTAGAATCTTCAGCTAGAAGTAGCATGATCACACCCCTGTTAAAAATTAAAACACAAATAGAAACGTTAGATACGTCTATAACAATTATTGATTCAATTTTACAAGCAGCGGCCGCTTGTGGAGATTTAGGGGAGCATTATAATGGTACGTCGTGCGTAACCATTAATGAACTTGACCCTAATATAAAAATTCACGGTTTAAAGGATATGACAACAGCCTGCACAGATATTGATAAAGCTCAATATTATAATACATCTACTGATGTTTGGGCGTGTAAAACTCTCTCTAATTAAAAAATAAAATGATTTCGAGTTTATTTAAATATCCCCTGCTGATGATAAATGACAGGGATTTACCTTAAAATTAAATATTTACACTTTAAAGTCTTAAAAATAACTTGAGACTAAATTTAGTTAAAAAAAAAGGAAATAATTGAAGATGAATAGGGCGCTTAAGAGTTTATATGTATTTGTATTGATGTTGACATGTCTTGTGGGGCAAAACGTTCATGCGCAAGAACATACAGTTGGTATGTCTGGTGGATTGACCTCAGCTGTCGAAATTCAAATTAAAGGCCTTGGTACTTTTATAGATAAAGCGACAGATCAGCTTCAAACAATTTTAAACTGCGGCCTAACCGAAGAATTTTGGAATGGAACTGCATGTGTAGATACGCCAGAAACTGACCCTACTGTGGGCGCTCAAGGTAAAGAGGTTATATCTGTAACTTGCTCAGGTTCAAATGAAGTAGCGCAGTGGAACCCTTTAACGTCTGTTTGGGAATGTAAAGGTCTAGCAATTTCAGTTGATTGTATAGGTGAAGTAGCCTTAAGTGAATGTAACACAGCATCAATGTCCTTAGCTGACGGTGCAATGGCGCCTCAAACATGTTTTGGTAAATATGGCGAATGTACGGCAGATGTGACTTGTACAAATGGTAATTATGTTGTGTCTAATGAATTTTGTCCACCGATACCGCAAAACTGCTTTGCATCCGTAGGCGGTGCAGGTTGTTATACAGATTACAGCCTAAGCCATGCTCAGTCAGGTGATTGGGCTTGTGATGCTGGTTATAACAACAATTGTACTGCTGTTTGTAATAATGGTTCCCTAACGGCAACTCAAAATAATTGCGTTGGTGCTGGCACATGGGTTGCGGGTAGCTGGGGCGGTTGTAGTGCAACATGTGGTGGCGGAACGCAAACTCGTAGCTACACTTGCCAAGGCGGGGTATGTACAACATCTCAACCATCAAACGATAGCCAAAGCTGTAATACACAAGCTTGTGGCACATGGGTTGCGGGTAGCTGGGGCGGTTGTAGTGCAACATGTGGTGGCGGAACACAAACCCGTAGCTACACTTGTCAAGGTGGGACATGTATAACGCCTCAACCATCAAACGATAGCCAAACTTGTAATACAAGTGCTTGTGCAACATCAGGGCCTTGGAGTGTAGGTTCTTGGAGCTCATGTAGTGTCACTTGTGGCGGTGGAACGCAAACACGTTCTGTTTCTTGTGGTTATACAACATGTACAGGTGGCACGCCTTCAAGCAGCCAAACTTGTAATACAGGTGCTTGTGCAACATCAGGGCCTTGGAGTGTAGGTTCGTGGAGTTCATGTAGTGTCACTTGTGGCGGTGGAACGCAAACACGTTCTGTTTCTTGTGGTT
>CAXBBG010000003.1:0-171210 GCA_963974105.1 uncultured Magnetococcales bacterium
TAACGACGACGCTTTAAACGCCACAGAAGACACAGCTCTCAACCTAACAGCGACAGCGCTTCTTGCAAACGATACGGACATCGACGGTGATACCCTCACCATCACAAATGTGGACAGCACAACGGCAAACGGTGGGACAGTTACATTTAACCCAGCAACGGGCGCAATTGTTTACACGCCAGCAACCAACTACAACGGAAGTGACAGCTTCACTTACACCGTATCTGACGGCAACGGCGGAACATCAACGGCAACGGTTAACCTTAACGTTGCTTCTGTTAACGATGCACCTGTTGCTAACGACGATGGTAACTCATCACCATCATTTGAAAACAGCGCTGTTGAAATGGTATTTATGGGCGAAGCGGCAGGCTATCAAAATGTTGTAGGTTACTACATTGTTGATGCCCAAGGTAATATTCACGACGCACAAATTTCATTTGAAAATGCCTCAAGTATTGGTAGCGGTGGCCACTTAACACCTGGTTCATCATCTACTGACCTTAATTTACCGCAAGGTGCTCATGTTGAGTTTTTCATTATTGCTAATGGCTACAACCAAGTAAGTAACATAGACCTTACAAATGGAACATTTTCATTTACGAACACACAAGGCGGCGTTGCAAATATTTTGGACACCTCCGCTCCACAACTAACATTTATCGATGATAATGGTGCACAAGTTAATATTAACGCACCTGTTTACCATACAAGCAATAGCAATTTAAACCCTGATGGTTTAGAACATGCTCATGTTGAAGCTACAAACGGCAATAACTCTGTCCAAATATCATTTGAAGATTTACCTAATCTTGGAGATAACGATTTTGATGATTCTATACTTCAAATCACTCCAGGTTACAACGTAGTTAATATTGCAGGTATTGATTTTACAGGTAATAGCGCTATCGATAGTGACTATGTTACAAATGAAGATATGTCTTTAAACTTAACAGCGACAACGCTTCTTGCAAACGATACAGACAGCGACGGTGATACCCTCACCATCACAAATGTGGCCAGCACAACAGCAAACGGTGGGACAGTTACATTTAACCCAGCAACGGGCGCAATTGTTTACACGCCAGCAACCAACTACAATGGCGCAGATACATTTGATTATAGTATAAGTGACGGCAACGGTGGCACATCTACAGCTACCGTGCATGTATATGTTACACCTATAAATGATGCACCTGTTGCTGTAAACGACGCTTTAAACGCCACAGAAGATACGGCTCTCAACTTCGTGCTTCAACAGCTTTTAAACAATGATATTGACCCTGATGGGGATAGTCTGAGCCTTATGTCTGTGGATACATCAACAGCGCTTGGTGGTACGCTAACATATAATGCGGCAACAGAAACATTTACATACCAGCCAATGCAAGACGTATATGGACGAGATTCATTTACATATACGGTAACAGATGGCAACGGTGGCACGTCAACAGCAACTGTATTTATTGATATTGCCAACACACCAGAGATAACCGCAGCTCCAACCCTTACATTAAAAGGATTATGCAACAGCTTTGGCCAAGAAAGCATTGAAATTGTTCGCGATGTTCAAATTAAAGATATTGACAGTACGAACCTTCAAAGTGCCCAAATTACAGTATCATCAGGCTTTGTAGCTGGCGACGAAATGAATATCCCTAACTACACTATTAACGCTCAAGGATATATTGTGGGTACAAATATTCAAGTCGGCCTTGACCTTGCAACAGGTACACTTACCCTAACAGGCGTTGATACCATTGCTAACTATGAAGCTGTTATAGAAGAAGTTCGCTTTGATTCGACCACAAGTACATCTGGCACAAGAGAGCTAAGTATTACAGTAACTGATGATTCTGGTGCAACATCGAATGTAGCGACGCTTAAAGCACACGTTTCAGAAAACACAACTTCAGGAACGGCACATAACGACGTTATAAACGGCACGACACAAAATGATTATATAGAAGGTTTAGCTGGTAATGACACGCTTTCTGGTAAAGATGGTGATGATGTACTAAACGGTGGAAGCGGGAATGATACCTTACACGGTGGCATGGGTGAAGACCGCTTAGATGGCGGCGATGGTAACGATACACTACATGGTGACAATCAAGGTAACCAGAACGCTGGTGATAATGATTGCTTACATGGCGGTGCAGGTAACGATACATTGCACGGCTACGGTGGTAATGACTACTTAGAAGGTGGTGATGGTAAAGATACCTTACACGGCGGTAGAGGTAATGATATTCTGATGGACTATGGAACAGACGGATCTATATTACATACATACAATATCGTTTTAACGGTTGACCTTTCAGGTAGCATGAATTGGACAGATGCCGTAACAGGTGCGACACCAAGAATTGATATTTTACGTGCGGCGTTAACCAACCTTTCTAACAGTTTAGAAAGCTATGACACTGACGTTACTATTACATTGATAGAATTTGATACATACGCCAAAACCAAGACATTTAATTTAAATGACTTTGATGCCTTTGAAAGTTATGTAAATAATCCAATTCTATTCAATGCAAGTGGTGGTACAAATTATACAGATGCTCTAGAACAAGCAAGAGATGTATTCGATAGTTCAGCAACAACAACAAATACACACCATAATGTTATGTATTTTGTTTCTGATGGTAGCCCTTCATACGGGAATCGTGAATCAGACCTTAGTTTTGATTGGTCAGACTATGCCGATGCAAACAACATTGAATCGCATGCCGTTGGTATAGGTTCTGCATCTACGCATTACCTTGACCCTATTGACAATACAAATGGCTCTGAAATATTAGGTATTTCTACAAATCTTACAGCGAGCCTAGAAGAAAATATTATAGCATCAGACACACTTTACGGTGACGAAGGTGACGACTACATTGACGGTGGGTTGGGCTCTGATAAGTTATTTGGTGGAAGTGGTAATGACGTACTTGTTTATGACGCAAATGACAGCGTTATTGATGGCGGTCAAGGTAACGATACCCTACTCATTCAAAACACAAATACAATAGTTGATTTTGGTAATTTTGCTATAAACAGCATCGAATCTGTAGATATGAGCGATGCGCAAATCACTCAAATTCAATTAAATGCTGCCGATGTACTTCGTATTTCAGATACTCAGCAAATGGTTATTTCTGGGGATACAGGTGATATTGTTGATGCTAGTGAATATAGCATACGTGGTGCGGACACAGAAATTGATGGCACAACATTTGCTCACTACAGCAATACAACCAATGGTACCAACATCCTTGTTGAGGTTGGTTTAGAACTTAATGGACAACTTGTAAGCGAGCTTTAAGCGTTTACATACATAAAAAAAATAGGCGCAAAATGCGCCTATTTTTTTTAGCAATTACTATACATCGTTTACTTCAACAACCAATGGAATTGTCACTGGTTTGCGTCCGCGCTCACGCCCAAAGGCACGGCGCACAGCTTGTCGCATTATTTCTTCTGCTTCTAAAGGATCATCAATGCGTCCGCCTTTAAACTTACGTGACAAACTACGTTCAACTTCACTAATAACAGAAGCAACAACATCAGGCTGTAGCTTTTCATCAACAATACCACGTGTTTGCAAAATAGGTCCAAATGTGATTGATTTATTTCTAAAATCAACACCTAAAGTGACTGTCGCAAGCCCTTCAAATGACATTTGACGACGCTCGCGCAAAATGTACTTATCATCATCTAAAATATTATAACCATCAACATAGTTACGGCCTGTTTCAATGCGCTCAACAATATGTGGCTCTTCTGGTGCTAAGTGTAATTTATCACCATTTGTAATAAATAAGCATTGAGCTAATTTATTGTCATTTACAAATGCTTCATGCTCTTTTAAGTGATGGTAACTTCCATAAGAAGGAACCGCATACTGAGGCTTAATAGTGTTATAAATTTCTAACACTTCACCCTTCATAGCATGGCCACCTACGTGTACAAATTCGTTGTGCCCACTTAATACTTTAGCGCCCACCTTTGAAAGACGGTTCATCATGTGTTGAATCGCACGTTCATTACCTGGGATATGGCGTGAAGACAAAATAACCGTGTCGTCTTTTTTAATTTGAATACCACGGAAATTGTCGCCACCGCTTAAACGGTTAAGCATGGCATTTGGCTGCGCTTGAGAACCCGTTACGAAGATAACAATTTTTTCACGTGGGATATTACCCACTTCATTCATGTCTACTACATGATCTAAAAGATAATCAGGGAAATATCCGCATTCTTTGGCATACTGAACCATGTTCAAAATAGAGCGGCCACAATAAGCGACTTTACGTCCATGTCTGACTGCAATTTCACTTACCGACAAAATACGTTCAAAATTAGATGCAAATGGTGAAACGAAAATCGCTTTTTTTTGACCTGCAATAACGCTATCTAAATTTTCGGCCAAGTCTGTTTCAGTTGGCTTTGTGCCTTCACCAAAAATATCAGTTGAATCACCGAATAACGCTAATACACCTTCTTTACCAACTTCTGCCAATCGCGACATGTTGGATGGTGAACCTAATACAGGATTTGGGTCTAGCTTGTAGTCACCTGTGTTTATAATTGTACCGTATTTAGTACGAATAACAAGTGCCGCCGCCCCTGGTATGGAGTGTGTAATAGAAACATATTCAACTTCAAACTCACCCACTTTATAACGTTCACCTTCTTTGGTAACGTTGACTTGATATTCTGGTGCGTATTGATCGAACTGTGACATTTTACCGCCTAATACTTTAGACGTAAATTTTGTTGCATAAACAGGTGCTTTACCTAATTCTTCCCATAGGTATGGAAGTGCGCCTAAGTGATCTTCGTGTGCGTGTGTTAAAAAGATACCTTTAAGACGGTCAATATTTTCTACAATGTAAGAAATATCAGGTACAACAATATCTGTACCTGGAGAGTATTCATCTGGGAATGTTAAGCCCACGTCAACAAGTATCATGTCACCGTCGCATTCATAGACCATTAAGTTTAAACCGATTTCATCTAGCCCACCAAGAGCTAAGGCTGTAAAGCCGTGATTTTGTGATTTTTTAGCCATTTTTTTCCTTTAGTTTGAAATGAATATTTTTCATACCCATTTCTTATTTATAAGCAGAATACCTGCTTTATTTATATATAAAGACGTAACATCAGTTATGCGTATTACGCTTTCCATTTTGTATGAGCGGCTTATTTTTCATTGCGATCATATATCAATTTCAACCCTTTTAATGTTAAATGCGGGTCGAGAGCATCAAACTGTTCTAAATCTTCTACCATATCTCGGGCGAAACCGCCAGTCGCAATACAGCTTCCACCTGTAACACCTATTTCTTTCCACAAACGGCTGGTTATGCCTGTAATCATTTCTACTGCGCCAAAGTAACACCCTGCTTGCATGGAATGCACAATATTTTTGCCTAAAATACTTTTAGGTTTTTCAATACCCACCTCTGGCAATTGCGGTGCGGCTGAAGAAAGTGACGTAAGTGCAAGTGATACACCAGGTGATATAACACCACCAACATAAACACCTTTTTCATCAATCATATCAAACGTCGTCGTTGTGCCAAAATCAACCACTATGGCTGGCGTTTTATAATTATGACTTAAGGCAACAATGTTAGCAAGTCTATCTGGGCCCAAGTCGCCTGCACGCCCATAATTAATATGAACACCCGTTTTCACTCCTGGTGTAATATGTAGCGGCTCGCATTTAAAAAAGCGGCGGCACATACTGGTCATAACCATATCAACAGAAGGTACAACACAACTTATCACAGCACCCGATATAAGCGACGCATCTATATGTACATAGTCAAATACTGTTAATAACCATGTTCCATATTCATCTGCTGTACGCCCTTTGGTTGTTTCCATTCGCCACTTGCTGATAAATTTATCATCGGCAAACAGCCCAAAAAGTATATTAGAATTACCTATGCTTATTGCTAAGGTATAGCCTTTTTTTATTGTCATTACCCTGCCTCTTTTCAGAAAGCAAAATAACTAAACCTTGCTTCCTTGTGCCACAATTTCACCACTCATAATTTCATGATCACAGCCATTTACATTAAGTATTAAGCTGCCATTATGTGTAATTTCTTTTGCCGTGCCCGTTAAAGTTTGTGAATCACTTACCCAAGTGACTTCATGTCCAATTGTAGCACATTTATCCCTGTAACTCTTTAATAAATCAGAATCTTCCATCATCAAGTGTTTTTTCAAAGAGTCTATAAGTGATGTTAAAACATCTTCTAATGACACGGATGAGCCTGTTTCATTTTCAATGGATGTACCAAGCACATCTCCAAGCTCGGGTTTTTCAAATTTTTTAACGTTGATACCTACACCTAAAATATAAAAGGCGTCGCCATCACGGCCTATGCGTTCAGCTAAAATGCCACTTATTTTTTTGCCGTTTATAAGAACGTCGTTCGGCCATTTTATATCGCATTTTGTATATTTAGAAATGACATCATGCACACAAAGTGATGCCATCAAAGGTAAGAGAGGCGTGACTTCTTTTCGTAGAATAATAGAACAAGCAATGCTTTTATCTGGTAATGTTGTCCATACCTTCCCACGCCTGCCCCTACCCGCAGTTTGCCTAGAGGCAACAACACAAGTAAAGTGTGGCGCCTCTTTTAAAGCAAGGTTTTTGGCAACGTCATTGGTTGAAGTTACCTCAGTATAACGAACAATATTAGCCATAAAAACCAATTGCAAGCTTCAAGCTAGAAGCTGCATAGTTCGTCGCTGATAAAATGCTGTCTGGGAACAAACCAAATGCAACAACACATACAACCATAATCCCTACAATGAGACGCAGCTCTGTTGGAAGTTCTGGTGAAAATTTATCAGAAGGTTCATCAAAGTACATAACCTTAACAATACGCAAGCAGTAGTAAGCTGAAACAACCGAGAAGATAACACCAATAATAGCCAACCATGCCATGCCCATATCAACAGCAACTTTAAAAGCAGCCAGTTTTACAATAAAGCCTGCAAAAGGAGGAACACCTGCCAATGAAAACATAAGAATGAGCATACAAAAGGCAAGAATTGGTGATGTTTTAGAAAGTCCTTTTAGGTCATCGATTGTTTCTACAAATTTATCGCGTTTACGTAATGAAAGAAGCACACCAAAAATACCAAGCGTCATCAAACAATAAACAACAAGGTATGAAAGAACCTCATCTACTGAATCCAACGAAGCCACAGAAAAAGGAATAAGCATAAAACCAATATTAGCAATTGAAGAATATGCTAATAAACGTTTTAAATTCGTTTGTACAATAGCCATTAATGAACCCACAGCCATAGACAGTATAGACAGCGCTATAACAATCTGTTGCCATTCATCAGCCATATACATTAAAGGTTCTGCTAACACGCGTATAAAGATAGCCATGGCTGCAATTTTTGGCACAATAGCCATATAAGCTGTCACAGGTGTTGGCGCCCCTTCATAAACATCAGGTGTCCACATATGAAACGGTGCAGCACTCATTTTAAAGGCCATACCTGAAATAAGTAAAACAACCGCAAATGTCGTCATCATTGGGGCATTTGCAATGCCAGCACCACTAGCAAACGCTTGTTGGATACCGTCAAATGATGTTGACCCTGTCACGCCATAAATATAGCTCATACCAAACAAAAGTAAACCAGAGGCTAGAGACCCTAGGACAAAATACTTAAGCCCTGCCTCAGAAGATTTAACTTCGTTACGGTGAAATGCCGTTAAAATATAAAGGCAAAAGCTCATTAATTCCAAACCAATGTACATCATAAGCAGGTCTTGCGCGCTCACCATAATCATCGCACCAAGTACACTTAGCAAAATAAGAACGTCATATTCAAATTTAAATGTTTTCTTGCGCATCATAAAGTCATTTGTAAGTGACAAGCTTAATAAAGCGCATACAATAATAAAACCTTTAATGAAGGACGTAAACGTGTCTACCACATATAATGATCCTAAAGCGGAAACGCTGTCACCTTCAACATCTGTTACAGGGAAAGCAAATTGGCGTATATCAGAAACATTGTCTAAAACAAGTAAAAAGGCACCTAATAGAGATATGATGGTAAGGTTACGCACCACCCTTTTTTCAAAAGATTTTTTAGAAAATGCGCCCACGAGTAATACAAAAAGGCACATTACCATTACAAAAATTTCTGGTGTTGCAGCGCTATACCATGTCCAATTAAATTCAGTCATTTTTTTATTCCTATTTCCCTAAGTAAGAGATGAGTGTTTTATTATCTTGTGCCTTAAATAAAGCCACGCTGTCTGCATATTCACCAACAAGGTGTGTAACAGATGCTTCTGTAATGTTTAAAGCTCGGTTTGGTGCAAGACCCATATATAAAACCAATAGAATAAGCGGGACAAACATTAATTTTTCACGCATATCCATGTATTTAAGTCTCATAATTTCTTGTGTCACAGGTTCACCCATTATCATGCGTTTATAAAGTGAAAGCATATAAACAGCACCAAGTACAATACCTGCGCAAGCAATCACAGTATAAACCTGAGCGCCTTCAGCCGCATAAGCCCCTGTTAAAATCAAAAACTCACCAATAAAGCTATTTGTCCCAGGCAAGCCAACTGCGGCCATTGTAAAGAGCATAAATATTGCAGCGTAAATAGGCATACGGTTAACAATACCACCAAATTTAGAAATATCGCGGGTATGCATACGCTCATAAATAACACCGATAAGCATAAACAACGCAGAAGAAACGATACCATGGTTAACCATTTGCATCACAGCACCCTGCATACTTTCAGTTGTCGCCGCAAAAATACCCAAGGTTACAAATCCCATATGCGAAACAGATGAATATGCGATCATTTTTTTCACGTCGGTCTGAGCAAGTGCAACCAAAGCCGCATAAATAATAGCAATAACACTTAAAGCGTAAAGCATAGGCGTAAATAAGTATGTTGCTTCTGGCAAAATAGGTATTGAGAACCTTAAGAAACCATAAGCACCCATTTTAAGAAGAATACCCGCCAAGATTACAGAGCCTGCCGTTGGTGCTTGTACGTGTGCATCTGGTAACCATGTATGGAAAGGCCACATAGGAACCTTCACAGCAAAGGCAGCAAAGAGCGCTAGGAATAAGATAATTTGAACCTCGGTTGAAATGTATAAGTTAGACATTGATTGAATGTCAAAGCTGCTCCCATTTTCAAGATATAGATAAATCATTGCAATCAGCATCAAAACAGAGCCAAAGAACGTATATAGGAAGAATTTTAGAGCTGCATAAACGCGGTTTTCACCACCCCACACACCAATAATAAGAAACATAGGTATAAGCATGGCTTCCCAGAAAATATAAAAAAGCATCATATCTAAGGCACAGAACACACCGATAACAAACGACTCTAACGCCAAAAATGCTGCCATATACATAGGCACGCGTTTATCCACAGACTTCCAAGAAACAAGCACGCAAAGTGGTATGAGTAACGCTGTCAAAACTACAAATAAAACAGAAATACCGTCAACACCCATATGATAATTGATATTTAGATTTTCTATCCAACTATAATATTGAACAAACTGCATTTCAGGCGTACCTGTTTTAAAGCCAATTAACATATAAATACTTAAGGCAAATGTCACAAGTGAAAATAGCAAAGCTAAATGGCGTGCATTTTTCGATTTATTTTCAATATCACCAGGAATAATAAGCATAACCAACGCCCCCAATAATGGAAGGAAAGTTAGTATAGTCAGCATATGCGCGTTAATAGTTTCCATAATTTTTTGTTTATTTCCTTATTTTATAATATAAACCAGCTCATTAAAGCACAAACACCCAATACCAAAACAAAGGCATAGTGGAAAATATAACCACTTTGAGCTTTACGCAATAACATACCAGAAATAACTGTCGCTTTACCTAATCCGTTAACCATAAAGCCGTCGATAAATTTAACGTCACCGTATAAGTACAAGTATTTTGATAAGCATTTAATAGGTTTAACGAAAAGGCCGTTATAAAGTTCATCAACCAACCATTTACGGTAAACAACCGTATAAACAAAGCCAAGGGCTGAAGAAACTTTCGCAGGCAAGTCAGTTCTCCAAAGGTAGAACCAAGTTCCAACTAAGCCACCTAAACATACAATAACCAATGGAAGATATTTCCACTGCCAAGTAATATGATGTGCCGACTCTAAACCTGTGTGGTAAGACTGAATACTAATAGCACCCTGCCACCAGTCTAAGTTACCCATATCATGTAATAACCATCCGCTAAAAACAGCGCCTAAAGCTAAAATAATCATAGGGATAAGCATTGAAGCGCCTGATTCATGCGAGTGTTTAAAGGCTTCCTTATCGCCGCGGTGCTTACCATAAAATGTAAGGTAAAAGACGCGTGCACTATAAAATGCTGTCATAAAGGCTGCCACAGTTCCAAGAGCGTACATCCAAACACCCGTGGTAGAATGGCTCATAAATGCCGATTCTAAAATAAGGTCCTTAGAAAAGAAACCAGCAAACGGTGGGACACCCGCTAAGGCCAATGAACCGATAAGCATTAAGAAATATGTAATAGGCATCGCGAATTTCAACGCACCCATTTTACGCATATCCTGCTCGTCATTCACACCATGGATAACACTACCAGCGCCTAAAAATAGTAGCGCCTTAAAGAATGCGTGAGTTGTCAGGTGAAAAATAGCCGCTGGATAAGCACCAATACCGCAAGCGAAAAACATATACCCAAGCTGTGAACAGGTTGAGTAAGCAATCACACGTTTAATATCGTGCTGTGTTAAACCAATAGTAGCGGCAAAAAAAGCTGTTAAACCACCTACCCAAGCTACAACTTCTAAAACAGATGGTGCAAACTCAAACAATGGCGACATACGTGCAACCAAAAACACGCCCGCTGTTACCATGGTTGCTGCGTGAATAAGAGCAGAAACAGGTGTTGGACCTTCCATGGCATCTGGTAACCATGTATGAAAACCAAGCTGAGCCGATTTACCCATAGCACCGATAAATAAAAGCGCTGCCACAAGTGAAAGCATATGCATATCATAGCCTAGGAAATTGAAAGTGTTATCTGAAAACTCACCAATATTTGCAAAAATAACAGCGTAATCTAACGTACCTAAATTTACAATTAAAGTAAGCATAGCAATAAGTAAACCAAGGTCAGCCACACGATTTACAATAAATGCTTTCATAGCCGCTGCGTTTGCCGCAGGTTTTTTAAACCAAAAACCAATAAGAAGATAAGAAGCTAAGCCCACACCTTCCCAACCTAAAAACATTTGTAATAAATTAGGTGCTGTAACCAAAGCCAACATGGTAAATGTAAACAATGACAAATAACTAAAGAAACGTCCTCTGTGAGGGTCATGATGCATATAACCAATAGAATAAACATGCACACAAGCACTCACACTTGTCACAACCAAAAGCATTGTAACTGTAAGTTTATCAACCATAACACCGAAGTTAAGGTTAAGATCACCTGTATTTAACCAGTTATATAGTATTTCTGTAAAAGCAGGTTGCGCATCATGCTTAAAAGCCATGTGATAAAATGTAAAGAGTGACAACAAAGCACTGATAGAAACAGCTGTTGTTGTAACCCCCATCGCCCCTTTATCACCAATATAAGGTTTAAACAAACCTGCAATGATAGAAGCGAATAAAGGTAAAAGAACAATTGTGAAAACAATTTCTGGCGTAATCATGTTCTTACCCTTTCATCACGTTAGAATCTTCTACAGCGCCACTATGACGGTTACGGTAGAAAATTGTTAAAATTGCCAAGCCGATAGAAACTTCAGCTGCTGCAACAGTTAAAATAAAGAATGTAAAAATCTGACCGTTTAAGTCATGCATAAAGGCACTAAATGCCACAAAATTAATATTCACAGAAAGTAAAATAAGTTCGATGCACATTAAAATCGTAATAATATTTTTTCGGTTCATAAATATACCAATAACACCAACAATAAACAAAATTGCTGCCAATGTGAGGTAGTGATTTAACGTAATATTTTCCATTTTTTCTCTTTATTCATTATATACTTAAAAAACAATCTTAATGCAAAGCCTTAAGAAATACCCTTACCAAGCGTTGGGCTAACCAACGCAATACTTTCTTCACGTGTGCGTGAAATTTGCTCACCAATATCTTGTCTCAAAACATGTTCACGACGACGATGTGTTAACACAATAGCACCGACCATGCCTACTAATAAAACCATAGAAACTGTGATAAATGGATACATATAATTTGTAAACAACACCTGCCCTAATTGCATAATATTTTCAACATCATCCACAAGTGGTATTGTTGCAGCAATACGGCCTGTTGAAGCCACACCGCCCATAAGTGCAAATATCAGTTCAACCAACAGCACAGCGCCAATAGCAAGTGACGCAAATGTAAACATAGGAGATTTACGCTCCTTTACGTCCACAGACATGTCTACAGTCATTAAGACGAATAAGAACATCACCGCAATAGCGCCAACGTAAACCATCATCAAAAGAAGTCCTAAAAATTCAGCGCCAATTAAAATAAATAAACCTGCGGCATTAAAAAAGCATAAAACCAAAAATAGTACGCTAAACATTGGGTTTTTAGCACTGACAACCCCTACAGCTCCCAAAAGTAAAACACTTGCGAACATAAAGAAAAGTAGATCTGCAATCATTCGTTTATTCCTATCTATATTTGGCGTCGTTTTGTAAACGTTGTGCCAAAGTTGGTTCTAATTTATCACCATTATCAAGTAATTTTTCCTTGCTATACACAAGGTCTTGTCTGTTTTCCATAGCAAATTCCATGTTTGGACCTTCTACAATTGCATCTACAGGGCAAGCTTCCTCACATAAGCCACAATAAATGCATTTCACCATATCAATGTCGTAACGTGTGGTACGTCTTGAACCGTCTTTGCTTGGAGCCGCTTCAATAGTAATGGCTTGCGCTGGGCATACAGCTTCACATAATTTACAAGCAATACAGCGTTCTTCGCCATTTGGATAACGGCGCAGCGCGTGTTCGCCACGAAAACGTGGAGAAATAGGTGTTTTTTCCCAAGGATAAAGCAATGTAATATTTTTTTCAAACAAATGCCTAAGGGTAATAGAAAGCCCTTTAATAACATCGAGTAATAAAAATTGTTTTAAAAACTGTATGAAATTCATAATAATGAAATACCTTTATTAAACTAAATCAAAAACATGCATTGCGCCAGCAGTCAGCACAAGCCAGAATAATGTAAACGGAAGGAAAACTTTCCAGCCTAGGCGCATCAATTGGTCATATCTAAATCTTGGGAAAGTCGCCCTTGCCCACAAGAAGATAAATAGAATAAACGATATCTTCGCAAAGAACCAAATAAATCCTGGAACCCAAGTAAATGGAGCAAAGTCAAATGGTGGCAACCATCCGCCCATAAATAAAATAACGGCGATAGCACTCATCAAAATCATACTGGCGTATTCGCCCAAGAAAAATAGTGAAAAGCTTAAAGAGCCATATTCAGTAAAGTAACCAGAAACAAGTTCCGCTTCCGCTTCGGGTAAGTCAAACGGTGCACGATTCGTTTCAGCTAAGATAGAAATGATAAATACAATAAACATTGGGAATGCGGGTATCATAAACCACATACCTTCTTGCGCTTTAACAATATCGGATAAATTCATAGATCCCGACATTAAAATAACACTTAAAACGGTTAAACCCATTGAAACTTCATAAGATATCATTTGAGCACCTGTACGCACAGCACCAAGAAATGGATACTTAGAGTTAGAAGCCCAACCCGCCATCAATACCCCGTAAATACCAATAGAAGACGTCGCTAAAAGGTACATCACACCTAAATTCACATCCGCTAAAACAAGGCCTTCGTCAAATGGAATAACGGCCCAAGCTGTAATAGCAGGAATCATCACCATCATAGGCGCCATTAAGTAAACAACTTTAGCCGAACCTGAAGGGATAACGTTTTCTTTAAACATCAACTTAACGGCATCAGCAATAGGCTGACCCAAACCTGCCCAACCCACATGTGTTGGCCCTTTACGCAATTGCATACCTGCAATAATTTTACGTTCTGCCCAGGTAAGGTAAGCCACACAAAATAGCAAAGGCGCAGTCACAGCCAATACCTGAGCGACAAGCAAAGCAAGTTCTTGTAAATTCTCTAAATTTATTAAGTCTAAATACGGTTGAATAAATTCCATCAACTTAACCTACCTTTTTCATTGCATTTTGTTTATGAGCGACGCTTTTAGCGCATTCAGTCATCACTTGAGAAGCCTTCATAATTTCATTCGTTTTATAAAAATTCGTCACAGGGTTAGCAAAAGCAGATTTTAACAAGCTACCTTTACCCGAAACACATACCCAAGCCTGAGCCGAAGAAACTTTACCAATATTTTCATATGGCTTGTTATCTTCAGAAATTTTTAAACGTAAAGCTTCTAAGCTATCGAATGGTAAAGCTTTACCAAGCTCGCCTGAAAGCGCACGGAAAATCTTCCAATCTTCTTTTGCATTTAATAACGGGTGTACAGCAGCTTTTGATTCTTGCACGCGACCTTCTGTGTTCGTCCACCAGCCATCTTTTTCCGTATAAGCAGCTGCAGGTAAAACAACATCAGCCATATCAGCGTAAGTGCCTTTATGCGTACCGATATAAATAGTAAATTTAGCACCTTTTAAATCTTCTGCACTTACCGCATCGCTTTCACCGTAAAGAATAAGTGTATCAACTTCACCAGCCTTCAAAGCTTTAAGTGTTTTTGCGATATCCATACCGCCTTTACCCGGCGTTACGCCCATGTCAAGCGCTGCAACCAATCCTGCTTTATTATGTAATATATTAAAGCCATTCCAATGCGCATCAATCGCACCAATAGTGTCGGATAATTTTTCAACTTCTTTATAAACAGCTAAACCATCGCTGCGTGAAATAGCATCTGCACCAAGAATAATCATCGGCTTATTAAAGCCTTTTAGAACTTTAGCAATAGCAGACTTCCCATTTGAAAGATCTTCTAAATCTGAAGGTTTATCACCAATTAATCCGTAAGAATAAGTTAAATCAACTTCAGCACCTACCATGTAAACAGGGATATTACGGCCACGTACATTTTTACGAATACGGGCGTTTAAAACAGGTGCTTCTAAACGCGGGTTTGTACCCACAAGAATAATAGCATCTGCGTGATCAACACCTTCAATTGTGCTGTTCATAATGTAACTCGGACGAAATTCTCCATCAAGCTTAAAGCCACCCATACGACTGTCAACGTTTGGTGTTTCTAACGTTTCTTTCATAAAGGCATTAAAGCTATACAAATCTTCAACGCTGTGCACATCACCTGCTAAACCAGCAATGACTTTTTTACCTGTTAGTTTAGGTAAAACAGTTTCAATTGCTTTTTTCCAACCAATACTTTGAAGCTTACCACTCTTCACTTTTACAAGCGGAGATGTTATGCGGTCTTCATATAAACCATCATAGCTAAAACGTGCTGTGTCAGAAATCCACTCTTCGTTAACGCTATCGTTTTCACGTGGGACAATGCGCATGACTTTACCTGCACGGCTATGCACTTCAATGTTTGAACCTAATGCGTCCATCACATCGATAGAATTTGTTTTCACCATTTCCCAGTTACGGCCTGTAAAGGCGTAAGGTTTAGATGTTAGGGCACCTACAGGACAAAGGTCGATCATGTTACCAGAAAGTTCGCTTTCAAGCGCATTTTCAACATATGTGCCAACCGACATGTTTTCACCACGGAAGGTCGCACCCATTTCTTCTACACCAGCCACTTCAGTTGCAAAACGAATGCAACGTGTACAGTGGATACAACGTGTCATAACGGTTTTAATTTTAGGACCAATGTCTTTGTCTTCAACCGCGCGTTTACCTTCACCAAACTTAGAACAGTCAGAACCGTAAGAAACAGAAATATCTTGTAAGTCACACTCACCAGCTTGGTCACAAATTGGGCAATCTAGAGGATGGTTAATAAGCAAGAATTCCATCACGCCTTTACGTGCTTCTTTCACCATAGGGCTTTTTGTGTGCACAACCATGCCATTACCCGCGGGGAAACAACAAGAAGCCGTTGGTTTTGGAGGACCACCTTCAACTTCAACCAAACACATGCGGCAGTTACCCGCCACACTTAAACGTTTGTGGAAACAAAAACGTGGAATTTCAACGCCAGACGCCGTTGCAGCGTCCATCAATGAACTACCTGCTGGAACTGTAACTTCTTTACCGTCAACGGTTAATGTAACTGTATTATTTTCGCTCATCTTATCCGTTTGCCTTCATGTTTTCTTTAATACGCTCTTCAAATAAATGACGGAAATGCTTTAATGTACCCTGCACAGGCCACATTGCACCGTCGGCGAAGGCACAAATTGTTTTACCTTCAATTTTTTTCGTAACATCATACATCTGGTCTAACTCTTCAAGTGTTCCCTCGCCTGCAATAAGGCGATCCATTAACCTAGAAACCCATCCCACACCTTCACGGCATGGTGTACACTGACCACAGCTTTCATGCTTATAAAAATGGCTAATACGTGCCATAACACGTAGTAAATCTGTATCTTTATTCATCACAATCACAGCGGCTGTACCAAGGCCTGTACCAAGGTCACGCAAACCATCAAAATCCATAACCGCCGTGTTACAGTTTGCAGCACTCAGCATTGGTGTTGAAGACCCTCCAGGTATAACGGCCTGTAGGTTGTCCCAACCACCAATAACACCACCTGCATATTCATCAATTAATTCTTTTAAAGAAATAGACATCGGCGCTTCAAAGTTACCTGGCAAGTTTACAGCGCCAGAAACAGAGAAAATTTTTGTACCGTGATTATTTTCACGACCAAATTGGCACCACCAGTCGTTTCCTTTTTTCAAGATAGGTGGTACTTGAGCAATGGTTTCAACATTATTAATTGTTGTTGGGCAACCGTAAAGACCATAGCCCGCAGGAAACGGAGGCTTCACACGAGGTTGGCCTTTTTTACCTTCAAGCGATTCTAAAAGTGCGGTTTCTTCACCACAAATATATGCGCCTGCGCCAAGGTGAACATATATTTCAACGTCAACACCTGTGCCTTGAATGTCTTTTCCAAGATAACCGGCTTTGCGTGCCTCTTCAATAGCCTGATTAAGCCTTGAAGACTCATCGTAATATTCGCCACGTACATAAATGTAACCAACTTTTGCACCAAGGCAATGGCAACCGACAATCATACCTTCGACAAGGGTATGCGGATCGTAACGTAAAATATCACGGTCTTTACAAGTGCCGGGCTCACCTTCATCGGCGTTACAAACCAAGTAATTTGGTTTAATACCGTCAGGTTTTGGCATAAACGACCACTTTAACCCTGTAGGAAAACCAGCACCACCACGACCACGTAAAGCACTGCCTTTAAGTTGATCAATGTGTACAGAAGGGTCTGTTTTTAAAAGTTTTTTCAGACCTTTATATCCGCCACGTTTTTCATAACCTTTAATACCCCAATCGCCTGAGCCATCAAGGTTTTTAAATACTTTATCGTCGATTGAAAGTTTTGGAGTTGTCATGATTAGTAACTATCCTTCATTGGCTTTGTTGGTGTCGCATCTACAACTTCGTTACCTTTTTTAAGATTATCTAAAATTTGTAGTGTTTGTTCTTTATCAAGCTTTGTGTAGTAGTGATTGTTAATCTGCATCATTGGCGCTTCCACGCATGCACCAAGGCATTCCACTTCTGTTAATGTAAACAAGCTATCGTCTGAAATTTCATGCTGACCTTTTAAGCCTGTATATTCTTTAACCGCTTCAACAATAGCATCACTTCCGCGTATCATGCATGAGCAGTTCGTACAAACTTGTACGTGATATTTGCCTACAGGGTCTAGATTAAACATGGTGTAAAACGTGGCAACTTCATAAACACGAATATATGGAAGATTCAAACGTTCAGCCGTTAACTGCATTGCAGATGTGCTTAACCATCCGCCAAATTCGTCTTGCGCTAATTTAAGTACAGGAATAAGTGCTGATTGAGACTGCTCTTCTGGATAACGTTTCAGGATACGCTTAATTTTAGCTTCTGTTTCTTTTGAAAACTCAAGCCCACTATGGTTAGCACGTACTTGCGTTTCAGGGCCTACCATTTTAATTGCAGCTTGAGTTTTTTTTGCTGTTGTTGCCATTATCTGTCAATCTCCCCGAATACAATATCTTGCGTACCAATAACAGTGGTTACGTCGGCAAGCATATGTCCTTTTGTCATCATTTCTAACCCTTGTAAATGCGCAAATCCTGGAGCACGTACCTTCACACGGTAAGGTTTTGAACCACCTTCACTCACCAAATAAACAGCTGTTTCACCCTTTGGTGCTTCAATCGCAACATAAACCTCACCTTTTGGCACGTGGAAACCTTCTGTAAAGTATTTAAAGTGATGAATCATCGCTTCCATAGAAGATTTCATTTCGTCACGCTTTGGTGGGGAAATTTTAAAGTTTTGAACTTTAATAGGCCCTTCTGGCATATCTGCAATACATTGTTCAATAATACTTAAGCTTTGGCGCATTTCTTCCATACGCACAAGATAACGGTCATAACTATCACCGTTTTTACCAACGGGGATATCAAACTTGATTTTATCATAAACTTCGTATGGTTCTGCTTTACGGATATCCCAAGGCACGCCGCTACCACGGAGCATAGGCCCTGAAAAGGCATAACTCATCGCACGCTCTGCGCTTACCACACCAATGTTTACAGTACGCTGTTTCCAAATACGGTTTTCACTTAAAAGGTCTTCGTATTCATCAATACGCCCCTTCATTGCTTCCGTAAATTCTTTAATTGTTTTTGTTAGACCTTCAGGTAGGTCTTTTGCTACACCACCAGGGCGAAAATAGTTTGCATGCATACGTGCACCCGAAACAGCTTCGTAAAAATCAAAGCAAACTTCACGGTCACGGAACGCATATAAGAACACTGACATAGCACCCACGTCTAAAGCGTGTGTTCCAAGCCACATTAAGTGGTTAAGTAAGCGCGTGATTTCACTAAACATTACACGGATATAACTTGCACGAAGTGGTACTTCAACTTGTAAAAGCTTTTCAATAGCTAAGCAATACACATGTTCTTGACACATC
Organism: uncultured Magnetococcales bacterium; assembly: GCA_963974105.1. Classification (GTDB taxonomy): domain Bacteria; phylum Pseudomonadota; class Alphaproteobacteria; order UBA2136; family UBA2136; genus UBA2136. The sequence goes on from CAXBBG010000003.1 coordinate 19,222, forward strand.
ATAGAAACATAGTCCAAACGGTCAAAATAAGGCAAACCTTGCACATATGTTTTATTTTCTAGTAATTTTTCAGTACCACGGTGCAGCAAGCCAATATGCGGATCAGCGCGCTCTACAACTTCACCGTCCAACTCAAGCACAAGACGTAAAACACCGTGAGCGGCTGGATGTTGAGGACCAAAATTCAGCGTAAAGTTTTCGCCGAATTCCATTTCTTTTGTTGTGGTAGTTGTTGTCATAATTTCCTATCTACCCCTTAAACTCATCTTCGTTAAACATGTTTGCATCGTCCGCAAGACTTGCGTTTCCGGTCATCGCTTCCCATGGGGACTGTGCATCAAAACGTCTAAATTCTTGTGGCATATCTACCTTCTTATAGGCGATACGCTTTTCATCTTCGTCATAATAAACTTCAACCTTACCAACAAGTGGAAAATCTTTTCTAAGTGGGAATCCGTCAAAGCCATAGTCATTTAAGATACGACGTAAATCTGGGTGTTTATCGAACTGGATGCCGAACATGTCATAAGCTTCACGCTCAAACCAGTTTGCTGATTCAAACAATTCACATACAGAAGGCATATGATCATCTTCAGAAATAGAAACCTTAACGCGCACACGCATGTTTTTGTTTAAGCTTAGCAAGTGGTAAACTACATCAAAACGTTCATCACGTTTACCTAACCAGTCCACACCACAAACGTCCATCAAACATTTAAACATCATACGGCGGTCGTCTCGCAGATATTTAAGCACTGAAAGCGTATCTTTTTTTCTAACTGTTAATGTAAGTTCACGGTTTGCAATTTCAGCATTCAAAATACCGTCGCTAAATTTCTTTTCAACAGCCTCTAGCAAACGTTCTAATTTTGAAGCGTCGTGAAGTTTATCAATATGCGTCATTTTAAATATTCTGCTCTATTTATTTATATTATCAAGCTTTTATACTAGGCTTTACCTGTATGCTTTTCTCTATCTGTATAAGGCGCTTTTTCACCTTCTTTATAAGCATATTGCGGCGATTGTTGCGGCAAACGCTTAAAGACAGGCGTACGTTTAATTTTTTTCTGTAATTGCAACACGCCATAAATCAGCGCTTCTGCTGTCGGAGGGCAGCCAGGTACGTAAATATCAACAGGGATAATACGGTCGCAACCACGCACAACCGAATAAGAATGATGATAATATCCACCACCGTTCGCACAAGACCCCATAGAGATAACATAACGCGGCTCTGGCATTTGGTCGTAAACCTTACGCAAAGCGGGTGCCATTTTATTGGTCAATGTACCAGCAACAATCATCAAGTCACTTTGTCTTGGAGATGGGCGGAACAACGTTCCAAAACGCTCCATATCATAACGGCTTGCTGCAGAGTGCATCATTTCAACAGCGCAACAAGCAAGACCGAATGTCATTGGCCAAATAGAGCCAGCACGGGCCCAATTTACAACATCATCTAATGAAGTTAAAACGTAACCTTGGTCACGTAATCCTTGTTCAAGTTCAACGCCAGATTCATTTGCAACGCTACCTGGATCAACTTTTGTTATTACTCCCATTCAAGAGCTCCCTGCTTCCATTCGTAAATAAAACCAAACGTTAGAACTAGAAGAAATATCATCATCGACCAAAACCCAAACAAACCAATCGTGCCAAATGCAACCGCCCATGGGAATAAAAATGCTACTTCTAAGTCAAAAATAATGAACAGGATAGCCACTAAATAAAAACGAACATCAAAACGCTTACGCGCAGAGTCGAAAGCTTCAAACCCACATTCATAAGGGGACGCCTTTTCAGCGTCAGGACGCTTAGGAGCTAAAACAAAGGGAATCGCTGTCAAAACAAGCGATAAGCCTGTGGCAATAATTAAAAATATCAGTACCGGAAAATATTCTACTAACATGATCTACTTTTATTATTATTCAAATCAAATTGCATATTACTCTTCTTGCTCTATGAAATACAGAAAAAACATAAAAAATGTATAATTTTAAAGCAACATCAAACTCAAATGTATGATTTTTAATATTATTATTTATTTTAAAATTTCCATTTTAAACGACTGCCATAGCTTTTCATAGACACTATAACGAGACAGATCAAAATGTTTTTCGTCAATTTGCTTTACAGGCATCAATTCAACTGTAGATCCCGTCATAAAAGCTTCATCTACCGTCGCAATTTCACCTCTTAATACAGCCCTCACTTCAACAGGGATATTCAAGCTATGCGCTAAGTCCAAGACCACTTGCCTTGTTACCCCTGCAAGCACATCTGTTTTCGGTGTAATAAGCACACCGTCTTTTACAAAGAATATATTACTGCGAGAACATTCCGTCACCTCACCTAAACGATTTATATATAATATATCCTCAAAGCCATTCGTCGCCACTTTAGAACTGGCAATAACAGCATTTAAATAGTTTGTCGTCTTAGCTTCAGGCTGAGTACGCTCTAATTCAACTGTGGCAATAGCTATACCTTCTTTATAATATCTTTCATGTGCTGGATAAATATCGCTAAAGGCTTTAAAAGGCTCTTGAATAAGCATAATTTTTGCGTCAAAATTTTCCGCAACTTGCAAACTCCACAAAGAAGACTTAGCGACACCTTGAGTAATATAAATTTTAACCACACTTTGCGGGAACTTATTACGTTGAATAACATCCATCGTCATACGTTTAAAATCTTCTTTAGAAAAAGGCTGGCTAATATTGCAGACCTTCAAACTGTTCATTAAACGCGCAAGGTGAGCATCAAGGTTAAAAGGCTTATCCCCGTAAATACGCGTTAATTCAAACACAACGTTACCCCTTGCAAAGCCAAAATCATCAAGCGAAATAGATATATCCGACTTTTCTACAAGTTTGCCGTTTAAATATGCTGCAGACATATACACACACTTTCGTTTTATTAAAATAATTTGCATTTTACTTGTAATCTTACTTGTAAGTAAGCAATAAAGGCATCATAATATACATGTAAATACAATAACAACACAAAACACTTAAAGGTAATAAAAATGAAAAACATTAAAACTTTCCTTCTTACAGGCGCACTAGTTATGGTAGCATCACTATCTCAAGCGCAAGACTTAGATCTTTTCAAAATAAAAGTAGCATCAGATTCTAAATCAATCTCAGAAAACAGCGCTATTATTTCTGCTATCAAAGCACAAAATGCCAAACATGCAGGACTTGACGAAGCTGCTATTATAGCGCTCGATAAAGCGTGGCGTACAGAAGTAAAAACTGATGCCCATGTAAAAGTAGCAGAAGTCTTAAACAACGCCGCGTCAGCAGAACTTGTAGCAATCAAAGACGGGAACGACGGTGAATATGGTGAAATTTTTGTCATGGACAACAAAGGCTTAAACGTTGCAATGAGTGACATCACATCAGACTACTGGCAAGGCGACGAAGCCAAGTGGAAAGAAACATTCCTCAAAGGATCTGGCGCAACGCATGTGAGTGAAGTGAAGTTTGATGAATCAGTGCAAGCTTTTACAGCACAACTCAGCTCAACAATTACAGACCCTGAAACTGGTGAAGCTATTGGTGCCGTTACTTTTGGCGTAATTATGGAATAATGCCATCTCAAAAAATAAATAAAACGCCCTCGGGCGTTTTATTTATTTTTAGGTAAGTAATATTTTATGCAATACAGTCTTCATAAATACGCTGAGATTTAGCCGCTAAAACAAAATCAGCCTCTTGTACACCACCTATAGAATGCGTTTGTATTTCTAAATTCACATAACCCCAACCCAATTGAATATCAGGGTGATGCATTGCCGCATCGGCAATCATGCCCAACTCATTCACAAACTGCAAAGCACGTTTAAAGTTTTTAAATTTATAGGACACATGAATCTTCGTAGCATCTTCATTTAAGTGCCATGGCTCACCCACCTTTTCAAGCATACTCTGTGCTTCGGTCAAACTATAGGGTGCACTCCCTTTTTTTGCTGGAATAATTTCCTTTTCAGCTAACATGTAAACAGTCATCTAGACGTCCTTTTTTTGATTTATTTGAAATAAATTTATAAGGCAGCAAAGCAGAAATTTTAACTTTAAACTCCCCCTCATCGTCACTTAAAATAACGTCTGCCTCATGTGCATAATCCGCGATCATCTCGCGACATTTCCCACAAGGAGAAACAATTTTAATTTCTTGATCTTCACGGGAAGCTCTTGGCTTCCTCACCGCTACAATAGATACAAAAGGAAGATCCTCCTCCAATACAGCCTGCCCAATAGCAAGTGGCTCACCACAAACGGCCATCCCTCCAACATAAGTATCCAAATTTACAGAAGTGTAAACCTTCCCACTTTTACCCAAGCACGCCACACCAATATGGTGCCAATCTTCTTTGAAATGTTTTTCTATGATATTTTTAGCAGCACTCACAAGTACCAAGTCATGTTGTTCCAAGCTTCTTCGAGACACGAACCATAACTCCCTTCATTTATTAAACAACGTAATTATGGCAATTTCATAAGGAATGAGCAAGTTTTATATACATCCCTGTTAGATCACCTTCTACCACTATTTTAAAAGTGCAACTCCGTTTAAAAGCGCCTATAATATATATATGAGATTAAAACAAACAGCTCTAAAAGGAGAACCTAAATGCATAAAAATGTAGGTATTGTAGATAAAACAGTCAGGCTTGCTGTTGCAGCAATCGCTTTATGGGCTACCCACACAGGGCAAGTAGAAGGTGGAATATCCATTGCCTTAATTATAATAGCGATAGCTATGATTCTAAGTGCGTCATATAGTTTTTGCTTCTTATACAAAATTTTGGGTATAAACACTTGCCACAAATGCTGTGGTAAGAAATGTGATGTCACCCCAAAAGAATAAAGAAAACATGACAAAGAAATGTTGGGCTTATTGACAAAATATTTGGCATAAATACATACAGGAGTCTATGTCCTAAAAATAACACTTAAAAGCCTCCACTTGGAGGCTTTTAAACAAGCATAACAATATATTTATGTAATACACATGCCCCAAATAAGCTGCTTTTCATGTAAAGCCCCTCGTTCGCTCTAAAAAAACATCCATGAAAATAATAAAAAAGCCTCCCAAGGGAGGCTTTTAAATAACTGGTGGGCATGGTCGGACTCGAACCGACACTGGCAAGATTTTAAGACCTTGAAGCCACAAAAAAGGCAACAACAAACAGTGCTAAACAGTATATATTTCAAAGGATTATAAAAATACGCTATTGGTGATTATTGAGACTTATTGAGAGATATTACCCCATTATTACCCCATTTTTTAACTGGTAATTGTTGGTGTAAGTGATTATAATATAGTATATATTAATTTTAATATCAGGGATAATTATATGGCATCTATAGAGGAACGTACAGTAAAAAATGGTAAGTCTCATTTTAGGGTTACCGTTCGCCTTAAGGGGCACCCAGTACAAAACGCAACTTTCTCTAGGAAAACCGACGCTAAAAGATGGGGTGAAGAGACTGAAGCACAAATACGTTCTAATCGCTATTTCAAAACATCAGAGGCAGAAAGGTTCACCCTAAAAGAGGTTATTGATAAATACCTCGAAAGCTCTGCACGTATACGTTACACATCCCCTAACGCCTTAAGGACTGTAAAAACACATCTCATGTGGTGGGCTAACGAACTTGGACATAATAGACTTATTGACGTAAAAACCTCAATGATCTCACAATGTAGAGACAAGCTTTTAAGCGAGCCTCTTAAAGATGGTTATGGGAATATCAGACACGACACAACGCACTCACCTGCCAATGTTGTGCGTTATCTAGCTAGTTTATCCGCCATGTACACGACTATTGTCAACGAGTGGGAATGGATTGAGTCTCACCCTGTCAAAAAAGTGAAACGCCCTAAAGAACCAAGAGGTAGAGTTCGATTTTTATCAGAAGCAGAGCTTAAATCCCTTTTAAGCGCCTGCCAAAACTCCAGCAATTCATACCTTTATTCAATTGTTGTCATTGCAGTATCTACTGGTGCACGAATAAATGAAATAAAAACTCTCAAATGGGAAAATGTCGATTTTGAACGCAATCTTATCCGCCTCGAAGATACAAAAAACGATGAGCGACGTTCGGTGCCACTAGTGCATAAAGCTAAAGAGTTACTTCAAGAGCTATATAAAAAGAGAAGAGACGATACCGAACTGCTATTCCCTCGCCCTGACGGCACTAAACCTGTCGCTACAGAGATACAATGGAACCAAGCCTTGTCTGAGGCTAACATTGAAAACTTCAGATTTCACGACCTACGCCATACAGCAGCCTCTTACCTTGCGATGAACGGCGCAACCCTTGCAGAGATAGCTGATGTCCTCGGTCATAAAACTCTTGCAATGGTTAAAAGATATTCACATTTAACAGAACAACACACCATGAAAATAGTCGAGAAAATGAACAAATCTATATTTTAACTACAGTTAAAGTTGCGCAACCATTAATGCTACAACTCATAAGTATACAATATCACACAATAACGTATAGGGGCATTCAATGGATACAGATTATAAATCACTACGAACAGTTAAACAAATTGTTGATGCTTGCCCTGCCCTTACTGAACAAAAAGTACGCTGGTGGATTTATAATTCTGATAAACTTGGTTTATCGCATGCCATAGTTCGTGTCGGCGGTAGCTTATTCCTAGATCGTGACGCATTCAACGAATGGCTTAATCAAAACAGAGACGAGCCATTACCAGAGGGAGGAGCCTTATAGGTTTCTCCCTCTATTACGGAAAACAGCGGATAAAAAAGTCTTCAGCAGGCAAACCCACCCATCAAAGAAACTTTAAAGTGTAGATGTATTTTAAGGGCAATTCCTGTTATCAGTCATGACAATGAGAAAACTGGATAAGTTATATTTGTGCCACCAAAAGCATTAAACATAAAAAAGTACCAATAATCGGTACCCATATTGGAAATGTTGTAACGCCCAAGGTTTCTTTATCTTTTCGTTTTACAACAATGAGTGAAATATTCATCAGTGTAAAAATACTTAGCATAAAAAAGCTTGTTATCTTCGCTAGGGTTATCAGTGGCAACCAGAGCGCAAATATAAGTATAAATAATGCAATAATAAGCGTACTTATAATAGGCGTTTGCGTGCGTGAATTCACCCGAGATAGAATTTCAGGTGCTAGTCCTTGTTTACCCATACCATAAAGCACTCTTGAAGCCATGATGAGTTGAACAAGAATACCGTTAATAACAGCAATAAGGCTAATAAGGCTTATCCATACAGGAGAATAACCGCTTTGAGATATAATATCAGCAAGTGGGGCATCACTTTTTGCTAGATCTGCTATGGGCATATGTCGAATAGCGACAGCTGCAACAATCACATACAATAAGGTTGATAAAACAACCGCCCATATAATAGCTATAGGAATTGTTTTTCTCGGTTCTTTAACCTCTTCGGCGACATTAACCATATCTTCAAATCCTATAAAAGCATAAAAGGCTAAAAAGCTACCCACAAGAATTGAAGAAGCCTCAGTGGGGCTCCAAGGCAATTCTACAATTTTAGACCAAGGGATTCCATTATTGCCATCGGCCAGTAAAACAACAAATATTAAGCCGCCTACTTCGAGTAAGGTAATTGCGGCAATTAAGAAAACAGACTCTTTAATCCCCCATGCAGATAAAGCTGTAAGGGCGAGTATTAGAGATATTATAGCGGCTGTCGATGATATATCAATAAACACATTTAAATAGCCAAGGAAACCATTGGCAAGTGTCGCAGAGGAAACTATCCCTGTTAATACAACCATCCATCCTACAATTCTTGCTAAAAAATCACGGTTAAAGGCTTTTGATACATAAGCCGACTCACCTGAACTTTGAGGAAATCTGGATGCAAGCTCAGCGTAAGAAAGAGCGCTAAACATTGCAATAAATCCAGAAAGTAGAAATGCATAGGCTGTTGAAACGCCTGATACAGCGGCAACCTTTCCGATGAGTACATAAATACCAGCGCCAATAATCGTACCCATACCATAAAGGCTTAGAGTCGTCACTGTTAGGGATCGTTTAAGTTGATTATTTTTTTCATTAAATATGAAAGCCTCTAATTGTACTTGTAACTCTGTGAAAAAGTAACCTATTCATTTTGCTAGAGTTAAAAATAGATTATAAGTTAAATGCCAACCGTATTCAGTATCCAAGCTAATAAAAGAACCTGCGGTAAAGTTACCAATGGAAGGAACAACGGAATCTTCCAACTTTTCGTGGTTCCTTTAAGGGACATAATCTCAGTATAATCTGTTGACACCCCAGTCATTAAAAATGCAAAGGAGTTACCAGGTGCGCCAGCTTTAGTCAAAATGTCTGCCGCTACAGGCATACTACCTTCAGAACAAACTTCCAGAATTGTTGCGACTAGCACTGTTAAGCCTAAACCTGCAAGCGTTGGCCCGAATAAAGTTTGAAACATTTCAGGTGAGACAGATGAGCGTACTACCCCTGCCAATACTACACCAAAGAAAATCCATCTTAAAACCATACGAGATCCTTGGAAACCTTCCTTGAGCATTGCCACTAAAGTACTTGTATCAACCTTAGCTTTTCTCCATTCTTTTTTAGCTTCTGGCCAAAACTTGAAATCGGTAGGTAAATCTATTTTATTAGGATTTTCTGGCAGAATACCTTTTGCTGTTAAACACTCAAATATAAGCCCTGAAATAATAGCTATAACTAAAGAACCTAACAAGAAGGTCATCATCCACCAGAAACCAACCAGAGCCCAAAGAATAATCGTGAGGGAAAATGAATTCCAAGGACTAGCAATAAGGAAAGCCATAACTTGTCCTGTGCTTGCACCACGCTCATACAGCTTCATAGCAACCATAAGAATGCCATGACTACACAAGTCTAATAAAACGCCAGCACCTGTAGCTCTAAGTATACCGCTCAAACCACCTGACTTGCCTAGTATAGAAATTACAAATTCACGGGGTACACGCCCAAGAAGGCCTACAAATACAATCCCTAATAACACCCCAAACCATATTGTATTGGTTAATTCAAATACAGATGAAGTAAAGGTTGTTAACCATTCAATATCAGCAAAGCTTTCACTTGCAAGCCAATATGAAAAGTACCCTGATAAGATCAGTGCAAATGAACTCCATAAAAGGTAATCCATTTCACGTTTTTTCTCTGTATGGCAACTAGGGGCGTGCTCATGATTGTGGTTCATTATTCTATACCTTATTTGTTTTTTATTTGCTGCAACATTTTAATTTTTCATCTGCTTCAGTACTTTCAGCTTTCACCTTTTTAGGTGTTTGACTGCAACAGCCTTTGTCCTTTTTTTCTGTAGGAGATATATCTTCTTTTATTTTAGGCTTACTACAACAACTACCTTTTGTTTGTTTATTATCATTTTTCATTTGTGTTTTATCCACATTTTTGACATTGCTACATAGACCTATGATGCTTCATTGGCGTAGCGCTATCATATGCGCCGTCAAGCCAATATTTTGTAGAAAAATATCCTGTACAAAGCGCTGTTAGTAAACCGCCTACAGCCATAATATATCCCGCCAATTTAAGAAGTTTAGATTTTTCTTTCATTGCATAGTATAGCGTAACTAAACCTGCGCCTATTACACCTAATTCCAATATAAATGCTATATCTCCTAAAAATACGATCACAATATAATTCTCCTAATTTTTATTATTATTTTATTTACTCCAACGAGGAATAAATGCTGGTACTTTAGATGCATAATTTTCGTATGCCTCGCCAAACTCTTTACGTGCTACAGATTCTTCAGCTTTCGCCAATTTAACGTACATCCATACCAATATTGGAAACATTGGAACCGTTAAAACAGTCGGCCATTGCAATAAGAAGCCAACCATAACAATTATAAACGCCATGTACTGAGGGTGCCTCATTTTAGCATACCAACCATCTTTTGCGAGTGTACCATTACGTTGAGCCTTATAAAGTACTCTCCATGAACTTGATAGAAGTAAAAATCCTATCACAATAAAAATATTGCTAGCAATATGCAAAGGGTCAAAATGAGCGTTTCCCTCAAAGCCAAGTATGGTATGTAACAAATGCCCATTTTCATGCGCAAAAAAATCTATACTCGGGTATTTACTTTGCAGCCAACCAGAAAGTAAAAATATAGTAAGAGGGAAACCATACATTTCTGTAAACAAAGCGACAATAAAGGCTGAGAACATACCGAATGATCTCCAGTCAAATTTTGTTTTTGGTTTTACAAATGTAAATGCAAATGCCAAAAAGAAAACAATGTTGACGATAGCTATAAACCACATACCGTAACCGTAATCAGCCCCATGCTCCATTATTTACTCATCCTCTTCATGATCATTATGTTTGTGATTATCCCCTTGACCATGATGCATAAAAATGTGCATCAAAGGGCATAAAAGTATAATTAGATATGGTAATGCACCAAAAAAATAGACCCTATGTTCAGTTAAAAGGTAAAACAGCGTAAAAGCTATGAATAAGGCTGTAATTAAATTATGCTTAGTCATACAGTTTTTCTTCTTCACTGTTTTATTCCTTTCAGTTTAATAATATTAGTGCATAAGGGGTTTTAATTTCTCTAGGATAAATCGAGCCTCTTGTACCTTACCACCAATAGCTATTTGAACGTCTTTTGCCTCTGCATCATGTGTCGCCATATGAAAGGTATCAAGAACGTCATTATACTCTTCAATAGAAGATTCTAAGGCTTTTTTCTTATCAATACCTAATGTTGCAGCATAAGTTTCTAAAGCGTCAATAGCATCATAGATACCTTCAGTTGTTTCATGCCATTCTTCCATAATAGGTCCCATGGACAACATCTCTTTTATATATTTATCTGAACCAGTCTTTTCCATCATATCAATCCCTTTTACAAGAACTTGGTATGCCGCATTTTGACTTTGATTCATAGCCATATTCATTTTGGAATGATCCATTTTAGCCATTCCATGTCCACCATGTGAACCACCTGCATAGGCAGATAAAGGTAGTAACAATGATAAAGATAGTGTTGCTAGAAGTATTTTACGCATTTCAATGTTCCTTTAAATATTTAGTGATCATGTTTACTAGAATTAGATTTTTCTGCATCGGCATCGGTATCATCATGGTCTGACATACAGCTTGCATCCATACATTGATTCATCATACCCTTCATATTGCCGTGCATACCTTTCATATTTTCGTGCATGCCCTCCATCATATATTGTTCACCAGAAGTAGAGCCCATAATTTTCGTAATACGGAAGATTTTATCATCACCAAGCTGAATGTGGAATTTGATTTCTTTGTTAATTTCAATTTCTTTAAGCTTAACGTCATCAGACACAGCTAGATCCATTGTCATTGCTGGCCATTTTAACATTGGGATAGGTTCGTGCGTTAAATTAACAGTTCTATTCATATGACTAATACTATGTACGACACCTGTACCCATAGCCATTTTTGATTTTTGTTCCATTTTTTCCATATTGTGATTACCATGCATGCTTTTCATTCCTTGCATACCTTCGTGGCCATGTCCCGCAAAAGCAGCTAGCGGAAGAGCACTTGAAAGAATTAAAGCTGTAAATAATATTTTTTTCATTCTCGTATCCCTATCAATTTGTGTTTTTAATAGGCCCCTATTACAGGAGCCCATATTTATTTCTCTAATTATAACTTATACAATGGATCATTATAGTCTTTATTATTCTTAATTTTTTCTGGGTGATCAACACCCTCTTCCTCATACCAATTCCAAATTTCACCAGGCTGGCTTGGAAATGCGTTAATATTATTTAAATGTGCCTTATGCATATCATTACTTTCAATACCAGACTCACTTCTCCAATTGTAAATTTCCTCTTCAGCTTGTGCAATACTCACAACTCCGACTAGCATAAAACCAATGAGCGCAATACCCATTAACTTTCTCATTATTATACTCCTTTAAAATTTAACTTAATTAATATTAGTTAATTACCATCTACAACTAATACGTAAGCAAATGAAACATCCCTCAAATTTATTTCTTAAAATGCCTACTTTCCCAAATATAGTAAATAACAGGAATAATAATGAGCGTTAAAATAGTTGTTGTTACCATACCGCCTAGCATTGGCAGTGCAATGCGACGCATTACATCAGACCCTATCCCTTCTGTGATAAATATAGGCAATAAACCTGCCATAATAACTGCAACTGTCATTAGCTTAGGGCGTACACGCAAAACAGCGCCATGGGTAATAGCAGTAACCAATCCTTTAACATCACTTGGCTTCGTATGACGTACTTCATGGTCCATGTAAAGCAGCATAATAACAGCTGTTTCAGCTGCTATACCGCCTAGAGCAATAAAGCCAACACTTACGGCAACAGAAAAGTTGTAGTCTGCAAAGTATAAAGCCCAAACACCGCCAATAAGGCCAAATGGTAATGACAACATAACCATTAAAGTTCTATCTAAACGGCCAAAGTGAATCATTAAGAGTAAGAAAATAATCATGATAGCACCTGGTACTGCTATATTCATACGCTCTCTAGCTTCAAGCATTTGCTCAAACTGGCCAGACCAAGTGATTGAATAACCAGCTGGCAACTTAACTTTTTCATTTACAATTTTTTGGGCATCTTTCACATACGAACCAATATCTCTATCCGCTATATCAACAAAAACCCAGCCTGTAAGGCGTGCATTTTCAGATTTCAGCATCGGTGGGCCTTCAATAAATTCAATTGTGGCCACCTCACCTAGTGGAATATGTTGGCCCATTGGTGTTGGCACTAAAATATCTGCAATATCTTTATCCTGCTCACGGAAACGACGCTCATAACGTAGCATAATATTATAGCGTTCACGGCCTTGGACTGACTCAGATATTTTCATACCACCAAGTGCCGTTTGAATAATTTGTTGGAACACACCCAGGTCAATATTTTGGCGTGCTAATTCATCACGGTCCGGCGTTATCTCTAGATATTTACCGCCAATAACACGGTCAGCAAAAGCACTTCTTGTACCGTTAACATCTTTAACAGCAGCTTCAATATCTAGAGAAATACGACTAATTTCATTCAAGTCAGAGCCTGATATTTTGATACCAATAGGCGTACGTATTCCTGTTGAAATCATATCCATTCTAATTTTAATAGGGTAACCCCAGCTATTCACTAAACCAGGAATTTTGACAGTGTTATTGAGTTCATCAATTAACGACTTAATCGTTAAGCCTTCACGCCAGTCGTCTTTGGGCTTTAAGCTTATCCATGTTTCTATCATAGAAATTGGGGCTGGGTCCGTCGCTGTATCTGCCCTACCCGCTTTACCAAAAACACGCTCAACTTCGGGTATTGTTTTTATAAGTCGATTTGTTTGAGCCAGTATATCTTTTGCTTTAGAGATAGAAACACCTGGGAGTGTTGTTGGCATATATAAAAGCTCACCTTCATAAAGGGCAGGCATAAACTCTGAACCTGTCTTCATTAAGGGGAAAGCCATGCTTAATAGCAATGCAAATGCTAATAGTAAAGCCTTGTGTTTTTCTTTCAAGGCCTTTGCAAGTATTGGTTTATATATTTTAACAAACCAGCGATTTAATGGATTTTCTTCTTCTTTTCTAATTTTACCTTTGATAAGCCAAAGCATCAAAACGGGCACAACAGTGACAGAGAGAATCGAAGCAAATGCCATAGAGTATGTTTTTGTAAAAGCTAAGGGACTAAATAGACGGAATGATTGCCCTGTGAGCGCAAATACAGGTAAAAATGACACCGTAATAATTAATAGGGAAAAGAACAACCCTGGCCCAACTTCTTTTGTTGAGAGTAAAATAGCTGCACTTTTTTCAGCAGTAGTAGCATCATCTGGCATTTCCGATATTTTCCGATGAGCATTTTCGATCATCACTACAGAAGCATCAACCATGGCACCAATGGCAATGGCAATACCACCAAGTGACATTATGTTTGCCGTTAGCCCTTGGTACGACATCACAATAAATGCCGCTAGAACACCTAGCGGTAAAGTAATAATAGCAACAAACGCACTACGTACATGCAGAAGAAAAACAAAACAAACAAGAGCAACAACAAGTCCCTCTTCTATCAATTTATGCATCAGGTAATCAACGGCACCTTCAATCAGTGGTGCTCTGTCATAAACAGTTTCAATTTCTACACCTTCAGGTAAGCCATTTTGTAATTGCTTAAGCTTTTCTTTTACGGCTTTAATAACGCTCAAGGCATTTTCACCACTACGCATAACAACAATACCGCTCACAACTTCAGCTTCACCATTAAGCTCAACAACACCACGGCGTAATTCAGGCCCCTCAATAATACGTGCAACATCACTTAATAAAACAGGCGTACCACCCTTAGAAAAAACAACTATTTTCTCTAAATCACTTAAAGATGTGACGTACCCTTTGGAGCGAATCATGAGTTCCATTTCAGCTTGCTCAATCACACGGCCACCAACTTCTTTACTCGCCGATTTAACTGTATTCATAATGCGTTGAAGGGGAATATCGTAAGCACGCAAACGGTTAGGGTCTACCAATACTTGGTATTCTTTTACAAAACCACCAACTGAAGCAACTTCTGAAACACCATCAACCGTTGCTAGCTCAAGCTTCAAGAACCAGTCTTGTAGAGTTCGTAGATCTGCAAGGCTATGCTTGCCAGTTTGGTCAATTAAAGCATATTGATATACCCAACCAACTCCAGTAGCATCAGGCCCCATTTGAACAGAAGCATTTTGAGGTAAGTCACTTTGAATTTTGGACAATGCTTCATTAACTCGGCTTCTTGCCCAGTATTGGTCAACATCGTCTTCAAAGATAATGTATACAAAGGAAGTTCCAAACATAGAAAAACCACGAACATCTTTTGTTTTTGGAAGCCCTAGCATGGTTGTTGATAATGGGTAGGTAACCAAGTCCTCAACAATTTGCGGTGACTGCCCTGGGAATTCCGTACGGATAATAACTTGAGTGTCACTTAGATCTGGAATTGCGTCTAATGGTGTATTTTTGACAGACATTGAACCAGCCACAATAAGTATGGCTACCATAACAAAAACTAAAAGTTGATTGTTAACCGACCATTCAATAACCTTAGCAATAAATGATTTTGTTGGATCGTGAGATAAGTTATTATCTTCCCCTTCATTATACATGGTAAACACTTTCTAAAGGGTTCACGTTATTTTGAATGTGTAGCACTTGTTGCTCTATCCAGTTTTTAAGAACGGACTCACCAGAACCATAAGGGTTATTTGGCTTATCTTCTATTTGTAACCAGAGACGTTCAGATGATACATCTTTAAATACGTTCAATCCCTTGCTTTTGTAATAATCAGGCTTGCCTTCAAACAACCAAGGTTCTAGCGCTATTAAAAGTTGACTTAAAGATTCCCTTAGCTCGTTGTCTGTTATACTTGCCTGAGCATCTAGAATGGCTTTTTCAGCACCTTCTAAAATAAACTGTAGCCTTGTGCCACGAAACTGAGGCATAAGATGATCGTTCAATTTCAATGCAGGCATAAGATACGAAGACTCAAAATTATTATTTATAGAAAGACTTTCATGCATATAGAGAGCTGCATCTATAAGGTGATTTATCATCGAAACTTGTTCATCACCAACCTCTAATTCAGCTAGAGATTTCTGGGAATTTTTTAATTTATTGAATGATTCTCGCAGTGAACTTTCCGAATCAATTAAGAACTGGCTAGTAATAACAACATTATCACCTACAGATAAACCAGAAACAATTTCCGCTCGACCTTTTGTACGTATACCCACCTTCACTCGTTTTGATTTAAATCGCCCCTTTCCAAGATCAACAACCACATGATCACCTTCTGTATTCTTTAAAATAGCCTCAACAGGTATGGCAAGGCGCTTATCAATATTAGCTTCAAATATAACATCGGCATAAGCACCAGGTTTTAACGAACCATCATTATTACTTAGAACAAGGCGAACTTGACCTGTACGACTAGACGCATCAATTGTTGGATAAATATAATCAATAGAAGCTTTGCGTTCAATATTGCCAATATTAGGGAATATCACCATTGCTTTTGTGTTTTTTGATAAAAATTGTAAATCCTTCTCTGCAACACTAGTGTTTACCCAAACACTTGAATAATCTTGTATAGTCGCTACCTGCATACCAGGTTTAACATAAGTACCTTGGTTCACCATTAACATACTCACAATACCGTCAGATTCCGCATAAAATGGAATGTTTTGTTTTTTTGTACGCGTCTTTTTAAGATCATTTAAAAACTTTTGCTGAACGCCTAGCGACTCTAGGCGTTTAGCTGTGGAAGAAACCCTGCCTTTAGCTTTAGAATTTAATGCTGAAAGATAATCTTGTTGAGCAGATACAAGCTCTGGGCCATACAATGTAAATAACAGGTCACCTTTTTGAACAATATCACCGACAGATGTAATGTTTAGCTCTTCAATCCATCCTGAAACACGGCTAGAAATGTCTTTTTTCAATCGTACATTTTCTGTGACTAAACCATAACTACGAATATCTGTACCAAACATTGTTATTTGAGCCTTTTCAGTACGTACGCCCATATTTTGAATTGTTTCAGCTGGAATAGTAACCGCTTTTCGTCCTGTTGAATTATCACCATTAGAGCTTGCAACCTCTGCGTAAACTGGCACTAAGTCCATACCCATTGGTGATTTACCTGGTTTATCCATTTTATAATTAGAGTCCATAGGCGCTACCCAATAAAGAATTTCTTTTTTACTTGATGTTTGAACTATATTTGCGTCTATTTCCTCCACTTCTTCTGCCGCCAATGGTACAAGGTCCATACCGCAAATAGGGCAACTCCCCATTTCTTCAGCTATATAATGTGGGTGCATAGGGCAAGTATATTGCTCACTCGCAGCTACTGCTGAAGAAACTATAAGGGTTAGTATCATTAAAGATAAAGTTAAAATACGCATGATTATTTCCTAATATAACTATTGATTTTTGCGAGCAATGACATATGTTTAAATCGCTCTTCTTCTAGTTGGGATTGAATTGATAGACGACTAATTTGTGATTCTAAAACAGCATCCAAAGATGTTTCACCCGACTCATAAGTCCTCTCTGCGGCACTTATCATATCTTTTAAAGCCAAGTTTTTACTATGTAGTATATGAACGTTTTTTAGGGCCGCATCACGTTTACTTTGTAATGTTTTCATTTCTTTTAAATAGATACGTTTAACCTTTTCTAGACGTTGTTCCGACTCATTTTGTTGCGCCAAAGCCGCACGTTTTTTAGGAGCTTGATTCCATTTTGACCATAATGGTATCGAGACTGTTGCTTGAATAGAGAACCAATCCTCTCCATCAAAGTTTTGACCGCTTTCACGTTCCTTATATAAAGCCTGAACCCCATAATTAAAACCATATGCTGCATTTGCAGCTTCAACATCGTAGCCTTTCACAGCCACCTTTTCTTGTGCAATACTTACAGGATACATATCATCTACAGAACTCCATTCAGTACTTACAATTTCATAAACTTTTACTTTAGGTACTTCGCCAACAAGCCTAATAAGTTCACCTTCAATTTCGTCTTGTTCAGCGATTAAATTATTTATTTTTTGCTCAACCAGAGAACGTTCTACATCAACCTGAGAAAAACGCCAATAGACACCGCTTCCAGATTCTAAACGGCCTTTAAAATATGATTCTAATTCTTTGTAATTTGATAGTTGTACTTTAGCTATTTTTTGTTGTTTTTCAACTTTATCTAGCTTTATTAAAGTAGAAACCAACATATATTCAAGTTTTGATTTTATATAACTTGCCATTAATTTTTCTTGTTTAGATAGTTGGCTTTTCTTTGAAGACATAGCCTTTCTTAGTGAATAATTAGGAAATGCCTGCTTAAATCCATACACCTTAGAGCTCGGAAGATACTTATCAAATGAAGGATCATTTACAGGGAGATTATCTACACCAAGAATAATGACAGGGTCTGGCAGCCCCATTTCGGCAGAAGCAAGTTCAGCATTAGAATTGCTTCTAGATAGAATTTCTAATACTTCAGGATGTTCTACTAATTGTTGAACGTAAGTTTCTAATGTTTTTGTTGTTGCATGAACAACCATTGGTACTAATGACAGTATTACAAGTAGGTTGAAAAATAGCGTTCTCATGAATAACCTTTTTTATTAATTACCCCCTTTATACGTACAGAAAAGATTCACCCCTCAAAATTATTTTTAAATTTTTCTAATAAAATTTTACGGGCTCTATATACACGCATCTCTATTGTTTTTTCTGTTACATCAAGTAATTTAGCACATTCTGATTGAGACTTACCTTCTAATGAAAACAATATTAATGCAGTTTTTAATTTATGCGGCAGTTTTATTATTTCATTTTTCATAAAAACAAGCTGCTGCCTTAAATCGGCGATTTGTTCGACATTTTTTTGATTTGAGGCAAGAACCTGATGGTATGACATACCATCATCTTTACCAGATATTAGATTATCTAAAGATAGTATATTTTTGAATTTTTCCTTGCGTGACCAATCATGACAAATATTGGTTGCAATGCGATAAACCCATGTAGAGAATTTAAAGTCACGATTAAATGTGTCTGCCTTCAAGTAAACTTTAATAAAAACTTCTTGTAACAAGTCATATGCAATGTCGTCATTTTTCACATAATGAACAATAAAAGAGTAAAGCTTACGCTTATACCTTTTCATTAATTCATTTAAAGCTGTTTCATCACCTGACAATAATTGCTTTACTAAAGCTTCGTCTGTGATTTCCACATTATTGTTTTTGATAGAGGGCATCTGTAATCATCTGCTCCAACTTTATGTTCTGTTCAGGCGTCAAAATTGGGCGTATTTCAAGAAGGTGTTGTATTGTCTTTTTCTGAATTTCACCCATTATATGATGAATTTCATCAACACTCGTTTGAACATTAGAACTATAAGACTTGTCTGCACTTAAAGCATCAGCAAGTTTCTTATTTGCGTTATGCATTTCAATTTTTAACTGTTTTTTATGCTGCAAATATACTTTTTCAAGTTTAGCTAACTCTAGCTCTTGCTGGTTTGTTAAGTCCAATTGACGGTGAAGCAGTGTATGCCATTCTGTAGCATTAGAGTGAGGATGTTCACCTTGATGCATCATATTCTTTCCTAAATAAAAACCTACAAATGAGATCCCCACAACAAGTACTAGAAATAGTAATGCATTTAAATACCTTCGTTTCATTTTAATTCCTTATTTAAGTTTAATGACAAATGTGGTGAGTTATACGAGAATTCTTCTAATGTTAATTTATTAGGAACAACACTGTCATTGGGCATAAAAGGTGAAGTGCCGATCCCTAAAAACAATGCTAAAACAACGGATGCCGCTTGAAACTGCGGAATTAAAAACGAGGCAAACATTTTATCGTACCACGATATGGTCTGATCATTTTTTATAGCGGTAATGCGACGCATAACGTCTAGCTCTAAACTATCCAACTTAGGGTTTTCTGGCGACTGTGAAAACTCTTTATCTAATAGCTGGTCAAATTTTTCTACTGGCATAATTGTACCTCTAATATTAATTCATTTATCTAGTATACGTGTAAAACATATTAATCCCTCAAATAAATTTAACTTCATACAATTTTAATTTACAACAGACCTTAACCTGTCACATTATTAAAACCCCTCCGAAGAGGGAGTATAGTGAAAGGTGAGACAGTTCCGTTTTTAGACTAAACTCTAATCATGGTGTGGTTTTTAGTATCTTATTTCAACATCCAATGATGTATAAAATATCCAATGATGAGCAGTACTAAACCAAGCACCCAGCAAACCCAAAAGCTTAAGTTAAACTTATCAGTAAAAAAGAACGGTACAAAAAACAACCAAGAGATAGGCACTGCAAAAATGATACTTTTAGCATATTGAGCTGTGTTGGCTGTATCTTGACTTTGAGTATAAGCAAGGGCTATAGCTAAAATAGAAACTAAAGGTAAAGCTGTTATAAATCCAGAGAGTTCAGGCTTTTTGTCTGATAGCCATGAAGCAAACACAACTATAAAAGCGACAATGGCTATTTTAAGAGAAGTAAATAACATTTTTTAAACTTTTTTGCTAACAAAACAATTCCGCTTTTATGTATATGTTTATATTTTAATGACCATGTCCATGTTCACCATAGTTATCCGTATTAATAGGGCTGCTATCATTCATATGTTCAGAATCATGCTTGTTACCCATTACAGTAATTAAAATTACACCTACAATAACAAGTGCCACCACAATCATTAATATTTTATTCATCTTTATTTTATCCTTATTTCATATGTTTAATTTGAGTATATTCGCCATTTGTTTGTAGAGTTACAGTCATTGTCTTAGACGTTCTGTTACGCCAAAACCAACCATGGTTCCCATCAAAAGCGGCTACAATAACCCCGTTATCAACACGCTGTTTTGAACCCTTACCATAGCTGTGGTATCCAATTTTAAGCTTCTTAGAATCTCCATGAACGTCAAAGTTGGCTTTACCACCACTAGTCCACCATGTGTAAGTAACTTTTGCACCTTTGAGCATGGTCACTTTAATTTCAGTGCCTTCATCGGGGGCAAGCGTTACTTTCATTTCATGGTTTAGTACTGGTATTGCAGATTGTGGAGTTGGTGTAGTAACAATAACTTCTGCTTGTACGACCTCTTCAACCACTCGTTTTTTTGCCATGTCTTTGGCTTTATCAGCCTCAACTTCTTCTGCGAGAGAAACTTTTATTTCCCCCATTTTTTGCAAGCCTAATAGTTTGCCTACACCTGTTTTATCAATTCCGTACTCAGCAGGCATTACAACAGTTACTAAAAGTATTCCTGCCACTATGATAGAAATAATGGTGGCTTTAATAAGGTAGGTTGTTGTTGGAAGCTCTAGGTCTTCCGGGATATTTGAATTATGCATAATTTTTTCCTTTATATAAATAAGTTAAGATGTAAAAAAGCCAACCAATTGGTAGCCAACCAGCAGAAATCCTGCTGTCATTGTTATAATATTTGCTGTGTAAGCATGCTTTATGAAATCTTGTGAACGTCTCCAAAAATCCATACATATCAAAATGGCAATTAGAGCAAGTATTTGCCCTATTTCTACGCCCACATTAAATGCAAGTAAGTTTGGAAGAAGTCCATCTGAAGAAACATCATACTCTTGAACTTTTGTTGCGAGGCCAAAGCCATGGAACAGTCCAAAAACTAGAGTAATGATTTTTGTATTCGGTTGATAGCCGAACCAGCGTTGATAAGCACCCATATTATCTAGTGATTTATAGACGATAGAGAAGCCTATAATTGCATCGATAATATATGCATTTACACTAATTTCCATTAACACGCCAGAAAGTAGTGTAATAACGTGACCAAGTGCAAATAAACTCACATAAATAGCTACATCTTTAAGACGATACAAGAAGAAAATCACGCCAAACAAAAAGAGTAAGTGGTCATAGCCAGTCATCATATGTTTTGCCCCAAGGTAGGTGAACGGTAACAAGTTTATTCCAGATATTTCTTGGATATAACCTTTGTCACCAGCAGTGACACCATGAGCAAGAGCATCAGGAGACATTCCTATCGCAGTTGCAAACACAGTAAGTAAACCCATAAAGAGGGTTAGCCTATTGTTATTAAAATATTGAATCATTTTAAACTCATTTTATAATTTTTTAAGTGAGTATTTTAAAGGAAGATTTAATCCCCTATAATACACACAAGTTTAGTGTCTGAATATAATTCAGACATTAGTATTGCTTTTTAGTGGAGGTATTTAAATGCGAATACGCTGAGTGGTTTTATATATTTGAGGGGCAACAAGTGCTACATCACCGTAGTAAGGTGGAGTGTTACGTACAGGGCTAAATACAAACAGATCCTTTACTATTAAAGAATCTAATATGTTAAAATCAGGGGACTTGCTTTGTTTTTGTATTGCTAAGGTATAGGTTTGTGTTTTTTGCAAGTCAACATGCAGATAATCTTTGAAATATGTAACTATATCAAAATGAACTGGATGATGATGATCTTGTATTATTTCTTTTTGTTTATGAGACTTTTTACTGAGAATATTCTCAGTTTGATGAACTGCATTAGTTGAGTGGTGTGCTTCAAAGCCGTCGTGTAAGCGATGTAGCATATCGTGAGGCGCAAACGGGGCTAGCATTGGCAAACCAAATACTACACACAATATAAATGTTAAAAAAACCTTTTTCATGTGTAGCACATTAATTCATTTTTATGTTTTTAGCAATGGTATTTCAAAGTGGTTTATATTTTTATAAATCTCCATAAATACAGAGGTTTTTTTATTACTTAGATAATGAACAAACTGCAAAAGCAACTTGAAACAGTTGTTCAAGCCATAAAACAGCATGGTACAACTCGTATTGCAGAATTAAGTAGCGTTTCTGCAAGATATTTGAGAGCATTAAAAATGGGAAGAAACCTTCGGATAAAATATTAAAAAAATTATATGGTATAAAAAGCCCTCCTAAAAGGGCTTATATTCAACATCATCGTTACCCTTATTTTAACGACGTTTTATTTTATGTGGGAACCATTTGTAAAGTGCAGGTAAAACCAACAATGTTAAAATAGTAGAAGATATAATTCCGCCAATCACAACCGTTGCTAAAGGCCTTTGCACTTCCGCACCTGCACCTGTATTTAATGCCATCGGTACAAAACCAAGGGACGCCACAAGTGCTGTCATAAGCACAGGTCGTAAACGTGTCATCGCACCTTCAACAATAGCCTCGTGTATTGGCTTGCCTTCTTTTTCAAGCTCCCGAATGAATGACAACATAACAATACCGTTTAACACAGCCACACCAGAAAGGGCAATGAAGCCAATTCCCGCTGATATGGACAGTGGAATACCACGCATGGCTAAGGCAGCTATACCGCCAGTTAAGGCAAGTGGTACACCTGAAAATATAAGCAATGATATTCTGGTAGAATTAAATGTCATAAACAGGAGCCCTAAAATAAGCAATAATGAAATAGGCACAACAATAGATAGCCTGTTTTTTGCAGATATAAGCTGTTCAAATGTACCGCCATATTCAAGCCAATAACCTGTCGGTAGCTGAATGTTGCTCGAAACAACTTGCCTAACCTCTTCAACAAAACCACCTAGGTCACGGCCACGTACATTGGCAGTCACAACAATACGCCTTTTACCATTTTCACGGCTAATTTGATTAGGCCCATATATGGTACTAATATCGGCTATTTCACCCAAAGGTACGTAGTCGGGGTTATCGTCTATACCGTCCTTTTCATTCGTGCTAAGGGGGATAGGTAGCCTCGCAAGCTCTTCAGGGCTTTGACGTAAATTTTCTGGTGAACGCACAACAAGCGAAAACCTTCTATCGCCTTCATAAATTGTCCCAGCTTGACGCCCTGCCATGGCGGTACCAAGCACGTCTTGTACATCAGATATACTTAAACCATAAGCATTTATACGTGCTCGGTTGGGCACAATGTTAAGCACAGGTAACCCACTGACCTGTTCCACTTGAACGTCAGATGCACCATCAATACCTTCCAGTTGCTGGCTAACCTTACCCGCAGACTCAAGAAGCATCTCAAGATCGTCACCATAAATTTTAACTGCCAAGTCACTTCTCACACCTGAAATAAGCTCGTTAAAGCGGAGTTGGATAGGCTGAGAAAATTCATAGTTACTGCCAGGTATTTCTGCCAACGCTATTTCCATTTCAGAAATTAATTCAGCCTTTGGTTTATCAGGGATTGG
The DNA here is from genome assembly GCA_963974105.1 of uncultured Magnetococcales bacterium. Lineage (GTDB taxonomy): Bacteria > Pseudomonadota > Alphaproteobacteria > UBA2136 > UBA2136 > UBA2136. The sequence continues at coordinate 43,087 of CAXBBG010000003.1, forward strand.
CCAATCGTCACGGTTTTTGAGTAAAATATAAGTATCGGCAATGTTGGGTGGCATGGCGTCGGTTGCCACCTCTGCTGTACCAATACGTGCAATAACTGTACGAACCTCTGGGAATTGTACCAGACGTTTTTCCATGAGCTTTTGCATGCGTACCGATTCCGTTAATGAGGTCCCTGGCGCACGTAGAGCTTGCACGGCAATATCACCTTCGTCAAGCGTAGGTACAAATTCTGTTCCCATTTTACTGGCTGTGAATAAGCTGATGAAAACCAACAGAACGGCTGCTGATACAATTTTAACAGGGTTGTTTAAGCTCCATAACAGCATAGGTTTGTAAGCTTGCTTGCTCTTAATAATCGCTATATTTTCTTTTTCATGTACTTTACCTGTAATGAAAATAGCGACAGCCGCTGGCACAAGTGTAAGCGAAAGTAACATAGCTGAAAGCAAAGCCACTACAACTGTAAATGCCATAGGGTGGAACATTTTACCTTCAACACCTGTGAGTGAAAATATCGGCAAGTAAACAACGGTAATAATAAGAATACCAAATATACTTGGCTTAATAACTTCCGCTGCAGCTTTTGCTGTTAATGCAAAACGTTCGTCCTTGGTTAACAAGCGTTTAAGTTTTGCTTGCTCCATATCAAAACGCCTTAAGCAGTTTTCAATAATAATCACCGCACCATCCACTATTAAACCAAAGTCTAAAGCGCCCATGCTCATGAGGTTACCAGACACTTTATTTTCAACCATACCTGTAATTGTCATTAACATAGAAACAGGAATAACGAGTGCCGTAATAAGTGCGGCACGCATATTACCAAGCAGTAAAAACAATATAACAATAACCAGTAACGCACCTTCAATTAAATTGTTTTGCACTGTTTTAATAGTTTTTTCAACCAAAGTTGTACGGTCGTAAACGGGCGTTGCGACAACACCCCTTGGTAGGCTAGTGGCGATTTGTTTTAACTTAACACCAACACGTTTTGAAACCTCTTGCGAGTTTTCACCAAGTAACATCATAGCTGTACCAAGGACAACTTCCTTGCCGTCTCTTGTTGCTGCACCAGTACGAAGTGGTGAACCTAAAGAAACCCCTGCAACGTCCTTTATGCGCACAGTTAGCGCATTTCGGTTAGCGACAACAATGTTTGATATTTCCTGAATATTGCTCACTTGTCCCGGTATGCGTACAAGGTATTGCTCACCATTACGCTCGATATAACCAGCGCCCGTATTACTGTTATTGGCTTCTAAAGTTTTTATAACATCATTAATTGTAATGTCGTATGACAATAAAAGCTCAGGCTTTGGTTGTACGTGGAATTCCTTCTCATAACCACCAATCGTGTTCACTTCTACCACGCCTTTTAAGTTGCGTAGTTGTGGTGTTATAATCCAGTCTTGTATCGTGAGTAAGTCCATTGCTGAATAAGCTGTGCCGTCTTCTTTAGTCGCATTTTTATCAGCTGTAACGGTATAGAAAAATATCTCACCAAGGCCTGTCGTGACAGGCCCCATAATAGGTTCTAACCCTGTAGGGATATCACCTTTTATTTGGCCAAGTTTTTCAGCAATAAGCTGACGTGCAAAGTATATATTTGTATCGTCTTCAAATACAGCAGTTACCTGCGATAAACCATAGCGTGACATAGACCTTGTGTAGTCTAAGCCAGGTATGCCTGAAAGAACCGTTTCAACGGGAAACGTGATACGTTGCTCTACTTCAAGTGGCGAATATCCATCAGCTCTTGTATTAATTTGAACCTGCACATTGGTAATGTCTGGCACGGCGTCAATAGGAAGTTTTGTGAAATTGTAAATACCTAATGCGCAAATAGCTATAACGCTTATAAGAACCAACCATCTATGTTTGATGGAGGACTTTATGATGTTTTCTAACATATTTTTCCCTCCTAGTGGCTATGTGATGCGGTTGATTTTAAAAGGTCTGCTTTAATAACAAAGCTACCGCTTGAAACGTACTCTTCACCAGCGCTTAAACCACCTAAAATTTCAACGAAGCCGTTGTTATTTGCCCCTGTTTTAATGGCACGTGGTTCATAGCTATTATCTTCTTTGATGAAAATGACTTTTTTACCTTCAAACGTTTGAATCGCACTTAGAGGAATGGCTATTTCAGCGTCTACATAATTAACAACTAGCTGGCCTTTAATGTTAATGCCAGGTTTCCAAATATTGTCTACATTTTCCACGGTTGCAATGGCAATAATAGTTTGACTGTAAGTATCTGCTGTAGGGAAAATCATTGAAACACTAGCTTCTTGTTTTGGCACTTTTTGGGTGATACTTTCAATGCTGATTGATTGACCCTTTTTAAGCTTTGATGCGTCTGTAGGGAACACATGAAACTTAGCCCAAACAGAGGTAAGGTCAGAAATGGTAAAAAGCTCTTCGCCTTCAATTACATCACCAAGGTTTGTATTTCTTTTAATGACAGTGCCTGCTAAAGGAGCAATAATATCATAAGTACTTAAGCTGTTATTGCTATATAAAACACCGATTTTCTGGCCTTTTTTAACAACATCTCCAAGGTTTACATTAACCTTTTCAATAACTCCTGATAGCCTTGAACGTACAGTGCTTGTTCTATTGTCATTAAACATAATTTTACCAGTAAGTGGAATAGTTTGTTTAAGCTTCATAGATTGCGCAATGCTAGAAATAACGCCAGAAGTAGCGGCAGCTTGAGGGCTAAGAGTTACAACTTCTTCTTCTCCATGTTCATCAGGGCCATTATCTTCGCCTTCATGTTCGTCGTGATCATCATCATCTTCCTCTTCTGCATGTTCAATATGTGTTAACTCTTCGTGGTTATCATCTTCTTCATGTTGCTCTTCGGCTTGTAAAGTATTTGCTATACCAGCTGTTAACAGCAGAGCCAGTAGTATAAATTTATAATTTTTCATAATTTGAATTCTCTTATCTTTGCGTATTTAATAAGTGAGAGTGCAATTTAATATGCACACATAAAAATGCCTTCAAAACATAGATGTATCGATGTTTTATGAAGGTTTAAATACTAAGATTTAGGGGGTCTTTTTAATCCGTATATAGGGCTTGATAGAACGGCGCTTATTTCAAAAAACTTTTCAGATTCTTTTTTGAAATTATCCATTTCCGGTAGAAGTTCATGAAAAGCTGAAACATGATGTAAGCATACAAGGCCTTCACATTCCACTTCGCATTCCTTTAAAGACATAGGTTCATGGTGCGTATCATGATTTACATTATTTTGAAGGTTTGAGTGGTGACTGTCTGCCATGTCAGTTGCATGCACAGAGCTAACCATTGAAAGGGTCAGCACAGATAAAATAATTAATCCTGTTAAAAACATACGCATTTAAACAACATAACACTGGTAGATACGGTTTTCAAGATATGTTTAATCTTTTAGAAACTTCTATATAAGAGAAATTCTGTCCTGCCCCCTTTCTTTGTGTCCTTATTTTGTAAACCAGCCTCACGTTTTTCAACTATGTAAGACTAATTTATTTTCTGTACTCAATATAAGGGGGCAGGACAAATCGTTAAAAATGCCTCCCCTATCATCACCAATGGTAAAATGCGTTGGTGGATATTCCATGCAGAGAAAAACGGTTTTGCTCAGGTTATTGTTCGCGTAGGTGGCCGTCTATACATTGACCGTGATGCTTTTAATAATTGGCTAGAAATGCATCGTGATGAACCTATCCCTGAAGGTGAACCTGATGATGACACAAGCCAGTTCTAAGCTATATAAGTTAGCTACAATTTCAAAACTCTTAATATTTAAATATCCATAATTGTTTATATCGAGCGTCTACGTGATGTTCACATACCTCCTTGGCTTTAAGATTGGCTTTTATAATGCCTGTGCGCGGCTATTAAACTGGTCTTCCGCACCAAGTAACCGTGAAGACAGTATGAACAGCCGCTCGACTCACAGTCATTTATCCATCTTCAAATAAAGCAAAGGAGATTATAAAATGAACATGTACCACGCAACACCATACGATATTTCAGCAACGGGATTTTACTTCGAAACATACGAAGAATATTGCACAAAGGCTAAAACTCATACCAACGAATATGGTGACATTGTTGAAGAATACGAAATTCAATTCATTGACGGTGACAACCACGAATTATTTGGAGCCCTAAGTATTAATCAAGTGAACCTCAAACAATGGTTTTACGACTTTGAAAACCTAGAAAATGAACAAACCGCAAAAGCAACTTATCTTGCAAATGATATCGGTTACAGCATTGAAGATATTTTACACAGGCTAGATGATGTGACTCTTTTTGAAGGCGCTGCCAAAGATTACGCTGAACAGTTCATAGAAGATACAGATATGCTGCAAGGCCTTCCTGATAACCTTCGTTATTACTTTGACACAGAAGCTTATGCACGTGACTTACTTGCAGGCGGAGATATCACTGAAGTCACCATTATGGGTACGGCTTATGTTGCTATGGGAGGGTGATTAATCATCTTTACAAGATGAACAACTTTCTCTTTTTGGCCATATATTCCAAATTGAAGCACCAATTAATAACGTAATACCACTATAAAATAACCAGTCATTTTCCATGTAAAATTTACCCAATAATATTGGTATCACACCAATCAGACCTAAAGCGAGAGGGATGAATCCATGACGCTTCTCAGCTCGCCACCCCAATGCCAACAACGAAATTGTTAGCAAGAATAAAGTTAACGGCAAAATATAAGGCGTGTAGTTTGTGAAATTAACACCTAAAGAGCTCAACAGACCTGCATATAAAGGCCAACAAGCAGGACAAGTTAACACAGGCAATGAAGCCACCAGCGGTGTTAAAAATGATGGCACAGCTAAGATTAATTTTTTCATAGGCTATCCTTTTTCTAATGCCGTTTGAATAAGCTCTACGCTTGGAATCCCTGTCATGTCTGCATAAATACGGCAGTTACCAGTTGCACAGCAATCACCAGGGCCACCAGCAATATCTTTACCATTAACAAGAATTGTTGGTGAACCATATTTTTTTGTATAATCAGGCGCATTGTCATCGTTATGATTCCATTCTTGAACTGAATGCTCTATTTTTAAGTTATCACAAGCGGCTTTAATATTATCTTTTGCTGCTTGTACATTGGGGCATCCATCAAAATATATAAGTTCGATTTTCATAATCATTCCTCCTTACTTAACTCTTCGATAATAGGACATGAACCGTTACTTTCAGCTTCACATTTTGTTAGTAACTTATTTAATTGTTGCTCCATTTTTTTTAATAACTTAATTTTATGTCCTACTTCATTTAATTTGCCCTGAGCCAATTCACGTACTTCAGCACATGTAGTATCAGGGTTTTCTTTTAGAAGAAGTAGATGTTTAATTTGTTTTAGAGAAAAACCAATTTCTTTTGCTTGAATGATAAAATGTAAAGAATCAAGCGAGCTATTATCAAAATCTCGATAACCAGATTCACGCATATGAACAGGTGTAATCAAACCTTCACGTTCGTAATAACGAATAGCATCAATACTTAATCCTGTTCGTTTTGCCACTTCACCAATGAACATCACTTTACCTCCTCTAACATAAGTATGGGGTCTAGACTATACTCTAGAGTCAAGGGTGAAAATCTTTAATTTAAGAAAATAAGTAATAGATTGCCGACATTCATGTAATAGAACCACAAATTCACTATAAAACAGCCCACATTCATCTAAAAAGGTATCAAATTCAGCTGTTTTACGCCCACATTCACTTGTGGGCCTATCAAATTCAGCAAAAATTCACCATTTTTGCCTATTTTAGCTATCTACCGAGGTGATACACCTCTCATTCTTATTGGCAGGATAGGTAATTTGTGGCCACACTTTTTTGTTCACCTCCATAAGTAACTAACGGAGGTAACACAATGAAACGTAAAGAAGACTATATCAAAGTAAGGGTAAACAAGCAAACAAAAGAGCTTATTTCTCGTATATCAGACGAAGAAAATTTAGATACATCAAAACTTATCCGCACCATGATTCATAATTATGAAAGGCCATTTACCCTTTCAGATTCTCAACTGGCTATGCTGAAATTTCACTTCACCAACACCGCTCGTTTGGGCGGACTTTTAAACCAAATCGCTTACCATTTAAACAGTGACCATTTAGATATCATTAACGGTGAAAAAGAAAACATTGAACTTGATGCAAGCGAACTACAAAAGCTTTGCCAAAAGATAGAACGTGAAGTACGCGACTTGAAAAAGTCCATTCTTATCATGTGTGAAAACAAGGTGGCTTAATGACACGCTTCGCCCGTAACCATGACCCACTACTGTGGGATACGCCATCGCATTTACGTAAGCGAGATGTGAATGATCCGTCTCGCGAGCTTTCCATGTTTAAGCGCCTACTCTCACCTAGTTATTTAAATGATGCTAATTCAGGTAATCCTGAAGCCGTGATGAAGGTTGTCAGTACGAGCATGGGCAAGCAATCATTAGCGCAGTTAACGGCCTACATCGCCCGTACGGCAGAATATATGGATGACGAAGATCCCCTTACCCTTGAAGATGAGCTGGGTAATATCATCGAGAATGAAAAAGGCACGATTGATAATTGGGTGGAAGATTTTGAGCCATTAGCGAGTTACAGGGATCAGCTATGGAAATTAGAGCTGAAAAATAAATTAGAGTTTGAACGTGCCAAACTTCAATATGACGGCAGCGACGACAAAAGGCTAAGAGAAATTAATTTAGCTCTCAAACGTGAAAAAATCACAGATGATAATGGTGAAGAGGTAAACTTTCATTTTCATGCACCGAAGGATATCACGCACATCATATTTTCAGTTGGCGGTGATAATCACAATGTTAAACATGCTACTGAAGCGACTAGGCGCTTCCTACGTGATAACTTTGAAGCGCAGGGTTACAGGTATATGTTTGTAGCGCATAATGACACCGAGAACTTACATTTCCACGTGATCCTAAAAAACAAGAACATCATTGATGGTAAACGTGTCCAGTTTGATAAGGCTGATTTATTCACATTGCGCCATGACTATGCTTACCACCTCAAGCAAATGGGCATTAAACGTGTAGCAACACTTCGCCGTGATCGTGTCATTACTCTCAAGTCTATCAAAGCACAAAAGGAAGATCTATTTGTCCGCCATGAGATATTCAAAGAAAAATACGCTGAGAACAAACCTATCAATGTTCAAAAGTATAGAGATACGTTAGAGAAAAAATTAATACGCTTACAAGGCATTACTGAGCGAGAATTAAAACATTCCAAGCTAACGCATACACGCTCTAAAGAGCTTCAAGCTAACTTAGATGACTTGAAAGCTTTTAAGAAGCAATTCAAACAAGATGCTAAAAGCTTAACACCCACGCAAAAAATCAATGAAACACATATATCCACCTGGCAATTACAGAGCGAGGCTAAAAAGTTAAAAGAGCGCAAACCAATAAGTAAAAGGCAACGCCGACACTTAAAGAAATACCTTCAGCATTTTGAGAAAGAAGTTAATGCGGCTATTCGTCATTTCAAAGCTGTTGGTAAAATCACCAAAACAGATACCAGCAAAAGCATTAAACAGCTTAAGGATATCAAGAAGGCGTTAAGCCTTGGTGTTGGGTTGAAATTAAGGATTTAAAACATCTTCAATCCCAGAAACTAAAGGTTATAAGTTTAAACCCTAGTCTTCGTCTTCACAGGTTCAGGTAAAACCACACTAACAAACTGCTTAATTCCACTTATACTCAAAGATCATAGAATTGTAACAGTGGAAGGTGTTGTGGAGTTAACCGTACCTCATGAAGACTGGTTACTTATATATTATTCAGAAAATGGTAGTGTTGAAAGTACTATTTCATCAAAAGAAATTATGCGAGCCTGCATGCGCCTTTCACCCGATAACATTTTAATTGGTGAGTTACATGCAGACAATGCCTTAACCTTTGCCATGGCTATTAATACAGGGCATGAAGGTTCTATGGCTACCATTCATGCCCCCCCCCAAGGCAGCCATAATTACGCTAATCTCTCGTATGATTATCAATAAAGACATAGATCAAGCCGGTATTGAAATTATGCGCAAACAAATTTGTACCGACGTTTACGGCGTGATTCAAATCAACCGTAATCATGACGGTACACGTACAGGCACGTTTCAAAAACTAAGTGATTTTAATAAAGATGAAAACTTCCAAGGTGATGTAATGCAAATAGTTAAAGGAGAAAGTAGTTCATGAGCCTCTTAAAACGTCTTTCAGGTGCTTTAGCTACTGCTTTTGCAGTATCACATACAGGAGCATCTTATGCATATCCAGAATACATGCTGAAGCCTGAGTTATTATATCGTATTTATACAAAAATACCCTTTGATAAAATTCCTAACGAAGTAATAAGTGCAAGCATGATAGGGCTCATGGCATCAACTGCATGGTTTGCATCTGACGGAATATTCAAAAAAGGCAAGTATGGTAAAGCTGAATGGGGAACACTTAAAACAGCTAAGCAGCTTAAACTTTTAAAAAGTGATAAGGGCATTATTCTTGGTAAAAAGAAGGGCAAATATCTTGTTGTGACAGAGCCTTTAAGTGTTTTACTGCTTGCGCCCCCAGGAACTGGTAAAAGTGCAGGCTGTGCCATCCCTACTCTACTAACCTGCCCTTGGTCAATTATTGCAATTGATATTAAGGGTGAACTTGCCGATAAAACGGCTCATGTACGTGAGAAGTTTAGTAATGTCATGATATTTGACCCATACGATGAAAAATTCAGTCAAATTTAACCCGTTTGCAAAGAACGCTCTCCCTGAAGACCCTTGCGATCACAGAACCTATGTTGATGGTATTGCACGTATCCTCATTAAGGATAATCAAAAAGGTGATAGTTTCTTTACAAACCAAGCAAGGATTCTTTTTAGAACTATAGCTGAAATACTCATTTATAAAGAAGGTGAAACAAGCATACCAGAGGTAATTGATTTATTCTCCAAGCAAGATGATCATGAAATTGCACTCACTGCATGGAAAAACGATCCTGAGCTAAATAAATGTCGTTTAGGAGAAAAGATATCCATATCCTTTAATAAGCTTCTTAATAACTTAGATAGCGAGCGTCAATGGGCTGGCGTTGTATCATCATTCGATGAACCATTAGATATTTTCACAAACCCACGTTTAGAAGTTATTTTAAGTGGTGATAATGAAATTGTACCACAAGACTTTAGAACTAAAAATCAAACGCTATACATCAAAATAAAGCAAAAGGACATTGCGACTTACAAATCAATTGTACGAGTCCTTATTGATTTTCTTGGTCTTGGTTTACTTGATGGTGTTCAAACCCAAGAATATCATAATGTAACATTCATTTTAGATGAGTTCCCACAGTTTGATAAAATGGATATGATAAAGAAATTAGCTGAAACAGGCCGTGGTTATGGTGTGAATTGTTTATTCATTGCGCAAAATTATCAGCAAATAAACGCTGTTTATGGACATAATGAGCATATAGTTTTAAACGCTATAACGCCGTATAAACTCATCTACCAACAATCAGACACATCAACAGCCAAAGACATTGCAGAATCTATAGGGCAATCCACAGACAAGCGCCAGTCGACAAGTAAATCAAACAATCAAAAAGATATCCTTAAAACCAACAAAAGCATTTCAACCAGCGCTGAAGGCATCCAACTAGTAACAACCCAAGACATTTTAAACCTAAAAGAGGGTGAATGCATAATCCTAGGACAAGGCTACATGCGCAACCCTATTCAAGCACAGATACCGTATTACTTTAAGAATCAAGACTTCAAAATTAACCAATAAATATATTAAAAAACAAGTAATAGGCAACTTGATTCTACTATGAGTTCATGTGCACTTGGCTTAGTATCTTTTTTATAAGTTGCAAAGATCTTTATTATTAATAATCTACTAAATCTTGTACATTATCTTTAACTAAAGACTCTTGTATAAATAATTTCTTATCTATAAGTTTAATACAGGGCAGGCCTCTATCATCATACGACTCTAGTCTAGCTAAGTAAGTATCTCCAAAATCAATGTAGACTGGACACTTAGCGTCAAGCCAAGTTTTTCTAGGTCGTGTCCATACGTATTGATGGTGCCCACTATAATGTGCATTAACTTCATTTTTTATATCGGAAAGAGGATGTATTAAAACCATAGTAGCACCTTCTTCATTTTCCGACGCTCTATAAAACATACCATTATTTGAGCCGTTTAATCCTTTGCCTGCAGGATACCAAGTTAAGTCATCTGCTATTTTAGACTTTGGGTTTGGTAATGCATGGTGTATTTCAAAATTCTTTCCAAATGTAGAACCGTCAATTACCCATACAAGGTTTTTATAAAACTCTTCACGGGAAATGCGTTCTTCGTCACTCATGGGTGAATGTTGCACTTCTATATATATACCTGATGGTGTCTTAATATCAGCTCTATGAATTTCACCATCCAGCGCAGTGTGGCTCACTTCACAGCACTCTTCTGGATAATAAGATTTCCATGCCCTATGCCACGGAGTCTCATTTTCTGACCAAGCATCGCAATTTATACGACCTTTGTGTGCCCAGTGATGTACAATACGTGAACCACATTTTGCTATAACATCTTCACCACAAGTTGGACAACTTGCTTTGCCACCTTGAAAGGCTTGAGAACGTGCTTCATTTATAATAGCGTATTGCATTTAAGTATCTAACTTTATTTATATAACTTCGTACAACTAATTTGTACCATCAAAAGACAGTTTCAAGACATGTAAAAACTACAGCTATTTACTATAATTTAGACATTATACCCAGCAGCTCTCATCTCAATCTTAAGAGCTTCTTTCCATAATCCATCTTTATCCATTTCTTCATAAATTACACCGCTAATATCATTAGGAGTTTCAACATCCCCTTTTATAATAGCAGATACTCTTGATCTACCTAATTTCCCTATAAGGTAGCCATGCTCAAATACTACATTTTGTCTTGCACGGTATTGACTAGTTAAACTACTAGCTATACGACCTACATCACATGGAGTATAAAGTACAACTCCGAATCCCACATTAGAGTAAGCTTCAATTTTTTCAATAATAGTTCTACTTAAACTCGCCTGCTCATGTAAAATGATAGGCTTGAGCCCTAAATCTTCTATAAACTGAGACATCTCATATTTAGCAATTTCATCACGACCATGAACAATAAAGACTTCATTATGGTTTAATTCACCGTTTGCAGAGTCTAGCGTTACAGGTTCTGACGCCTCTTCAGGAGCTCTTAGAAGCACTGACTCCTGCAATTCATCTTGAGTTATATATCCCTTTGTTAAAAGCAAATCAAATAGCTTTGCATCCTTAATCGACCAATGAGTACGACTTAACTCCCAGTCCCCTAAGTCGATTTCTTTTTTAAGTGCTTCTATTGCGCCTATCGGTATACTAGGTAATATTGTATCAAATTCAAAATAGATAACGACTGAACGTTCACGAATCTCAATATTGGATATATAACCAACCCTTGATTCTCTCTCTTCCCTCTCTATAACAAAAAGAGATGGTAACCCTTTAAGTTCTTCTATAATAGACGCATCAAAGTCTTTGTATCTTTCACTAATTTCATCAGCGGTATACTCAAATACACGAACTTTATCTAACTGATAAGAGTCAAAGTCCCAACTATCTGGATTTGATGATATAAATAAATTAAACATATAAAACGCCTTCTAATTATTTTTTCTAACTTTAATGGTGAAACCCAATCTCGAATACATAAATATCATTTTCTTCATTTAAGCGCATCGCAACTTCAATACCATCTAATAATACAAACACATCTGATTTCAAATCCACTTGTAGGTACTCAGAATAACCACTCACAATAAGCTTTGCCAGTTCCATAGAAACACCATTTTTCAATAAACAGATGACGGATGAGTTATCCGTTGCATACTTAATTGATTCATATAATGACTTAGAAACCAAATTTAAATCATTAAGAATTTCTACGTATTTTATTAGATGATACTCAATAAAATCATACTCTTCCTTTATACGCACAATTGCTAAGTTGACTTTAGCAGAATCACTCTTTTTGTTGAGATCAACCCACATAGGAGAAAAACCGTCCGATCCTCGAGTTACTTCTCCCCACGCACTTCCTACGTAAATAAGCCCATCACCTTCATAAACATTATCCCAATAATATACGAAGTGATTAATCATCTGACTATAAGACTTTGATTCGACTCTCCATCGTAGAAGCTTAGAGTAAAAGTACCTTACTTTTTCATCTTTTAAACGAAGAAACTCTTCATTTTTTTTGTGTGTAATATCAACTATAAATATTTTATAAATCGCATCAATAATAGCCTCAACACTAGATATCACATTTGTAATACCCAAGGCATTTATATTATCATTTAGTATATTTTCTGAATCAGTTATATCAAACTCAGTAACATTATTGTTGAAACACGACTTCCCTATATCCGTGGTTGCAAGCCGTAAAACTATATCACTCGATGTAGATACTGAACCTGACTCTATATTCTCCAGAACCTCTAGTGCATTATGAAGTGAATTTTTATTTTCATCACCTTTAATCTCATCTATAAGGAAAATATTTTTAACCTCATCCTTTACCGTCAATCCTAAATTAGCTCTGTCACTAACAAACGATTTTAGATCAAAATCTTCTCTGCAGTACTCTCCATTAATTATATAAATTTCAGGCTCTAAAAGTTTTAGTGAACCTACATTGGAAAATACGTCTTTAAATCGACAAACCCTCCCAACCAAATTTTTAAATGATGATTTAGATAAGTATCCACGCCCCTTTGAGGGAGATAAGATAAACATTTTTTCCGCAGGGATATTAACTCCTTCTAACAAAGTTGATGTGGTAACAACATAACGAAACTCTCCATGATCCTTGTACATCTTTTCAATATAAAGACGAACTACTTCAGGAACTTTACCGTGATGATACATAACACCATGTTTAAGAGTTTTAATTAGGCTATAATCTTTATGTAAGTAGTTGGATATAGATTTTAAAGCTTTATCAATTTTTGGATTAGTGATCGAATCCTCATTTTTACATAACAGCAGCGCTACTTCTTCCACATGCTTAGGTCTATTTAAATAGACTATGTTTTTGTTAGCTGAGAATTTTTTAACAAATTCTATTTCATTACAATCAAGCGTTTTTAAAGAGATTACGCTATTCAAAAATTGATCATATTTCATGAACTCACCATCTAATGAGTTGTACATATATAAACGTTCAATTTTCATAAACTCATCAGAGCTTTTAAAATTCATTGAGTAATCAATATATTTTGAGTGGATACTTTCTGAGTCAGCAATAAAGGGTGTGAAAAAATTTAATTCAATCGAGGGGTTTCTTTTTTTTAAAATAATTAAAGTTTGCATCAATAGAATTGCTCTAAAATCTTTTTCCATTAAATTATGAGCTTCATCAACAATAGCAAGATCAAATTTAATTTCTTTATGTTCTTGAATCAGCCTTAATAGTCTTTCTTGAGTAAACACAGCCAAAACTGAATCATCAAGAGATTCCTTATACATTTCAGGGTGTGTTAAAATTCTTTTGTCTTCAACCCCTTTTGCCTTTAACCCTTCATACAGCCTAATACGTGTCTGAGACAACAAGGCTTTACTTGGAACAAGGATACAAATACTGCTATCAGGATTTTCCAAAATTCTATTGATTACCTTATCAATAATCATTTCTGACTTACCATAGGACGTAGGTGCTACAATCACAAAATCTTGGCATGACTTACTAAAATCCATCAAGCCTTTCTGTCCAGAAGATAGATAATAGCCATCATACTTAAATGTATCCTTATATAAAGAAAGCATTGTTTTATGAAAGCTTTCCGATATAACCTCTTTATTCAAAAACTTTTTTTCAATAAATTTAGAGATAGGTATAAACCCCTGAGATAAAGCTATATCGTATAAAGGAATGTAGTCTTGATATTTATTACAATAGCTTAAAATGATACTATAACCAAACTTAACAAGACCTTTGTCATCTTGATTTAAAAATACGATGGCCAATTCTAAAAGAAAGGATAAATCATCATCATCAACATCACCGTTAGCAACGAATTTTTCATACACAGTCTCAAAACGACTCCCTTGTAGGTTCAGATGATTTCTGATCTGTCTTAATGATATCTGATTCATTGATTTTCTTCTTCATATTTTGAAAGTTCAAGTGCTATCTCAGCTTCAACAAAGTTAGCAATCTTCTCAAATGAAGATTTTTGGAAAGATAATAATATTGTTTCTTTAAATTCATCACCTTCTTTTAAAAAGGTAGAGCGTTCTTGAAGATAATCTACATCTAAAACATCACTCAAAACATCATGAAACAATACAGACACCAATATAACGCATCTTCCAATATCCTTAGAAGTTTTGACTGGGTTTTCTTTTCTTAAAATCTCTCTAATTTTTTTTCCTTTATTATCATGCAGGACAGCATGAGAATTAGTGATAGCATTGTCCCATCGGTTAGAATATGAAGAACCAAACATTTCAATCAGCCCATTACGAGCGTTTTTTAATAATTGCCCATTCGTTTGGTCTATTGATTTATCTTTGTGCTGATGACCAGATTTAACTTCTGAATACCACACAGAGTTATCAGTTGAATTAAAGTAAACTATGTCAAACCCCTTCCTTATGGAGCGTTCTTCAGTATTAAGGTAAGGTGAGGAAGTTTCAAGATTAGTAAAATATTTTGGTATTATTAGATGTGCAAGCAATTCCCCCATCATACCTTTTTTAGTATTTCTTGGCTTATTACGATAAACCATTTCAAATTCTTTTAAAGTATAAATGTAGCTTGAATAATCAGGATCTTCCTCCACCTGTTTTGCGCCAAATGCAATAGCAGATAAATTGCCTCTAATTAAACCCTGCAGTTCAACATCAAAGTCCTCAATAATAAGAACTTTAACATCATTTTTATTATAATACTGAATACCTTTTATCAAAGAAAAATACACCATTAAGTAATTAATAGACACTAGACCACAATATAGTAAACATAACACCTTTATGCAACACATTAAATCAGCAAGTTATAATACAAAATTCCACCATAAGGTTTAAATGTTACTAAACACACCTTAGCCAAACAAATACCTCGGTATATTGTATTATACACTAAAAGCCCTGATTGGAGGATTAGAATGGGGCGTTAGAGTACTAAAGGTTACACCCAAAAACACTTATGCTGTGACTCTAATGATGAAATTAAACCATCTTATTACAAGAACACCTGTCTCATGGTGTAAAAATGGTGTAGCAACAAGCTAAAACCTTTACCTACTAAGCACCACAAGAGAACGCAATTCACAAAAAACACTTTAAAACATAAAAAAAGAGCTAGCATTTTACTGCTAACTCTTTGATTTGGTGGGTGTGGTCGGACTCGAACCGACACTGGCAAGATTTTAAGTCTTGTTTCTCTACCAATTGGAATACACACCCAAACTGTGCAAAACTTTTTTTCAATTACCCCATTTTTACACCATTTGGCAAAAATAGAGTTTTTAGTACATGTATTTTTTCAGTATTTACAACAACTTAACCTCATTCAATAGCATTTAACTGCTCGGATTTTAAGTCTTGTTTCTCTACCGATTGGAATACATGCCCAGTTGCGAAAAGTTTATAACATCATTTTTATTGATATTCCACCTCTAAATTGTTTAAAAGTGAAATTACTTCCTTATACGCATTTCCAAGCGACGTAGTGTTGTCACTACGCATCACTAAACTCGTACAGCCACGCCCTTCTTTTCTAAATGGATAAGACCCCAAATCAACATCTGCATAATGACGTTGAATCTCTTCAAAACCTCGGCTAATTATACTTTCCCCAACAAAGACATCGATGCTTTTTGAAAAAATTTCAGTTCCACGCTGTAATGTTGGAATAATCGCCTCAAGCATCACACGCATAATTTTTGGCACACCGGCCATGCAGTAAACATTTTCCATTTTGAATCCAGGCGCAATAGAAAGCGGGTTTGGAATAAGGTCTGCACCTTCTGGGAAATGAGCCATTTTCAACATAGCCTCATTGGTTTTACCTTTGTAAAAGTCTTCAAAAGCTTTTACAGTTGGTTCATGCCTTTCCACGCCCACACCAAAAGCCTTCGCCACACATTCCATCGTAATATCGTCATGCGTAGGACCGATACCACCAGTTGTGAAAACATAGGTATGCTTTTTACGCAATTCATTAAGGGTATCGACAATAACTTGAACAACGTCAGGAATAACGCGCGCTTCTTCAAAGCGAACGCCAATGTCAGACATGCGCCTTGCAATGTGATTTAAATTTTCGTCAGGCGTACGCCCTGAAAGAATTTCGTTACCTATAATAACAACAGCACAAGTTGGATTTGACATAACATCACCTCTTTTTTTATTTTTAATTTTATCATTAAAGATAACAAGCCCTGCATTAAAAGTGAATGCAGTTTAAAATATACTTTAACTAAACAAGGTCAAACTGATCAGACGTTTTCGGTTTACGCCCCATATGCGTGTAGGCCAAAGGCATTGCCTGTCTACCACGCGGGGTACGCTGAATAAAACCAAGTTGAATCATATAAGGCTCAATCACATCTTCAATTGTATCCTTGCTTTCGCCACTTGCCGCAGCCATCGTTTCAACACCTACGGGCCCGCCACCAAATTTATCAATTAAAATTTCAAGGTATCTATGGTCATTTCTATCCAAACCAATATGGTCAACTTCAATAGCTGTTAAGGCTATATCTGCAATTTTTTTATGGATCATGCCATCACCTTTAACCACCGCAAAGTCACGCACGCGGCGCAATAAGCGGTTTGCAATACGTGGTGTGCCACGGCTACGCATAGCAATTTCCCACGCACCATCATCATCAATATCAACGCCAAGCAAAGCACTCGCACGTTTCACAATAGCAGACAGTTCATCGTGCTTATAATATTCAAGACGCTGCTGAACACCAAAACGTTCACGCAGAGGAGCTGAAAGCATACCAGCCCTTGTGGTTGCACCCACCAATGTAAATGGTGGCAATTCCACCTTTACTGTACGTGCAGCTGGTCCTTCACCGATAATAATATCAAGTTTGTGGTCTTCCATTGCTGGGTATAAAATTTCTTCAACGTTTGTTGAAAGTCTATGAATTTCGTCGATAAATAAAACATCGTTGGGCTGCAAGGAAGTTAAGATAGCCGCCAGATCTCCTCCTTTTTCAATAACAGGGCCAGATGTACTGTGAAAACCAACACCGAGCTCTTTTGCAATAATTTGAGAAAGTGATGTTTTACCAAGACCTGGAGGACCATAAAATAAAACATGGTCAAGCGCCCCGCCCCTCGCCTTTGCGGCTTGAATAAAGACTTTTAAATTTTCACGCAACTTGCTTTGCCCTGTAAAGGCATCTAAACTTTCTGGTCGCAGAGCATTGTCAACATTGCGCTCTCCGCCTTGTTTTTCAGCAGAAATTTCACGTTGTACATTCACTTGCGCTTGCGGTGTTACCGTTTCGATTGCCATGGTTTATCGCATCTCCTGCAGGCTGGCTTTAAACAAATCATCAAACGAGGCATCTGCGCCTGTTGTTTCTAAAGCACCTAAAACTGCTTTTTCAGCTTGAGCTGGTTTATAACCTAAGTTAGAAAGTGCGCTGACAACTTCTGCATTTACGCCCGATGCTTTGGCATGTACTGCCGAAGTTGTAGCCGTTGGTATAGCAGAGATAGAGCCCACTTTTCCGCTAAGTTCAAGCACAATTCGGTCGCCCAGTTTTGGTCCGACACCATTAGCACGTGCCATCATTTTTCCATCGCCATTTACAATAGCTGTCACAATTTCGTTTGAAGTTAAAGCGCTTAAAATAGCCAAGCCAACTTTTGGTCCAACGCCATTTACAGACGTTAACAGTTGGAAGCATTCACGTTCTTCCGTTGTACCGAATCCAAAAAGAGTAAATTCTTGTTCGCGGATATGGCTGTGAATATGGAGTTTTGTTACCTCACCCACAGCTAAAGAAGCCAATGTTTTAGACGAACAGAAAGCTAAATATCCCACGCCGTTTACATCCATGGCAAGAGACTTATCTCCCATTTCTTCGACGATACCTTTTAAAAAATAAATCATGCTATGGATATTACACTAAATTGTTTAGACGTTAAACCGCTAAAAGGAATTCGATTAAAAAATTGGCTATTTTTTATAAAAAATCAATTTTAAGCAACTGTTAATTGTATTTACACTGCAAATAAGGGAATTTAAGGGAATATACAGCGAATAGAGCAGGAATAAAACCGGCATTTAAGCGTATTAGAAGCGAACCTCACAGTATATTTGGGTCAAAATACTATCTATAGATTGTAAAAAATGGCATCTTGTTCTCTTTTTTATAGAGTTGGTGGAATAGGCTAAAATACAACCAACAAGAAATCGTTCGTGAGCAACTATATTTTTAACTGCCTGCTACAGCATAAAAATTATATACTATAAAATAGGCATAAATCTTGCATGTTATTACTTACAGTTACCAAACAAATGGAAGTTATAACCAGTCATGCAAATTACTAATAAAGCACAAGCCTATACGCTACAAACAACCACAGCGCAAACCAACGCTTCAACCATCAAAAAAAGCTTTGGCGATATACTACAACAAGCGCAAAAGAATACAGCACAGCCCATCACACATGCACCTACAACAAACGCAATTCATCGTGCACCTTCCCATGTAACGAGCATCGAAACATTGAAGGGTGTCGAACAAAGAGACTTAACAGCACACTATGCAGGTGAAAAACCGCCCATGGCGGGCAATCAGTCTGCACGCCTTGAAGACCACCCGCCTATTATGATACCAAGTGCAAACAACATTAAGACTTTGTCTGAGCATGCGTCAAAACGCTTTAAACAAATAATGCAAGATTACAATATACCCAGCGCCCCTAACCAAATTACATTTAATGATAAAGGGGAAATGTATATACCGAATGATTACCCTTATAAAGCAGAGCTTACACATGCCTTAGAGGAAAACCCAGGGCTTGTGCGTGAACTACGTGATATAAATGCGCTTACAAGCCATTATGTAGGTATGCAAGAAAGCCAAGCCTTTAGAGACGAAATGGAAGACGCTGTAACACAAGCACAAATTGACGCTATTATACAAAAATATAGTTACCTATTTAATGACAATAGAAAACACGCAAGTATAGCGGTAGGCTTTACACCATCTGGTTCTATAAACTTAATGGCAAACGGTCAGTCTGTTACACTATAACGCGGTATAGGCGTATTGATAGAATAAGCCTATTAAACGGCGGCAGAATGTTTTGCCTTACCGCTTTCTAAATAACTATCGTAACATGAAGCGATAAGCCTTACATAGGGCTGACCTTCTTTTGTTATCTCTATACAGTCACCAGACATCTTAACAATGCCAGTAGGTATATACTCTTCTACCTTTGCACTATCAAACGCTAAAGATTCAATATCAACCCCATGAGCGTTACACACGTCTTTAAGGTTAACAGATAAAGTACACATAAGACTTCCTATAATATCTGCTCTTAGTTTGTCTGCCGCATTCAGCTCTACCCCCTTATTGGTGGCATACCCTGTTTTATGGACAGCGTCATTATAATCTTTAACCGATGTATGGTTTTGTATATAGGCATTTGGCAACTTCCCTATGGCTGAAGCACCAAAGGCAATAAGTGTTTGCGCCCTATCTACTGTATAACCTTGGAAGTTTCTATTGAGCGTTCCCTCTTTCCAATGGATAGCCATTTCGTCTGTTGGTAAAGCAAAGTGGTCTAAGCCTATTTGAACATATCCAGCACTCACAAGTTCTCTTGTAGCTCTCTCTACCAATACCAAACGCTCTTCCGTTGTTGGAAGATGGTGCCTTTCAAGTAACAGCTGATGCTTCTTCATCCACGGCACATGCGCATAACCAAATAAAGCAATGCGGTCTGGCATAAGAGACTTTGTCTTTTCGACTGTATCTATAATTGTTTCTTCTGTTTGCAGCGGCAGACCATAAATAAGGTCAAAGTTAACGCTGCTTACCCCTACTGCACGCAATGACTCAACCACGCGCTTTGTCATGTTATATGGTTGAATGCGGTTAATGGCCTCTTGCACGCCTGCGTCAAAGTCTTGCACACCAAAACTTGCCCTATTCACACCACATGCCCCTAAAGTTTCTACCATGTCATCTGTTAGAGTACGTGGATCTATCTCTACGGCTATCTCTGCACCTGTAAGCACATCAAAAGAAGACATGATCTTATCGGATATACGCTTAAAGTCGGGTGGTGTTAATTTTGTAGGCGTGCCCCCACCCCATGCAATATGAGATACTTTCATTTTAGCTGGCAATGATGCAACCACAGAGTCTATCTCTTTTATAACATGGTCAACATAGCTTTCTATTGGCGCATACTTACTGGTTATTTTGGTATTACACCCACAATACCAACAAAGCTGCTCACAAAAAGGGATATGCACATATAATGAAACAGGGATATCTTTGTCTATACTTTGAAGCCATTTGCTATACTCGCCTGCGCCCATAACACCAAAATGCGGCGCCGTTGGGTAACTTGTATAACGTGGAACTTGTTTCATTGCTAAATGCTTCATCAATCACCTTTTATATTAACCATATAATATTTGTGGTTAATGTAGCATGGACACCTGCAAAGCCAAAACAAAAAAGAGAAACAAAGGGGAAAACCTTAAAAAAGCATTACCCGAAAAACTTAGGGCACCTTTTGGTTTGCCAATGCGGGCAGTTGAAGTCATAAGCTGTATGATGATAATCGCACAAAGAATGAGGCGTTTCCATTTTAACGTGACGCTTTTGTACATCCACACCATCTAGCCTTAACTTACTTAAGGCACGTGACAAAGTTTCTGGCGTCATGCCAAGATAACTGGCAATTAAAGACTTTTCGCAGTCTAAGTTAAATTCAACACCTTGCGCCCCTTGGTCAATTTTAGTACGCAACAAATAGCTACCCACTCTATGCACCGCAGTTTGTAATGTAATTTCTTCAAACTGAAAAATAAGCTGACTATTTTGATTGGCAAGCACTTCTAGAAAATTAACCGATAACGCATGCGATTTTTGAACTGCCCGCCGTACAACGTCCGCTGGAATAGCTAAAAATTCACCCGCAGACAAAACTGTACATGAAACCATTGAAGGGCGGTTAAACATAATCGTATTTTCCAGCATCGACTCTCCTTTTGTGACAACAGAGACAACAGCTTCGCGCCCGTCCTTACTGCTACAAAAAACCTTCGCTTCTCCTGAAAAAAGAGCATACAAATAAAGGGGATCTTCTTCGACTGTTAAAAGCTGCTTACCAGATTCAAACTTATGGACATGCGCCGATTTAAGCAATAAAGCGATATCGTCTAAAGGCAGGTCCTTAAAAATTTTAAACATCAAAATTTCATCCATCTTTTGCAGGATGCTTTGAGGTACATTCAATTTTTTCAAGGCGTTTACTGTGATGCAAGTTTGGGACATGCCAATTTCAATCATATATATATTGAGCCGTACGATATTTCTGTATAGTAAATGAGCTTTATAGAATAATCAACCGCGCAAAAAATTATCTTTTAAAGTTTAATTTTAAAAGTTTCTATACTCTACGTTATAGCCTTTTCTATCGACAACATTGCAATTTAAAGTACGGTTTTGTGGTGTTAAGCTGCCTTCTGTTTTTCCGTGCCTGTAATTTTGCAAATAATATGTGCCTTTATATTTTAAAGCCTCTAAAGTTTGCATCATACCCGCTACATCCGTTTCATTAAGCAAATGCGTATGTACCGTTGTGCGTATTTCAAAAGGAACCGCATCTTGGCTGCACAAGTGGCTTAACGTTTCAAAAAACTGGCTATATTTACGCGATTTTGTAATTTCATAAAATTTATCCTGCGGGGCTTTATAGTCAAGGGCTACATAATCAATCAGCCCTTCAGCCATCATTTTTTTAACCGTTTCTGGTTTTGTACCATTGGTATCCATTTTAATTTGAAACCCTAAGGCTTTAATGCGGCGCGCAAAATCTATAAGGTAAGGATAACCCGTACATTCACCGCCCGACAATACAACGCCTTCTAATTTATTCTTTCTTGTCTCTAAAAAGCTTAGAACAGCTTCTTCACTAACCCCTCCTTTGGCACGCAAAATATCGGGGTTATGACAATAACCACAGCGCATATTACAGCCTGCAAACCATAAAATACAGGCTGTTTTATGAGGGTAGTCTAACATTGTAAACTTTGTTATGTCGTAAACAGGTCGCATCATCAACGCTCCATCTGCGCCATTTTTGCTTGTGCTTTATCTTCGGTAAAGTGTGCGCGTGCCTTGTGCTCACCTTTTTTACCAATGTTAAAGCTCTTCACAGGGCGGTGATAACCCATCACCCTTGTCCACACATTTGTTTCTTTACCGCAGGTGGGGCAACGGGGCTCTTCACCTTTAATATAACCATGATCATCGCAAACAGAAAATACAGGTGTAATTGTAATGTATGGTAATTTGTAATTATCCAGCACATTTTTAACCATTTTTTTGCAAGCCTTAGAAGATGATAATTTTTCGCTCATATACAAATGCAATACAGTACCGCCTGTATATTTACATTGAAGGTCGTCTTGCAAATCGAGCGCTTCAAATGGGTCTTCTGTATACCCCACAGGTAATTGACTACTGTTCGTGTAAAAAATATTTTCGTTGCTGCCTGCTTGAACAATTTCAGGGTAACGCTTTAAATCTTCTTTGGCAAAACGGTAGGTCGTACCTTCTGCTGGTGTCGCTTCTAAATTATAAAGGTTTCCTGTTTCCTCTTGAAATTCCTTCATACGGTCACGCATATGCTCTAATATTTCAATTGTAAAACGCAAACCATCTTCTTTTGTAAGGTCTGTTTTGCCTTTTGTAAAATTCAACATCATTTCATTCATACCATTCACACCAATGGTGCTAAAATGGCTTCTAAAGTGATGCAAATAACGTTTTGTATAAGGAAATAGACCTCTGTCGTACATGTCTTGTACTTGATGGCGCTTCTTCTCTAGTGTGCTTTTGGCCATGTCCATTAAATGGTCAAGCTGTGTATATAGCCCCTCTTTATTGCCGCTATATAAATAACCAAGCCTTGCCATGTTCACCGTCACCACACCAATAGACCCTGTCATTTCAGCCGAACCAAACAAACCACCGCCACGTTTTAACAATTCGCGTAGGTCAAGTTGTAAGCGACAGCACATGCTACGCACAGCACCAGGCTTGTAAGCTTCTGGGTTTTCCACACGGTTACCATTAGGGTCTGTCATATATTGGCTTCCTACAAAGTTTTGAAAGTAAGAGCTCCCCACTTTTGCTGTATTATCAAAAATAGCCTCTGAGACCTTTGAATTCCAATCAAAGTCTTCTGTAATATTCACCGTCGGAATAGGAAAAGTGAAAGGTTGTCCGCCGCTATCACCCTCTGTCATCACTTCATAATAGGCGATATTTATCATTTCCATTTCTTTTTCAAAATGCCTATAACACACGTCTTCTAAGGTGCGAATGGTAAAGTCACGGGTGACAAGTCGCCCGAGCATTTCATCATCTTTATCTTCTATGTCTTTAAAAAAATGCAAAGTATTATATGTGGGATATTTATTTTTTAGGTCTTCTGGCACTGTAATATCAAGCGTAATATTAGTAAAAGGAGACTGACCCCATCTTGCAGGCACATTTAAATTATAAACAAATTGGCGAATGGCTTTTTTAACTTCATTAAAGTTTAATTTGTCATAAAACACATAGGGTGCAAGGAACGTGTCAAACGAACTAAACGCCTGTGCGCCTGCCCATTCTGACTGCAATATGCCAAGAAAGTTGGACATTTGCCCAAGCGCTTCTCTAAAGTGCCTTGGGGCACGGCTTGAAACACGACCAGAAACACCATTAAAGCCTTCGTCTAGCAAAACACGCAAACTCCAGCCTGCACAATAACCTGTCATATTATCTAGGTCATGGATATGGTAGTCAGCATTTCTGTGTGCTTCGCCCTCTTCTTTTGAGTAAATTTTATCTAACCAATAGTTGGCTACAATTTTGCCAGCAATATTACTTGTTAAACCTGCATTGCTATAACCCACATTAGCGTTGGCATTGATACGCCAGTCTTCTTTTTCTATATACTCTTTAATGGTTTGCCCACAGCTCACCTCTGTGTCCCTAAACAATGGTACAACACGTTCTATACCCTCCATGTCTACAACTGTGCTTTCTTGATTATTATTTTTTTGTTGCTGCAAATTCATATTTGAGCCCGCCTTTGCTTGATTTTTATTATATATAGTGCCTGATTGATACTTAATATACTACATGTGGTATTTTGTACCATTTGACTTAAATCAAGGACGGGCTGATTTAGCTTAAAAAAAATGAAAGCCCTTCAAAAACAATATGTAAAAATGTAGAAAAATGATACGCACTCAGAAAAAAAGCCCCCGCTTAAAAACAAAGGCTTTATTTTAGATGAAAATTTATACTGGATTATTCCATTTTAAATTTCTCAACTTCAGCATCTAGACCAACAGCTTCACTGGCAACGCCCTGTGCGGCTGTGGTTGATTCGGTAATATTATTCACCATATCTTCCATTTGGTCAGAAAATTCAGTAACACTTGAACTTACCTCTTCCATTGCTGCAACCTGTTCAGTTAGAGAGTTTGAAACAGCAACACTTTCCCCTGAAATTTTCTCAACGGCTGTTGTAATGTCGGTAATGGTTTTACCAGCAACTTCAACGTTACCCTGAAGGTCGTTTACAATTTTAGAGATTTCGTCAGTTGACTCACTTGTACTTGTAGCAAGTTTTCTCACTTCGTCGGCTACAACCGCAAATCCTTTACCAGCGTCACCCGCACGTGCGGCTTCAATAGCTGCGTTTAAGGCAAGCAAGTTTGTTTTTTCTGAAATGTTCACAATATAACCCAGCACTTCGCCAATTTTTTCAGAATTCAAACGCAACGTGTTCATGCGCTCATTCGCTTCAGCAACCGAAGCTGTAATAACGTCGGCATTGCGTGATGTACTGTTGGCAAGTTCGCTAATCGAATGCGTTGTTTCAGAAGACTCATGCACAGCCGCGGCAATTTGCTCTAAGGCGCTTTTTTGCTGCTGACTTGTGCTGTTCATATGGTCACTACTGCTTGAAAGTTCGTTTGCAGAAGCTGCAATTTGAACAGATGAATTACGCACAGAGGTAATAATGCTACGCAAACTTGCAATCAATTGGTTAAATTTCTCACTCATTTCGTCAAGCTCTGATTTACTGCCTTTGTTTTCAACCAAAGAACAAGTTAAGTCGTAATTATCGGAAAGCTTAATAAATTCGTTAATAAGCAAGCGAATTGGCTTCACGTTCATTTCCGCCACCTTATAAGCAACAAAGCCAATTAAGATCACAAAAATAAGCAACAAAACGACCAGTTCAATAAGCACTTTATTCAGCGTTGCAAAAACTTCAGACTTGGAAGCTTCAACAATCACGGCCCATTTCATGCCAAAAATGTCAACAGGAAGGTATGATGTCATGACATCACCGCCATGTGCACCTTCTTGTTCAACAACGCCTGTTTCGCCTTTTAAAGCGGCGTTAATGGCTTTTGTTTCAATTTCAGTACCCACAGTAAAGTCGCTGTAAAGTGGAGAAGCCGACCTCATTTTATGGTCAGGCCCTACCAAGTAAGCTTCACCTGTTTCGCCTAAGCCGTCACGGTTTGACATAAGGGCTGTAAATTTATCAACTGGCATTTGAAAAACAAGAACACCTTCAATTTTGCCTTTATCCGAAAAAATAGCGGAAGCAACGAACGAAGCCACACCGTTATATGACGGTTCGTAAGCAGCGTAATCGGTAAAGAATACGTCGTCTTCATGTGTAGCTTCTAGTGCTTGACGATAAACGTCGGCAAGGCCTGAAGACGCATACGGCCCATCTTTAAGTGAGGTACCATAGTCAGTTTCTTTATAAACAGTATAAACAATACGGTCTGTTTCAGCATCGATCATAAACAAGTCATAGTAACCAAATTCTTCAAGATAATGTGTTAAAGAATAATGTACTTTTTCGTGTGTTTTTGAATAATAACTACCGTCACCAGCATTGTTAAGCTTATGTTTTTCACCCACAGGATATGAGTTACCGCTCACATACAAATGCTGAAGAATCTCCGCTGTTTTATCGATATTTTTCCAGCGATTCATGTCGCTGTTTTCTGCATCTAATGTTTTTTCTTTTTGATATTCATAGCGGGCATTAAACTTAGACCTGTCAATTTCAGGTGCCGTCGCCGCCTTTTCCATCATTTTAATGCCTTGCTTAAAGCCACGCAGTGCGTTTGAAACCATTAAATTGTTAGAAAATGTACTAATTTGCCCTTTGATTGAATCAAAATAATTTTCAACTTGGTGTGTTTTAACCGAACCTAAAGCCTCCAGCTTACTGCGGCTCATTTCAACCGAACTGCTTTTCATTTCATATAAAATAACAAGCGACATTAAAATAACGGGTATTAAACCAATAGAGAAGAATATAATAAGAAAGCGCTGCTTTAAGTTAAAGTTTTTAAACATTTAGAGACCTCAGTTTTTTATTTTTATAGTTTGTACAATAGAAACATTATATAAATGTAAATATAAACTACATTATGAGCGCGCTTAGAAAATTACACAACCAGTTAAAAGTTGCACAAATACAAAACAAACAACCAAGTATAATTGCGTAGCCTATAAAACCTTGAAGATAAAAACAAAAATATCCCCAAGGGGGATGTATAAAGTGATGTGTAATTTTTGGATATTTAGGGGTTTTGTCTATTATAATAGAAATGGTGGGCCTGACAAGACTTGAACTTGTGACCCCTACGTTATCAACGTAGTGCTCTAACCAACTGAGCTACAGGCCCTAACCGATGTGGAATATATGAATGTTTGCGTGCCACGTCAAGCGGAAAATTTATTATTTTTGCAATTTTTTGGGTGCTTTCATGTTTTTGACATACATTTCAACATTTAAACTTTACTTTCTATGCTACGTATACAACAATAAGGCTGTGAATTACAAAACACCTTTCTTCCTTTTTTTTATTTGGAGATATTTTTATGTCTTACGCCATTAACACCGTGGTCGAATTTGAAGCTACTGCGGTTTCTTTACGTACCATAATGACCGACCCTGAAGTAATTAAAAGCCTTGAAAGAGCTGTTAAAACAGCACAAAAAACGGGCATGCCAAACTCAAATGAATATAGCCTGACAAGCATTACAGCAAGTAGCGCCGACGACCTTAATTTAAAAATGTATCTCGCCATTGCGCCATTGATGCTGCAAGTTGAAAATCAAACAATAGAGCTTACTGATACGCTTGAGGAGTTATCGCCTTTAATGGATGCCATTTTAAAGAAAATTATGGAAAATGCTAAGTTTGGTGACCCAGTAGCAGGTATTGACGATATTGACTACCCTGTCACCATCACTGTTTAATCATCACTTCCCCCAGCGTATAAGCCTTCTATTTTTTATAGAGGGCTTTTTTTTATTATGCATGTTCTGACGCCTATTATATTTATATAATAAGATCACACATTTAAAAAAAATTAAGGATTATTTAAAAAGTTCTCTTGACTTTATAGTCCGAAAAAAACAATTCTATTGGGAATTTTAATTTATATATAGGTAATGTGGCGTTGAGAAATCTTCTTATTGTGGAGTCCCCTGCTAAGTGCAAAACCATCGAGAAATATTTAGGCAAAGATTATAAAGTCCTTGCTTCTTACGGTCATATCCGTGACTTACCTTCTAAAAATGGTTCGGTTGACGTTGATAACGACTTTGACATGCTTTACCAATCATCAAAAGACAAAGAGCGCTATATTAAAGCCATTGTCACAGAAGCCAAGAAGGCTGACCAAATTTACCTCGCAACCGATCTGGACCGCGAGGGAGAAGCTATTTCATGGCACGTATTAGAAGAACTTAAAGAACGCATTAAAGGTTTTGATGCCGCCGCCGTTAAGCGTATTGTCTTTACAGAGATTACAAAAAAAGCGTTGCAAGAAGCTGTGGCTAAACCACGTGAACTTGACATGGATATGGTGAACGCACAGCAAGCACGCCGTGCTTTAGACTACCTGGTTGGTTTCAACCTTTCTCCTGTTTTATGGCGTAAAGTTAAAGGCGGGCTTTCTGCTGGCCGTGTTCAGTCGGTTGCTTTGCGTTTGGTTTGCGACCGCGAAGATGAAATTGACGCTTTCAAACCACAAGAATATTGGTCTATTGAAGGTGACTTTAACACTCCTGAAAACAAAGCGCTTAAAGCTAAACTTACCCACCTTGAGGGTGAAAAACTTGACAAGTTTACCATTGGTGACGAAGGTTCGGCAACAGCCGCTGTGGCCAAACTTGAAAACGGTGATTACAAAATTACCGATATCGTTAAAAAGAAATCACGCCGTTCTCCTGCTGCACCATTTATTACGTCTACCATTCAAATGGAAGCGTCACGTAAGCTAGGTTTTGGCGCAAAACGTACAATGATGGCAGCCCAGCGCTTGTATGAACAAGGTTTAATCACCTACATGCGTACTGACAGCATTAACCTAAGTGCTGAAGCCCTAGATGCTGTACGTGACACCATTAAAACGATGTACGGTGAAGAGTTCTTACCCAAAACACCAAACGTGTATAAAACTAAAACACAAAACGCTCAAGAAGCGCACGAAGCCATTCGCCCAACCGATATGTCTAAAAAGGCTGAAGACATTCGCACCGATGAAGAAGATCAGCGCAAGCTATATAGACTTATTTGGCAGCGTACTATTGCTTCTCAAATGGAAAAAGCTATCCTTGATCAAACCGCCATTGTTATTGAAGATGTGAACAAAAACACATTCCGTGCCACAGGTTCGATTGTTGCCTTTGAAGGTTTCATGAAAGTATACCTTGAAGGTAAAGATGACGAAAAAGAAAGTGACAGTGACGAAGGTAAACTGATGCCAAACGTCAATGCCAACGACGCTATGGATCTGGTTAAAATTAACCCAGACCAACACTTCACTGAACCTCCTCCGCGTTATAGTGAAGCAACACTGGTTAAAAACTTGGAAGAAAAAGGCATTGGCCGCCCTTCAACCTACGCTTCTATTATTTCTACCATTCAAGACCGCGGATATGTGCGCCAAGAGAAAAAACGCTTCATGCCTGAAGACGTTGGACGCATTGTAAGTAAGTTCCTTGTACAGCACTTCACAACCTATGTTGACTATGACTTTACAGCCAACATGGAAGACGAGCTTGACCAAGTGGCTGGTGGTAAAATGGCTTGGAAACCAATGCTGAAAGGCTTTTGGTCTCCATTTAAAGAAACCATCGACGATAAAATGGAAAACGTTAAGAAAAGTGACGTGACCACAGAAAAAACAGGTGAAACATGCCCAACATGTGGCAAAGGTGAACTTCTTATTCGCCTTGGTCGTTATGGTCGCTTTAAAGGCTGTGACCAATATCCTGCTTGTAAGCATATTGAAAACTTACCAGGTAACGACATGGACGGCAACGCCCTGCCCGCTGGCGAAAAAGCTGAAATGCGCGACACAGGCGTTCAATGCCCTAAGTGTAAAGAAAACCAAATGGTCGAGAAAAAATCTCGTCGTGGTAAAATCTTCTTTGCTTGCGCTGGCTACCCTAAATGTCAATACGCTGTTTGGGATGAACCGCAGCCAGAAACATCTTGCCCTAAATGTAAGTGGCCTTTCATTACCAAGAAAGAGACCAAGCGTTTTGGCGTGGTGATGAAGTGTCCAAATACAGATGAATGTGATTGGCAAGACCCGCCTAAACCAGAACCGAAGACAAAAGCGAAGGCTTCTGACGACGCTGAAAAGCCAGCTAAAAAAGCAGCTGCTAAAAAGGCACCCGCTAAGAAAAAAGCGCCTGCTAAAAAAGCACCTGCAAAGTCTAAAGTAAAAAAAGATGACTCTGGTAAAACACCGGAAGAACTTGCAAACGAAGCTATTGCAGACGCTTTAGGTTAAACATGACAACTTAATTGCATTTAATCCGCTGGAGTTTATATTTTAACTTCAGCGGATTTTTTACAGGAGGCACTGCATGAGAAACAGTTTAAGACAAAAGATCATTACAGTATGCAATGAAAAAATAGAGAAGAAAGGTGACAATGTAGGCCTGTCTTTTTATGCTTTTTTCGCAAATAAAAATGACAACCCCGAACTTTTAATGGAAGCCGCAACGTGGTGGATAAGTACAAACAAACTCGACCACTTTGAAAAAGCTGTTAAAATTAAATCCATGCTTTTGGAATAAGGCATAAAAAAACCTCCCAAATGGGAGGTTTTTTTCGATTTTCATGACATATACGTGCGCTAAGACACAGTCCAAGTTTCTCTAACACCAACTTTTTCCATCAAAATTTGAAAGTCATACAATGGAATTGAAGGTAACCAAGCGTCACCCATGACGTAATTTTGGCTATACCCATAAGTCGCAGACAAGTGATCATTAATATTGTTTTCATCAATATTATTACGTACTAAATAGCTTTGTAAGTTTTTCCATTTCCTTAGCTCATTCACATAACCACCATAAGCATAAACTGCTCTATGCTGGCTATCCGAAAGCATCCAGTCAAAATAATCACTCATCAGCATCCAATATAAAACCCCATACAAAAATGGCTTTTTAACGGGCTTAGATTCAAGATCAGCTATCCTATCTTTTAAGTAGATCAAAAGTTTATTGGTCATAGAACACTCCCCCTAATAAAAGATATTAGGTTCACGAACATCGTTGAGCCTTCTTTTCAAACTATCCGTCAAAATGCTGTCATAAACGTTCAAAGCAAACTTGGCGTAATATGACAAATTATAAATCTGCCCCCAATCATGGCTATGGCCAACACTAAAAGAAAAAGATTTCATTGCTTCTTCTATCTTTTTATTACCTTCATCAAAATCTAAAATTTGAGATATAAAATCTTCATCGGTAAGTTTATAGGTTTCAATAAATCGTTCAACGCTTTTAATAACGTGTAAATCATGTTCAAGCTCTTCAACGCTTACGTTACAGCTCGTCTTTGCATTTGCAATGCGGGATTTCTCAGCTTGAATAGCTGTTTTTAATAAATTAGCCATAATGGCTCCTTATTGAAAAGGTAAAACAAGTGAAATAACATTCCATGCCGTTTTAAAGATGATGGCGCGGGGCAATTGTGGTTGAAACGCCTGAACATTCCACCAGCCAGTTTAAGTCAGACAAACAAAGGCCACATGGCAGCAACGACGAAGGATTATCTTCTTGTTCATCATGCTTCATTTTAGCTATTTGAACGGCTCTGAAGTGAGGAAAATTATCGTCTGTCACATTATATTTTTGCATGACCGCTATAATTTTTTCTAAGCGTTTTTTTTCTTGCTCAAGAGTTTGAAATATTAAGTTAGACATAAGGGTTTACCTCATAAAATGATTTAGAAAAGGGAATGAAGTTATATCTGATAATATGTATACACTAGCCTTCTATCGGTGTCAAATATTATAAAACCCTGTGCAACGTTGCCTCTCCTTTTATAGAAAAAGCAAGCATATGAATATCCTCTTTATAATTGCTGGTTTTTTCTGCAAAATTATTTTAGAAATAACGGCTGAGTTTATCACCTGTTAAATGACTTAACGCTTTACACCATAAAGATAGGACTAGCGTATCAAAGCAAGACCCTGTATAATAACCGCATAACAAAAAGAGAGAATATATTTATGGCGAATAAGGCCGCTAAACTACCCACATCAGAAGACATTGTATCATTTTTAAAATCACTCGAAGGCAAACCCGCTTCCAAACGTGAAATTGCTAAACACTTCCACATTAAAGGGCAAGAGGCACGTGTTGACCTTAAATTTATGTTAAAGGACATGATTTTAACAGGTCTGATTGAAAACGATAAAGTGAAGACTTTCCGCATTGCAGGCAGTCAAAAACCACAAGAAACAAAAACTGGTTTGCGTGACAATATTCACCTAAACGTGGTGAGCAAAAACAATGACGGTGAACTTGTTTGTGAACCCGTTAACCAAAACTTAAAAGACGACTACCCTCTTATTGTTTTAGACCTCAACAGCAACGCCTCTATAGGTGACAGCATTACAGCCGAACTACACCCCATTAACGACGGTGAGTTTATGGCTAAAGAAATAAAGCGCGAAGATAAACCTGAAGTGACAACCATTATGGGTGTGTTTCGCAGCCGTGTAAATGGCCCTGCTACCTTTATGGCGCTTTCTAAAGAGCTTGCAAAGCTAGACTTTTGTGTACCAACACTACCTCAAGGCGCCCCTATTAAAGACGGATCGGTTGTGCTTGTTAAAGTTGGAAAACGCCCTCAGTTTGGACCAACGCCAGTTGAAATTAAAGACGTTATCAGCACAGATATCAAGGGTTCTGAAGTGGCTATTGCCATTCGTAACCACGAAATACCAAGTGTATTCCCTGATAATGTATTGCAGTTTGCAAAAGACCTAAAACCTGTAAATCAAAACGACCTCAAAGACCGTGAAGATTTACGCCATATCCCCATTGTTACAATTGACGGTGAAGACGCCAAAGACTTTGACGATGCCGTATGGGCAGAACCTTGGGAAACAGAAAAAGTTAAAAATGGTTTCCATATTATTGTTGCGATTGCTGACGTGGCACATTACGTTAAAGAAGGATCTATTCTTGATAAAGAAGCCTTTACACGTGGAAACTCGACCTATTTCCCAGGACACGTTATTCCGATGTTGCCAGAAGAACTTTCAAACGACTTATGTTCTCTGCGCCCGCATGAAGACCGCCCTGTTATGGTGGCACACATGTACATCAACGAACATGGTAAACTACTCAAGTATAACTTTACACGTGCCGTTATTCACAGCCATGCAAGGCTAACATACAACCAAGTGCAAGAAGCACTTAATGGTGAAGTCCCTGAAGTTGTTGCACCAGTAATGGAAGGTACGATAAAACCTCTTTATGCGGCTTACAAAGCCTTATTAAAAATACGTGCAAAACGTGGTGCACTAGACCTTGATGTGCCAGAAACGGTTATTTGCATGGACGACAATGGCGACATTACTGCCATTGAAAAACGAAGCCGATTTGAAAGCCACTGCCTGATTGAAGAGTTGATGGTTTTGGCCAACGTGGCAGCCGCTTCACAGCTAGAAACAAAGAGCGCGCCTTGTCTTTACCGTATTCACCCTCAGCCGGGTGAAATTAAAATTGAAGCATTGCAACTGGCACTTAAAGACTTTGGTTTAAACCTTTCTTTAGCCAATGGTATTTCACCACTTGCCATTCAAAACACACTTAAAAATGCACGTGATGAAAATAAAGATGCTCTTTATATGACGGTTTTACGCAGTTTAGAACAAGCACGATACGACCCTGAAAATGTCGGGCATTTTGGTCTAGCACTTGAACGCTACGCCCACTTTACTTCACCTATTCGCCGTTACAGCGACTTAGTGGTACACCGTAGCTTGATTCACAATTTAAAATTAACAGGTCACAAAGACATTCCTTCGCCATCAAGGCTTGTAAACACGGCCGACCACTTATGTATTACAGAACGCCGTTCTCAAAAGGCTGAATGGGAAGTGAAGGACCGTCTTAGTGTGCGCTATTACACAGACTTTATTGACAAAGAATTTAACGCGCGTATTACTGGCCTTACAAAATTCGGTATGTTTGTCGCTGTGGACGATGGCGCCGGTGAAGGCATGCTCCCTTACAGATTTATGAACGATGATCACTATATCTTTGATGAAAAAACAATCTCATTAAAAGGGCGCAAAAATGGTATTGTCTATAAAATTGGTAGCAGTATTGATGTGACTTTAATTGAGTCTGACGCTATTACTGGACGTATAACATTTGCACCAAAAGGTATGAATAGCGCACAGGCTGCTAAACTTGGGCGTCGCCCTGCCCGCGGTGGTGGTGGTCGTGGCGGTAGCAGAAGTGACCGCCCTCAGCGTTCAACTAAAGATGGTGACAAGCCATTTAGACACAAAAAACGTAAATAATTATAAATCTTTACAATGGCGAGCCCTCTTAAAACGGCTCGCTTTTGCTATGTTTAAAAATTAGAGAATCCAAGAATTAACGTTATTTCTTGCATAAAAAGTGTATACCCTTCATACTGACGCAAATTTTACATATCCTTTTTTTATTACACCACCCCCCTTGAGGTTCCTTCTATGGAAGAATTTTTACTCACTATACAAGATTACATCTTGTCCGCTGGTATAGATTCACTGTTTATACAGGTTGTTATACTTGCCGCCGTTGCAGCGTTCCCCGTTGGACCTTGGTCTATCGTCGCGCTCGACCAAAGTACACAACATGGTAAAAAACATGGTCTTATAATCGCAGGCATTGCAACCATTGGCCATACAGCCAATGCCACCATTGCCGCATATTTCTTTCCAACTATCAATGTTTGGTTACAAGAATATATACATATATTTTATATTGTGGCTGGTATTTTTATGTTTGGCTTTGGTGTTTATTTTCTATTTAAAAAGAAAAATCAACACATTAAAAGCTTAGATAAAAAAAGCCATACAGCTATTTACATAAGCACAGCGCTGGTGAGCTTTGCACATCCGCTTACACTTATTACCTATATATTTGTATGTTTTATTATTCAGTCTCTTGGGACTGATATGGCACATATTTCAATTTGGAAAGATTTTACATTCCCACTCTTTTTCGCCACCATGATTATGTGGGGCGGATGGATATTTGTTGGCAGTGTATTATCACGCTTTATCACACCTATCTTTCGTATATTCGGTTTGGCCTTTATTTATGTTGGCGGACAAATGCTATACGAACATTTATTTTAAATTTTTAGCGACAAAAAAAAGCCAGCTTATGCTGGCTTTTTTAATTTATTCATTATAGTTTCTAATGTCTAATTTATGACTTACTCGCAATAGAAAACATTTCGTCAACCAGCTTCAGCTTTTTACGCTTGAGCGATGTAAGCTTCGTCACATCTACAGACGGCGCTGCGCGTGCATTACGAATTTCTGTCTTCAGTTCTAGGTGATGTTCATATAGCTTTTTATAGCGTCCGTTTCCATTTAAAAGCTCTTCATTAATAGCGTGATTAATTCCCATATGAGGCTACCTTCCTTCGTTCATTTCAACTTCTTCCGACTAATATTATATGGTGATACTAAAAGGTATTTTCAAGATATTATTTTGATATTTTATAACAAAAGATATTTATTGATAAGAAAATACGTTGCCTTTTCAAAGGGCTAAAAAAATAAGCGTAGCCCTTAAAATGTGTAACAAAAGATATAAACATATGATATTATTTTATAACAATAAAAACAGCTACCTCAGGAGCAACACAACATGAAGACACCTCAAGACGTATTTAAATTGATTGAAGAAAACGACATCCGCTTTATCGACTTTCGTTTTAGCGACCTTAAAGGGCGCTGGCACCACATCACAACAACTGTACGCCTGCTTGAAGAAGATACATTTACAGAGGGCTTAGGCTTTGATGGTTCTTCTGTGGAAGGTTGGTGCGAAATCAACGCGTCTGATATGTTTTTCCGTCCCGATGCCAACAGTGCATTTATAGACCCATTTACAAGCCACCCTACTTTGGTACTTGCTTGTGATATTGTTGATGCCCAAACAGGTGAAGTTTATAACCGTTGCCCACGCGGCCTTGCAGCACGTGCTGAAGAGCACCTTAAAACAACAGGTATTGCTGACAAAGCGTTTTTTGGTCCAGAGCTTGAATTCTTTGTATTTGACAACGTGACGTATGGCACCAGCATGGGTGAAAGTTTTTATTCTATTGATGCGGCGCACGCGTCATGGAGCACAGGTGAAGTTGCCGACCAAGGTAACTCGGGTCACATTGCAGGTGAAAAAGGTGGTTACTTTAAATTAGCGCCTGTGGATCGTTTCCAAGATATGCGTAGTGAGATGGTTGAAACTTTAGAAAACATTGGCGTACCAATGCGCCTACACCACCCAGAAGTTGCCACAGCCGGACAATGTGAAAGTGGCATGGACGCGAACACAGCAGTAACCATGGGTGACCACGTCCACATGTATAAATATGTTGTTCAAAATGTTGCCGACGTTTACGGCCAAACTGCGACATTCATGCCAAAACCTTTAGGTGGCGACAACGGTAACGGCATGCACGTGCATCAGTCGTTATGGAAGGATGACAAGCCTTTATTTGCAGGCGACAAATATGCTGGCCTTTCGCAAGAAGCCTTGTGGTACATTGGCGGTATTATTAAGCATTCAAAAGCTTTAAACGCCTTTACTAACCCACTTACAAACAGTTACAAACGCCTTATTCCTGGTTATGAAGCCCCTGTTATTTTAACTTATGCGGCGCGTAACCGTAGCGCGGCTATCCGTATTCCAGCGTCTCATGGTGCAAACTCTAAACGTATTGAAGTGCGCTATCCTGACTGTGGTGCCAACAGCTATATGGCATTTTCAGCCATGTTAATGGCTGGGCTTGACGGTATTAAAAACAAAATTGACCCAGGCAACGCCATGGAAAATAACCTATATGACTTAGATGAAAAAGAGCTTGCGAAGCTACCACAAGTTTGTGGTTCATTGCGTGAAGCCTTAGAAGAGCTTAACAAAAACCGTAAATTCCTAACTGAAGGCGGCGTATTTAGCGACGATTTGATTGACGCTTACATTAAACTACGCATGGAAGATGTGATTCGTCTTGAGCACACGCCTGCCCCTGTTGAATTTGAAATGTATTATTCAATTTAACCAAATAAAGCATTGTTTTAAAAACCTGTTTTACACAGGTTTTTTTTATGTATCACCATACAATTATAAAATAAATAATACGTGCTATAAAAAGTCAGTTTTAATACTTGCAAAATCTTAGGTAGCTACACATAAATAAACATAACTATAATGAGGATATAGTAATCATGAACGCATCATGGGAAGAGTTAGACGGCCAGTTGCCAAATGGTAAAAAGGTCGAAGTTTTTTACAACCATCAAACAACGCTTACTGTTGTACCAAACTATTTGCAAGGTCGTACTCTTATTTTTAACGACAAAAAATTTAATGATAAAACACTCCCAAAAAATACAGTAGTTTCATGTATTGTTGAAAACAAAGAGTTAAAAGAACATAGCCCAGAAGAAATTTTTGCAGCTGCACAACAACGAAAAGAAAATATATAAATGGACATAAATGTAATACCTTTCACACTAGAAGAATTGTTAGATGATATAGATATTCAGGCTGTATCACCCATTCAAAATGGTTTAACCTTAGAAGATAAGGTTATAAACGATCAAGCTAATCATGAAATACGTAATGAATTTGACGCCAATAAAATTATGCAAAAAAATAAGGGTTCTGAATTTGAATATAATGCTGACATGTTAATTGATGCTGAAGAATTACAGAAAAAATTAGAGCAATCCACCACACCTTTGCCTAAAACAGAAATATTAAATCATGAATCTATCGACGATGAAAAATGCAAGGAAAATGACATTTGGTCAACTTACGGTGACAGATAAAACGGTTGACTTTAATTTGCTATCTTTATTTCACTTAGCCCAAACCACTTTATTGCGGCCCGTTAATTTAGCTTGATAGAGTGCGTCGTCTGCGCGTTTTAAAACACCTTCTAAATTTTCACCTTTACCCCACTTGCAAACACCAATGCTGACCGTCATAGAAATATCGGCACTGGTATGATTTTGGCAGTCAATACTAACACGCATGCGCTCGGCTATCTTTTCGGCTTGGGCGTTTGTCATGCCATTTAATAAGCATATAAATTCTTCGCCACCAAAGCGTGCCACAAGGTCATTTTGGCGCACTAAATCCTTCACCACTTGCACAATACTTACCAAGGCTTCATCACCAATATTATGTCCGTAGGTGTCATTTATATTCTTAAAAAAGTCGGCATCTATAAGCAGCATGTGCATATTTTCTATAACTGCATCGGGCGCTGTTAAATAGCGCTCAACACCGTGCCTGTTTAAAGCACCTGTAAGCTTGTCATGGTGCGCGCGGTCTGCCACCATTTGTATATTCGCGGCCAAGGGGCTTGGCGTGCCGATATTGGCATCATCGCGTTGTAAAATTTCAACCGCGGCATTCATACTTTTAGCAATAGCATTATCCAGACTTGCGCCTTCAAATAAAATTTCCTTAATGGCCATCGACATAAACAAGTCACCTGCACCCAGCACATTGCCTGAAACATTTTCATTTTTGGTTTTGTAAACCTTTTCGTCACCGTCAGGCGTGCAAATTTCTGCCCCTTCTCCACCCTTCGTTACAATAAATGTAGCGTTAAGCATGACGGCCGTGTCGCACCATGAATTGGCACGCTCAACCGCACGGGTTAACTTATCCATTTCATTGGCGTTAATGAAGTAATAGTCAACCTTGCCTTCAATATCTTTTAACTTGCTCACTTCCATCAACGACGCCCCGCCTACAAAAACAGGTATATTAAGGTCGTTGGCGACTTGAATAAATTTATTCATATTTTTAATCGTCATACAGCTGGTAATTAATAAACAAGCTGCATTTTGCATGCCTTTACGAATGAAGGCTTTGTCAAAAACTACTTTTTCTACCGTATTCACCCAAACAGAGGCAACTTCTTTGCCTTCATAAAACATGCCATTATAAATTCCATCGGGCAATGACTTATCAATTTTGAAATACGTACGCACATGTTGGCGGGTAAGTTCATTCATGATCATTTGAGAAATGGGTGAATTATTCATTGCGGTACAAAGCGTGGTGGGTACATTAAGCCTGCGCAAATTAACGGCCACATTATAGGCAACACCACCAAAATTAAGTGTTGTCATACCAATATTATCTTCTATATGACGAAATTCAGTAATAGTGGAGACAATGTCCAATAGGGCTGAACCTGCTATAAATGCGAATTTTTCGTTTACTTTTTTCATGTATTTGCCCCATAATTATTTGATGGAATTTTATTCCCTCCATCTAGCTATATAATACGTATTTAAAATAAAACATTCAACAATAAGGGGTTATATGCAAAACAATCAACTCAATAACTGTATCACATCTGCCATGATAGGTGATGCAGTAGGGTTTCATGTTGAGTGTGCCAACGCACCCCAAGTTGAAAAGTTAACAAACCTTATACGCAATCAACAAGAACAACTTAATCTGGCGAGTTTAAATGAATTTGAGCTTAAAGATTGGATTACAGGGCGCCTTTATACAAGTGGGCAAATAACAGATGACACGCAGTCTATGCTTGCCTTAATGACCGCTATATCACAAAACCCAGAGGCACCCTATACCGACTTTGCACACAATATGCTTAAGCTATTTAAAGACCAAAGCATAGTGGCATATGGCCATACCACAAAAAATGCCATGCTTGCTTTTGAAAAACAGGGCGACTGGGAAACATGTGGTGATAAGGAACGTATTACAAACGGCTCTGCCATGCGTGTAGCACCTCTTGGCGTTTTATATAAAGATGACATGGTAAAGTTAATTGAGGCGTCTTGCCTGCAAAGTAAAGTCACTCACAGCCATCCTATTGCTCAATTAAGTAGCTTGGCATTAGCGACGGCAGTCGCGTGTGCTGCTAATGGTCAGATTAAGAATGAAGAAATTATGAGCGCCATTATGCATAACTTCGTTAAAGCCCAGCAGATGTTTCATTTTTCTGATGATGATGTGGCAATATTCATCCCTCTTGTCAACCGAGGTTATGAAAACATTGAAGACGCGCATGAAAGCATACTTGCGATGGACCGTCACCAAAAAGAACAAGACTATGGTATTTCCACATTTGCACCCACCTGTGTTTTTTGGAGTATCGCATGCTTTTACCTAAACCCAGAAAACTTTTGGGAATGCGTGGCTGATAGCATTTCTATTGGCGGTGATACCGACACCGTCGCCACTATGAGCGCCGCCCTACATGGTGCCTATAAGAAAACCGATGGATTAGAGCGTTTTAGCGCATGGCTACACAACCATGGTGAACCTATTAGCCTGCCTTTGTAGAGGCAAAACTACCATTTACCGCAAAAAACTTAATAGATAACAGCATGCCATGAAGTGCCATCACATACTTCGAGTGAATTATTAAGTGCATTATAACGAAGCACAGCCTCATACGTAGAAGTACAGCCTAATAGGAAAGTTATATTTCTGAGGGTTAAGAAAGCCATGAGAATCAAAGGGCAAGCTTTCTTTAAAATGGTCGGGGAGAGAGGATTCGAACCTCCGACCCCTCGGACCCAAACCGAGTGCGCTACCAGACTGCGCCACTCCCCGAACCAAAGAGTGAGGAATTAATATCAAATATCTACACAAAGCACAAGATAAAAAAACAATAAAATCACTCAGATTGTAAAAATCTTAAAACCTCTTGTTCAAGCTTTTGTTTTTCATCAATATTTTCATTTATTTTTTTTGAACTTTCTGGAGGTGTGGGAGGTGTATTTTTTGAACCACCATCTAACATAGAACCAATACCTGAACCTATGACAGCACCTACAGGGCCACCAAGCACCGCACCAATAGCTGCACCTTGCGTTTTTGTGCTCGATACATCTGGTAATATAATAGGACTAAACACACTGCCTTTAATTAAAACAGGTATATCATACCCTATTAGATTTTCAGTGCTTGGCTGTGCTTTAAGGCTCATAACCATACGCGTTAGGTCAACTTTACCTTGAGATTCTACCGTTATTTTAGGGAATGAGAATACGGCGTTTTCTGTACGTAAAATACCTTCGCTTACTTCTGCATTCATCGTAAATGACCCCTGCTCCATACGCTCTGTCCCTTTTTCTAGGCCAAATAATGACGTTACAACACTTTGCAGGCTTTTAGTATTCAAGCCAACTGTGGTCATTGATGCAGACGACATATCTATCTTACCACGAAGCGCTTCTACCCACTCTAAAACAGATTTACCTTCAAAATCTAAGTTCATATTTAAATTAATCGGCAATTCTACGCGCTGATGTGCATCGGCACTCATGAAGCTAATAAGATCAAAGCCATTACTTTCCATAACAACAGAACCCTTGGCCTTTTGTCCACGTACATTTAAAGAACCCGTTGTTTTCAAAACACCGTTACCGTTACCTAAAACAGCATCCTTAATATCTAAAAGTCCGTCTTTTACTGTAATTAAAACTTGAACACTATCAAATTTTTTATCACTACACTTTAAGCCAAGAGGTGCATCAATTTTAAATTCGGCATCTAGTTGTTTTAAAAATGTGAAGTCAATAATTTCATCTGACCATTCAAAAGAATCATTACTCTTTTTGCCCTTCGCACAAAATGAAAGTGGTGATAAATCTAGGTATTCAGCCGAGTTAATAGAACCTAAAAATTTGCCTGGCGTGCGTGAACTTTGTGATGGTTCAAACGACGCATTCGTTACGAAAGTAACACTTGTAGGGCTAATAGCAAATGTTGTTGAAACATCTTCAAATGCATACATAGCACTTGAAAGGCTTGTTGTACCACTT
This sequence comes from uncultured Magnetococcales bacterium, assembly GCA_963974105.1. Classification (GTDB taxonomy): domain Bacteria; phylum Pseudomonadota; class Alphaproteobacteria; order UBA2136; family UBA2136; genus UBA2136. Next base: position 84,883 of record CAXBBG010000003.1, read on the forward strand.
AATGCCAGCGGGAATTTAATGTGACGCTGCCCCGGTGCAATACCAAAAACTTTATACAAACTATCAAAAACAGCAGGACCTTCTAAGTTAAACTCACCCACGTAACTTGGGTTATAAAATAATTCTGCAATGTCACCGTTGAAGCTTAATTTGTTTTGTGCCAACGATACAAAGCCATCGACATTACTTTGAGCACCGTTTGACAGGTTGAGTAAAATATTACTTTCAACATTTACGTCATTAAGCAAACCTGACATCACAATGCCAGTATTCTCTAATTTACCGCCGTCAACAGCGATTTGACCCTCTAATAAACGGAATTGGCTGCCGTTTAAGTCATCCTCATAAACAAATGATATATTTGAAATAACAATATCCCCAAGCCCTTTAATAAAGCTTAAATCTACAGAATTACTGCTATTACGTTTAACACGTTTTGGCTGCCAATTGGCTTCATTTTCAATATTTCGGTGCAGGTAAACAGACGGGTTTTCAACCAACATTTTCTTAATAGAAAGGTTCATAGATAGGAGGTCTTTAAGTGACGTTGTAAGGTCAACTTTATCGGCATGGAAAATATTTTTTTCATTCAAAAACGACTTAATATAAACATTATTGGCAGAAAAATGAGGCTGCGGTAAAAGCTTAATACTTAATTCTTCGCCCAAGGAAACAGTGAGACCTGTGTTGGTTTTAATGTAACTTTCTATCTGTTCTTTATAGATAGAAAAGTCAACCTTTTCAGGCACTACAATAAGCGCTGCTATCAACAACGTAGGAATAAGAATAATAATTAGGAGGGTAATTTTTAAAAATTTCACGTTCAACAAAGCCTTTTAATGCATTTTATATTGTTATTTTTTTACCAGTAAATTCACTTAGAATGTGACATAGTTCTTGAATATTTTCAACTTTATATTCAGGGTTTTCTTGAATAACACTATCACACCATACCCCTTGCCAATTAACGGCACATGCTTTTACCTTTGCCAAATTTGCCATGCAAATATCGCCCGCACTATCTCCTATCATCAAGGTGTTTTCCTTATCACCCCCTACCTGCAAGATAACCGTCTCAAGCATTTCAGGATTTGGTTTAGGGGCTGCTTCGCTCAATGTGATGTCGGCATCTAAGTACTGTGTTAATCCGTTACTTGTAATAAAGCGGTTTACACCTGCGCGTGAAAGGTTGGTTGCCAATGCGACCAAAACCCCTTCATTCTTAAGTTTGATAATCACGTCCTTCATACCATCATACATCGGAGCAAAGGGTCTATCATCGTGCAGCGTGCCGCTGACGTCCAAAACAACCAGTTTCATTAAACTTCTGTCCAACCCATTATTTTAAACATCTTTTTAAAGTGGTCGGGGATAGACGCTTTAAAGTAACGATTATGCCCACCTGGGAATGTTAAATTAACAGCACGTGCATGCAAGAATAGCTTTCCTGATGGAATACCTTCGTCACCTTTAATGCGTTTACCGCCATATTTAATGTCGCCCACAATTGGCAATCCAATAGATTCTAAATGCACACGAATTTGGTGTTTACGTCCTGTTTTAGGGTAAACTTCCAGCCAATGATACATCCCTGCTGAGTCCATCACCTTATAAGAGGTTTCAGCCATTTTTTCATAACCGCCTTTGGCAGCCATTTTTTCGCGGCCTTCTTTAACCACAACTTCCATCGGTGTTTTAATAACACCTTCTAGTCCCACTTTTGCTTTACCTTCTACAATGGCCCAATATGTTTTTTGAACTTTGCGATTTTTAAATTGATTTGAAAGCGTTTGCGCCATTTCTTTGGTTTTGGCTAACACCAAGACACCTGTTGTCGTTTTGTCGATACGGTGTACAAGTTTTGGCTTGTTATCTTTTTTCGTGTTGGCTTCCATCATGCGGTCTACACTTTTAGAATGTCCACTCCCCGCTTGTACGGGTAAGCCATACGGTTTATTTAATACCACAATTTCTTTATCTTCAAAAATTGTCATATCTTCGATGTCGCGCTTATCTTGCGCGCTTAAATGATACACATATTTTTTCTTTTCATGGGCTTCGTCCATCGGTGCTGTAAATTCTGGAGGTATGCGCACCTCTTGCCCCACCACAACGCGTTCGTTCCCTTTAACGCGCTTACCGTCTACACGAATTTGCCCTTTACGGCACAATTTTTGAACAGAGCCAAAGCTGGCTGCTGGATACTTTTCTATCAACACTTTATCAAGCCTTGTGCCATCTAAAAGTTTGTTTATTTTCAAAAAAGTCACTTCACTTTTAGGGGCATCTTCTTGTGTTATTTGCTTGTGTTCTTCAGTCATAATTCTTTTCCAATTTTTTTACCGCCCATAAAGGAGACAATCTCTTTATAAAAGTCGGCTTTTTCTATCATAGGGAAATGCCCGCACTTTTCAATTTCTAAATATTGCGCCGAAGGTATGCTTTTTGCCAATATTTTAGCGCCTTCAACATCTATTAGATTGTCTTCATTACCATGAACAACAAGTGTTGGCACCTTAATTTTTTTCATAAACTCTTGCGAAGTGAAGCGGCTGGCACATACAAAGTGCCTTGCAATGGTGCATTGTGGCGGTTTCATTTCAAAAAACCTATGTGCAAAAATTTTATATTTTGTGGCTTCCTTTTCCATAAATTGCTGTGAAAAGACGTAATTATAAGCCTCTTCTGGCTTTGAAACAAAGGCACGTCGGCGTTTCCAAAAGTCGGGACCGAGGTCTTTTATCAAACGTTTCATTTCTTGTCCTGTAAAAGAACCACCACAAGAAGTCGAAACCAAAACTAAGCGCTCAACCTCTTCTGGCAAAATTTGAGACAAATACTGCGCTGTAAAGCCACCCATAGAATGACCAACAACCGTACATTTTTTAAGACCCAAATGCAGAATAACCTCACGCACAATGCCTGCAATGGTTGCCACCGTCATATTAAATGGCAATGGCGTGTCGCCTGTGCCTGGATTATTAAAAATGAGCACTTTATATTTTGGGGCAAATTCCACAATAGCATCACGAAACATCCACGTACTGCAAGCCACACCCGGCAAAAAGACAACCGTTTCGGCGTCTGCTTTACAGCCGTTATCATATAATTCGTAATATTTGCTTATATTTTTAATAGTCATTATTTACGTTTACTTTCAAAGTATTCTAATCGTTTCATCATTTCACGTTCAAAACCACGCTCATTTGGTCGATAAAAGTTTTGTCTTGGCAATTTTTGGGGGAAATAATTTTGTCCTGAAAATGCGTTGGGGCTATCATGGTCATATTTATAACCTTCATTATAGCCAAGTTCTTTCATAAGCTTTGTTGGCGCATTGCGTGAAAACATGGGCGCTTCTAAGTCGTTTGTTTTTTTAGCTGTCGCTAGTGCTTCATTCCATGCATTATAAACGGCATTACTTTTAGGTGCTAATGCCAAGTAAACCACAGCTTGTGCCAGCATAAGTTCCCCTTCTGGCGAACCTAACTGCTTGTATGATTCTACGGCTGCTGTGCACTGCGTGAGTGCCGCGGGGTCTGCCACACCAATTTCTTCAGATGCCATACGTATAAGCCTGCGCCCTATATATAAAGGGTCTTCACCACCATCTATCATACGTCCTAGCCAATAAAGTGCGCCGTTGGTATCGCTGCCTCTAATGGCTTTATGCAAGGTTGATATCATGTCGTAATGGGCTTCACCATCTTTGTCATATTTTGCCATTTTACGACCAAATATTTTTTTAAGGTCAGCCACGTCAAATGTTTGTCCTGCCGCTGTTGAATAAATCGTTTCAACCAATCCTAAAAAATAACGCCCATCGCCTGCGCCTAAATTTAACAACGCCGCACGCGCTTTAGGTGTTACAGGTAAAACCCCTTTTTCGGTTTCAACAGCTTCAAGCATTTTAAGCAATGCTTCCTCACCTAAGCCATTAAGCGTTAAAACTTGCACACGTGAAAGCAGCGCCGCATTTAATTCAAACGAAGGATTTTCAGTCGTTGCACCCACCAATATAATAACGCCGCTTTCCACATAAGGTAAAAAAGCGTCTTGCTGAGATTTATTAAAACGGTGTATTTCGTCGACAAACAAAACAGTTAAGGCACCCATTTCATGTCTTTTCGTTGCTTCTGCCACCACACGCTTAATGTCGGCAACACCGCTAAAAACTGCGCTTATTTGTTCGAAGTGTGCGTCAAAGCTAGCTGCGTAAATTTTTGCAAGTGTGGTTTTACCACACCCTGGAGGCCCCCAAAATAAAATAGATGTAGGCTGACCTGAACGCATTATACGTGATAAAACGCCGTCTTCTTCAAGCAGGTGGCTTTGCCCAAAAACACCAGAAATGTCATGCGGACGCATTTCTTCTGCTAAGGGAACTTTACCTTTGCCAAATAAACCAGACATATCTTTTAAAGCCTTTATTTTTTGTTTTTGTAAATGATAAAAGGCTATTAAAATAGCCTTTTACTTGCGCCTTATTGAATAAGGACACGGTGCGTTTGATTGCCACGCTTGTAAACAATTTGCCACCCACTTGGTCTGCGGCTTACTGCTGTTTGCAGGTCTTTTATCGTATTGATAGACTTTTTGTTGACAGAAATAAGCACGTCACCCTCGTTCAGCGCTATCATACCAAAACCTTTTTGCGCTGGAGTTTTAACCACAACAATCCCCTTACTATTAAGTGGCATATTTAGGTCGTCACTTAATGCTGGTGAAAGAGGTTCAAACGTAAACCCTTCTAGTGGGTTTGACCCACGTACCGTATATTGATCTTCTGTGCGTCGGTCTGGCAATGCACCTAGCATAAGCTGTGACGTATAATTTTTACCTTCACGCCATACGCCTAAGTCATAAACTTCTCCTACAAATGAGGATGCAATACGTGCGTTGAGCTGACTCATATTTTCGACAGGGTGCCCTGCGAACGTTAAAATAATATCACCAATTTCAAGATTAGATTTTTCAGCTGGACCTTCTGGCACAATTTCATTGATCAATACACCTGTTGGTCTATCAAGCTCTAATTGCTGTGCTAACGCATCCGTTACGTCTTGCCCATTGGCACCAAACCAAGGCCTTGTTACTTTACCTGTGGTTAAAACGCTATTTAAAGTGACACGTACAGAGTTTGCAGGAATGGCAAAACCAATACCTTGGCTACCGCCCGACTTAGAATAAATAGCTGTGCTTACGCCAACCAATTTACCTTCGCTGTCAACCAAAGCACCACCGCTGTTGCCTGGGTTAATGGCCGCGTCTGTTTGAATGAAGTTTTCATATTCGCCTGTGCCTAGGTTACTACGCCCTGTCGCACTCACAATACCCATGCTGACACTTTGTCCCACACCATAAGGGTTACCCAAAGCCAAAACAATGTCACCCACTTCAATGGCGTCGCTGTCGGCAAAGTTTACATATTTAAATGTCGCTTCTTCACCTTCTTCTAAAATAATACGCATGACGGCAATGTCTGTATTTTTGTCGGCCGCAATAAATTCTGCGGCATATTCTTTGCGGTCGTTAAACACGACACGGATAGACTTTGCGTCTTCTATCACATGGTAGTTGGTTACAATATAACCGTCTTCTGTGACCACAACACCAGAACCAAGAGAGCGTTCTAAACGCTTTTTCATGTGGCCTGAAAGATTGCCTTGTAAAAATTTATTAAAAAATGGGTCATCAAAAAATGGATTAAACGCACGTGTTGCAACCTCTTTTTCTGTGAATATATTCACAACGGCAGGTGAAGCTGTTTTAACGGTTTGAGAAAAGCTAGAGCGTAAGCCCATCATATTTTCACGTGCTGTACTTGTGCCTGAAATAAAGCAAAAAACTGATAAAATAAGCAATAAGCGTTTCATTTAGATACCTCGTTCATTTTAAAATTTAAAATTCCCGAGGATTATAGAGCTTTCAGGCTTTAGATGCCAGTATCTTATTCAAAATTTCCAACCTTTTAGCCACAGAATCGCTTTCCATGCGCATAAATGGTGCAGGACCTTCAAGGTGTAGCGTACCGTCAGCTTGTTCTTTAAGAACAAAATCGGCAAGAAGCCCCCTTGCCCCAGGATCTAAGAATGACGCTAAGTGGAAAATGGCGCCAATTTGCTTTGCTTCTAAAATATCTTCAGGGGTGACTAAGCCCGTAATACGTTTATAAAAATCTTCATTTAACTCGTCGGCATGGGTGTAATAAGCAATAAGCGCAAGCTTGGCACGGTCTTCATGCGAGCAGGCCACAAAGGAACCACCATAAACAATTTCAAAAGCAGACGTTGCACGGTAAGCATATTGCTCACGCCATGCCACATCGGCAAATAGTGCTGCAACCTGCATAAGCCTTGGCTGCCATGTTGGGAAAATACGGTGCGCCCAATTGGCAAGTTCAAAAGCATAAGCTGCACCACGTCCATCACGTTCCGCAAGGTCGGTTGCGAAAGAAAGTAGAGGGTCTTCCCCCACCCCACCTTGTTCAATTTGACTAAAGAAAACACCTTCACGGATACCAAACGAAGCAAAGCGCACAAAGTCAAAGTCACCCACTTCGAGCATGGCTTTAAGCGCAGCAGCACGGTATGGAATAATGTCTTCATACCCTTTGGCTAAATGCGAAATTTTTGGGCTAATATCACCCTTTAAAAACTTTTCGCAGTAAGCAATGGCCTCATTTTTTGGAATACTATAACCATGCAAGATACGCATTGGATAGTTTGTTTCTGTCATGTGTAAACTTGCGATAGAACGCATACCCGAACCAAGCGCTACAAGGTCACGCATGCCCCCTTGGCAAAGCCAGTTCACATCTTTTAAGGCCTTTTTTAAAATTTCAACAGCTTTAAATGGGTCGTTATCACTTAATTTTTGCAGGCTTAAACCACCAAGAGGTAATGACGCAAATTCACCGTTAATTTCTGTACAGCAAATATCTAAGCTACCACCACCTAGATCCATAACAACGCCTAAGGCATCTGGCAAACTTGTAACGCCACCAAGCGCACTTAAACGTGCCTCTGATTCACCCGATATAACTTCGATATGCAACCCCGTTTTTTCACGTACCATATCCACAAAATCGCTGCCATTTTTCGCTTCACGTACAGCACTTGTTGCTGTAGCAACCACCGTTGTAACAGATGATTCCCTGCATACCCATAAAAACCATTCTATCGCGCTAAGCGTACGTTCCATGCGTTCTTGTTCTAAGTAAAAATCACCCGTTCCTTTACCTGTAGCAAGGCGTGTACGTACTTTATGATTGAGGAATAAATGAGGGTAAACACCTGTGTCATACACCACAAGACGTATAGTGCTCGAACCAATGTCAATCACCGCAAAACGACCCTCATTATGGGCTTCTTCTGCGGGGTGTACAAATTTTGGTCGTGCATTTAATTTCATAATTCTTAGTATAAACGCAATGATTATTTTCGCATAAATATTTTAGACAAATGGAATATGCTGTCGTGGCAAAATAATCTCAAAAAGAGGTGAATCGATTAAGATTCTAACACTTGCTTCACAAGAGGAACGGTGATTTTTCGCTTTTGTTCCAGCGATAATTCATCGAGCGCTTGTACGATAGATTCAATATGCGAGACATTGCGTTCGCAATTCTTAAGAATGTACCCTGCTACTTTTGGCTCTAAAAATATTTGCCTATCTGAAGCATATTTTACCAAGAAGACTTCAAGGTGGGCATCTTTTGGAGACTGAATTTCTATTTGAGGTGCCGTGAGCAAACGTGATTTTAAATCGGGTAAAATATCCATTTTCGCCACCGCTTGACGCGACATAATCAACAAGCTACCACCAGAAGACTTTACATTGTTAAACATGTGAAACAATGCCTCTTGTTCAGAAGCGGACAAGTCATCAGCACCGTCAATAGCATAATGCATAAAGCTTAGATTTAAGGGAAGTTTTAAGTCAGCCTTTTTTAAAACCTTGGCTTGTGTGCGGTTTACTGTCATAGCAAAAAGATGGCTTTTACCAACACCCTGCTCACCATAAATAGCCAAAACATCACCTGCCATAGCAGGAAACTGTCCAGCCAACATATAGGCATGGTTATTGGTTGGTAACACCAAAAAATTTTCTGGCGAAAAGTCGGTTCGTTGTGGGAATGATAAAAGAATTTGCTGCTGACTATTCATCGTCAAACTCATAATTTACGGGCCCTAAAAATGGGTCGTTCTTAAATTGAACCTTCCAAACCATCGGCATTTTTGTTTCTTCTACCGTTAGATTTGTTTTTTGTAGCTGCTCTTTAAAGGCGTCCCTATCGCCAAAGAAATCGACTTGAAAAACGCTGTCTTTAACGTTTAAAACACGTAACTTAAATTCGCTAATTGTATTTAATTCACCTACAACTTCCTTAAGCTTTTCAAGGTCACGTGCATCGGCTGGCTTAAAGCGTAAAAACACACGTCCAGGCTTATTCACTTCAACCAAACCTTGGCTACGCTTATGCGCGCCTAAATGCGAAAGAATATCATCGGCTGCTAATTTAAAAACGCCGTTTAAAGACCCATAGTCAATTTCGCCACCCACAAAGGCAATATCTTCAATAGGTGCTGTAAACAAAGAAGGCTCAGCCTGCACATCTGGCTCATACCAATTTGCCGTTACATCTAGGTAATACGAACCAAAACGCTTGCTTACTTTTGCATGATAAACAACAGCAGCAGTTGCTTCATACTTATTAGCCAAATTCAAAATAAGATCACCCGCACCAAGCGTTGCCATATCTGCGTTTAAAGCAGCCGTTTCATCTGTGTCACCTTCAGGCATTATATATTCAAAAGAACCATGAGAACGCACGGCGTCATTGAGCGCATCTTTTAAAGGATTGGTTGTTTCCCATAACTGCTTAAAGTTACCTTCTTCAAAAACAGGAACAATTAAAACACGACCACCCGTACTTTCGGTATATGGGATGTTAAATTTCGTAAGAAGATCTTTCACCGCTTTTTCACGGTAATAAATATCAAAAACAGCCTTATAAACTGGATTATATTTTTCTTCTAATATATTTGTTTTGTATGAAACGTCATCCCAGTTAACATATTCTAACAAATTAGAGTGCGCTGACCATGTGTGACGCGGTGTTAATTGACGCAACAATTTAGGGAATGCTTCGCGTGTTGCTTGCTTAATGGCCCTTTCACGCAATGTGTTCGTGTTGCCCCTTGCAAGGGTGACTTCATAATTTTTAACGCTAAACGCATCATCATTAGCTTGCGCCACAATAGGCAAGCCCATAAGAGTTAAGGCACATAATAATAAACTATAAAACTGCTTTAAATTTTTCATAATGTACCTTGTAACATAATTACTGAATATAATAAATACCTACGACCGCCTATATTAAGATAGAGAAAGCAAAGGTAATTTACACCAAACCTTCAATATAATCTTCATAGTCGGCAGCGTTCATCAAGTCATCGATTTCTTTTTTGTCTGTAAGCTTAATTTTAACCAACCAACCATCGTCAAATGGGTGCGAGTTAATAGATTCTGGTGCATCTTCTAGTTCGTCGTTAATTTCAACAACTTCACCTGTAATGGGGCTGTAAACTTCACTTGCTGCTTTAACTGACTCAACAACAGCAACCTGTTCACCAAGGTTTAAAGCATCGCCAACTTCTGGCAATTCTACAAAAACAAGGTCACCTAATGACTCCTGAGCAAAATCTGTAATACCTAGTGTTGCGATATCACCGTCCACGCTTATCCATTCATGTTCATTTGTATAGAAAAGGTTTTCTCTTACGTCACTCATGTTTTTAGTCCCTCATATATGTCTTTAAAATTAGCAGGATTATAGCAAGGGTTCATGGCTTTATCTACCGTTTTTTGCTTGACCCTACAACTTATAACGTATACAACTTAAATCAATTACAAACACTGAATCTTTTCTTGATACATCCCCCTTCCTATTATACAGAGGTATACCTTATGATTATGATTGTCATTATGCTATTTTTAGCATGGGCTTTTATAAGCCATTACCAAGATGAAAAAAAATATAAGTTGCGTCAAAAAGTAACAGAAACATGGTTAAAAAACATGGACGCAAAAAGCTTTTCGTTCCCGCATATACTCAATAGCAAACAAGAAGTTGTTGCCACAGTTAAACGTGAAGACAGTACTTCTTTAGGTAAACGCATTCACCGCTTTGAATTTGTACATGCGGTTACACCTATCCCGACTGATGCAAGAGTTGGCTATGCGATAGACTACCTTAAAGCCGAGGTACCCTCATGACAAACATTCATTACATAACAACCATTATTGTTGGTGCGTTTGCCATTTACTTTATTGTAAAGTATAGGCAGAAAACAGAAACAAGCAACGAACTTATAATCAGGCACGAACTTGCCAGCTGGTTGCGGGCTGTAGATGCAAGCCACATGATTTATGACAAGCCTTTTATCAATTTATACAACAAAAAAGGAAGTAACATTGGCCATATTGAAGTGATAAGCCAGCGTCATTTAAAGGTTATTACAACATTGGACAATTTTCCAAGCATGTTAGAGCACAGGCTTACACTTGGATTATTAACAAAGTGCCTACCTTTAAAGAAAAAATAAACACCATAAAGGGTTTTGAACTCAGTACGTATCGAACTTAAAAAGACAGTAGATGCTGTCTTTTTTTATTTGCGCTTAATAAAACGCACATCATGCACCTGTGCTTTTAATTTGCGGCCACGCACATCAATAAATATTTCGGTATCAATTTGTGCAGAATCAATATCTATATAAGCTTGGCCAATGGCGCATTTAAAGCTTGGAGAATGCCCTCCACTTGTCAGTACGCCAATTTTTTCACCGTCCGCATTAAAAATAATACTTCCTTCTCTTGCAATACCTTTATCGACAAGCTTAACACCCACACGCTTACGTTTAACCGTTTGCGTTAAAGCATCTGCCCCTACAAAGTTCACATGTTCTTTACTCACCACCCAGTTCAAGTCAGCTTCTTTTGGAGTTGTTGTCTCGTCTAGTTCGTGCCCATATAAAGCAAAACCTGCCTCAAGCCTTAAACTATCGCGCGCCGCAAGACCAATAGGCTCAACCATGGGGTGCTCGTTTAATTGAAGCCATAAATTTTCGGCATGGTCATTGTCAATACTTATCTCAAAGCCGTCTTCCCCTGTGTAACCACTTCGGCTTACAAGGCAGGCAAATCCCGCTACATTCATCTCCCTTATCGACATATAAGGCATTTTAGATAAATCTTCTGTTACAAAACGCTGTAAAACTTGGGCGGCTTTTGGCCCCTGCAATGCCATTAAAGCACGACGACGCAATTCATCAAACTCTAAGCCCTTACCAAGCTTTGAAAGCATATACTGCTTGTCTGACATTTTACATGCCGCATTTAAAACAATGTAAATCTTATTTTCTGTTAAACGTGAAGCAATAAGGTCGTCTCTTACACCACCTTTTTCATTCATTAAAAGGGTATAAACATTTTTGCCTAATAATTTCTCATTAAAATTGGTGGGGGTTAAACCACTTAAAAAGTCGGCGCCATCCATACCCAGCAACATAAACTGTCCCATGTGCGAAACGTCAAATAAACCCGCATTTTCACGGCACCACAAATGTTCCTTAAGTGTCCCTAAAGGATAGCTAATGGGCATGTCATACCCAGCAAAAGGTGCCATTTTTGCACCTGAACTGGTATGAAACGTGTGTAAGGGGGTCTTGCTTATTATTTTTTCCATGCCATAATTGTGTATATTTTTTAGAGAACAAGCAAGCACAAAGGCAAAAAAAGATGGCATACGAACTCATTACATCTGGTGAAGTGATTCACAGCAACACACGCTACCCAAACGTATTCCTAGGCGGTAACTGCCAAGGACGGGACTGGCGCTTAACATTTTTCCGCCGCTTTACAGATGCTGAAGTTACATTTATTAACCCAAGCAGAATGGACTTCCCTCACCCTGAAATTTCTCCAGGTGAACACGCAAGACAAGTTGCATGGGAACGCCAAGCGATTGCAGCCTCTAACATTGCAGTTTTTTGGCTAGGTGAAGGCCTTTCTAACCAAGCAACGCGTGTCGAAATTGGCTTTGCTTTAGGGCAAGGTAAAACAGTTCTTATTGGCGCTGAAGACGGATTTATGGGCGGAGAACACCTCACAGCCTTTAGTGGTCTTGTTATTTCTTCAAGCATCGAAGGGTTGATGAACCGTTTTTCTAGCTGGTACACACAATATACAGACGAGCGCTCTTAATATGAGATATCTACCACACACGAAACAAGAACGTGCCGACATGCTTAAAGCTTCGCATGCGACATGTGTGGACGACCTTTATACCAACGTACCTCAAAATGCTTTACTCAAAAAACTATTAGACTTACCGCTACACCAAACCGAAATGGAAGTTGAACGTGATATGTTTAACTTAAGCGAACAAAATCACAAAACAACAGATGGTCCTTTCTTTTTGGGTGCTGGCTACTACAACCATCACGTCCCAGCAACGGTAGACTACATCATACAACGTAGCGAATTTTTAACAGCGTATACGCCATACCAACCTGAAGTTTCTCAAGGTACATTAACGGCTATTTTTGAATTTCAAACATATATTGCACGCATAACAGGGCAAGAAGTTGCGAACGCTTCTATGTATGACGGTGCTACGTCTCTTGCAGAAGCGGTTTTAATGGCTCAACGTGTTTTGCGCGGTAAAAAGAACAATGTCATGATTGCAGATGGTCTTCACCCTCAATATCAAGAAACGCTCAACACTTACTTAAACCACAAAGAAGGTGATTTTGTAAAAGCAATGGACGACAACACCGCTTGCGTGGTTGTACAATACCCTAATTTTTATGGCGAAGTGCCAAACCTAAGCCATTACCGCAAAATGTGTGACGATGCGGGCGCATTGCTGATTGTTTGCACCACAGAAATTTTAAGCCTTGGCCTTTTAGAAGCACCTCAAGTTGCCGATATTGCAGTAGGCGAAGCGCAAAGCATTGGCGTGCCTTTAAGTTTTGGTGGCCCCTCTCTTGGATTTTTTGCCAGCAAGAAAGAATATCTACGTCAAATGCCAGGACGCATTTGCGGTCAAACAACCGACAGCGATGGCAAACGCAGCTTTGTATTAACCCTTAACACGCGTGAACAACATATTCGCCGTGATAAAGCCACATCTAACATTTGCACCAACGAAGGCTTATGCGCCCTCGCCTTTACTGTCCACATGAGCTTACTTGGCGAAACAGGTTTTAAACAACTTGCACTGGTAAACCATGAGCGTGCTATAGCACTTGAAAATGCCTTAAAGGCAGTTTCGGGCGTTACCGTTCAAAACACTACATATTTCAATGAATTTGTCATTCGAACACCTGTAGATGCAAACAAAATTACCACACACCTTCAAGCAAGCGGTATTGTTGCAGGCCACCCTATTGACGCACAAAAATTGCTGGTCTGTGCCACAGAAATGACGAGTAACAGCGACATTGAAGCCTTTGCAGCGGCCTTAAACCAATTCATAAACGCTTAACCATAAGGTTGCCTATTTTTTAATCAATCTGTAGAATTAAATTATTAGGAAACTCTGTTTAATAAAACCGTAGGAGACTATCTTATGAATGAAGAACTTTGGCCTGAAGAATACGAATACGATGACGAAAACGACATCCTAAACGTCGCTATTGTTGAAACCGTCGACGCCATCACCGGCAAAACAATCTTCCTTGCAATGACCGACGACACCAGCCATTTCCTTGGTAAAGGTGAAAATCTTGATGACGCCGTCACAGATTTAGAAATTCAAATGCTTGAAGTAGATGAATTTGACGATCAGCCCTGGGAACTAAAACTAGCAAGCTAAGGAGGTGACCCCCTTATCTCGTTTTCAGCAAAACGTCTGAAAATGTAGAGCTAGAATAGCTGTGAAGTTTATCGATGCTCACGCGTAAGTAACTTAAAATAAGATAAACAATAAAAAAACCGCGAAAACTACGACCTTTCATATATATAATAAAAAAAAGCACCGCATGTAGCGGTGCTTTTTTTATATATGAACAGATTACACTCGATAATCATTAAATTTAAAGATCTGGTACAACACCTTTTTTAATGGATTTCCAAAAATAAATTGGCAAAACAATAAATTCTATCAATGCATGCACGGTAAAAATTGTTAAAACCGACTCAAGCATAGCGCTTGATGCCGCCAACCAACAATAAACAACCAAGGCATAAACTATAAAATAATAAAGGCGCCTTGGAAAAACATTAAAAATGTTAGTCAAAATGCATAACGACGCCCCCAAAAATACCAAAGACGCTGAAAGCATAAAAAGAGATTCTCTCGTACCAAAATAGGCATAAACTGACGTGCACGGTATAAAAATAGCTAATACAGCAAACAGCATGAGCGTTGTAAGAGACTTATGAAAAAATTGATCTAAAGCATAGCCAAAATAAGCGCGCATAACACACCTCATTCAAAAAAGAAAACACCGCATAATGCGATGTTTTTCATTCGTTTTTTAGGTTTTTATGTTGGCGTTATTCACCCCATAAATTCACTTTAAACACTTGCAAAAAACATGACAATACATACGCAACAAACAACCCAATCACAGCCATAACTGAATAACCAACCATGGCATTACCAACAAAGGGTAAATATGCGCCAATGACAGGCATCAAATAAAATACACACCACGGTAACAACAAACAAACAGCTATTAAGTCAATAAGTTTAAAAAGTGCTTTTTGGCGAATTTTCCAAAACAAAACAATAGAAACAGCCAACAAACTTAATGAAACATAGTGCACATTATTCACCATAACCTGCGCCAAATTTTCTGGCATCATAGGCTCTAAATAAGAAAAACCTATAAACAAAAATGGCGTAAGTACAAAAATAAGTGCGGTATTAAGTAAAACATATTTATTTGTAAACATAATCACTTCCTTAACCTTGAGAGGTATGAATAACGCCACGCTTAGGAAAAACACCTAAAGCAGCATAAGAAACAGCAAGAGCTAATACAAACATAGCGCCCGCAAATAAAGAGTTAAATGTAAGGCTTGTGTGTTGATCTATTATTAAATACATATGCGCAGTTAAAAAACCCACACCAACAATAGATAGCGTTACATATGTTTTAAATCCTCTAAAATAAACAGGGAAATAAAACGTGAACAACACCAAAAAAATTGGCACAACACTTTGCGACAAAGCTACCTGACCACCTAATGGCAAGAAAAAAACCAGTGCAAAAGCGAGTAATAAACCTGCCCCTAAAAAGACAGTGCTATAAAGTAAAAAAAGTTTTATTTTTGAAGGCATTTAAGCTCCTTAAAAACTTAAAAAGGGAAGAAAGATATATATCTTGGTTGTGGTATACACCTGACACACCGCAACGTCAACCCCCTATTCACATTTTACTCGTCCTATTTTCATTTTTACGGCATAATAAGCAAATAAAAATGAAAAAATGGACAAACCCTATGCACGAAGAAAAATTACTACTTGAACAAAGCACTCAAGGACGTACAGGCGTCGACCTTCCATCTGTGCATTTAACATCGCTTAAAACAGGTCAAAAAGCCCGTGAAAGCATTGGGTTACCACAAGCAAGTGAACCACAAGTCTTACGCCATTTTGTAAAGCTTTCGCAAACCAACTTTTCTATCGACGGTAATTTTTACCCGCTTGGTTCATGCACCATGAAGCACAACCCACGCTTAAACGAAAAAGTTGCCAGATTTGGCGGATTTGCCCACATCCATCCTTTACAAGCAGAAGATACTATACAAGGCGCTTTAGCTGTTATGTACGAGCTAGAACATTGGCTGTGCACTTTAACAGGCTTGCCGCAAGCAACGCTTACACCAAGTGCTGGTGCACACGGTGAACTTACAGGCGCAATGGTTATTCGTAAAGCCCATGAAGCAAAAGGCAATCCTCGTAAAATTATTCTCATACCAGACAGCGCCCATGGCACAAACCCTGCCACAGCTGCGATGTGTGGTTACACATGCAAAACTATCCCTTCTACAAAAGCAGGCTTTGTAGATATGGACGCCTTTCATGCTTACTTAAAAGAGCACGGTGAAGACGTGGCTGCCTTTATGCTGACAAACCCAAGCACTTGTGGCTTGTTTGAACCTAATATGAAAAACATTGCAGATGCATTGCATAACCTTGGTGCCTATTTTTATTGTGACGGCGCTAATTTTAACGCCATTATGGGTAAAGTACGCCCAGCCGATTTAGGTGTTGACGTGATGCAGTTTAATTTACACAAAACCTTTTCGACACCACACGGCGGCGGTGGTCCTGGCAGTGGCCCTGTGGCTGTATGTGCAGAACTAGTTCCTTACCTACCACTTCCACGTGTCATTAAAGAAGGGATGTCTTATAAAGTTATAGAAAATTCACCACAAAGTATTGGTCGTATCCGTGCCTTTCATGGGCAATTTGGCATGTTTGTACGTGCGCTTTCTTACATGAAGTCGCATGGTGCTGACGGTTTAAAACAAGCATCAGAAGACGCTGTACTAAGTGCCAATTACATTTTAACCAACCTACGTGATGACTTTAACGCCCCTTTTAATAAAAATAACAACGACTACTGCATGCACGAATGCTTACTTAATGATAAATGGCAAAAAGAACAAGGTGTGACCACACACGACATTGCAAAGGCTTTAATTGATGAAGGTATTCACCCGATGACCGTATACTTCCCACTTGTTGTGGGCGGCGCTATGCTTATTGAACCAACTGAAAGCGAACCTAAAGAAGTTTTAGATAACTTTATCCGTGTCATGAAAAAGATGGCGCAACAGATAAAAACAGGTCAAAAAGAGAAACTTGAAAACCACTTCCACCAAAAACCTGAAAAAGTTTTCCGAAAACGTCTAGACGAAGTAAGCGCAGCACGCAATCCTGTTTTAACAGCTGGAGATGAATAAAACATTTAAATAACCTCCTTCTGTCTTTCAACAACAAGCATACCGGCAAGGTTTAAAATGTTTTTCTCACCTATAATTTTACAATCCGCTTTTTCAAGCTCAGCTTTCAACTCTTCGTGTGTAAAACTGGTTTCGTGTGGGTGGTCTAAAAATTTTTTAACCACGTAATTGTCAATACACGGCTTATAAAATTCCCAAAAATAAATTTTTCCACCTTCATTTAATGACGCAACCGCCGCATGCACAGCTTGTTGCCACTTAGGAATATGGTGCAGTGAACCAAAGAAGAAGATAGAACCATATGAATTTTTACGCAACATCGTCAGCTCATCATCATCTTCATGCAACTGAATTTCTTTTGCCATAATTTCTTTAGCTAAAAATGAACTGGCTTTTTTAATTGTTGTTTCGTCAATTTCAAAACCATGAACAACCCTTGCTTGAAACTTTTCCCGAATAAGCTTTAGGCCATAACCGCTACCAAAACCAATTTCTGCAATACTCCCCTTACATGGATAACCGCCCAAACGAATTAAAGTGGGTACTTCCCAGTATTTTTGTACAAAGCGACGCACAGGTGAATTGACAAAAAATCTTTCGAAATTATTAATTTTCATAAGCTGTCTTTCTATTAAGGTGCTTTAATTTATTTTTATTGTGGCACAGTCACTTACCACCTGTAGAGAGTTTTTTATAAAATCCTCATATTTATATTATAAGAACGATTTCATAGAAATGTATAATATTTGATAAATATTTAACTTGATATATACAATTTCACACTTAATAATGCATTTTTGAATGAATAAGTGAAGGTGAAGACAATGGCTCAAATTTCTGCATATAAAATTAAAGGTGGTACACCTGTTTCAGGTGAAGTTTCATGTTTAGGTGCTAAAAACTTTGCAACCAAAGCCATGGTCTGCGCACTGCTAGGGCAAAGTGCGACAACACTTAGCAACGTTCCAAGCATTGGTGATGTTGACATTACCAAACGCCTTCTTGAGACTGTTGGCGCTAAGGTAACGTGGAAAGACGAAACAACGCTTGAAATTGACCCAACAACTGTCAATACAAGCAAAGTAACCACACCCGATTCACGCAACAACCGTTTACCTATTTTACTTATTCCATTTTTATTGCACAAATACGGTGAAGCTTCAGTACCTAGTATGGGCGGCTGTAATATTGGTCAACGTAATGTAGATTTTCACCTCACAGCGGCCGAACTTTTTGGTGCTAAAGTTGAAATTAAAGAAAATGGTTATTTCGCGTCTTCTAAAGGTCGCCTTCAAAGCACACACTATGAACTGCCTTACCCAAGTGTGGGTGCGACAGAAAGTTGCCTATTCCTAAGTGTTCTTGCGGAAGGAACCAGCGTGATTAAAAACGCCGCGGTTGAACCTGAAATTTTAGAACTTATTACAATGCTACGCAGCATGGGTGCCGTTATTTTCCTTTCACCTAACCGTGAAATTACAATTGAGGGTGTTAAAAGCTTAACCGGCACAAACATGTATGTGCTTGGCGACCGCATTGAAGCGGCTTCATGGGCGGCTCTTGCTTGTGCAACTGATGGCGACATTACCGTACACGGCATTCGCCCTAATACACTTGGCAACTTCCTTTCTTACTACCGTAAAGTGGGTGGCGGCTTTGAATTTATTGGCGGCTCTAGCATTCGCTTTTACCGCGAGCGTCCGCTTACATCCATCGCACTTGAAACGGGCGTTTACCCTGGATTCTCCACAGACTGGCAGCAGCCTTTTACAGTTCTTTTAACACAAGCACAAGGTATTTCTGTCGTGCATGAAACTGTTTATGAACAACGTTTTGGCTACACCGAAGTTGTGAATTTACTGGGTTCAAAAATTCAGCTTACAACCAAATGTTTAGGCGAAGCTTGTCGTTATGAAAACCACGACTACAAACACAGTGCGCTTATTATGGGGCCAACGCCACTTAAAGCCATTGATGAGCCTATTGAAATACCAGACTTGCGTGCGGGGCTTGCTTACGTTATTGCAGCGGCACTTGCTGAGGGCACAACTTACATTACAAACGTCGACCTTTTAGAACGCGGTTATGGCGATATTATTAAACGCTTAAGTGATGTATCCTTAAACGTTGAAAAAATTCAGATTGAAGTGAAAAACACCGAACCGAAGAACATTTTCAAACGTTTGCAAGAAGCATTTCGCCTTTAAAAAACGTTATTTCAAATAAAAAAGCCCTCAATGAGGGCTTTTTTTTCGAATATCAATAGAGGTTAAGACAAAGAAGAGCGATATCCCTTTCCTGCACCAAACCCCAACATGTTACCAGCGTAAGCAATAACATCAGCCTAAGAAGTACATTGTGTTTTATCACTATTATCTATCATAAGCTGTACAGCTTTTTTTACATCTTCGGGTAACTTTAAATTTAACCTAAAAAGAAGTTCACCACACGGTCATACGCAGGGCTTCCTTGAATGTTAAGCGTGTTTGGTGAAGATACAAAAACATCGCTACCATGACCAAAATGTTCCAAATTTGGCAGGCCGTTACCCACCTTATCTTCGCCGACCAACAACATAACTGGCAATGTTTTGAGATTTCTATTTTCACGTGCTGCAGAATTTTTATCCAAACAAACAGCTTTCATCATAAATGAAGGTGCGCTATCTGGAAGTGTTTTACACAACACAAAAATTTGATCCGTTAAGTCATGTCGTAACAATAATTTACGCCAAAATGAAACATCGGCTTGATGCGTTGGCCATTTATCCATGTAAATAAGGTTAAACTTGTCTTTATAAACGTTTTCACGCAAACGTAATCCACCCATCACTAACAATGTCGGACTATTTTTGTATGTTGCAGGAACAAAGGTATATAAAGAGTCTGCTAAAGTACCATGAAATGGGTTATCACCCAATAAGTCCATGCTTGCTTCCGCTAAAGACGAAAAAAAGTCTCTTCTGCGCATGTTTCTCATATAACTCCCCTTTATTTCCTGAATTTTATACGTGTTATATATATAAACTCTATAGTAACTAAATACAATAATAAACACAAATCATACGATAATCCTTCATATACACTATAAAAGAGCAGGTTATTTATTGAAAACACTTGTAATAGTGTATAACAGTTGCCATATATAGTAATAAGTGGTATATTAAGTACACGATGGCTAGGAAAGCCGTTGAAGTACAAGGGGAATTTGACTTGGGGAAGTCATAAAAAGGCCAGGAAGGCCGGAGAAGGTGCTAAAATGACAGTAAATATTACAGCAAAAAATTATGTAAGTGTTGCGCAAGCGCAAGACAAGGCTGTGCAGCAAAAAAGTACAGAACAAGTAGCTATTGCACAAGATAGCTTCAAAATCATTGCTAAAATATCATCATCAACACGACTATCAGGGACCGAAAAATCAGGCCTCATCAATAATGTTGCTTTGGTAGAAAAATACGCAAAGGGCAATTTGCGTTCACGTATGTTGAATGATATTACAGCCACAACTATCTTTTTAGAGCGTTATGGCAAATCAAGTAAAGTAAGCGCAACTCCAGACATTAGCGCTGCTATTCAACAATTTAAACAAAAGACACAAATTTCTGCGCCTGCGGAAACGCAGCCTGCAAAAGTGCAGCAACAAGTTGAACAGGTTGTTAAATCGGTTGAATCATTGCCAAAACAATATGCAAACACCCCTATGACGCAAGTAAGGCAAAAAGTAAGCCCCGCAGAAGTAAAAGCTGTGTTAGAGCAGCCTATTGCACAAGTTGCACAAAAAGCAAAAGTTGAAGTTAAGGAAGTTAGACAGCTTGGCAGCGGTCCTGCTATTGAGCAGTTTAACGTTAAAGATGAAGTGGCAATTAGCCAAAATGCTAAAACTGTTCAAGAAATTACCATGCCTGGCAGCGGCGGCGAAGCTGTTGAATTTGCTGTTCTTGGGTCTGGCAAATACGAGGAAGTTACCCTTCCTGGTGGCGGCAGCGACGAAGAATATATTCAAGCCGATATTGCAGCCCGTGTTGCAACATTAGAAGAACGTGGCATTCCAGAAATTGCGATGCCTGGCAGCATTGACGCTTCAGCGGTTGCTGAACAAATATTGCAATCTCCATCACAGGCTATTGAAAGTATTGGTGAGCTTATCTTACCTGGTGGCGGTGAAGAAAATGGTTCTGTAAATGAACGTGCGGCAAGTGTAGCCCTTAGCGTTTAAACATTAGATAATAAAAAAAGCCCTCTTCGGAGGGTTTTTTGTTTTTGAAGCTATATTTTATGGTGCATCCTTTTTTTCGGCATGCTTTGGTATTTTTATCATAAGATTTCAAAGGGCTAAAACCGCCTTCGCCAAGTTTAATAGTCATAAAACAACCCTAAAAAGAAGTAACAAACCCAGCCTGTGGATTTTTAAAAGACAAAGTAATTATGCGTGCGCTTTGTATAATTATAAAATTATATAAACAACCCTCTTCTCTATCTTCCATTTATAAACCTTTTATGTTTTAATGAAGATGAATTTAAAAAATAAAAAAAGGCGCTTTTATGAACTGGGTTATCGCTTCCGACCATGCAGGGTTTAATCTTAAAAATATTCTTGCCAGTAAACTACAAGAACTAGGTTACTTTGTTGCCGACTTAGGCACGCACAACGCCACCGATTCGGTTGACTACCCCGACTATGCCGACAAAGCAGCACAGGCCATTTTATCTTCAGGCGCCGACATGGGTATTCTTGTTTGCGGTTCAGGTATTGGCGTTTCAATGCGCGCCAACCGCTACAAAGGCATTCGCGCACCACTTATACACAACGAATTTACCGCAAGAGCCGCAAAAGAACACAGCAACGCCAATATTATATGCTTTGGTGAACGTGTGACTGATGCAGAAACAGCATTACATTGCCTGCAAACTTTCATAGACGCTAAGTTTGAAGGTGGTCGCCACCAGAACCGCCTCGACAAACTCGACGCACCACTTAACGACATCGCATAAAGGAACTTTACACAACATGACTATTTTTAACGCAGAACTTAAAAACGTTGATCCTGAAATTTTTGGCAATATTGAATCTGAATACGTGCGCCAACGTGATCAAATTGAACTAATCGCATCAGAAAACATTGTTTCTAAAGCCGTTATGCAGGCGCAAGGTTCACTTATGACCAATAAATATGCCGAAGGTTATCCAGGTAAACGCTACTATGGTGGTTGTGAATTTGTGGATAACGCTGAAACACTAGCAAAAGAACGCTTATGCAAGCTTTTCGGCGCTGAATATGCCAATGTTCAACCACATTCAGGCTCTCAAGCAAACCAAGCTGTTTTTAATGCTATTTTAAAACCAGGTGACCGCATTTTAGGTATGTCACTTGACCAAGGTGGGCACCTAACCCACGGCTCCCCTGTGAATCAATCAGGTAAATGGTTCGATGCTCACTTTTACACCATCGACAAAGAAACTGAATGTATTGACTACGAAAACGTTGAAGCACGTGCATTAGAGCTTAAACCAAAACTTATTATTGCAGGCGCCAGCGCCTACCCACGCGCTATTGACTTCAAACGTTTCCGTGAAATAGCCGATAAAGTTGGCGCCTACCTTATGGTGGACATGGCGCATATTGCAGGCCTTGTGGCTGCAGGCTTACACCAAAACCCTGTGCCATATGCACACTACACAACAAGCACAACCCATAAAACATTACGTGGGCCACGCGGTGGTATTGTGCTTACAAACGACGCTGAACTCTTTAAAAAGCTTAACAGCGCTGTTTTCCCTGGCATTCAAGGCGGGCCACTCATGCACGTGATTGCAGCTAAAGCGGTTGCTTTTAAAGAAGCTTTAAGTGACGATTTTAAAGATTACATGAAACAAGTGGCTAAAAACGCTTGCGTTCTCAGTAATACCCTTAAAGAAAAAGGTTTGCGCCCTGTAACAGGCGGCACAGATAACCACCTTGTCTTAATGGACTTGCGCCCTATTGGCATTACAGGAAAAGCTGCGGAACACGCTTTAGAGCGCGCAGGCTTAACATGCAACAAAAATTCTGTCCCATTTGATGAGACAAGTCCTTTTGTGACATCGGGCATTCGCCTAGGAACGCCAGCGGGGACCAGCCGTGGCTTTAAGGAAACAGAATTTGAACAAATAGCGAACTGGATTTATGAAGTCCTTGATTCTGTTGCCAAAAAAGGTGATGATGGGGACGAACTGGTGGAGAACCGTATTAGAACTGAAGTAGAAGCCATGTGTAAGCGCTTCCCTATTTATGATAACGCCATGTAACAGCATTTATCGTTATTCGATAAATAGAACTGTGACATAAAACAATGAACGCTTAAAAGGAAAAAAGCACGTGAAATGCCCATTTTGCTCTAACAATGACACACAAGTGAAAGATTCTCGCCCGTCGGAAGATGGCCGTGTTATTCGCCGCCGTCGTGCTTGTCCAAAATGTGACCGACGCTTTACAACTTTTGAACGTTTTCAGATCCAACAGGTTTTTGTTGTAAAAAATGATGGCCGACGCGAACTTTTTGAACCTGAAAAATTAACACGCTGTTTATTGATTGCCCTAGGCAAGAGACCCGTAACAAAAGCCACGGTGAGCAACGTTATTTCGGAAATTGAACAAAACCTCTCTGAAGAGGGTAAAACCGAAATTCAGTCAAAAGAAATTGGCGATATGGTTCTAGAAAAATTAAAAAACATTGATTTTGTCGGCTATATCCGTTATGCATCGGTCTACAACGAATTTGACGACTTAGAAGATTTTTACAAGCTAGTAGGTAAATTAGAAAAATGAACACGCTCGACGACCTTATTAAAGATGATTTTGATGCCAATGAAAATGATGCCTTCCCTGATGCTGGCAGCATTTCGGGCGACTCACGTACAGAAGCACGTATTTTAGCACTTCAAGCTATTTTTCAGCATGTTTTTGTTAACCAGCCTTTGGACAAAGTACGCGATGAATTTATTCAGTATTATGTTAAACAACACGACGCTGATAAAAAAATTATGGTGACCATTTTAAATGATGTTGCTGAAAACCAAGAGCGTTATGAAACGCTGATTGCTGGCAACCTTAACGAAAGCTGGACATACGAGCGTATTGGCTTGGTTGAAAAGTCATTACTTATGGCCGCTGTAAGCGAACTTTCAATAGGTAAAGCGCCTGTTAAGGTGATTTTAAATGAGTATATCAACATTTCTAAGGGTTACTTCAACGCCAAGGAAGTTGGATTTATCAATGCTATTTTGGACAACTTGACGATTATTATTCGTGAACCAGATTCAGAAAAAGCCCAAGAAATTCTAGCGCATAACGCTCAAACAATTCAAAACGTTGCAGCACACGGCGCGAAAATTCAAACGGCTATTGCACAAAGTGCAAAAGACCGCGCTGAAGCTAAAGCCAAGGCAGAAGAAGAAGCCAAAGCCGCTGCAGAAGCCAAGCGTGCTGAAAAGCGTGCGAAATACGCACTGCGCGATGAAGAAAATGCTGAATTTGAGCGTAAAAAAGATTATGAGCTTAACAACCCTGGTAAAACGTATCAGAAAAAAGACTAAGCGCTTATATCACAATAAAAAAAAACAGGCTACGGCTTGTTTTTTTATGCCTAAGTTCTTAATATTTATATAGACGTTAAATCTAAATCTTTTCACTCTTTCCTCTGAGGTATCCCCCATGAACGGTATTCCTGATTTTGCAAAAACTGATATGATTCGCACACTTGAAGACCAAGTCGCTCAAATGCTGCAAAGCCAAGCGCCTTTGCCTGAAGTTCAAGATGTCATTGATCAAATTGTTCAGCTTGATACGAACAATGAAACAGCAAAACTTTTTTACGCGCATGTAAGTGGTCGTCAAACTTGTCATTAACATGCATAAAAAAAAGCCCTCAAACGAGGGCTTTTTTTTATGGGAAATCATTTCCCTTTTTCGTATTTTATGAGTTATAGAAAATTAAAACTTGTTTTCAAGAACTATGCGGTACCTCGCCTCATTTCTCTCTAACTTTTCGATAGCTTCATTGATTTGTGACATCGGCATACTTTGTGTTTGTGTCACAATGTTATTCTTGGCTGCAAAATCAAGCATATTTAACATTTCTTTAGGGCTACCCACGGCGCTACCTGTAATGCTTTTTTGACCAGGGATAAACTGAATCGCCATCAAGTCAACCTTTTCAAGCGTTAAACCAAGCATACACAACACACCATTAGGCGCCAATGCATTAAAGTATGGCACAACGCTATGCGGTGCACTTACCGTATCCAAAATAAGGTCAACACGCTCGGCCAAAGCTTCTAAAGAACCAGCGGCACTGCTATTTACAAATTCATCAGCTCCAAACTTAAACGCTTCCTCTTTTTTACTATCACTATGGGAAATGGCAATAACTGTTGCCCCCATAGCCTTTGCAAACTGCACGCCTAAATGACCTAAGCCACCAATACCTACAATTGCGACAGTCATGCCTTTTTCTTTGATATAACGTTTAAGCGGCGCAAAAACAGTAATACCAGCACAAAGGAGTGGCGCTGCATTTTCTGATGTTAAAGCGTCGGGGATAGCATATGCAAAAGCTGCGTCCACATCAACTTTATCGGCAAAACCTCCCTTAGCGTTAATAATCAAAGCTTCATGTTTTGCGCATAAATTTTCCTGATCTCTATCGCATTGCTTACATGAACCACAACTGCTTGATATCCAGCCCACGCCCACGCGTTGACCTTCGGTAAAACCTTTAACTTGGTCGCCAACAGCTTCCACAATACCAACAACTTCATGACCTGGAATAAGTGGGTAATTTGCATTGCCTAGGTCATTTTCCATAATATGCAAATCACTATGACAAAGCCCACAATGAGACACTTTAAGACGCACATGATTGGGCGCTAAATCTGGCAATTGAAAGTCCATTGTTTCTAAATGTTTGGTTGGGGATTTGGCTCCATAGCCTGTTGCGTTTACACTCACATTCTTAACTTTCTTATATTTTTTATTGAACTATAGCTTAACAAATTAGCTTAACAAATTCAAGTAATTTTTGCATTTGTTATTAAAGGTTCACTTTCTTCACCCCATAACGAACATTTAAACATAATGCATTTAAAATCAGTTGATTCCACATACATATTAAGCCAATACTTTAACTTTAAAAGATCATTTTTTAACCATTTATTATCATCAACTTTTGAAAATTGTCGGACGAATGGGAAGATCGCAACATCTGCTATACTTTCACTATCCCCAAAAAGATAAGCACCACCTTGCAAGCGACTTTCAAGCTTTGTTAAAAAGGTCATAGCCACGACGTAAGCACTCCCCCTCACCTGTGCTTCATCTTCATAACGATTGGCATATTTATATTGGTCCAGCGCCTTTTTAAATGTTGTATCATTTTCATTTATTAAAGCTTTCATATCTGCGGTTTCATGCAACAGTTCATGGTTCTTAATTTTGAATGCATGGCGCATCACATCGATACTTTCATCTATTACATCTCCATTTTCTAGCTGTAACACAGGCACAGTGCCTTTTGGAGAAATGGCTAACATTGCCTTAGGCTTGTTGCGCAAAAGTATTTCACGATGTTCATAAGCAACCCCAGCTAGGCGCAATGCCATACGTGCTCTCATGGCATAAGGGCAGCGCCTAAACGAATACAGTATCGGATATTTTACAGTCATTGTTTACACACTTTTCTGTCTTTTCTTACGTAAGTGCATAATTCTTTCCATCACCGCACAAGCCACTAAATCACCCGTGACATTTATTGTAGTACGACACATATCAAGCAAACGATCCACACCTAAAATAATAGCAATACCTTCGACCGGCACGCCCACACTTGATAGAATAGTCGCCAACACAACAATGCCCACGCCTGGAGTACCTGGCGTACCAATAGAAGCTGCAATTGACGTTGCTAGCGCAATTAAAATGTCGGTTGTTGTGAGGTCAAGAACAAAAACTTGCGCTAAAAATATAGTCGCTATTGCCTGATAAAGAGCTGTTCCATCCATGTTAATCGTTGCGCCAAGAGGCACAATAAATCTTGAAACAGTCGGGTTTATACCCACCTTTTCTTCTGCTGTTTTTAAAGTAACGGGCATAGTTGCAGAAGAACTAGATGTTGAAAATGCAATCAGTTGGACATTGCGAATTTGTGCTAAGAATTCAAATGGATTACGCCCACAAAAGAAGTAAAGCACCAACATATAAAAAACCAACATGCTTAATAAACCAGCCAAAACAACGCCCATATAAACCAACATACCAGATAAGGCTTCTGCGCCCATTTTAATGCTGAGCTGTGCAATTAAACCAAATACAGCATAAGGTGCAAGCTTTAAAGCCCAGTCTACCACCACCATAGAAAGCGCCTGCAATGAAACAACTACATCTAAAAACGGCTTAGCCTTTGCCTTTGGCATATAAACTAATGCAGCACCTACAAATGCAGAAAAAATAACAACCTGTAGCATTTCCCCCGACGCCATGCTGCTAATTGGGTTTGTAGGAATAAAGGAAACCAGTCGTTTAGGGATATTTGAAACATCTAACAACGCGTCACTTACAGGTGGAAGAGCTGTTAAAGCGTTAAAGGAGTGAGCGTCAAACCCTACACCAGGCTCAAAAAGGTAACTCAAAAAAATACCCGTTGCGACTGCCACTGTTGTTGTTAATATAAAATAAACAACCACACCAAAACCAAGTTTTTGTATAGTTTCGATGTTACCGCCTGCGGCGACCCCACATATAATAGAGGACACAACCAGGGGAATAACTACCATACGAATAATGGCTAAGAATAAGTAACCAGGTAATGCCAACCAATTTGATATAGAATACGCTAAATCACGTGCGATAAGGTTTAAGTCAGGCCCTAATGCCACACCCACAACAACCCCCAAAACAAGGCCTAATAGAACTTTTGCCCAAATATGTTCTTTAATTGTAGTTACAAAACTAAGATACGTGAAAGACATACTACCCCTTATATTCATTTTTTAAAAAATTATTTACATGTTAGTCTAACTAAAATAAGCCAAAACAGTAAGTTTAAAAAAAATCATTTTGTAACCTTTAAATTATTTTAACCGAACAGGGAAACAGAGACCTAAAATTTAAGGAAAATTTTAAAATGAACCGCAGACAGTTTTTAACATCGACAGCCCTTGCCGCCCTTGCTATAACCCAAAGTGTAGCGGCTATAGCGAAGGAAGTTGAAAAAATATTTTTATCGGATAAGGAATGGCGCATGAAACTTTCAAAAGAACAATATAATATTTTACGTGATGAAGGTACGGAGCCTTCTGGTAGCAGTCCTCTTAACCACGAAAAACGTGAGGGTGTGTTTGTTTGCGCTGGCTGTGATAACCCCATATTCACATCAGCTATGAAGTATGAAAGCGGCACGGGATGGCCGAGCTTTACCACCACAATTGAAGGTGCTGTTGAAACAAAAACAGACTGGAAAATATTATATCCGCGCACTGAATATCACTGTGCCAAATGCGGTGGACACCAAGGACACGTTTTTAAAGACGGCCCCCCACCTACCAATGAAAGATGGTGCAACAATGGGCTCGCTTTAAAATTTACACCTAATAACAAAGAAGAAAACGCATAATATGAAAAAAATATTCACAACCTTACTTACAGCAGGAGCCATTTTAATGAATGCAACCCAAACACAAGCACAAGACTTAGCAACAGCCAAAGCAACATTTGCAGGCGGATGTTTTTGGTGCATGGAAAAACCATATGATCAAAAAAACGGTGTTATTGACGTTGTTTCTGGTTATATTAACGGACATATTGAAAACCCAACATATAAGCAAGTTTCAAGCGGCAAATCTGGTCATGTAGAAGCTATCCAAGTCACTTATAATCCAAGCATTGTAAGTTACGAAGAGCTCTTAAAAATTTATTGGGTGAATATTGACCCTACGGTTATAAACCGTCAATTTTGTGATGTAGGCGAACAATACCGTAGCGAAATTTTTTACCACGATGAAAATCAAAAACAGCTTGCCGAAGCCAGTAAAGCAGACCTTATTGCCAAGGGTTATAAAGTGGAAACAAAAATTGTTAAAGCAGAAACATTTTATAACGCCGAAGATTACCACCAAGACTATTACACTAAAAACCCACTTCGCTATAAATATTACAGATATTCATGTGGTCGCGACGCACGTTTAGACGAACTTTGGGGTGAAGCACGCACTTACCCCGCAGATAAATAAAATTGAATTAGAACAGGTCATTTATATTATAATGGAACATGGACAAAAGAAAATATGGCTGCGCCGTTTACCGCTTATAAGTGTTCTTATATTTGGCCTGCTCTCTTTTTATTTATTTGGGGAATATTTCACCTTAGAAAATTTACAAAACAACCACAGAGCTATATTTGATATTAAACATAGTTACCCACTTCTGAGTGCCCTTTTTTATATCGTATTTTATGCCGTTGCAACGACGCTTTCCTTACCATTTGGAACTGTACTTGCCATTTTAGGAGGTTATTTATTTGGCACATATATAGGGCTTGCCGTTGTAACAACTGGCGCAACCATCGGCGCAACATCTATCTTTCTTATTAGCCGTTATTCATTAAAAGGTGTTATCCCAAAACCCCTCGAAAAAATTTATAATAAAGTTAAAAATAATTTCGAAGAAGACGAGGTTTCTTATCTCATGTTCTTACGTCTTGTGCCATTATTCCCCTTTGCTGTGGTTAATATTTTACCTGCCTTATTTAAAGTGCCCTTGCGTGTTTACATTCTAACAACTTTCTTTGGTATTATTCCTGGAACTTTTGCCCACACCTACCTTGGCAGCGCCTTTGAAGAGGTTCAAACACTTTCAGGGATTATCTCGCCGAAGGTGATTAATGGTTTTGTATTGCTTGGATTATTAGCGTTATTGCCTATTGTGTTTAAAAAATTAAAGAGTAAAAAAATATGAGTTTAAAATACGACATTTGCATTATAGGCGCAGGCAGTGCAGGACTAACCATGGCCGCTGTGAGTGCGAGCTTAGGGCATAAAGTTGCCTTGGTTGAGAGCCATAAAATGGGTGGAGACTGCTTAAACTATGGCTGCGTGCCTTCTAAAGCTTTATTGCACTGCGCCAAAGCAGGTATCACAGATTTTCAGCAAGTGAACAAGCATATCAAACATGCTATTGCTAGTATTGCCCCACATGACAGCGTGGAACGTTTTAAAGACTTAGGCTGCGATGTTTATCAGGAAAAAGGCATTTTTAAAAATGCGACCACACTCCAAGTTGGTAGCAAACGTATTAAAGCCAAGCGCTTTGTTATTGCCACAGGTGCATCTACATTTATCCCACCTATTCAAGGATTAGAAAACGTGCCGTTTTTAACAAACGAAACCATTTTTAATCTTAAAACATGCCCTTCAACCCTTACCATTATTGGCGGTGGCGCCATTGGAGTTGAAATGGCTTTTGCATTTAGAAAACTTGGGGCACAAGTAACCATGATTGAAAGTGCGCCTTGTATATTGGCCCAAAGCGATAAAGACGCTGTCCAAATAATACGCCAAGAACTTCTTAATATGGGTGTTAAAATTCATGAAAATGTTGTTATAGAAAAAATAATGCAAGAAGGCGTTGAAATTGCCGTACGTTTGGAAGAAAAAACAATATCCAGCACACATCTTTTAATTGCTACCGGCCGTAAGGCAAACCTCGAAAACCTGAATCTAAAAGCCGCAAATATTCATTATAATGCCAAAGGCATTCACGTGGATAAAACACTCCGCACCAACCAAAAACATATATATGCTATTGGCGACTGTGCTTCTAAACTACAATTTACCCATGTGGCTTCATTTGAAGCGAGCGTTGTTATAAAACGCGTGCTTTTTGGGCTGATGCACAGCAAAGTCAAATACAACGCCGTGCCACGCGTACTTTACACAAGCCCAGAACTTGCCGAAACAGGCATAAGCCAACAGCAGGCTATTCAAACTTATGGTGAAGATAATATAAAAACGGTTATGGTTCCCTATGCTGATGTACACCGCGCTGTTTGTGACGATAAAACGCTAGGCTTTGCCAAAATTATTTTAAAAAATAATGGTACTGTATTAGGTGCTTGCATTGTAGGTGAACAAGCTGGTGAGCTTATCACAGCGTGGACAACACTTATAACCTACAAACGTAAAATTTCTGATTTATCTGGCGTAACGGTACCCTACCCAACTTACAGCGAAATAAACAAACAAGCGGCCAGCCTTTTTTATAAAAATAGTTTTTACAGCTCTAAGGTTCAAAAATTGAGTAAATGGTTGTTTAAATACCTGGGTTAAGACATAATAAATTACTGTTAAAAAAAATTAAAGAAACCGCCATGAACCTTTACTTTCGCCTTATACGCCTATTTATTCTAAACTTTTT
Organism: uncultured Magnetococcales bacterium; assembly: GCA_963974105.1. Lineage (GTDB taxonomy): Bacteria > Pseudomonadota > Alphaproteobacteria > UBA2136 > UBA2136 > UBA2136. The sequence continues at coordinate 116,315 of CAXBBG010000003.1, forward strand.
AAATCGTCAAAAAGTTGATGCCTTCACACCAACTGAAATTGACTTTAAAGTTTGGCCTTTAGATATGGATATTAACATCCACATGAATAATGCACGCTACCTTTCTATGATGGACTTAGGTCGTATTCATCATATGTGCAGGTGTGGTTTAATGCGTAAAATTATTAAATATAAATGGATGCCTGTGGTTGGTAAAATTGAAATACGCTATATCAAACCCATTGATGCTTTTCAAAAATATACACTACGCACCGAAATTTTAGGGCATGACTCAAAATATTTTGATATGAAACAAACGTTTATAATAGACGAGCATCCCGTTGCTGTGGCGCATGTTAAAGGTTTGTTTTTAAGTCATAAAGGTAAAAAAATATCACCAGAAGACGTTATAGGTATATTAAATGATAAAAAGTAAAAATTAAACTTGTAATTATTGGGCACATTTACTATCTTTCCAAAGAGTACACACACCTAAGCTTTTCTAGCCATTTTTGGTTAAAATACCCGTGAGGCCTTCAGCTTCAGCCTCTCCCTCCTCCTTCTCCTTTAAAAGGAATGTTATTATGACTGCAAACAATGCGCGCTGCACACTTCAAACATTTGTAAATATGGTCAACGATTGGTTTAAAACCCGTCCCAAAGATTATCTTTGCACCATAAACCAATGCAACGATTTTGAAAAACTAGAGCATGAGATGAAAGTGAGTGAGGCTATTATAGCCGTGACAAACGATAACCCTAACGATCCACTTTTAGCACAGGTTGAAGAAACTAAAACCCATATGAAACGTTCATTTGGTATTGGTGGCGCTATCTGCTAACTTAGCTATCGATATTTAAAGAGCCCTATGGGCTCTTTTTTTATAATAAAACAGCCCTACTTGTATACATATTCAAAATGTTGTATAAAGAAACATAATTTTACAACGTAACACTTTTTCTTTTTTCACAATTGTAAGCTTTAGCGAAGCTTGCTTTAGCGAAGCTTGCTTTAGCCACACCACACTCTTTCATTCTTGCACTTAACGAGGGCATAATCTGATGAAATATTTAAAAGAACTTTTAACCACTACATGCGATAACCCTGTAAAATTTATACGTCAATGCATTGCATGGACTATACTTTTAGTGTTAATCAACACCCTCATTGCTTTTTCTGCACCCATAAATTTAACCATTGCATTGCTATCCATTCAAGCAGCAGCACCCAATGTCTTGATTACATGTTTTCTATGTAACTTGGCACTTAAAGGTTGGACAGAGACTTTAGAGGAGATGAAGCTTTCAAATAAAAAAAATTTCACACCGAAGAAATCTAACGATGAACTTTCAAACTCAGTATTTTTTATAATTTTACTTATCATAACCGTTATTTATCACATCATAGGCTCGCTCATTGCACATAACTGGTTAGGGCTTATTGATAGCGCTGTTTCATATGTTATTTATTTTGCTGTTATGTACATAGCACCTGCCCTACTTATTTTGTTCATACGAGCCGTTAAAAAAATTTTAACCGACATTAAGCAAACTTTATCAGGCACACCACCAGCTTATTTAACTATCAGTGCCTTTGATGCATGGTTAGAAAAAACATTCGGTAAAAAAGACAATTAACCCCATAAATTTTAGCGTAAAAAAAAAGCCCTCACTTGAGGGCTTTTTTTATTATATACAAACTTACAGGGTAAGATTTTCAAAAGCTTCGCTTTTTTCCATCCACTCTGCTTCGGCACGTTCGTGACGTGCTTCAGCCAGTTTATGTTCTTGCTGAACTTTTGCTGCCAATGATGTGTTATCAAAGAACCCAGATTCTGCCATTTGTGCTTCAAGGGCACGCTTTTCTTTAGCAATTTCTTTAAGCGCTTTTTCAGCTGTATCCATTGCTTTATATTCGTTTGGATAAGCTTTACGTTTTTTAGCTGCAATTTGACGAATTTCCTTCTTAGAAAGAACGCCTTCTTTTTTAGGTTTCGACTGTTTTTCAGCACGTTTTTCTTGCTTACGTTCTTCAACAACCATAGTACGGTATGATTCTAAGTCACCATCGTATGCTTCACATTTACCATCACGTACAATCCACAATCTGTCAGCAACCATTTCAACCATTGAAGGGTCGTGCGATACGATAATAACAGCACCACCATAAGCGTTAAGCGCTTGAACTAAACCTTCCCTTGCGTCAAGGTCCAAGTGGTTGGTTGGCTCATCAAGCAAAATAAGGTGCGGTGCGTCATAACTCATAATAGCAAATAGCAAACGTGATTTTTCACCCCCACTTAACTCTTCAATACGGTTGTCAGATAAAACTTTATTAAAACCAAATTTACCAAGTACGCCACGAATTTCACTTTCGGGTTTACCTTTCATTTTTTCACGCATCGCATCAAAAGCTGTTTCCGTCATGTTTAGTTCTTCAGCTTGGTGCTGTGAAAAATAACCAATACGCAATTTATTGTTACGTATCATTTCACCCGCCATTGGGCTTAAACGGTCCGCTATCAACTTAATCAACGTTGATTTACCGTTACCGTTGGCACCTAAAAGCGCAATACGGTCGTCCATGTCGATACGTTCATGAATGTCAGATAAAATTGGTTTGCCTGGCTCATAACCCACGTCAACATGATCCATTGAAATGATAGGTGGTGAAAGCAATTCAGGTTTAGGGAAAATAAATGGCTTTGCACGGTCGGCCATTACAGCGGAAACGATATCCATTTTTTCAAGCGCCTTCATACGGCTTTGTGCTTGCTTCGCCTTTGAAGCCTTCGCTTTAAAACGGTCAACATAGGCTTGCATGTGGTCACGCTGTGCCGTTTGTTTTTCGTGCAATTTTTGTTGGTTCATACGTTTTTCAGCACGTTCTTTTTCAAAAACGTCATATGTACCAGTGTAACATGTTAATTGCTTGTTTTCTAAGTGAAGGATGTGGTCAACACACTTGTTTAATAGCGCACGGTCGTGGCTAATAACAATGAGAGTGTGTGGGTATGACATAAGGTAATCTTCTAGCCACATAATCGCTTCAATATCCAAGTGGTTGGTTGGCTCATCAAGCAATAATAAGTCTGGCTCGTTTAAAAGTGCCGCCGCTAAAGCAACACGCATACGCCAACCACCACTAAAGGAAGAAATAGGCATTGTGTGCTCTTCGTCTTTAAAGCCAAGACCACCTAAAAGCATGGAAGCTTTTGCAGGTGCTGCGTAAGCGTCGATATCAATCAGCCTTGTGTGAATTTCTGCTAATTTGTAAGGGTCTGTTTCAGTCTCGCTTTCTTTCATCAAACGAGAACGTTCTTCTGCGCCTTCTAAAACAATGTCAATAAGCGGTGTGTCGTCACTTGGAATGTCTTGTTTTACCATACCAAGAGAAGCGCCTGAAGGCAGTTCAATTTCACCCGCGTCCATTACAAGCTCGTTCCAAATAAGCTTAAAAAGTGTTGATTTACCTGCACCATTGGCGCCAACAATACCCACTTTCCAATTATCTTGTAAACGCACCGAAGCGTTTTCTAAAATAGTACGACCCGCAATGCGGTAAGTAAGACCTGTAATGTTTAACATGTTATCCCTTTAATTCTGTAATTAGGCACTTTAAGTTTATTAGGATATCTTATGCCATAAAACGAACTAAATTGGAAGCAGTTAAGACATGCTTTTCATATACTTTTCAAACGCGTCTTTATAAGAGATATGCGTTTTGCTATAAAAGTCGTTCTTTTTCATATGTTCTTGCCATTTTCTAAGCGCTTGGTACGGTGTTATATCTATATCTAATATTTCAAGCGGATCAAGGGTACTTAACAGACCAATGTCGGCAATTGTCATTTCTTCACCTGCAATAAAGGGATGATTTTCAAGCTGTAATTCTATAACAGGTAAAGCGGCTTCCACCATAAAAACACCTTCTTTAACAGAACGCTCGCTTGGGTTTACCCCTACTTTAGGTGCTACAAATTTATTAAACATGATACGGTTAATCCCGTCGTCTACATGCATAGAAACATAGTCAAGCCAGCGGTCAATTTCTGCTCTTTTTTGAACATCTGTCGGATACAGGCGGTACTCCAAAGAAAGGCTTACTAAGTAACGCATAATGCTGTTGCTTTCGGATAAAATAAACCCACCATTATCAATAACAGGTATTTTACCCATCACATTCATAGCTAAAAATTCTGGCGTTTTATGCTCTTTTTTATACAAATTGATATGTTCAAACTCAAAGTCTTTACCAATTAAGTACGCACACATACGCACCTTATTCACCCTTGTAGACAGTGGCATTCCGTAAAGTTTCATAAAATCAGACCTTTTTATTAAATAACAACCAAAGCTTAGCACAAAAAATAAAAAGGTTGTGCCAGATAAAACACATATCATTACATTTCAAAGCCTTAAAAACGTTTAATAACAACCTATAGAGGAAGGGTTAAATGTAATACATACTTTCTAAACTAGCGGCGAAAAGAAATAAAACCTTATCAAAAACAAGCCAATACAGCCATATCAGGCTATAGCCACATTATTTTTATGGTTTATTATGTAAAAAGGACGTTTTAGCCTTTGATTTAAACTTCTTTGTTGGTATCATTTACAAATATAAAAGTACTATCCATTTGATAACAACAATAACAAAAAAGATTCGGAAATTATAATTATGAACCTACATTTTAAAATAGGCCTATTATCCGCTATCTCCATGTTTGGTTTAAGCTTTAATGCTTACGCTGAAACATCACCACAAGAGCTAGCGGCTATTGCCAAAATTGTATCTCTTTCAAAAGACATACCAGCAGGAGACGCTGCATTTGCAGTAGTTTACGACCCATCATCAGCGGCTTCAAATGCTGATTTAGCAGCCATCAAAGGGCTTATTGGCGACGGTTACAAAGCGCCCAAGCACATGTTTAAGCTTGAAGCTGTTCCTGTTGATAACGTTTCGGGCTCTTCTGCTAAAATTTTATTCATGACTGAGGGCCTTTCAGGAGATGCACAGAAAAAAATCTTAACCCGTGGCGTAGCTAACCAAGCTCTTACAGTTACAACAAGCCTTCCATACGTAGAAGGTGGCAACTGTGTATTAGGCGTTGACGTTGGCAGCGGTGTTAAAATTATTATGCATAGTGAATCATATTCAGCATCAAAGCTTAACTTTGATTCTGCATTTAAATTCATGATCAAAGAGATATAAAAAAAGGACATTATAATAATATGAAAAATATAAAACTCCTTGCAGCTTCCTTACTCGTAAGCACTGCAATAACAGGTGTCGCACAGGCTCAAACAATTGACTACGGTATGATGGAATCTATTTTCGGCGAACCCGTAACAGCCAGTGCAACAGGTAAACCACAACGTGCTTCTGAAGCACCTGTGTCTATGGAAATCATTAGCCAAGAAGAAATTCGCCGCAGTGGTGCACGTGACATCCCTCAAATTCTACGCCGCGTTGCGGGTGTACAGGTTCAACGTTCATACAACGGACGTGCCGACGTATCTATCCGTGGTTTTAACAAGCCTTACGCTAACCGTCTTCTTATTCTTGTAAACGGTCGTCAAGTTCTGTCTGACTCTTTTGGTCAAGCAAACTGGGCTGGCTTAAGCATTGGTATGGATGAAATTCGTCAAATTGAAGTTGTAAAAGGCCCGAACACATCACTATTTGGCTTTAACGCTGAATCGGGTGTAATTAACATTATTACTTTTAGCCCTATTCAAGACGACATTTCACAAGCGCAAGTTAAAGTGGGAACACAAGAGCACAAAGAAGTAAATATTACTCACACAGCACAATTCGACAACCAAGCTGTGCGTATTTCTGCAGGTGAACTTGATGCCGATGGATTTAATCGTGACAGTATGACTGGTATGAGTGCTGCAACATCAACAGTTGATAAGAAAAATAAAAATGACTGGGCTGGACGACGTGTCAACGTTGACTACGAATGGCAAGTTAACGATGCGTCAAACTTCCGTGCGCAAGTTGGTCACAACACAAACAACGTAAGACAAATGATCCCATTTGCTATTCCTTCACGTTCAAACAACGACTTTGATTTTGCACACTTAACATACGCAACTCAAAATAAATATGGTTTGTGGAATGCTAACCTTTACAAAGTATCAAACGACTCTCCATCAGGTACAACTGGTTTTGAAAACGACCTTATGGTTGCAAAGCTTGACAACCTATTTAAAATTGGTACAGACCACTCTATCCGTGTTGCAGGTGAATACCGCGACAACCAACTTTCAGGCGCAATTGTAGGTGGCGTAGATGATACTTTCGACTTAAAACTTTTAGCCCCAAGCGTTATGTGGGACTGGAAAGTAAGCGACCAATGGAACATTACAAACTCGGTACGTTATGACCACGCCGCCTACACACGTAATGCAAACACAACGTTTGGCCCACACACAAATGCAAACCTGTTTGACAGAACCATTGAAGAGTTTAGCTTTAATTCAGCTGTTTCATTCAAACCAACAGCAACAGACACATTCCGCGCTTCTGTAAGCCGTGGTTTGCATATTCCAAGCTTAATTGAATTAGGTGGTTCTACGCAAGTGGCAACAACACCAACTTCACTTGGCTTTACAGGTGATCCTGGGCTTGAAACAGAACGTGTAATGGCTTACGAACTTGCATGGGATAAAAAACTCCCACAACATAACATGAACTTCCGTTCTGCTGTGTTTATGCAAAAAGCTGAAAATTTACTAGACAACAAAGTGTCTGTTATAGCAGGCCCAACTGTGCTCCTAACATTTGATAACTTTGGCGACAGCGACACTTGGGGTGCTGAATTTGGATTTGACGGTGTTCACAACAACTGGTTACGTTGGGGTGCAAACTATACTTACCTAAACACAGACGATCAAGCTGGAAAAGGCCTATTGTATGAAGACGCACAGCCTAACCACCAAGTTTCATTGATGGCTGGTTTCGACCACAAAAACTGGGAATTTGACACAGATGTGCACTACATCTCTAGCTACAAGTCAAAGCTTACAAACGCGGCTTCAACTATTACAGTTGAAGACATCGACGCTTACTTTGTTGTAAACGCCCGCGCTGGTTACAACGTTAATGATAACTTAAATATTGCTATTACTGGTTATAATTTAGCTGAAAACCACCGTGAGTGGGCTCTTGGAAAGATCTCTACAGGTCCTTCTGGCGCAAACACACTTGGACGCTCTGTACTTGCGAACTTAACATACAAGTTCTAAAGACAGCCAGGTTATAGGGCAGCAATTATTTTATTCTGCCCTATAATTTTTTATAGAATATTTTAAATAATAATTAACAATATAGAGATGCAAATTTATGAATGCGCGTAGTTTACTTATAGTCATCGGACTTATATTTTTAGGCATAGCAGCCCTACTTTCACTTCAAATACTTGGAACTGTTAACAAAGATCAGGCACAAGCACAGTTTATTGCAAGTGCAAATAACTTTACAGACAAAGCAGATGAGCTTTCTTCTCTTTTATTTGATGAACGTATTATCGCCGTTTCTATTATGGCTAAAAAGAGCGATAAAGATAAGTTAAAAGAAATTGCAAAAACGAATGATGCTGCATTTTCAGCATTCATTAATATTTTTGATAGCAATACTATCTATAAAGAAAGCGGTTTTGCACAAAATGCAAAAGAAAACCTAACCAAAGCATATGATGCACAAAAAAATGCACGTAACTTAATTTATAAGAATAGCATTAGCCTCAATGACTGGCTGAGCACGACCTCTTCAACTTCGCTGGCTTTAACGCAAGCGAAAAAAGCACTCTTTGCGCCTCAAAATGCTATTGAAGAAGGCATATTTTTAAACACACTTATAAAACCTATTATCACAAAAATCATTAACCTCACTAACAACGAGCAAGCTTATTTAGTTGACCTGTTAGCAAACGAAACATCCCTTTCAGAGGAAGTTAAATTAAGTATCGTTAAAATACGTGAGCAATACCTTTCAGAAATGGAAAGTATTGATAGAATTTCAGAATCAGGGCTTCTTTCAGCTGACGTTAAAGATAAAATCTCTGAAATGAAGGCCAGCTTAGATGAAATGGAAGATGTGAAGCGTAACCTTTACACAACATTATTATTTGGATTTGGCGAAAAACCAAGCGCCACTGAATTTATGGAACTCGTAGCCAATGTTGGTGCAAAAATTCATGGTGTAGCCACAGCTATTAGTACACCAACAAGCAATACAATGACCAGTCTTTTAGAAGAGCAAGATTCTAAAAAAAGCTTTATGCTGATAGCAGCTGCATGTTTAACAGCTTTACTCATAGGTATTGCTATCCTTGTAAAAGTTCGTATTTTGAACCCTCTTGCTAGGCAGGTTGTTCTACGCGTCAACTTTGAAGGCAGTGTAAAAGGTATGATTGACGACGTTAAGTCTAAAATTTCAGATGTCAGCGGTGCAACTGATTCAATCCTAGAATCTAGCACTGTTGTACGCACAAATGTTGGGAATGTAGAAAATGAAGCCAACAACACAGATGTGAACGTACAAGCCGTTGCCAGTGCCATTCATGAGTTAAACGCTTCTGTTATTGAAATTAACGATAACATGGAACAAGCAAACGTTATGATCAATGGCGCAACATCAACAGCGGGCAATACACAAAAACTTATGGAAAAATTAGCCGAGGCCAGTGAACGCATCGGTGATGCCGTTAATATTATTAGCCGTATTGCAGACCAAACAAACCTTCTTGCACTCAACGCTTCTATTGAAGCAGCACGTGCAGGTGACGCTGGACGCGGATTTGCTGTTGTCGCCGATGAGGTTCGTAGCCTTGCAGAAGAAACTGCAAATGCCACGCTTAAAATTAAAGCTTTCGTTGAAGAAATTCAAACAGAAAGCCGCAATGCGCAGGTTTCTATTGATGAAGTTTCAAATCAAATGATTAAAATCAGTGATATTTCATCCGCCGTTGTTGTTTCAATCTCTGAGCAATCTACAGCCACAGAAAGTATTGCTGTTAACGCAACAGACGCATCTGACTCCACCAATAAAGTTCGTGAAAGCATTGAAAAAATTGTTACACTCATCGACAAAAATGACGATATCTGCAAACGTATGAGTGAAACGGTTTCTTACTCTGTAGGTACGGTTCAAAACTTAGCAGATACATCAGATGACTTCCTTGAGGAAATGAAAAAAATATAAATGAATTATAGCAAGAAAATTCCTTGCGTTATAACCTCGAAGTTACTACTTTATAAATAACGTAGTAACTTCGATATGAACGGCCTTTTAATGAAATTATCTTTTATCAAACCAGAAGAAAAAATAAGCGACCTTAATGATGAAGTAAAACGTCATGGAGATAATTTTACACGTAAAATCACAAAAGGTATTAAGCAGGAATCCTTATCATGGATCGCTATTGAACTTGCATGGACAGCAGGTGTAACTGTTATCCTTGGTTTATACCTTGCCTACTATATTGGTTATGGCACAACCCCTAGTACCGCTGTAATTTTCTATTTTGGTACTTACACAGCTGTGGCTATTATTATGGCGCTTGCTGTGCGTTTGGTGCGTAATGCAAAGTCCGAAGAGGCTGATAGAGATCGTCAACGCTTGCTACTGCGTTGCAACAACCACGTTTTTCATCTTATGCGTCAATCTCGTAATGAGCTTATGGCTGATATGGACCCTGAAAAAAGGCGCATTTATGCGGCTTACATCGTCTTAAAAGACCCAGAAGCGAGCAGTGATGACCTTTCGGTTGTTGTTAAAGATTTAACCGCAGATTATAAACTTTCTGAAGCGGTTAAACGTATAGAAACATTTAGATACCATGGCATGACAGCGCGTATTCAAGATGAATATGAACAAGTTAAGACATCATTAAATAAGCATGTCACACGCATTTCAAAAGTTGCCCCACAAACTGCTAGTATGCTTAAAAAAAGATTTAGTGGTATTGTACCAACCATGCAAGAAGGGCACGAACGCCCTTTTGGTTTTTTAGAACGTGCTATTAATGCTGCAGAACATAACGACTTAACACTCCTTGCATTTGAAGACGTACATGAAATCTTTTCATTTGCCTTTGAAATGTTGAATGGTCGTGAAATTGCTGTGTTGCACCCTGAATTTAATGGTCACGCTGACTACGTCGAAGCACAAGACAAGCTTGATCGTAGCCGTTCCCTTCTTAGACAAGCTGTCGCAAAAAGAAATAGCCGCCTAAAAGCACTTTCTGAAATTTTAAGTAAAGCTACCGCTAGTGAAATGATGACGCCTGTAAAATTTAATGCCAACGAAATTGTAGATATTATTGATGAAGATTATAAAAATCTTCGCTCTCTTATTAATGCCGCTTTAAAAGCCGGCGATAAAAAGGCTTTGCGTGCATACCATAAAGCCCTTAAAAATAGCTTTAAAATCAAAAACAAGGTATTGCATCACCATAAACGTGCCCTGCGCTTTATGTCTGTTTTTACAAGCATTCGCAAGTCCTACGATAAAATTTGGAAAAAACATGGTAAAAACATCAAATTATTACTCGAAGACGATAAAAACAGTAAAAGTCACCTTACTATCCGCGAAGATTATATTAACTTGGATAACGACCAAAATACTCTTTTAGTTAAGAAGCTTATTTTACTACATACATACCTCTTAAAGGAACAGACAAAGCATTATGAAAAGTTCACCAGCATTGAACTTTCTAGCAATGGCTACAAACGTCTAGCGCTTGAATATGTACTGATTATGGATGAAATTATGAACTTTAGTCAGCCAGAAGAACTATTTGCTATTGAGTATTCCAATGCGCCTTGCTTTGGGCATATTGACATAAACTCGCCAACAAGAACAAAGGTAGGTCTTGCTCTCCTTTCTATTGAAGAGTTACAGCAAACAAGACAAAAAGTCGCCCACCGCCTGGCACGTAACCTACGTGAATATTATCGCGTGCCACTTAACACTCACACCATTAAATATTTGGCGACCAATTTTGGAGCCGACAAAGAGTATTTGGCAAATTTGAATAATACTAAATTAAATGACAACGCTATTATAGAAGAACGCTATGTGATGGATTTAAGCCTGAAAGATTGGGAAAAATCATTTGCACCACTTATTAAAAAAATACATTTAGCTACCAAAAATAGATAAAAAAAAGAAGCCCTTGCAAGGGCTTCTTTATATAAGTACTTTTTAATAAACATGTGTCACACTTACTAAAACTGCTTTTCGATTAAAATAAAATTTAAAAATTTACTTTGTAAGCTTGTTATACGTTTGGTTCATTTTTTTACCAATCAGGCGCATACAAACCAAGCTTAATAACATTAAGAATGAATAAAGTATCCAAACTTTATACGGACGTGGCATACCGTCATCTTCTACATCAACAATGTTAAACTGCGTCGCCATACAACTACCTTTTTTATCGCCTGTATCTTTACAAAAAAGGTCTTGTACCCATTGGTCTAATTCAATATACCAACCTGTTATCCAAACCGTTGCAGGTTTACCTGTCGCATGGTAAGTGTTTAAAACATTAAACACCTTTGTTGTATCGTTCTTGCGATAAATCCACTGCATTTGGTAATTTAAAACACGCACAATTTCCATATTTGGAAACACTTCACTTAATGGCTTAATACTACCATCTGCAAGTTTTATTTCTTTATCGGAAATAAGGTGTATCCCTTCTGGTAAAGGTTCTTGGTTCCAGCCCCAAACCTTTTGACCATGAGGGTAAATAAAATCTACCTCCATAACCCCTTTGGAACCCACAGCTTCTGTTTTTAAAACAAAAACTTGCTGATTAGCTAAAAGAAGAGTTGTACCATAAAACCAGATAGGCTGATTAAAAACAGCTACAAATAAAGCAAAGTAAAGCGTCCACTTCATTTTTCGTCCGTAGCTATTTACAAAGTCATCCCAATTTTTTTTATAAAACTTGCGATACACGTAAAAGCCCGCAAAAGAAACCGCCACAGCAGCACCTAAATGCCAAGGGGCAACCACTTTAAAATAAACGCCTGCGACTGCTGCTATAACAACAGCTAAAAATATCCAAAATTTGACCATGATGGCCTCCTAAGGTTTAAAGTAATTTGAACAATTACTAAGAAAATGATTGAAGATGTTTAAGGTATTTATATTCCTGCTACTTATGTATACATAAGCCCTTCATATGTCAAGAGTATAGATGTAAAAACAAACTCTAAATACTGGTGAATTTTTCCTCTGGTGGACGTATCAGCGAGCGTAAACATAGCCCTGTAATTATCGCAACACTGAGTGCAATAAATGACATAGCTATAAATTCAACAAACTCTCTCCACATAGATTTTGTGCGCTTTTGAATAATGGCGACATAGTCTTTTCCGCCTACACTAAACCTAGAAAAAGAAAGCATGCTATTAACGCCATTGGTCCAGCGCCCCACAACTGTGCCCTCACCTTCAGTTGTCGCCAATGCAAAAGCTTTTAATTGAGTGAGCGTCTTGGCGTTTGTATTTTCTTCATAACGTTTGCAACCACTTTCTAAACCGTCCACACTCACCCAACATATATTTTCTTCATCCGCAGGCATTGCCTCGTTAAAGGCAGACATATAATGCGCAACAGAAACTTGCAACGCAAGCATACCTATAAGCTCACCTTCATAATACATGGGGATAGAAACGAATGAATGGATATTGTTTTGAGTCGGCATATGCTCTAGAAGAGGTTTAAACATAATATCACCATTTTCTGGGCTGTCGAAGACGGTGTGAGCCACACGCCCCAAAGGTGACTGCGCATATACACCACTTTTTAAGACGTTACCAAAATCTATTTCTTTTTCAGCAGAATAAATGATACGCATATCAGATTTACGTATAAACAACACATCATAAAATTCAAATAAATTGTTAACTTCGTTTAAACTTGCGTGTACTGTTTCATGAATTTGACTATAAGGCGAACCGTCTAATGCATTTTGAAGCAGGTCTTTTTTGCCTATATTATATGGATTTTGCGCAATATATAAGTATTGCATTTTTCTTGATAGATCATCATTTTTCGTCCAATCATTAAAGGTTGATTTATGCCCCTTTAATGCAGGTAATGCTTGCTGATAACTTTCTCTTAACACTTCCAGCTCTTGTGTTGTTAAGCGCTTATCTAACCTATCTACGGCGGCGGAAAGGTTTATCAGTTCCTTCTTTAAACTGCTGTCTGTTTGTAAAAATTGAGCCATAGACTCAATACGCTGCGTGTGAAACTTAAAAGTAGAAAGACTCTTTTCTAAATTATTTTTTAACAATAATTGTTCGGTATTATTCACATAACTATAAACCCACAACGAGCTTAGTATAAAAAAGATAGCCACTGGAAATATATACAAAAACCAAAAGCTGCCTGTTGAAACGTTTTTTAATACCATGTAAATCACTTCTTTTCTTTTAGCTTAGCAAACAGCAAGCAAAACAAAAAATAACTTTTATATTTCAAGCATATAAACATTAAAACAACGAGTTCAGCCTACAAATTACAAACGATTCACCAACCTACATAACAGGCAAACTAAAGATAGAAATAGAAAGCATAATAACGCTTAAAAAAGCAAATGATGCAATTTTAAGATAACGATAAGGTAAGTCATGCATACGATAAGCCGCCAAACACGACTGTAAAGTCTGCAGGCAATAATAAAAAGCAAAGGCACGAGAAGCTAGTGAAATAATGCCAAACACATTTGAAGTCCATGTTAAAATGATGGCCAGTAAACCGATAATTAAAAAACTACTCTTTATAGAAATACGGCCTTCACTTAATTCGCTCACCAGCGAACTACACCCCACTTTATCGGCAGTGGCTGCACCAAATTGGCTCATAATTGCTGCAAACACCATAATATATCCAAGTATAGGTGAAAGTTTGTCTAGCATGTCAATAATGGCCGTGCCACTCGGTTCAACTAAGTCGGCTGAAAGCGTATAAACCAAGCAAGTAAAAGTAACAAAAATACAACCTGTAATAAGTTGTGCATACTTCATGGTTAAGACGCGTTCTACATTTGTATATTTTGAACCCAAATAGCGCGATGTTTCAAACCCTTGAGCAATCACAAACATTCCTAATAATTTTGCGATTAAATCAAAGTCCCATACAATTTCTTGTGTTTGAGGCATCCACACATTTAAAGCTATTGTCTCTATATTATAAACCATAAGCCCAGCAAGTAGCCCCCCTATAATCGCCAGCTTTATACCAACAGCGTAACGCTCTAATTGCTCCATAACATCTAGGCCGTCTATACGCCCTATCATAGTGAGTGCAAATAAAACCATTGTGGTAAATAAATTTGCTTGAAATTCATCGTCAATGCCAAAGGCACGCATAACAAAGGCTGATAATATTTTTAAGTAATAAGTTACAGAAATAATATACGCAAAAGCCAATGCAGGGCTTACCAAAATTTCGATAGCACGTATAACATGTTCATGCTTAGAACGCACAAGTAGCGGCTCTACATGCATAATATTAAAACGAATGGCATAGCCAACCCAATAAGCCAGAAGCAATAATATAGGCATTGCAATTAAGCTCCAACCGCCGACTAAACTATACATAAGCGGCGTCGCAATTAAAAAACCACTGCCAATAATAGAAGAAAGCGGTGTCACCATAGCCTTCCATAAACGGTTGTTGCAGATTTTAGGCACATGCAGCCCATAAAAAATAACGCCTGTTGCAAGCGTAAAAGCAAACATCACCATAATCAATAAAGTTTTATCCATAAAACAACATTATCATGTCAAAAATTAAATAACTTAAACAACACTATAAAATGCTGTATTTATGGTTAATATTCGCATTGCTATGACAAGTAATAATAATACAAATTGACAAAAAGCCACAGACCTCTATCACAAAGACAATAAAGCCTACTAGTAATAAACGTGCTTACTTGCCATAATAAGTTTAATATGTCTTTATAAAGCACAGTAAAACTTTAATTAAAAACTGCAGGTGAAAAAATATATGAGCGCTGGATTTGAAGTATGTATTCACCGAGATGGTCGCTGGGAAGTCTATTCTTTTTTTGAAAGTGATCAAGAAAGTGACGCCATTTATCAAGCACGCGATATTTCAAACAACTATAGTGCAGTTTGCGTATTATGGTCTTCTAAAATGCGTGTTTTGTTTTTCAAAAGCCGCAATGAAAATGAAAAAAAACCTTCATATATGGACGTACGCTCAGATTTAAAACTGGCGCGTAAAGTTGAAAAACCTAAGAAAAAATATCATTCGACCCCACAATTAAAGCAACAACCACAACCTCAGCCTAAAAAAGTAAAAGAAGACCCTCATTTTACAGAGCAAGATAAACAGCGTGCTATGTTTAATAGCCTCGCCGTTGCTTTAATAGGCTTAACGCTAACGTTTATGTCCCCTTCTATTTTAACGGACGATGCAGAAACCTATCTCAAACTGATTATTATAGCCACCAGCTTTATAATTTCTGCATTCTTTTCTTTTGTTGTTTATCAAGTAAGTGAACAGTCGGCACGTTTACGCAACCAAGGACAAGATATTGACTATGATATGTCTTGGCGTAACGCAGGTATGAGTGATGATACCCTTAAAAAATTAGCTCAAAAACAAAGCCCTGAACTTAAAGATGCAATTTCTAATGTTTTACCAAATATTGTTCGTGAAACACCCGCTCAATCATACAAAGCATCTGCTCATAATACCTCTCAAATTACATCTGCAAGCCCTAGCAATAGCGCTGCAAACGCTCAAAATAAAATACAAACAGCGCAAGACAATAATGCCCACACAAAAAACGAACTACAAGAAGATGATGATGCACAAAACAATGCGCTTGCCGAAGCTAGTTTAAGAGAAGTTTTAACAGAACATTCTCGCATTATTAAAGCTGTATCTTACGATAAAGAAGCAGATAAGTTAAACGACGCACACGAACTGCCCGCTATATTATATTTAAGTGGTATTGCAAGTTACGCTATACGTAACCTAAACCTGCCTCAAAAAACACTAAAGGAGAGTGTGCCTCTCATTTTAACCCGCCTTAATGTAAACCCTGCTATTTCAGAAAATTATCTTAAACAATTAAGCAATTACATACACACCCCGCGCCATAGCGTTTTATTTGATCAAGCCGTCAAAGATGCCAAGGCATATATGTCAGGTACCAATTCAAAAAATCAATATGAAACAGTTTTAAATAAATGGCTAGACACACAGAACGAATCTTCTAACTCATTCTTTGGTGTTGTTATGTTTACTGATATTGAAAACTTCTCAGAATCAACACGCCTTCATGGTGAAAAATGGATGATTGATGTTCTACATGCCCACAATGACATTGTGCGTAAAGTGATTGAACAATACAAAGGACAAGAAATCAAACACACAGGTGATGGCATACTCGCCATGTTTAGTAACGCCCATAAAGCGATAGATGCTGCCGCCACCATTCAAAATGGCCTCAATATCTTTTCCACCAACATGCCAAACAGAGCATTCAAACTACGTATCGGTATTGGTGCTGGCGATATTATTTCTATAGACAATGATATTTTTGGAAGTTGTGTAAACCTAGCAGCACGCATTATGCCTTTGGCCAAAGGCGGTCAAATTGCCATCACTGAAGATGTGCATGGCGTATGCGAAGATAGTAATTACAGCTTTATTGACCTAGGGGAACAAGAGCTTAAAGGTTTTACCAACCAGCATGTTTATTTGCAAAATTGGCTTCATAAAGATAAAGCACTTTAAGGGGTTTTATTTCATAGAACCCTTTGTCTTTTATAATACAAAAAATTATATAAAATAAATTAAAGTAGCTTATAAACAATTACATCATCTTAGACCAAATCCCCCATTATCCCCCCAGCCTATTTATTGCAACATGGCATATAACGCGTTTATTCTTAATATATAACCACAAGCAATAAAGGACTTTACCCATGGCCAATACTATCACAAAAATAAACAGAGAAACCAAACATGAAATTGCGCAAAGCTTACAATATGCTTTGTCTGATACATTCATGCTTTACCTCAAAACACATACATACCACTGGAATGTGATGGGCCCGCAATTTTTAACTCTACACCAATTATTTGAAGAACAATATAACGAGATGTGGCTCGCAGTTGACGCGATGGCTGAACGCATTCGTAGTATTGGTGAAATGGCACCACACAGCCAAAATTTAGTAGAAATGGCAACTATTCCAGCAAACTTAAAAGTGCTTACAGCAAAAGATATGTTAAAAGATTTAGAACTTGGGCATGAGGTTGTTTTAAAAACACTAGGTGCCGCATTAAGCTATACCAATGAAGCACAAGACGAAGCCACCGCAGGTATGTTAACTGAACGCATAATGATACATGAAAAACATTTATGGATGCTTAAAAGTAGTTGTTAATTAAAGGTAAAATGTAAGGGTAATCAACGCCCTTACATTTTACCTTTGTTGTATACAATAAATTTTCCTTAAATACTGTACTTGACCATTCCATTAGGTTATTATTCACGCCAATTAGATGTGTTTTTACACAACAACTTAATCTTTTTAATATAGTCTTTCTATAAAACCGCCACAAATTCATTTATTTATGGCATATACTTCACGCGTTGCATGTTTTGTGCTTCTAAATTCCCATCCACACTTATCTTAAATAATGGCTACTATGCTAATCTACTTAAACTTGAGGAGGTACCCTCCATGAGCAAGAAACGTATTAATATGAATGAGCGCACCTACGCTATTTTAGAATATCGTTGGAACGACCCTCACTATAAGTCCAGACGTCAACTTATTGACATCCTTAAAAAGGATTTCGATGTGTTACATATGGACATTCGTAAACTCGCAAGCTTAGAAAAGCGTGCCCGTACATTCCATGCAACTGAACTTGAGCGTTATCAGCTCAAGCTTGGACAGTATGAAACGGACATGATCAACTTCGAAGCAGCCACAGCAAAATCTGTTGAATCGAAAGATTCAAAAAAACAGGGTATTGATAAACCAATCGCCCCTGCCGATTTTACGTTGGTAGAATTGATGGATCGCCCTAAAAGCGGTACGCTTGAAATCTACTATGAACATATGATGGTAAAAGCTAAAAAGCGTCTTGCTAAGACAAAGAAAATTCATTTCATTACATCAGGCCAAATTGGCGCTGACGGCTGGGATAATTTTTGGCGTTCTATTAAGCAATACCAAGCATATCGTCATGGTGCAACGTGGGTTGGTGCTTCCACTTATGGACGCTTAAAGGTTGACCCTGAAACAGGTGCGATTGAAAGTTCTATGGATCCTATTTTTGCAGGTCATATTGTTTTGGATGAAAACATTCATTTCAATGAAAACATCTGCATCAATACCATGCGCTTGCGCCCTACTTTACGTTATCCACTTGGCGGCTTAAGCTCTACCGAAAACGGTGGTAGCGAAATTTTTATTCATCCCAAAAATGACTTGCGCTACGTTGCGCAAACAGCCAACAACTTACCACGTGCCCAAGCCGCTTCTGGTTCTTGTACGTTCCCTAACTATTCTCGCAATATGCTAGGGCAACAGGACAAAACTGGTGAGCTTGCACAAATTGAGCATGTATTTGGTGGTTGGATTGTTGAAATTGAAGATGATAAAATTTTCCATATCCGCCCTATTGTTGCCGATAAAAACGGTAATTTTTGTGATTCTTTTTACACCAAACGTGGTAAGTATGTTTCTAAGAAATTTACGCCAACAGGTGTGCAAGAAGCAGAAGTTGCTGGTATTGTAACAGGTGATTCGCACTTTGCAACCAAGCCTAAAATTGACTTACCTTGGAAAATTGGGACTTGTCCTAAAGTGTTTGATGCAACTTATGGCCCGCAAGGGATTATTAACTTGCTCAACATTCCACAGGTTTTCATGCATGATTCGTTTGATGGACATTCCATCAGCCATCATAATGAAAAGAATTCTCTGTTGTTGGAGCACATGTACGATGCAGGCCTGCTATGTTTACGTAGCGAGCTTGATAACTACTGGCAAACGTACAAAGAAATTCTTAGGTTAACCAAAGCAAAATATTATGATGTTGCGTCAAACCACCCAGAACACTTGCACCGTTTTATTACGGAAGAGCGTTTTACGTCAAAGTCTGGCTACAATATCATCAATAAGCGTATCGCAACGCAACTATGGTTAGATGCCGCAAATGATCCATTTTGCAATATCTTGGAAAACTATACACGCGACCACCTAAGCAATGATGAAAATGAACGCCTTACAATGTTAAAGCGCGATCAAGATTTTTATTGTGAAGGTAATAAGGTTGACTTACATGGTGACCAAGGTGCAAACGGTTCACGTGCTTCTGATAAACAGCTGCACAACCTTGGTATCCGCTGTATTGTTGGTCACAGGCACACGCCTGGTATTAACGGACTGGTATGGACTGTAGGTACATCAACCTACTTAAAAGTTCAATACACCAAAGGGCTAAGCTCTTGGGTTAACACCCATTGCTTAATCTACAAAGGTGGCCAGCGTCAATTGATTAACATCATTGATGGTCGTTTTGCCTATAACCCTGCGCTTAAACCTGCGAACAACGATAACACTGCCAAAATGGCAGCATAATAACAAACCTCAGTATCGACTTTAGCCCCTTCCTTTGAAGGGGCTTTTTTTTTATCTCAATATTTTAGAAAATATGTACCGCAGCCTAATATTCTTTGAACATTATCGGTTATATATAGACATGTATAACCATCATCAGCTAAGCAACGGCATCTTTTAATATAAAGCCATTAAGACCTTATATGATTTTTAAAAAGCACTATGCTTTAGTGGCATTAAGAAGAGTTTCTAGCTCAGTCCATCTTAAAAAGAGCCTATCAACTTGTTGTTGAGCACGCCCCATTTCTTCACAATAGATTTGAAATTTTTCCACATCTTTTACATCCACGGGATTATTATGTAAATATTCTAGATGCGTCTCTGCCTCTAAAATAGCATTTTCCATATTATCCCATTCCCGCTGGTCTTTATAACTCAGCTTCGTTTGTTTTTTAGATTTTTCTACTGTGGTATTCGTTTTGATTGGCTCTTTTTTATCATTTACGGATAAAGATTCAAAAGATTTGGTTTTATGCCTTGATTTCCATTGGTTATAGTCAACATATGGCGTCACACTTCCCTGCCCTTCAAAGCCTAAAAGAACAGTTGAAACACGCGACAACATTTCCCTATCGTGTGTCACAAGAACAACAGCACCAGGAAACGTCATTAAGCTTTCCTCAAGTACCTCAATAGAAGGAATATCCAAGTCATTGGTGGGTTCATCAAGTAATAAAATATCGGCTTGCTGAAGCATAAGTTGCCCCATTAAAACACGTGCTTGTTCACCACCACTTAAAGCGCGCACAGGGCTATCTAATTGGTCGCTTCTAAAACGTAATTTTTGTGCCCATGACGCCACGTGAATATGTTCACCACGATATTCCACAATATCTGACCCTGCAGGCGTTAAAGCTTCCCTTAATTTCATATCAGGATTTAACAACTGACGATTTTGATCAAATTTAATAACGCTACAGCCATTAGAAAGAACTACTTTACCTGCATCTGGCTCTAAATTGCCGCCAATAATATTCATCAGCGTGCTTTTACCAATCCCATTAGCACCCAAAAGCCCAACACGCATACCTGGTACTAAAGTTAAATCTAATCCATCAATAAGCACATTATCGCCGTAGGCTTTTTTAACACCATGTAAAACAATTAGACGCTTTGTTTTTTTATCAGTGGTTTCAAAATCAAGTGAAATTTTCTTTTCTTCACGTGTTCTATTTTTAAGGTCTGCGACTTCGTCAAATAGTTCGCTAGCGCTATTTTTACGGGCATTTTGTTTTGTACCACGGGCACGCACCCCACGTTTAAGCCATGCATCTTCAATACGCGCCTTATTTGCTAAGTTGCTGGCACGTTGCTTTTCACCTGCAAAGTAATCTTCTTTTTTCTCTATAAAAGTATTGTAACTTGCGTCATATCCCCAATACGTTGGTTTATATCGAGGGTTAATTTCTAATGTTTTATTTGTCGATTTCTCAAGAAAATGACGGTCGTGGCTAATAACAATATATGAAAAGTTAGCTGATGCTAAGTAACTTTCAAGCCATTCGATACCTTCAACATCTAAGTGGTTGGTTGGCTCATCTAACAATAACAAGTCTGGATCACGTGCGACTTGCCTTGCAATAGACAGACGTTTTAGCCACCCTCCAGAAAGATCAGAAACTTTCTTTGAAAAATCTTCAAAACCAATGCGCCCTAAAGCAACGCTTACAGCGGTCTCTTTTTCAAAATCATCACCAGAGTCATCTTTCAAAGCATCTAAACCAGCTTCTAAAATGGTCATGGTAGGGTCAAAATCTTCAATTTGTGGAATATACACCATGCGTGCATTTTTAGAACGTACCAATTCGCCCTTATCTGCCTCAATAATGCCTGCAAGAATTTTTAAGAATGTTGATTTACCTGCCCCGTTAGGACCAATGAGCCCTATTTTTTCTTTTTCTTTAATAGAGTACGTTACACCTGTAAATAACAGGCGGTCACCAATATTTTTTTCTATATTTCTGCAAATCAATAAATCGCTCATAGCTATGTGATACACTTTGTGCAAAAATAAAGCAATATATGCGCTCGCATTATGTGATTATTTTTGATATAAGAGTGACAACAAATTAACACACAAGGAAAATTCAATGGCTGAGATGGACCCAAAAGACAAACGTCAATTCAAGCGTTGCGTCACGACTTTAAATAAAATTCTAGAAAACGCCTTGATCGACTTCCCCGATGCTGAATATTATATTGATGGTGTTGAACTTCAGCTTTTAAGCGAGCCGCACCTACCACGTGGCAAGAATAAAAAACAGCGTAATATTTTGGCGCGTAGCCCGCTTCTAGGCTTAGATGGTTAAGAACCATTATCTTTTTAAGAGCCTCTCTATATGAGAGGCTTTTTCTTGCTATAACCTTCTATAGCCTTCTATTTCTTTGCCTTTTCAAGAGCCGCCTTCACCACTTGCAACTCTTTCATAATTGCATCAAGTTTTTCTGTATAAGGGTCAATGCCCTCATCGCTCATCACATTTACAACAACAGCAATAACCATATTCAACAGCACAAATGTAGAAACAAGTATATAAAGAATGAAAAAGATGCCCGCCCAAGGGTAGACAACCATAATTTCATTCACAACTTCAACCCAACCTTCTAAAGTCATCAGTTGAAACAAGGTAAACATAGATGTACCAATGTTTTCAAAATAATGCGGAAACTCACTGCCAAACATTTGCACCGACATTACCGCAAATACATAAAATATAATGCTAAATAGCATAGCCACAGCACCAATACCAGGAATTGAGTCTAGAAACGTGCTTACAATAACGCGTAAGCTTGGCATAGCAGAGATAAGGCGCAACACACGTAGCACACGTAAAGAACGAATAACCGATAAATTACCAGAGGCCGGTACAAGAGAAACCCCTACAACCACAAAATCAAAAACACACCAAGGCCGTTTAAAAAAGTCGATGCCGTAAACAAATAATTTCATGCAAAGCTCTATCACAAAAATACTTAATGCCACTTTATCAAAAACATGTAAATAATAAAGATTTTCTGCCCCTAAAGCAGAAACGGTCTCTAAGCCAAGAGTGATTGCATTTAAAATAATAACACACATGATAAATGTCTGAAACTTGACGTGAGTTACTAAAATTTCCATTTTTTGACGCATAATATTCCCCTTAAAAATTATCCATAAAACTATATCAAAGCCACTCCTTACAAACAAACAATCCAAGTACATGTCCATCTATAAAATGGTAATTCAACAACACTTAACATCCTAATAGGGATAATACTAAACATCAAAAACAATCAAACCATATAAAAATCAACAGCTTTCGTGTAAAATAAACCAAATAATAAAAATAAAATGCATTAAGGATATTGATAATGAAAAATTGGAAATCATGGTGGATGGTCGCACTCAGCGCCTTTCTTATTAGCTGGCTAGGTGACTGGGCAGTAGCCGAGTGGATGTCAGATGACAAAACACAGCTACTGGCAACTTGGGGGCTTGAAAACAAAGAGTGGATGAGCCTTGAAACAATGCTTGCTTATGCATGGTTTGCTCTTGCACTTACATTTGTATTTATCAAAGGTTACGAAGGTAAAAACTGGTGGGAAGGTGTGCGTTTTGGAACATACATGTGGGCGATTATGATTGGTTGCCTATGGATAAGCAATGCCATGCCAAGCAGCGACTGGTGGATGTGGGCTACAGCAATGTGGGCTGGTTCAGCACTTATTGGCGAAGTTATGTGGTGGTCATACAAACCAACAGCTAAAGCATAAGCTTTATCATTACACAAAAAAAAACGCCCTAACTGGGCGTTTTTTTATCGATGCATGCAATTAAGATGAAAATTTTTCGTAATTTTCAGCCTTATGCGGAAAATTTTTAAACCTAGGCACAAATGGAAAATGATAAACCTTACCATGCTTCCAAACCTTGTATGCCGCTACAAATAATAGCACCAATTCTCCAAGTAGTACCATCAACAAGGCGATAAATAAAAACAGAACAAAAGGATTGGCTATTTCACCCTGCGCTTGAATATTGGTTTCTGTTAATTCACCAACATTCATCACGAGCGTAAAAATAAGAAGAACTTTATAAAGTAGAAATGTAGCTACGAGGTATAAAGTTTCTCGCGCTTGGTACCGCATAGCGAGAGTTGAATCCCTCATCAATGCAAGAATAAGCATCCAAACAATAACACCAACACCAAGATAAACAACGCCTTGCATAGCAAGAAGACCCATAATCACAAGGGCAAAAGCCGTATTATTTGATAAAACACGCTCGGTAGACATAAGGATGTCCTCCAGAAAGTAGATAGAAAAAGGAAAGATATGTGTATTTCAAAGCAAAAAATAACACATTATCTTTAGAGTGAGAAGATATTTACGCTGGTGCCATAGCTTTTGAAACTTTAGATGCAGGAATACGCCCTAACCGCTCGCTTACATACCAAGCTGTTTCAACAACCTTCGTTATATCAACCCCTGTTTCATAACCAAGACCATTTAAGAGATACACCACATCTTCTGTCGCCACATTTCCAGCGGCTCCTGGCGCATAAGGACAACCCCCTAAACCAGCAACGCTACTATCAATCACACGCACACCCGCTTCAAGAGCTGCATAAATATTTGCCAAAGCTTGACCATAGGTGTCATGAAAATGTACAGCTAATTTTTCAACAGGTATATGCGCTGTCAATTCAAATATAATGCGTTTAACTTGCGTTGGGTTGGCCACACCTGTGGTATCACCTAATGAAATTTCATAAGCACCCATTTGTGAAAGTTTACAAGCTACCTCAACAACTTTTTCTATATCGACCGCACCTTCATAAGGGCAGCCTGCCACACATGAGACATAACCGCGTACTTTGACGCCATCTTCAGCTGCACGCTCAAAAACAGATGCAAAGCGTTCAAAGCTTTCGTCGATAGAGCAATTTATATTTTTTTGTGAAAATGTTTCCGATGCTGCTGCAAACACAGCCACTTCTTTCGCTCCCGCCGCCACTGCGTTTTCATAACCTTTTAAGTTAGGCACTAAAACAGGTAAATCTAGACCTTCTTTAATAAGTTCTAAACCTTCCATCACATAAGTTGTGTCTGCCATTTGAGGCACGGCCTTAGATGAAACAAAAGCGCCAATTTCAATATGCTTTAGCCCTGCATTTTTCAAACGTCGTATCAGTTCAACTTTTTCCTTAGATGTAATTTGAACCACTTCATTTTGCAGTCCATCACGCGGACCTACTTCTACAATTTTTACAAAATCTAACATTACAAACACCCTTCAAATTTTACAAGTAAGGCGCCTTGCGCGACTTGTTCACCTTGTTTAAATAGAATGTCCTCAATCACACCTGCATGTGGCGCTGTGAATGTCTGTTCCATTTTCATGGCTTCCATTACAACAAGCTCGTCGCCTATTTTCACTTTTTGCCCTTTTTTAACCAAAATTTTTGTCAGTGTGCCTGGCATAGAAGCACATAAAGCACCGCTATCGTCTAGGTTATCTAACCCTTTGTGCGCTATGTCATCAAGAGTTAATTCATAAGAATGCCCTTCTAGCATCACCGTTAAAACACCGTTATTTTCGTAAACGTCTCCGCCAATAAAATCAATACCTACGTCACCCACTTCTTCTGGCAGCTCAATGTCAATATCGTCTGCTTTATATGTTATAAAAATATCAAAAGATTCTTCTGTGTCTTTTAAAGTGATTTTTTCACGGTAGTGGTTATTCATGCGCCAACCATCCACATCGTTCCACGGGGATGTGGCATCACTATGATTATGATACGCCGATTCTTCTGCTTCAAAACGCTGCTCTAAAATATAATTTACAGCTAAAGCTATGGCTTCTGAGGGTGTACGTTCTTTATTTAAAGCAAGGTTATGCGCCTCTGTTTCCATAAAACCTGTATTAAAATGTCCTGATGCAAAAGTTTCATTCGCGACAATAGATTTCAAAAGTTTATTATTGGTTTTAACGCCTGCAATTTGAATATCGCTTAGTGCGTCGTGCATAATATCAAGCGCCTCGTCACGGTCTTCGCCCCATACAATAATTTTAGCCAGCATAGCATCATAGTAAGGAGAAACATCTCCCCCCTCTTCAATGCCTGTGTCCACACGTACAAATGTGTTTTCCTCTGGCCATTCTAATAGATCAATATGCCCTGTTGATGGTGCAAAATTATTTTCAGGATCTTCTGCGTAAAGGCGTGCTTCAAAGCTATGCCCTGTGCAAATAATATTTTCTTGAATACGTGGCAATGGCGCGCCCGCTGCCACCACAAACTGCCAAGCAACAAGGTCTTCGCCTGTTATCATTTCTGTAACTGGATGCTCAACTTGCAAACGTGTGTTCATTTCCATAAAGTAAAATGACCCATCACTATCTAGTAAAAACTCAACCGTACCTGCACCTTCATAGCCCACTGCTTTCGCAGCTTCAATGGCAGCTGTTGTCATGGCACTGCGTTGTTCGTTTGTAAAGTTTGGCGCAGGTGCTTCTTCTATAACTTTTTGATGACGACGCTGAACAGTACAATCACGTTCATACAAATGCACGACATTGCCGTGACTATCGGCAAAAATTTGTACTTCTATATGTCTTGGTTCACGTAGATATTTTTCTATGAGAACATCCGCGCTCCCAAATGACTTTGCGCCTTCGCTACGTGCTTCATTTAATGCTGTTTCAAAGTTTTTCATATCTTCTACAAGACGCATACCGCGCCCACCACCGCCATGTGTTGCCTTAATAAGAAATGGTGTACCAATTTTTTGAGCTTCAGCCTTTAATACTTTGTCACTTTGGTCTTTACCGTAATAGCCAGGCACAACAGGCACCCCCGCTTTAACCATAATTTCTTTAGCCGATGACTTTGAACCCATCAATTCTATCGTTTGAGCGCTAGGGCCAATAAATTTAATGTCATGTGCCTCACATTTTCGTGCAAAGTCCGCATTTTCACTTAAAAAGCCATAACCAGGGTGAATGGCTTGTACGCCATTACGCAGGGCAATATCAATAATTTTATCGCCGTCCATGTATGTTTCTGCGGCAGTATGCCCACCAATACGCACAGCCATATCAGCCATTTTTACATGGCGACTGGCACAGTCTGCGTCAGAATATATAGCCACTGTGGCAATATCCATATCTTGTGCCGCCTCTATAATACGACAGGCAATTTCACCACGGTTTGCAATAAGTAAACGTTCAAAGGGACGATTCATTTTTATTATCCTTTTATCCAATTAGGTTGACGCTTTTCTAGGAAAGAAGAAATTCCCTCTTTACCTTCCAAGCTGGCACGGCGGTTCGCTATCCACTCGGCTGTATGCGCTAATGTGTCATCGTCTATCGATGCCTCACCCACAACATCTGCCAATTGTTTTGCAAGCGCCATTGCACCCGGTGCGTTATTTAAAATAGCCTTTATAATATCACCAAGCATAACATTTGCGTCTGCCATATTCACAACCACATCATGCACAAGATTGATATCCATTGCCTTTTGCGCTGTGAAAACTTCTGCTGTTTGCGCATAGCGTTTCATATGCCTTGCCCCCATTGCACGCACAACATATGGAGAAATAACGGCAGGGATAAGACCAAGCTTCACTTCGCTTAAACAAAAACGTGTATCTTCTAAAGCAATAACGATGTCACAAGCCGCAACAACGCCAACACCACCGCCAAAAACATGACCATGCACAACGGCAATGGTTGGTTTGCTAAAGCTATGCAATACATAAAGCATTTCTGCCAAATGCTCTGCATCCTTGGTATTTTCTTCCAAGGTATAATCGGCTGTGCGCTTCATCCAATTTAAGTCACCACCTGCACAAAAGCTTTTTCCTTCGCCTTTTAAAACTAAGGCACATACATCTTTATCCGCTTCTACGATGCCAAAAGCCTTTATTAAATCGGCAATCGTATCTTCATCAAAGGCGTTATGTACCTCTGCGCGGTTTAGCGTAATGTAGGCAATATAGTCTTTTATTTCTAATATAATATTTTTCATTTATGTAACGACTTTTCATATAAGTGGTTGTTAAAAATTACATGCGGAAGATGCCAAAGTTCGTATCTTCTATTGGTGCGTTTAATGATGCAGAAATAGACAAGCCTAAAACTTTACGCGTATCTTTAGGGTCAATAATACCATCGTCCCACAGCCTTGCTGTGGCGTAATAAGGTGAGCCTTGTGTTTCATAGTCTGCAATGGTTTTTTCCATAAAGGCTTTCTCTTCTTTTGTCGGCCATTTTTCGCCTTTAAGCGCCATGGTATCTTTTTTTACAGTTGCTAGAACATTGGCTGCTTGTTCACCACCCATCACGCTAATACGGCTATTGGGCCACGTAAACATAAAGCGTGGATTATAAGCACGACCACACATGGCATAATTACCTGCACCAAAAGACCCACCTACAACAACTGTAAACTTAGGTACGTTGGTTGAAGCCACAGCCGTCACCATTTTAGCGCCTGCTCGTGCAATACCCGCATTTTCATAGTCTTTACCAACCATAAACCCTGTAATATTTTGTAAGAAAACCAGTGGGATTTTGCGTTTAGAGCAAAGCTCTACAAAATGAGCCCCCTTTTGGGCCGATTCTGCAAATAAAATACCGTTATTCGCAATAATACCCACAGGGTAACCATAAATATGTGCAAAACCACAAATAAGTGTCGTGCCATAATGTGCTTTAAATTCATCAAAAGAACTACCGTCTACAATACGTGCAATCAATTCATGGGCATCATAAGGTGTTTTAAGATCTGTTGGAATGAGGTTATAAAGTTCTTCGCTGTCATAAAGTGGTGCTTGAATTTCTTGAACACTTAAATTTACAAATTTTTCACGGCTTAAGTTTTTAACGCAGCGACGTGCCAATAACAACGCATGGTCATCATTTTCTGCCAAATGGTCTGTAACGCCTGAAACTTTACAATGCATTTCAGCACCCCCTAAGTCTTCTGCACTCACTTCTTCGCCTGTAGCCGCCTTAACAAGTGGTGGCCCACCCAAAAAGATGGTGCCTTGATTTTTTACAATAATAGCTTCGTCACACATAGCAGGAACATAAGCACCGCCAGCCGTACAACTGCCCATAACGACTGCAATTTGTGGAATATTGAGCGCACTCATGCGTGCCTGATTATAAAAAATTCGACCAAAATGTTCTTTATCTGGAAATACTTCGTCTTGTAACGGTAAAAATGCACCGCCGCTGTCTGCAAGGTAAACACAAGGTAGATGGTTTTGCATCGCAATTTCCTGTGCACGTAAATGCTTTTTAACCGTCATCGGGAAATACGTTCCACCTTTAACAGTAGCATCATTCGCCACAATCATACATTCGATACCTTCTATGCGACCAATACCTGCCACAATACCTGCTGAAGCAATGTTATCGCCATACATATCATCTGCGGCTAAAGCGTTCACCTCTAAAAAAGGAGATCCCGCATCTATCAAAGCATTGATACGCTCACGTACTGGCAATTTACCACGTGCAATATGCTTCTCCATATACTTTTCGCCGCCACCTAAATGTAATTTCTCTGACTTTGCTTCAAGTTCAGCAACCAAACCACGCATATGCGCTTCATTTTTAAGAGAAGTTTCACTTGTTAAGTTCAAACGTGTTTCTATTACAGACATTTTATTTTTGTTCTTTCATTATCAATGAGCCTTAAAATATTAACACAATCTCTATTATTCCCCAAATCCCATAATTATAAAAAACACTATGTTTTTAGCCATTTAGAGAAAAACCGTGACCTATTTGCATAAAAAATATGCAGTTTAGACTTGACCTTCTTGAAAAAAAGCTTATTTATCTACAACACACAGAAATTATACAGGTTATAAATTGATGAAAAAAATGTTAAGTATTTTATTTATAAGTGCAATTACAATTGCAACTTCTAATGCGTACGCTGCATGTAAAATCAAATATAATGAAAATGGCGAAGAAATCGCCTACCTCGAGAAATCCTACCCGCAAGCTTCAAAGCGCCGATATTTTATGAAAGGTGCAAGCTACACCCCACTTAAACGAGATAAAATTAAAAACTTTACACAAACAGGGCAAGCATCATGGTACGGCCGCCCTTTTCATGGACGCAAAACAGCCAGCGGTGAAGTTTACAACATGTTTGACTACACTGCCGCTCACCCAACTCTCCCTATCCCATCATGCGTCAAAATTACAAATACAAAGAATGGCAAAAGCGTTATTGTGCGTGTAAATGACCGAGGACCTTTTAAAAGTGACCTTGGTACCGACACATCAAACAGAATTATAGACCTTTCTTTAAAGGCAGCCGTCGCATTAGACTTTAGAAAAGAGGGTATAACAGACGTCACACTTGAGGTTTTACCAACTGTTAAATACGTAGCATCAATAAAAGCTGAAAATATTATTGCATTAAACCAATAGCGGCTTAAAACTACAGGCGACCAGAAAGAGATTTAAGAACAAGCTCTGCTTCAATTAAAGGCGCAACAACCAAACCACACCAATGAATTTTACCTTGCTTGGTACGTTCAATCAAACCAGCCTTCTCAAGAACCTTTAAATGCTTAGAAACAGCTGCAAGTGACATATCATAAGGTTCCGCAAGTTCACTCACAGAAAACTCTTCCTCTTTAATGCGACGAAGTATAGAGCGGCGCGTTGCGTCACTTAGTGCATGAAAGATGCGATTCATATCAATTTTTTTGTCATATTCAACCATGGAGTTAAGCTTAGACGCGTTGTCTCACACTGTCAATATAGCAATATCATTTGAAAATAGGGCTATGTGCTTTTTTGCAACGATTTCATACAACCACAACATATAATAAGAAAATACCTCTAAAATACATAGGATTTCAACGTGTCTTAAAAACAACAAAGGGCGCATAAAGCGCCCTTCTCATCCCGTAGGTTGTTTTTACGAGTAGAATCGATAAGCATTCTTACCACCCTGCTTCGCCGCATACATCGCCTCATCGGCACAGTTAATAATACCTTCACTGTCTTCAGCATCTTTAGGGAACATACCAATACCAATACTTGCACCCATACGGATACGGTTACCGTCAATCCACATTGGTGTACCAACCATTTCTAAAACTTTATCGGCACGCTCTTTTAAAACCTCTTCATCTTCAAGGCCTTTAAACAGAATAACAAACTCATCACCACCAATACGTGAAACAATATCACTTTCCCTCGTACAAGCCGTCATACGTTCCGCCACAATTTTCAAAGCTTCATCACCAGCATCATGACCATATTCGTCATTGATTGGCTTAAAACCATCTAGGTCAATAAACATAACTGCCAAAGGTACTTTTTGATCAATATAGTGATCTAGCCTTTGCATAATATAACGACGATTCGCAAGACCTGTTAACGGGTCTTCATTTGCGTCACGAATTGCTTTATCACGGTCCATTAAACCATTGATAGCCTCAGCCAAGGGAACAAATTCATCCTTTCGACCTAAAATAAGCGGGTCACGTTTTTCACCATGTTCGACCGCGCGGGCATTCGAAACAAGCTTACGTAAAACAGATTTAATATCTTCACTCAAATAACGCGCAAAGTAAAAAGCAACCCCCATAACCAACAATGCAGATACAGTAAGCGGTGCCCATAAATATTTAACACCATAAGGTGTCATACGAATAGCGATATAATTAAACGCCTGCAACACCAAAATAAACGTCGCAAATACACCTAAAAACCTTGCAATGAGTGATTGAAATTTCACGGTTAACCCTTTTATGTTCTATTGCTTTATTAAATTGAGCATCCAACACATATTATATGTAGAATACTTACATTCTACTAAACTATCAGATTCTTGATATATTAGAAAGGTAGACAGAATATTCATTGTTATAATTCTAGGCAATTAAAAGCAACCCTGCGACATTAAAACAACTTCCATAACCATTTTAGGATTGCCTTAAGACTCAAATCATTGTTATTATCCAAAAATAAAGACACACATACCCTTTTACGCCCACTTCGAGGTGCAAGCATGCAAAACTTACCTGACGGCTATTTCATTGGCCAACTTTACCAAAGAAAAGTTGCTCATTTTTACTTTATCAGTATCAAAAATAACAGGATCATTGCCGTTAATAAACCTAAAGGCAGATCATTTAATGAAATATATCTGCAAGTGAATCACGGTCACATGGTTCCTTGTGCACATATAAACATTGAACACTGTAAATTACTATGGGACCAAGTCCCTGACGACTTACCTCGTGTAAAAAATATTGTCATTGTAGCTAAAAAAGAAGACCGTAAAACGGTCACAGAAGCATTTAAATAGATAAACAAATCAAGCGAAAAAACCTCTGCATTAAATGCTGGGGTTTTTATTTTTGGGAAATAAGGTAACCACCGCAATCGTCAGCAACTTGAGCAATCAATTCAGGCAGTTCATACATAGGAAATGCAGCGTGATAGGTATAAAAACCACCGTCTTCCTCAGCGTATATAGGCTCATAAGCGGCCACAAGCGTTGCCTCTGGTTTTAGAAAATACGAAACCTGCATAGGAGAGTATTCCATTTCAAAACCAAACCCACTTCCAGACCCTTCTAAGTCAAATCCTGTAAAACGTGCTGTATTTAATTGAAGTTCAGGCGCATTTTTAAGTGGCACATCACTTACCAAACGAAAATGAACACGATTAAAGCTTATAGACGCATCCGTCGACAACGTAATATCAGCACTTGTGCCAGTAATACGACAGTCATTTACCTGCCAAAAAGAGCTATCTGCTTGCGCAGACCCCACCAATAAAAAAGCAGTTGAAGTACAAAGCGTTAGCAAAGTTATCTTTTGTTTCATGCTTAAAATCAACATTGGTTTTGGCTGCATTCTGTGTTATTTTTATTGGGCGTATTTTATAACGCTCTAATAAGATAAAGCAATAAAAGGAATAATATCATGGCTCTATCAATGACAAAATCACAACAGTCTACCGTCAGCGAGATATTCAAACAGCTCGAACTAGACGTAACCAATCTAGGTGCATGCGGTAAAAAGTGGAACGTTGAAGGCGGTGATATCTTATCCTCCACAAACCCAACAACAGGCGAAGTACTTGCTAGAATACATTGCGCAAGCGAAACTGATTACGAAACAGTGCTTTCCGACGCAGAAACCGCTCACCTAAAATGGAGAGAAACGCCTGCCCCTTTACGTGGAGAAGTTATCCGCCAATTGGGCAATGCCTTTCGTGAATATAAAGAGCCACTTGGAAAACTTATTTCATTAGAAATGGGTAAAATTTTATCTGAAGGGCTAGGCGAAGTTCAAGAAGCGATTGATATTTGTGATTTTGCCGTTGGTCTTTCACGTCAACTTTGCGGCAGCACAATGCATAGTGAGCGCCCAGGGCACCGTATGTACGAACAATGGCACCCACTTGGCACTGTTGGTATTATCACTGCCTTTAATTTTCCATGTGCTGTTTGGGCATGGAACGCTGCCCTTGCCGCCGTTTGCGGTAATGCAATGGTTTGGAAACCATCCGAAAAAACACCACTCGTCGCCATTGCCATGCAACATATTATAAATAAAGTACTTACAGAAAATAACCTTGAAGGGTTAATGGGGCTTGTTATTTCAGCCGATAAAACCCTTGGAGAGCGCATGGTCGATGACCCGCGTATAAAATTAATAAGCGCTACAGGTTCGGTGCCTATGGGGCGTGCCGTTGGCGAAAAAGCAGCGAAACGTTTTGCAAAATGCCTACTTGAACTTGGCGGTAACAATGCCATTATTGTGATGGACGACGCCGATTTAGACATGGCCATGCGCGCCATAACTTTTGGCGCTGTTGGCACGGCAGGTCAGCGCTGCACAACAACCAGAAGGCTGCTTGTTCACGAAAAAATTATCGACAAACTATGTAGCGATCTTCAAAGTGCATATGGATCAGTCACCATTGGAAACCCTCTTGAGGATGGTGTTTTAATGGGCCCACTCATTGACGAACTTTCTGTAAATGCATTTGAAAAAGCTGTAACTGAAGCTGAGAAACAAGGCGGAAAAGTTATTTATGGCGGGCATTCTATCGACTGCGAAGGCAGCTTTGTAGAGCCTACTATTATTCGTGCTGACAAACCCTTACCAATTATGCAAACAGAAACATTCGCCCCTATTCTATATATTGTTCCTATTAAAAGCTTGGATGAGGCGATTGAAATTCAGAACAATGTACCGCAGGGGCTTTCAAGTTCTATCTTTACGTTGAGCATGCAAAATGCTGAAAAATTTCTTTCCGCCCTTGGGTCTGACTGTGGGATTGCTAACGTCAACATCGGCACGTCGGGTGCTGAAATTGGCGGCGCTTTTGGCGGTGAAAAGGAAACCGGTGGCGGGCGTGAAAGCGGCTCTGACGCTTGGCGCGCGTATATGAGACGTCAAACCTGTACGATTAACTGGAGCAAAGAGCTTCCGCTAGCACAAGGCGTAGAGTTTGACACGTCTCGCAAAGGCACAAAGTGACGCCAGCGTGCGTACACAAGGCGCCTTAAAAGGTTGCATTGGTTGCCATGCGTTACTTTTTAAAGTTTAAAACCGTCATAAAATTTTACATTGATATGGCGGTTTTTTATTGTACAGAGGCGCCTTTTAACACAACCAACAATTGAACCCCTTTATTTGTAGGGCATATAGATGGAATTAAGGGCGAATACAGTAGGAATAACAAGCGAACAGAGGCGAATAAAATCGCTAAAAACAGTATCAAAACCCCTTAAATACATCTTATATGGTGTAAAAACAGCCCTTTCGTTCGCTTTTTAAACGGGGTTGGCGAACGACACACAACACAACTTATATAATGCAAACAGACCTGTATATAATTTTCATATATTAAAGGCATACAACTCTTTGGACTAGGTAGATATTAAATAAAAAAAACAGGCACTTTTCAGCACCTGCTTTATTTCATTTAGTTATAATTTGCGAAACCTATAAATACAAGCCACCGTTAACGTGCAATGTTGCACCTGTAACATAGCCTGCTTCGCGGCTGGCGAGGTAAGTGACAGCGTGCGCGATGTCGTCAATTTGCCCAAGGGTTTTGCTTGGAATTTTTGCAACCATGTCTTCGACTGCTTTTTCTGTCATGTCGGCTGTCATATCGGTTTCGATAAAGCCAGGTGCAACACAGTTAACAGTGACCCCACGGCGTGCTACTTCAAGTGCTAAACCTTTGCTAAAACCTGTAACAGCAGCTTTGGATGTTATATAGTTGGTTTGTCCCACGTTACCCATGTGTGCCACCACAGACGTAATGTTAATAATACGCCCAAAACGGTTTTTCATCATCAACTTAGCATAAGCATTTGAAAGCTGAATGTTGGCTTTTAAATTCACTTGAAGCACATCATCCCAGTCTTCGTCACTGATACGCTGAAACAAACCGTCACGGGTAATGCCTGCATTGTTCACCAAAACATCCACCGCACCAACTTGTTCTATGAGTGTATCAATGGCTTCTTTGCTGCTTAGGTTTGCAGCTACAAATGTTGCGCCAATTTCGTCGGCTACAATTTTTAAACTATTTGGATTAGAGCCTGAAATAACCACTTGCGCCCCTTTTGCAATAAGCGCTTGCGCTATACCCTTACCAATACCACGACTACCGCCTGTAACAAGGCACTTTAATCCTTCGAGTGACATATTTTTTTACCCCTGTAAAATTTAGTTTAATTTAATATATATAATGTTGATTAAGCAACGCTTGTATTACTTCTTAATACTTCTAGCAAATTGTCGATGCACATTGGGTTATTAAGTGCCAAGCCTTTAAGGCGTGGGTCACAACGCTTAGCTAAGCCTGTTAAAACCTTACCTGTCCCCAGTTCGTACACGTCTTCAATACCTGCATTCGCCATATATATCATACTTTCACGCCAACGCACAGAACCTGTTACCTGCGTTACCAAATTATCGCGCAGCTTTTGAGAATTTACCTCAGGTTCTGCTGTGACATTACACACCACAGGTACAACACTGTCTGCCATAGATACCGACTTTAAAACATTTGCCATAACTTCTGCAGCGGGCTGCATGAGCGGACAATGAAAAGGTGCTGAAACTGGCAAACGCACAATACGCTTAGCGCCTTGTTCTGCCGCAAGGTTTGAGGCGTCGTCTATAGCTTTCATCGTGCCTGAAAGAACAACCTGACCATCAGAATTGTCATTAGCGACAAAGCAACCTGTGTTTCTGGCGATAGAATCAATATCAACAGGCGTTAAACCTAACACAGCCGCCATAGCGCCCTCACCGTCTTTGACAGCAGCTTGCATGGCTTCACCACGCTTACGCACCACTTTTAAAGCCGTTTCAAAATCAAACACACCTGCAACCGCCAACGCTGAATATTCACCCAATGAATGACCCGCCACAATCTTACACATACGTTCAAGCGGTTCGTCCATTTGTGATTCTAAATATTTATACGCCGCATAGCTTGTTAACAATAACGCGGGTTGTGTATTCGCCGTTAACGAAAGGTCTGACTCTTCACCAAACATCATCATTTTTGTGAGGTTAATACCTAAAGCATCGTCAGCCTGCTCAAAAAGCTCCTTGGTGATTGAGTTTTCTAAAAACTCTTTCCCCATACCAATTTTTTGTGACCCTTGACCAGGAAATACAAACGCTGTTTTTGATTTTGAAAACATTTACGGCACATTCTTTTTTGTTATAATTAGATTGTTGTAAACATATACTGTAGCCTTCGTTTTTATTCGTCAAGTGCCAAGTGCTATAAAAAATTACGATTCTACTCACCTTGCTTGTAAAATTTATCCGTTAAAAATGCCTCTTTTTACTTGCAAATCCTTGTAATATCCGTATAGTGCGGCGTATTGACCTTGCTATCTCACACGAGAGATGGCTGCAATAGAGGCCACTTTGTGGAATAAACCTCGCTGAATTACCTTTAATTTGTAAGGGTTAATTCATAATATTAATTGTAACCAAAAGGAATAAACAAATGGCATTTTATGAGCTAGTTTATATTGTACGTCCTGATGTTGCTTCAACTCACGCAGAAACAACTGCTAAAAAGTTTGAAGAAATTCTAACATCACAAGGCGGTAAAATTATTAAAACTGAGCAATGGGGTCTTAAAACTCTTGCTTACCGTGTAAACAAACACCGCAAGGGTTATTACACAATGATCGGTTTTGAAGGTAATGGTGCAGCAGTTGCTGAAGTTGAGCGTCAAATGCGCATCAACGACGATGTAATTCGTTTCCTTACTATCAACGTTGAAGAGCTTTCAAAAGCACCTTCTATTCAAATGGCTCCACGCCGTCGTGGTAACGACGACACAACTGATGCTCCAGCTAAGACAACACGTCGTCCAATGGCTAACGCAACAGCTGAAGCATAAGAAAGGATATAAAAATGTCTGAATTCGAAAACAAAAGAACAGAATCATCTGAAGGTTCTCGCGGCAACAACGCCGGAGCAAGCCTTCTAGGAAAACCATACTTCCGTCGTAAAAAATCTTGCCCGTTCACAGGTGACCGTGCGCCAGATATCGACTACAAAGATACACGTACACTAGGTCGTTTTGTATCTCCATACGGAAAAATGCTTCCAAGCCACATCACAGGTGTGAGCAACATTAAACAACGTAAATTGGCTATTGCTATCAAGCGTGCTCGTCACCTTGCTCTTATGCCATACACATCTAAGTAATTAAGGAGAAAAATTATGCAGGTTATTCTACTAGAACGCATTGCTCGCCTTGGTAACATGGGTGAAACTGTAAATGTAAAAGCAGGTTACGGACGTAACTTCCTTCTACCTCAAGGTAAAGCATTACCAGCAACAAAAGCAAACATGGCTAAGTATGAAGCTCAACGCGCTGAGCTTATGGCTCAAAGCGAAGAAGGCCGTAAAGAAGCGGTTGCTATTTCTGAAACAATTAAAGGTGCTACTGTTGAACTTGTACGTCAAGCTTCAGAAACAGGTCAACTTTACGGTTCAGTTAAAGCTTCTGACATCGCTGACAGCCTTATCGCTAGCGGTAAAGAAGTTAAGCGCTCTATGGTTCAAATTGGTGAGCCAATTAAGAACCTTGGCGAATACGAAGTTCGTATTGCTTTACACCCAGAAGTTGCTATTAAAGTTGCCGTAAACGTAATACGTCAAACTTCTTAATATTTTTTATTAAGGTTTAAGCCTCGCTTTAAGCGGGGCTTTTTTTTATTTAAATTTATGTAAAAATAGCGAGTAGCTGCTTGTTAAATTTAAGAGATGCTGTATACTAGCCATCTGGTTAAAATTCCAACTTTAGTAATAGTTAAGGGTATATATTCATGGACGATCTGCAGTTTATCAACGACCAATTGCAACAGTCTACCGACATGGAAAATATTCAGGTTCAAAAAGAGCTCCCCCACTCAAGTGAAGTAGAGCAAGCCCTTATTGGTTTACTTATGCTTAACAACGACTATTTTGACGAAGTTGAAGGTGAATTAAGACCTGAGCATTTTTATGTAAAATTTAACGGCGCAGTTTTTGAAACTATGGCTCAGCTTTTGGGTAAAGGCTTTGAAGCTAGCCCAATGACCATACGTGAAAACATGCGTAGCACCTATGAAGGTGACGGCGACCTTGCCAACCACCTAAGCGCTATCATGGAAAATGCCTCACATGCATTCCGCGTTAAAGACCTTGCATCTATCATTCAAAATTACTATCTGCAACGACAGCTTATTAAAGTGGGGCAAGACCTGATGCACGACGCACAGGATATCCCTCCTTCGGAACAAAGCGACACCATTCAAAATGTGATTAGCGACGTTGAGCAAACATTATTTAAATTGGTTGAAACAGGTAGCACGGTCACCTATCAAGACCTTAAAAACCCTTTAAAAAATGTCATCGAACAAATTGCAGAAGCGAAAAAGCACCAAGGCAAGCTTGTTGGTACCACATCTGGCTTAACAGATATCGACTCGGCTTTGGGTGGTTTTCACAAAGATGAACTTATTATTTTAGCCGCACGTCCTTCTATGGGTAAAACGGCCATTGCCATTAACTTTGCTCAAAATGCTGCAGCGGCGATTAAAAACGGCCAATATGGTGGGGCTGGTGTTGGCGTATTTTCTATGGAGATGTCAGCCGAACAGCTTACCTCTCGTATTATTAGTGCCGAAGCTAAAGTAAACTCATTTAAAATTATTGACGGCAGCTTGGACGACGAAGAATTTACCCGTATTCAAGCCTGTGCAAACACTCTGGCTGAAATGCCGATTATTATTGATGATACACCTGCCTTGTCTATTGCAGCGTTCCGCTCACGCGCAAGACGTATGAAACGTCAATATAACATTGGCATGATTATCGTCGATTATCTTCAGCTTATGCGCGGCTCTAGCAAATCGTCACAACAAAACCGTGTGCAAGAAATTAGTGAGATTTCTCAAGGCCTTAAAGCTGTTGCCCGTGAACTATCTATCCCTGTCATTGCTCTATCACAGCTTTCTCGTGCTGTTGAAAGCCGTGACAACAAACGACCAATGCTTTCTGACTTACGTGAATCGGGTTCGATTGAGCAAGACGCCGACGTTGTGATGTTCCTTTACCGTGAAGACTACTATTACGAAAAAACATTACCGCCAGAAGTAGACCGCAGCGAAGAAATGAAAGAACACTTAGGGCGCATTAAAGGTAAAGCCGAATGTATTATTTCTAAAAACCGTAAAGGTCCAACAACTACGGTTGCCCTCACATTTGTACCGCAATTCACCTTATTTAAAGACTATATCAACCCACAGTCTATGGACAACTATAATAACGGCAACTACACAAACCAAACCGCCAATACAGGTGGATTCGTGCCAAACACCGGCTCTCCAATGCCTAAGTCAGGCGAAGAAGATGCACCTTGGGCTTAAAAAGAAAATACTTTTATTTACAACGCCCTTTTGGGCGTTTTTTTATACCTCCCCTTTAAAACTGACATTTTTTAGATATTAAAATCACCGTTTTATACCTGTCAGACACAACCCCTGACACCCTTAAATCACCGTAAAATATAGCTTTTTACCAAAATTACTTGAAATAACATTCATATAAGTCTATATAATATATTAAGTTGTTCTTCGGAACGAAAAATATTTTATATACCTTTTTATAACAACCTTCTCAATTTCGAGTTGGTTCACCCCCTTTTACTTTTGAGGCTAGCCCTCTAAGGACTCTATAATGAAAACTTCTAACTTAATTGCTGTTTTATTTTCAGCAACTTTAGCTTTAACTTCTGTTTCAGCAAATGCTGGTAATCTTTTTGAAAACATCGCTGGTAATGTTCTAGGACAAACTGCAGGTGGCCTTATTGGCAACATCAATACCTGTAACTTTATTAAGGACCGTGATCAAAAACGTGTTTGTCAAGAACTTGAGCGCGCTAAGAAAAAGAGCGATCAAGAAGCTGAACGTGCTCAGCGTAAAGCTGAACAAGATGCACGTAAAGCTCAAAAACAAGCTGAACGTGATGCACAAAAAGACGCTAAGTCTGCTGGTGCTGAAGCTGCTTATAATGCTGCCGTTGAAGCACGTATTCGTGCCGAAATGAAAGTTGTAGAAGCAAAAGCTGAAAGAGACATGATGCGTAAAGCATATACACAGAATCCTAGTAAGGAAACTGCGAATATGTATAAAGATGCTAAAAAAGAGCTTCAAAACGCTGAACGTGATTTAGAACGTGCACATCAAAACGAAGCAAAAGCTTTGTCTAAAATGTACTAAACTCTATTTTTACTTACTATTAGGAAATGTCATTATGAAAAACTTCAAAAAATTAACCGTTGCAACACTTGCTTTATCAGCTCTTCTTTTAGGAGGCTGTGCAAGTACTGGCATGTATGACCCTGATGGCCGTGATTCGGCTGAGTATCGTGATGAAAGTCGTGGTATTTACTATAAGGGTGAAGGAGCTGGTTCAGTTGGTGGTAGTGAAATTATCCGTCACAAGATAAATGAAACCCGCCGTGAACAGGTGCAAAGTAATGCTGTAAGCAATGCTTGTAAAAAGTACCCAGACGCACCTTCTTGTAAAGGTTAACTGATAGCGAAATATAAAAAGAGTCCTTCGGGGCTCTTTTTTTGTCTTGGGTTTATATTTTTGTCGACAAGAATAAAAAAAGCCACCCAAAGGATGGCTTTTTTCTTTATTCAAACCGCATTAACGGTACATCGAAAATTTCTTAGTCAGTTCA
Source organism: uncultured Magnetococcales bacterium (assembly GCA_963974105.1). Lineage (GTDB taxonomy): Bacteria > Pseudomonadota > Alphaproteobacteria > UBA2136 > UBA2136 > UBA2136. The sequence goes on from CAXBBG010000003.1 coordinate 157,291, forward strand.
GAAATCTTATCTGCATCGCCAAACAGGCAAATCCCTGCATATTCTAAGGCGTCGTCGGCAACGGCTTGAACAGCTTTGCGTTGTTCGGCTGGTGTGCCTGCCGCCATTTGAGCGTTAAAATCACTAAAAGCAATGTCGCCTTCTACCGCACCTGCACGCACTTTGCGAATTTGATTGGCGTTATCGGCACGCAACACAACCACAGGCACGCTTGGTACGTTGCCGTGTTCTTCTTCGCCTGCGTCTTTAAATTTGCTTAGCTTTATGTTACCGCCAAAGCTTGCGCCTAAACCAGCGGCCATTTTTACAGCGGCGTTCATCACGTCGGCTGTTTCAGCTTTTTTGTTAACCACGCATACAAATTTGTAGTTCGATGTGTCTATTGCCGCAACAGGTGCAGACGCCGTCACTTCACCACTTACGTTTGTTGCAGCTGGCTTGTTAGAAGTTTCAGCGTCGCCACCTTCAGGGCGCAAGTGTGGGAATAAAATAACATCACGGATAGAAGGTTGGTTGGTGAGCAACATCACAAAACGGTCAATACCAATCCCCATACCACCTGCGTAAGGCATACCATATTCAAGCGCGCGCACAAAATCTTCATCATACGCCATGGCTTCATCATTTCCGCTTTCCATTTGATCAATTTGATCTTGGAAACGGTTTGCCTGATCCACGGGGTCATTAAGTTCACTAAACAAGTTACCAAGCTCACGCCCCACAGCAAATAACTCAGCACGTTCTGTCCATTCTGGGTTATCGTCACGTGGGCGTGAAAGCGGTGACGTACTTGTTGGATAGTCGTAAATAAATGTTGGGTTAATCAGTTTTTCTTCACAAAGCTCTTCAAATAGCTCTAAGAAACATTGGCCATAGTCACCCCATTTAGAAAGAGCAACACCACGGCTTTTAGCTACAGCTTTCATGCTTTCAATTGTTTCGAGGTCTTTTTCTTCAACCTTACCAATCGTCAATAAAGCTTCTTTCATGCTTAATTTCTCAAAAGGCGCTTTAAGTGAAATTTTGTGTTCACCATAAGTAAGCTCTGTTGTACCCATAACCTTAACAGCGACATGTTCCATAAGTTTAGCACTAAAGTCCATTAGGTCATGGTAATCCCAGTATGCCGCGTAAAATTCCATCATGGTAAATTCTGGATTGTGGCGCACAGAAACACCTTCGTTACGGAAGTTACGGTTAATTTCAAATACTCGGTCAAAACCACCCACCACCAAGCGTTTAAGGTGTAGTTCTGGTGCAATACGTAGTTTCATGTCCATCGCAAGAGCGTTATGATATGTTTCAAATGGTTTTGCAGCCGCACCTGAAGCTTTATGATGCAGCATTGGCGTTTCCACTTCCATGAATTCAGCAGCTGTCATATATTCACGAATAGCCGCTACAATTTGGCTACGCTTTACAAAAGTTTCTTTAACGCCGTCATTCATAATCAGGTCAACATAACGTTGACGGTAGCGAATTTCAGTATCACTTAAACCGTGGAATTTATCGGGTAGTGGACGCTTCGTTTTGTTGATAATTTCAAATGAATTCGCAGCAAGGGTAAGTTCCCCTTTTTGTGTACGCGTCATTTTACCTGTTACACCCACAATGTCCCCTAGGTCTACCATTTTTTTGAAGAGTGTGTATTGGTCTTTACCGATACCGTCAACCGCCACACTACACTGCAAACGACCCGATGTGTCACGCACAGAAAAGAATGCCAATTTACCAAATTCACGCAGTAACATGATACGCCCTGCAATAGAAAATGTTTCTTCTACTTTTGCAAGTGCGTCAATGTCGTCGTTTTCAAAGCGTTTAGAAAGTTCAGCACACTTATTTCCTGGTTTAAACTTGTTAGGAAATGGGTTGATACCCTGCGCGCGTAATGTGTTTACTTTTTCCTGACGAATTTGGATATGCTGATTTGTTTCCATTATCTTTAAAAACTTTCAATTTCTTTATAATTAAGGGCTCTTATTAAGCCTGCTTAGAATGTATAGTGCAAGTCATGCTGACTTGCAAGAGTCTGGCGTTATAAATTAAGACTTTTTAGGTGCCTTTTTCTTTTTTACCTTTTTCTCTTTCGGCTTCTTAATATTTTTAAATTTCTTCTTAGCGTAATTCCCTATTGGTTTTTCCTTAGATTTACCCACAAACCTAAACAATGCAATAGAAAGAAGAATGAAAAATATAGGCACCAACATAAAGCTTGATATAAAGGAATGGGTCCATAAAGCCGCTTCACTCATATTTCTAAAAGTAGCTGCCACGCCTAAAATAAAGATAACCGATGCAAAACCACACAGCCAAACAGGAAAACGCTTAGAGTTAAACATAACAATCGACATCACGCCTATAGATGTAAACAATGAAATTTCCGCAAAAACTTGCCCTATCCAGTAGCCTAACATGTGATTTGAAATATTATAAAATGACAAAATATACTCGCTCGTATTTTTATACTGCACAAAAGCTTCACCCAAACCCCAATTAAGTGACGGCCAACGGCCAATACCAATAATAAACCCTACAGCTGCAAACACCGTAAAAATTAAGGAAACGCCTGAGAGTTTATAAGAATATGGCTTAACAGCTGAATAAAAACCAACCCCACCTGTAATAAGAAGTGCCGGAATAACTGCAAAAATAGTTAAAACAATTTTATTTGTTATACCACTTGAACTTAGGCCTGTTAAAAAATCTACCAGGTTAACGCTTGCTGTATCAACAGACATAGCGCTTAACGTAAATATTGGATATAGCAACGCCAAAATAAGGTAAGACCATGCCGAAACCTTGACAACCAACGCATGGTTTTTAATACGCTTTGAAGATTTCATTATTTAACCACCTTTTTATTTTTAGTGTCTTTAGGTGGAATAAAGTTTTCCGCACGATTTTCTGGTAGTTTTTCCACATACAAACTTTGGCTTGGGAAAGCAAATCCTGTTCCTGCTTTTTCTATAACGTCTTTAATGTGGTATGCAAATTTCTCTTTAATTTCTAACCACTCACCCCAGTCTGTTGTGTTTGTAAAACAGTAAAGCATAATGTCGATAGATGAACTGTTAAAACTGTCAATACGTACAAACGTTGAAACATCTGACGGCTTTGCAAAGGCATCGTTGGTTAAAATATAATTTTCTATATTGTCGCGAATTTCTTTAAGCTGTTCTATCGTTGTCGAATATTCCACGCCAATTTTCCAATAAATGCGACGGTGTGTCATCGCACTAAAATTCGTTACGGCATTGTCACTAAATTTTGTATTAGGCACATAAACAGGCGCTTTGTCAAAACGCCTTACAACAGTAGATCGAAAACCAATACTCTCAACCGTACCCTCCACAATGTCGTCAACCAACACCCAGTCACCTTTATTAAATCGGCGTTCTGCAATAACAAGCACACCCGCAATCAGGTTTTTAAATAGGTCTTGCGCGCCCAAAGCAACTGCAACACCAAACAAACCTAAACCTGCAATAATAGGCCCTACTTCTATACCCCATAGTTCTAAAACTGTTGCAACACCTATAAGTACAAAGACAACTTTTGCTGTTTTACTAAGCCAGTCCACCATAACCGGTGTAAAAACACGTTTGGCTTTACCTAGGCTTTTCGATAAAACCTCTGTTAAATTATAGGCCGACCAAAAAATAGTGACCGCTACCAAAGAGCGCATAATATTGGCCATCACAATTTCCACATTGCCTTCAAGTTCTAAATATTGCCCCGCCACAAAAATACCGAACGTGACAGGGAGAAGACGCAAAGGACCTTCTATACATTCAAGACCTTTGTCGTCTAAGGTTGTTTTTGTGCGCTTTGTTAAAGCACGTAACCATGTAATTAAAAAACGTGCCACAAGATGACGTAAGATAACAAAGACATATAAAATGATAAATGCGATAAAAATTTCACCAACACTTACACTAAAAACACCTGTGTGCCAAACATCAGTGACAATTAACATAAATGAATCTAATTGTTGCATAACACTCTTTCAATACTATTTTAAACACTGCACATAGTATAACAAATCCGACCCAAACGCCACTCAAACCGACCAAAAATTCAACACAACTATAGGTTGCTTGCTAAGCTATAAATATAGAAAGTAAACCACACCCCATTGAAAAATTATAAAAAAAAACAACTTTTACTTGAACGTTGCATTTTTATTACTTATAATGAGGGCAGTTAAAACTTAAAGGGCATAAGAAAATGACTAATGGAACTGTAAAATGGTTTTGCACTGAAAAAGGGTATGGCTTTATCGAACCTGAAAACTGTGGAAATTCAACAGACGTCTTTGTACACTTAACAGCAGTTGAACGTGCAGGATATGACTTGCTCGAAAAAGGGCAAAAAGTATCTTTTACACTCAACGTTGACCCACGTAAAGGTAAACAAACAGCCAATAACCTTGAAGTTATCAATGCGCTAAGCAACTAAAAGTACATCAACTAGAAATTCACCTAATACTTCACTTAGAGGTTTTAACTTGATGCCTTAACGAGTAAATATTGACGCCATTATTTATTATGGCGCTGTTTTAGGTGACATTTCAAGAGTGGGCGATTGATTTGTAAACGTGGGTGAAGCTGATGCCCCCTCTTCAAAGTCCTTTTTTATCTCTTGCATAAATTCAAACATAAGGGGATCGAATGAATTTATGGTATTTTTACTTGCGCGCATCACCCCCAGTGCCAATGAACTTCCACGGCGTGTATCTGCAAAACCTGTGTAGCCCCCATCAACCTTTTTAACAGCCATCACAGCACCTATCGGGCTGTTTACAGCTATGTCATGCCCCTTCGCGCGTAAAATATCTAAGGTATCAGGGCTAAACCCTTTTTCAATACGCAATTCATCGGGCCACCATTGGTGGTGCATACGTGGTGCCATAATCGCTTCGGCTAGGTTCATTTTATGGTCAATGACATTCACAATCGTCTGTAAAACTGTGGTTATTATACGGCTGCCACCAGGGCTGCCTAGGCCTAAATAAAATGTATCGTTTTTATCAAAAACTAGCGTTGGTGTCATGGAACTAAGTGGTCTTTTCCCTGGCTTAATCACATTATTTTCGCCACCAATAAGCCCATAAGCATTTTGAGCCCCCACCCTTGCTGCAAAGTCATCCATTTCGTTATTTAACAATATACCTGTCCCCTCAACCATGTGCCCACTCCCATAGCTAAAGTTCAATGTATATGTATTCGTCACAACATTTCCCCATTTATCAACAATCGTAAAATGTGTGGTTTGTGGGCTTTCTGAAGGCATAAACTTACCTGGTTCAATCAGCTCTGATGGTGTTGCTGACCCTAAAGAAATGCCTTTACTTAAACGGTTTGCGTATAAATCTGACATAAGTTGGCGTGTTGGTACCTGCACAAAATCGGGGTCTCCTAAATATTTGCTACGGTCTGCATAAGCAAGACGCATGGCCTCTGCCATCACATGCATCGTTTTAGCACTACCAAACCCCCAACTTTCGATGTCATAGTCACTTAATATCTTAAGCATTTGAATAAGGTGGACACCACCACTGCTTGGCGGTGGCATAGAAACAATTTTATAACCCTTGTAATAACCACTCACAGGTTCACGGATACGCGCTTTATAATCGAGCAAATCATCTCTTGTGATAATCCCCCTATGACGCTTCATCGCGGCAACAATTTTATCGGCAATGGCCCCTTCATAAAAAGCTTTCGACCCATTTTTAGCAATATGATCAAGCGTTTGGGCAAGGTCTTTTTGTTTTAAAACATCCCCTCTTTCATAAAATCTGCCACCTGGCTTAAAGAAAACATCGCGCGCTGCGAGTGACTTACTTAAATGCTCCTTTTTCAATTTTAAAGACGTGGCCAAAGCATCGTCCACCACAAAACCTTCGTCTGCTAAACGAATAGCTGGCTTTAAAAGTTCGTCCCAATCCATTGTGGCATAAAGTTTATAAGCTAACTCAACTCCCTTAACAGTACCAGGTACGCCTGTACTTAAAAAACTGTGCCGAATAAGTTTTTCATTAACTGTCCCATCTTCATTTAAATACATGTCAGATGTTGCCATTTTTGGCGCTACTTCACGGTAATCAATGGCACGTGTTGTTTTAGTTTTAGCATCATAAACCAACATAAAGCCACCACCACCAAGGTTACCCGCACGTGGCATTGTAACCGCCATACTAAAAGCAGTTGCAACAGCAGCGTCTATGGCATTTCCACCTTTTTTAAGGACATCAACGCCAACTTTTGTCGCAATGTCAGACCCAGTGACAACCATGCCGTCTTCTGCAAAGATTGGGCGTATAATATTTTTTTCAGAAAGGATGGGTGGTGTGTAAATTTTAAACCCTGATGATATTTCACTCATATCAACGGTTGTTTGAACCATCTCTGGCAATGCCGTCTGCACAGGAGATTGTATGGCGTCAATTTTAGAAAAAGTGTCTTTAAAAACACCTTCCGCATACGCAGAAATACTAGACAACGCCATCACACATAAAAATGAAAAAATTCTTATTTTCAACACAACACCTTATTGTTTTTATTATTCACAAATTAAAGCAATAACAATGCCACAAATTTAACATATTTTATCATTTAAAAACAAAAAAATGCCTATCACAAGTAATCCGCCATTATTCCACTTGAAAAGTACATAGTAAATTCCTATATTATATAAATATTTATACATCTTTTAACATTTCTAAAACCTTTTCGGTTTAAACATTTCATAACTTTTAAGGAAGTATGATGAAAACATTATCCATTTCTGAACAACTTGTTCATGATAAACATGAATTTACAAGTATGGTAGACCTTATGTTTAACCATTCATGTGGCCTTGGTGTTGACCTTGTTAAACAAGACGTCAAAAATTATGGCTACAAAGTAAATGTAACAAAAGCATTTCAGCAGATATTATCCAACATAGAAAATATCTGCCAAAAAATGTCACAAACTTTAAACAGCTTGCAAGCCGACGACATCAAAGCAATTGAGCATGATCATCAGCAATATGCCCGTTGTAAACTTAAATTTAGCCTACATTATAAGGTTATACTTTACACTATTTTAGCTCAAGGACAGCGTATTGAAGACAAACCACTTCGATACACACCTAACATTAAAACTTACGAGGTTTAACATGACTTTACCTATTATATTACTTATTGTTGTACTCGTTGTTGGATTTCTTACTTACAAGCTTCCAGTTTTATTTTTTACGTTATCAGGAATTGCGTTAATCATAAGTTTAAATATTGGTACTTATGCTTCAACCGTTTCTGGACCTATGATTTCTGTATCTACAATCATTTTAGTCTTTTCAGCTATTCGACTCGCTATCATAACATTGCGGAAGTATAGCGCGGCTCAAAAACAGCGTGCGAAAAACAGCGATCTTGCTAGAGCCAAAGCGAATGAAAAGGCTCTAGAATTGTTTACCGCTCAGACACTCGCTGATACCGAAGCCGCAGCGAAAGCAAAGGAAAAGGAAGAAACTCAAGCCGCACAAAAAGCAAAGAATGTCGCTGAAGCAAGAGCGCGCGTTGATGCCGAGGCTGAAGCTTTAGCTAAAGCTAAGACTAAGGCTCCTGCTAAGACTAAGGCTAAAGCCCCTGCTAAAGCTAAGGCTCCTGCTAAAGCTAAAGCTCCTGCTAAAGCTAAGGCTAAACTTACAGTTACTGTAACCGCTACAGCAAATTCTACCGCCACAGCCAAAACGACTAAAGCAGCTGTTCAAAAAGCCGCTAAAGGTGCTACAGAAAAAGCTCAAACATCTGTTGAAAAAAAAGTTAAAGCTAAAACGGAAGATAAACCTGAAACAGAAACAGAAACAGACTCTACACCAAAAGAGTAATCGAACAAAAAAGCCCCTCAATTGAGGGGCTTTTTATTTCAGGTATAACTTTAAATGGTTAAAGCACGGCTTTCGCGGCTGCTAAAGCGGCTGTTAGGTCACCACTTCTACCGCCAGCCATCGCCATGTCAGGACGACCACCACCTTTACCACCAAGCGTTGCGGCAGCGGCACTTACAATATCACCTGCTTTGTATTTACCAACAAGGTCTTTTGTGACACCACAAACAATAGATGACTTATCGCCATTATTTGAAGCTAAAACAACAACACCTGTGCCTAATGCGTTTTTAATATCGTCTATCATTTCACGCAGCACACCCGCTTCAACACCATCAAGCGCTAATGACACAAACTTAACGTCGTTAATTGTTTCTGCCGCGTTTGCAAGGTCCGATGGAGACTGTCCGCTATTACCACCACCCTTTTGAGCATTCTTAATATCATTTTTAAGCTTTTTAATTTCTGTTTGCATGTCAGCAATACGCGCTTCAACGTCACTTGGCTTCACCTTTGTAAGCCCTGCGATGTTACGAATAGATGCGTCCTGTGCACTTAAATAATCAAAGGCAACTTTTCCTGTTACCGCTTCAATACGGCGCACACCTGCACTTACAGAGCTGTCTGATAAAAGTTTAAACAAACCAATATCGCCTGTGCGTTTAACGTGAACACCACCGCAAAGTTCAACCGACTTCACTTTTTCGCCCATGCTTAAAACACGCACTTCGCTGTCATATTTTTCTCCAAAAAGTGCCATTGCACCCGCTTCTACAGCGGCGTCTTTATCCATCAAACGGGTAACAACTTGTGTGTTTTCCCATATCATGTCGTTCACACGCTTTTCAATTTCAGTAATTTGTTCTGCGGTTAAAGCTTTTGGTTGTGAAAAGTCAAAACGCAAACGGTTTTCGTCCACCACAGAACCTTTTTGGAACACATGGTCACCCAACACGTCCTGCAACACTTTATGCATAAGGTGTGTGCCTGTGTGGTTTTTAGTGATGGCACCTCGGCGGTCTACATCTACATTTAATTCAGCCGTATCACCAATTTTAATCTCGCCTTCGCTCACCTCACAAAAATGCTGGAACAAAGCGCCGTCTAAAATTTTTCTGGTGTCTAAAACTTTGGCTGTGCCATTTTCAGTCTTAACAAAACCACTGTCACCTACTTGGCCACCACTTTCAGCATAAAATGGCGTTTGATTGGTCACAATAATGACTTTTTCGCCTTTCATTGCTTTTTCATTTTTAGCATCGGCTTTCACAATCGCCATAATTTGACCTTCAGCCTTGAGATACATATAACCTAAAAATTCTGTTGCTGGAAGAACGTCACGTAAGTCAAACCACACAGCACTCAATTTCTGCTGACCCGTACCACCCATACCCGCCGCGCGTGCTTTGGCACGTTGCTCGGCCATGCAGGCTTCGTAACCTTCAACATCAACTTTAACACCACTTTCACGGCAAATCATTTCAGTTAAATCTAATGGGAATCCAAATGTATCATATAATTCAAATGCTATTTTTCCAGATAACACCCTATTTTTTGCATTCATCTCAGATAATTTTTCATCTAAATTCTCTTCTCCAACAGCAACTGCTGTTTTAAGCTCTAATATTGCAGAATTAAGTTTTGCCGTCCCTCTTTTAAGCATAGTTATAAAACGTTCTTCTTCGGTTTTAATCACGTCTTCAACCATGGCTTTAGCACGTGCAAGTTCTGGGTATTGTTCACCCATAATTTCGCATAGCGGTGCCACAAGCTTGTAGAAGAATGGTTCGTTTATGCCCAGCAAGTTAATGTGGCGCATGGCACGGCGCATAATACGGCGCAGTACATAACCAGACCCTTCGTTTGAAGGCATCACACCGTCCACAAGCAGGAATGATGTACAGCGGATATGGTCGGCCAATACACGGAGTGACGTTGTATTTTCTTCGTTCTTACCATATTCAATACCGCTTAAAGCCGAAGCCTTTTTGATGATGTGTTGGAAGAGGTCAATATCGTAGTTGTTGTTTTGGTGCTGAAGCACGGCTGTTAGACGTTCTAGCCCGCAACCTGTGTCCACCCCTGTTTGTGGTAGTGGGATTTTTTTACCATCTGCAAATTTTTCAAACTGCATGAAAACGATGTTCCAAATTTCAATAAAACGGTCACCGTCTTCTTCTGGTGTGCCTGGCAAACCACCCCAAATGTCGGCGCCGTGGTCGTAAAAAATTTCACTACAAGGACCACATGGGCCTGTGTCACCCATTGACCAATAGTTGTCATCGGTGGCAATGCGGATAATGCGGTCTTCTGGTAACCCCACTTTTTTGTGCCAAATATCGTAGGCTTCATCGTCGGTGTGATAAACAGTCACGTAAAGTTTGGAAGCATCTAAACCTATATACTCTTTTGATGTTAAAAATTCCCAAGCGTATGGAATAGCGTCTTCTTTAAAATAGTCACCAAATGAAAAGTTACCAAGCATTTCAAAAAATGTATGGTGGCGGGCTGTATGCCCCACATTTTCAAGGTCATTATGCTTACCACCTGCACGCACACAACGCTGAGAAGATGTGGCACGGACATAGTCACGTGTTTCGACGCCTGTAAACAGGTTTTTAAACTGGTTCATGCCCGCATTGACAAACATGAGCGTTGGGTCATTGTCGGGAATAAGTGAGCTTGAGGCGACAATTGTGTGCCCTTTACTTTCGAAAAAGTTTAAAAATTTAGCTCGGATATCATTACCAGTTAACATAAGAAGGCTCGCCTTTTTTATTTTGTTTATTCTATCTGAGTTTATGGCATAGCCTGAGCCACGCATAAACGGTTATCATTTTTAACACTTTATAGCTCTTTTTTCTATGTTTTTTAGTAAAAATACTGAAATTTATTGCTTTAATACCTACTTTAAATACAATGCAGTTAATTCTTATTAAAAAAGGTGAAGTTATGAACAGCTTAGAACGTATTATTTTAGACCGAAACGCACTTAAAAAAGTGCTTGATGCCGAAAAGGCAAAGGGTAAAAAAGTTGTTTTCACCAACGGCTGTTTTGACATTTTACACCGCGGTCACATTGACTACATGGAAAAAAGCAAAGCGTATGGCGACATTTTAGTGGTGGCTTTAAATACGGATGCGTCTGTAAAACGCCTTGGCAAAGGCAGTGCCCGCCCATTTAACAACCTAGACGACCGCGCTTTTCACATGGCTGGTTTACGCAGCATTGACTATGTAACCCAATTTGACGAAGACACGCCGATGGAAATTTTACAAGTTTTACGCCCCGACGTTATTGTAAAAGGTGGCGACTATAGCATACCTGAAATTGTGGGCAGTGACTTTGTGATGGGCTATGGCGGCAAGGCTTACAGCATTCCATTTGTTGAGGGTTGTTCGACCACTTCATGGCTTGCAAGCGTGCAAGAAAAGCTTGAAATTGAAGCCCGTGAAAAGAAATCTTCTAAGGCTGGGTAATCTGTTTTTACATAAAAAAGAAGCCCCGCAGATGTGGGGCTTTTTTAACGCTAGAAGGTTCACAAACTTAAAAGTTTAGCTTGTTCGTATGATATATGCTTCACCCTTTGGGGTACAATAAACAAAGCATTGATAAGGCTTTGTAAAACGCCCCTTTTGAACATGCATAATTTGAAGCGGACAACTTTTAATCGCAGCTCGGGCGGCAATCAGCACATCATTCAAACTGGCAGACTCTATCATTTCACGTATACTATCTTCTGTTATTTTAACGCCAGGGGCTAAATATTTCCCCAAGGGGGCAAGAATGACACCTAAACGTTCTTCTTCATCTAAAAGAAACATCCATTTTTTAAAGGACTGAATAACGTCGTTTTGTAAGCGAAATGGGACATTGCAGACCATCAGCTTTTTTAAGCGTTGAACAGCTTGTGTTTGCGCCGTTTTATTTGTAAGCATGGGGGTTACCTCCTAAAAGGTATGTGTTTGAAAAAAGTGGGGAATGTTTCTGTTCTTGGGTTTATTTTTAACCGAAACAAAACATAAATGCAAGCCACTAACGTGCAGGCACTAAGCTTTTTTAGCCCATTTACCTTCTTCGTAAGCGTAATAAGCAAGCGGATAGCCTTTGTCGGCAAGTGCTTTCCACCTTTTACGAGCATTTGTTTTTTGAACATCTGACGCTTCAAACATATCGAGCACGCGGGCATAAGAAGAAAAATCTTCACTGGTCGCACCGCTAAGCAAAATAAGAATATCGGCATTGTTTGGGTTTTCGTCACCCGTTGTAAGGTATATGGGGTGCTTATCTTCAAAATCGTCGTCTTCTGTACCGTGCGGCATGAAAGAAACAGGACTAAATGACCATAAAGAATCGTCGAGGCGTTCCATGCGGTCTGAGTTTGAACACTTAACAACAACATTCTTGCCCGACTGTAACACCTTATGAAGCAATGACGGCAATGTTGCGTCTACCGAAGCGGGTGTGCTGTCCATAACTTGATAAAATGAAACTTCTGTCAATGGTCTGTCCTTTTTAATTTAACACAAAAGTTATAGCAAATTTATATGCAACATGAAAGCAGTATAAATGTTAGATAATTCACCTTTAGAGTATACATTTTTGACTTATCGTTTAAATTTAGTTATAATGCGTTATATTAAAATAAGTTGGGGCATTACATGAAGTCATTTAATCGAGCTACAGCAGCTACAATAAACACGCCACGCTTTGTATATGACATACAAGCCCGCGTTTTAAAATCTCAAGACATTTACCAAATACTTGAGGTTCAAAAGATTATTTTAGACGCTTTACCTGCGCATAAAAAACACTTCATTGCCACACGTTCAAAAGATGGCTTTTTAAAATTCATCCAAAGCCAAGGCAACATACTCGGTTTATTTGATAACGAAAAACTCATTGCTTATAGTATTGTAGACTTCCCTAAACATATTTCAGAAACACAGTTCGACCCCAGCATTCAAATAGACGACATCAACAAATCTGCACTGTTTAAAAGTACTGTTGTCGTGCCTGAATATCGTGGGCAAAATTTACAAAAAATATTGATAGATATGCGTGTTGAATGCGCTCTTGAAGCTGGGCGTGATGTCTTTATTACAGAAGTTGACCCGCAAAACCAAGCCAGTCTTTCTAGCTTAATTTCACAAGGTTTTTACATTAAGCATTTAGGTGTTAGCCCTGCGGATGGCATGACATCACTTTACCTATTTAAAGAAAATAAAGTAGTGGCACCTAAAAACCTAAAAATGGTTTCTTTAAATGACCTTGGTACCCACATTAAATTGTTAAACAACAACCATGTTGGCATTGCAATTGATCACGGTTTTATTACATACAGCCAGCTTTAAAAATACACATTTGACATCAAGCATGTAGACGCTTATATTGAAGGAAAGCATACCTTTTTAATTAAAGGTAAAAACACCTTTTCTTTTATACCTATTCCCTATCCGACTTAAACGGAGGTTTTATTATGAAACTTCAATCTATCCATACAGCCAAAGGCCCTATTTTAAGCATTGGCAATACATTTTTCTTAACCGACAAACGTGTTATTGCCATTGAACAAAATGGCGAAGATGGTTTTTTTGTTGAGGTCACCTTACGTGATGCCTACAAAGAAGAAACCATTCGAATACTCACCATGCACGGCAAACGTTACTATCAAGAAAGAAATGGCGATATTCTTGTTTTAAAAGATATAAGAGCCGCAGACCGTGAAACAGGTATTTACGCTATTCCTTTGCAATATGCTGAAAAAACAAAAAAACAAGGTTTTTGGCCATTTGTTACAGTATTGGATTTATATGACACCATAGAAATGGACGCAAACTACGTTTTTGTTCGCATGCATAAAGCATGGATAAAACGTTAATTATGCCCTTTTAACATACTTTAAAGCGAAAAAAGCCTCCATTTAGGAGGCTTTTTTTATAACATTAAAGTGTAACCGCATTGCCTACATTTCAATTTGATTTAGCTTTAACTAAGCCTAGCTTTAACTAAGCCTAGCTTTAACTAAGCCTAGCTTT
>CAXBBG010000004.1:0-136188 GCA_963974105.1 uncultured Magnetococcales bacterium
TTCGCCAAAGCGTGTGAAACTAGCTTGGTAAAAGCTTAACAAAAACTAAGCTTCGTCAAAGCGTGTGAAACTAGCTTGGTAAAAGCTTAACAAAACTAAGCTTCGCCAAGGTTTTGAAAACTAACTCATGAACGTTTGTAACAGAAAGATTTAATAAGGTATGAATGTACGCATGTTTATGCAACGTCATAATGTGCACAAAAATATAAAGTAGTTTAACCCGCATTCATAAGTTCAGTTGATTCGGCACGTTTAAATATTTCAAAGAGTGTACTGGCTTCGACATTTTTACAAAAAGCTTCAATGTTTTCAATCGAACGTGCAAGGTCACGAGCTTCTGGAATAATATCTGCGTGTTCACTTAAATCGGCAAGTCTGGTAAATAAACGACCCGCTTGTGCCGTTCCTAAAGCTTCGCCAGGTCCGCGAAGTTGAAGGTCTTTTTCTGCAATGATAAAACCGTCACCTGTCGTACGCATGACGTCGAGCCTTTCTCTGCTATAAACACCTAAAGGCGGTGCGTACAAAAGCAAACATGTTGACTGTAAACTACCACGCCCCACACGCCCACGTAGCTGGTGTAATTGCGACAAACCAAAGCGTTCGGCATGTTCAATAACCATGGTTGTGGCGTTGGGAATGTCAACACCAACTTCTATAACGGTTGTGGAAACAAGAACCTTAAATTCTTTGTTTTTAAATGCATTTAAAACAGCTTCTTTTTCCTTAGCTTTCATTTTTCCATGTAAAAGGGCGACGTCGTCACCGTAAATATGCTGTAAGTGTTCGTGTCTTTGTGTGGCGGCGGCAAGGTCGCTTTTTTCACTTTCTTCAACCAAAGGGCAAACCCAATAAACTTGTTCGCCTCTATCAAAAATGCGTTCTAATGAATGCGCTATATCGTCTAGTTTTTCGGTTGAAAAAACACGGGTGTCAATTTCGGTACGTCCTGGTGGTTTTTCACGGATGATAGAAATATCCATATCTCCATAAAATGTAAGTGCAAGTGTGCGTGGAATAGGGGTGGCTGTCATAACCAGCAAGTCGGGGGCTTTGTTTTTTGTAAGCGCTAGTCTTTGTTTTACGCCAAATCTGTGCTGCTCATCAATAACCACAAGGCTACAACTTGGTAGCCTAACATCATCTTCAATGAGTGCATGCGTACCCATTAAAAGATCAATTTCACCTGTGGCAATTTTGGTCTTGATTTCACGTTTTTCCTTGGCTTTAAGTTTACCTGTTAATAAACCAAGGCGCACGCCTAAAGGCTCTAACCACTGCTTTGCATTTTCGTAATGTTGGATAGCTAAAATTTCTGTGGGCGCCATCATGGCACCTTGATGACCATTTTCTATCGCGGTTAATAAGGCTGCAAAAGCAACCACCGTTTTACCACTACCAACATCCCCCTGTGCAAGGCGTAGCATTGGTGTGTCTATTTTCATGTCGGCTTCGATTTCGCCAATGGTGCGTTTTTGGTCGCCTGTTAATGTAAAAGGTAAGCTTTCATAGAATTTATTTTTAATGCCGTTTTCAGAAATATTATGTTGAATTCCTTCAAGGTGACTATTTTCTTGTCGTGCTTTAAGTAGCGCTAATTGCCAAGCATAAAGTTCGTCAAAAGCAAGACGACAGCGGCTTGGAGAAAGCGGATTGATAATATCAGCATTTTCTGGATGATGTATAGCTTTTAAAGCCAACATAAAACGTGGCCAATTATAACGTTTTAACAATTCTTCTGGTAGCCATTCTGTAAAAGGCTGTGCCATTGCCATGCTTAAAATAGCTTGAATAGTATTGGTTAAAACTTTATTTGAAATACCTGCGGTTAAAGGATAAATTGGGCTTACACCGCAAATTTCTGTTAAAGGTTTTGTCTTGCTCCATACATCGGGATGATGCATTTGTTTTTCGGTAAGGCTATGTATCATAACACCGCTAATAGTTACATCTGCACCTATTGGGTATGAGTTTTTAAGCCACGGTCCGCTATTAAAAAATACTAATTCAAGACGTTCACCTGCGCTGTCTGCAACATAAATTTTGTAAGGTGCTCGTCTGTTTTTACCTGATTTATGGCTTAAAACTGTAACAGCTAATACTGAAATTTCAACGTCAAGGCAGTCGTCGCAAGTTTTACGGAAGGTGCGTGTTTGCACAGCTGTTGGCATGTGCAGTAAAATATCTATATAACGCATGCCACATAATTTACGAAAACGTGGCACCAGTTTTTCTGGCACACGCGGAAGCTTGTCGTATGTGTCGAATAAAAAGCTTGAATTAATAGTCACGTGGGTGCCGTTTTACTTGTTATTTTTGCCTAGTTTAGTATTATAGAGCTTAACTTATAACAAAGCAAAAAAGAATGCTATTTATTCCCATGGAAATGCTTAAAAAAGAAATTAAATTCAGAGGTTCAAGGCGCGGTATTAAAGAGCTAGATATTATTTTTGGTACTTTTATTGATGACCAGATTGACCACCTTAATATGGAAGAATTAGAAGCCTTGCGTGAATTGTTGTTAGAAGGGGACCTTGATCTTTTAGAATATTTCCAAGGTGAAAAACCTCTACCAGAACATTTAAATGCAGAAGTTTTTGCAAAAATGAAGACAAGCAATGCTTCCTAAACAACTTATAAATATTCTTAAAAAAGAAAATGAGGCTTCTGTTTTAGGTATTACAGAACAGTCGTGTGCATTTTTTGCAGCGCACTTACAACAAGACCTAAAAAATATAACAGTTCTTGTTGCTAAAAATGCTGTGCATATGGAAAGTATTTTAGCTGAACTCTCTTGGTTTTTTCCGAAATTAGAGGCTTATGCTTTTCCTGCTTGGGACGTTCAACCTTATGATCGTCTTAGTGCTGATGGTACGATTCAGGCCGCTAGGTTACGTGCACTGAGCGCAGTTAAAAAAGGTGACCCTTGCCTTATTGTAACAACTTCAAATGCGCTTTCTATTAAAGTGCCGCCTTTAAATCATTTACCGCAAACCCTTACTTTAACTGTGAATGAAACAGTTAAGCGTGATGCTATTATTGAAAAGTTATTGGCTTGTGGTTACTTGCGTGTGGGCACGGTTATGGAAGCAGGAGAATTTGCTATTCGGGGGTCATTGTTGGACATATTTATTGCGACAGATGAAGACCCTGTTCGTATTGATTTCTTTGATGATGAAATTGAAAGTATAAAAACATTCGACCCTGTTACACAGCGTACCGAAAAAGAAGTTCAAAGCGTTAACATACAAAGTGTTTCCGAAGTTATTTTAACAGAAGAAACTATCACCAATTTTAGAAAAGGTTGGCGTGAACATTTTCCAAACGGCACTATGGATACCATTTATAGAGACATAACAGAGGGCCGTAAAAATGACATGATGGGGCATTATTTACCTCTGTTTTATGGCTTGGCACCTTTACCAAGTTTTATTGAAATTTTGCCAGAAAACACACTCATTATACGCTCACCTCTTGCTGAAGAAGCCTTTGAAGCACGTTCTAACGCCATCAATGAATCCTATGATGCACGCCTTAATGCGGTTGTTTCCGATAAAGGTTTAGACGGTGAAATGAGTGAACCATACCGTCCTTTAAAACGTGAATATTTATACCTACAAAATGATGACTGGCTCAAAGTTCATACAGGTCATAAATGGCTTTTAATGGCAAATTTTGATGATGGTTCTGAAAAGTTAACTAAAATAAATGTAAGTGCGTTAACTTTTAGTTTGGCTGATGCCCGTGCGCATTCAGGAGTTTTAGACAGTGCTATATCTCTTATGAAAGAGACCAGAAAAGAGGGGCATAAAGTTTTATTAAGTGCACTTGCGCCTTCAACTTTGGTGCGTATGGAAAGAGCGCTTGAAGAGCATGGTCTTCCGATGCCCCAAACCATCAAAAGTTATAAAGACTTCTTAAAGGCCGATGGCTTAACCATGGCCGTCACACCTCTTTCTTGGGGCTTTTATGACAAAGAACTTGGTCAACTTATTATTACCGAACAAGACTTGTTTGGCGAAAAAAATAACCGCCCAGTAAAATCTAAAAAACGAAAATCTGCTGATGTTATTTCCCATTTTAATGAAATAGAAGTAGGTGGCCTCGTGGTTCATAGCGACCATGGTATTGGTCAGTTTGAAGGTTTAGTCACAATGGAAGTAGACGGCAGCCAGCAAGATTTTTTACATTTAACATATGATGGCGGCGATAAATTATATGTACCTGTTGTTTCACTTGACGTGCTTTCACGTTATGGCGGTGATGTGGACAGTACAAGGCTTGATAAATTAGGTGGTGCAGCCTGGCAAGCCCGCAAGGCAAAAGTTAAGAAAGACCTTATGGCCATGGCGGGTGACCTTATTAAAGTGGCTGCTGAACGTGAGGTAAGAAAAGGGCACAGATATAGCCAACCCGATGGCATGTATGATGAATTTTGTGCAGGTTTCCCATTTGTGCCAACTCCAGAGCAACAGCAAGCTGTGAATGACGTTGAAGATGACCTTTATGGCGAAGGTGTTATGGACAGGCTTGTTGTGGGCGACGTTGGTTTTGGTAAAACTGAGGTGGCATTACGCAGTGCATTTATTGCAGCTTCTGATGGTAAGCAGGTGGCTATCACAGTGCCAACAACATTGCTTGCACGCCAACATTTTGAAAACTTCTTCAATAGATTTAAAGATTTCCCAATTAAAGTAGGGCACTTATCTCGCCTTGTTACAGGCAAGCAAAAGGCCGAAACTTTAAAAGGCATAGAAAATGGTGATGTTGATATTGTGATTGGCACGCATGCTTTATTAGGCAATTCAGTTAAGTTTAAAAACTTAGGCTTATTGGTGGTTGATGAAGAGCAGCGTTTTGGTGTTGCTCATAAGGAAAAGTTGAAACAGTTAAAAGCAAATGTAGATGTATTAACGCTTACAGCAACGCCAATTCCACGTACATTACAAATGTCTTTGAGCGGATTACGGACGCTTTCTTTAATTACAACACCGCCTGTTGATAGGTTGGCGATACGTTCATATGTAATGAAGTTCGATCGTAAAGTTATGCGTGAGGCTATCCTGCGTGAGGTTTTTCGCGGTGGGCAAGTTTTTGTTGTCACACCAAGAGTTGACGGTATTGATAAGCTTGCTGAAACTATACAAAACCTTGTGCCTGAAAGTAAGGTGCGGATTGCACACGGGCAAATGCCAAAAGACGCCCTTGACCGTACAATGACAGATTTTTATGACGGCCATTTTAATGTTTTGGTAGCAACGACAATCATTGAAAGCGGAATTGATGTGCCGCGTGCTAATACACTCATTGTGCACCGCGCTGACCGCTTTGGTTTGGCACAGCTTTATCAAATTCGTGGACGTGTGGGGCGTTCTAAAATCCGCGCGTATGCTTATTTCTTGCTTCCAGGTGTTGGGCATATGTCGGCCGACGCCGTTAAAAGACTGCAAATACTACAAAGACTAGAAGGCATTGGGGCAGGGTTTACGTTGGCGTCATACGATATGGACAGCCGTGGTTCTGGTAATATTTTAGGGAAAGAGCAAAGTGGGCACGTAAAAGAAGTTGGCTTTGAACTTTATAATAAATTACTTCACGAAGCTGTGGCAAACACCAAACGCAAAGCAGAAACGGGTGTGGATAATTTAGAAGAAATTCAATCTTTTACACCAACTCTTAATATTGGATTATCTTTCTTAATACCCGACTTGTATGTCACAGATCTCGGTACTAGAATGTCCTTGTATCGTAAGCTTGCAAACTTGGAAACGCCTGAAGATATAGAAGATTTTTCAGATGAAATGGTTGATAGGTTCGGGGATTTACCAGAAGAGGTTTCGTCTTTATTACAGGTTGTTATGTTAAAAAATAGATGCAAAGCATTAAATATAAGTAAGTTGGACGTAGGACCAAAAGGTATTGTTATAACCTTACATAATAAAACATTTGCAAAGCCTGTCGCCTTGTTACAATATGTGCAAAATAATGCAGGTCTTGTAACGGTTAAACCTGATCAACGTATTATAATGCACCGAGTTATGCCGCAAGGTAAGCAAAGGTTAGAATCTATAAGTAGTATTCTATCAGCACTAGAAAATTTACTATAAAAAGGGCGATGAAAATGGAACAAATTTACAAGTTAGCAAGAGCTGTCACAGGTATATTTATTGCTATAACTTTTATTGCGGCAACATGGCCTTATTTAATGATACTTATACATGGGCCAAACTCTCAAACAATATCTATGCTTGTTGAGCACCTACCTTATTTAATCGCATTGGTTTTTTTGGCTCTAAGTTTTCGCTTTATGGACAAACGTGAAAGCCAGAAAAAACGTCATATAGGTTTAGTCATGTTTATGGTACTTATGACAGCTATTTTAATAGGAAGCTTTTATTTAGAAAAAATTATAATCGAAGAAGAGATGCGTCAAAAGCAAGAGTTCGAATATTTTAAAGCTTTAAAAGAAAAACAAGACGTAAATAAAGCCGTTGAGCAATTGCTAAATCAGATGGAATCAAATAAAATGCTTGATATAAGCAACAGTACAAAGTAAACCTTACCCATGGCTAAACAAAAGAAAACAGATAACACAAACCTGATTGCGCAAAATAAAAAAGCGCGACACGATTACGATATTCTCGAAACATTCGAGTGTGGCATCGTGTTAACAGGTAGCGAAGTAAAATCTCTGCGTGAAAAAAAAGCGAGTATCAATGAATGCTACGCGCAATTTAACAGGGACTCTGAATTGTTTTTAATTAACAGCCATATCTCTCATTATAAAAATGCAGGTTATACACAACATGAAGAGACTCGTAGCCGTAAGCTTTTAATGCACCGCCTTGAACTTGATCGCATTTCTTTGAAAAAAGATCAACAAGCCTTAACACTTGTACCTCTGAAAATTTATTGGAAAGATGGGCGCGTAAAGGTTGAAATTGCACTTGGTCGTGGACGTAAGAAGCATGATAAACGCGCTGTTGGTAAGGAAAAAGACTGGAAGCGTCAACAATCACGCTTGTTAAAGGGCTAGTCATGGCAAAACTTTATTTTTATTATTCAGCCATGAATGCGGGAAAAACAACTACATTATTACAAGCTGATTTTAATTATAGAGAGCGCGGTTTAACCACTTTGCTATATACAGCCGCAGTTGATGACCGTTATGAGACAGGCAAAATTACGTCTCGTATTGGTTTAGCAGCAAAGGCGTACATGTTTGAAGACGGCACAAACTTCTATAATGGTTTTATTCAAAAGCATGCTCAAAATTCCATTGATTGCATATTGATTGATGAAGCACAATTTTTAACTGCAGCACATGTGGATCAATTGGCACAGATTTGTGATAAGCACGCCGTGCCTGTCTTATGTTATGGTTTAAGAACCGACTTTAAGGGAGCTCTTTTTACTGGTAGCGAAAGATTATTAGCCATTGCCGACGAACTTAAAGAGCTTAAAACAATTTGCAAGTGCGGTTCAAAAGCGACGATGAATTTACGTGTGGATGCGCATGGTAAAGGCTTAAAAGAAGGTGCACAAACAGAAATCGGTGGTAATGAAAGTTATGTTTCTATGTGCCGCAAGCATTTTGTTGAAGCTTTATCGTAAGCAGCTTTATAAAAAAGTTGCATTCAATCAGTTTTTTCTGTAAAAGTTGCCTAAAGGAAGCTCGTTAAATGAGTTCTCCAATGTAATTTTGAATAAGAGGTTTTTAACTATGGCTATTGAACGTACACTTTCTATCATCAAACCAGATGCAACAGAAAAAAACATTATCGGTAAAATCATTACTCGTTTTGAAGATGCTGGTCTTAAAGTAGCGGCTTTGAAAAAAGTTAAACTTGACGATGAACTTGCTGGCGGTTTTTACGCTGAGCACAAAGAGCGCCCATTTTTTGGTGAGCTTGTTGGATTTATGACTTCTGGCCCAGTTGTTATTTCTGTACTTGAAGGTGAAAATGCTATTAACACAAACCGTGATCTAATGGGCGCAACTAACCCAGTTGAAGCTGCTGAAGGTACTATCCGTCGTGATTTTTGTGAAAGCATTGACGCAAATGGCGTACACGGTTCAGACTCAGCTGAAGCTGCTGAACGTGAAATCAACTACTTCTTTAAATCTGAAGAACTTGTTGGCTAATAAGCAGTAAGCTTTTAGAATTTAAAAGGTCGTTTTATACGGCCTTTTTTTGTGCTTTGTATTTAAATAAATGAGCGTATAGCATAAAAAAAAGCCTCCCGTGTGGGAGGCCTTTTTAGGTCGATTACTTAGTTAGATTTACGAACGTTCAGATACCACTGAGAGATCAAACGAACTTGCTTTTCGGTATAGCCTTTTTTGACCATACGTTTAAGGAAGCTTTGCTGCGAATCTGCATCTTTTTCAGACGCATTTGCATTACCAAATGATAATATCGGCAACAAGTCTTCTGTGCTTGAGAACATTTTCTTCTCAATAACAGCCTTAAACTTCGTCATTTCTCGCCAATCAGGGCTTTCGCCACCGTTGTTGGCTTTTGCACGTAAGTTGAAGTTAACAATCTCGTTACGGAAGTCTTTTGGATTGCTGATACCTGCAGGTTTTTCGATCTTTTCAAGCTCTGCATTTAACGCAGAACGGTCAAAGATGGCGCCTGTATCTTGATCACGGTAGTCATTATCTTGAACCCAATGGTCCGCAAAGTTAACATAACGATCATAAATATTCTGACCGTATTCCGTGTATGAATCCAAATAAGCTTCTTGTATTTCTTTTCCAATAACATCGAAATATTTTGGAATGAGATGCGTGTGGATGAAGCTTACATACTTTTCAGTAATATCTTGAGGCAAACCTTCACGCTTGATACGGTCTTCTAAAACCTTAAACAAGTGAACAGGGTTTGCGGCAATTTCGTCGTCGTCAAAGTTAAAGACAGCCGAAGCGATCTTAAACGCAAAACGTGTCGACATACCTTCCATACCTTCACGGTCGGTTGCCATATCCAGATATTCCTGAAGACTTGCTGCACGAACTTCTTCGTCTTTTAGGTTTTCACCGTTATAGACGCGCATTTTCGCAACGAGATCAGGGTTGTTAGGATGCTCGCCTAAACGTGTGAGTACAGACCATTGAGCTAAAAGGCTTAAGGTATGTGGCGCACAAGACGAACCCGACAACTTACTGTGTTTAATAAGCTTTTGGTAAATCATCTCTTCTTCTTCGTAACGTAAACAATAAGGCACTTTGACAATGTAAACACGGTCTAAGAACGCTTCGTTGTTTTTGTTATTACGGAAGGTTGTCCACTCTGATTCATTTGAGTGAGCAAGGATGATACCTTCAAATGGAATTGCACTCATACCCTCGGTCGGGTTGTAGTTACCTTCCTGCGTTGCAGTAAGTAATGGGTGCAATACCTTGATAGGTGCTTTAAACATTTCCACAAATTCCATTAGGCCTTGGTTTGCTTTACAAAGCGCACCAGAAGAATAGCCATAGGCATCTGCGTCAGTTTGACTGAAATACTCAAGCTGACGAATATCAACCTTACCCACTAGGGTAGAAATATCTTGGTTGTTTTCATCACCTGGTTCAGTTTTAGCAATACCAATCTGGTCAAGGATAGAAGGGTAAATTTCTTCCACATAAAACTGTGAGTAATCACCTTCAAACTCGGCTAGACGCTTAGCGGCCCAAGGAGAGATTAAATGCTTACCAACAATGTGGCGTGGAATGCCATACTCTTCTTCAAGTGCATCATAGTCGTCTTCGCCAAATAAACCGAATACGCTATCATTCACAGGGGAAGGGATAAACGCTCCATCTTCGTCTTTAATAGCAAGGCGGTAAATAGGTGCCTTTGTCATTAAAGCTTTTAGCTTTTCAGCTAATGAAGATTTTGCACTACCAACAGGACCTAAAAGATATAGAACCTGCTTTGATTCTTCCAAACCTTGTGCTGAATGCTTTAGGTATGAAACGATCTGGTTGATGGTTTCTTCCATGCCAAAAAAGTCTTTAAAGATGTCATAACGCTTAATCACACGGTTACCATGAATGCGCGATAAACGTGCATCGGTTGACGTGTCAACAAGCTTTGGTTCACCAATAGCGGCTAATAGGCGTTCTGCCGCAGGGGCATAGCAAGAAGGATCGTTTTTAGCTTTCACTAAAAATTCTTCAATAGACATATGCGTTGGTTTACGCTTAAGGTCTTGACCTTTTTTACGTTGAAGTAACGTAGTCATAATGTTTACCTCCAGTAGGTAAGGGTAAAGAAAAAATGCAGGGGATCTGCAAATTGAAACAGCTAAAATAATAGCGCATGTCCGGTGTTAACCAGCTAAAAAGTTAAGGATTCCAATAAAGGAATAGGTTATGCATGCCTAGGCATACTTGTCATGAAACACATGGTATACATACAATCACTTTAATGCAATAAAAAAAACTAAATTCATAAAAAAAAAGCAGCCAAAGCTGCTTTTTTTCGATTATGGAAATTAAATTAGCCTTTACTATCATCTTTTAAGAAGAACTCTCTAAATACTTTAGGGATATCTCCTTTAGAAGTGATGTGCCCAATTGCCATTTGTTTGGTATCGGAGGCAATTTTTTCATAAGTACGCCACATTTCTTGATGCTGGCGACGTGTAATTTCAACGTAAACGAAGTAACGTACACGTTCTTCAAGCATTTCGCGTACAAGTTCATTACAACGACGGTTATCATCACCCCAGTTGTCACCATCTGAAGCTTGCGCTGCAAAAACATTATATTCCGAAGCGGGATAACGTTTTTCTTGAATTTCATTCATCAATTCAAGTGCGCTACTTGCAATGGTACCACCGGTTTCTTGGCTGTAGAAAAACTCTTCTTCATCACATTCCTTTGCTTGGGTGTGATGGCGAATGAAAACAATGTCTACATTGTCTTTGCCGTAGGTGCGGATTAAGAAAAGGTATAGCAAAATATAAAAACGTTTCGCATTTTCTTTTGTTTCTTGGTCCATAGAACCTGAAACATCCATGAGGCAAAACATAACAGCGTTTTCACTTGGTTCAGGCACGCGTGCAATATTACCAAATACACCGTCAATGTCGGCATCTGTTACAGAACTACGACGCTTAGATGCTACAGCTGCTATAAGCTGGGCTAATAAAGAATTCAGGTCCTCTTCGGCTTGCGTTAACATAGCTTTTGTTACACGCTTTTGCTGTAATAATGTATCTACAGTTTGCATGCATAGCTTGTATAAGGCATAGCTTGGAGATTTTGAAAGAGCTTTTTTAGCGGCTAAGGCTAGCTTGTTGTCAGCTTTCATTTCTAGGGCGAGGGTATTAAATGCTTCGTCTTTTGAAACGGCAGCTTCTTTTTCTGTTTGACCAGAGTTGCGCGCATTTACATACGTTAAAGTAAGTTCAAGAATGTTCTGAATGCGTTTGAGGCGGTTTAGGCCTACTGCAATTTTACGAGACTTGTTCTTTTTAACTGTACGTTCAGCTATAAGACGTTCAGGCGTACCGCTACTGGTAATACCTTTACGCTTAAAACGCATTTTAACAGCTTTAGCAATTTCTTTCATTTCAAGGTTTGGAAGTTCCAAATCTTCAAACAACACATCCAAATACTCTTCTTGAGAGACTTGAAAAACGAAATCGTCTTGGCCTTCGCCGCTGTCACTTGCGTCGCCTTCGCCTGCACCGCCACCACCACCACCGCCTTTTGGGCGTTGGATAAGATCACCTGTGCTAAACTGATCATTACCTGGGTGAACACGGTCTTTTGTGCCACCTTGGTCTTTATGGATAACGTATTCTTTGCCAGATTCAACAGGAATGTCAATTGTTTGACCGTTAGCGATATCAGCAATTGAGTCGTTGTTAAATGATTCTTGCAAACGTTTACGGATTTGACGGTCGTGTTGCTTTTTAAATCTCTCAACACTTTTAGTGCTGCTAGACCCTTGGCTACGACGATCATGTACAATAGCTTTTGACACCAAAGTGTCATCAATAGGTTTCTTTGACATGGGGTTTTACCTCCAGTTTTGGGGAGTAAATAGAATATTTCTATAGGTAAGAGTGTTGTTACACACGTTATTGTGTGTATCAGTAAAAGTAAAAAGTGGTACAAATTTGTTTGAAAGATTAACGCGTTTATTTAAAATTTGCAAGAACATTGCATACATTTTATTTTATATGAAATTGACTGCGACTATTATCATGTGACATAAGCCTATAATAAGGGCTATATTTGTAGTTTGTGATTAAAAGGAATAAAAGAGGGCGTGCTTATCAATTTCATGTATATAAAATTTATTAAGTTATGCTTAATTTTATCTGTGATTTTAAGCTTTTATATTGAAAATGCGTTGGCGCAGCAAATTTCCTTTAATCGCTCTATACATAATGGTGTTATGAAATATGACTACGTTTGGCGTAATCCAAATGGTCAAAAGTTTAATACGTCTTTTAAATTATATGCCGACGACGTGAAAAGGTCTTTAACTGAATTTCAAAAATTTGATCAAAGTGAACTAGATAAGGCTGTAACTTTGCAGATTCAAGAATTTATAAAATATCATACACCTTCCGGTATGAGTGTAGATTTTAATGAAAAAACGCGCCAGATTTCCTTTGAAGGAAATTTGAAACAAAATAAAATTAACCGTTTTATGAAGTTAATGGAAGAAGAGCAGGAAAAAGTTAATCAGGCATATTTCAAGAAGAGATTTTATAATTATAATGCCAAAGAAAATACCATTAGACCCGCACATGGAACGATAGCTAAACGTTATGTTTTGGCCATGCGTCCCGTTGCATATGCCTTAAAGGAAAATGTCCGTGGTGGGACTTCAAGAGATATTACAAACCATGTTCTGCATTTTATACAGTCTATTCCTTATGACACACTTGAAGACGTTAGAAATTCTAATGGCGCAGGATTCTTGACACCATATGGAATCATACAAGGCAACAAAGGGGATTGTGACTCAAAAAGTGTGATGTTTGCTGCAATTATGAGGAATATATACCCTTATGCACGTATAGCAGTTATATATGTTCCTGGACATGCTCTGGTTGGTTTTGACTATAAAAAAGGTCGGGACGACTTCGCCATAAATATTGATGTAAATACGTTTGTACTCGCAGAACCCGTTGGACCTAACCAGTCAGATTTAGGTGTTGTTAGCCCGTCAGCTCTTGCAGTATTGCGTCAGGGTGGTTATAGTTACGAGGAAGTCCCTTACTAAGATTATCACCCTTATAGTTTATATAAACCAAAGTTAAGTCATCTTTTAATGGCTTTTGTGAAGTGTAGTTATACATGTTTAAAATATCGCGTAAGTTCGAATTTGAATTTTGTTTATACATATGGTTCATTTTTGTTAGCAGGTCAGCTTCGCACCACATTTTTCCAGTGTCTGTATGTATTGTTTCAAGAAGCGCATCACTAAATAAAAATATACTATCACCATCCTCTAATGTTGTTTTTTTTAAATTTAATGTTAGTTCTGAGCTGTTAATAAGTCCAAGCGGTAATCCTTCGCACTTAAGATAACGACAACCGTCAGCTTTATTTTTTGGTATAATGGCAATAGGTGGGTTACCGCACCCAATGTAACTAAGCTCGCCTGTTGTAATATCTAAAATGGCATAAACAAATGTTGCGAAATCTTCAATAGGTATAAGGTCTTTAAGCCTTTCATTGATATGCATTACAAAGTTTATAGGGTTTGAATATAACTTTACTGCGTCTAAAATAAGGGAGTGCAAACGAACTGTATTTAATGAAGCAGCAATCCCATGACCTGTGAAATCGGCCAAAATAAACCCTAGTTTACCAGAACCTATGTCAAAAGTTGTCCAATAGTCACCTGCAAGTTCTGTACATGTATCAAATGAAGATGTAATTTCCACACCGTATCTCATTTGAATAGAGTCAAGTACATCTTTACTTGGCAGAAGGTCAAGTTGCGATGCTTTTGCGCGTTTTAAATCCTTTTGAATTCTATTGTAATTCTCATTTAATCTTTGAAATAAAATACTGTTTTGTATGTGACTATCGGCGCGTGCAACAAGTTCCGTGCGCTGAATTGGTTTTGTGACATAGTCAACAGCACCTAAACGATATCCTTTAATTCTATTTTTAGAATCATCTAACCCTGTAAAAAATAGTATAGGAATATTAGAATATTGGCGTGATTGTTTAATTTTTCTACAGGTGGTGAATCCATCCATTTTAGGCATAATAACATCTAGAATAATAATATCAGGCATGAGATTCTTACATATTTCTAAAGCTTCTTCACCCGAAGTTGCTAAAATAATATTTTTATACCCTGCAGATTTAAGATGCAGTTCGGCCACCTTTAAGTTGGATAATTGATCATCTACAATGAGAACTTTTGATTTTGATCTCAAATTAGAAATACTGAGCTCTGTATCGTAGCCTCTGTTTTCTAAAAAGCATGCTTTAAAATTAAACTCTAAACAGTTTCCTCCATTTTTAAAATTTAGTTTATCGGCAATGCCTTTTATAAGGTCAAGGCCTCTACCATGGGACAGGCTCTCTTCTTCAGGGATTTTTTTGTTATCAATATCAAATCCGTCACCTTCATCAATAACACTCGTTATAACATTCTCATGCTCTAATCTGCATTGCACAACAACAAGTTTTTCCCCTGCAGCCTGGTTATGTAAAAACTCTTCAGATATATTTCTAAATTCATCAAACCACTTATCTTGTTTTATAGAGAACTTTTTTTTATCACTTAATCCTAAATTCCCGTGTTCAATTGCATTGATGAGGCTTTCTTGTAAAACAGTAAAATATTGTTGAGACTGTTTTTTTGTAAGATAAGCTTCATTAAATAAAAATTTACTAAGCATCATAGAAAACTTAGAAGTATAGAGTAGTTTGCTTTCGCCAATAACTGTGATGATATGTTCACTTGGAATATCAGGCAGTTCAATTAATTTATCAACGCTTTTATGGGGAGAGTTTGCCCATATGTAGATACCGTATTTTGATGTTATTTTATCAATACTATCAAAAGTATCAGAATAATAAACAGAGTTTTCAGGCGTTGTCTTTATGTTTTTATCACACAGTTCTTTTAGGCAAACGTCTAAAGACTTAATCGTTGAGTCTTGGCATGTAGGGTCGTAATTGAAATGCGTAATTTTCATAAATAATAAGCCTTTTTTATGATTCGCAGATGGTGAATAATTGGTTAAATTTAACAAGGTGCAAAACATCCTTTGCGTGACCATCTTTAACGTTTGAAAGCTCTAATTTGCAATTGTGTTGGTCTGTTTCGTGCTTGGCAAGCATAAGCATACCGAGTGCAGATGAATCGATATATTCAACTTCTTTAAAATTTATTGAAAGATACTGCGCATTGGCCTCTATAATTTTTTTCACATAAAATCTAAAGTCGCCATGGTTTTCGAAGTCAAATGACTTTTCCAGTAAAATTTCATAATGAGAATCGTTTTGTTTTTTAAGCTCAATCATGATGTGTAATCCTTTATTGCTTTTGTTATTTGTTTAAGGTTGAGTGATTTGTGTTTTGGTTCTAAGTTTAAGGCCATGCGCGGCATACCATAAACAACACAGCTTTCCTCATTTTGGACAATTGTTTCTGCCCCAATTGAGTGAAGATCTTTAAGGCATCTGGCGCCATCGTCGCCCATGCCGGTTAAAACGATGGCCAATATTTTTTTCCCACATACTTGTTGCGCAGTTCTAAATAAAACATCAACAGAAGGTTTGTGGCGGTTAATGCGGCCACAGTCTAATGTTTCACATATATAGTGTCCCATTGAGTTTTTCTTAATAGCCAAATGTTTACCAGAGGGGGCAATATAAATATGACCGTTTTTTAACACTTCTCCTTCTTGGGCCTCTGTAACTGTAAGGTCGCTAATATTATTAATGTTTTTAGCTAATGATTTTGTAAATCCAATGCCTATATGCTGAACAATAACAATAGGGGGCGTGTTTGGGTTTGTTAAACCACTTATAATTTCCTTAAGTGCAGGGGGGCCGCCAGTAGAAGATCCTATAACAATAAGTGGTTTTGAATTTTCATTTGCTATAGATGCTTTTAATGGGAGTAGGTCGTCGATAGTTTTAACAGGCTCATAGTCTCTTGTTGAGGCGGCATTGCTGTTTTGCTGTACAGCGTTAGGTAGGCTTCTTACATTACTTTGCCCAACTTTCGCATGAGCAGCTGCACGTACTTTTTCTATTATATCGCTTTGAGATTCAGCAAGCTCTGATGCCTTATGTGATGGTTTGCCAACGACGTCAATCGCACCATTGTTTAAAGCTTCAATAGCTGTTGATGTTCCTGTCGAGGTGAGGGTTGAGATCATGACTACAGGTAACGGTTTTAAGCGCATCAATTTTTTAAGGAAAGTTAAACCGTCCATTTCTGGCATTTCAACATCCAAAGTAATTACATCAGGTGTTAAAGTTTTAAGCTTTTCCATTGCAATAATAGGGTTTTCAGCAGAGGCTATAACTTCAAAACCAGGTGTTTTGTGAAATAAACTACACAAATACATACGCATGCTTAATGAGTCATCAATAACCATTACTTTTATGCTGTTTATATTTTCTGTCATTTTTATTCCCTTAAAACAACTCTATATCATTATCAATTTTATTAACTTCTAATTCATGTTCGTAGCGGTCTTCTCGTTCACGAATGGTATCATTTTTAATGTGTATTTTTTTGACGGTTGTTTGGCCGTTATTTGGTGTAAAATATATTTTTCTAGAACAATTACCGCCTAAGTCTTCATCTAATATTTTTATTTTCTCTACTTTTAAATATTCTCTTACAAAATCAATGTTAGCATTTCCAACGGTTTTTCTTGTTGAGCTAATACAGTCTCCGCCTCCATAAATTTTAGCGCGCAGTCTTTCTTTTAATGCGCCCTTTTTTAACAGCTCATTTATAAGGTGTTCCATAGCAAAGTTGCCATAACGTGTTGCTAAGCTGTTGCCAGCCCATTTACCATCTTCGCTATGAGGAAGCATAAAATGGTTCATGCCACCTAATCCTGTTTGTTCATCATATATACAAGCGGCAATACATGAGCCTAAAACAGTCACCAGCATCTCATCATTCGCTGTTGCATAAAATTCACCAGGCATTATTTTTGTTGTCCACTTGTGATTTTTACTGTGGATATAATGGTGGCTAGATTTACGCTGTAACTCTTTTTCAGGCATCTGTTAACCTTTTGTATGTTGTGTGACCAAGGCTTTTATAATTTGCAGATACGTTCACTAAGCTTTCGCTGTGACCTAAAAATAAATACGAGTCTTCTGGCAACTTTTTATCTATTTTTTTAAACAATGTTTTTTGTGTTTCTTTGCTAAAGTAAATAATGACGTTACGACAAAATATAAAATGAAAGTTTTTTTCAATGCTACCGGCCCAATCGTGAAGTAAATTCAGCTTTTTAAACTCTACATGCTTTCTAAGTTTATCGTCTATCTTGTAATTTATGTGGTTATGTACGGCGCCTGGCCCTAAAGGTTCTTTGGTGGGGATAAGATATTTTTGTAAATATTCATTAGCTGCCACAACTTCTGGATTTAGGTCGTATTTACCAATTTGACATTTTTCTAATACAGAAGAGTCTATGTCAGTTGCTAAAATTTTTATATCTGCATTTGGTTTACTTCTCTTATATTTTTCAACGACCATTGCAATAGACCAAGGCTCGGCACCTATAGAGGCTGCGCAAGACCAAATACGCACTTTCCCATGTTTTTGTAAAATTTCATCCAGATGTTCAGCCAAAAAATCAAAGTGATGATGTTCACGAAAAAAGTGAGTTACGTTCGTCGTCATAGCGTTAATCATCACAAGAAGCTCATCGTCTTTGCCTTTTTTGAGTGAGTCTTGAAGGTGTTTATAATAAGCGTCAAAACTTTTGAGTTCGAGCACACGCAACCTACGTACAAGACGGGAATACATTAACTGCATTTTTGTATCTTGTAATTCTATCCCCGTTTGAGATGTAAGAATATGCCTCAAATTATCAAAATCTTCCTTTGTGAAAGGGTATTCATTTTTTAGCTGTAAATTTTGTACGGTACCCATTTAATTTCTCCTTTATTCAACATCAGCGACCATTTTTTCAAGCTCATCAACCTTTACGAGGTCGCAGCCTTTAAGCATGTCTTCTACATTTATTAAAATAACCATGTCGTCACCGTTTGGTGAAAGCCCTTGTATAAACGAAGAGTCGATAGATGATCCAAAGTCAGGGGCAGGGCGCAGTTCATCGATTGGCAGGTCAACCACATCACTTACGCTATCTACAATCATACCAATTGTTCTATTAGCAACATTAACAACAATAACAACGGTTTGAGCTGTAAATTCAACTTCTGGCATGGTAAACCTTCTGCGTACATCTAAAATAGGAACAACAGATCCACGTAAATTCAGAACGCCTCGGATAAACTTAGGTGCATTTGGAATCTGCGTTGCATGTGACCAACCACGAATTTCTTGAACTTTTAAAATATCTATGCCGTAAAGTTCTTCTGCAAGCATAAATGTTAAATACTGTTTTGTGTCACTATGTTTGCCAGACTCTCTACGATTACTATCCATGTTAGAAGGAGCACCTGCGCTTTCCTTTTTGGGTGTTTGTTGTTCTAAGCTCATGATTGTTATCCTTCTTGTTAATTGTGTTTTACGTGAGGTTGTTCATGTTTTATAAGGTCTGAATGCACGTCAATCTCTAGATCTCTCAAATCTATATGTGTATTTTCGTTCATGCTTTCTTGCTGAATTTTATTCATTTGATTGATAACGGCTTTAGAATTCTTTTTGACAGTGTGGTAACGCCCTTCACGTTGTGAAAGCCTTACAATGCCAGGGAGGTCTAAAATTAAGGCCACATTACCGTCTCCTAAAATAGTTGCGCCAGAAACGCCTTCCACCGTTTTATAATTACTTTCAAGGCTTTTAATAACAACTTGTTGTTCGCCTAAAAGTTCATCTACAAATATTGCAATTTTATTGTGTTCAGATTCAACAATGACGGCAATGCCACGTCCTAGCTCGTCTTCACCTGTACTTTTCTCCACTGTAAACGTTTCTTTTAAGCGTAGTAATGGCAGATATTCACCACGAATTTGAATCATTTCTACGTTGTTGTTAAGTGTTCTAATTTTATCCTTTTCAGGACGTATAGACTCAATGATATTTAAAAGTGGAATGATGTATGTTTGATCACCAACTTTTGTTGCCATGCCATCTACAATGGCTAAAGTGAGTGGTAAACTAATGCAGAAAGTAGTGCCTTTGCCAGGAACGCTAGCAATACTAATTGAGCCATTTAGAGCTTTAATATTTCTTGCAACAACGTCCATACCTACGCCACGTCCTGAAACGTCGGTTACTGCTTTTGCTGTAGAAAAACCGTTGTTAAAGATAAAATTATAAATTTCATTATCACTTAGGTTTGCATCTTCAGTCGTCAAACCTTTTTCGATAGCCTTTTTCAAGATAGAATCTTTGTCTAAGCCTTTGCCGTCATCTTTAATGTCAATAATAACATTACCGCCTTTATAATAAGCGTGTAATAAAATTTCACCTTCCTCAGATTTTCCAGCGCTTAGGCGCTCTTCTGGTGTTTCTATGCCGTGGTCAATGGAGTTACGTACTAAATGTGTAAGTGGATCACTAATTTTTTCAATTACGGTTCTGTCTAACTCGGTTTGTCCGCCTTTGGTTACAAAGTTAATTTTCTTATTAAGTTTTTGGGATGTATCTCTTACCATGCGAGGAAAACGACTGAAGGCAAATTCAATAGGCATCATACGAATAGCCATAATACCTTCTTGCAGGTTACGTGTGTGAGATGTCATTTCGCAAATAGAGTTGATGAGGTTTCTGTGCTCTTCACCATCTATACCGCGCATTTGAAGCTCAACCATGGCGTTGGTTGTTACAAGTTCTCCAATTAGGTTTATAAGCCCGTCAACTTTGTCAACGGCAATACGAATGAAAGCCGTTTCACTTCCTTGTTTTTTAACTGCGCCGTTTGACTTACTTTTAAGTGCTACCTTAGAGTTTTCAGCGATCTTTTCAGGGGATCCTAAGCTAATAGCGGCTATAGGTTCAATGACAATATTGGCTTCATCCTCTACAAATATAAAGGCATCTTCAATAATTTCTTGAGTTGCTGTT
Source organism: uncultured Magnetococcales bacterium (assembly GCA_963974105.1). Classification (GTDB taxonomy): domain Bacteria; phylum Pseudomonadota; class Alphaproteobacteria; order UBA2136; family UBA2136; genus UBA2136. The sequence goes on from CAXBBG010000004.1 coordinate 20,220, forward strand.
GTTTCAAGTTCAATTTCCCATGATAGGTAAAGACTGTGAGGGTCTATCTCATTTAAATCTGGTATTTCGCTTGTATTACATGTGCAGGAAAAAGAACATGTTTCTTTAAGTTCTTTAAAAATATTTATAGGGTCACTGCCTGTTTGACACATATTTAGGTGAGGTTCAAATTTAACGGAATAATAGCTATGCTCGTCAGATTGCGTCATATCTGTACCATCATCAGTGTCTTTGGTTTTAATTTCTGCAGCTGTTTTTCCCAGGAATGCAGAAAGAGCTTCAAAAACATCTTGTTTTGTATTTATATCAGCTTTTCGCCCTTCTTTAGCGGCCGCAATAAGTTCAGCTATTACATCAATAGACCTTAGTAACTGGCTAATAACATCGTCTTTTAGCTCTAACAGTCCATCACGCGCGTCTTGCAAAACAGACTCAACAACGTGCGTAAATTCAGCAATTTCATCAAAACCAAAAGTACCCGCACCACCTTTAATGGAATGAGCAGCACGAAAAATTGAGTCCATATCTGCTTCACCCGAGGTTTCTGCTTCAAGAAGCCCTGATTCAAGGTCCGCGAGATGTTCGCTTGCCTCTGCTAAGAATGTTTCATAAAATTGACTGATGTCGATGTTCATAAGTAAATACCTTGTTGTTGTTTAAGCTGGTAGAACCTTAGCAATTACTTTTAAAAGCTGTTCAGGGTTAAATGGTTTCACAATCCACCCTGTTGCACCGGCTTGTTTACCCTCAGACTTTTTACTATCGTCAGATTCTGTTGTAAGCATAAGAATAGGCGTGAATTTGTGTGACGATTCTTGCCTTACCGATTTAATCATATCTATACCATTCATATTAGGCATGTTTAAGTCGGTGATAATGAGGTGTGGTGTTTCCGATTTGGCTTTTGCTAATCCCTCTACACCGTCTTCTGCCTCCACAACATCATAGCCAGCTTGCTTTAATGTAAAAGTTACCATTTGGCGGATAGAAGCACTATCATCTACAGTTAATATTTTTTTGCTCATATTTTGCGTCCTCTTAGTTTAAAAAAGTTCAATGTTATCGTCACAAGTCTTTTTGTTTTTTGGCGGTTGTGGTGGGCTATCAAACAAACAGTCGTCGTCTTCATCTTTTGAAATTGTATTATTTACTGCCGCAACAGCATTTGAAATTTCTTCAGGCTTTTCTTTAAATTCAGAGAGATGGTTCGCATGAAGATCACGTTCAGTTTGCATGGTGTAACGACTACCTACTTCTTTTAGAAATTCTAGGTCCGGTGTCATTTTCTGATGACGTTTGTCAAAGTGTTCAAAAATAACATCCATTTCTGTCGCAATTTCTACTAAAGGGTCAGCAATATGTTCTAACTGCTGCTTTAATCTGTCCTGAAATTGAAGTTCTTGCACAATGTTAAATATGTTTTGTGACGTATTTTGAGATTCAGTAGCAGCCGATTCTAAGAGTTCTAAAATAGTTTCCTTTTGTAAGAATAGGTTGTTAATAAACATTTGAATCTTATTCTTACTAAGCAGAAGAGGGGTTAAATCCTTATTCACAACTTCTGCAATTTTTTCGTGTGACCTAGATAGCCCCTCGTTAATGCCAGTTAGTTCTATTTGAATACGTTCATTAAAGTTAGAAGATGTATGTGCTAATTTTCGTACTTCATCGGCAACAACCATAAAGCCACGGCCATGCTCGCCTGCACGTGCTGCTTCAATAGCAGCATTTAAAGCCAATAACTCTGTTTGTTTTGAAATGAAGTCAATTTCACCGATTGCATCATCAATTGCTTTACCCTTTTTCTTCAAAAGATCAATATCATCAGCTACTTCAATCATACTATCGCTAATCCATACAAGCATTTGAATAATTTCATTTAGCATGCCTTCAATGGATTGAACAAATTCCTCTGTTTTAAAGTTTTCATTCTCGACGGTTACTGTTTCTGCAGCTTTTACAGTATTTAAAATGGTGCCAGATTGGCTAGCTGTTTGCCCTGCAATTGTCATAAACTGACCAATAATACCTTGGATGGCGGTTTCCATTTCGTTGGCAACATTATTTGTTTGGTCGGAAAGTATGCGTGTGCTTTTTCTATGTGTTTGAGTGAGTGTTGAAACCCGTGCAAGTTGTTTTTCTGATGAGGAATATTTAATAAGTAAAAAATCATTCACAAGTAGCAACGCTATAATAAAACTAATGATAACAAGCAATGCAGATAATGGCAGTGTGAGCGTATATTTTAGGGTTAAGCACATAACTAAAATAATTATTATTCTTAATGGCCACAATAAGTGTTCACCTTTTTCTTCAGGCACAAAACTATGAATATTAAACTTAGATATTATGAAGTCTTTCAAATTTTTTAATTTATTAGAGAGCATGGGAATGGTTCCCCAATCTTTTAATTCTTTACTGTTAATGTTCATAAAATTACGCCTCCACAAAAACATTTTGAAGGCCTAAAATGTTAAATGTTGCATTAAATTTTTCTGAGGGAGAATTGATTTCAAAGGTTAATTCAGATTTTAAAAATGAAGACTGTGCAGAAATAAGTAATTGACAGCAAAGCGTGTCAATGTTTTCTACTTTACTGGCGTTGAGATAGAGAGACTTTTCATCGTTTAAGGCTTCTAACAAGATTACTTTTAAGTCATTTGAGTGCATAGCAGAAAGCTGTTTATCGAGTGTTATCTTATTCTTTTGTTTTAGTTTTTCCAGTTTCATGTAAGTTGCCTTTTTTTGTTACATGTTTCATTGTAGAAGATGGAATACCTAAGAAAAAAGGATAGAAAAAAAAATATTTATCTATAATGCAATAAATCAAGTGTTTACACCATTTAGTTGTCATGCTTTTAAAAGATTGTTATACAAATTATATCTGAAAAAAGTTTGTTGTTTTACTTGTGAGAAATTTGCATAAATGCTAATGTTCTCTTGTAATATTTAATGCTGAAATAAAGGGTAATTTTATGAATAAGCAACAAGCACTGGAAGCTGCTATCGGCCAAATTGAAAAGCAATTTGGTAAAGGTACAGTGATGAATATGAAAGACGGGGCTGCGGTTGCAAATATCGAAGCTGTTTCAACAGGTTCACTTGGGTTAGACATCGCACTTGGAATAGGTGGTTTACCTAAAGGGCGTATTATTGAAATTTTTGGACCTGAATCATCTGGTAAAACAACGCTTACATTACATGCTATTGCAGAATGCCAAAAAAATGGCGGAACATGTGCCTTTGTTGATGCCGAGCACGCACTAGACACAGTTTACGCTGCTAATCTTGGCGTAAAAGTAGAAGACCTTATTGTTTCTCAACCTGATAGTGGCGAACAAGCTTTAGAAATTGTTGATACACTTGTACGTAGTGGTGCGATCGACCTTATCGTCATTGACTCTGTTGCAGCGCTTACACCAAAAGCTGAAATTGAAGGTGAAATGGGCGACAGCCACATGGGTCTACAAGCGCGTTTAATGTCTCAAGCATTGCGTAAGCTTACAGGTACAATTAGCCGCACAAACTGCATGTGTATTTTCATTAACCAAATTCGTATGAAAATTGGTGTTATGTTTGGTAACCCTGAAACAACGACTGGTGGTAACGCACTAAAATTCTATTCTTCTGTACGTTTAGACATTCGTCGTATTGGCGCTGTTAAAAACAAGGATGAAATTGTTGGTAACGCCACACGTGTAAAAGTGGTTAAAAACAAAGTAGCACCTCCGTTTAAACAAGTTGAGTTTGAAATTATGTATGGTGAAGGTATTTCAAAAACAGGTGAAATGATCGACATGGGTGTTGACATGGGCATGGTTGAAAAGGCGGGTGCATGGTTTAGCTATAATGGCGAACGCATTGGTCAAGGTAAAGAAAACGCTAAGAAATGGCTGTTGGATAACCCTGCAAAGGCAGATGAACTCGAAGCTAGTATTCGTGCTACAGTTGCTGGTAACAAGGCCGACGCGAAAGCAGCTAAAGACGAAGCTAAAGCTAAAAGAGCTACAGCTTAATTTTTATATAATAAAAAAAGACCTCCAATTTGGGGGTCTTTTTTGTTTCGATATTAAAATATTAAAAGACTTCAACATCTTAAATAATTCGCTTGTGTACTATGTTGAGGGGGCGCCTTTTCAAACACCTTCATCTCTTTATCTTTTAAACTCTCGCCTTATTTGAATTCTATATTTATAAAGTCGTGCAATGCAGGCTATACATAAAAAAGAGTTAAGGATAAAAGGGGTAGTGACCAATGCTATTATGAAGCTGGATAAGTTTGAAACGTTGCCAAAAAAATAGGAACATGGTCCAACAATGCCAGCAATGGCTGTTATTATAAAAAATAAAGTGGTGATAGGGTTAAGCGCTTTAAGTTCTTCAGCTAAAGCGTATATTTTACAAACACCATAACCACTATCGTGGTCATATTTCATTTGAGTATGAGGTGTAATAATTTTTGCAAACATATAGTGAGCATTAAAAAAACATGCAACCCAAACGGTCATGGTTGTTATAATTAAAACTTTTTCTTGCGGAAGGGTGTTGTGAAAGTCGATGCATAAAAATAAAAGATACCATATGAGAATAAGGCTGGTATAGACATTAAAAAACGTCTTTTTAAATAAATTGAGCATATATAACCTCACGGAGTGTAAGTTAAAAAAGAGTAGGTGATTCATTCATTATACCGAATATATATAATGAGCTGTGCGTTGTAAAGTTATATGCAAAAAAAGCCCCGCTAAAAGCGAGGCTTTAAATGAAGTCTTTTTAAAAGTATTAAACTTCTGTCGGCTCTTCCGTTTCAATATCAGTTGCAGTTTCAGCGTCGGCTATTACAGCGTCGCCTTCACCTGCTTCAACAACTTCAATCGGGTTACCGTCTTCGTCCATTAAAACGCCTTCTTCAACCTCGTCTTCTATCATGCTATCAGCAGGAATACGAGACACAGAAGAAACTTTAGCGCCGTCTGTTTTAAACAGTGTGACACCTTGCGTGTTACGACTAATCACAGTAACGTCGTCCATTGTCATACGGATAACTTGACCGTCAGAAGTTGCAATCATTACATGGTCACCATCAGCAACAGGAAGTGACGCAACAACTTGTCCATTACGTTCTGATGTCTTAATAGCAATAACACCCATGGTTCCACGGCTCTTCGCTGGGAAGTCTTCACAGAGTGTACGCTTACCAAAACCGTTTTCGGTCACAGTTAAAATGTATGGTAAGTCTTCACCGTGAATAACATCGGCACTTACAAGCTTGTCGCCTTCTTTTAGTGTAATACCTTTCACACCAAAAGCTGTACGGCTGGCAATTGTACGTAAACTACTGTTTGCAAAACGTACGGCTTTACCGTCGGCACTGTTAATTAAAATGTCACCTTCGTTTTCATTTGCCAGGCAAACGGTTACAAGAGAATCACCTTCATTAAGTGAGATACCGCGAATACCATTTTGATAAACGTTGTTGAAAGCAGTCAGTGGTGTTTTACGGATAAGGCCTTGTTCAGTTGCGAACATAAGTACTTGACCTTCCCATTCTTCCATATTACGAGGAATACGAACAACCTTCATCACTTTTTCATCTTTTTCAAGAGGTAGTAAGTTAACGAAAGCTTTACCACGCGCACCGCGTGAAGCGACAGGGAGTGTGTAAACCTTCAACTTGTAAACTTTACCACTTGTCGTAAAGAATAGTAGTGGAGAGTGTGTGTTGGCAATAAAGAAGTCTTGGATTTGCTCCTCGTCCTTCATGTTTGCAGCACTCTTACCTTTACCACCACGGCGTTGTGCGCGGTAATCGTCCATTGGTTGACGCTTCACATAACCGTCGGTTGAAATAGTTACAACCATTTCTTCAGGTTTAATAAGGTCTTCCATGTCAACATCGGCGCTACCTTCCATAATTTCGGTGCGGCGAGGTGTGTCAAACTGTTCTTTAGCTTCTAAAAGTTCTTCTTTTAAAATAGTCAAAAGCCTCACACGATTTGAAAGAATTTCAACCAATTCACGGATGATTGCAGCAATTTCATTTGCCTCGTCCTGAATTTTATCACGCTCTAAACCTGTTAGGCGGTGTAGGCGTAGGTCAAGAATTGCTTGCGCTTGAATATCACTTAAGCTACATGTTTTGTCATCACGCAGAGGTTCGCCTAAAAGTTCCATCAAAGGCATAACATCTTTTGCGTCCCATGACTTTTCCATCAATTGAATTTTAGCTTCAGCTGGGTTAATAGCGTTACGCACAATTCTAATAATTTCATCAATGTTTGCGACAGCCGTTGCAAGGCCTACCAAAACGTGAGCACGTGCACGGGCTTTGTTCAGTTCAAAGCGTGTACGGCGACGAATAACTTCTTCACGGTGGTTAATGAAGCAGCGTAATATTTCACGCATACCCATAAGTTTAGGACGACCATTGTCAATAGCAAGCATGTTATATGAGAAAGATGTTTGCATAGATGTGTGCTTTAGAAGTTGTGAAAGAACAACTTCAGCATTGGCGTCGCGCTTAAGTTCAACAACAACACGCACACCGTCACGGTCACTTTCGTCACGCAGGTCGCTAATACCTTCAACAGAGCGTTCTTGAACCATTTCAGCGATACGTTTTACCATTGTTGATTTATTCACTTGGTAAGGCATTTCGTCGACAACAATTGTTTGACGACCTGTCTGAGCGTCTGTTTCAATGTGTGTTTTAGCACGGATAACAACGCTACCACGGCCTTGTTCGATCGCTGTTTGAATGCCAGCCATGCCAAGACAGATACCGCCAGTTGGGAAGTCAGGCCCTAGGATGAACTGTGCAATATCAGCGTCTGTTGCAGCAGGGTGGTCTATCATGTGTACAGTTGCGTCTACAACTTCACCTAAGTTATGTGTTGGAATGTTTGTTGCCATACCAACCGCAATACCAGAAGTACCGTTAATAAGTAAGTTAGGGAAACGTGCAGGAAGAACAGTTGGTTCTTGGTTTTGCCCATCATAGTTAGGTGCAAAGTCTACAGTGTCCTTGTCGATATCTTGAAGCATGGAGTGAGCTGATTTAGCCATACGTACTTCAGTATAACGCATTGCGGCAGCTTTATCACCGTCCATAGAGCCAAAGTTACCTTGACCATCGGCAAGAGGCAGGCGCATAGAAAAGTCCTGAGCCATGCGTACCAATGAGTCATAAATAGCTTGGTCACCGTGAGGGTGGTATTTACCCATAACGTCACCGACTACACGTGCAGATTTTTTGTAAGGACGGTTCCAGTAGTTGTTTAATTCATGTTGCGCAAAAAGAATGCGGCGGTGAACAGGTTTTAAACCGTCACGCACATCGGGTAGGGCACGAGCGACAATAACGCTCATTGCATATTCCATATAGGAGTTTTTCATCTCTTCAACAATAGAGATGTGTTCTACACCTTTTTCTTTGATAAATTCAGCCATTAAACAACCTTACTTTTTAATTCGTTATTTTTATAATAGCGCACTATAGCACAAAAAATGTGCAAATTTTACAATAAAGCGTTTAAAAGGCGTTTTAAGTGCCTTATTTTTAATCTTTTGAAATTTTAGTTGGTTTTTAAAATTGTTAAAAATGCTTTAAAATGCGTTTTATTAAGTTTTAAGAGGGCTGTTTTAAAAAAAAGACCCCGCATAAAACGGGGCTGAAATCACGATGAGGTTAGGAAATAGAATTAAACATATATATCGGTTAAGTTACCGCGCTTCTCCTCGCGGCCTTCGCTTTGGTCTTTAGCACTACGCTCTTCATCGCGTGGCTTTGCTTGTACCTTATCGGTTTCTTTAACCACCTTTGTACCTTCAGACCTTTTTGCCGAAATAGCCGCTTCATCTTCTGTTACAGTAACGCTCACAACTTTAGACTGTGACACGTTGTCACGTCGTTCCATCGTTGTTTGAGCAACACTAGATGCTGCAGCTGCATTGTTTATAGGAATCATAAATTCCCCTCCCTTATAAATATTATGATGCCTTAGTGCGCAAATTTCAATGTTTTCAACGCTTATTATGTATTTTTATTTAAAATGTGCCATTTATAGTAAGAAATCCTTGGGTTTTGTGTGGTGCGGTGGTAAAATCAGATATTAAAGATAACAAGAAGGTAAAAGAATTACCGTGAAAAAGACAAGTAGGTCTAAAATTTTCCCTTGGTTTCTTATTGGTATATTTGCCTTCGTTATGGTGGCAAGCCTAACAATTTGGAGCGAGGTCATACTTTCACATACCGATAAAGATACCGGTATCTTCGTCATTTTTATTGCTACATTATTAACTGTGTGTGCTGTTTGGGTGTTTTATAAGCAACGCAGTGTTTCAAAGCTTGTTCAAGACCAAGTTATCATGCGTACCAATGAACTAGAACAAGCCAGCCGTCGTTTCCGTGTTATTACAGACAATGCCTATGACCTTATCAGTATTTTAACACTTGATGGAAAGCTTGATTATACTAATAGTGCTTATCACCGCATTTTAGGTTATTCCCGCGAAGAACTTAAAAATAAATCTTTCTTGGCACTTATTCATGAAAATGATGTAACGGCATATGCTGAATCTATTCAAAAAATCATTGAAAGTTCAGGCTCTGCAGAAATTACATTCCGTCTAAAACACAAGGACGGATCTTGGGTATATATAGAAGCCGTTACTAAAGGCTTTTATAGTGTTGACTGGCAATTAACAGGAATAGTTATTCATTGCCGCGATATTTCACGTCGTAAAGAATATGCCGATGAACTGGCTAAAAGTGAACAACGATTTAGGGATTTTGCCGATTCTTCTGCCGATTGGCTATGGGAAGTAAATCAAAAATTTGAGTTTACTTATATTTCACCTGGTATTAAGCAAACTTTAGGTTTTACATCAGAAGAAATGATAGGGCGCATGAAGTTAGATGCGTTATTTAGTAAAAATAGTGATATGACGCGTGAGTTGATCGAAAGCCGTGTCGCACGCAGGCAACCATACCGTGATATTGAATTTTGGACAAAATCAAAAGACGGTGAGCGTGTTTGTTTACGTATTTCAGCGGTGCCTGTTTTTGATGAAAAACAAAACTTTACAGGTTATCGTGGTGCTTCTACCAATATCACCACCAGTAAAATTGACCGCGAAAATATGTTTCGTTTGGCAACAACGGACCATCTAACAGGTTTGTTAAACCGCGCACGTTTTGCGGAAGAGTTAGAACGCACATTAAGCCTGGCCAAGCGCCATAAAACGCAAGGCGTTTTGTTGTTTATTGACCTAGACCAATTTAAAAACGTGAATGATACATACGGGCATGATGCAGGGGACTCACTTATCCGTGCTGTTGCTGATATCTTAGGTGAAAATGTACGATCTACCGATATTGTTGCACGTTTGGGTGGAGATGAATTTGGTATTATTATGCATAATATCGATGTGAATCGCTCAAAAGTTAAAGTTCAAAAAATTATTGATAAACTAGACGCTTTACGCGTCCCTTATGAAGGTTCAACCATCCATTGTACGATGAGTATCGGTATGATTCCATATCCGCAAGAAGATAGAGATAGTAACAGTCTGTTGATGAGTGCTGACCTTGCAATGTACCGTGCCAAAGAGCTTGGACGTAACCGCTTGTACATTTATGGCCAAGATAAAGACAAAGGCGATAATAAGGAATCTAACAGCGTAACTGACCGTAAAGATACCATTAAGGCGCATTTAAAATCTGTTGACCGCTTAAGAGGTGTTCTTGAAAACGATGACTTTGAAATGTTTTATCAAGCCATTGTGCCTAAAAAAGGTGTCGATGGTGTGCCTAGTTTCGAAGCGCTTATTCGTATCAGAGATGAAAGCGGTAACATTGTTCCTCCTGGGTTATTTATTGATGCAGCTGAAAAATATGGTCTTATCCAAAAATTAGATCTGTGTGTGATGGAACGTTGTATCCAGCAGCAATTAGAACTTAAATCTGAGGGCATAGATTATAATGTTTCTATTAACCTTTCAGGTAAGTCTATTGGTGATCATGAAATGGTGGATGAAATTAAAAAGTTAGTTAAAAGATATAAAAAACAAGGTTTTAATCCTGAACATGTGACGCTTGAAATTACAGAAACTTCTGTTTTGCATGACCCTACAGAAGAAAAGGACATGGAAAAACTTCAGTCATTTATAGAAACGTTGAAAAAGGTTGGATTTAAATTCTCGCTAGATGATTTTGGTACAGGTTATTCGTCATTTAACTATATTAAACACTTAAATGTGGATTGTATTAAAATTGATGGCAGCTTTATTTTGCCACTAGAAGATTCAGAAAAAGATCGTGTTTTTGTGAAAGCTATTGTTGATTTAGCAAAAGGACTTGGATTAAAAACCGTTGCCGAATTTGTTGAGAATGAAAAAATTCTGAAAATTTTAGATGATCTCGGTATTGATATGGCTCAAGGATATCACATGTCTAAGCCTCAAGCTGATATTCGCTCTCTTTGTAAATCTCTGGCTCACAAAAGCATGGCTGATTTTACATCAAAAAGTAAATAAAGAAGAGGGAGGGTCTAAGTGCAAAACTTCATTAAAAGCCAAGAAGAATTGCTTGGTAAAATCCTGTCTTCAATAAATAAAACTGCTTTGTTTAAGCACTATAATTTACAGCATATACTATCCGAACAGGACTTTAAAATTCAGTACGATGAATTTGTTGAACAAGTACCAATTGGTAATATGTTAAGCTATTTAAATACATTACGTGCAATAACAGGTGATATCCGCGCAAAAGATGTAGATGTTTTAAGTTACCCAAAAATTGTAAATAACAAGTCAACTTACCGCATTGCATTACATGGAAACGATGTTTTTCCAGCATCTAAGGAAATGCTTACAGCGTCATTTATGTTAGAAGAAATGTTACAAAATGGTCAAATATCAGGCCTTGAAAAAGTTAAAGGCAAAATTTTTCATGTGTATGATGATATTAAATTGGGCTATAAAAGTGAATTAATAGTTGGTAGTTTTCATACAATTAGGCAAAGTACGATGCCTAGGAAATTAAGAAAAATATTAGAGCCACAGCTTGATACATTTCAAGCTGTAGGCAATAGCCGCTATCAAAAATTACACGCCTTTTTACAGTCTATGGAAACCTTATCAAGCAAGATTGAGGTTCTTATTGTTCGACCTCACATTTTATCCGAAATGGCCCTGTTGCTGGCTCAACGTGAGGGAAGATATGTCACCCTTAAAGAAATTTGCCCAAATATAAAAATTATTGTTTATTATGGTGAAAATATGGGACCTTATAAGCAATCTATTCTTTCTTTTTTGGATGGGCTGAATTGTAAACGTATGGAAATAATGGCTCATCCATCGGGTATTTTGGCGTATCAAAACAATATTTATGAGCGTAATTTGCTTACCCTAAGTGATAGAGAAGGGGTGTTTTATGAGTTTATACCCAAGGAAGATTTAAAGCCGGATGGGTCTTTAAAGAGACATTTTAGAAGGCGTTATGCAGGGAACATTAAGATAGGTCAGGAATATGTGTTAGCTATTTCAAATGCTTCTGGCTTGTTAGGTTTTAACTCTGAAATAGTTGTTAAGGTAGAGTCAATAGAGCCTTTTGTTGTAAATTATTGCGGGCACACGGATTCTTTGGATTATTTTGGTGAGCGAATTAACCCACATGAATTAGAAACTTTAATAGAAAGTATGAATAGTACACTTACGAACTATAATTTCCATATTAGAGAGTATTTAATTGGTGATCATTTAGAGCAAGAGCGTTCATATTGGCTATTCGAATTAAATGTAGACCTTCAGACGATTAAAAAGGAGTACTTACAAAGTGCTGCCAATAGCATTCATAACGAAATGAGTTTACAAAACCCTCATTATAGACAAGCTATTATGAACTCTGCAATGTCTTTACCTGAAATGTATTTTGTCCCTATGGGATCAATTTCTAATACTATTACAGACATTAATGTTTTGCATGTGGACTTTGATGAAGAGGTGCATACTATTTTAAATATCCTTAAATATATAAAAGACTTTGTAAAAGTCACGCCCGTATTACTTTAGTGGAATAAATCCTTAAAAATACTATCAAATAAGTATACGACATAATCATATAATATGTCGTCAGTCATACCTAATATTACCAAAGCAATGCAATTTAACATAAACTAAATTATGCGAAGCTGTGGGGGCTGGTAAAACTTTACGTAACCGTACATAAACGAAACTGTAGCGTTTATAAACGAAATACTTATACCGTATTAAAAAAATTATTAATCTACAATGCTTTTCTCATAGGGTTTAGAAACGTTAATTGTAACAGTTGCCGAATCAAACCCACCTCTACCATCTGCGACAATATATTTAAATTTATCAGAACCTATAAATTCTTTGCGTGGTGTATATAAAAATGTACGCTTATCTCTATCAAAATAAACGGTTCCCACCAATTGACTATCATCAATTTCTTTAATAAATAATTTATCACCATCAACGTCACTATCATTTTCTAATAACTTCTCTTCAGTTATTAAAAGTGTTTGTTGCATTGCTGTTGGTGTAAAATTAAACTCATCATCACTGGCTTCTGGGTCTGAGTTAAATATTTTATTAAAATTAATGGCCATTTGTTTTATAAAATCATGAGGCTGCATGTTAAACATTTCAGAGGCATATGTAATTGTATCATTTATATATTCAGGGCTATTCCAGCGGCCAAAATGTTTTTTGGGAGGGCTAATCTCCTCACCGCTGGCCAGTAATAGCTTCTCAATTGGCAGCTCTTTTAAGCACTCTCTGTATAAATCTTCAGCATCATGAGTAATTTCTGGCCTCAACAAAAGATGGAAACCATGGTCTAAAACCATTTGAAACATTTCAACCGTGCGTACAACAGGCACCATGATACCTCGTACTTTTATGCCCTCTTCTCTTAATATGTTAAGAGTATCATAGACTTCGCGGTCAGCCTTTTTTGAAGAGATAAATAAAGGCATGTCTCTTTCTACAGAAAGAAGTGTTTGTTCAATAAATAGCTCTTTTTGAAGCTCAATTGTTTGTGGCGCAAAGTGCATATCTAGTGATATTTCACCAATAGCTACAAACTTTTTATTTTTGTCTAAAATATATTTTAAATCTTCGATATCAGGGCGTTTTCCTCCCTGTATATTTTTAGGAGAAAAACCAATGCATCCAAATACATGTTGACTATCATGTATTAACTCTTTCAAATCATTCATTATTTCTCCTTTTTTTGCATCAATAGAAATAATATGAATGGAATCCTTTTTAGATTTTAAGTAATTAGCACATGAAGGAATACCTTGTGGGCTTTCTACTCTAAAAAAACAATCTGTTAAAATTTTTCTTGTTAAAGAGTACCCCTGCTCTTGTTCCTTTAAAAGTTGACCAATCTGATCCAAAGCCTCCATGTCTACAGTTTCGTCATGGTCTTCATCAGCAACGTAGTTAAGGCTTGAAGTTAAAGGTGTTGCAGCGCTTGAGTTTTCATCAAGTAAGTCGCTTAAAGATTTCGAAGATAGATCTTCTTCACTTAATTTTAGATGAGTTTCTTCTGATTTATTATCTTTTAAAATAGGTCGTTCATTGCTAGAAATAGTTGCAAGCTCGTGCATTGTTTCCATTTGTTTTTGTAAGCTATCTACTTCTCTTTTGATAGACGTCATCATGGCATCTTGAACGCGTTTATCAACTTGTACCGTTTGTTGTATTTCTTTTTTAGCATCATCTACAGCACTTGATATACCTGTATTTGAAGAGCTCGACTTTGATGAATACATTGAGCCGCCGCCAAATGTAGATACAGGTCCATCTTCCGATTCAGTTTGTGCCTCACCTTTTTTGATTTGTGCCTTGGCAATTACTTTTCCTGGCATACCACCAGCCTTAACACGGCTATGGGATTCTTTAGTCATAACGGAACGTAAGTCTTTACCTGAGGATTCACAGTTTGGGCATTTTTTTGAAAGAGCACCGCCTTGCAGGTGTTTATTGCAGGTAAAAAATCCGCATTTCAGACATTGATAAAGCTTATGAACAGGTGTTTTTAAACTACCAGGAAAACCACCACATTTGTGACAGCCTTGAGTATGTTCACCAGAATATGCTTTCATGACCTTTATTCCTTGTTATTTAAAGTTATAATGCCGCTTTCGCCAATGCATGTAAGTGGTTTTAATTTTTCAAGAGGTGTGTCCTCTTTTTTGTATATATGTTTTACCGTGCAAATAACCAAGTGCGTATTAGCATGGTTAATATCTATTATATCATGAAATTCACAAAAAAGTGCAATAGGGCAATTATTTATTCGTGGCGGGAATTCATCAACATCACGCACAAGCACCGCATCATCTAATTTGAAAGATTTTTTAGTCGCACTTTCGTAAATATCATCAATGTTTTCCTGCGTGGTAATATGTAAAACAGCTTTGCCTGTTTCTTTTAGGGCTTTAAGTGTGCCTTTTAATTCTGTTTCGTTTTTACGTCGACCAAAAGCTATGGAAACCAAAGGTGGTTCGGTAGATACAATGTTGACGAAAGAATAAGGTGCTACATGGCAGCCTGCTTCATTTTCAGTTAAAATCCATAAAAGCGGGCGCGGTAATACAGCACCGGTTAATGCTTTGTAATTTTCTGAAGCTGTGGAATTTTCTAAACTCATTATCATGAGTTTATTGTCTAACGATACGCCTTTGTAAACAAGTTAAAAAAGTTTTCAGTTGTTGCATAGGCAACTTCACTCGGCTGTAAACCTTTTATTTCAGCCAATTTTTCTAACACATGGCGTGTAAAGGCTGGTTCGTTTCTTTTGCCCCTATGTGGTATCGGTGCAAGATAAGGTGCATCCGTTTCAACCAAAATTTTGTCCATCGGTGCTTTTTTAAAACTGGCTTGCAGCTCTTCTGTATTTTTAAAGGTGATAATGCCAGAGGCAGATAGATAAATGCCTTTTTCTATAGCGTAATCAGCAAGTTTTGTATTGGCAGTAAAACAGTGAAATAGTAATTTTAACGGGCCTTTTGTAAGCGCTTCATCCAAAATTTCTATTGTATCCTCTTCTGCTTCACGGGTGTGAATAATAACAGGCAGGTCTAAAATTCGGGCAGCTTCAAGGTGAAGCTTAAAGCTGTCACGTTGCTGTGTGCGTGGCGCATTATCATAAAAATAATCAAGGCCAGTTTCGCCAATAGCTATAACCTTTTTGCGTTTTGCCTGTTTTAAAATCTCATCAAGCGTTACAACGTTGTCTTCTACGTTGTGCGGGTGAATGCCATATGAACAAAACAAGTTATCAAACTTTTCAGCCATGGGTTGAATAATCTCAAAGTCGGCTTTTGTTGTGCTGATGGTTTGTATATATTTTACACCTACATTTGAAGCACGCTCGATAATATCTGCGATTGTTTCATCCGCAAATCTTTCATCATCGAGGTGGCAATGAGAGTCAACAATTGTAAGTTCGGTAAGGTTTAACATTAAGCAGCCACCTCTTCTTCTTGAATGCGCATAAAGACACCGGTTGGTTTGTCAATCGCGCCACCTTCTGGAAGTTTGAAGAAGCTCCCCTCTTCAAGCTCCGCATAATTTTCGAAAGACCAATTAAGTTGTTTTTCAAATTCAGCAGCAGCTTGCGGCATAAATGGTTTTATAAGAGCCGTTATGTATTTAAAGCTTTCCATTAAAATGCGTAGAACATGCGCCATTTTTTTAGGGTTATCTTTTTTCAGCATCCAAGGTTGCATAGCATCCATATATTTATTTGCTTCATGGATAAGGAACCATGTTTTATCCAGCGCTTTGTTAAAAGCAAGGGTTTCGATATCAGCACGCACATTTTGAATAACACCATTAAAATGTGCAATATAAGCTTGGTCTTCAGCGCTAAGATCTCCGTAATGAGGCACGGCACCATCACAGTTTTTAGCAACCATAGAAAGGACACGTTGGAATAAGTTACCAAGGCTGTTGGCAAGGTCGCTGTTAATGCGTTCAACAAGTCGTTTTTTAGAAAAATCACCATCGCTACCAAACGAAATTTCGCGCATAATAAAATAGCGTACCTGATCACAGCCGTATGTTTCTGTAATTTCTTTTGGGTCTATCACGTTACCAAAGGACTTAGACATTTTTTTGCCCTCGCTTGTCCACCAACCGTGTGCGTAAACCATTTTAGGCAATGGTACATCGGCAGCCAGTAGCATGGCAGGCCAAATAATAGCATGAAAACGTAGAATATCTTTACCAACCACATGTACGGCAGGCCAATATTTCATGTCGTCTCCGTCTGGCCAACCAATAGCACTTAGATAGTTTGTTAAGGCGTCAACCCACACATACATAATGTGTTTGTTGTCGTTTGGTACAGGGATACCCCAGTCAAATGTTGTGCGTGAAATGCAAACATCGTTTAAGCCAGATTTTACAAATGAGATAACTTCATTGCGTTTGCCCGCAGGTTGAATAAATTCTGGGTTATCTTCATATAGAGCTAGAAGTTTTTCTTCTAAAGCACTCATTTTAAAGAAATAACTTTCTTCTTCCACCCATTCCACAGGGTGACCACTATCAGGGCTTTTGCCATCAATAAGCTGGTCTTCAGTATAATATGTTTCGTCACTTACACTGTACCACCCAGCATAAGTATCTTTGTAAATATAACCAGCGTCCGCCAATTTATTCCACATTTTTGTTGCTGTTTTTTTATGACGTTCTTCCGTTGTGCGGATAAAATCGTCGTTACTTAAATTCATAATAGGCGTTAATTCACGGAACTTAGCATTGATACCATCAAGGTAGTCCATGGTGTCCATCCCTGCTTTTTCTGCACTACGCTGGATTTTTAAACCGTGTTCATCTGTTCCTGTTAAAAATTTTGTGTCATAACCATCAAGGCGTTTAAATCTTGCCCATACATCACAAGCAGTTGACGTATATGCGCTACCTAGGTGTGGGTTACCGCTTGGGTAATAAATGGGGGTCGTTATGTAAGCCGTTTTTTTCATGTGGGGTTCTTGTCCTTTGTGGTATTAGCTATTGGTAGATATAACATCCATTAAGCAAGTTTCAAGTACTAATTGAGGGCTTAGGTTATATATTTCCATATTTCTACGTTTATCATCTAAGTTTTGATATATTTGTGCCCATTTATGTGCATTTTGGGGGTTAGACTTAGCGCGCATGGCAATGCGTTTGAGTAAAAGTTCTAAGGCTAAAGGTGACACTTTTTTCTGTTGAAATTTTTCGCTGAGGTTAATAGCCTCAAGTGTGCTTGCGCGGCTTAAATAAGTGTCTATCATTTTCAAAATATCTTCACCGTCTTTACCAAGGCGCAAAGCTTCGCCAGGGCAACCCGCTGCTAGCTCTACCAATATGTCAATTTCAACAGGCGTTTTTTTATCATCGGCTGTTTTTAAAACTTCAGCCACTTGGGTGTTGGTTAGATTACTTACTCTAAATTGTCTGCAACGAGAAACAATGGTGGGCAATATATTAGAAAGGCTGTGTGCGATTAAAATAATATGTACGCCCTCACCTGGTTCTTCTAATGTTTTAAGCAAAGCATTGGCAGAATTAGAGTTCATTTGGTCGGCCGCATCAATAATAACAATACGTTTGCCGTCTGAAGAAAGAGATAAATTCTTTAGTTTTTCACGCACAATTTTAACCGATATTTCTTTTTTCCCCTCTTCAGGTTCAATCAACAAATAGTCAGGTGTTGAAGCTGCTTCAATTTGCGGGAATAGTTCGTGGCCTTCATCAAAAGTTAATAAATCACCACCACCCAAAAGATCGTTAGAAGGTCCGCAAAGTAAGCGTCTTGCAAAGGCTTCTGCAATGAGTCGTTTACCAATACCTTTAGCACCGTGTAGCATAATAGCGTGCGGCACACGTCCCGTTTCAAAAAGCTGATTTAACTGTTTTTGAACATCTAAGTGCCCAATTAACTTCTTCATACTGCATTGCTTTCAACGTGGGTTGTTATGATTTGGATGATACGGTTATGCACCTCCTCAGGCGTGCCGTCGGCGTTTATAACTTTGCAGCGTGCAGGGTTTTCCAAGGCAATTTTTAAGAAACCTTCACGTACACGGTTATGAAATTCAATATTCAAATTTTCAAACCTTGTTTCTTTGTTGAGCTCACCAGTTGCATGCACGTTGGTTTTTGAACGCTCAATGCCAACTTTGGGATCAATATCTAAAATAAGTGTAATATCTGGCCACGTTTCACCCACCACAAGGTTGTGTATGTCAAGCAATGCGCTGCGTGCAATGCCACGTCCGTCACCTTGGTAAACTGTGGTTGAATCGGCAAAGCGGTCACAAATTACCCAAACGCCTTTTTGAAGTGTTGGGCGTATAACTTGCCTTAAATGTTCATTGCGTGCGGTGCTGTATAACAAAGCTTCGCTTAAACCGTCCCAACGGTCGTCTTCACCTTCAACAACGAGGCTTCGAAGTGTTTCGGCTGCTGCACAGCCACCTGGTTCACGCGTTAAAATATGCTTAATATTTTGGGTGTTGAGCCAATTTGTTAGCATTTTTATCTGCGTGCCCTTGCCCGCACCGTCACCGCCTTCGATAGATATAAAGAATGGTTTACCGTTCACGTTTATAGCCCTACACTATTTTTAATGTAACGCCACGCTTTTGTACCAAAACCAACTTCGTCAACACTTTCAGCCGCTAGTAATGGTACATCAACGTGTGTGTTTGTGGTTGGATTTGTGATGCGCAATATCCCTATTTTTTGGTTTAAAGAAATAGGTGCTTGAAGCGGCGCTTCGTAAATAACTTCAGACTTAATGTTTTTACTGTCCTTGTTGGCTGTGTAAAGTACAATGTCGTCCCCTGCTTTTAGAGACATAAATTCTTTGGTCCCCATCCAGGTAGGTGCTTTGTCGTCTACCACTGTACCTTTGCGTACAACTTCAACTTTCCCATGTGTGCGGAAAGCGTAAGAAAGCCCTGTAAGTGTTTCGTCCTCACGTGCTTTCATGCTATTTGTGCCCATAACTGCAGAAACAAGGCGAATGTCTTTACGTTCCGCCGATGCAACTAAGTGGTAACCTGCGTCGTCAATATGTCCAGTTTTCATACCGTCAACGCCTACGTTGCGTCGTAATAAACCATTGCGGTTTGGTTGAGAAATTTCATTATATGTAAAACGCTCAATGTTAAAGTAATGGTAATATTGTGGGTAATCTTTTAAGACTGCGCGAGCTAAAAGGGTCATATCTTTGGCTGTTGAAAGTTGTTCAGGATCTGGCCAACCACTTGAGTTTTTAAATGTGGTGTTAAACATTTTAAGCTCTGAAGCTTTTTCGTTCATCATTTGAGAAAATGCATCTTCAGTACCGCCTAAAAATTCGGCTGCAACAATACAGGCATCGTTACCAGAAGAAACAAGAATACCTTTTATCAGGTCTTCAACGCGCACGGTTTTACCAACCTCTAAAAACATTTTAGATCCGCCTTTGCGCCAAGCTTTTTCACTGATTTTAAGTTCAGAGTCTAGCGTAATATCGCCATGATCTAACGCTTCAAAAATAAGGAAAGCCGTCATCATTTTTGTAAGGCTTGCAGGACCCATTTGCTTATCAGCGTTTTTTTCTAAAATAACAGTGCCTGTTTCAGGTTCTACAAAATAATAACTTTCGGCTTTCAGTTCTATAGCTGAAGCATTGATGGCGCAAGTTGCCATGGCAATGGCTGTTATAAGACCCTTTTTAAACACGATTATCTTTCCTTTATTTTTTATTTAAATTTCAAATTTATTTGTTTTTATACTCTGCTTTTAGTCAACGACAATACGGGCGTTATTCCAACCTTTAGCAATAATTTCTGCTAGAATATGGTCCGCATCGTTCACGCTATTGAGTGGTCCAATACGTACACGGTGGAACTGTTGGTTGCCGCGATTAAAGCTCATTAATTTAGTGTTTGCATAAACGTTAGAAACGCTCGCTTGTTCACGGATAGCGTTGTCCTTGTTCGAAAATGCCCCTGTCTGAACGTACACATGGCTAGAGCCAATAGCAACAACGGTTGAAGGAGAGAGATCTTCTTCTTCCATGATAGGCTTTGCTACGAAGTTTTTATTGCTCACACGGTTTGTAAAACCTAGGCGCTTGCGTTTGCGTGTTGGTGATGCATTGTTTTGAGCGATAGCAGTCGGTGCTGTTATTCTTAAATTTTCACGTGTATTTAAAACAGAGCCATCTGTAGGCAGGGCTTCAATTAAAACAGGAGCCGTGCCTTTTTCTGCCATATCAAGGGTGATAGCGGCTTTGTATGAAAGGTCGATGGCGCGTCCTCGTAAAAATGGTCCACGGTCATTCACACGGACAACAGCACTTAAGCCATTGTCTAGATTTGTCACGCGCACATATGTAGGAATGGGTAATGTTGGGTGTGCCGCCGTCATGTCGTACATGTTATATGTTTCGCCATTGGCTGTTTTTTTAGCATGAAAATCTTTCCCATACCAAGATGCAATTCCTTTTCGTCTGTAACCGTCGCTGCTTTCAATAGGGTAATACATTTGCCCTAAAATTTCATAAGGCTTACCTACTTTGCGTTTGCCTGTAATGGCTGGAGCACTATAGGGCGCAGGGTTATTTAATGACGTTTTTTGCATGTTAGGTGCAAAAGCATGGTCAATGGTGCTACAAGCACTTAATGTAAATGCAATGGTTAGAGCAAGTGCGGCGTTTTTAATAAACATTATAGTGCCGCCCTTCCAGCAATTTTATCTGCCAATGTTAAGACGCTAAATGCAAAGTAGCTTGAGCGGTTCCACTTCATAATAACGTCGAAGTTATTGTAAACAAGGTAAACACGTTTGCTCGGGCCATTAGGCATAAATAGATAGGCTTCATCAGAGTTTTTTAATTTGCTTTTTGTAGCACTTGTTTTGTGCGCCACGCCTAAGTTGTACCATTCTTCTAGCGTTTTCTTTTCGCTTAAGCCACGAGATGAAATTTTGAGTTTTGGAAGTGTTTTTGTAAGTGTCACGGCTTCGCCCCACGGCATATTACGGTCCCAACCGCTTTTTGTGATATAGTTTGCAGCCGATGCAAATACATCTGCCTCTGTTTTCCATATATCGATGCGCCCGTCATTATTACCGTCAGCGCCGTAGTGGTAGAAGCTAGAAGGCATGAATTGGCATTGCCCCATAGCGCCAGCCCAAGAACCTTCCATGTCGTTTAGGTTAATGTGACCTTCATCGACAATTTTAACAGCTTTGATAAGTTCGTTTCTAAAAAAGTCACGGCGGTGTGATTCGTAAGCAAGTGAAGCAAGGCTTGGGATAATTTTATAGTCACCAGGAAGTTTACCGTAAGCGCTTTCAACGCCCCATAAGGCGAGAATAACTTCTTGAGGGAATTTATACTGTGCTGAAATTTTTGTAAGATCTTCTTTAAATTTAGCTTGTTGCGCTTCCCCGTTTTTAATACGGATAGGTGAAGCCAGTCTGTTTAGGTAACTTTCAAATGTGTAGGTAGATTCAGGCTGCTTTTTCAATTTCTTAAAAACGCTTTTATCAGGCGCCTTAACGCCCTTCATTGCCTCATTAAAAATTTCTACGTCGATGTTTTGTTTTTTGAGGTCATTACGCACGTCATCCAAAAATGTTTCAAAGCTTTCTGCGTATGCAGGAATTGTTGTTAAACTTGTTAAAACAACTGCTGATAACAATAAGACCTTCTTAAAATTTTTCATAAAAAACAAACTACCTTTCCATAGATTTAATACCTTATTAAATTAACAAAATTTGCTCTTATAATCCAGTTTATACACAATATAATTTAACCCCCTGTGCTAAACGTGGCACGGCTGTAAAAAAGGTTTCATTTTTATAAGGTTTAGGGTATTCTATATTTAATAAATAAAAAAAAAGAGGTTAGTGTTATGCTTAATTTAGTTGTTGATGATGTTTCGTTATGGGGTGTGTTTTTAATTATATTAACGGTGATTATGCAAGGTGTTGTTGCAGCCACGGTTAAAGCAAAGGCTATAGGTGCTGTGCCCGGTAAAATTGATGCCGATTTAAGTCACGATTCGCTTATTTTTAGATCTCACCGTACATTTCATAATTCACTTGAAAATGTGCCATGGATGTTAGCAACCTGCTTTTTAGCATTCTTCTCGAACGTTGACGCTTTTTGGTTAAGCGTTTATATTTGGGTGTTTGCTGTAGCCCGCATTATACATATGGTTTTGTATTACGTTATTGCAACGGAGAAAAACCCAAGCCCACGCTCCATATTCTTTTTAATAGCTTTAGTGGCAAACATGGCATTGCTTACAAATATTGCAGTAGATTTGCTTTGATGGGTAAAGGCTAGCGTATAAAAAAAAGCCCCTGCATGTTATGTACAGGGGCTTTTTATTTGTTTGAGCCGCTTAAAGCGCGTTAAATTTGCTTACATCTTCAGGTTTAAGGCGCACCTTAATGTGCCATGTCTCACCTTCAAGTTCTTGAGATAAAATGTTACCGTTATTGTGTAGCCAAGCCAATTTACGGCCTTCTGCCGCAGAAAGCTTCACATCAATATCTTTTTCATTTTTGCTTAAAGCCTCTTCAATTGCTTCTTTAAGTTCGTCAATTCCCATGCCTGTCAATGCACTTATTTTCAATGAATTATCTAAACAATTTGATGTATCACCTTCAATAAGGTCGGCTTTGTTGGCCACATTCAAGGTGTCAATGTCATTGGCTTTGATAGACTTTAAAACGTCCACAACGTCTTGATGCTGTGCGTTGACATCTTCACTTGCGCCGTCATGTACATGAATAATAAGGTTTGAAAGTGTAACCTCTTCAAGTGTGGAAGAAAAAGCTTCAACAAGTTCATGCGGTAAATCACTAACAAAACCTACAGTATCGCTCAAAATAATCTCACGCCCTGAAGGGAGTTTAATTTTACGCATCAATGGGTCTAGCGTGGCAAATAACATGTCTTTTACAAAGGCATCTTCTGTTTCACTTTGACGGTCTTCACTTACCAATGCGTTAAACAGGGTTGATTTACCAGCGTTGGTATAACCCACAAGTGAAACAACAGGTATTTCGGTCTTTTCACGAGCACGACGCTGTAAGTCACGCTCTTTCTTAACCGCTTCTAGGTCAGTCTTAATCAGCTGGATACGGTCACGAATCATACGTTTATCTAGCTCAATCTGTCTTTCACCTGGTCCACCTGTTTTACTCATACCACCACGCTGACGCTCAAGGTGTGTCCATGCACGTACCAGCCTGCCTTGCAAGTAAGTTTGGTGTGCCAGTGCAACCTGCAAACGCCCCGCCTTTGTTTGAGCACGGGCGGCAAAAATCTCTAAAATAAGGTGCGTACGGTCAATAACCTTCACCATAAGTGTTTCTTCTAGGTTTTTTTGGTGCCTTGGGCTTAATTTGGCGTTAACAATAACAACCTCAACACCATCACCAGAGTCCAGTTCTTTTTCAACATCTTCTAAGCGCCCTTTCCCGATAAAGGTTTTAGGGTTAACGTCGCGTAGTTGAATAATTTCACTATGAACAACATCAAGCTCTAGTGCTTCGGCCAAATTTACAGCCTCTTCAAGCTTTGCCTGTACAGATCTAAGCGAAGTTGCGCTGTTTGACTTTAAGTGTTCTGGAAGTTCGACGTGCAAAACCACAGCCCGAGACTGTGGTTTTGCAGTATCATTAGATTTGTTTATCATTTATTGAACATGTTCTATCTATATAATCTAGCTTATTAAGCTATGTTAGCAGTTGCCGTCATTATCAAAACCTGTAAGATCTTTAATGTCGAATGTATCACCCGGCATAACTGTTGAGATACCGTGCTTATAAACCAACTGTGTAACACCATCGCGTGTTAAAGTTAAGCAAAAATTATCAAACCACGTTAACTTGCCTTGAAGTTTAACCCCGTTCGTTAAAAATACAGTAATAGGTTGTCTGGACTTCCTAAGATGGTTTAGGAATGCGTCTTGTACATTAGGTTGTGCGTCTTTAGACATTGTGAGTATCCATTTTTTATTTTGTTATTGTTAATATATTAACAGCCTACACAGGTTAATACTACCTTAAATTATATATGGGGAACTAGAATTGTATTTACAAGCTTTAAGGGTGCTATTTTATTCTAAAATTTAGGACTTGTTTTTTATAGGCTAACCCCTTATTTATATTGTTAGTATTAAAAACACATCTTTTACCTTTTTTCTTTATAAGGAACCTTTATGCGAAAAATTATTGTTTTAGGTGCCGACGAATCGGCTCTAGCACTTATTAGAAAAGCATTAATATCTGATGATTATATAATTTACACAGAAGATGATATCGAAGATTTAGGGGCAGAAGTTCCTCGTCCAGAAGTTGACGGTGCTATTTTAAAAATGGCGCAAGAGCAGTTAGAAGAGAACCTCCTGAAACGTGTGCTGGTTGTTGGCGGTGGTTGCCGTGTTTCAACGCGGCATAGGCAAATGCTTATGGCACATGCTGTTTCTATTTCTTTATCTTGTGGGCCGCATTTAGAACCTGAAATATTTAAATTGGATATGCGTGAAATATTGGCCTTGTCACATAAGTATGAGGCCAGATCTTTTAACAGCAACAAAGGCAAAGCATGTGCGGCAACGCTTCGTTTAAAGCAGTTTAATACAAGGGTTAAGCCGTTTCCGCGTAAATATAAGCATTTAATGCCACGCTCTAGCTGTTAATATCGATAAAAAAAGGCTCTCTTTCGAGGGCCTTTTTGTTTTTTAATGAACGAGCCTGTTTTATGTATCAGCTATCTAGCCTTGTTAAGGCAATAAACTTCTCACGTCGGTTATGCTTTGTAGCACCTGCCTTTTCCACTTCAGTAAGAGACTTGGCAATGGCGTCGCTCACACGTTTCATCGTCAGTTCAATATCACGCTGAGCTCCACCAACTGGCTCTTTAATAATACCATCAATAATGCCAAATTTATCAAGGTCTTTGGCTGTCATTTTAAGCGCTTCTGCTGCAAGTTCAGCCTTGCGGGCGTCGCGCCATAAAATAGAAGCACACCCCTCTGGTGAAATGACAGAATAAACACTATGTTCAAGCATAAGCACTTTATCGGCCACGGCAATGGCTAACGCACCACCAGAACCACCCTCACCTGTAATAACACTAATCACAGGAACATTGAGGCTTAAAAGTTTTTCGATAGATGAAGCAATGGCTTCGCTTTGACCACGTTCTTCCGCTTCAACACCAGGAAAAGCACCAGGTGTGTCTACAAATGTAATGAGTGGAAGCTTAAATTTTTCAGCCATATCCATAAGGCGTTGTGCCTTGCGGTAGCCTTCTGGCTTGGGCATACCAAAGTTATAAGCAACACGTTCCTTTGTATTGCTACCTTTTTCAATACCTAATACAACAACGCTTTTACCTAAAAATTTACCAATGCCACTTAGCATGGCTTTGTCTTCTCCATATAAACGGTCACCTGCAAGTGGTGTGAAATCTGTAATAAGATTTTTAATATAGTCTGTAGCATGTGGGCGGTTTGGGTGCCTTGCAACTTGAACTTTTTGCCAAGGGCTAAGGTTACGGTACAAGCGACGCATGATAGATTTTTCTTTAATGTGCAGGCGGTTTATTTCCTCTGCAAGGTCCTTTACAGGCAGCTCTTTATCTGTGCCTTTTAGGGTGCTTAACTCTTCTAGTCTTTTACTTAAGTCAGCAAGCGGAGCTTCAAATTCTAAAAAATGTTGTTTAGCCATTAACTTTAAACCTATTCCCATAAAACTTTTGTTAAAGGTCTTTATGATATGTATTCACTTAATTGTCAAGTGTAACAGGGTGAATGTGGTTCTATTTAGAGTGCATTTGAAGGGGTTGTTCTTTCTATGAAAATACGATATATATAAGGCATAAAAAAACCTTTTCTTTTATTTTTTATAATCTTACATGAGGTATCTGTATGAATTGCCTATATTTACACGGGTTTGCTTCGGCTTTTGACCCTAACAATGAAAAAGTAAAATCCTTATCAAAATATTTTAAAGTTATCCCCTTTTCTTATGACACGTCTGCACCTTACGAAGATAATGCAGCGGCTATTTTAGAAAAGATTGATGAAGAAGACGTTAGCCTTGTTGTTGGCTGCTCACTTGGTGGTTTCTATGCTTTAGACAGTATGATAAACCCAAAAGTGTTTGGCGTTGCTTTAAACCCAACTTTTGCACCGCGTAAGTCATTAGAAAAATATATTGGCAGTAATCAAAATTTTAAAACAACTAAAACTGAAATTTTAACGGCCGATGTGGTTGAAAGTTATCCAAAGTTTACATCTAGACACCCAAATGCCCTTATTTATATAGAAAAAGGTGATACGGTGATAGACCCTGTACTTTCATATAAATTCTTTTCTAGCCATGTTGAGGTTGTGCAAGTGGATGGTGGCTCGCACCGTTTTGAAAGTTTAGCACAGCAAATGAATAAAATCATAAATGCCTACAACACATTTCATGGTGTTTAGTATTCATAGCGTATTTAACAAAGAGTTTGCAATGCAGGCTCTTTTTTTATGTATACAAAATGTATATTTGGCGTGAAAATGTGTTGACTATCAATTATAAACTGGTAGTATCACAAACAGTTAAACGGATCTAACTTACCTTTTAAAGCGCATGGATGCTCAAATATATTTTGAGGAATTTACAATGCTTAAAAAAATATCAATGCTTATAGTTGTAGCGCTTATTTCATTTTCGACTTCAGCTATGCAGTTTGAATATCGAGCTGATAACCGAGGTAATCATCGCCTGGTCATTCACAACGATCAACCTTCAATGCTTTATTGCCGTATTAAAGGTTCTAATGGCACTTGGGGTACAGCAAGTATTCCACCTGGATATACCCAATATTTTAATATTTGGGGCGCGGCTTCTAGCTATTGGCAATGTCGCTATTAACGACATGAACAGGCTATAAAATATCGCACGAAAAAAAACTCACAATTTATTTTGTGAGTTTTTTTTGTCTTTTTTCAAAGCCATTCGCTTTTTTTGAAAAATAGGCATGATATACCACTTATATAACGCATATATTACTCTGTTATTCGCCGTTCGTTCCGCGTGCATTCGCCTATTATTCGTCTAAATCGAGGTTGAAACCATCTAAACAAAGAGGGTGATTTTCTTCAATGGTTTTTCGTTTTTGTTTGTCGACCACTGCAGTGTAAATTTCTGTTGTGCTCATGTTTTCATGACCTAACATAATTTGAACCGCCCTTAAATTTGCTTTATTTTCAAGCAAATGCGTTGCAAAGCTATGCCTAAAACCGTGTGGTGAAATTTCTATACCCAGCGGCATTGAAACTTCTTGTAAAATCTGAAAAATACGCTGTCTCGTCAATCCTTCATTCTTCCTACGAGGGGATGGAAATAAGTAATTTGAATTCAGCGGGTTAACTTCTTCCCTTGCATTTTTTATGTAGTGATCCAAAGCCGATTTTGTGGCCAAACCCATAGGCACTAAACGTGTTTTATTGCCCTTACCTGTAATGCGTAAAAACCCCTCTTCGGTTTGCTTGATATCACCCATTGTAAGGCCTGCAAGCTCGCTCACACGCATGCCTGTTGCATATAAAAGTAAAAACATTGTCCGCAACCTAATTTGCTTTGCAGACGCGCCAACACAAGCATTTAAAAGGCGCTGCATTTCCCCCTCTTCTATAAATTTAGGTAAAGCTTTAGTTGTTTTTGGTAAGTCAATGTTAGCGCAAGGATTTTTTGTTACAACCTTCTTGGATAATAAAAAATTATAGAAGGTTTTTAATGTAGATATATGGTGCTTTTGAGTTGAAGCTTTGAGTGATTTTTCATTGATAGTTTGTAAATATTTTTCAATATCGGCTTGAGTTACATTGGCAATTTCATCAACGCTATCTGCAAAGTTTTGTAAAATAAGGTCATAGGTTTCAACCGTATTTATAGCAGCCCCTTTTATAGCTATAAGGTATTCCTTATATGCTTCTAAAAGCAGGCTAGATTTTGTTGATATCATTATTTTAAGTTTATAACCGCTTCTAAAACAAGTTTTTTGGCAATATCATTCATACCTAAAAATCTAAAGCCTGTTACTATGTTACCTGCGGTTTGTTCACTTAAACCAATCATATCAGTAATGAGTAACGGTTCGCTTAAAAGCATGATAGAACCTGCAGTGTTTTGCGCTTCTAAACTTGAACCTAATAGCCTTAACCACAAAGGACTTACGTCTTTAGTTTGGTCTACAAAGCCATCGTCCATGCTTTCATGTAGTTTTTGCCAAATGGTTGCAGGAAAGGCAATTTCAGATGCTTCTAAAAATGTAAGAGTTCTCTGAATTTCTGTACGGTCACTTTCGTCATACAAGCTTTTAGATGCTATCCATTTATCGAAAGTTTCTGTTTCTAATTCTTCATCAATAAATGCAAATGCTATTTTTAAAGCTTCACGTTTTGCGATAAGTTCACGTGAAAGAGAGCGGTTTTCTTTTAATGTTTCCCACCATTTTTCAGCCGTTTTAATATCACCAAACTTCAAACTACGATTGATAACTTCTGGAGAAAGCCATGCTAAGTTTGAGTCTGCTGAAATGTTTCTGATTTTGGGCGTAAGCTTGGAGGCTAGATGGAATAAACCGTCACGTTCGGCACGTTCCCATAAGGCTTTTAAGGTAAGAGCTCTTGTTGAAGGTAACCCTGAAACAATAGAGCCTTGCCATAATAATGCACGCGCTAAGCTGCCATCCACTTCTTCTTCTGCATATCGGTCAACGCCTGGAGATTCAACGATGGACTTATCAAATTCTACCTTGTCATAAAGTAAACCTAACAATGCAAGATCGTTTAGTTCATTAAAGTTGTTAACTAGATATTCTGCGGCTTGCAGGCGTATACTTAAAGGCAATGTTACGTTTTTAGCAACACGTCTTAATACAGCGTCTGACAATAATGGAATAACGTTTGGTGTTAATAGAACAGGAGACTCTGCGTATACAACACTATGGAGCGGTGATAGTTTTTGATTTGGCTGAAGCATTGGCGCTTCAGCGTGCCCTTGTATGGTATCTAACAATGCAAACAATAATGGGTCGGCACGACGCGTCTTTTCAGTGAGCATATTTGTGCTCAGCGCTAAACCTTTAAGATCACGTGAAAGGAGTTGGCACACCATAAGTGATCGGTGCCAAAAAGGGTTGTCTGTATTTAAAATATTTTGGCGTACAAATGGGCATGTTTCTTTGCCGTTGCCGCGCATAAGATTGCTTTCGACCCATACTTGTCCCATGTTTTTATAACGGTTTACATTTTCTTGGTTAATGCCTGCGCTTGAAAGTAAAATACCTGCACGTGACACCTCACCTAAGCTTTGTAGCACTTTAGCACGTGCAGCTAGCCAATTTACTTCGCTTTCGCCTTCAGGTTCAGCTGCTTTTGTAAGTAATAATTTTACCAGTTCTTCACGTAAAACGGTGCTTTGTAAGTTACCGTCTTGCACTTTCACAAAAAATTTATCAACATCTGCTCTGTTAATACGGCTCCAGATATTTGAATGGTACCCACCTGTTTCTTGAGTAAATATACCGTAAGAAGAAACATCCTCTTCATTTATAGATGTTAGTTTCGGGAACTCCCCAAGTGGTCTTGCATCTTGTTTTTGGGCTTGCCCGCTTATTTCTGTCTCAGTTTCTAAGTTAGCCCCAATTAAAGATTCGATAGTTTGTTCCATAGCTGTAACAGCTTTTTCAGCTTCAGCTAAGTCTTTTTCTGTATATGTTTGATTTACTTTTGTACGTTTTAAGTCTTCTATGCTGAAGCTTGTTGCACCTGACGCAGGCGGCTTTATAGGGCTGTTATTTAAACTTTTATCAGCTTGCTTTGGCGTAAATCCTAAAGAAGAAGGTTCTTCATAAATAGATTCAACTTCATCTTCTTCTATGGCTTTTGCATTTTCTTGCACAAAGCGATCTTCTATACGCGCCTGAGGAGATGTATAAGGTTGTTGATACGAAGGAGCGTTGCCAGAAGCGTTTTCCATTTCTGATGGTAATTCACCGTTTTCGCCGATCAGTGGGTAGTAAAGGTCGTTTTCTGATAAGGGGAATTCTTTATCGAAGTCAACTTCTTGTGCACCTACTTCTAAAGAGAAAAGCAATATGCTGATAAAAACTATCGGAAACATTTTATAATGCAACCTCCTTTTGAACTTGGTAAACAGGTACGTCTTTTAAGGCGCCAATAATAAACATACCAGCTATAATAGCAATGACCAATAAGACTATTTTAATAGGTTTTTCATAAGTTCCAGAAACTTTTATAGGTTCTATAGACATGGCTTAACCTGACCCTCTTTCTTTTTCTTTGTCTGACATAATGTGACCTTGTGGTTACACAATAACGCTAGCCATTTATTTTTGCAAGTTAAAGAGCGTTTTGCCTTCTTGCTATATACACTTAAATAAGTGATAATCACTTTTTTAAAATAAGGGTGTAATAATGTTTACGGACAAATTGTTCGACCATAAATATGATATTGATGATTTAATTACTGCGTTTTGCGCGGGGTCAAATTCAGAAAAATGGCGTCTAAATACAAGGACTGGTGAGATTAAACCAATCAACATTAACGAAATTGTTGAGGACGGTAGCGATAATAACCATGTCCACATTATTGAAAGCCTCCCTATTTCTTTCTTAAATGAATTAACATGCAATGCGAAATTTAATAAATTACCAGATGAAACTAAAGATGAAGTAAAAGAAATTATAGCCTCTGTTTCTACTATAAGCGAGCTCGCTCCTTATTTTGAGTCTGGTGATGCGGGCTCTTATATTGTTAAAGCTGTAAAAGGTGCTTGCCTTGACTGGTTGGATATGAGAAACCTCATTCCCCCTTCAATGAGGCACACTGGTGACTTGTCTATGTTTGGCAGCTTAGGCAACAACGGTGATAAAATAAAAGTTAAAGTTTCAATAACATAAAGGTTACATCCTTCTGATGACTGATACAGAAATTCTAATGATTTTAGGTTTTATTATATTTTTACTTCTGTGCTCTGCATTTTTCTCAGGGTCTGAAACAGCCTTGATGTCTGCAAGCAAACCCAAGCTACATAAACTTGAAAAAGAAGGTGATGACCATGCGAAAACGGTTAATCACGTTACGCGAAAACCCGAAAGATTGCTGAGCACAATATTGTTAGGTAATAACCTTGTTAATATTGGCGCCTCTGCTTTAACGACTGGTTTATTTATTCGCCTTTTTGGTGAAAGTGGTATTGCTGTTGCGACGCTTGTAATGACATTTTTAGTGCTCATCTTTTCAGAAATTATTCCTAAAACAATTGCAAGCCGTAACCCTGAAAAGCATGCTATGTGGATAGCATTTCCTATGAGCTTAATTATTTTTGTATTAAAGCCATTTACATATTTTATCCAAGGTATTGCCAATTTAATTTTAAGACTTATAGGTATTAAAGCAAATGACGGTAGCAACTTTGACGAAGACGATGTGCGCGGGGCTATTGGGCTTGGCTTAGAAGAAGGCGTTCTTGAAAAAGGTGAACACCGTATGCTTGATAGCATTCTAAAGCTAGATGAAATGACAGTAGAAGATGTTATGGTTCATAGGCGCGATATTGAAATGTTAGATGCATCCATGCCTGTTGAAGATATTTATAAACTTCTTTCTACAAAGCCTGTGCATAGCCGTTTGCCTGTTTGGAAAGACGATAGCGATAATCTTATCGGTATTTTATTGGTGAAGGACTTCTTTAAAGCTTACTACAACTATAAAGAACGTAATAAAGTATTTAATATCGAAGATGTTATCCAAGACAATTACTTTATTCCAGAAAACGTATTGTTAAGCGATCAGCTTGTTGAATTTCAGTCTCACCGAAAACATTTAGCTTTAGTAGTGGACGAATATGGTGACATTCAAGGCGTAGTGACTTTAGAAGATATTCTGGAGGAAATTGTTGGTGAGATTGTGGATGAACATGACGTTGTTAAAGTAACGCACCGCTTTGAAAAAGACGGTTCTATTACAGTTTCAGGCCACTTTCCTGTACGTGATGCAAACCGCGAGTTTGGCTGGGAATTGCCTGAAGATGAAGATGCTGTCACTCTTTCAGGGCTTATTATTGACCATTTAGAGCGCATGCCAAAACTTGGCGAAGTTTTCAATTTTAGCGGTCTCGCATTTAAAATCGTAACTAAGAAAAATCAAAGTATAACTAAGCTTCGTGTAAAATTTTTAGACGTTGAAGAAGAGACCTCTTCCTCAAAATCAAATAAAATACGCGAACAAGAAAGCCTTAAAGAAAGTACTAAATAATGAGTTTTTTGAATGTAGATCCACTTCTTACATCGGTTTTATCGTGTATTCTCGGTCTGTTTTTACTGTTTTATTGTGGCAATCGCTTGGTAGATGGCGCGGTTTTTATTTCCCATAAGTTCAAACTTTCAAGCATCTTTATTGGCGTAGCTGTCATTGGTTTTGGTACAAGTTTGCCAGAAATCATTGCAACACTATCAGCGACTCTAGCTGACAAGCCTTCTATTGCTTTTGGTAACATTATTGGGAGTAACATTGCTAACATAGCCCTTGTTTTGGGTATTGGTTTGTTATTGATGGAAAAATTCACTCCAAATAAAGAGCAAATTCGCGAATACCTTATTATGATGATGTGTATGTGGATTTTTGCTTTTATTATTTTAACGCAAGGCGAAGTAAATACAGTTTCTGGTATTATTTTAATTTTAGGTTTAGCTGTTTATCTTTATTTTGCACATCAATCTGGTAAAAAAGAAGGCTTTAGTGAAGCTGAGGTTGAAGAAGAAATTAACCTGCCCAAAAATGGTTATATTGCGGCTGCGTTTATAACCTTGGGTCTTTTAGGTTTATTTTTAGGTGCTGATTTAACTGTAAATGGTGCTGTCGTTCTTGCTGAGTACTTTGGTGTAAGTGAGCGTATTATTGGTTTAACATTGGTAGCTGTTGGCACAAGCTTACCTGAAATTGCAGCAACAATAGCAGCGGCACGTCATGGCAATATTGGACTGACATTGGGTAACGTTGCTGGCTCTAACGTGTTTAACGCTTTAGGTGCCACAGGTGCGGCAGCCATCGTCAAAACTATGCATGTACAAGAAGAACTTTCAACAGATTTATTCGTGATGCTTATTTTAGGATTTGTTGTTGCTTATCTGTTTTTAGTGTCTAAACCAAATACGAAGGCTTTAGGTGTGGTTCTTGTTACACTTTACCTCTCATATATTGTGTCTTTAACTTGGAGTTAATTTTATGAAAAAATCTCTAGCATTATTACTACTGGCAGTTTTGTGTGCTTGTTCCTCTGAAGATTCTGCACAAAATAAAGAGGTTGAGAAAGTCGTTTACACACCTGAGAGTGGCGGTGTTTACATAGACGCTGCTATCGGTGAAGCGAGCAACCTTATTCCTTGGACATCGTCTGACAGTGCTTCGCACGCCATTTCTAGTAATATTTATGATGGACTTTTAAAATATGATAAAGACTTAAATCTTGTTGGAGATCTTGCAGATCGATGGGATATTTCTGAAGATGGTTTAACTATGACATTTTATCTAAAACAAAACGTAAAGTGGGCTGATGGTACAAAATTTACAGCACACGATGTTATGGCTACTTTTAAAACATTAACCGACCCTAAAACGCTAACACCTTATGCTGGGGATTATCAAGCTGTTTCAAGTGCTGAAGTTGTCGACGATTATACTTTTAAAGTAACTTATGACGAGCCTTTTGCCCCTGCCCTTGCCAGTTGGACGCTTAAAATTTTACCTAAAAAAAGGTTAGAAGCAGAAGATATTAACAACAGCTCTTTAAAAGAAAATCCTATGGGGACAGGTCCTTACATTTTAGGGACTTGGAAGCGTGGAGAATCTGTTACTTTAAAGGCTAACGCAAATCATTTTCAGCATATGCCTTATATTAGCAACTTAATGACCCGCCAGATCCCAGATACGGATACGCAATTTTTAGAGCTAAAGGCAGGCAATATAGACAGTATGGGGCTTAAGCCTTTACAGTTTACAAGGCTAACAAATAGTAAAGCTTTTACCGATAAATTTGAAAAGTACAAATACCTTTCCAATGGGTATACGTACATGGGCTTTAAATTAGACCATCCTTTATTTAAGGACAAAAAGGTGCGACAGGCGCTTTCTTACGCCATATCTCGTGAAGATATTGTTGAAGGCGTATTGTTTGGACAGGGGTTACCATTGGCCTGTCCGTTTAAGCCTGGTACATGGGCTTACAACGAAAACATCAAACCATATTTACAGGATATAAATAAAGCCAAGCAGTTATTAGCCGAAGCTGGATGGGAAGATACAGACGGTGACGGACTTTTAGATAAAAATATAAATGGTCAGAAAAAACAGTTTGAATTTACTGTAATAACAAATCAAGGAAATGATATGCGTAAAATGACTGCTGAATTAATGCAGCAAGCATTTGCAAATATTGGTGTCAAAATGAATATTAATGTTCAAGAATGGTCTACGTTTATTCAAAACACTATCAACAAACGCCAGTTCGAAGCCTTTATTTTAGGTTGGTCACTCACACCCGAACCAGACCCTTTTGACATTTTCCATTCAAGCAAAATGGGTGAAAAAGAATTTAATATAGTAGGCTTTAGCAATAAAGAGGCAGACGATGCCATGGTTGCAGCAAGGCGTACTTTTGACCAAGCTGAACGCAAAAGACACCTGGACCGTTTCCAAGAAATATTAAACGATGAGCAACCATACTTATTTTTATATGCACCTTACAGTTTAATTGCTATTCAAAAGCGCATTCAAAACATTGAAGAAGCACCCGCTGGTATTAGCCATAACTTTATAGATTGGTATATACCAAAGGTTTTACAAACACGAAAAGTGTTTACTCAATAATTTTAAAAAGCCTCTTATGTTAGAGGCTTTTTAATGCAGGGTACTTGAAAAATTTCAAAATATGATTATATATACAGATACAGATATTGAAACACCCCTTATTTTTTACTTTTTTGGAGCCTTTATGCTGTGCATACATAGCAATATCAATATTAAAGAAAACCCTAATCAAGTTTTAGCGCAAACTCAATTTTTACAATTTTGCGAAGAATTTGATAAAGAGGTAACAGAAGATGAAATGCCAACCCTAAATACAGAAAATGATTGGGAAGAGTATTTTATCAATGCTTATTTTGAAAAAATATAAATCATCGAAAACAAAAACCCTCAATTTAGAGGGTTTTTTTATGTTCAATCACATTATATAAATTAGCGTTCCAGCGCTTTAGAAAGCGCGTCGGCAAGTGCAGAGTTGCCTACATCACCAAATTCTTCTTCTAAGTCGGCTGTACGTTGAGCGCGTAATTCTTCAACGGTAGGTTCAGCGTCATACACAAGGTTCTGATCCTCAAGCTTATTTTGCTCATCTATAAAGCTCAAAGCTTCTTCACTTGAAAGCCCTTGCAAATCTTTATAGCCGCTTTCTTGGTTTAGTAAATTTTCTTCAGCGTCAAGTTTACGGAAACCTTTACGGTTCTCTGATGATTTGTTTTTTGACATTAATTTTGCCCCTCTTAACATTTTATTCTCTATAGTTTTATGGACACAGGCAAAACTATATAACAGTTATAAGCTGACATTTTTAAAGTGACAAAGCCCAGTAAGGGTTTTACACTGTTTGTATGTTGAATTATTTACTGAAACGACTTGTTGGAATGGTGCCATTACTTATTGGCATTACACTTATTTCTTTCGTTGTTATTCAACTCGCACCCGGCGAACCTGTTTCTATGGAAACAGATTTAAATCCAAAAATAAGTGTTGAAGCACAGCAAAAACTTAGAGAGCATTACGGCTTAGACAAGCCTGTTCATATTCAATATTTTGACTGGTTAACCCGCTTTATAAGTTTGGATTTTGGGCAGTCTTTTGCGCCAGATGGGCGTGATGTTTCGGAAAAAATAATAGAACGCCTTCCTGTTACACTATGGATGAATGTGATCGGATTGCTTATTGTACTGCTGTTGGCCATCCCTTTAGGTGTTGCATCAGCTAAATATCAAAACAGTTTTTTTGATAAGTCGACAACTGTCATTGTTTTCACACTTTTTGCAGCGCCAAGCTTTTGGATAGGTTTATTGTGCATGATATATTTTGGTGTTCAACTTGGTTGGGTACCTGTTTCGGGGCTTTCAAGTTTTGGGAGTGAACACTGGGCATGGCATGAACGTTTATTAGACTGGGCGCATCACCTTATTCTGCCTATTATAATTGGTGTGCTTGGCAGCATTGCCGGTTTAAGTCGTTATATGCGTAGCTCTATGCTTGAAGTGATACGCCAAGAATATATGACAACAGCGCGTGCTAAAGGGCTTAAAGAAAATGCGATTATGTATAAACACGGTCTTAAAAATGCCCTGTTACCGGTCATTACTATTTTAGGTTTAAGTATTCCAGGGCTTATTGGTGGGAGTGTTATATTTGAAAGTTTATTTTCTATCCCAGGTATGGGGAAACTTTTTTATGACGGCGTTATGATGCGTGATTATCCACTTATCATGGGAATTTTAAGTATTGGTGCGGTATTAACCTTGCTTGGTAATCTTATCGCTGATATTTCATACGCACTTGCAGACCCGCGCATTCGAGTCGGCCATCAATAAATATTTAAATACCCTATATATTCTTTTTAGGAAGCTCGCTTAACAACTTCTTCCACAAGTTTTGAAATACCTTTTTCGGCTTCTAAAATATCGTGTGTTATCATATAGGCTGGTGTTGAAATAATATTATATTTTTCATCAATAACGATATCATCCACTCCACAATCAACGTGCTCACAGCCGAGGTCTCTTACCTTTTGAGCAATATGTTCATCATGCCCAATTGTTAGTTTTGCGCCTGTATTTTTAAGTACGACACTCGCAATAGATGCAGGAGAAATACAAATAAACCCTACTGGCTTTTTACGTTCTATCATACCTTTTACTAAATTTTTAACATGAAGTTCCACGTCAATATCGTCAATAATATCTCGGTATGCAAAATCGGAAAGATTCATCGCTGCACCAAAACCGCCGGGAAAAATAAGTGCGTCGTAATCATCCGCATGCACGTCAAATAAGGCATGAATGTCGCCACGCGCAATACGAGATGATTCCTCAAGAACATTCCGAGGGTCATGACCTTCATGCACATGACCTGTCTTATGATTGATGACATCAGCCTGTTCAATATCAGGTGCTAAAAAACATACTTCAGCACCTAGCTTTCTAAGGTGTAAGACAGTCAATACACTTTCATTTATTTCGCTTCCGTCGTCAACGCCACAACCAGCAAGGATAATCGCAACTTTAGGCATAATTAATTCCTTATTTTTATAAATTATTATTATATAAGTATGGTTGTTTGAAAGCTTTGGTGCAAGTTTTGTTTAGTGCATAAAAAAAAGAGCTGCTTAAAATTCGTAAGCAACTCTTTATATTTTAAAGGTTTATTTTATTTAACAACCGTGACAGCCATCCATTTATCTATGGTTATCTCATTAAGTAATGTCATACCTTTTTCTTCGTAGGCTTGTACGACTGCATCTTTTTGGGTAGTTAAAAACCCAGAAAGAATAGCGACACCGCCATCATCTAAGCAATTGATGAGATCGGTAGACATTTCAATAAGCGGATTTGCCAAAATATTTGCAAATATAAGGTCGTATGGTGCTTTGCTTTGCACAATTTCAGACTTAAATCCGTCACTAACGGCACATGTAACCTTGTCAGCCACATTGTTAAATATACAGTTTTCTATTGCAACATCTATACTTGTTTCGTCAATGTCAACGGCGAGGCAAAAGGTTCCGTTTTTCTTAGCTGCACCCATAGCAAGTATGGCACTGCCACACCCCATATCGAGTATGTTATTAAAC
Organism: uncultured Magnetococcales bacterium; assembly: GCA_963974105.1. GTDB lineage: Bacteria > Pseudomonadota > Alphaproteobacteria > UBA2136 > UBA2136 > UBA2136. Next base: position 58,237 of record CAXBBG010000004.1, read on the forward strand.
TTGTCATCTTCACTTGTGATTTCATCATAAAGCGTTAAGCTAGCGGCTGTTGTTGGGTGTTCGCCCGTACCAAATGCCATGCCAGCAGGAACTTTAAGAGAAACCATGCCTTCAGGCGCTTCTTCTTCAAAACTGTGAACAAAGAAACCGCCAACTTCCAAAGGTGGAAAACCGTGCTTCATAGTAGCCTTCCAGTCGTCATCGTAAACAACTGTCAGGCTAATATTTAAAGTGGTGCCAGAAATTTCATCGGCTATTTTAAAAGCATTTAAAATACTTTCTTTGCTTTGAGTAGCTGGAAAAAAAGCATTGATATTCCACTGATTCTCTTCCTTGCCTGTGTCGATAGCAGCCTCTAAAGGAAACAAAATTTCTTCATAGATTGAAATATCACTCTTGTTTATTTTTGCAGAGGCTTTCCAGCCAACTATCTCTTTTTCCATTATTTTTTATCGACTTTCTTTACTGTTTTTTTAGTTGCAGCTGCTTTTTTTGGAGCTGCTTTTTTAGCAGTAGATTTTTTAGCGTCTTTCTTTTCAGATGAAGCTTTTGAGGCAGATTTTTCAACGCGCTCTTTAATTTTATTTTGCTGAGCAGCTTCGGCCTTTTGCTTACGCCTTGTCCCTTTTTTAGCAATAACTGGCTTGCCATCAAAAAGATCGTCAATTTGCGCTTTATCAAGTGTTTCATATTCTAACAAAGCTTCGCTAAGTTGATGTAACTTATCTATATTTTCAGTTAGAATATTCTTGGCACGCTTATAGTTTTTATCGATAAACATACGCACTTCAGCGTCAACAGATTTAGCAGTTTCTGAGCTTAGACCTGCATTTGAGCCGCCACCCATACTGCGTCCTAAGAATGGGTCTTGATCTTTAGACCCATAAACCTGAGGACCCATTTTATCAGACATGCCCCATGCACAAACCATGTTGTGCGCTAAGTCTGTTGCACGTTCAATATCATTTGAAGCACCAGTTGTCATTTGGTTTAATATCATCTCTTCAGCCAAACGCCCACCCATCAAAATAGCGATCTGGTTTTCAAGATAAACCTTGTCGTAAGTTACCTTATCTTCTTCAGGAAGTGACATAGTAACTCCTAAAGCACGGCCACGTGGGATGATAGTTACTTTATGTAAAGGATCAGCTTCACCTTCAATAAACATTGTCACAATGGCGTGCCCAGCTTCGTGGTAGGCTGTGGTTTTCTTTTGACCTTCAGTCATGGCAGCGCTTTTACGTTCTGCACCCATCATAACTTTATCCTTAGCCATTTCAAAATCCTCCATGTCAACCAAACGTTTGTCACTTCTAGCTGCCATTAAGGCTGATTCATTTACAAGGTTTGCAAGGTCTGCACCGCTAAAACCTGGTGTACCACGGGCTATTACATGCGCATCAACATCTGATGCTAATGGCACTTTTTGCATGTGTACTTTTAAAATTTGCTCACGACCTTTAATATCTGGAAGTGGCACCATAACTTGACGGTCAAAGCGACCTGGGCGCATAAGCGCAGGGTCTAGAACGTCTGGGCGGTTTGTTGCGGCAATAAGGATAACACCTTCGTTCGCACTAAACCCATCCATTTCAACAAGAAGTTGGTTAAGTGTTTGCTCACGTTCGTCATTACCGCCACCAATACCAGTACCACGGTGACGACCCACAGCATCAATCTCATCAATAAAGATAATACAAGGGGCATTTTTCTTACCTTGTTCAAATAAATCACGTACACGAGAAGCACCAACACCGACAAACATTTCAACAAATTCAGAGCCTGAAATTGTAAAGAACGGTACACCCGCCTCGCCTGCAACAGAACGTGCAAGCAAAGTTTTACCAGTACCAGGAGAACCAGCTAAAAGAACACCTTTAGGGATTTTACCACCAAGGCGTTGGAATTTTGTTGGGTCTTTTAGAAAATCGACAACCTCTTCAAGTTCTTGCTTGGCTTCTTCAACGCCCGCTACATCGTCAAATGTTACTCGAATTTGGTTTTCTGTAAGCATTTGGGCTTTAGATTTACCAAAGCTCATAGCTTTGCCGCCACCCTGCATTTTATTCATCATAACAACCCAGAAAAGAATGATAACACCAATTGGCAACATGCTAATTAGGATTTGCTTTAGAACACTTTCGCCTTCTTGAGGTTTAACTTCTATGGCTACATTTTTTTCACGTAGGTTTTTAATAAGGTCAGGGTCGTATGGAGAAAGTGCTTCCAACTCCTGCCCGTCACTACGTACAGCTGTAATGGTTTGACCTTTGATTTGAACGCCTGAAACAGCACCCTCATCAACAAGATTCATAATTTCAGAATAGCTTACTTTTGTACCTGCTGTATTAAGCTTAGATGGGTCAACCATTTGATACATAGATAATGCGAGTAGAACCAACATGGCCCAGAATAAAATATTACGTGCGTTTCCGTTCACTGGAAATTCTCCGATATAGTTAAAAAGTTAATTATTTATTGTTGCTTGATATTAGCCTGTAACTCTGAATCCTTCAAGTAATTAAGGGTTTTTTCTTGCATAATTCATAACCATGTCAATTTTTTGTCAGATGTTTAAGAAAAAAATTATACGCAACCTCATAAGTAGTTAGGGAAAAAGGAGAAATGTTTATGCAATCACACGATTTTAATGCTTTTATGAATGTTGGGATAAAAGAGATTTATCACGGCGAAATTGGGATATTTAAATTTATTCTTAAAGGGTTACCAAAAGTATTTAAATAGATTTTTTACTATTGTTCAACAACCTTTGCCATGTATTGACGACTTGGTGTTTCGGCCGTACGTGTAAATTCACCAACAAGAATGTCTTTATAGTTTAAAGCCTTTTTGATGATATGGCATGGAATACCGCCAAGTTTTACTTGAAGCTTACCCTCACTCCAAATTTCAAAATGCTGCTGATAAACAAAAACTTCGGCATTTTCTGTAGTGAAATCATGCGTTGGAATACACAGCATAACCTCGCCGTTGTTGTTTACCATCACGTCATATAAGTTCATTTTTTCACCCTAAATAATTTATGCTTATTAAACAATAAGATGCACACTATATAAAAAATTGTATGCCATCACAAGCTTTTTGATATAATAGCACTATAATAACGAAAGCTTTACATTATGTTTAAATCGCAACTTGTTGAAAAATCATCAAATGCCATAGAGTTTCTTCGTGAAAAAGGTATGACAATTTCTACAGCAGAAAGTTGTACTGGCGGCTTAATTATCGGTTTGCTTACTGAAATTTCAGGAAGCAGTGCTGTGGTAGACCGTGGTTTTATTACTTACACCAATCGCGCAAAAATGGATATGGTCGGCGTCAAAGCCAAAACCTTAAAAGAGCATGGTGCTGTAAGCGCTCAAACAGTAAAAGAAATGGCTATTGGGGCTAAAAAATATTCAGGCAGCCGGTTAGCCGTCAGTGTTTCTGGTATTGCAGGGCCAACTGGTGGTAGCGATGATAAGCCTGTAGGATTGGTACATTGGGCACTTGCGCATGATAATGGCGTTATCACTGAAAGCTTTATATTTAAAGGCAGCCGTAGCGAAGTACGTTTGCAAGCAATAGAGGCCGTTTTAGACTTGATCTTAAAACATACAAAGGCTGTATAACGGTATTTCTTGAAAAAAAAACATATTCCTTGTACCCTCCTCCTCTAATCATTCATTAAAGGAATAAAATAGATGGATATCATGCAGGGAAAACGCGGTCTAATAATGGGCGTCGCCAACAAAAACTCAATTGCTTGGGGTATTGCTCAACAACTCAGTGAAGCTGGTGCTGAAATTGGATTTACTTATGTAGGCGAAGCGCTTGAGCGCCGTGTTAAACCTTTAGCACAAAGCATAGGCAGTGACTTCATTGTAGAATGTGATGTGTGCGATGACACAGCGATTGCTGAAACTGTAAAACAAGTTGAAGCTAAATGGGGGAAAATTGATTTCCTTGTTCATGCCATTGCTTTTAGCGACAAAGAAGAGCTTAAAGGACGATATATTGAAACCACACGCTCTAACTTTAAAAACACACTTGATGTTTCTTGCTATTCCTTTACAGCTGTCGCTAAGGCGTTTGAACCACTTCTAAATGAAGGTGCTTCATTATTAACGCTTAGCTATTATGGCTCTGAAAAAATTGTACCGAACTATAATGTTATGGGCGTTGCAAAGGCGGCATTGGAAGCTTCTGTTCGTTACTTAGCAGACGATATGGGCGCAAATGGTATGCGTGTTAACAGTATAAGCGCTGGGCCAATTCGCACATTAGCTGCTGCTGGTATTACAGGATTTAAAGGTATTTTAGATGCCAATGAGAGAAATGCACCATTAAAACGTAATGTAACACAAGAAGAAGTTGGTAAAACCGCTCTTTGGTTACTAAGCGACCTTGCAAGTGGTGTTACAGGTGGCAATATTCACGTTGACGGAGGTGCTAGCCAAGTAGGTGTTATGCTGGCTGACTAAAGATATATGAGAAATAAAAAAAAGAGCCTATAAAGGCTCTTTTTTATTTCGATAGGACTAAAAATACTTCACCAGCAGCAATAGCATTTTTTCTAGTTGTTGCGAATGACTCGATTGAAGGCCTTGTGTAGTCTTTATCTGTTGATAAATTTCACCTTATTTAAATAAATAATAAGCTGCGAAAAATCCTGCTATAAAAAAACTTTCTTCATGTTTTGTAACGCGATTCTTTTTTTGAGCATATAACTTGAATTGCATTAACGCGCCGTAGGTCGCCTCTAAATTTAAAGGCTTAAGCTGCAACTTTTTATGATGACGATACACATGACGCTGATTTGTAAATTGCTGAATAGTAGCATAAGCGCAAGTTGCTATGACAAATCCATGGTCATATGCATTAAAACAGGCATCGCTTGCTTTATTTAAATTACACTTTTTTAAATAATCGGTAAGAGTTATTTTAACTATCCAACTGTTTGTTACAGTCATTGGCGTAAGCTTTATTGTGGTGTCAGATTCCATGGAGGCACCTCCTATATATTAAACTTAAGCAGATTTTTTTTCTGTAAGGCTCTGCACGGCAGTTAAAACTACTGTAGAATTAATAGCGCATTCGGCAGGAACCTTAGAATTGAAAGCACGTAACAAATGCTCAAGCTCTTGGAGATCTATTTTTTGAAGCGGGGAAATTGTTGTAAGTATGCTTTTTGCAATATCCGTTGCTATAGAAGAGTTTGGATTATACGTATATAGATAATGATATAGTTTAAAATAAATTTCAGTGACTGCGCCACGTACAGCGGCTTTTTCAAGCGATGTTAGGTTTGGTAGTGAAAGTAAGGCTGTATCCAATTTTGTAAGTAAATCAGCAGATTTAGTGTTAGCCATAGTGAAGGCCTCCATCAGTATTATATAAGAAAAAGTAGATGTGTTTTATTTTGATATGCTACATTTAAGAGATAATGCATACAATGTCAAGTTTTATAGGCCGCTAAACTTAAAATCCACACTTCATTTAACCTTATTTCTTTACAAAAAACCTTATATTTTGTATGTTTTTCTTATGAAAAATATTGCACAGCTAGAAAACATCGCTTTTAAAACTTTTATTATGCCAGCGGATCTTAATTTCCACGGCACACTTTTTGGTGGCGCTATGCTTGCTTACCTTGATAAAGCCGGTGCTATTGTTGCCCAAAAGCGTTGTAAATCACGTGTTTTTTTGGTTGCTATGAATAAATCAGAATTTATAAAACCTGCCCGATTGAACGACGCAATTACAATTTATGCCGTTGTATCTAAGGTCGGTAATACGTCTATGACAGTTACAATGGAAGCTTGGCGTGAAGAGCCTATTACAGGTGAAATTGCTCTTAGCGCTAAAAGTGAAGCTGTTTATGTTGCTATTGACGAAAACTTAAAGCCTTGCCCTGTAGATAGAGGATAAAAAAATGACTGCACAAAGTAATTATACAGCTGCTGATATTGAAGTTTTAGAAGGTCTTGACCCTGTTCGCATGCGCCCAGGTATGTACATTGGTGGCACAGACGATAATGCCTTACATCACCTTATGGTCGAAGTACTCGACAACTCTATGGATGAAGCCGTTGCTGGCTATGCCGATAAAATTTGGGTAAAACTTTGTAAGGACAACACGCTTGTTATTCGCGATAATGGGCGTGGTATCCCTGTGGATCCGCACCCAAAATATCCAAATAAATCTGCCTTAGAAGTTATTTTATGTACACTTCACGCTGGTGGTAAATTCTCTGATAAGGCTTATAGCACGTCTGGCGGTTTGCACGGTGTGGGTATTTCTGTTGTGAATGCGCTTTCTACATTTGTTGAAGTTGAAGTGGCAAGAAATGGTCAGTTATACATGCAACGTTTTGAGCGTGGTGTTGTGCAAGGCCCTCTTCAAGAATTAGGTGAAATTAAAAATCGCAAGGGCACAAAAGTAACTTTCCGCCCTGACTTAGAGGAAATATTCGACGAAGGTTGTACCTATAGTGCTAAGCGCCTTAAAACAATGGTCCAGTCTAAAGCTTATTTATTTAGTGGTGTTACTATTTACTGGCGTGACGAAAGTAAGGGTGAAGTTAAGGAAGAGACGTTCCACTATCCAAATGGTTTAGAAGACTATGTGAAGTCACAGCTTGTCAATGCAGAAGGCAAACAAACGCCTTGCCTCACCAACTCTATCTTTGCAGGGAAAAAAGATTTTGTAGACGATAAAAATGCTGGGAAAGTTGAATGGGCTCTGGCATGGCCGCTCACAGAAGACGGTGGTTGCGAAACATATGCGAACACCATTCCAACATATCAAGGTGGAACACACGAAACAGGTTTACGTGCAGCTATTACTAAAGGCTTAAAACAATACGGTGAAATGCGTGGTAAAAAAGTAGCCGATATTACAGCAGACGATATTTTAGGTGGCTGTAAAATATTATTAAGTGTATTTATCCCAGACCCGCATTTTCAAGGGCAAACAAAAGAAAAGCTTACAAACCGTGAAGCCATTCGTCTTGTTGAAAATACATTAAAAGACCAGTTCGACCACTATTTGGTGAGCGACACAAACAGCGCAGATAGCTTACTTTTTAACGCTATTGAACGTAGCGAAGCACGTCGTCGTCGTCGCAAAGAACAAGAGGTGAAACGTAAAACAGCTGTAAGCCGTCGTATTACATTGCCTGGTAAGTTGAGCGACTGTTCAAATAAATCACCAGAGGGTACTGAAATATTCATTGTTGAGGGTGACTCTGCGGGCGGGAGTGCCAAGCAAGGGCGTGACCGTAAAACACAGGCTATCTTACCGCTAAAAGGTAAAATTTTAAACGTAGCCAGTGCAACACGTGATAAAATTAAGGCAAATGCTGAAATCCGTGACCTTGTGCAAGCACTTGGGTGTGGAATGGGCAAAGAATTTAAAGCTGAAAATATGCGTTATGAACGTGTTGTTATTATGACCGATGCCGACGTTGATGGTGCGCACATTGCAACACTTATTTTAACGTTTTTCTATCAAGAAATGCCTGAGCTTTTACTAAATGGTAGCGTTTACCTTGCTATGCCGCCTTTATTTAAACTAACTCACGGGGCAACAAGCGTTTATGCCCTTGATGATGAAGATAAAGATTACCACATGAAGACAACCTTCAAAGGTAAGAAAAATGTTGTCTTAACTCGATTTAAAGGTTTAGGTGAAATGCCAGCGGCTCAACTTAAAGAGACCACGATGAATCAAGAAAAACGTAAGATGATGCAAATTAACATTGAGTCATTGGCGGACAGTAAATCTATCGTGAGTCGTTTAATGGGTAAAAACCCTGAAGACCGATTTAATTTTATTCAAGAACATGGTGCTTCTGCACAGGTTGATATTTAAATAACATAAGCAAAAAGAAGCCCTCAAATGAGGGCTTCTTTTTTATCTATAGGTGATATTTTAAGCTTGAGTTTTAACTTCGCTTAAAAAAAAACGTAAAGTTAATGCTCTACCTATCTATGTTACTTAACTAAACGCCAAGTAACATACGAGAAGGGTTTTCCAATGCTTCTTTAATTTTAACAACAAAGCTTACAGCTTCACGGCCATCAACAATACGGTGGTCGTAAGTCATCGCAAGGTACATCATTGGACGAATAACAATTTCACCGTTAACAACAACAGGACGCTCAACAATGTTGTGCATACCTAAAATACCCACTTGAGGGTAATTCAAAATAGGCATAGACATCATAGATCCAAATGTTCCACCGTTAGTAATAGTGTATGAACCACCTGTCATATCGTCTGGCATAAGCTTGCCATCACGCGCTTTTATAGCATAGTTACGGATACCTTGTTCAATATCCGCAAAACTCATTTTGTCAGCGTCTTTTAGAACTGGGACAACAAGCCCCTTCTCTGTTGAAACAGCCACACCAATGTTGTAATAGTTTTTATAAACAATCTCATCACCGTCAATTTCTGCATTAAGCGCAGGCCAAGCTTTTAAAGCTTCGATTGTTGCTTTTGTAAAGAACGACATAAAACCAAGTTTAACGCCGTGTTCCTTTTCAAACTTATCTTTGTAAAGTTTGCGTAATTCCATAACAGCAGAAAGGTCAACTTCGTTGTAAGTTGTAAGTAGTGCAGCATTGTTTTGCGATGTTTTTAAACGCCCTGCAATTGTTTTGCGTAAACGTGTCATCTTGACACGTGTTTCACGTCCTTCAACTGGCGCACTAGCTGTCGTTGCTGTTGTTGGTGCTGGCGTTGCAACAGGAGCTGCGATTGCAGATTCAACTGGGACTGCCGATGGCATAACCGATGTTGGGTTTTCCATGTAAGCTAAAACGTCACCTTTGGTAATACGACCGTCTTTACCAGAGCCTGCAATCATCGAAGCGTCAACAGCATTTTCTTCAATCATTTTTTTAACAGCAGGACTTAAAGGTAAGTCATTTAATGACGCTGTTGATGGGATAGATTGAGCTACTGGTGCTGCTGGTGTTTCTGCTGGTGCCGCTGGTGTTTCTGCTGGTGCCGCTGATGATCCAGCTGTCGCTGATGATCCAGCTGTCGCTGATGATCCAGCTGTCGCTGTTTCATCTATCTCAGCCATAACTTCACCAACGTTTACAGTTTCACCTTCCCCCTTTAAAATACTTGTAATAACACCTGCACGTGTCGCTGTTACTTCTAAGTTAATTTTATCAGTTTCTAATTCAGCAATAAGCTCATCTTCGTTAACGTAATCGCCAACTTGTTTTGCCCAAGAAGCAACTGTTGCTTCTGTAATGCTTTCGCCCATTGTTGGTGCTTCAATAGAAATGGTCATTATTATATCTCTTCTTTATTAAGTTTAATTTTATTTAAATACTTTTTTTACAAGAGCGGTTTGCTCTTGATTGTGACGTTTGTTAGAACCAACCGCTGGACTTGCTGTCGCTTCTCGGCTAACACAAACCAAAGGTTTTTCTAAAGCATCACTTAAATTCTCACGAATAAATGTCCAGAAACCTTGGTTACGTGACTCCTCTTGTGCCCAGATAAAACTTGTCGCATTTTTATACTTATCCATAATTCCTTTTACTTCATCCACAGGTGTTGGGTAAAGCTGTTCCACACGTACAATAGCTGTATCGTCATGATCCTTCGCTATTTTTTCACCCAATAGTTCGTAGTAAAATTTACCTGTACATAACACAACTTTTTTAACGTTTTCTGCTACTGCATCAACATCGTCAATCACGTGCTTAAAGCTACCATTTTTTAACTCTGTTACTGCTGATGTAGCCATTGGATGACGCAGTAAGCTTTTTGGTGTAAATACAACCAAAGGACGACGCATCTTCCTTAACGCTTGACGACGCAATAGGTGGAAAATTTGTGACGGTGTTGAAGCATTACAAACTGTCATATTGTCCTGCGCACAAAGCTGTAGATAACGCTCTGGCCTTGCACTTGAATGCTCAGGTCCTTGACCTTCTGCACCGTGTGGAAGTAACATAACTAAACCAGACATACGGTCCCATTTTTGCTCACTACTAGAAATAAATTGGTCTATCACAATTTGTGCGCCATTTGAAAAATCACCAAACTGAGCTTCCCAAATTGTAAGTGTATTTGGACTTGCAAGTGAATAACCAAATTCAAATCCTAAAACAGCTAGCTCACTTAAAGAACTGTTCCAAACCTGTAATGCGCCTTCTTGCTTTTCAAACTTAGAAACCGGCATAAAATCTTCACCTGTTTCAGAATCCCATAACGCAATGTGACGGTGTGAAAAAGTACCGCGCCTAACGTCCTGACCTGAAATGCGAATATTATAGCCTTCATCTAGCAACGTTGCATATGCTGTTACTTCAGCGGCACCCCAATCGAGCTTATCTTGCCCCATCAACATGCTTTGGCGTTTTTCCATCGCTTTATGAATTTTTTTATTTGGTGTAAATCCATCTGGATAAGTAACATAGCTTTTTGCTGTTTGAGAAACCTGTTCTTCTGTAATGGCAGTTGATGGCTCTTCCATTGCTTCTTTAGAAAAGTTTCCCCAAGCGCCACCAAACATATCAGGCTTTACTTTTGTTTCTGTACAACGTGATTTTTCAAATGATTCACTTAACTTGCTATGATATTCAAGTTCCATAGCAGATGCTTCTTCTTCGCTAATTGCACCATCAGAAATGAGTTTAGATTTGTACATCGTATAAGGAGATTGATGTCCTTTAATTTTTTTATACATAACAGGTGCTGTAAACGTTGGATCATCACCTTCGTTGTGACCATATTTACGGTAACATACAAGGTCGATAAAAACGTCTTTACCAAATGTATTACGGTATTCCATAGCCATTTCCATAACGTGGTTACAAGCTTCTGGGTCGTCACCATTTACATGGAAAATTGGCACTTGCAACATACGCGCAATGTCTGTGCAGTATTCACCACTAAAACCATCTTGTGGGAGCGCTGTAAAACCTATTTGATTGTTAATAACAATGTGCATTGTACCTTTGTTAGTATAACCTTCAAGGTTTGCGAGGTTTAAAGTTTCTGGTACAACACCTTGCCCTGAAAAAGCAGCATCACCGTGAATAACCAAAGGTATAACTTTTTTATAACCGTCACTACCATGTTTTTGTTGTTTAGCACGTACGCTACCTGCAACAACAGGGTTAACAATTTCGAGGTGTGAAGGGTTGTTTAACAGCGACATATGCAAATTGTGACCGCTACGTGTTTTAACGTCGTATGATTTACCCATATGGTACTTCACATCAGACGATGCAATGTCATTTTCCATCACAACGGTTTCGTCGAAAGCAGCAAAAACTTCTTCAAATGGTTTTTCGAAAATGTTTACCATAACGTTTAAACGCCCACGGTGCGCCATACCTACAACAACGTCTTTAATGCCATAATCTCCGCAAACATCAATCATTGTATCAAGCATTGGAATGATGGAATCAGCACCTTCGCCACTAAAGCGCTTTTTACCTACATATTTTGTGTGTAAAAAGTTTTCAAATTTATCAGCAGAAAGAAGGCCTTTTAAAATACGTTTTTTTGTTGGTACATCGTAACTTGGTTGGTTTTGGATTGATTCCATTTTACGCTTTAGCCATACACGTTCTTCATGTGCTGCAAGGTTTTGGTACTGAACACCAATTGTACCTGTGTAGGTTGTTTGTAAAGCTTCAAATATTTCTTTTAGCGTTGCGTGCTCTTTGTTCAGCAATCCGTCTGTGTCAAATACTTGACCAAACATAGATTCACTTAGACCGAAGTTCTCAAGTGATAAGTCTTTACGAATATTCGGTTTTTCTGATAACGGGTCAATGTGCGCGTTATAGTGGCCGTGGTTACGGTAAGCTTGGATAAGCCTTGTTACGCGGTTTTGGCCACTTGAAGTAACATCAGATGAAGTTACTGTTTCTGCAACTAGTGGTGCTGTATGACCGTTCGTACCATCTTTAGACTTTGAAAACATGTTGTAGCCAGCATCTAAGCTTTCAAAGAATGTGCGCCATTCCATACCTACACTGCTTGGGTCTGCGTTAAATTTTGAAAGTTGTTCTTCCATATAAGGAGAGTTAGAGGCGTAAAGATTGCTAAATTGATCCATTTTATGTTCTTTTTAATTTTTGTCTTAATTCATATTTTTTATATGATGTGATTGCTACTAAGAATAGCAAATGCCTTGCATGGCTACAAGTTTTATCTGTTACAAATAAAGTTTAAAAACGCCCGCCAGAAGAAAGACCGCTCCCACCTGAAAGGTTCACATCTCGGTGTACATATGCATTGAGTAAAAATCCCATAGAAATAAGCATTGTCATCATAGATGTGCCACCGTAACTTACAAATGGTAGAGGTATACCAACCACCGGCATAAGCCCCATAACCATAGAAATATTGATCACCACATGAAGGAATAATAATATTGTTGCACCAAGTGCTGTATATTTAGCATATAAACTTTGCGATTTAAGCGAGATGAACGTACCAAATAAAATAAGAAGTGCATAAGCCAAAAGCAACATCAAGGCGCCAAACATACCAAAGTCTTCAGTAAGTAATGTAAATATAAAGTCGGTATGTTTTTCTGGTAAAAACTCTAAATGTGACTGCGTCCCTTGCATAAAACCTTTACCCCAAAAATCAGAAGAGCCTATGGCAATTTTTGACTGCATAATGTGGTAACCAGCGCCCAAAGGATCTTCTTCGGGGTTTAAAAACACAAGGAGCCTTTTCTTTTGATATCCGTGCAAAAATGACCAAACCAATGGCAATGCAGTCAGGCCAATGCCACCCATCCAGAAAAACAATTTTTTGCTAAGGCCTGATGCGATCATAATAGCAACGCCCACAAAAACAAGAACCAGTGACGTCCCTAAATCGGGTTGAACAACTACTAGAGCAAACATAGCGCCTATAAATGTAAATGCTAAAAAAATATTTTTAAGCGAGTGGATCGCTACAATTGAACGCGTATGATAAAATTTAGCTAAAGCCATAACCAATGCAATTTTAGCCAACTCTGATGGCTGCAATGCAAATATTTTAAGATCAAGCCACCTCCTAGCCCCCATACCCACATGACCAGAAAAATATACGGCTACCAATAATAGAATACATAATATATAAAATACATAGGCGTAACGATACCAAAACTTTATATCAACAATGGCAATACCCCACATTAAAATAAATCCAATAATAAACCGTGGTATTTGTTTGATAACATACGGATACATTGACCCGCCAGCGGCGCCATACAGTAAAACAAATCCAAATATACTAATAGCTACAACAAGAAACACCACGCCAAAATGCAAACGATTGGTTTTCTTTAAGATTTCTTGAATCATCCAAAGATCTCCGTTGCTTTTTTAAGAACATTTGCAGCTAATGGCGCTGCTGCACCGCTACCTGACCCACCATTTTCAACAACAACAGCAACAGCAAATTGAGGCGTATCATAAGGTGCATAACCTACAAACATGCCATGAGGTCTCCTTTTTAAAGGTACATCACTCATATCTACCCCCTCCTCAATACGCTGTGATATCACCTGAACTGTACCTGTTTTCCCTGAAATAACAGTGCCTTTACGGCGTGCATTTTTAGCAGTTCCTTTTCTGCTATTAACAACGTCAAACATGCCTTGTCGTAGTAGTTTTAAATATTTTTCCTCAAGAGGGACAGCTTGCCTTGTTACATCTTCATACTTTTGCAGTAAAACAGGTTTAATTTCCATACCTGTGGCAATACGCGCCGACATGACAGCCATTTGTAGTGGTGTTGCTAATAAAAAACCCTGCCCAATACCCGTTATTAAGTCTTCACCCGTAGTCCAACGCTCATGTTTAGTTAAATACTTCCAATCAGTTGTAGGTACTAAGCCAGACTTTTCTGGGATACCTATTTCACTACGCTCACCATAACCAAATTTATGAGCGTAATTAGCTATCTTGTTAACCCCTAAACGTTTGGCTAATTCGTAAAAATAAATATCACATGATCCAGAAATAGCATCCAACAGGTCAACCTTACCATGCTTCTTCCAGCAATTGAATTCACGATTCCCTAACTTGATTTTACCTCGACAATTCATAATTTCATCAGGTTTTACTAACCCTTCTTCAAGGGCGGCTTGCGCTACAACAAGTTTAAAGGTAGAACCAGGTGAATATGTTCCCTGAAAACTCCTATTTAATAGAGGGTTATCAGAGTTATTTAATAATTCTCGCCAATTAGCAGGGTCAATCCCCTCTGCAAATTCATTTGGGTCGAAGCTTGGTGTGCTGACGGCGGCGAGTATACCTCCAGTTTTAGCATTTAGTAACACAATAGAACCAACTTTGTTTTTTAATTGGTTTAATGCAAATTCCTGTAAGTCTTGGTCAATTGTAAGATAAAGGTCGTCACCTTTTTTAGCTTCTTGCCTTTCCAATTCACGGACAGGTCGACCGACAGCATTTGTTTCGTTGTGGACAAAGCCTGGTTGGCCGCCTAATTCATCTTCATACAACTTCTCTAAACCTTGGCGACCCACAGGAAAATCGGGAGACCAACCCTTAACCTCTGCCTTATCTTTTTTATAGTCGTCCGTACGTCCAACATAACCCAACAAATGCCCTGTTGAAACACCATTTTGATAGTGGCGTAACGGTATATCAATAAAGTCTATTCCTTGTAGATCAGGTTGATTTAATTCAACCTTTGCGATGTTATTAAATGAAAGTGATTTTGTAATTGTGATAGGCGTGAATGGTGCCCTATATTTTACTTTTTCGAGTGTATCATTCACACTTCGCTTAGATAATGGAATGAGCTTTTGCAGCGATGCTAACACTTTTTGAGCGTCATCGCATTGTTCTGGTATGATAACCAAACGGGGTGCGGGTTTATCTTTAGCAAGGACTTTACCTAATCTATCGAATAACACGCCTCTTTCTGGACGTATTGGGCGTATAGAAACTCTATTTTGCTCTGCTAATTTTTTATATTTAGCTCCTAAAATCTGCTGTAAATAATACATACGTGCCACAAAAACAGGAAAAGGTAGAGCCATTAGAGCTCCAAGTAATACTGTTCGCCTTGAAACAATTTTATTTCTATTTGCTGACGAAAGAGGCATTGACTACTTAATCCTTTATCATTTTTTGGCGCAATAAATTAAATAAATACGAAATAGGTAAAAATAGGATACATGTCACTATCCACTGAACAGCAACCCAATAAGAAAGTGGTAAACCTATAAGCCACATAATAAAAGTAAGAGATACGCTTACCACAAAAAGATTGATAATAAAGCCAGTATAAACCATAGCAAACGGACTGTAGATAAGTGATTTACGCTGATGATATGCCATAAAATGGATAAGTATAATACCAAAACCATATAAACCAAATGGCGTACCTGCTAAACCATCTTCAAGTAATCCTAATATCAAAGAAAACCATATAGGTACAGAATTTGGGAAATATAGTGTCCAATAAAATACACCTATCGTAAGCAGCCAAGGCTTGAACCATAAAGCGTCAAAAATACCTGTTAAAATATAACCAATAATCACCAATAGTAATAATAAAAGCGGTGGAAACAAGCCCGCGCCAACCACATAGTCTCTGTTTGCTTGGTGCATCGCCATTATAAAATCCCCTTGACTTCTTGTCTTTGAATACTGATTAAATCCAAGGTGGTAAAATCAACATCGGGCTTAATATATATACGTTTTTCTATATTGCTAATGATACCCACAGGTATGCCTTCAGCAAATATGCCCCCAGCCCCTGTGGTTATAACCACCATACCAGCTTCCACTTTATCTTTATCACCTTCTGTAAAAACAAGCTCGAGATTAAAACTATTTGTGCCACGCACAATGCCACGTAAATTAGCACCTAAAATTTTAACAGGTACACGTGATGCGTAATCAGTTAAAAGTAAAATACGGGAAGCCTTTTCAAATGTTTCTAGTACACGACCAACCAAACCATTTTCATTAACGACAACTTGCCCTTTTTCGACACCATCGTTTAGCCCGACATTAATAATCATAGTGTGGCTAAAGGTGCTTTTTTTGTCAGAAATCACACGGCCAGCAATAGGATCACCTTCAACTTTATCAACCATACCTAAAAGCTTTTTAAGCTCTTCATTTTCATGGGTAATGATTGAAAGTTCGCGACTTAAGCGCTGCTTGTTACTTAACTCTTCCTTTAGCTGATTATTTTCTTCATAAACAGAAACATGACCTGTGACAGAGTCTTCAACAGCATCGGCCCATTCAGAGGGTTTTTTTACCATATTTAAAATGGGTCCCGTCACCTCAAGAACAGCAGATTGAAAAACGCTATTTATTTGAGGAAACTGTATAGAAAGAGCCATAGAAGACAAACAAAAAGCCACATAAATTGCAAACTGAATATTGTGGCTTTTTGTTGAAGTTACTGTAATCAATTTTAAAAACCTTAATTAGATTTTAAAACTGGTGCAAGTGTGTCCCATTCCTCAAGGATTTTACCAGAACCAAGTGCTACACATGAAAGCGGAGACTCAGCAATGGAAACTGGTAGGCCTGTTTCTTGGCGAATTAGTTTATCAAGATCACCAAGGTTCGCACCACCACCGGAAAGAATAATCCCCTTATCGACAATATCAGCCGCAAGTTCTGGCGGAGTGGCCTCTAAAGCTGTTTTAATACCTTCTAGAACACGTTGAATTTGAGGTTCTAGCGCTTCGACAATTTCTTTTTGACTAATTTTAAGGTTACGTGGGACACCTTTTACAAGATCACGCCCTTTAATATCCATTTCTTTGCCACGGCCTTTTTCTGGCGCAATAGAACTGCCTATTTCAATTTTGATCGCTTCTGCAGTTGACTCACCAATAAGCAGATTATGCTTACGACGGATGTAGCTTATAATTGCATCATCAAACTTGTCACCGCCAACGCGTACCGACATGGAGTAAACAATACCACCAAGAGAGATAACGGCAATTTCTGTTGTACCACCACCGATATCAACAATCATAGAGCCAGAAGCTTCGTTTACAGGTAAGCCAGCACCAATAGCGGCGGCCATAGGTTCGTCAACCAACCAAACTTGACTAGCGCCTGCACTTAAAGCAGAATCTTTAATCGCACGACGCTCAACAGGCGTTGAACCGTATGGTACACAAATAATAATGCGTGGGCTCACAAACATACGACGATTATGAACACGGTTAATGAAGGCTTTAATCATTTCTTCAGCAACTTCAAAGTCAGCAATAACACCGTCTTTTAATGGGCGCACCGCAATAATATCAGCTGGTGTACGACCTATCATTTGTTTAGCCGCGTGACCTACATTACGCACACGAGAACTGTGTTCTCCACGTTCAATCGCCACAACGGAAGGTTCATTTAAGACAACACCACGTCCAGGTACATATACAAGTGTATTAGCTGTGCCAAGGTCAATGGCCATGTCTAAAGAAAAAAAGCTGAATAGTTTGTTCAACATGATGCGGTATCTTCCAAATTTATAATTATTTTTTTGAATCTCTTAACTATAAGGCATATAGTCGAAAGTTACTAGAATTTTATAGTTTCGCAAAAAAGAAAATTCACTTATTTTTAAGCAATTGTCTTATTTCCATCACAGATTTTTCGCCTTGTGCTGAAGTCGTGAAAGTTAGGTCTGCATTATACTGACCCCTTATCCAAGTAAACTGACGCTTTGCATAGTTCCTTGTGCTTTGTAACAAGGCAGTTTTCGCCTCATCCAGCGTTATGTGCCCATCTAAAAAGTTATAATAATCCTTCACACCGCAACTCTGAACCGCATGCGATTCCGTTGTATACCCCATAGCACGTACATTTTTAACTTCATCAACCAAACCCATATTTTCCATCACATCGTATCTTTTATGTATGCGATTATAGAGCCATTCACGCTCTGGGCTAATAGCCAATTTTACAAAGCGTGCATCCAGCCCACCTGATTTGGGTAATTTTTGTAACTTAGACATGGGCTGGCCTGTGTGTAACCAAACCCCAAGCGCACGCAAAATACGTTGAGTATCACCAGCTTTAAGTTTATCTGCAATCTCTAGGTCTACATTTTTCAATTCATCATACAAAGGCGCCAAGCCTTCTGTTTCCAAGCGCGTGTTTAGATCATTAAACAAGTCTTCGGGCAATGAAGGGACAGGGCTAATCCCCTCTTCTAAGGTTTTAAGATAAAAACCTGTACCACCACATAAAATCGGGAGCTTACCGTCACGCCAAATCTTCTCGACTTCAGCCTTCGCAAGTTGAACATATTTTTCAACGGATATTTTTTCATCAATTTCAAGAAAATCAAAAAGACGATGATCAGCAGCTGCAAACTCTTCCTTAGAAGGCATGGCTGTGATGATAGGCATATTTTTATATACCTGACGACTGTCCGCATTTACAATGACACCGTTTAATTTCTGCGCCAAATAAATGGCCAACGACGTCTTACCAGATGCCGTTGGCCCAAATATAGTTATAATAGATTTAGACATTTACTCGTCTTCATCCACTTCTTTTTTTCCTAAGGCTAGGAAATGCTTTTCACCGTCACGTTGTATGAGTATAAGCATAGACTTATCGCCCTGCTTTTTAAGCATTGCCTCAACATCAGCAACAGATGCAACTTTTTCTTTAGATATTTCAAGAATAATATCCCCTGACTTGATACCGCTATTTGCGGCACGACCGTCAAATTCAATAGATGTGACAACAACACCTTTAACAGTATCATCAACACCTAAGGCTTCACGCTCATCATCGCCCAAATCTGATAATGTCATACCTTCAATAACATTATCACTTTCATCATCTGATTTAGACAACAACACCTCAGCTTCATCTTCTTCAAGTTCAGCTATTGTCACTTCTATGGTTTTATAGCTGTTGTTACGCATCAGCTTAAGTTTTACTGTTTTATCTACTGGCGTTTCAGCAACCAGTTTTGGAAGATCCGACATTTCTTTTATATCTTTGCCATCAAAAGAAAGGATAAGGTCAGCTTCTTTTATGCCCGCTTTTTCGGCAGGGCTTTTTTCAATCACAGCAGCAACCAAAGCGCCTTTTTCACTATCCAAACCTAGTGCATCAGCAAGAGATTCCGTAACAGTTTGAATGCGTACACCTAACCAACCACGAACAGGTCGTCCATGTTCTTTAATCTGTTCCACTATAAGCTTTACAGTGTTAGATGGCACCGCAAAGCCAATTCCTTGGCTGCCACCTGTACGAGAAAGAATGGCTGTATTGATACCAATAACTTCACCAGATGTATTAAATAAAGGCCCTCCACTATTGCCAGGGTTTATAGCTGCATCTGTTTGTAAAAAGCTGTCATATGGGCCTTGGTGTATATTACGTCCACGGGCACTTAATATACCTGCCGTTACTGTGCCACCTAAACCAAAAGGATTTCCAATGGCAATAGTCCAGTCACCAACACGTATTTTGTCACTATCGCCTAATTTAGCAAAAGTTAAATCCTTATCAGTTTCAACTTTCAGCAATGATAGGTCATTTTTTTTATCTTTACCTACAACCTTAGCACTTAGCTCTTTTCCGTCTTGAAATTTAATAACAATACTGTCAGCCACTTCAACAACATGATTGTTTGTAATGATATAACCATCCTTACTGATAACCACACCAGACCCTAAAGATTGTTTAGGTCTTGTATTTTGTTCGTTAAGACGATTTTCCAACCCGCCCATAAAACCATCAAAAAACCTATCTAAAAAAGGATCTCCTGTTAAAGGACCTCTACCCATATCCTTTTTGCTTTTATTAAACTTCTCAGGTTTAGTCGATGTAGATACGTTTACGACAGCAGCAAACTGATCTTCAACAAGATCAGCAAAACTTGTTGGAATTTCAGCCTGCGCCGTTGCTATGAAAAGCATGCTTACAGATACAACTATTGTTGAAATATATAATGACAAACGTTTCATTTTTTTTTACCTCTTTAGTTATTTTTTATTAAAATGATCAAAGAAACTAATTGAAGGGTCTAATACCATCAAGGTATCACTACCTATCAAACTTGCTTTATACGCTTCTAGTGAACGCACAAAGCCATAAAAGGCTGGATCCTGACCAAAAGCTTCCGCTGTTAAACGAATGGATTCACCGTCACCTTCACCACGTAATTTTTGAGCGTCGCGCTGAGCATTCGCCAAAATGATTGTGCGTTCCTTTTCAGAAGTTGCTTTAATTGTTTGAGCCTTTTCAGCACCTTGTGCGCGAATTTCTTTCGCTTCCTTGTTACGCTCAGCGTTCATACGTTGGTAAACAGCTTGAGAAATATTAGCCGGCCAGTCTGCTCGTTTAATGCGAACATCTACAATTTCAATACCTAATGGCAAAGCTTGTTTATGAGCCGATGCCAGTATGTTTTGCATAATTTTATTACGGTCACCAGAAACAATTTCTTTTGATGAGTGTAAAGCTAGTTTTTGACGCAAGTTTGAGTTTACAATAATGTCAATACGCTTACGGGCTTCTGACTCGACATTTACAGCCTTATAAAACTTATGAGCGTCAATAATGCGCCAGCGTGTAAAACTATCTACCATCATAGGTTCTTTTAATGATGATTGAATTTCAGCTGGTTTTGAGTCTGTTTCCATAATGCGTTTGTCTAAAAAGATAACATTCTGAACGAATGGTATTTTATAGTTTAGGCCAGGTTCGCTAATTACTTTACGCACCTCACCAAGTTGCAATACCATCGCTTGCTCTGTTTCATTCACTGTAAACAAACTGTTTGCAGTTACAATAGAACCTACACCTAAAATGATGAATAAAAAAATAGTACGTGGTGTCATTATTTCACCCTCCCTTTACCGTCAAGTGGCAAGTATGGTAAAACACCGTTCCCTGCACCTTCACTCATGATAACTTTACGTGAACCTTTCAAAACAGCTTCCATTGCTTCTAAATACAAGCGCTGTTTTGTAATTTCACGTGCTTTTTTATATTCTGCTAGCTGACTTAGGAAACGCGCTGCGTTACCTTGTGCTTCAGAAATTTTAGCTGACTTATAAGCTTCAGCTTCTTGCATAATTTGCGCTGCTTGACCACGTGCGCGTGGTACAACGTCGTTTGCATAACCTGTTGCTTGGTCTTGTTCTTTTTCAGCATCGGCTTTAGCAGCCTGCACGTCACGAAAAGCATCCAAAACTTGTTTTGGCGGCTGAACTTGCTGAAGCTCAATATTGTTAATACGCATTCCTAAGCCATAAGCATCTGCAATTGACTGTGTTAATAACAATGCCTCCTGCTCAATAACTTGCTTGTTACTTGTAATAGCATCATCGATTGGGTAGCGACCAATAACCTCACGCATCGCACTTTCACTGACGTGTCTTAATGCTTCATCTGGGTTTTCAACTTTGAATAGATAGTCTTTAGGGTTTGAAATAACCCAACGCACCGTAAAGTCTAGGTCTACAATATTTTCATCACCCGTAAGCATTAAAGACTCAGCAGGAATATCAACCACCTGCCCACTTGACTGCTGGTATGAATTACGTTGTATGTTAAACCTACTTGTAGCGTTGGATGTTCTAAAACCAGCCTCTAAAATATTTTCTCGTGTTACTTTTGGCTTCACAACTTGCTCAATAGGCCAAATAGCAAAATGTAGGCCTGCATCCGTAGTTTCAATGTATTTACCAAAGCGCGTTACCACACCTTTTTCTTCAGGCTGAACAATGTAGAAACATTGAAAAACCCAAATAGCAATACCTGCCATGGCTATAACACTAAACAATCCGCCATTTAAAGAAGGCCCTGTACCAAGTGGACGATTTCCACCACCATTACCACCCATCATATCGCGCATGCGATCTTGAGCTTGGCGAAGCATTTCATCTAAATCTGGTTCAGAAGAAGGTTTGCGTCCTGAAGGTTTTTTACCCCAAGGACCATCATTTTTATTACTGAAAATATACGGTGAAAATATATTTGAAATACGAGGTATCATTTTTTGAAAACTCTTTTCGTTATTTTTATTTAGGTCATTAACATATACTCTAAAAGAAGCATTCACAAGCGTCAAGTGTTCAAAGAGATTATTAAATTTATTGTTTTATACTATTTATAATTTAATTAAAAAATATTTTATGCTATGTTTCATAAAATACATAACTAAAATCGGGCAATAAAGGGGTTTAACATGAAGGGTATTATCTTAGCTGGTGGTTCAGGTACAAGAATGCGTCCTATGACCAAAGCAACAAACAAACACTTTTTACCAGTGTATGATAAACCAATGATTTATTACCCCCTAACAACTTTGATGCTAGCTGGCATTAAAGATATACTTATTATATGCAACCCTGACGATGTCTCTTCTTTTGAACAAATGTTGGGTGATGGCAGCAGATGGGGTATCAAAATTTCCTATAAAACGCAAGCAAAGGCAAACGGCATTGCCGAAGCTTTTATTATTGCAGAAGATTTTATTGGCGGACAAAAGGTAGCCCTGATTTTAGGTGATAATATATTCTTTGGCCATGGTTTTGGCGAACTTTTGCACAAAGCGCGTAAAAACGACGGTGCAACCGTCTTTGGCTTTTATGTGAAAGATCCTTCTGCTTTTGGTGTAGCAAAATTAGATAGCACAAACTCATCTATTCTAGATTTAATCGAAAAACCTACAGAGTATGTTTCAAATTACGCTATACCTGGGTTATATTTTTACGGCCCTGAAGTTGTAGATATTGCAAAAAAAATCACCCCTTCTGCACGTGGTGAACTTGAAATAACAGACGTAAACCGAGCTTATTTAAGTGATAAAAAATTAAACTTTATAGAACTACGTCGTGGCTTTGCTTGGTTTGACGGCGGAAGTGCGGACTCTATGCTAGACGCGTCAAACTACATTGCTATGGTTGACCGTCGTCAAGGGTTACGCATTGGTTGCCCGGAGGAAATTGCATTCCGTTATAAATGGATAACGGAAAATGAATTCCTGAAGTTAGCGGATGAACTTTCAACCAGCGACTACGGAAAATACCTCAAAAGAATTGCACACATCGTACATAAACAAGAAGAAACAAAACCTTAATAATAGTATAATGAGTACAAATTATCGAAGAGATAAAATGCATTATACAATCATTGACCAAACATAACGATATAGGAGATCTATCATACAAAAAAGACTATTAGAGTATCTATGCGACCCTGTAGATAAAAGCGAACTCACGCTTAAAAATGAAAAATTAAATGATGTGGGGCATATTATATCTGGAGAGCTTGCTTCTTCAAATGGAAATGTCTACCCTATTATCAATGGTATACCTCGTTTTGTAGAAAATGATCCAAAATCTAAAACAGTAGAAGCCTTTGGGGATCAATGGAATCTTTTGAATTATAATGATTTTAAATGGACATGGCTTGCGCATACTGTAGGTAACACTTTTGGTACAACAGACCATTTTAAAGGAAAAGTAGTTGTTGATTGTGGCGCTGGACATGGCATGCAATCAAAATGAATGTCTGAATCAGGGGCTGAATATGTCATTGCACTTGAACTATCTCACGCTGTTGACGACGTTTTCCAACGCAACCTGAAGGGCATAGAAAATATTGACATTGTACAATGCTCAATTGACATGCCGCCTCTTAAAAACGAAGCTATAAAAGATGGTATTGTTATCTGCCATAACGTTATACAGCACACACCTTCCGTTGAAAAAACAGCACTTGCACTTTGGGCATGTACAGGTAAAGGTTCTGAATATGTTATGAACTGGTATCAGCTTTACAATAAAGGTATTTTACGTAAAATACGTTGGGCGTTCCACACCAATCTAAGAAAATTCTTATGTACAAAAAGCCAACGTTTTCGCTACAACTGGTGTCGCGTAATATGTGCTTTACGCATGCTGCCTATTATTGGGTGGTTTCTAGAAAAGTCTTATATAGCTGTTCACGGGGATGTTTTGGGTGAAAAATCATGGAAAAAACGTTACAGAACATGTTTTGTCATTACTTTTGATGGGTATGGCGCACACGAATATCAACACCATAGTACTGACGATCAAATGTGGGCAATTTTGGATAAAATGCAGCCGGATCGTGAAAAAATATTAAACCAAGAAGCTGTGTTTGCTAAGCCACCTAAAATTGGCGGCGCAATACGCGTATTCAGATAATAAAAAATAAATACTTAAAAATAAAGAGGCTTTATGCCTCTTTATTTTTAATCAAGCTTTCTCAATTCCCTAAACGCCAGAAACATTTTAGCACCATCAGTAATTAATACACTCAAAATCATGGCCATTAATAAACCATTTATACCATAATGAATTGTCAGTGTAATTTTAAGGATAAGGTTAATTGTAAATGCGCTGCTATCATAAGCTGTTGCTATACTTCCTTTATTTAATGCTAATAATAATGAATGGGATACTTGCGTAATAGTCCGCGTGAATACACCTGAAAACAGACACAAAATAACGGTATAAACAATAGAATTCAGCTCAACTGTCAATCCGTCCTTCATAATAGATAAGAAAAACCACTCTCCAAATAGAATAACGACTGTAAATAAAAGTGAATTTATAATAACCAAATAAAATATATACTGTAATAAAACTTGCCTGCATTCTTTATATTTTTTTTCAGCAATTAAGTTGCCGAAAACAGTAACAGCAGGTAAACCAATGGCAGAATTGAGGACAGTTATAATTGCACCGTAAACACGCTGAACAAATGAAAGAAGGGATACAAAACCACCTGTTAAATAAGAAGCAATGTAACGTTCAGCCAACTCATCTGTTCGGTAATACAATGATCCCATTAATATATACTTAGTACGATGATAAATATGATTGAGCTGTTCTTTATCAAATGCAATAGTTTTAATAACATGCGGTAAAAACATATAAGACATAATAGATAAAATAGTTAATTTCATAAGAAGTTGATTTGCTGCCGCCGCATATACACCTAATGTATCAAGAGTAAACCACACAAAGATTAAACCCACAATGCTAGCAGTCAACATCGACATATTAAATGTAATATACTTATTTTTTTCCTGGAGCATTGCGGTGTAAACTAAGATAAATCCGTCTACAACGTAAGCACCAATTAAAATAGATTGGACCATTAAAATTTTAGAATATTCCACAGTATCAAGATAATTTACATACAAATATTTAAGCCATAAAGGCATTGTAAGCCCAACCAACAATGCAATAGGTATTACCATAATGGAAACAGTTACAAATAAAGCTCCCTCTTTCCCATTCCCTCGATTATCTATTAAGTAAGGGGGTAAAATAGAAGAAATAGACCAATTGATACTCGTGTATAAGAAAGAAAAAACACTCATACCAATATAAAAAACATCAAGATCACCACCTAAACCAATACTTCTTAAAATAAGAATATTGGTGAAAAAGCTTACAATAACTTGCAAGCTTGATATTTTCATTAAGTACAGCTTGTTTTTATGTTGATGAAACAGTTTTACCGCTTTTGACATTGATTATAAACCTTTATAACTTCTTTTACGCGGTCGCCCACTTCATGGCCAGCACTATGCACTTTATGATAACCAGACATCGCTACTTTTTCTCGCAATTCATTATCGTTCAAATATAACTTAATTTTCTCTAAAAGCTCTTCACCATTTTTAAAGTAGTCTGCCTCCTTGCTTTCTAAAAACAACATTTCGGCTAGATCTTTTGTATATTCGCTTAACATAAATGTGCCCGTGGCAGGTATTTCAAAACACCGCCTTGTATAGGTATCGTTATTAATTTTAGATAGAAACACGAGGGCAATCTTCCCACTGTTTAATGCCAAGTTATAATCACGTCCATATAAAGGTTTGATGTCGCCAGACATCTTTTCCTTTAGGTAACCATATTCAGATGACGCCTGCCAACCCGTGCCAAAAAGGCGAATATTGATACCCTTTTCAATAAGATTTTTTATAAGTTTATCACGCCCATCATTTTCATAATGTCCAACGAATATAACGTCACAGACAAAAGGACTTTTAGACGTATCTGTTATTTTAAAATTACGTTCTTTAATATACGAAGATCTAAGTAAAGAAATATTATTGTAATTTAGAGCCTTATAGTCAGCTTCATTTTTGTGTCTATAGTAAAAAATATGATTATAATGCGGCACACACCTTCTAAAATGCCTCCAAAAATAAGGACGATAAACCGATGAAAATGGATCATCATTATTATACCCAAAAATCGTCACCCCTAACTTTTTAATACGCTTAAGTGTGCATGGGTAAATATGAGTCCCTCTATAAATAAATAGAAGATCCGGCTTTTCTAGCTTGCACTTTTGAACAAGGTCATTATTTAGTCGCCATAATGCAGGTCCAAAGGTAAGTTTATTTTGTGCGCGGTAATAAATAGACTTTATTTTATTGCCATCTGTTTTATAATTTGCAGCATACTGATAAAGCTTAAAATAATCCTTCCAAGTGAAATGTGTTACTTCATGCCCCTGCTCTTCAAACCTTGTGCCATAAGCAAATGCATGTGCTTCACCGCCGTGCCCATCCGACGCTATAAGTACTTTCACGATACGTCCTCCGAAAATAATTCTGATAAAATCCGAAGCGGTAAATGCTTACCATCTAAATGTAATTTATCGCCTTTTTGAGTGCGGCCTAATGAAAAGCCTTGCTTACGCCTATACAAACACTCGGTAGGTAATTTGTCTGCATACATCGACTTTAACAAACCTTTTAATTCGCCATCTAAAAATAGAACATTCTCATCTATTTGCCAAGCTGCCTCTATAACGCGCTTACTTAAAAATGGCACACGCGTTTCTATCGAACAAGCCATACTCGCCCTATCCACTTTGCATAAAATACCATCAGTCATTGTCGTATGAAAATCGAGGTACATGTAACGAGATTTTAAAGGTAGATCCTTACGGTAATATTGTTTTAGATACCAAAGTTCATCATAGTCTTCAGGTATATTATATTTTGTTCGAAATTCTTTTTTAAATGTATCTGTTTTTAAAAGTGCACCGCCTAAACGTTGTTTACGCTCTAGAGGATCCCAAATTGCAAAAATTTCAGCACCGCGCGCAAGGCGACTCATAATGCCCAGTTCGGCATTTTTTACAAAGGTAATCAGTGGTCTGATTGGTGCCAAAAAACCAACCCAAGGTGTTAGTGCCATATACCATTTTTTATATGGTGTATAACCACCAAAAATTTCATCAGCACCATCACCTGTTAACACAACGGTCATATTTTCACTGGCTAATTTTGAAACTGCATAGGCTGGAAAAGCAGATGTGTCGCCAAAAGGTTCGTCATACAGTTCTTTTAGCAGTTCAAAGTTTTCATTTACAGCATTGTGGTCCATATTTTTTGTAATATGGTTTGACCCTATTTTTTCAGCCACAAGTCTAGCAAAATGCGACTCATCCACACGCGCATCATCAAATCCTATAGAGCATGTTGTTAAGCTTTCAATAAGCCTAGAAACTTCGTAAGAAACGATACTTGAATCTACCCCTCCACTTAAGAATGTACCCACGGGAACATCAGATACCAAGTGCGATTTAACCTCATCTTTTATAGCTTTTTGAATAAAGTCTTTTGCCTCATTCACATCTTTTATGTGGCGATTAACAGGTAGTTGCCAATAACGCTTTTTATTAAAAGAACCATCTTTAATGTTAAATGTTGCAAAATGTGCTGGCTCTAATTTAAATATATTTTGATATAAACTTTTAGGAGATGGCACATGCAAGTAAGAAAGAAAATCATAGACAGCTGTATAATCTATATTTAAATTTATTTTCCCATAAAAAGACTCCAGTGCTTTAAGCTCTGAACCCCACGAAAAACCATCATTTTGTAAACTGTAATAAAGAGGTTTAATCCCCACATGGTCACGGGCAATATGTATTTCACCTGTAGTGCTGTCGTATATTGAAAAGGCAAACATACCTTCAATTTTATTTAAAAGCTCTTCTATACCCCAATGGATATAACCATGTAAAATCGTTTCGCTATCACTACCACTTTTAAATTTAACATCGTGTTTTTCAGAAAGAATATTATTCAATTCTTTAAAATTATAAATTTCGCCATTTACTGTTAAGTAAACGCCGTCCTTCATCATAGGTTGTTTGCCATTTTCAGAAAGATCTAAGATTGAAAGGCGGCGGTGACCTAAATAAACTTCATTTTCATGAATAAAGTCCCAACCATCAGGACCCCGATGTTCCAAGGTATGCAAGGCATTATGCGCATTATCTAAAGCGTTTTCATTTAAACTTGTAACCCCGAATATTCCGCACATGATACTCCCTAAACAACATCAACAAGATTTTGAGGTATAGCAATGCAATTCCAAGTATCATCCAAATTATCATCAACCCCACCTCTTTGATTTAAACGGCGAATACAATAACGACTTCCTAACACTTGTGATATCTGATCT
Organism: uncultured Magnetococcales bacterium; assembly: GCA_963974105.1. Classification (GTDB taxonomy): domain Bacteria; phylum Pseudomonadota; class Alphaproteobacteria; order UBA2136; family UBA2136; genus UBA2136. The sequence continues at coordinate 86,727 of CAXBBG010000004.1, forward strand.
AAATTGAAATGTTTTTTTGAAACTGCATTGTATTCAAATATAATAACAGGGTTATATTGCTCAATCGATTTAACAGCCCCTTCAAGCACAGCAAGCTCGCTACCTTCCACATCAATTAATATAAGCATTTGCTCGCCATCATTACAAATATCAGGCATATTTTTAGAAATATATTCATCAAACATTACCACTTGAATTTCAGCGTCATCAGGAGAGTTTTTTTTGTCAGAAATAGATGCTTGAGGTGTACCGCCATTCTCAAGAAAAGCACGATGGTTTTTATTTGAAAGTGCTAAATTTTCAACAATGATGGCCTCTCTATTATTTAGAAGGGCATTAATTTTAACATTTCTAGCGCATAACGGATCTGGCTCAAAAGCAACAACAGTCTTAAATTCATCCAAACTTGCAAAGTCTACAACCATCTCCCCTATATTCGCGCCTATATCAAAAAAAACAATTCTCTTGAATTTTTCAGCAAATCTCCTCGCAAAAACATGTGTTTCATCTTCATTCCATTTACCAATAATTAATCTCGCATATGAAGTAGAGATACGGCTATCAAGGTAAATTTTATTACCCTGTACTTTTAAAATATAATCCTTAGATATACTTCTAAGTAAAAAACCAAAACCTCTAATATTAATACGAAAATTGTTTGCTAAATATACATATACAGCTGAATATATTTTTGTTATGAATAAAATCATAAATTTAATTCCTTTTTTGTGAATTTTGAGAAACGTTAGCGATCACATTTTTAAGCGGTGTAAAGTGAAAACCTAACGCTTTCTTTATTTTATTACTCTGAAGAGCTGTACTTCTTCCTCTTTTTGCATACAAACCAAGCTCAGAGTAAGTGCAACTTTCAATATCGTTTTTAATATTAAGAAATTTACATATATAAGCACCGAATTCATATCGAGTCAACGCTTTATCGCCAGCAATGTTATACTCCCCAATTAAGTTATTTTCAATTGATTCTCTCAAAATATCAACAACATCTTCAACATAAATAAAATTCACTTTATCTGAATTAACCAATTTAAACTGTTTTGATTCATTAAGCATACTTAATACGAAGTCTAAAGGGTTGCTACGTTGAAAACTTTCTTTTTTTCCAATAATAGCTGTTGGACGAAAAATCAAATAATCATCTAAATTTTCTTTAATATAAATATCGGCTTCTTTTTTGCATTTACCGTAAAAATTTACAGGGTTGGCATCATCATCTTCAGTGTAAGGAGATTTCTCACCATCATATATTGCATTAGATGAAAAATGAATCAATTGAATAGGCTTAGCTTTAATTATATCCACAATATCTTTCACCAATTGGACATTTATGGCATATGAACTATCTCTATTGAGTTCGCAATTATCAACATTTGCATTGGCAAGTGTATTTATAATGATATCTGGCTTTGTATCATTGATAATTTCAGGTAATTTCAATTTATTATGCATTGAAAAATTAACAAAAAAAGCGCCCTTTATAGCCATCAATTCTTTCGGCAAAGTATTTCTATAGGTAGCAACTACTTCATAGTTTTTTGAATATTTTTTTATAAAGGCATAACCAATATTACTGGTTGCACCTAAAACTAAAATTTTTTTCATAAAAGGTGCTTTCTTAATGTTTCAACACCTTGAGATGGGTGCCACAAAAGGGCAATCTCAAATGCTTTTTTAGACATTTCTGCACAACGTTTTTTATTATTAAAACACCATAAAATAATTTCAGTCAAACGCCCCTTATCGGAGGCGTCATACAAGAAGCCAGATTCCTCACTTACAACCCTATCAGGAGCTGAACCTGACTGAAAAGTTCCAATAACCATGCAAGCTGCAGCCATAGCATTTAATGTACCACCCCCATACGCATCAAATCGAGCGCAGTGAATAAAAGCATGGCTAGATGACGCTAAGGACCTAAAATCCTCGATATCCATCCACTCTTCCATAAAAATGTTTTGCTCTAAGCCGTTAGCCTTGATCTGCTTTTCAAGGTTTTCTTTTTCTTCGCCTTTGCCTACAATCACGCACTTGGTGTGTTTTTGAATGTCTTTTGGTAATTGCGCAATGGCGTCTATTAAAATATCAAAGCCCTTGTCGTAAACAAGGCGACTACCTGAACTTAAAAATAAGTCCCCCTCATTTACGTTATATTTTTTATAAATATTTACTTTGTTCGCTTGATATTGCTCAGGCGTTTTAGAAATATCTACAAATATAGGTAGATTTGTCAGCCTTTTTTCACTAAACCCGCGGTCTTTGAAGTAGTCGAGCGTCATTTTTCCTACACCAAAAACATGAGCGTTTGAATATTTTAAAAGGTCATAAAAAAACTCGCGCACTATTTTTTTTATAGGGTTTCTTGATGAAGAATCATTTGGACAGTCAAACCAAACGCTATATTTTCGACGTAGCAAAAAGAACAATATAAACAAAATTTTCGTGTTTATATTTTGCCAGCCAACAATAAGAAATTTCTCATCTTTTTTTGTAAGGCAATACCATAAAAATTTAAAATCTATACTTTTATGTTTATACATCATCGCAGGTTTTATAGCGTTGGTTAGATCTTCTTTCCAACCATACATAGCCGCCTGGTTTTGACAATACCAAAGGTTTAAATCAATATCACTATCGCCCTCTAACGCTGCCGCAATGACATTGTTATGAGGGCTTGCGATGTCTTGTATAAAATTAAGCTTCATATTTATTTATATACCAAAGCACTGTGACTTCTAAAGCATCTGCAAAAGTTTCATCTGCTTTCCAACCAAGTTCAGTTTCAATTTTCGTTGAATCAATCGCATAGCGCATATCGTGCCCTGCTCTATCTTTCACATAAGTAATAAGGTCTTTATAGCTATTTGCAGACGGTTTAACACGGTCAAGAATTTCACATATTTTATGTACAATTACATTGTTTGTTTGCTCGTTCCAACAACCAATATTGTAAGTTTCACCTACGCGACCATTGTGGAAAACATTATCTAGCCCTTTGCCGTGATCAAGTACATAAAGCCAGTCACGAATGTTAGCGCCTGTGCCATAAATCGGGATATTCTTTCCTGACAATGCGCTGCGAATAACTGTTGGAATGAATTTTTCGTCGTGCTGGCAAGGGCCATAGTTATTAGAACAATTTGAGATAGTAACAGGCATGCCAAATGTGTGGAAGTAGCTACGGATAACAAAATCAGCCCCTGCTTTAGATGCTGCATATGGAGGGTTTGGTGCATATGGTGTCGTTTCACTAAATAAGCCATCAGTACCTAATGTTCCATATACTTCATCGGTTGAAACATGGTGGAAGCGACAGTCCTCATAACCTTCTTTAAATTCGAAAGGTGCTTTCATCCAATGCGTTTTCGCAGCATGTACAACATTATATGTACCCATCACATTGGTTTCAAAAAATACTTTTGGTCCTGTAATAGAATTATCGACGTGGCTTTCTGCTGCAAAGTGAAAAACACCACGAATATCATATTTTTCAAACAGGCTGTTCACCAAGGCTTCATCACAAATATTCCCTTCAACAAAGACATAGCGATCCAAATTTTCTTCTGAAATTTGCACATTACTCACGTCACCAGCATAAGTTAAAGCGTCGATGTTAATAATTTTATAGTCTTGGTACTTTTCCAACATGTATGGAATAAAGTTACTACCAATAAAGCCTGCGCCACCTGTTACAAGAATGTGTTTCATGTTTACTATAAATTCCCTTTAAAATATTCTGATTTATTAAATGTTGGTCTCCCCAAGTCTTTTGAAGAAACAATAAGGTCTTGGTCTTTTAAATGCCAGTTCACGTTAAGCTTTGTATCATTATAAATAACACCGCCCTCAAACTCTGGTGCAAAATAATTATCAACCTTATATTGAAAAGTTGCTGTTTCGCTTAAAGTAACAAATGCATGTGCACAACCACGTGGAATAAAAACCTGATGCTTATTTTCAGCCGTTAAAACATGTGACACATGCTGACCAAAAGTCGGAGATTCACGACGCATATCAAGAACCACATCTAAAACTTCCCCCTGCGTTACACGCACAAGCTTAGCTTGTGTATAAGGTGCTTTTTGAAAAGCAAACCCACGTAAAACACCACGAGATGAAAATGATTCATTGTCTTGCACAAAATTTAACGGATAACCAACTTTATCCTCTAACGACTTTTTATTGAAACTTTCAAAAAAATAGCCTCTTTCATCGCCAAAAACATTGGGGGAAATGAGATATACACCTTCAATGATTGTTTTAGAAATTTGCATTTTATTCTTCAATTTTGTTACTTATTTTGTAAAAGTAAGATATATTATTTTAAGTATTTTTAATAGGATAAATTAACAATATAATGGATAAAATTAATGTCTAGCTTCTATGATATATTAACAAGCCTTGCCATTTGGCTTTTTGTTTTATTTTTATATATTATTATGGGTGCTATTTTTGGTAAATGGTTAAGTACCATCAGACGCCACCAAAGAGACGATTTACGCTGGTTGGGACTTGGTATTTTCTTATTTACGTTTGTCTTATTCCCGCTTACATTTTATTTTTGCGTGATCGTTTTTTAAGACCAAATACCTTGTTTGTAAGCAACCATCAATTCTTCAACTTCATCCATACACCCGCAGCAACGACCTACAATAGCCTCACCAGCAAAAGACTTATGCACCTCATATAACAAATCGTTATCTACATCACCTTTACCCTTCATACCTTCACGTATAAATTCTTTAACTTCTGCTTGCGTTTTTTCAGTACAAAAACACACCAATACATCTTCAGACATTAATACAAAACCTTTATTTAAAATAATTTAAAGGAAATGTAGTGTTTCCTACATAAAGAATCAACTTATTTTCCAAAAACATAGACACATAAAAAATAAGATAAATATTTGCACTCGCCCTCTAAAGGTTGTATACTGCCCGCAACGATGACTATTGAAACACTTTTATTTTACGTCGCATATTTGCGATTTCACTATACGTGACAAACACTTAAATATACTCTCTCACCTTATCTTATATCTCTGTTGGAGGTAATATCATGCAAAATCAAGAACCCGATTTTCGACTTAAGCACCCTATGATCCTGCAAGCAAAGGAAAATTTTGACCATTTCATGAAACTTTTACTAGAACGATGTGAGGACATTCCAAATGCCCAAGCACCAATCTGTACAGGTAAAGAATGGGACGCAGATCAACTGCTGCAATATGAAGCGCTTTATCAAAAGCTAGCTGCATGTTTTAACATTACAACATATCCTAATCAGCTTGAAATTGTAACAGCTGATCAGATGATGGATGCCTATGCATCTATTGCTATGCCTGTCATGTTTGACCATCCAAGTCGCGGTAAAGCATTTTTACAAACTAAACAAGCTTATGAACGTGGCGAACAAGGCCTTGCCTATGAGTTGGTGATTAACACCAATCCGTGTCGTTCATATAATATGCTTGAAAACAGCGCTGCAATGCAGTCATTGGTTATTGCACATGCGGCCATTGGCCACAATAGTTTCTTTAAGAACAACAAGATGTTTAAACAATGGACGGATGCTTCTGGCATTATGGACTACTTGCGTTATGCAAGAGACTACATTCAACGTTGTGAAGAAGTTATTGGTATTGAACCTGTTGAGCAGTTTATTACAAGCTGTAAAGCCATTGAAAACTATGGTGTTGACCGTGTAAAACGTAACAGTGAAGGTTCACTTTCATCCGACACTGACCGTTTAAAAGAGATGCAAAAAACTTTTGATGCTCTTTATGACCCACTGATGGCAAAAGCCGTTAATGGTTTAGACAATGAAAAGGCGATGCTTGAACGTATGCGTAAGCGTATTGGTCAAAGCATTGATTTAAGCGATGGTGGTCATGAGAACATTTTATATTGTCTCGAAAAAATGAGCCCCGCAGCCTTGTCTAGTCAGCATGTAAACGGCAGCCCTTGGATGGTTGAGGTTATTCGTATTATGCGTAAAATTGCACAATACTTTTACCCACAAAAACAAACTCAACTTATGAATGAAGGCTGGGCAACGTTTTGGCATTATGCTTTAAACCATATTGCACATCACAAAGGTTACGTCACAGACGCTCAAATGGCTGAAATTTTAGAAAGCCATACAGGTGTTGTACGCCAAATGCCTTATAATAGTAAATATTATAGTGGCTTTAACGTATACCGCCTGGGTTGGGAAATGTACCTAGACATTATGTTTATGGCCGACGGTCCCAAAAGTAACGACGAGCGACGCTATTATGATGAAAATAAGTATGCAGAAACATTTGCACACTCAAAAGTATATCAAAATGGTAAAGCAACTCCACTGCTAGGATCTGACTGGCTTGACGCACTGCATTACGCCATGGAAAACCATCGTGATGATGAATTTGTAAATCAATATCTTTCACTTGGTGTTTCTAAGAACTTTAAAATGTTCTCAATCAATGACTCAGATAACAATGAGCATTTGCTTGTTAATGGTACGCAGGCGAATTTGGATCAAATTCGTGAGTCACTTGGCAAACAATATTGTATTAGTAACCGTGAGGCTGACATTAACGTTGTTGAATTTGACGTTTATGGAGACCAAATCTTCCGTATGAAGCACACCGCTGAAGATGGCGTGCAATTAAATGAACAACATGTGGTCGAGGTTATGAAGCATATTAACGTATTGCTACGTGGTCCACGCGCACTAGGTACCGACAATTTCACAGGCTTTAGGGCTGAACTTGAAACGGTCGATGTGCGTGATCCTGAAAACCCAAAGGTAATTACTTACGGCAAACGCCGTGGTTAAAAACCAATAACATTCCCATCGAACAAAAAGAGCTCCTAACGGGGCTCTTTTTTTATGAAAAATATTTTTTTAACAAAAATCTTGAAATTATACACAACCAATACGATATATTAAATAGAAGTTAATAACCTATCCTTTTATCTCTTGCGCATACATGTGCTAAGGAAACTATCTATGAAAACTATCAAACTCATTGTTTGCGCTTTGGTGTTAATAATAAACACAGGTTGCGTAACAAGCACCATCACTATCCCAACTGCATCAAATGAACCAACTGAACTACAACAAATTATTTCAGATCATGACACATTCATGCAGAAAATCAAGCAAGGCCATTACATTGCATCTGGCTTTCAATATGAAGGTTATACACCAAGTGATAAAGCCATACTTGCTCGAAAAATCTTTGTTAAAACTGTAACACGCTTAGATCATGCAGAAAAGCATCCGCAAGGTAAACTTAAGGGTTTTCCATTTTACATGCTAAAATTTTTACAGGATAAAACAATAGTTTTGGCTGAGACAATAACTCAAAACAATATTGAATTTAAAGAAATTTCATCTAAAGACACATTAACAGAAGATGATAAAGCTTATCTTAAGGTATTATTAGAGGTTATGAAAAATAATGGGGGATTACTCCTTATGAATTTAACCGAGACTTCTAAAGGTATTTTAGCCTTTAACCAGTACACGGAAAATGATAAGGACATTTATAAATTTTAAATATTACGATTGCGAAAAAAGCCCCTCAAGTAGGGGCTTTTTCTTATCCACAGGAGGAAGGGTGAGCGCCCTTCCCGCGACTAACCCACTTTTGATGGTGTGTTGTCGATAACCTCAAAATATTCATAAAAAGCATCTGGGAAAATAATATCATTTGAATAAGTCGTACGAACGTTTTGATTGGCACGCATAATAACAACATTATCCGACGTTTGTTCTTTGAGCTGGAAAGAGGATTCTCGTACAACATTTTGGTTTGGCAATTGATTATTCGTAGCCACTACTTGCGGCACAAATGCACGTGTGTATGGCTGGCTTGAGCCACGTGCAATACGGTCAATAATTGCAAAAGACGCAGAAAGCTCACGTTTCGTTAGTCTATTAACCATTTTACCCATAGACGCTCTTGTGCGCATTTAAAGTTCCATTTTTATTGTTATTTTTCTCACAATTTTTTATGAGTTAATAATAAAAGAATAGAATTTTCATTGCAAGCCCGCCAAAAACAAGCATTAAAGGTGCCATGTAAATTTATCACGTTTTTATAGACGCTGACACAAGAGTGCTTTGATATTTAAGAAAAATTATCTTTTAGGGCTAAAATACGATTATAAATTTCTTTTTTTGCAAGCCCTGTTTTTAAAGAAATTTCATCACGAATTTCTTTAGCACGTGTGCCCAATTTGAGTGCTGCTAAAATTTCATCATCAACTAAAGACATATCCACAACAATTTCACCATCGTGTCCACCCATAATAATAGTGAATTCACCAAGAATAGCCTCTTTGCTTAACAAAGTTTCATAAACATCCGTTACTGTGCCACGTATAAACTCTTCGTGTATTTTTGTAAGTTCACGCCCAATTGTACAAGCCCTTAAAGGGAAAAACTCCTTCAACGCCGCCATCATTTCAACAACGCGGTGTGGTGCCTCATAGAATATCTGGGTCTCCGTTGCGGTTTCAATAGATTTTAAAAATCTATCTCTCTCACCTTTTTTACGGGGAATGAACCCTTGGAATGTAAACCGATCGCTTGGAATACCGCTTACTGAAACAGCCGTGATAGCTGCCGTTACACCCGGTATAACTTTTACTTCAATACCACCCTGCAAAGCGGCGCGCACCAACATGTAACCTGGGTCACTCACACCTGGCATACCCGCATCGCTAATATAAGCAATATTTTGCCCCTTTTGTAACAAGGCAACCAAACCATTAGCACTGCTATGTTCGTTATGGCTGCCGTGTGCAAGAGTGTCTTTTCCTTTAATTAAAAAGTGCGCCAATAATTTCTTGGCTTTTCTTGTATCTTCTGCTGCGATAACGTCCACCATTTTAAGTGTATTGATCGCTCTAAAAGTCATATCATCGTGATTACCAATGGGTACACCTACTAAAAATAAAGTTCCGAACTCCATACTATTTAGAACTTTCCTTTTTTATACATGAAAATACCAACGTTGGTCTGCTACTTCGACGCGTTAAACGCCCACCCCATGTCGAAGCAACTTCTGTTTTTTGCCCCGCTGGAATAAAATGATGCCCCTGAACTTCGAGGCCAAATTTTTCATAGACAGGGAATAATATATTGGCAAGATAATCTTCATCCAAAACAGGTAAACCAAGTGCTTTACGTTGATCTTCATCATTAAACACATGCATGTTAATGTATTGGTTTAACCTTGCACCATCCTTTAATATACAAGCCATTTTTTCAATAAAGTCATCAAATGGAATACTTACCGCCTGTAACAACGTTCCCCATGGAAAGTTAACAGAAAGCACATCCGCCATATTGTTAAAGCTATCATCAAGCTTCAGTACATTTGCACACAAAAATATAGAATTGGGTGCCCCGCCCCTTGCAGGTTTTTTAGCGGCTCTTGCACTACCTTCTTTTAAGGATTCACGAGCAGCATCTACGCCAATAACAGCCGTCTTTTCTTCTTCCTTGGCAAGTCTCCACGCAAAGAGACCATCACCTGTCCCTAAGTCAATATGAACCTTATTATAATCAGCAACAAAGGCATCTAATTCTTCTTTAGATATTTTGTAAGATTTCTTACCAATAACTTTTTCTAACTGCGGCATATAATTTATATTTGCTTTTATTTAAATTTTTAATATTTATCAATATATAGTTTATAAGAGGGAACGCCCATGAATGCAACCGAGTTTATCACAATTCTTTAGGGAATGGCTGGCGTTATGGCTAAAATTGTTTATTTACCTCAAATATATCATCTTCTCAAAAGTAAGAATTGTGGTGAAATTTCCATAAGAACATGGGTAATTTAGGAATTTTATGCCTTAAAAAACACAGTCGACACCTATCACACCAGAGAACCCTTTACAAATGACAAAAGGATTCATAGAATAACAACATATTACACACTTTAAACTTTTTCATTCGTTCTATATTGAACGCTCTATCTACCTTTCACCTTCGAGGTTCCTATTATGGTGATTAATAAAATTAAACTTATAGCTGCGTCTTACTTACAAGACCGCCTTATTTTCCCTACCAAAGATGTTGCGGCTTACGATATGCGCGTAGACGAAACCTTTAACAACCGTGTTAATATTGAGATACCAATTCCAAGTACAAAAACAACCAAAACCAAAAACATGAAACCTGAAGCTGTTTTACGCGGTGTTTTATGTAAATCCATCATTCACAATTCCCCCACCATTATATTTGCTATGGGACAAACGCAAAATGTTGAACAGGCGCGTAAATTTATCCCTGAAAGCTTGTTTCATTATTTTAACATTATCCTAGTGAACTACCGTGGTTACGGTATTAACAATGGTACAAAGGAGCAAAAAGCACGTGGTAGTGAAGGTATACCTTCTGCAGAAGCACTAGAAAAAGATATTTTAACAGTCTATGACTATGTTCAGAAAGAATTTGGTTTAAATAATTTTTATGCTGTAGGGTTAAGCCTTGGCACTTCAATTATTACTTACCTTTCAAAACATCGCCCCCTACACGGGCAATTACTCATTACGCCGTTTGATAATATGCTGAATCAAGCACATGATTTTTTAATCAGTGAATATAAAGCCACCGATTTAACGCATGATGATGTAAATGAAATATTAAATCACAAGTTTGACTCTATCCGTAACATGCAAAATAACGAGACGCCAACCCACATTATACGTGCAGGCGCAGACTCTTATGTTAAAAAACCACGTACAGATAACCTCGTAAAACACATTCAAAACTTACGTAGTGACGTCACAATAGAGCATGCAGAACATAACTTTGACAGTGAAAACCCTTATATAATAAGTGCGTTACGTACTGCGATCGGTACAGTTTTTAGAAACTTTATGATCGACTGTACTGAACGTCATCGTGCCAAATAAAAAGAAGCTCTCATTTGAGGGCTTCTTTTTTTATTCCTTATGCACCAACACGATCTATCTGATATTTACAATAAAAAACAAACTGTTAAACATTACGTTTAGTTAAATATACTTCTAAATATCTTGTTTTAGGTCCAAAAACACCATAACCTTCTATTTGTTTCATTTCATCAATCTTAAATGAGTTGCGCGACGCTAACCGCTTCATTGACTCTTCTGTGAGCGATTGGAAAAACCTCTGTAATCTAAAGTGTGTTTCGTCACCGTATAATGTTAATAGGTAAAGCTTACCACCTTTTAGCAACACACGTGAAAATTCACTCATTATTTTTTCAATACCAATATTTTTTCCTGGTAAATAAACTTGGTGATGCAATGCTGTATTACAGTAAATAGCGTCAAAGGTTGCACTTTCAAAAGGCATATCACACATATCTGCTTTCATAGCACAGCCAAATGGCAGTAAACCTTCTTTCTCAAGCTCTAGCAAGTGGCGTGCATAAAAATAATCAGAAAGTTCTATTGCCTTTAAATTCACTTTATCCTGTGCTGCCAAATGAACAGCCCTTGTACCATGACCTGCACCAACATCCAAAACTTGATAACGATGTTTTGCGGGGTCACTTTCATAAACTTTAGATGTAAAATATTCAATTTGATTTTTAGACACATCACTCAATTCATCAAAAACACTTGCGTATTCAGCACCCATTAAACCATAACCATCGTCGACATATTCTTTAATCGATGTTTCTAATTCACGTAGTCTATCCATAGAAAATCCTAGCCAACTTTCACCAGCTAGGATCTCTTCTATTTGTTCAGGTGTATATTTAGGCATGTATAGCTCTACCATCAACAGCAAGAGCGGCTTCTTTTGTTGCCTCACTCATTGTTGGGTGGGCATGTACCATGCGTGCAATATCTTCAGCACTACCACCAAATTCCATAACAGCGACAGCCTCATGTATCATTTCCGATGAGTTGTGCCCAATAATGTGCACCCCTAAAACTTTGTCTGTTTTTTTGTCGGCTAAAATTTTAACAAAGCCATTTGCTTCCGCCATCGCTACCGCACGGCCATTTCCAACATAAGGAAACTTACCAACATTATATGCAGTTCCAGCAGCTTTTAATTCATCTTCAGTTTTACCTACGCCTGAAACTTCAGGGTCTGTATAAACTACGTTTGGAATACAGTCATAATTTACGTGAGGTTTTTGTCCAGCTATCATTTCAACACAGGCAACCCCCTCTTCTTCACCCTTGTGCGCAAGCATTGGCCCTGGTACACAGTCACCAACGGCATAAATAGAAGGCACAGATGTTTGGTAATGTTCGTTAATTTGAATAACGCCCCGCTCGTCAGCTTTAACACCAACCTTATCTAGGTCCATGTTTGCTGTATTGGCTTTACGCCCTACAGCTACAAGTACTTTGTCACCTTCTAGGGTTTGTAATTCGCCAGCTTTATTTGTAAAGCTTACAGTTGTATTTCCATCAACTGTTTTAACATCAGCCACTTTAGAATCAAGATAAAATTCAATCCCTTGTTTTGTAAAAAGCTTCAGAGCTTCTTTACCAAGGTCGCTATCCATAACCGCTAAAGGACGGTCAGCAATATCAATAATAGAAACTTTTGCGCCTAACCTGCGCCAAACAGAACCAAGCTCTAAACCAATAACACCAGCACCAATCACAATCATGTGTTTTGGCACTTCTTGCAATTCCAACCCGTCTGTTGAATCGATAACATTTACGTGGTCAAACTTAGCAAAAGGTAGTTCAATAATATCAGAACCTGTAGCAATTAAAATATTCTTTGCTTCATAAGTATCTTTTCCGTCAACCACAACACTATTGGGCCCTGCTAAAGTACCCCAACCGTTAATCACTGTGACTTTATTCTTTTTCATCAAGAAATTAATGCCTTGTGTCATCTGCTTGACAACGCCATCTTTACGCTTAATCATCGTTGGAACATCTAACTGAACATCCCCGACAGTAATACCGTGACTACCCAAGTGATGTTTCGTCATTTCATATTTCTCAGAAGAAGCTAAAAGTGCTTTAGATGGAATACAACCAACATTTAAGCATGTACCTCCAAGTGATGTATGTTTTTCAATGATTGCTGTTTTTAAACCAAGCTGTGCAGCACGTATAGAGGCAACGTAACCAGCAGGCCCCGAACCAATGACAATAAGATCAAACTGTGACATTTACAAATTTCTTTTTTGTTATAATTAGTCTCTATTCCACAAAGGAATCGATGTCATAATACTATCTCAAATTATATAAATTTGTAAACGTTTTAAGGATATTTTTCCTGTGGCATGGCATAAATACAAACGCGCTACATCTAAAGATTTTTCTTTTTATTTAATATATAAGATAGAGTAAAGGCATACGTACCAATAAACCATTAGAAACATTCACTTTTACCTTTTCCAAAACACAAGAGAGCTTAAATGGTCAGGCTTAACGCTTTTAAAAAATATAGAACCTATTGCAAGTCAGCGTTTAATCGAACTTAAATTTTTAAAATTATTGCAAAGTTAAAATATAGTTATCCTTATCGAAAAAAAGCCTCTCTAGAAGAGGCTTTTTTTATCTTGTTCCACATCTATGTTTTTGGTATACAAGTCTAAACACAAATACATTTTCTTTTTTCTTTTTTCTTTTTTTTCGGAGGTTTCAATGCGTAACCAACTTAAAACAGACAATCCACACATTAAAATTATAGAAATTACACCCGAGTGTGCACATCAAGAAACAGGTTATTTAGTGAACCCTTATGGCGCACAAGATAAAATAGTCGCTTTTCTAACAGAAACAGGCTTCTTTGAGACCTTTGAAGAGCGTACTTTTTTAGGGATTTTTTTAAAATCTAAGATATATCCTGACTCTGCCATTTGTATGGCTGAACTATATTTAGAAAAGTTAATGGACTTGGTACCAAATTCTCTCAACGAAATTCATATCTATTACAAACCTAACAAAAAAAACATCGACTCAGAAGACTTGTGTGGCCCTGGTCCTCATATCTTTTAACATAAAAAAAAAGCCCTTTTGGGGCTTTTTTTTTATGTTGTAAACTTATTCTTTTACCAACAACCCTTGAGCATTAAAGTTTAAATGAACGTCTTTTTGCGGTGTGCCTAAGTACGGTAAAAGCTTATATTTTTCTTCATAAACTTTAAAAATTGCCATACGTGACTGGTCTTGTTTTGTAATTTGTTTAATAGGCTTACCTAATACTTCAACAACATCATCATATTTCGAAATACCATACAGAAATTGCCCTAAAACAGGGTCTTTCATCACAGCATTTTCAGGGTAAACAGGAACCGGCTTACCTGGTGCTATAGTGCCGAAGCTAAACACCTCGATAGACTTCGCTGCAATGCCACGCTTGTCAAATCTGCTTTCTCTTTCAGCTTCTTTTTGTAAGCGTAAAGCGCGTTGCTCTTTGGTTTCTTTACCAGCTATCACGCCTGCCGTTATAAAATTAAATCCGTGTTCTACAAAGTTTCTATCATCTTCAGCATCGCTGACTAAAATTTTGCTCAAGCGTTCTTCTTCTAGCAATCTTGCTGCGCGCTCTTTTTTGGTTTCCCTACCAGCAACAAGGCCAAGAGTTACAGCACCTATCGCTTTTTCAAAAATGTTACGTGCATCATTTTCGTCTGTCACGTATTTAGCTTCTCTTGCTGCTTTACGGTCAGCTTTTAAATCTTCCTCTTTGTCATTCACAATGCCCAAAGTTAACATTTCTAGTAGTGGTGGGAATATATCAATATCCTCACTTACCTCTGCTACTGGCTCAACATGATCAATCAGTGGGGACTGGTTTTTTGCGCTACAGCCAGCTAAAATAATTGAAAAACATAAGACAAAAAAACGAAATTTCACAGCTATAACCTTATTATATTTTTTATTTAATAGTTATATAAGCAAAAAGCATACCATCTATAAATATATATCGCATAAAAAAAGCCCCCTAGCATTGGAGGCTTTTTATTTTAAGCAACTAACTTAAAATGGAATATCATCATCGAAAGCATCATCAGCTGCTGCTGCCGCAGGCTTTGTCGCTTTTGCTTTTTTAGGTGCAGGTGTACTTTGATCCATTTCACTGTCATCGTAGCTCGCGCTTGAACGGCTACCTAGCATTTGCATTTGGCCGCCACGGTCTACAACAATTTCAGTTGTGTAACGTTCGTTACCATCTTTGTCCTGCCATTTATTCGTTTGAAGCTTACCTTCAAAGTAAGCGCTGTCACCTTTTTTAAGGTATTTTTCAGCTACTTCTGCAAGTGGGCCAAACATCACAACACGGTGCCATTCTGTTTTTTCTTGTCGCTCACCAGACTGGTCTTTCCAGCTTTCTGTACTTGCAACAGTTAGGTTTGCAATGGCGCGGTTGTCACCAGTGTAACGAATTTCAGGGTCACGACCCAAGTTACCAATAATTTGAACTTTATTTAGACTTCCAGCCATTTTTATTCTCCTAATACCTTTGAACGGTTGATTTTTATAGCCACACAACTATATAGTAGTTACGTAACATATGGATTATATAAAAAACCCTCTACAATGCAAGCATTTTAAAGAAAGAAACATAGAACATTGGCTAAGTTTATATCAGTTAAAGGCGCAAAAGAGCACAATCTTAAGAATGTCGATATCGATATTCCGCGCAATTCCTTCACCGTTATCACAGGATTATCGGGCTCAGGTAAGTCATCTCTTGCTTTCGATACCATTTATGCAGAAGGACACAGGCGCTATGTTGAAAGTTTAAGTGCTTATGCCCGTCAATTTTTAAATATTGGGGGTAAACCCGATGTTGAACGTATTGACGGTTTATCACCCGCCATTTCAATTGAACAAAAAACAACAAGCAAAAATCCGCGTTCAACCGTTGGTACAATCACCGAAATTTATGACTACTTGCGTTTACTTTATGCGCAAACAGGTAAGCCGCATTGCCCAATCCACGATATTGAAATTGAAGCGCAAACTGTGAGCCAAATGGTCGATATTATTAGCGAATGGCCAGAAGGTACCAGATTGCAAATTATTGCACCTGTTATTCGCGGTCGTAAAGGTGAATATAAAAAAGATATGTCAAACTGGTTAAAGCAAGGATTTAGCCGTGTACGTATTGATGGAGAGCTTTACAGTATTCCTGATGCCCCTGCTTTAGAAAAGAATATTAAGCACGACATTGACATTATTATTGACCGACTTGCTGTCAAACCTGAAAACCAAACAAGGCTAGCCGACAGCATAGAAACAGCCCTTAAATTAAGTGACGGTATGGTACTTGCTGAACCAGTTGCTAAAAAAGATGATGATACAAAGCTGCCCGAAGCGCGTAAATTTAGCGAAAAGTATAGCTGCCCGATATGCAGCCACGCTATTCCAGATTTAGAACCGCGCCTATTTTCATTCAACAGCCCACACGGTGCTTGTTCAGAATGTGATGGACTTGGCGAAGTTGTATATTTTGACCCTGACCTCATTGTACCTGACCACAATAAGTCCATTGTTGACGGGGCCATTTTACCATGGAAAGAAGGCTCTACAAATTATTACGCAAAAGCATTGGCTAAACATTACAAATTTGACCTTAATCTGATGTTTAAAGCAATTCCTCAGGACATACGTGAAATTATTTTATATGGCAGTGGTACGGAAGAGCTACCATTTGTATTTGAAGGTGGTAAAGCAAACTTCCAAACAACCAAAACTTATGAAGGAATTATACCAAACCTTCAGCGCCGTTGGCTTGAGTCATCAAACCCTATGAACCGCGAAGACTTAAACGCTTACCGCGCAAGTCACCCCTGCCCTAAATGTGAAGGAAGACGATTAAACGAAAACGCGCTTTCGGTGAAGGTTAAAGGATTAAATATCACTGAAGTCTGCGGTCTTTCTATTGAACACTCTTTAAAACACCATACAGAATTGCAAAGCCATTTAACGGGTAGCCGAGCGGTTATTGCCGAACCTATACTCAAAGAAGTGGTCGCAAGACTTTCATTTTTAAAACACGTCGGCTTGCAATATTTAACACTTTCTCGCATGGCAGGTACACTAAGTGGTGGTGAATCACAGCGTATTCGCCTTGCCTCACAAATCGGTAGCGGTTTAACGGGTGTTATGTATGTACTTGATGAGCCTTCTATTGGTTTACACCAACGTGATAACGATAGATTGCTCGAATCCCTCATTCAATTACGAGACCTCGACAATACCATTTTAGTTGTTGAGCACGACGAAGACGCTATTCGTCATGCTGACTTTATTGTGGATATGGGCCCAGGCGCTGGTGAACACGGCGGCGAAATTATTGCTCAAGGCACGCTTGATGATATTTTAAAAAGCGAAAAATCCATTACGGCACAATTTTTAAACGGCAAACGTGAAATTAGCGTGCCAAGTAAACGCCGTAAAGCAACTAAATATATTACAGTTGAAGAAGCTACGGGTAACAACCTCAACAACGTAACTGCTAAATTTCCGTTAAACATTATGACCTGTGTTACAGGTGTCAGTGGCAGCGGTAAAAGCACACTTGTTATGCAAACACTTACCAAGGCTGTTGCTCGTAAACTTAATAATAACAAAGAAGTTCCTGCGCCACATAAGGCGGTTAAAGGATTAGAAAATATTGATAAAATAGTCAACATTGACCAAAGCGCTATTGGGCGTACACCACGCAGTAACCCTGCTACATACACAGGTATTATGAGCCCTATTCGTGACTGGTTTGCAAAACTACCAGACGCGCAACAACGTGGTTACAAGGCAGGTCGTTTTAGTTTTAACGTTAAAGGCGGTCGCTGTGAAGCCTGTCAAGGTGATGGACTTATTCGCGTTGAAATGCACTTCCTGCCTGACGTTTTTGTTCCTTGTGATGTTTGTAAGGGTGCCCGTTTCAACCGTGAAACTTTAGAAGTAAAATACAAGTTCAAGTCTATCGCCGATATTTTAGATATGACCGTTGAAGAAGCCTGTGAATTTTTTAAAGGCGTGCCACTTATTCACAAACGTTTGCAGACGCTTATGGACGTAGGGCTAAGCTATATACGCCTTGGGCAAAGCGCAACCACCTTAAGTGGTGGTGAAGCACAGCGTATTAAGCTTTCTAAAGAGCTTTCAAAGCGTAGTACAGGAAAAACCTTGTATATATTAGACGAGCCAACCACAGGTCTTCATTTTGCCGACATTGAAATGTTGCTGAAAGTTTTACACCGCCTTGTAAACGAAGGCAACACCATGGTGATTATTGAACACAATTTAGATGTTATTAAAACAGCCGACCACATTATTGACGTGGGCCCTGAAGGTGGCGACGGTGGCGGTGAAATTGTTGCTACAGGTACTCCTGAAGAAGTGGCTAAGGTTAAAGGTAGCCATACCGGTTATTATTTAAATGAATTATTACTCAAGCATAAACAAAAGAAAGTAATATAATGCCCGCAGAACTTAAAGATGGAGCCGACTTAAAAGACCTTCAAAACTTTGTTATGAATATGAAAAAAGATTTTGGTTTTTACCAAGAAGACCCATATGTAGAGCTTGTGCTTATGATGGAAGAAATGGGAGAGTTGGTTAAAGCTGTTAGAAAAAACCGTAAAGGCTCATGCATTGACCCAAACTCACACGTGGGCGGCATAGGTGAAGAAGTAGCAGACGTATTAATTTATTTAACACAGGTTGCAAATTTATGTGGCGTTGATATAGAAGACGCTGTGCGTCAAAAACACGAACATAACAAAACACGTGTTTGGAACCGTCAAGCATAGTGGATATATCTGCACTTACCAATCCATTTAACATCCGTGTTACACCAAACGCGTCGCGTAATGCTATAAAAATGGACGGTGACATTATGCGTGTTTACGTGACAACTGTGCCAGAAAGTGGCAAAGCCAACAAAGCTGTTATAGTCCTGCTTTCAAAAGAACTAAATATTGCTAAAAGTAAAATTAGCATTGTAAAAGGCGAAACAGGTAAAGACAAAACCATTTTTATTGCAAAATAAAACCCTCATACGAGGGTTTTTAATTATTTAGCCTTTGGGCAATATTTCTTCTTCAGCAATAAAAAGCTTAAATATGTAAAATAGAAGAATGCAAACCAAATACCGTGTGCTAACAACAAACCGCCATCACTTGGAATAGTCATATCCCCAGCTGTAAGTACAAGGTTTTGAGATAGAAGTAATTCTTGGAACGGTACCGTTGGAAAGACCAAAGAAACAAAACCAATAATATTTAAAATTTCAAAATCCCAACCAAAATAATTATTTAAAAAGCCAAGCCCAAAAGCAAGTAAAACAAGCACTAAATAAACAACAGCATAGTAAAATGCTTGTGAATATAAACATTTTGCTTCTTTGAAAAATTTACACATAAAAATTTACCCTTTGAAATTTATTATAATATTATTTTGGTACACCGTGATATTCTGTACCTAAGTGAACAGCTTTACCATCAAAGCACAAGTAACGCATAGACTGGCTACCATCGGCACTTTTAACAATATTTGTTTGTTGGTGTTTTGTTTCAATGTCAGCACAGTCTTCTGTGTCTTCACCCCATGTAAACAATGGAATTTGGTCATAAAGCCCTTTTTGACCTGCACGTAAATTGGCAATGTCGACATTACGTAATTTTAAAACCTGGTCGTTTAATGCGTCATACTTAGTCGACATATCGTCAACCTGTTTTGTTAAAACATCGTTATCACGCTGCAACTGGCGTACATCTTTTAAGAGCTGTTGGTTCGTTTCATGCATACGCATCATACGTTGCTCAACACGGCGAATTTCCATATCAACGTCTTTATCCAAAGCAAAACTTTGCAATGGCAACAATAAACCGACGGTGAGTGCTAGCGTAGTAATTTTTTTCATAAGTTCGCAATTATTATTAATTCAATTTATTACGCTCTAATGTACAGGAAATTTAATAAGAATACAAATATGTTATATCGTAATTTATGTGTCGACCATTATCCATAAACTTAAACGCCTCTATACCAAATATGCTAAAAAATTGCTTTTTGATCTATCGTGACAAACATCCCTTCTATAAACTCGTCCAAAACGGGTGAATGAGGATTTATATTATGCATATGTTGTATAGATAAAAGCCCCCACATGGAGGCTTTTTATAAGCGGTAGATTAACCAAGATTTATGCTGAGTAGCGCTTAGATGTCGATTTTTCTAGCACTTCATCATAACGTTTCTGAGCCACATCCCAGTTCACATTAGACATAAATGCATTGATGTAGTTAGGGCGCCCACCTGCCTTGTGGTCAACCATATAAGCATGTTCCCAAACATCCATCACAACAACAGGGTGATAGCCAGCAACATTACCATCTTCGTGTAGCTGTACAAAGTGGTTGTTAATGTCACCTGTAAGTGGATCCATCATGCAAATTGCCCAGCCAATACCACGGCTTTTACCTGTATTTGCAAAATCTTCTTTCCAAGCATCAATGCTACCAAATTGCTTAACTAAAGCTTGCGCAAAGGTAGAACCTTCATCTAACTGAACATTTGAAGACAAGTTACCAAAGTAGTATTCATGCAATACCATGCCATTAAATTCAAAACCAAAACGACGGCGGCGATCCATATATTCAGGAGTAGCCCCCTTACCTTCTGCACGTAAATCAGCAAGCTGCTTTTTAAGTGCATTACTTTGCGCAACATAGGCTGCGTACAAATTCCAGTGATCATTAATTTGATCGTCAGAAATACCGTTTAAACCTGAAGGCTTTAGTTCTTCTCTTACTGTATAAGTCATTATTAGTTTCCTTTTTTTATATTAAGGTTTATTTAGTCAGGTTTTGACATAAAATTCTTTTGCATTTTTTCTTCATCCTTCTTCATGCGCTTGTAATACGCTTCCATAGAAAGAACCGTCGGTGCTGCAACAAACACAGAAGAGTATGTTCCCACAATAACACCAAACATTAAAGTAAAAGCAAAGTCGTGAATAACACCACCACCAAATAAAAACAGTGCAAGGAGCACAGCTAATGTGGTTAAAGATGTCATTAATGTGCGGTTTAGCATCTCATTGACGCTAAGGTTCAAAACATCTTTAAATGACATTTTACCATGCTTATTGATATTTTCACGTACACGGTCAAACACAACAATCGTATCATTTAATGAATAACCAACAATGGTAAGCAACGCTGCAAGAACTGTCATTGTCACCTCTTTTTGTAGTAATGAAAAAATACCAACTGTCAGGATAATATCATGTAACAAGGCAACAATAGCACCAAGGGCATAACGCATTTCAAATCTAATAGAAATATAAATAAGAATAGCTACCATTGAAAATATAAGCGCCAAAAGACCTTGTGTTCTTAACTCATCACCAATTTGAGGACCAACAAATTCTACACGACGAATATCAACAGCGCCCACCAAAGGGCTTAAAGCTGCCGCAACCGCTTGCGCTGTCACGCTCGCATTTGCATTTTCTTTATCCTTTTCTGGTACACGCACCAAAAGCTCACCTTCACTACCATCAAACTCTTGTAATGTTGCACCGTCAATGCCAGCGTCTTTAATCGCTTGACGCATTTGTGCTATTGGTACATTTTTTTCTGTTTGAATTTGAACTAAGCTACCGCCAGAAAAGTCAATACCCCAATTTAAGCCAACTGTACTAAGTAAGGTAACAGTTGCAATTAAAAACCCCGCTGATAACGCCATACAAATTTTTCTTTTAGATAAAAAATCAACATGCGTTTCTTTTGGAATAAGTTTTAAAATCATCTTATCAACCTTTCTATACCGCTAATGTTTTAGGCTGCTTTTTAAGCACCCAAGTTGTTAAAATAAGTCTTGTTACCATAATAGCTGTAAACATAGAGCTAGCAATACCAACACTTAGAGTTAAAGCGAAGCCTTTAATAGGGCCAGAGCCTAAAACGAACAACACAACTGCTGCAATAAGCGTTGTCACGTTCGCATCTACAATTGTATTAGAAGCCGACTTAAAGCCTTCGTCCAGCGCGCGTGCAACTGATTTTTTACCAACGGAGTACTCTTCACGAATACGTTCAAAAATAAGTACGTTAGCGTCAACCGCCATACCAATCGTTAAAACAATACCAGCCATACCAGGCAGTGTCATAGTTGCGCCAATCAAGCTCATAAAGCCGACAATTAGAACAACATTACATAAAAGTGCCACGTTAGCCGCAATACCAAAACCTCTATAAAAGACAAGCATAAGAATCATCACGCCAATAAAGCCAATCAAAATAGCTGTTTGGCCTGCTGCAACACTATCAGCCCCTAAAGAAGGACCAATTGAGCGCTCTTCTGCAAACTTAACAGGTGCAGGTAAAGCACCCGCACGAAGTATCATTGCAAGGTCCTGCGCTTCGCTTGAACTAAAACGACCTGTGATACTTGCACTACCACCTAAAATAGGTTCACGTAAAACTGGGGCACTGTAAACTTGACCATCAAGAACAATGGCCATGCGTTTGCCCACAAAAGAAGTTGTCAACTTTGCAAATTGCCTTGTACCTTTTGCATCAAATGAAATTTGAACCGCATTATTACCTTGCTGGTCAAATCCACTAGAAGCATCTGCCAAGTTTTCACCCGTTAAAGAAGCACGCTTTTTAAGAAGATATGGAATTTTCACTTCACCCCCATTTGGAGATGTTGACTTTTCGTACATAACAACATAGCCAGCAGGTGCACGGCGGTTTACATAAGGCGTCGGATCACGGTCATCAACCATATGGAATGTTAGCAAAGCTGTACGACCAATAATAGATTTAGCGCGTTCAACATCGTCAATACCAGGAAGTTCAATAATAATACGGTCTTCACCCTGGCGTTGAATCGCAGGTTCGGCCACACCAAATTCGTCCACACGTGAGCGTAAAATCTCAAGCGTTTGACCTAAAGCTACACGGCGCATAAGAACCTTTTTTGCCTCTGTAAACTGTAGTGAGAAATTACCATCAGCGCTCGCAATATCCACACCTGAAATCGCTTCATTTAAAATTTCAAGCGCTTTTTGAGATTGTGCTGCATCTAACAATGTAAAGTTAACGCTTTGTGCTTGAGCACTTAAATTACGAAAACGAATTTTATCATCTTCATAATCCATTAACGCATTACGCACTTCATCTTCTAAGTTTTCGTAAGCATGTTCAAAAACAGCGTTTACGTCCACTTGCAGAACCATGTGCGACCCGCCTTGAAGGTCTAAACCTAAGTTTACAGTTTCTTTACTCATCCATGATGGTAAATTCTCCCGCGTTTCTTTAGAAAGCACGTTTGGTAAAGCATAGTACAATGAAGCCAATAACACGGCAAAAATTGCAAGCTTTTTCATAAATGAAAATTGTAACATTAGGCTGCTTTCTTCTTCGTTGTTTTCTTAGCAGTTTTAGTTTTTGACTTTGTACTGGTTGTGTCAGCCTTTGTTTTTGTAGGCTTTGCATCTAAAACAGCAGAAACAGCATTACGTACAATGCGTATTTTAACATCAGCTGCAATTTCAACTTCCAAAATACTTTCATCAACCACTTTTGTAATCACAGCGTAAATACCGCTATCGGTTACAATTTTATCGCCGCGGCTAAGACCTGTAATAAGTGATGTGTGCTCTTGCTGGCGCTTAGATTGTGGACGTAGAATAAATAACCACATCACCAAAAACATAACACCAATCATAATCATAGAACTTGTACCATCACCTGCAGCTGCTGCTGCGCCTTGAACTTGAGCCTGCGCTTCAGAAATAAACATTTAATTTTTCCTTAAATTTATTCTTATATTAAAATTTGCTATACAATACATCAAGACCCCTTTAAAGTCTATAGATGCAAGACTTAAATAACAAACAATTAGGCAGAGTAATAAAAAACATGAGCAAAGATTTTAAAACGGCAACCATTTTTGTAAAACCATTTACAGATGGCAACAATGAAATCACCGAGCATCTCTGTTCATTTTTACTCAAAAAAGGCGTGCAACCCATCATAGCGCAAAGCCCAAAGGGTTATTTTAAAAATGCACCTAGGATTAAGGGCATTGATATTGTAGACGCTTATGAAGTGCCAACAGAAAAAAACCTCGTTATTGTTTTAGGTGGTGATGGAACCTTTTTAAGTGCTGTACGTTATATACATGGAAAACCTTGTCCTATTACAGGTGTCAATCTAGGCAACCTAGGGTTTTTAACAGAAACAGAAGCTGAGAATGCGACACAGCATATAGGTCGTATTTTGAGCGGAGAAAAAATCGAGGAATCTCGACCTTATTTCTTAGTGAGCGTTGAACGTCGCGGCAAGAAATTTATTGAAGAGAGGCCTATCATGAATGACGCTATCATACAACGTAACAGTGATGAAAAAATGGTTTCTTTTAGTGTGCAAGCCGGTGACAAACAAGTGACCAATAAAACACGTGCAGATGGCCTTATCATCGCAACGCCAACAGGCTCTACAGCTTACAACTTAAGTGCCAATGGGCCTATTGTTTATCCAACTTTAGATGCTTTAATACTTTCACCAATTTGCCCAAGCAAGCTTTCTTTCAAGCCTATCGTCATTCCACCAAAGGACTTACGCATCACACTTGAAACAGATGTTGGACACCTGAGCCTTGATGGGAGACGTAACATGGTGCTAGAGGAAGGTGATGTAGTGACACTTACCAAAAGCCCTCACAGCTTACGCCTACTCCACAATGACGAAAGAAATTTCTTCGACCTTATCCGTACAAAACTTGGCTGGGACCTTTAAAATAAAATTTACCTTTTTAAACCCCAAAAATAAAGTACACAGATAAGGTTAGCCTACTGCTACAGTATGTATATTTATATATATCTAGGCCAATATTTTTCACGTGTGTATAAAAACAGTCTCGTGTGCCCTGCTTCAAACAAAAAACCCGCTTAAAGCGGGCTTTTTAAAATCATTACTTATAAAAGCAACGAAAAGTTATAAACGGTTTAGTTTACAGCTTCACGTAGACCTTTACCAGCTTTGAACTTAGGCTGGTTAGAAGCTTTAATTTGGATAGCTTCACCTGTACGTGGGTTACGGCCTGTAGTAGCTTTACGAGCTGATACAGAGAATGTACCAAAACCAGTTAGGCGAACTTCGTTACCACCTTGTAGAGTTGAAGTAATAGCGTCAAATACGCCGTCTACAGCTTTAGCAGCATCTGTTTTAGTCATGTCAGCGTTATCTGCTACGAATGCAATAAGATCATTTTTGTTCACGAGCTTTATCCTTAAATAGAATTTTTTTTCCTAAGTTGGCCCTATCCGACTTAGGTGGCGATATTTTTATATATCGCTCTTGTTGATAGAAATTAAACCGCTTAGCGCTTCCCGTGTCAAGCACCTAAATGTTTAATTTATATAACTTTTCCCCTTGATTTCTTTGGTATTTTTTGAAACATCAAAGCAAATCTTATATATTTCAACGACTTATGCAAAGTGGCTGTTTTCTGCGGTTTTTAAACTTTTTTCATTTTTTTTCACTTTTTTAAGATTGTGTACGATTTATTGGTGCATTTTCACCTCAAACCTACTGTCAGCCTTAATAAACACAAGCATATACTTTCAAATAACAGAGCAAATACTTCTAAAAATCATGCAATATATCTCCCTTGCTTATCCTGAAAATATAAAAAAATGTGTCAACAACGCGTTAGCACACAAATTAAAACTATGCATACACATCAAGAATAACTCACAAAAAAAAGAGGCCTGTAAAAGACCTCTTTTTTATCTAAGTGAAGATTAGTGCGAAACAACTTTTGCGTCGTCAGCTTGTTTCTTAGCAAAAGCCTTTTGCTCTTTTACAAGCTTTTTCTTTTGCTCAGCAACATCTAATTTTAATGCATGTTTTAAAACATCGCCCACATACTCAAGAGGCACAATTTCTAAACCATCAAGAACGTTTTTAGGGATATCTTCCAAGTCTTTCTTATTTTCCATTGGAATGATAACTTTACTAATACCTGCACGGTGCGCAGCTAAAAGTTTTTCTTTCAATCCACCAATCGGCATCACGTGACCACGTAGTGAAACTTCACCTGTCATAGCAATTTCATTACGTACAGGGTTACCTGTTAACGCACTCACTAAAGCCGTTACCATACCAATACCTGCAGAAGGACCATCTTTAGGTGTTGCACCATCTGGTACGTGAATGTGGATATCTTTTTTCATGTAGTAGTCTTTTTCCAAACCAAAGTCTTCCCAACGTGAACGCACGTAAGAAGCAGCCGCTTGAATTGATTCAGTCATAACATCGCCAAGTTTACCAGTTGTCTTCATTTGACCTTTACCGTCAAGAACAACGGCTTCAATTGGTAAAGTATCACCACCAACAGAAGTCCAAGCCAAGCCAGTTACAACACCTACTTGATCTTTTTTCTCACGCTTACCAAAGTCGTATTGGCGCACACCTAAGAACTCGTTCAAGTTTTTGCTTGTAATTGTAATACTTGCTTTTTTAGAACCTTTCTTAGAATCTGGGTTTTTACCCGCATTCTCAGAAATAAGTTTCTTAACAGCCTTACGGCATAAGCCTGAAATCTTTTGTTCAAGATTACGCACACCAGCTTCTCTTGTGTAGTAGCGAATAATATCGTGAATCACTTCATCTTTTACAACCAATTCACCTTTTTTAAGACCATTATCTTTCATGTTCTTTTCAATAAGGTGACGTTTTGCAATTTCTACTTTTTCATCTTCTGTGTAACCAGCAAGGTGAATAATTTCCATACGGTCACGTAGTGGACCTTGAATGTTAAGTGAGTTTGCTGTGCAAATAAACATCACATCACTTAGATCAAAGTCTACTTCTAAGTAGTGGTCACTAAATGTGCTGTTTTGTGATGGATCTAGCACTTCTAACAAAGCAGAGGAAGGATCGCCACGAGAATCAGAACCAATTTTATCTATCTCAT
Organism: uncultured Magnetococcales bacterium; assembly: GCA_963974105.1. Classification (GTDB taxonomy): domain Bacteria; phylum Pseudomonadota; class Alphaproteobacteria; order UBA2136; family UBA2136; genus UBA2136. The sequence continues at coordinate 113,672 of CAXBBG010000004.1, forward strand.
CTAGAAGGAATAATGGGTTACATGATTCAGCTTTTTTAAGACCTTGTACAATCTTACCTGGAAGTGCGCCGATGTAAGTACGACGGTGACCGCGAATTTCCGCTTCATCACGTACACCACCTAAAGCCATACGAATATATTTACGTCCTGTTGAACGCGCAATAGACTTCGCCAAAGATGTTTTACCAACACCAGGAGGACCGACTAAACAAAGGATAGGACCTTTTAATTTTTTAACACGTTGTTGAACAGCTAAGTGTTCAATAATACGCTCTTTAACTTTTTCTAAGCCGTAGTGATCTTCATCTAAAACGTTTTCAGCAAAGTTTAGGTCTTTTTTGATACGTGTTTTTTGTTGCCAAGGCATACCCAGTAAAATATCAAGATAATTACGCACAACAGTTGCCTCAGCAGACATTGGGCTCATCATCTTCAATTTTTTAAGTTCAGTTTCAGCTTTTTCTTTAGCTTCATCACTTAGCTTAAGTTCAGAGATTTTTTTCTCGTACTCTTCTAAGTCTCCACCATCTTCGCCTTCACCAAGTTCTTTTTGAATAGCTTTCATTTGCTCATTCAAATAGTACTCACGTTGTGTTTTTTCCATTTGGCGCTTAACACGGCTACGGATACGTTTTTCAACTTGTAGCACACCAATTTCATTTTCCATCAATTGGTATAGTTTTTCCAAACGGTCATCTACAAGGTCCATACCGAGTAGTTCTTGTTTTTCTTCAATTTTCAAGTTGAGGTGTGAAGCGATAGTATCAGCCAAGCGTGATGGCTCATCAATCGCAGCAATGCTTACAAGAACTTCAGGTGGAATCTTTTTGTTAAGTTTCACATACTCTTCGAATTCTGCAACAACAGCACGTACCAAAGCTTCAACTTCTTGAGCGCCGCCTTCACGTTCTGTTACATACTCAACACGGGCAGTAAACATATCGCCTGTATCTTCAACATCAATAAAACGAACACGTTCGCCACCTTCAACAAGCACCTTAACAGTACCGTCTGGCAGTTTAAGCATTTGAAGCACGTTACCTACGCAACCGATACGGTAAAAATCATCCACAGAAGGATCATCAAGGCTTTCGTCTTTTTGTGCTACAAGCAAAATCTGCTTATCATTACTCATAATATCTTCTAAAGCGGCAACACTTTTATCGCGTCCAACAAAAAGTGGAACAATCATGTTTGGGAACACGACGATATTACGCAGTGGTAATATCGGAAGCACTGTATCTGGACTAAGTTTTTTTTCTGACATTGGTTTATTTCCCAGTTTTATTTATTTTAAAGTTTCCGCATCGAGCTATACCATTACAGCACAGCTTTTATTTACTTACTAGCCTGCATCCGCATCTTTTTCTTTTGCATCGCTATAAATCATTAAAGGAATAGCTTTCCCTTCAACCACTTCTGCGTTGACCACAACTTCTTCTACATTTTCAGCAGAAGGTAATTCAAACATTGTGTCCAACAAAATACCTTCGAGGATTGCACGTAACCCACGCGCACCTGTCTTACGTTCAACAGCACGTGTAGCAATTGCTTGAAGCGCATCTTCTGTAAATGTAAGTTTACAGTTATCCATGCTAAACAGTTCTTGATACTGCTTTGTAAGTGCGTTTTTAGGTTCTTTTAAAATTTGAACCAAAGCCGGCACATCTAAGTCTTCGAGTGTGGCTATAACAGGTAAGCGACCTACAAATTCAGGAATAAGGCCAAATTGATGTAAATCTTGAGGCTCAACTAAAGCTAACCATTCACCCACATTTTTTTCATCTTTACTTGAAATTTCAGCATTAAATCCGATAGATTTTTTACGCATACGCTGTGAAATAACTTTATCAAGCCCAGCAAAAGCACCGCCACAAATTACAAGGATATTTGATGTATCAACTTGTAAAAATTCTTGCTGCGGGTGTTTGCGACCACCTTGAGGTGGAACAGAAGCGACAGTTCCCTCAATAATTTTAAGAAGCGCCTGCTGAACACCCTCACCCGACACATCACGTGTGATAGATGGGTTTTCAGATTTACGTGTAATTTTATCAATCTCATCAATGTAAATAATACCGCGCTGTGCACGTTCTACATTATAATCAGCAGACTGCAATAACTTCAGAATGATATTTTCAACATCTTCACCAACGTAACCAGCTTCTGTAAGAGTTGTTGCATCCGCCACTGTAAATGGTACATCTAAAGTACGTGCCAATGTTGAAGCGAGCAATGTTTTACCACAACCAGTTGGGCCAATAAGCATGATGTTGGATTTAGAAACTTCAACGTCGCTAATTTCACTTTCAATGTGCTCTAAACGTTTGTAGTGGTTATGTACAGCTACAGCTAAAACGCGTTTCGCTGTTTCTTGTCCAATAACATACTCATCAAGCGTTTCCTTAATGCTTTTTGGTGTTGGAATACCGTCTTTTTCGCCACCGAGTGGGCCAGCTTGCTCTTCTTCACGGATAATATCCATGCACAAACGTACACATTCGTCGCACACGAAAACAGTTGGTCCCGCAATAAGCTTACGTACCTCATGCTGGCTTTTACCACAAAACGAGCAATACAAAGTGCCGTTATTCGTTGTGTCTGTATCAGAAATGCGTGTCATAAAGCATCCTTTATTAAATTATTTTAAACAATTGTACATCAAAGTACGGGCTTTTTCACCCTCTCATATAAGTATTATGCTTTTTTCAAGCAATGTCAACGCATGTGGGGCACTACAAATAGTAGATGTGGCTGTAATAACACAAGCAAAAAACACTTGATTATCATAAGCTTTTACTGCTTCATCCTATAATAATGCAAAAGCAATGCCTAAAATGCAGGCATGAAAGTAACAGCTTTATTTTTCTCGGCGAAAAAAACACCTCAAACGGTTAAAATATGGAAACACCAACACTTACAAACAATTAAAAAAACCTCCCATGCTAGGAGGTTTTTTGTATTTTTAAACACATTTACTTGCGCGGTAGAACCTTCATCGGATCCATCGCCTGTGCATTTTTACGCACTTCAAAGTGAAGCTGCGTCTCTTTCACATTGCCCGTATTCCCTGCAAAGGCGATCAACTGCCCCTTTTGAACTTTGTCATGACGCTTTACAATATTTTTACTGTTATGTGCATAAGCTGTTACGTAACCACTTTTATGCTGGATAAGCACAAGATTCCCATAAAGTTCCAGTCCATTATCAGCGTAAATAACCGTGCCTGTGTCCGCCGCATAAATTGGCGCATCTTTTGAAAGGGCAATGTTAATACCCGAATGACTGACGCCACCACCTTTATTACCAAAAGTTTTTAATACTTTACCATCAGCTGGCCATATCATCCCCTTAGTCGAAACAGATTTATTACCATATTTACGTGTTAAGTCAGCATAGTAATTTGTTTCTGCCACAGCTTGAACCTGCCCCGTGGGCGCAGTCGTTGCATTTGAAGAAGTATCATTCACTTGCATTTTTTGAATAGCGACAGGCTTTGTAGGTACAGCTTGTTGAACAGGCACCTCCACTCCTTGATCAGCTAAATAACGGTAGTCGTCGCGCCCTGTCACAACGTCCCCTGCTTGTGGAATATTAAGTACCATACCTGCTTTAAGGTCTGCCGGGTTTCTAATTTGATTCGCCGCTAAAATATCAAATTGCGAAACATTATACTTCATCGCCACACGGAAGATATTTTCACCAGGCTGTAAGGTATGCTGGCGCATAAGGTTAACTTGGCGAACAGGTTTAGTCACTAAATCAGAAGAAACTTCATCATAAGAAACCCCTTCATTAGGCACAGAAGAACTTCCTGCCTTTTGTGCGCCGTATTGATCCGTCAACCTGTAAGAAGACCCTACAGTGGAACCCATATTTTCAGCCTGCCAATTAGGTGAAGGGATAACAATGTATTCTCCCACAGGCATAGAATCAGCATTTGCAATATTGTTGCGTGCTAAAATAGCGCTTTCACGCACACCAAAATGTTTAGAAATTTGATCCAACTTGTCACCACCATGAACATAGTAACGCTCCTCTTGTTGAAAGCCAACAATGGCCTGACTTTGCATATCAAATGCACGATCAGCAGGGTCAACATATGTATTTTCATAAGGCACACGTTGCTTGCTATAACCATCGATAACAGCCACAGGCGCTTGCTTACCACAAGCAGACAAAGCTACAGCAATAAGCGTTAATGAAAAAGCAGAACGTAACATATAATTAACCTCCAAATAAAACTTTAAACAACACAACAATAAGAATAAACGCAACACCCGCCGCCATTGTAATTGGGTATAAGTTATTTTCAATCCACCCTTTTAGTGAAGGGCCCCCACGCCATAAAAGCCATGAAATAAGGAAGAAGCGGATAAACCTTGCAACAACCGAAGCTAACACAAAGTTTACAAAGTTCGCATTCAACAAACCACTGGCGATGGTTACAATTTTGTATGGAATTGGTGTAATACCAGCCATGGCAATAATGTAAACGTCATATTTAGCATACCAACCTTGGAATGATGCAAATTTTTCACCCGCACCATAAAAGTCGATAATCGCCGCACCAATACTGTCGAAGAAAAAGTAACCAAGCGCATAACCTGCAATACCACCAAGCACAGAACCAGCTGTACAAATAAAGGCATATCGAAAAGCACGGTCAAAGTTTACAATAACCATCGGAATCAACAAAACGTCAGGCGGAATAGGGAAAAAGGATGATTCAACAAACGCTACAAAAAACAACACCCATTCAGCATGTGGATGGTCTGCATATCTCAATATTTTATTATATAAGTTCTGTAACATGTATTTCACCCCTTAAAAATTTAGCAAGCTTCTTGCTCTGGCACGCCCTGTGCCCCTACAAGCGGTACAAAACGTACATCGCCTAAATAATATTCACCAATCGTACCATCAGAGCGGCGGTAATAACGCATCAATTTTTGATATTCGTCCTCTTGCTTACCAATAGGAATAACCATTACGCCATTTTCACCCAATTGATCAAGCAATGCTTTAGGCGCTTCAGGCGAAGCAGCTGTTACCATAATGCGGTCAAATGGTGCCTGCATTGGCCAACCAAGTGAACCATCGCCCACTTGCGTTACAAAATTACTAATTGCCAATCCATGCAAACGCTTTTCAGCACCATTTTTTAAACTGGCAAAACGCTCTATCGTAAAAACACGGCGTGCTAATTTACAAAGTACAGCGGTTTGATAACCACAGCCTGTACCAATTTCTAAAACTTTATGCCCTTTTTGAACATCTAAAGCGTGGGTCATAAGCGCCACCACCTTAGGCTGTGAGATTGTTTGGCTTTCACCAATGGGTAAAGCACTGTCATTGTAAGCTTCGTTTTTAAACGCCGCCGACAAAAAAGCTTCACGCGGAATTTTTACCATCACGTTAAGCACGTCTTTTTTAATACCCAAGTCGGACAAGGTTTTAATCAACCTATCCGCTTGCAATTTGAAGGAAGCATTTTGCATGTTCATAAATTACTTAACAGCCTCAATTACTTTTTTACCGCCCATGTAAGGCTGTAAAACTGTTGGTATTGTAATAGAGCCGTCTTCGTTTTGGTAATTTTCCATCACCGCTACAAGTGTACGTCCCACAGCTAATCCACTTCCATTTAAGGTGTGAACAAACTGATTTTTACCATCTGCGTCTTTAAACTTAGCATTCATGCGGCGTGCCTGAAAATCACCACAGTTTGAGCATGAAGAAATTTCACGGTATGTGTCTTGCGCTGGCAACCACACTTCAATGTCAAATGTTTTACGTGCACAAAAACCAATGTCACCACTACAAAGCATAACCGTACGGAACGGAATTTCCAGCTTCTGTAAAATACCTTCAGCGCAGTTCAACATAAATGAAAGTGCGGCGTCACTTTTTTCTGGGTGAACAATTTGAACCATTTCAACTTTGTTAAATTGGTGCACACGGATAAGACCACGTGTGTCACGCCCGGCACTACCGGCTTCTTTTCTAAAACACGGTGTCCATGCACAAAATTTCAAAGGTAGTTCGGCTTCCGTAATTGTTTTGTCACGCATGTAATTTGTCAGTGGTACTTCAGCTGTAGGTACCAACATCAAATCACGCTCATCATTCGTGTAAAAAGCATCGTCACCAAATTTTGGCAATTGCCCTGTGCCATACATTGACGCAGGCGTCACAAGCACTGGTGGGTTTACTTCTGTAAAACCATTTTCCTGTGTGTGTGTATCTAGCATAAACATCGCAAGTGAGCGTTCCAAGCGTGCAAGGTCCCCTTGTGACCAAGAAAAACGACTACCGCTAATTTTAGCTGCCGTTTCAAAGTCAAGCTGGCCTAATTTTTCACCAAGGTCATAATGCGCTTGCGGCTCAAAGTTAAATTCTCTAGGGGTGCCCCATTTTCTAACTTCAACGTTTTCATCTTCGTCTTTACCCAACGGCACTTCAGCGTCCAACATGTTTGGTAAAGCTTCTACAAATAATTTCAATTCCGCTTGTAAATTACGTTCTTGGTCTTCAAGGTCTTTCACCTGTGGACCTACTTGCTTCATTTGTTCAAACAAAGGTGCTGCGTCAACACCTGTGGACTTTGCCTGACCAATTTCTTTTGAAAGCGTGTTACGCTTCGCTTGCAAAATTTGCAATTTACCCATCACATCACGGCGTTTTTCATCCATCACGACAAGTTTTTCTGAAATTGGGGCTGCACCACGCATAACCATCACTTTATCAACAGTTTCAGTGTTTTCGCGGATCCACTTGATATCAAGCATGTTTCTATTCTCTTTTTAACGTTAAAATAATACGGAGCTCTATATAACGCATCCTACCAAATACGCTAAAAAAATACTAGAAGTTTAGGCGGGCGTTTTGTCTTTGATGCCTAAGAATTTTGCCATAAAAATAGACAGTTCATAAAGCAATACAAGAGGAATCGCTAAAATCAGCTGAGATATAGGGTCAGGTGGAGTTAACAGGGCCGATGCGATAAAAATGCAAACAATCGCATAACGGCGGAAATTTTTAACAGCCGCCACACTTACCACGCCAAATTTCATCAAAAGCAAAAGAAGCACAGGCAACTCAAAGGCCAAACCAAAAGCAAAAAGCATTTTAATTAAAAATGACAAATATTCTTTCACAGAAGGCAGTGCCGTTATCGTTTCAGTTTGAAACCCAAAAAAGAAGGTCATCGCAAGCGGCATAACAACAAAATACATAAATGCACCACCTGTATAAAAAAGCAGGGGTGTGGCTGCAATAAACGGCGCAATGACACGGCGTTCTTTTTCATAAAGTCCAGGTGCTATAAATGCCCAAATTTCCCACAGAATAACTGGCAATGCCACAAACAATCCAGCAAAAAATGAAAGACGCAAATAAGTGAAAAACAGTTCGGGTACACCTGTATATATCATTTGAAGCGGTGATGCAGAAGCGGCAGATAAAGGCAAAACTAAAAACTGGAAAACCTGTTCTTTAAAAAGATAGCAACCCCCTGCACCTATTAAAATAATTAAACAAGCGACCATCATACGACGTCTAAGTTCAATTAAATGAGAGATTAAAGGTTTTTTTAAAATCTCGTTCATTTCTTAACCTCTTTATCTTTAGGGGAAAAACCTTCACCTTCAATGTGATTATCTTCAGGATCAAGTTCTGGTATATCAAACTCATTTTGGTCACGTAAGTCGGTCATTAACTCACCTTTTAAAGGGTGATCATGCACAGAACGTTTAAGTTCATTGATATATTGTTTTACAGTACGAATAAAGCGGCCAACAGACGCGGCCGCTTCAGGGATTTTTTCAGGGCCAATAACAAACAATGCCACCATAAGAATGATAAATACTTCTATAATGCCGATGCCGAACATTGAATGTTACCCTAACTTAACTAAGCTTTTTTAGCCGCAGGTTTTTTAGCCACAGCCTTTTTATCCGCTACTTTTTTCACTACAGGTTTTTTAGCTACTGCTGTTTTTGTCGTTGCTGTTTTTGGCGCGACTTTTTTGGCAGCTAATTTTTTAGCTACAGCTTTTTTAACAGGTGCCTTTTTAACAGTACCTGGCTTTGCTGTTGTTGATTTTTCAGCGGCCTTTTTAGCAACTACTTTTTTAATAGCGGCTTTTTTCTCTGCAACTGTTTTAGTTGAAGCTGTTTTAGCAGCCGTTTTTTTAGCGACTGTAGACTTTGTCGTAGCCTTTTTCACAGGCGCTTTTTTAACTGCCGTTTCTTTTTTAGGTTCCTCATCCATTGCATCTTTAAAAGACTTAACACCTTTACCAAGATCACCCATAACACTTGTCAGCTTACCAGCCCCAAATACCACAAGAACAATCACCAAAATAATAATTAACTCAGTTGCTCCAAAACCCATTTTATATCCCTTTTTATATTATTTAACTTCGTAAAATACATCATCCATTCGGATGCGTTCTGCCATCAGATATTCAACAATACCAAATAGTTCGTAAAGTGCTTTCGCATTGGTTTTTACCCCTTTAAAAGAAGGTAAAAAGTCATCCCATTCAAGCGCTCCCCTATCCATTGTAAAGACACGCAAAGGCAGCGGATCAATACCACGCCCTCTAAATGCGGCTAAAGAACGCAACATATGCTCTTCAGAGGTTACAAGCAAAACTTTATGTGCACCGCGCCTGTTTATTTCATGGGCGCTTTGCAGTGCATTTTCATATGTATTTGTAGAAATTTCTTCAAGTGTAATTGGTAAAATGCGCGCACTTTCTCGGTCAAAACGTGCTTTCAAAACTGCCGCCTCAGAAGGATAATGTGCACCTTCTGTTTTACCACCACTAATCAAAATAGGTGTTCTAGAATTAATTTTACCGTGCACTTCAAGTGCCGTTACCATACGTTGGTAACTTTCCATCTCAGGAAGCCAGCCAGCTTCTTTACCTGTATAACGCATACCACCTGTTAAAACAACAATCATATCAACATCGTTAATGCCGATGTCCTGCCTATGTTCAACCTGAGAAATAAGCCCAACCGTTAAAAGCCTTCCCATTGCTTCGCTTGAGAAAACCCAACCAGACAAGATAGCCAAGGCGAGCAAAACGGCTGAGCGCTTTGTTTTTTGTTTAAACACTAAAAAGTAAAATGCAAAAATAGCCAGAAGAACGCTCATACCAGGCGGCATAAAAAAGGCTATAACAACAGACTTCATAAACTAAACAGACCCTTATTTTTTATTTTTTTAAATCTTTTATCGAGGCATAAACTGTAAAATTGCTGAAATAACAACATTCATCACAGGACCTATAATTTGCCATAATAACCCAGAGAACACTAAAATCAAAATGATAATAAACCCATAGCGCTCCGTTTGTCCAAATTTGTATGATAACGGCCCTGGTAATAGAGCCGCCAAAATACGTCCACCATCCAGCGGTAATATAGGCACTAAGTTAAAAATACATAAAATAACGTTAATTTGGATAGATGCTAAAGCCATCTTATACAAAGCAACATCATAGCCTTCTGGCAATAAAACTGCAAAGTACGCCACGGCCACACTTAAAACAGCCAAAACAATGTTCATAAACGGCCCTGCAAAAGCAACAATAACACTATCACGGCGTATATTACGTAAATTACGAAAAGAAACAGGTACAGGCTTTGCATAGCCAATTAAAAAAGGTGCACCGCTAAAAACCAAAACAAGCGGTAATAAAACTGTACCAAATGGGTCAATATGTTTAATAGGATTTAATGTAACACGACCCAGCATATAAGCCGTTTTATCGCCACACCTTAAGGCCGCATACCCATGCCCTGCCTCATGTAAAGTAATAGCCAATAGCACGGGGATACCCCAGATAGAAATTGTTTGTAAAATCGTCGCTAAATCATAATCCAAAATTTTATCCTAACATTTCTTTTAATTCTAATTTAGCTTCGGCAATTGTGTGCGCATATGGCTTTCCAAGCGGTGGTAAATTCTCGATAGCTGTTAAAGCGCTTGGCGTTATATCACGCAAACCTTTAAGTTCTTCCATTTCTTCTAATTTACCGCTGCAATGCAACAACAAATCACACCCTGCATTCAACGCCTTTTCAGCACGCACTCGTACCGAGCCAGCAAGTGCTTGCATGTTCAAATCATCACTAACAATTAAACCTTTTAGACCCATCTCACCCTTTAATACATCATGTATCATTTTAGATGAATTGGTTGTGCAATTTAACGGATCAATTTGCGGATAAAGTATGTGCGCTGTCATCACCAAAGGGCACTCTTTATTTATAATAAACGGATAAAAATCTTGCGTGCGCAATTCATCTATAGAAGCATCTACCACAGGCAAGTCTTTATGGGAGTCACTTAACGCACGGCCATGCCCAGGCGCATGCTTAATAATAGGCCAAACACCGCCAGCCAATAAACCTGTAATTGTTGCTGCACATAATGCCGCCACCGTTTTTGGATTGTTTGAAAATGCACGGTCACCTATAACATCATGCATGCCTTTTGTTGCCACATCAGCAAGCGGTAAACAATTTACATTGATACCATATTCACGCAATTGCGCGGCCAAAACATATCCATTTAGCTGAGCCGCTTTTAAGCCTTTTTCAATGTTTTTCTCAAAAAGTTCGCCAATGGTTTGCCCCGCTGGCGCCATATACTCTTCCCAATGAATACGGTTTACACGACCACCCTCTTGATCAATAAAAATAAGGGGCTCTGCCATAGGGCTTACTTCTTTTAAATCAGCGCAAAGTTTTTTAAGCTGAACCGCATCTTCACAATTACGTTTAAATAAAATAAAGCCAACAGGCGCTAAACATCTAAATAACGCTTTTGTTTCTTCATCTAAAACGGCTGAAGGTAAACCTAAAATTAAAGGTGTCGGTTTTTTAACGGCTAACATACCAACACCCCTGCCCTTTAGCTTTCAAGCTATCACATGCTTTTTTGGCAGATTCCTTATCTTTCAAACCAATAAACTGCACGCGGTAAAAACGTCCTTTACCTTCAATATCCACCTTCTCTGTAACGTATGTTAGAGGGCTTAAAATTTCAGGGAATTTTTTAAGTAAAATTTTTGAACCTGTGTCTGCATTTTCTAAGCTTTTATACGAAGCCAATTGCACACCCCAAGCACCACCTGTATAAAGCTTTTCCTTCGCGATAACTTCAATACCTTTTGGCAGCTCAACAACTTTTGAGTTAGCTGCTTCTGACTTAGCAGTAGTTTTTGGCATCGCAACAGTTTGATTCGCTAAGTTCTCTTTTGGGGTCGATTTTTCCGTTTTTATACCGCCCTTTTCCGCTTCAATGCTCTCCTTATTCGCAAATGGTTCCGCTGATTTCTCTTTATTTATAACCATTTTTTGTACAGGAATAACTGAAACAACTTCACTTTTAGTAATGTTAGAATTCACATTTTCGGAGTCCGTTGCAGACGTATTTTCAGGTTTATAACCTTGAATCAACATCGCAATATCTGCACTTTTCGGTTGCATTTTCGCCGCCGCTTCCGCCGCCGCCACCGCCGCAGGGTCCGCTGATAATGCAGTTACTTTTGGCAGTACTTTATTACAAACCATATCGCCTTCATCGCTTTCACAAAGAGTTTCCCCTTCCACGCCTTCTTCTGAAGAACTATCTAATAAATCAAATACTTGCTTATCTCTATTTTCAACTTCCATACCGCCTGGATCTGCGGCACGTACTTTAACAGGCCCACTTAAAGGTAAGACCAATTCAAGGTCATCTTCGTCTTGCATTAAAGCATTTTTATTGCTTGTGGCGTACCACAGCAAAGAAATAAATGCGCCGAATACAAATGCGGCTCCGACCCATTTCAACCAAGAGCGTTGGTTCGACACTGAATATGTTGAATACGTTGATTTTCTCATAAATAAATTACCTTAAATTACATTTGTTCCAATGGAGTTACACCTAAAACGTCAAGTGATGCTTTAAGTGTAATTTGTGCAGCTTTCACCAACTCTAGTCGTGCATGTGTTAATGCCACGTCTTCTGGGAGTAAAAATTTCTCCGCATTATACAAGCTATGAAAACTACTTGCTAACTCATGTGCATAAAATGCGATGCGGTGCGGTTCTAAACTTTGTGCAGACTTTTCCACAATCAATGGGAATAAGCACATTTGCTTAATAAGTTTCAACTCTTCTGGCTGATCTAACAGCTGTAAGTTTACATCACCTGCCACGTCTGCAATACCAAGTTCTTTTTGTTGGCGGAATATTGAACAGATACGTGCATGTGCATATTGAACATAAAAAACAGGGTTTTCATTGTTTTTTTCAACAGCCTTTGCAAGGTCAAACGTAAATTGAGAGTCATGCTTACGGAAAAGATATAAGAAACGGAACGCGTCTGCCCCTACTTCTTTGACAACATCAGAGACCTCAATGATATTACCAGCACGTTTAGAAAGCTTAACTTCCTTACCATTTTTTTCGAGTTTCACCATTTGCATAAGCTGAATATGAATAGCGTCCTTCTTACCCGTTAAAGCACCGACTGCAGCTTTTAAACGCTTCACAGCGCCAGCATGGTCTGCGCCCCAAACGTTAATCAATTTCGTAAAACCGCGTTCCAATTTATTATTGTGATAAGCGACATCTGCCCCAAAATACGTTGGCTCACCATTCTTTTTGTAAACAGGACGATCGCAGTCATCACCAAATTGTTCTGCCTTAAAGAGCGTCATTTCTTCTGGCTCATAATCTTCAATAATTTTACCTTTTGGTGGCGCTAAAACACCTTCGTAGATATAACCCTTTTCACGCAATTTATCGATAGCGACTTTCATTTCACCACGCTCGTGCATATCAAACTCACTAAAGTAATTATCAAATTTAATACCCATGTCATTCACAACAGCATCGTTCACCATAGCCATACATTGCTCAACACAGAACCCACGCAGCGCAACAAAAACTTCTTCGTCGTCTGTCACGTTTAACCATTTGTCGCCGTCACGTTCTTTAAGTGTTTTCGCGATATCCTTTACATAGTCACCTGGGTAACACCCTTCAGGAAGGATGGCGTCCTTGCCGTAACTTTGTAAATAACGTGTGTGAACAGATTTGGCGATAACACGCATTTGACCACCAGCGTCATTCATTAAATACTCACGATAAACATCATAACCAGCCTTGTCTAAAAGACGGCAAAGTGCGTCGCCATAAACGGCCCCACGCCCATGCCCTGCATGGAGCGGCCCTGTTGGGTTAACACTTACAAATTCAACCATAACTTTTTCGTGTGCACCAACCTCACTTGAACCATAACTTAAACCTTGCTCTAAAATGGCTTTAATTTGCTCATGGAAGCATTCATTTTTCATTTTAAAGTTAATGAATCCTGGACCTGCAACATCTACCGTTTCAATACCAGCTTGACCTGCCAATTTTTCAGCAAGCTTTGTGGCAATGTCCCTTGGATTTTTTTTAGCAGGTTTTGCTAACACCATTGCTGCGTTTGTAGCAAAGTCACCATGGCTCATGTCTTTAGGCTGTTCTACAGTAACATTGCTTGTTACTAGATCTTCTGGCAAAAAGCCTTCTGCTTTAAGTTCCTTTAAAGCTACTTCTACAGCTTTTCTTAAATTTGTGTAAATATCTGTCTTCATTTTATTCTGTTATCTTCTATTTTCTATTTTTATAATGTCTTTAATGGCTATCTAATACCGAATAGACGGGCGTGCTCTTGCACACAACTTCTATCTGTTAAACTACTAATATAATCAGCTACAACCTTAGCCTTCGCCATTTTATCGTTTTTATCTTTCGGTAAAAATTCTTGGATGTGGGCTGGCAACATACGTCGGTGCTTCATGTACACGTCAAACAGATCACCAATAATACGATGCGCACGAAAAGCACTGCGGTTCACTTTAAAGTGGCGATACATGTTCGCATGTAAGAAACTCTTTAGCTCTACCGTTTCTTTTTCCACCTTAGAGCTGAACGTAATAAGCTGCTGGCCATAAGCACGCACATCTTCAACGCTTGTAACACCCGATTTAGAGATATTTGCTTTTGATGTAATGAGGAGATCACGCACTTGCTTAGAAATAAGCCTTCTTAACACTTCCTTTAAAACACGGTAATCATCAATCTTCGGATAAGAGGCCGTCACCTCTTCGTGCATGCGCTTAAAATGAGGCACTTTGCACATATCTTTTAGTGTAAGGTTGCCCATACCTATACCGTCATCAATATCATGATGGTTATAAGCAATATCATCTGCCATTGCTGCAACCTGCCCTTCTAAACCACAGTATGAACGTGGATCTAAGCCGTCATATAGATCTTCATCTGCATTTTTAATAGGACCGTTATGTTTAGCAATCCCTTCGCGCGATTCCCACGTGAGGTTCAAACCGTCAAAAGATGCATAACGGCGCTCAAGCTGCGCAACAACACGTAAAGTTTGGTCGTTATGACGATAACCGCCGTATGGTTCCATCGCCTTATGCAAGGCATCTTCCCCTGCGTGCCCAAATGGTGGATGCCCTAGGTCATGCGCCAAAGCAATACACTCACCTAAGTCCTCATCTAAATTAAGGTAACGGCAAATGTCACGCGTGATTTGAGCCACCTCAAGAGAGTGCGTTAAGCGCGTACGAAAATGGTCACCTGCGTTTTGGTTTGCGTAAACTTGTGTTTTATACTGCAAACGTCTAAACGCTTCGGAATGAATAATGCGGTCACGGTCACGCTGGAACGGGGTACGGTCAAAAGCCTCTGGCTCTTGGTAAATGCGCCCCTTAGATTGACGCCAATCAGTTGCGTATGGCGCAAGTGTGCGGTCATTAAAATGCGTAATTTTTTCCGGTTTAGCCATTAAAGATTCCTTACTTCTTAAATTGGTACCCTTCTTTATAGCCCATAGCGTGATAAATTTAAACCCTTCATAACAATAAAACGCTAAAAAAACATAGCATGTTGCTTGCTTCCCTCACATAAGACAGCTATAACTAAATAAGATGAAATTTATATAAAGCTAAAATGATGGTAAAAATCACCTTTGACCTTGAAGATGAACCGCAACCTACAAAAGAAAAAGAAAGCCTAAAACCGCTAACTCTTTCTGAAAATGCGGCTAAACGTATCAAAACTATTATCGCCAAAAAAGGTGAGGAAAACCTTTGCCTACGCCTCAGCGTTCAAGGTGGCGGATGTAGTGGATATTCCTACAGCTTTAAATTAACAGACGACAAATCTCCATCTGATATTTCAATTAAAAATGAAAAGATTGATGGTGCAGAAGTGATTATTGACATGATGAGCTTTACCTACCTTAAAGGCTCGACCATTGACTTTGAAGAAAGCTTAGAAGCAAGCCAATTTGTTGTTAACAATCCAAATGCAACATCAAGCTGTGGCTGCGGCAGTAGTTTTAGTCTATAAGTGAGAAATACAACAGTATCATACTACAATTCACATAAACTCAAACGGCCAAGTCATTTTTACGTGCAAAGCACACGCAAACCTATATAAAATATACATATAATACAAAAACAATAAAAGACACATCAATATGGCCACTCTAAAACAAATGCAAGCGCGTAAAAACATGTTTTGCTTCTTCTTATTAGTTGCAACTATTGTCACTTGCTATTTTGCCTATACCAAAGAAGATGTTTATTTTATGGGTATTTTAGGTAGCCTGCTTTACGCTGCACCTGTAGCTCTTTATGCGCTTATTGTAGCGGTACGCATACGCTGGCAAGGTAAATTTATGTTTTGGCCATTGGTTAAATTTTCCATTTTAGTAATTGCTCCTCTGGTTTTATACGGTCGCCTGGCAACCTCGACCCCAAATGACGATATAGCAAAAGAACATCTGCGTATCGCCACCTACAATGTTCTTTACCATCATAAAGGTAGTATTGATAAACAAATTGAAGTTCTTGAAAAATTAGACGCTGACATTTTAAGTTTACTTGAAGTAAACGAACAATGGGAATTTCGCCTTAAAGATTATTCACAAACATACCCCTTCACTTACAAAGTGCAAGATAAACGCGCAAACGATACTGTTGGCCTAAGTATGATACTCAGCAAATATCCCCTTAAAAAGTCTGTCCGTCACGATGAAGGTTATATCACAGAGCACTACATTGCGTTGCCACACAAAGTTTTAAGTATCGTCCAAATACATGCACTGCCGCCACTGGGTAAAAACCTTACTGAAAAACGCAACAAAACACTTGATATAGCTTCAAACTTAGAATTAGGCGAATACAAAATATTCTTAGGAGATTTTAATGCGGTTCATTGGCAAAAACCAATTGAAAAAATACTTCTACAACAAGGATTACGCGTTGCCAGCAAAGGCACACCAACATGGCCCGTACCAGTACCTGCAGCGCCTATTGACCACATACTAACAAGTTTTAACCTTAGCCCAAGTGGCAGCGGAAAAATTTGCGTGTCAGAAAGTGACCACTGTTTAATTTATGTAGATATAAATCTAAATATTCTGCCAGCGCCAATAGAAGAAAAATATCAAGAAGATACAACTTCACCATATTCAGCTTCTAGGTAACCCACAACAATTTTTACAGGCGTTTCTAAAACAGGGCGCTTAATGAGCGTTGGATATTCGCATAAAATATCTACGGTCACATTTGCCTTTTGGGCATCTGTTAACCCTTTCCAAGTTGCCGACCTTCTATTGATGAGTACATCCATACCCACAGCCTCAACCCAATCAGAAACCTTAGCTTGCGTTAAGCCATCAACTCTAAAATCATGGTAACTGTACTCTACACCTAAACCATCTAAATATTTACGCGCCTTTTTAACGGTGTCGCAGTTTTTAATACCATATAAAACCATTTTAAATTCCTTATCATCAATTTACATAAAAAGCCTCCGAAGAGGCTTTTCCTATCTTTTCATGTAAAGCCGTTACTGGCTCCACTTTTTGTTTTTAAACATGTTATTACGTGGTTTATTATTTCTATATTTTGCATAATCACGCCAAAAATTCTTTTGCGAAACTTTACTGTCAAAAGGTTTAAATTCATAGCGGAAGATATAACCATCCGGTGTTAAATACAACAAACTTGGAAAAACATTAACATTATATTTGCGTGCAATATTCACATCGCCTCTTTCGGCTTTATATGGACGAATAGTGCTTGCCAGTTCCTGCAATGCCTTTTGATCAGGTTTATAATTTCTAGGTGGTACACCTGTTTTATCAATATAAGCCGCTGGGTCTTTTTGATATATAGCCATTTCATTTGGTGATAAAGGCATCATATTTGTAAAAGTTCTCAGCCCTTTCTCTTGATGCAATTTAGACATAAATGCCATCTGCTCAATAGGTAAAGGATTTGCGGCCTTTAAAAAGATATATACATCACCTGAAGGAGCTGTCTCTTCTTCATGCATTTCATCAGCTGCAAATGCATTCGAAACAACCAACAACGGTAATAACAATAGCCAACTTATTTTCTTTAAACCCATAATCGTACCTTTTTATATTTTTAAATTTTATTTATGATCAGAGATCTCTGTAATTTTCCATTCTTCCACTTCAATATTCCATATTGCTTGTAGAACGCCACCGCCACCCCAAGGGTAAGTTTCGCCTGGATTGTAGCCAGATATAGGACAACAAACTCGTGCACAACAACTTGTTTCACGCCATAAAGTCATCAACATACCACCAGCTTTAGTTTCCTCACCAAAGTATCCCTTTTCCCATGTTTCAGGAGTTTCACCTACTTTATAGCGATCGGTTTGGAATGGATAGTCAATACTAAAGTCTGTATTTTCGTAGCCAACACCGTAGTGCGACGTACCACGTGCTATCTTTAATACATCCAGCGTATCCGCACTATCTTCAAGAACCTTGTCATACGCACGCCATGCTAGCTGAACAGATTTTTTAAGAGGATAGCGTTCATCCATAATAGCGGTTTGACCATTACGTGGGAACAAAGCCCCCCAATCTCCGATACATATATTAGTACCGTCTTCAGCTTCACCTGCATCACATTTATTCATGTACAGACCAATAATAACTTCGCCAGTACCTGGAACCACTTTCATCGGTACAATAAGTTTTCCATTTGGCGCATCTGACGGCGTTGAAACATATGGCAGCACATATTTATATGCATCAACCCTGTCCTGCTCAAACCCGTCTTTGCTTTCACCAGAAGGCGTTATACCATTAGGCAATGCATATGGATCCCAAAAAGGTTTATTTTGAGGAAATTCTGACATGTATAATGTCGTCATTGGGTGGCTTGGTGTAATCGTCAAAGGTTGATTTCCTTCAAACCATTCATCGTTCCAATTCTGCAAGTCAATCAAAGAGTTTGGAATTTCTTGGAAAAGTTTTATAGATGGTAAAGGCACCTTAAACACCTGAACATATTCAAATTTATCCCATTTCTGAGCCAAATCACATGTCATCGTATGACTGGCCATTAAGCTTAAGTCTGAGGTATACCGTGCTAACGGGCTAATACCATAAACATGAGCACTTGGCACAGGGTCTTCGCCGCCTACATCCCAACCTTTTATATTTTCAGGTATATTGCGCAGTAATTTAATATTAGGGTCAATAAAACTTGTCGCTGCACGAGGCGCTATCTCCACATGAACAGTCGGCTCTTTATATGTAATTTTGGTCTCACAAGCAGGTAATGGATAAGGCACAGGGTAACAATGCGAAATGAATAAGCAAGAATGCCACTTCCAATACCAGCATGACCCCTTATCATCAAAGCCTCCGCCACACTGATAAGGCCAAACCAGAGCTTCAGCTTTAAAATCATCATGATCCATTGTAATTCTATCTAGGCTAAATTCAGGAATAGCAGATTCGTCAAAATCCCACGCCGATTGAGTTTTGCCGTAATCTAATTCACCTGTGCGCTTTTCAATATCAGCATTCACAGGTGTATTATATGTATATTCTTCCATTGTTTTAGGAATTGTAATTCCCGCAAATGACGCAGACGACAAGAATAATGACAAAGCAATAGCAAGTACCAGCGACCTGAAGATTGACAACCTATTCATAACAAACCCTTTTGTAATAAAAACTTAGCAAACCCTAAAATGCTAAAATCATGTATTTTATTATAGGTATTACATTAACTTTATACAAGTTCGAATTGTTAAAAACAAATCGCCACAAAAGATTTTTTGCTACATAATTCTACATAAATCATAAAAAAATATTGAATATAAATTGTAAAGAGCCCCTAGCGAGGCTATAATAACATATGAAAATTAACAGGTTTCGGGAGAACGCCCTCATGTCAACAATGACACAAGAAAAAAAACAAGCTCAACAAACAATCACACTTAATAAATACAGTGGTTCTATTGGACCAGACGTATTAGACGTTACAAGCCTCTATAAAGACACGGGGTGTTTTACATACGACCCAGGCTTTATGTCTACAGCCGCATGCTCTTCATCTATTACATATATTGACGGGGACGCAGGTATTTTACTTTACCGTGGTTACCCTATCGAACAACTTGCTGAAAAATCAAGCTACCTGGAAGTCTGTTATCTTCTTTTAAACGGCGAATTACCAAGCAAAAAAGAACTCGCAGAGTTCACTAAAAACATTAGCGATCACACAATGGTAAATGACCAGCTTAATAGTTTCTTTAAAGGCTTTAGACGCGATGCACACCCTATGTCAATTTTAGTTGGTGTGGTTGGTGCGCTGAGCTCGTTTTATCATGACAGCTTAGACCCTTCAAACCCTAAACACCGTGAAATTTGTGCGCACCGTCTCATTGCTAAGCTGCCAACACTTGCTGCAATGGCTTATAAATACAACTCTGGACAACCTTTTATTTATCCAAAAAACAGTTATAATTATGCAGAAAACTTCCTACACATGATGTTTTCAACACCTGCAGGTGATTATAAAATTCAGCCTGCTGTTGCAAATGCAATGGATCTTATTTTTACGCTTCATGCTGACCACGAGCAAAATGCATCAACGTCTACTGTGCGCTTAGCAGGTAGTTCTGGCGCAAATCCATTCGCTTGTATTTCAGCTGGTATTGCATGCCTATGGGGCCCTGCGCACGGTGGAGCAAACGAAGCTGTATTAAAAATGCTTGAAGAAATTGGCTCTGTTGATAACATTCCTGAATACATGGAGAAAGTAAAAGACAAAGAAAATGCAACAAGACTTATGGGCTTTGGTCACCGCGTTTACAAAAACTTTGACCCACGTGCCAAACTTATGAAAAAAGCCTGCGACGAAGTTTTAGGCGCTCTTGGCGTACAAGACCCAATGCTTGATATTGCAATGGAGTTAGAACGTATTGCACTTGAAGACCCATACTTTGTAGAACGTAACCTTTACCCGAATGTTGACTTCTATTCTGGTATTATTTTACGCGCTATCGGCATTCCAACTTCCATGTTCACGGCCATCTTCGCCCTTTCACGTACAGTCGGCTGGTACAGCCATTGGAAAGAAATGGTTGAAGACCCTAAAATGAAAATTGGGCGTCCTCGTCAACTTTATACAGGTCATGCAAAGCGTGACTACGTGGCTACAAAATAAATAGAGTCACCATAAAAAAAAGCTCTGAATTTTCAGAGCTTTTTTTATGGCTTATCTTATTTTTAAATCCTATACCCCAATGACAAGGCACCAAAGGTTGTTGAGCGGCCATTTTGAAACTCTCGTCCCCTCCAGTTTATCGTAAACGACGTTTGAACGCGTCCATACGTTAAACTTAACCCAACATTTGCGTCCCCGACAAATGTCTTTTTATCAACAGAAGCACTGTCTTTATATGAGTTACCATCTAAAAATATATTACGTGCAATAGCGCGTTGCTCAAATCCGGCAAATGTAGACCATGCAAATTTATTGTCTGGTACAATAAAATAACCCGATCCAGGCATAGATGGTCTCACACGCAAAGGTGTTGTTTGCCACTTATATACCTTAGGTGTTAACTGAAATGTCATACCAGTTGAAGCATATGTATAAACATTACCGATAGCACCACCAAGATTTGGAGAAACTCGGAAATGGAAAGCCCCTATATCAGTTGCAAACATTTCTGGCCATTGACGGTTGTAAGCAATAATAATTGCAGGTTCGTCCTTTAATTGGTTATTTTCCCAACCAGACGGGTCAGTTGTGTCTATCATATCATGGACAAATTCTTGTGTTTGCTCTCCCAAAGCGGAAGGCCCCACAATACCCAATGAAAGCTCCAGGTCATTGATATGATCACCAGAAATAGCCCGTAAGCCAATAGAACCATATAAATACCCTGCATAAGGTCGGTCAGTTGGGTCTGGCGTACGTGCTGTAATAACTTTAGGTGTGTAAAGGTTTTGACCAAACGAATAATAAACCGACGTAAAGTTATCAATTTCTAAAATTGGGGCCATATTAAAAAAATCCTTCACCAACTGAGGTACTTTTGCATTAGTATCAAAATATGTAAAACGAACACCATTTGTATAGTTTGCGTCGTTATTTGCAAACACATCGTTTTCATAAGTTACTGTAAAAAACCTATCATGCCTTTCCAGTAATTCAGTTGGAATTGTTTCTTTAAACGTTTTTTTTAACTCATCAGCAAAGCTATTATGTGCAATCAATATCATAAAAGACAAAGGTATTATTTTAGCGACCATTTTTTTATCATTCATTTTTCATTGGGTATATTTAAAATAAGATAAAGGAAACACCCCTTATAGACAAGTGTTCTTTATAAAAACTCCAATTTGTACGTGTAAACCTATTTTATTTTACTAGAACATTAACGGCAAGGCACATAAGGTAAAAGGTAGTGTAATAAATAACAGAGGAAAAGTATTATGAAATGGTTTAATTTATTATTTATTGCCTTATTTATCCACTGTGGGATTGCAACAAATGCGCATGCATTACCGTCATCCATTGCGACAAATTACCCAAATCTACAAGCAATTGGTGAATATAATTATTCATATTTCTTCTTAGATGTTTACAATATTAAGCTCTACCAGACAAAAGACACTTCCGACATCCAAGCCTTAGACATAAAATATCAAAGAGATCTAAGCGCTGGCCGTCGCCTAAGTAAAGCCGTAGAAGATTTAGAAAAACAAGAAAATGTGACACCTCTAATTTTAAAAAAATGGGAAAAGCAAATGAAGGCTATTTTCCCTGATGTTGTTAAAGGTGATCATATCACTATTTTAAAACATGATATTATAACAAGCTTCTATCACAATGAAAAGCTACAAGGATCTATAAAAGACCCTGCATTCACATCTGCATTTTTTAATGTTTGGGTTGGAAAGGAAGCGCCTGACAAAAATATGCGATACCGTTTATTGGAAGGTGCATTTTACAAATAGTCTTATGTGATTTTTAGATATTTTGGTGATTTGGTGAATCTTGGTGCAAACCGTTGAATTTAGACAAAAAAAAATGGCTCCGGCGACAGGGCTCGAACCTGTGACAACCTGATTAACAGTCA
>CAXBBG010000005.1:0-127759 GCA_963974105.1 uncultured Magnetococcales bacterium
GGCTACAAGACGCTATTGCGGCGTAAAGCCACAGGCTACAAGACGCTATTGCGGCGTAAAGCCACAGGCTACAAGACGCTATTGCGGCTTAAAGACCATCAGGCTACAAGACGCCATAGCGGCGTAAAGCCACAGGCTACAAGACGCCATAGCGGCGTAAAGCCACAGGCTACAAACTGCCATTGCAGCCTAACGCAACCTAATAACCAGTTTAAGCGCCTATTCTAACTTTATAGCCGTTACTGTATTATAAAACCCTGCCATCAATTTACTTTTAAAGGTTTATTGCGTGCAGGGTATTTTTTATGCGTAAAAGTATTCAAGAAACAATAAAGCTTAACCATTGCACATAATAAATAGGTTACATGCCTTGAAAAGAGTAAGCTTAAAACCCATATATATTACATAAACAACCAACCTAGACTTTTACTATGAACCCTTTAAAAGAAATATTTTCTTATATTGCTGTATTCGCCTTTGCTATTTCTATATTAGCTATTCCGCTTTTAGCATCTAAATTTTTAGATATGCCAAAAACAGAACCTACAAAGCAAACATACAGCCATACAATACTTGTCGGTAAAGTACCCGTTCAAGTTACATATTATTAGCGAAAAAAAAAGCCTCCTAAATGGAGGCTTTTTTTATGTGTCGAAAGATTAACCAAGTTCTTTAACAAGCTCTTGTGCGTCAATTTTCTTTTCTGTTACTTTAGCGTTTTTAATAATCCAGTCAGTTACTTTTTTCTCAAAAAGTGGACCAACAATTTCATTTTGGCGCTGCGGATCGGCGTAGTATTCTTTTACTTGCGCTTCCATACCTGGGTTACGTGCTGCCATTGTTTCAATTTCAGCATCAACGTCGGCTTTTTCAACTTTAATTTCGTGTTCTTTACCAAGTTCAGCCAATAGCAGACCCAAACGTACACGGCGTGCAGCCAATGCGCGGAATTCTACTTTTGCTTCGTCTTCGCTTTTACCCAAAGCGTCAATAGATAAACCACGTTGCTTAAGATCGTTAAGCTGCGCTTGCCATACAGCATTAAATTCAGCTTCTACAACTGTTTCTGGCAAAGCAAATGTGTTTTCTTTTTCAAGAATGTCAAAAAGCTCACGTTTTAGACGCTGGTGGCTTGCATTTTCAAGGTCAGTTGTAAGCTGTTCGCGTACTTTAGCCTTAAGCTCATCCATTGTTTTTTCGCCGAACTGAGTCGCGAATTTATCGTCAAACTTAAGTTCTTCAGCCGCTTCAACGCGTACGATTTCACATTTGAAGGTAGACTCTTTACCTGCAAGGTCTTTTGAGTGGTAATCTTTAGGGAAAGTAACCGTTACGTCTTTTTTGTCTTTAGCTTTTACGCCTTCAAGGCCTGTTTCAAAACCTGGAATAAGTTGACCTGAACCTAGAACGATTTGGAAGTTTTCAAGCTTACCGCCTGCAAAACCTTCGCTTTCGCCTTTAATAAAGCCTTCAGCGTTCATAGTAACACGGTCGCCTGTTGCAGCAGCGCCGTCTTTTTTCGCAAATGACTGACGTGCTTGACCTAAACGTGTCAAAAGTTCTTCAACCATTTTATCGTCAGCTTCTGCTACTTCTTTTGTAAGCTTTAAGCCTGTTACCTTAGAAGGTTTAATTTCAGGGTAAACATCAAAAGTAACGCTGTAAGAGTAATCTTTACCTTCTTCTGGCATGCCTGAAGCTGGGTCCATCATAGGCTGACCTGCTGGACGAATGTTCTCGTCTGTCATTGCTTTTGAAAGTGATTCGCTAATAATGCGCTCTGTGATTTCGCTCATCACACGTTCGCCATGCTGGCGTTTCACAACGTCCATTGGCACGTGGCCAGGACGGAAACCAGGCATTTTAATAGTTGTTGCGATTTGATCAAGACGTTCTGATGCCATACGGTCAATATCAGAAGCTGGAACAGTAATATTCATTTTACGGCCTAATTCGCCGTTATTTTCTACAGAAACTTGCATTTTTTTCTTTGCCTATTTTGACATTTATCTTGTTACCCAAAAGTAGCTACCATCTAACATCTTATTCACAGTTTTGTCCAGTAAAAGGTGAAATTTACGGCTGTTTAGTATGTATTTTAGGCAAAAATAAATCCCACCTCATAAACAGGGTGGGATTTAAAAACAAATTCTATAGGAGTGTCTTTTGACGTGCCGCCTTAAAATTAACCGTGTATATTACCAGTAAGCGCTGTAATAAAGTCATACACTTTTTTTCTAAAGTCGGGTGTGAGAGCGTCATACGCTTTCAACAATTCAACTTTTTCTGGATTTAAAAGCACAGGCTTGCTTGTGTCGTGTGGTTTAATTTCAGAAACATCTACAACACTTTCAACACCTTCAAAGAAGTATGATAGTGAAACGCCTAGTGCTTTTGATAAATGCACCAAACGGCCAGGACTTACTTTATTAGCACCAGATTCATACTTTTGAATTTGCTGGTATGTAATACCTAAAATATCACCCAACTGTGTCTGTGACAATTTAAGTTCCTTGCGGCGTGCTTTAAGTTGCGCCCCAACAGACGCATCAATCGCCTTTGTATCTATTTCTACTGCTACCATAACAACTCCAAATCGTTTTTTTAATTTAATCTTGCAACTTTTCATCTATATATATTATAGGCTTAAACCAATTGATTTTAAATTACCCAGAAGTGGTAAAATTGCATTTTTTTACAACTATTAAGTGATATACAGACATGAAACCCAACAAACGGAGGCGGATATTCACACATAAAATCAACATTGTACAGTAAAAAATATGACATTTTTTAAACCTGTGTCTACTTTGCACATTTTACCTTTTGAATCGGGGTGTTACAGCTAAAAAGCATTTTAATTTGTCATACATTTGCATGATGAATCAAAAACATCAACACTCCTTATTTAGAAACTTTTAAGATTATTTATAAAAAAAAATGCCACCGTTACAGACCTCTCTCATTACACAATCTCATAAAAACACTTAAATGCATTTTAATTCAATGACTTATAGAATAAATTTGCTTTTTAAGTAAATAATTTGTATGGTAAGATTCTTATTAACATGAATATGTAGGAATAAAACCCATGCCAGACATTACCTTTCAAGGCCCTGAAGGCCGTATTGAAGGAAAATACTTCCAAGCCGCTGACCCTAACGCACCTATCGCGCTTGTAATGCACCCTCATCCACAACACGGTGGAACGATGAACAACAAAGTAACTTATCGTATGTTTGAATCATTCGCACGTTGTGGTTTCCACGTTTTACGCTTTAACTTCCGTGGTGTTGGTAATTCTGAAGGTGTTTTTGACAACGGTGTCGGCGAAACAAACGACGCAGGAGCTGCGCTTGACTGGCTACACGCTCAACACCCACATGCTAAGCAAATTTGGGTTTCAGGATTTTCATTTGGTTCTTGGGTTATGTTACAGTTTCTTATGCGCCGCCCTGATATTCACCGTTTTATAGCTGTTTCAACGCCTGCTGGCAACTACGACCACAGCTTCTTTAGCCCATGCCCAACCAGCGGTATGTTTTTAGTGGGTACAAACGACGAAATTACACCTTATGAAGACGTTGAAGCTATGTTAAAGAAAACAGCAAGACAAAAAGAAACGAAGCTGCACTACAGTAAAATTGAAGGCGCTGACCACTTTTACTCAAACCATCAAGACGAGCTAAGCAAACGTTTGTGTCAATACATCATTGCTAACAAAGCGTAACTGCCATCACTATCGGAGCGGTATAATGCCGCTCCATTATTTTCCTTACAGATCATAAACATCCCTTCCTTGGCACGGCGAGAGCCTTCACGGCGCAGGTCCACAAAGCGTGCACAAGTGTTACCATTATAAGAAATAACGTTCTGTGCCACCCAAAAGCGCGATAACGCCTTAAACTGGTCGCTCGACTGATACATAGAAAGCCACGCCGACTTTGCAAAAGCTTTATTTTTATGTCCATAGCGGCGATAAACGCGCCAAACAGCTTCATCCACAGGTTTGTACAAACTGTCAATGCGTGCAATGCGACTGTCCTCACCGTTAAGCTCAACAGCTTCTTTGCGGAACAGGTTAATCATTGTATCATGGAAACGCTGGTCTTTTGTTTCAACAACCAAGCGCCAATTAAATGAAGAAATAGGCTGTGGTATGACATGGATTTTTTCAACATCCAAGTTAAAGGCTTCAGCATAATTGCTCGCAACACTGTAAGATTTTATATAAAAAGTTCCAAGAACCGCCACATAACCAACAACTAAAACAAGTGTTAACCTTGCAATGTCACGTTTCCAACTCGGCAACAAGAACCCACAGCCAATAGCCAAAATGCTCATACCCATAATGGTAATGTCAAAAGGATAAACTAGGCCAAGCGCAACATTAAAGTGCGTAAATGGCGCAAATGGCTGAATACCTTTAGATGTAAGCATGGCTAAAATAATAGTTAAGAACAAGGCGCCTGTGGTCACAGGTACAAAGTCTTTCCAACTTTTACCGCTCACAAGTGACAATAAAAAGGCGATAAGATTGGTGTAAATTGGTGTTAAAATCACCGACCAGAAAATGCTATTGCTATAACCTAAAGCGAAGCTGGTGCCAAAAAGATGTAAAACAAAATCTAAATGTGGAAAAGCCCCTGCCAGCGCACCTGCAGCCAAACGCCAACAACCTAAGCCCGAAGGCTCAGACTTGCGTTTAAGCGCCCACGCACATAACATACCAAAGAAGATAGATATCAGAAACTGCATGTTTTGAATTAACTCTTCATTTTATTTTAAACGTTTTCATTGATCTTCAAGAAAAGCATTTTTATCTTCTGAGTGCGGCGCACCCACCCCTGTATTAAGCGGTGAGTATACCCCCACAAACACTCTTTTGGCAACCCGTTGTAGAAGGCAGTGATAAGTGCTTGTTTTCTAATCGTCTTACAGCCAACCATGCGAAGCATTCCGCCTCCATAAAGTTTGCAGATAAACCTTTATCAACCACATTAAACACTTCAACGTCCAATTCAGCACATTTTTGCTTAAGCACTTTCATAATCGTTGGGTGTTCAGCCCCTCCACCCGTCAGCCAAACACGCTTTGGTACACTTGGCAGCTTTTGTAAGCTTTTTAAAATCGTTAAAGCTGTAATTTCACATAAAGTGCGACAGCCATTTTCAATTGGTAAGCTTTTCACATCGATACTGTCAAAGTCGTATCTGTCTGCTGATTTTGGAAAAGGCTTATCAAAATAAGGTAAATTTAGCGCTGTTTCTAAAGCCAGTTTATCAACCGTACCATTTTCTGCGTAGCTTCCGTCTTTGTCATAAAGCTCTGCGCCGTTTGTACGCTCTTTTACAAAGGCATCGATTAAGCCCATACCAGGGCCTGTATCGCCCGCAATTAACTCTCCGTTCGCGCCTATCCATGTTAAGTTTGCTACCCCACCAATGTTTACAACGGCTATGGGTAATTCTTCTCCGTGAAATAAAGCCTGATGATAAAGCGGCGCCAGAGGTGCCCCTTCTCCCTTAACAGCCATGTCACGGCGACGAAAATCTGAAACAACAGGAATACCTGTAAGCTCTCTTAAAAGAGATGCATTGCCAATTTGTAGTGTCAGCCCTTCTTCTGGTGCATGGCGAATGGTTTGCCCATGAAAGCCGATAACATCAACATGGTTAGGTGTTAAAAATTCTTCTTGTAAAAGCATTTTAACAACCGCAGCATGCTCTTCGGTCAATTCTTTTTCGAGACGCATCATGTCTAAAATAGAAATATCTTCACGGGCCAGTTTTTGCATACGCGCTCTAAACTCAGGCTTATAAGGCAAGTAAACACCGTGTTTAAAGGTAATGTTATTTTCACCATCTGTTTCTAGCAATGCAGCGTCAATGCCGTCAAGTGATGTTCCACTCATTAAACCAATGCTTAAATATTTTTTACTCATACACATAAACCCGTATTATTATTTTATACTTAATTATTTCTATAGCATATTACATGCTTTTTATCAAAAAAACCTTATTTATCACTTGAAAAACAGCATGCGTAGATGTATACATGCCACTATATATAAAGAAACACCTCACCCCCTTTTATTTCCATACATTGCCTTTGGAGGGCACTGCTTATGAAACTCAAAAAAACAGGCTTATTTTTAGCCTTAACCGCTATCTTATTACTTTCTGGTTGCGATACCGCCCCAACAACCGCCAATGTGAAGCGTGAAATAAAAACCTATGCGGTACAAACAAACACCCCAAACCCCAACTATAGTGTGAATAAAAAAGGAAATCAAACAAGCGAGCAAGGTCAGTTTTTAAAAATTAATGTACTTACACACATTATTTTAAGCACAACTTCAGCCCAGGGCTCAGGCGATAACAGGCAACCTGTCACAACACAAACCATCTACAACTTTCAAGAAGAGCTTATACGTGTGGCTATAAATGGTGAAATAATTCAAACCATTTACATAAACGCACCAAACTCAAAAGAAAATAAAGAGAGACCATCGCTTATTTCTTCTTATAACGCTATTTTGCTCCAAGAAGAGACAATGCGTGGTTGCCAACATGTTTACGGATGCCTCGCACGTCAAGCACGTTCTGCAATTAAAGCAGACGGCTTAAAACAGCAAATTGTCACGCTTTCTCAAACAATTGAAACGTTAGAAACGCAGTTAAGTGAAGCCAATACACGTGAAACAGCGTTAAAGGCTAAACTTGAAACTGCCTTACAAAACGCCAACAGCAACGCTGAACTGGTAAAAAGCTTACAAACAGAACTGGCACAAGTGCAAGAAAGCCAG
The DNA here is from genome assembly GCA_963974105.1 of uncultured Magnetococcales bacterium. GTDB lineage: Bacteria > Pseudomonadota > Alphaproteobacteria > UBA2136 > UBA2136 > UBA2136. The sequence goes on from CAXBBG010000005.1 coordinate 6,809, forward strand.
GAAAAGCTTACCAATGGTTTAAAAACCATTGAAGAAGCCATTTCAAGCGTTTTGCAGCCACCTGAATCAAGCACAGCACCAACAGATACAAATGCTGAACTTAAAGGAGAATCTTTATGATAGGTATCAAAAAATGGCTCAATTTAACAGAAATTCTTACCATTGCGAGCATTATAGTTCTCATTGCCTGTATCGCCACCCCTAAATATATAAAGTACGTTAAATCGCAAGAGGCAGAGCAACTGCTTATTGATCAAAAAGAGAAATCTTACGACAACCTTGTGGCTGAACGCGATGCTTTATTGCTCAAGCAAGCAGAACTTATTGCAGAAGGTGATAAGCTCCGCGCAGAGATTGCAAAACAGAAAAAAGATTTCGAAAATATCCGTAAAATGATAACTATATTACAAGAAGGCGGTGAATTACCCGCTACACCGCAATAACATAACGAAAAAAAGCCCCCTTTGGAGGGCTTTTTTTTCATATACCTCTTGTGTAAAGGTTCGTAGCGTCTTATACCATACCTGCAAATAAGAAATATCTGGGTTCTCCCGCTTTACTTTTTCAAATGGCCTTGCCATTTAATCCAAGGAAATTAAAATCATGCTTACCACTAAAAAGCTTTTAATCGCCGTATTTGTCTTGAGCGCTTTATTCTCACTCAGTGCATGTGACGAAGCATCACACGTAAAAGCACTAGCAGAAGCTGAAAAAAAAGAACTGCAACACAAATATAACCATCGTAAACTCCCTAACAAGTCTGTACCTACGGCTATTTGGAATGAAGATGGATTTATTGAATCCCTACACATCAGCAGTAAATATGACGGCACACTTGAATACGTATTTGTTTTCGCATATACAGCTCAAATTTGTCAGCACGTTGTGGGTGATAGCCATTGGACATGCATCGATTATGTCAACGCGACCCCAAGTCGCCAACATTTTTTCGATGAGGAAAAAGCCAAAGTTGTTGAAATTTTTGGCGAACAAGCTATAGCACCCGCTTATAACAGCGTTCAAAACAATCCAAAGCAAACTATAACACCTGAAGACAAAAGTAAGAACATTCCGCATACATAATTTTATCCTACCATTCAACACACCCCACACGAGAAAAAAGCCCTAAATTTCAGGGCTTTTTTTATGCTCATTTAAAATATGATTTTTTTTATATTTTTCCTTGCATCGCTTGCCTTCGACGTATACAATCACCGCATAAATCAAACAAACTCCAAGCTAAATAATTGGAGAAGTTAACAAAATAACGAATTTATTGAACAAGGGAATAGATAAACAATGGCCAATACAGTTTCTAACCTAGACGAACAAGTACGCGAACAATTACGTGGACGCATCGTTAGCGGTGACCTTTCAGGCGGCGCACACTTAAGCGAACTAAAACTTTCTAAGGAATTTAACGTATCTCGTACTCCAATTCGTGAAGCACTTTGCGCTTTAGCTGCAGACGGCCTTATCGAAATGGTTCCTCACCGTGGTGCATTTGTACGCACAATCACAGAAACTGAACAACAAGACAGCATGTTCATCTACTCTCAACTTGTTTCACTTGCAGCCCGCACAGCGGTTGAACGTGCAGGTATTGAAACAATGATGGAACTTGAGACTCTACTTTCAGGCATTCCAACAACAAACACAACCGACATGGTGAAATACGCTGAAGGTATCGTTACATCTATTATCACTATTGCTCAAAGCCCAGCCCTTGAAAAAGCTTTAACCGCTGTTGAACGTGGCATGACATCTGCTCCAATGTGGTTAAACGATGACAGTTCAATGGACGTTATCAAACAAGAGTTTACATACCTACTTGGCGCGTTCAAACGCCAAAAGGCTGACGCTGCTGAAAAGACAATGCGTCAAATTATGTCACTCTTCTCTGTTGTTGAATCTTCAGATGACATGATGGACATGGCCGCCGTTCAAGGTATGACACAAAATACAGAACTAAACGCATAAGTCACATTTTACTTGATTAAGAAAGCCTCATCCCCCATAATATAGGGCATGAGGCTTCTTATTTTTAAGAACAACCCTCTCCGAAAAACGTTGTAAGGAGCATTAAAATGCTAGCGATACTTTCGCCTTATCTTATCGGCATTGCTATTATATTATGGGTAGCAAGTAATTTGTTTGGCTAAACAGCTAAACCAATAAAAAAGCACTTTATCAATTTTTCCCCTTTATTCCTAAAGGGTTCATAATCTCCTGAAATTACTTTGGAATAAATGCTTTAATCTATTATAATGTTCCTCATAAAGTATAAAATTACACTTCAAGGCTAATAACAATAAGTAGGGTAAAAAATGGAATATAAAGAAATTAAAGTCGACGGCTATCAAAAAGTAATGATGGCAACCGATACCGCATCAGGCCTAAAAGCTATTATTTCTGTACACAACACAAACCTTGGACCAGCCGTTGGCGGTACCAGGCTTTATCCTTATTCAAGCGAAGAAGAAGCCCTCGAAGATGTTTTACGTCTTTCACGCGGTATGACATATAAGTCATCTCTTGCAGGTATCAACTTTGGTGGCGGTAAGTCGGTTATTATTGCAAACCCGGGGCAAAAATCACCAGAACTTTTAAAAGCTTTTGGACAATTTGTCGATACATACGCTGGCACATATAACTGCGCAGAAGACGTCAACACATCTGTACAAGACATGGAAATTATCCACGAAGTAACCAATCACGTTATGGGGCTTGGCAACATGGGCGGCGACCCTTCCCCTTTAACAGCGCTTGGCGTTTTTGTTTCTATTAAAGCCACCATCGAGAAGAAACTTGGTAAAAAACTGAACGAAAGCCATGTTGCGGTGCAAGGCATTGGACACGTGGGGCACTACCTTGTTCAGATGCTGCACAAAGAAGGTGTAAAAATTTCTATTGCCGACCTAAACCAAGAACAGTTAGAAAAAGTTGCTGCCGAAACAGGTGCAACCATTGTTAACGCGGACACAATTCATGCCACAGAGTGCGATGTATTTGCGCCTTGTGCCATGGGTGCTATTTTAAATGTACGCACCATTCCACAGCTGAACTGTAAAGCTGTTGTGGGCGCTGCAAACAACCAAATGGCAACAGAAGCCGATGCCCAAGCCCTTGCTGATCGCGGTATTTTATACGCGCCAGACTACTTGGTAAACGCTGGTGGTATTATTAACGTCTTTATTGAGCAGTCAGCAGAAGGTTACAACGCCACAAAGGCCGATATCGCAACACGTAACATTGCCAATACATTGCTCGAAATTTATGACATGGCTGAAAAAGAAAACATTCTACCATCTCAAGCGGCTGATAAAATTGCTGAAGCGCGCTTTAAAGAAGGAAAATAATGCAAAACATTATCAAACACGGCTCATCTCGTAAACGTCTTATGCTGGCCCTATTTTTAGGGCTGGCATACTTTGTAGTTATAGCGCTTGGAAGTTTATTTTCTGGCAGTTTAGCCTTACTTGCTATCGCAGGGCATATGATGCTTCATAACGGCGCACTTATTATCGGTATTGTTGCGACAACATTTGCCATGAAAGAACCAAATGAAAAATTTAGCTCGGGCTATAATAAGGTAGAAGCCATTGGTGGTTATACCAACGGTTTATTACTCTTAGGTGTTTCCATTTGGGTGTTGGCGCAAGCTTTTGGTTTTTTTGAAGAAACGGGTCACTCTCATCATGAAATTAACGCCACTCTCACAGGTTATGTGGCACTTTCTGGTTTAGTTTTACACCTCTGTTCTTGTTTTGTTTTATATGGCGGGCGCAACGACAATTTATGTGTTAACGCTGCATTTTATCACATATTCTTTGATATTTTAGGCGTTTTAAGCGCCCTTGGTGTCGGTATTTATGTGCATTATACAGGCTACCATGAAGCCGACCTTATTGTAGCCGCTTTCATTGGTATTCTTATTCTTTACAATGCCCTGCGTATTATAAAATCTGCCCTTATTTTGCTGCTAGATGGCACACCAGACCATATAAAATATGACGATTTGGTAAAAACTTTAAAGCGTGTACCGCACATTGTAGATGTTCACAACCTTGTGTTACGCCGCAAAGATAGTACATCGCTAGAACTTAGCGCACACCTTGTGATGCACCAAAACTGCTTACATGCGCACCACTGGAATGACTGCCGTATTGACGCTGAAAAAGCGTTAAAAAAAGCATTCAATATTGACTATTGTATCCTCCAATTAGAAAGTGCTGATATTTGCAGCCACGACCATAAAGAAAAGAACAAAACATGACACACCTTAAGCCAACAGCATGCCTCAGCATTGAAGACCTAGAAATAGGGCAAACGCATACAAAAACTTATATTGTAACAGATGATATGTTAGAAGCTTTCGCTAAAGTTTCGGGCGACTATAACCCTGCACATTTTAATGACGAATATGCCGCATCTACTCGCTTTAAACAGCGCATTGCCCATGGCTGCATTTCTATTGCGCAGTTTAGCGGCATATTCGGTATGGATATGCCAGGGCTTGGCACCGTATGGGCAAGTCAAAATATCGAATTTTTAGCCCCTGTTGAAATTGGTAAACCATATACAGCCGTTGCAACCGTTACAGCTAAAGAAAAGCGTAGCGTTACCATTTTAACTGAAAGCTTTGATGCTGACGGCAATAAAGTAGTGACAGGAACTGGCGTGGTGTACCCTATCCCTGCCCGCATTAAAGAGAAGATGGTTCATCAACTCCCAGACCTTTTGGCTTAATTTTACTCAGTGTTCAGCAAATATAAAAAACCTCCCATAGGGAGGTTTTTTATTTTCGATACGATACTTTAAGAAATTTTCAAAGCACCTACAATAAAACCAGTTGCACCTGTAAAGGCTAAAAAGGTTGCACCAATCATTGCATTTAAAGTTGCTACTTCAATAACCAAAGCACCCGAAGATGCAACAGCAATTAAACCAACAATCATAAGCATAAATGGTAAAGTTTTCATAATTCCCTCCTTGGGAAAATATATTGTAAAAAGGTAAATAAAATAGTTTCTAATACCTTATAGCCTCGGCCATAAAAAACGCCTTAACAAAAACTGACCTAAACTCAACATAAAAAAAGCACCCTTACGGGTGCTTTTGTGTCGATATACACACCTGAGGTGGTTTAATATTTAATAAACAGACTAAGCCAATGCATCCAATAAAAATAGACATACATAACACTGCAAAATTGATAGTCACAGCGTTAATCATCCATCCAAATATAGGCGTAACCATAGAAAATAGTAAGCCATTAGCAGAACTGGTGATTGAAAGGGTTGTCGCACGAATATCTGACGTGACGCGTTCATTTATCATTGTGGTTGTCACAACTTGGCTTATGCCAAAAGCAATAAAAACAAGGCAGAGCATAAGTGGCATCACATAACCAGACGTTGCCCCCGAAGCGGCATAACCCGCCACTGAAAGACACGCTGCCAGACATAGTAATTTCTTCTCAGATATTAAATGCTCAATACGGTGGGTTAATTGTGAAGCCATACCCATCAAAACAAAAGTTAAAGCGGCCGCTAAACCTAAATAAATAGTGCTGGGTGCAATTTCATTCACCAAAGGCTGAACAATCCAATAAGCTTTTGTACTTGCCACAGCCAACAAACAGGTCACAACAATCACCCATTTAAGGTCAACATGTTTTATAACCACATAACGCATAGTTTGCAAAATAACCCGCATGTGACTATGCTCACTCATGACTTTATGACGCTGTGGCTCTATAATCTTCCATGTAAAATATCCATAAAAAATCATATTAAACATTTGCATAAATACAGGAAGATGAATGTAATAATTATATAAAAAACCTGAAACAACCGCACTGCCTGCCAAGGCATAACGACCGATAGCATTGATGGTACCAATAACTTTAGGAAACTCATCTTCACGGTTTACACTTAACAAACTGTCATAAACAATAGCACCGTAAGAACTGGTGGTAAGCGAAAAGCCAATACCAAAACAAAGCGGCACAAAAGCCAATTGATAAATATCAGCAGCAAAATACATCCAAACAGTGCCGATGGCTGTAAAAAGAACGCCTAAGCGTAAAACATTCCCCCTCTTCCATCTATCACTTAAATAACCGCAAGGTATTTGCAGAAAAAAGCTAGTAAGAGAAAAAACAGGCTGCAACATAAAAAAGTCGCTTAAGCTTAAGCCTTTGGTAGCGTAATAAAGAATGAGCACAGGTTGCACGTATAAAGCGCAATAAAAAACCTTCACCCACTTTAAATAAAGGTATTGACGTTCCCAGTTCAGGGACGTTTTATTTGACATAAAAAACCCCTTAGAACCAGAAAGGTTCAAGAAAGAAAATGATACGGCTTTGCCGTTTGAAAAGTTAAAGTATATTGATTAGAGTATAAAGTGTATACGAGTCTATAAAAAACCGCAAGGCAGACATAAATAAAAATTTAGATCCTGTAAAAAAAAGAGGCCGAAGCCTCCTTTTTTTTAATATCGCAAAGCCGTTATGCAGCGACTATTTTTTCGACATTTTGCAACGACATTTCTTTAGCAGCTTTTACAAAGCTTGAAAACATCGGGTGTGGTTTGCGTGGTTGCGACTTAAATTCTGGGTGAAACTGCCCAGCCACAAACCAAGGATGGGTTGGAATTTCAATAATTTCACACAAGTCACCCGCAGGGCTTGGACATGTACCACTAAACACCAAGCCTGCTTTTTCAAGCTTTGTTTTGTATGTATTGTTAAATTCATAACGGTGGCGGTGGCGTTCGGTAATATCAGCCTTGCCATAAATTTCAAACGCTTTTGTGCCTTCTTGTAATTTACAAGGGTAACTGCCAAGGCGCATAGTGCCACCTAAGTCGCTTTTCTCATCACGTTTGCTACTGCCCTCTTTTGTAGCCCACTCGGTCATAAGACCAATAATCGGATTGGTTGTTTGCATCAACTCGCTTGAACCTGCGTCTGCAATGCCTGCCACGTTGCGGGCAAATTCAACCACGGCCATTTGCATGCCCAAACAAATACCAAAGTAAGGGATGTTATTTTCACGGGCATATTGAATGGTACGAATTTTACCTTCTGTACCGCGGCTACCAAAACCACCAGGTACTAAAATACCGCCGCTACCCTCAAAGGCTTCCACCACTTCAGCATCGCTATAATTTTCTAAAGCTTCGCTGTCTACAAAGTTAATTTTAACTTTAACATCTTGCGCAATACCGCCGTGTACTAGCGCTTCGTTTAATGACTTATAGGCGTCGCCCAATGCCACATATTTACCCACCACGCTAATGGTCACCTCACCTTTTGGATTTAAATATGTATCTGCACATTTGTCCCAGTCGCTTAAATTTGGCTTAGGCGAACCTAACTTAAAATAGTCCATCACAGCATCGTCCAGCCCTGCTTTATGCAAATTCGTTGGTACACGGTAAATGCTGTCGCTATCAGCACATGAAATAACGTGGCTTTCCGGGACGTTACAAAACATCGCTATTTTCTTTAATTCACTTGTAGGAATATCCATTTCGCTGCGGCAAACCAAAACGTCGGCCTGAATACCAAGTTTTAAAAGCTCACGTACACTGTGTTGCGTTGGTTTGGTTTTAACTTCACCCGCCGTTTTAAGATAAGGCACAAGCGTTAAATGCATAAATAAACAACGTTCACGCCCTACTTCGTAAGCGTATTGACGGATAGATTCATAAAATGCAGGCGACTCAATATCCCCCACCGTACCACCAATTTCAACAATGGCAAAATCGGCCACACCTTCATTGGTGCGAATAGCGTCTTGAATGGCACCTGTAACATGCGGAACAACCTGAACTGTGGCACCTAAGTAGTCACCACGACGCTCTTTCTTTAAAATCTCTTGATAAATACGCCCTGTGGTGTAATTGCTATTTTTGGTGCAGTTCACACCTGTATAACGTTCATAGTGGCCAAGGTCGAGGTCTGTTTCGGCACCGTCTTCGGTTACAAAAACTTCACCATGCTGTAAAGGGCTCATTGTACCTGGGTCAATATTCAGGTATGGATCTAGCTTTTGCATCACAACACTAAAACCACGTGATTGTAAAATAGAGGCCAAAGAAGCACCCGTTAAACCTTTACCTAAAGAAGAAACAACCCCGCCTGTTACAAAGATATAATTTGTTTGTTTTAAGTTATTTTTCATGTATTTGACCCCTTTTTATTATATTGATTAAGTATGCATTTATTAAAGTAAAAAGGCCAGCCTCCGAAGAAACTGGCCTTTAAAATTATTTTGCGTTCACATTACTGAGCATTTTGTTCTTCCGCACTTGAAGGTAATGTTATTGGCATTTCTGGCGTTGTATCTGCTGGTTCAACAGCTTCTTGCTCTACAGTAATTGTATCAAGCACACTTACCGCACGGCTTTTACCACCAAGCTCTACCGCTAACCATAAGCTAGAACCTAAAAAGATAATGGCTAAAATAGCGGTTGCCTTTGTAAGAGCATTACCTGCACTGGCACCACTAAATGCAGCTGAAGAACCACCGCCACCAAGTGCACCTAGACCATTTGAAGCACGCTGCAACAAAATAACGATAACAAGCAGTACTGAAACTGTAATATTTACAAAAAGCAAAATATTTGCAACAAACATGGTTTTAATTCTTCCTAATCTATTTATACTTAAATTTTGTTAAGTTTTTTACTCAACGTCACTTGCGGCTACAGCGCGCGCAATTTCTAAAAAACTATCGGCCTTAAGGCTGGCACCGCCAACAAGAACACCTGAAATATCCTTTAAAGCCATAATTTTTTCGGTGTTTGACGGTTTTACAGAACCACCATACAACAATTTAATCTTTTCACCAACAGTTAAGCCAAAGCGTTCTATCATTGCACTTCTTAAAAATACAAAAACTTCTTTAAGCTCTTCTTCACTGGGCTCTCGCCCTAACGAACCCGCAGACGAGCTAATCGCCCAAACTGGTTCATAAGCAATAGCCAAAGCTTCTGCCGACGCAATATGGATGCCATTTAACCCAACTTGTAGCTGTTCGTCAAGTATTTGGATAGTTTTATTGTTTTTTCTTTCACTTAAAGATTCTCCAATACAGAAAATAGGGCAAATGTCATGCGACAGTGCTTGTTTTATTTTTTCATTCAACAAAAAGCCCTGTTCGTTATGTTCCAAGCGGCGTTCGCTATGACCTACAAGCGTGAATTTACCAGCAAAATCCTTTAACATTGGGGCACTGGTGTTGCCTGTGTGCGCACCCTCGTCTTTAGGGTGAATATCTTGAGCGGCTAATGAAACCTTTGAATATTCGCCAATTAAAGCACTTACATCAGCAAATGCCGCGGCTGGTGTAGCCAATACAACTTGTGTTTTAACGCCGGTCATGCCCGCTGTTACTTTATGCGCTAAATCACGCCAATCTTTTCTATTTCCGTGCATTTTCCAGTTTGCAACTGTCAGTGTATTCATTGGTCACCCTTAATATTTTTATTATATAAATGAATTTAATATAACTTACTTGCATATATTAACAAACCTTGGCATTATCTGCACGCATATATGGTTAAAAATATTGTTAATTCTGGAAAAAAATAAAATGTTTAAAGATATAAAAAGCAAAACAAAGTCATTCCTATCAAAACTATTCATGACTGTGTTTGCCCTGTCATTTCTTTCATGGGGTGCAAACAGCTACTTCATGAACACACCTAAATCAATCGCTATGACCATTAACGGCGAAGAAGTACCTGTGAGCGAACTTCAAAAAGAATATGAATCTCGCAAAACAGAAGCTGAACGTCAATTTGGTGGTAAACTTTCTGATGAATTTTTACAAACGATTCAGTTAGGTAACCGCACCGTTAACAATATAATTACATCTAAGCTTACACTGGCACAAGCAAAGGAACTCGGTTTCCGTGCATCAAGCAAAGCTTTAGAAAACCACATTAAAAACAACCCATCTTTTAAAGACGCTGAAGGTAAATTCAACAAAGAAGCTTACACACGTAACGTACAAAGTTATGGTTACAGCGTACGTGGTTACGAAAATCTTATTTCTGCTGAAATGCAAAAAGAAAACCTATTCGACATGTTTTCAACAAACTTTAACAATAAAAAATACCTAGAAAACCTTTACAATTTCCAAAACGAGAAAATTTCAGTACGCGTGCTCCATGTCAATAAAGACGCTGTGCCTGAGGTGTCAGCACCAACAGTTTCTGAAATTAAATCATTTTACGACGAAAACATGCACCGCTTCCAAACAGAAGAAACAAGAGACTTTAACGTCCTTGTTTTACGCGCGTCAGACCTAAAAGACCGCGTACAAATTTCTGAAGCTGAAGCATTAGAAATTTATAACGATAACCCAGAAAGTTTTGCAAGCTTAGAAGAGCGTCAAGCCCGCCACATCTTAGTAGACAGTGAAGAAAAAGCGATAGAGCTTATTGACCAGCTTGACAAAGGTGCTGACTTTGCAGCACTTGCGAAAGCTAACAGCAAAGACGCATTTACTAAAAAAGTAGGTGGAGACCTTGGTTTCTTCCGTGAGGCTGACATGGTTGAAAGCTTTTCTGATGCAGCCTTTTCTATGGAAATTGGCGAAATTAGCGAACCTGTAAAATCTCCGTTTGGCTACCACGTTATCCAACTTAACGCTGTTAAAGAAGCAAAGCTACGCACATTTGAAGAAGTGAAGCTGGACATTGAAGCCGAGCTACGCACAGAAAAATCTGAAGACCTTTTCTATGACGTTCTTGAAAATGTACAGGATCAAATCGCAGGTGGGTCACCTCTTGCTGATATTGCTAAATCTTCAAACCTCAACCTGGACAGCTATGCACAAGTGAAGCAAAACAGTACATCGATGACTTTTTCAACTGACATTATGCCTGTGGTTTACGCACTGGAAGAAAATATTGTGTCAAATGAAGTTGAAATTGATGGACAAGATGCCGTGACAGCCTTTGTTGAAGTGACAAAAATTACAGCACCACGCGCACTTACAATTGACGAAGCCCGTGCACGTATCGTTACTGAACTTAATGAAATTGCGCTACAAAAAGCAATGACCCAAAAAGCTGAAAACTTGATGGTAGAGCGCCAAAACACACCTTCTTTAGAAGCATTGGCTAAAAAACATAACATCAGCAACAACGTTGAAGTTCTTTCTGGTATTGGTCGCACAGGCACCTCGACACCAAAATGGCTTAAGCCTCAACAAGTTTCACTTCTATTTGCTATGAAGGCAGGCGAAGAACTTAATAGCGTTATTAACACGCCAGAAGGTGTAGCCTTGGTTGAACTTATCAGCATTAATGCCGACAACGCCACCGATGAAGACTTAGCTTACTTCCAACAAAAGGTATCTAAAGACATTCAAAGTGACCTGTTCGCACAATACATGCTTCAAAAACGTCAAGAGGCAAGCATCGACCTGAATGTGCAAAGTATTGAATTTGCGCTGGGTAGCGGTTACGTTAAATAAAATAAAGTAAAAGGCAAAACACTATGAAGAATGTTTTTTTCACAGCTTTAACTCTAGCGATAGTTTGTGCGCTACCTGCCCTTGCAGTTGACAACTACAAACTTAGCTATAAAAAAGACAACCGTTGGGTCGCCCAAGAAGACGCAACCGGCTTACGTAACCTATTAAAGGATGCTAAAAAAAACAAAGCTGAACATTTTTACGTTCAGTTACCAACTGACAACCGTGAAATAACGATTGAACGTTTAATTGTCTTGCGTGATATTTTAGAAAAACAACTTAAAACAGCCGTTACCATTGAAGAAACAGATAACACGTCTGATACCAATCAAATGATTGTGACTTTTAAGTAATCTCAATAAACTTCGAAAAAAAACCAAGCTTTGTCTTGGTTTTTTTTATTTCTGACAGCTTATCCTTAAGTCCCATAATCCATTAAATGTCCTATAAATCAATACATACAATCATTTGCTATCACTGGATATAAAAAACATAGCTATAAAATTCAAAATATAGCTTATAATGAGTTAAAGAAGCCTTCCATAAGAATGCACATAATAAAAAAGCACATAAGGCACCATGACAAAAAATAATAACAAACATGACTACACCATAAAAAAAGAAACCTACGAACGCTGTAAAAAAATATTTAAAGGCGTTGAGGATAATTTGGGTCTAAACATTAACGTTCACGCCGACAAAAACGTTTTAGAAGAAGGTCAGATTTTTCTATTCAACCACTTTGCGCGCTTTGAAACGGTTATTCCTCCTTATATTATGTATAGGGAGACAGGTGCATTTTCTCGGATTATTGCCGATAAAGACCTATTTGAAGCAGGTGAAGCCCTGCCCGATTTCATGCGCAGTGCGGGCGCTGTACCAAACAATTTACCAGGTTTACTACCTTTTTTAGCTGCCGACATTTTACGTGGGCGCAAAGTTGTCATTTTCCCTGAAGGCGGCATGATAAAAGACCGACGTGTCATGGACGATGATGGTCGTTTTCGTATTTTTTCTCGTACAGCAATGGAATTTAGAAAGCACCATCGCGGTGCTGCTATTTTAGCCTTAACACTCGACCTATTTAAACGCCGTATTAAAGACCTGCACGAAGATGGTGATACCACGCGCCTTGAACACTGGCGTGCTTCACTTGAACTTGAAAGTGTGGAAGAGCTTTTAATTCAAGCCAATAAGCCAACACTTGTGGTGCCAGGCACCATAACCTTTTATCCGCTTCGCATTAGTGATAACATTTTAACCAAGGTTGTTGATATCTTCGTTAAAAAAGCTTCATCGCAGGTCTTTGAAGAAATTGCTATTGAAGGCAATATTATCCTTAAAGATACGGATATGGATATCCGTTATGGCGAAGCAATCAATATCCATAAAAAATGGCATTGGTGGGAAAGGCTCCTCCTACGTAAATACTTTTTAGATATCGAATCTTTAGATGAGTTATTCAGCTTGCGACATGAAGCCGAAAACTGGTCAGAGCGTCTGCTCGCTGAATTTATCTCAAAAGAAACAGACCGTATCCGCGATAGTTATATGGATAAAATATATCAAGGGGTCACCATTAACTTGGCGCACATTGCCTCTGTTACTGTTTTAGAGCTTATGAAACAAGGGCAACTTGTTATTTCAAAAGACGATTTTCATAAGGTGCTGTACTTAGCCTTTAAAAAACTTCAAACAGATCCTAAAATTTACCTGCACCGCAGTTTCTTAAAGCCAGAGAACTATAAAAATATGCACCTAGGAGATAGCCCTCTTTTAACAACATTTTTACTTACATGTAAACTGGCAAGACTTATCAAAGAAAAAGATGATAATTATTATTTCCAAGATAAAGTCTTAAAAGAGCATGACTTTAATATTGTACGTATTGAAAACCCAATACTTGTGCGCGCAAATGAAGTTGAACCTGTTAAACAGGTTAAAAAGGTCATTTTAAAAAGCCTTGAAACCGTCAAAGTCATTTCAAACGAAGACTTCGCATACCTGTTATTCGACGATGAAATTAAAGAGGTGGGCTATAATAAAGAACTTTATACAGGCACACGCTTTGAAGCGATCAATAAAAAAGAAACCGTCACTCAAAATACAGAGCCCTACCTTTTGCCTCAGAAAAAAACATCAAAAGTTGGCGTTTTGCTTGTACATGGCTTCCTGTCTTCACCACCAGAACTTAAGGAACTAGGGCTCAAACTTCACAAAGAAGGACACTCTGTATTGGGCATGCGTGTGAGTGGGCACGGTACAAGTCCTTGGGACCTTAACCATAAAACCTGTAAACAATGGCAAGAGTCTGTTAAACGTAACTACGAAATACTCTCTGCCTTTTGCGAAAAAATTGTTATCATAGGCTTTAGCGGTGGCGGGGCATTGTCTCTTAACTTTGCCTCAACCAACCCAGAAAAATTAGCAGGCGTTGCGAGTGTATGCACACCTCTTATCCTTAAAGATAAAATGATGAGCCTTGTGCCATATCTCCATGCACTCAACCGTTTTATAGGTTTATTCCCACGCATCGAAAGTTTGGTACCATTTAAAGGTAATAAATCTGACTACCCCAAAACAAATTATGCCAGTATGCCTGTGCATGCGCTAAACGAACTACGCTACATCGTACGCAATGCCAAAAAGAATTTAAAATACATCACAACAAGTGCAATCATCATACAAGGGATAGATGACCCCGTGGTAAACCCAAAATCTGCTGAAAAAATACTTAAAGCTCTGTCTTCTAAAGATAAAACAGTGCACATGATTAAGACAGATAGACACGGAATTATTTACGACAACGTTGGCGAAACTCATAAACTTTTGATAGACTTTGTGCAAGGTGCCAATAAAAACAATAAAGATGAAGGTGCATCATGAGCAAAACAAACATGAAAACACACTTATGGGAAAAGTCGTACCCTGACAATATGAATTGGGCTTTCAACAGCACCAATAAGCCTGTCTATCATATATTAGAGCATGCTGCTAAAAGCCACCCAGAACGCATTTGCGTGGAATTTTTAGGGCGTGAATATACCTATGGTGAAATTATGCTTATGGTGAATCAAGTGGCAGTTGGTTTGCAAGACCAAGGCATTAAAAAAGGTGACCGTGTTGGTTTATGCCTCCCTAATTGCCCTTACTTCATTGCAGCTTACTTTGGCGCACTTAAAGCTGGTGCTACTGTTGTAAACTTTAACCCTCTTTATACAGAAGAGGAGCTCGCTTATCAAATCAACGACAGTGCCGTTAAACTTATGTTTACGCTCGACGTCGGACTTATTTACAATAAAGTTGAAGCCTGTATGGCGCACACACCTCTTAAAACAATCGTTATTTGTTCCCTTCCAGGCGCTCTTACATGTTTCAAGGGCTGTTTATTCAAAATCTTTAAAGGTAAAGAGCTGGTACAAATTGAAGAAGACCAAGCTCACATTCATTTTGTCAGTCTTATTTCTAAAGGTGATGAACCTGCTCCCGTTGACATAGACCCAAGTAAAGATATTGCACTTCTTCAATACACAGGTGGTACAACAGGCGTACCTAAGGGAGCCATGCTCAGCCATGAAAATGTTTCAAGCAATACCACGCAAGTGCAGATGTGGCTTGGCGATGATATTAACCCTGAAGGCGAAGTATTTTTAGCCGTACTTCCCTTCTTCCACGTCTTTGCAATGACAGCGGTCATGAACCTTGCCCTCGCAACAGGATCAAGTATAATTATGTTACCAAGGTTTGAGTTATCCAAAGTTCTTAAAGCGATAGATAAACAAAAACCAACTGTTTTCCCAGGTGTACCAACCATATTTAACACCATCAATAACAGTGAAGATGTTTATAAATATGACCTCTCATCTATTAAATATTGCATCTCTGGGGGCGCCACTTTACCTCAAAAAGTAAAAGAAGAATTTGTTAAATTAACCGACTGTATTTTAGTTGAAGGTTATGGGCTTAGCGAATGTTCTCCTGTTGCAATGTGCAACCCACCACATACAGGTGGTAAAGAAAATTCTGTCGGCATCCCTCTTCCTGGTACGACGGTTGAAATACGCGACATCGAAAATAACAAGCAAAATGTTAAACTTGGCGAACGTGGCGAAGTTTTCATTAAAGGTCCGCAAGTCATGTCTGGTTACTGGGGGCGCCCTGAAGCCAGCAATGAAACCATTGTAGACGGCTGGCTTAAAACAGGCGACGTCGGCTACATGGACAAAGACGGATATATATTCTTAACCGATCGCCTTAAAGAAATTATTATTGTTTCAGGCTATAACGTCTATCCAAAAATTATAGAAGAAGCCTTTTATAAACATACTGCGGTTGAAGAAGTTATCGTTATAGGTATTCCAAGCGACGAAAAAGGCGAAGTACCAAAAGCCTTTGTGAAGCTGAAGTCCGATATCAAAGCCACAACAGAAGAATTACTTAATTTTGCTGCAGCACACTTAAACCCTATTGAAAAACCAGTAGAGGTAGAAATCCGCAGTGAACTTCCAAAAACAATGATAGGTAAACTTTCTAAGAAAGAGCTTATCGCAGAAGAAAAAGAGAAAAGGGAAAAATCATGACAAATATCGTAATTGCAGCATATATGCGCACACCATTTACATTGGCGCACAAAGGTGAACTTAAGAAGGTACGTGCCGACGATATGGCTGGCCAGCTTATTAAAGCCCTTGTTAAGCAAACAAAAATAAAACCAGAATTGATTGAAGACCTTATTTTAGGTTGTGCCTTCCCTGAAGGGGAACAAGGCTTTAACATGGCAAGGCTTGTTTGTTTCCTTGCAGAGCTGCCTCAAAGTGTTGCAGGCTGCACAATCAACCGTTTCTGTGGTTCTTCTATGCAAAGCATACATAATGCCGCAGGAATGATTCAAATGGGCGCTGGCGAAGCTTATATTTGTGCTGGCGTAGAAAACATGACACGTGTGCCAATGAGCGGTTTTAACCCTCTGCCAAACCCAGACCTTTATGCACGCATGCCAGAAGCTTACATCGGCATGGGTGAAACGGCTGAAAACGTCGCTAAAAAATACAAAATCAGCCGTGAAGAACAAGACGCTTTTGCATTACTTAGCCAACAAAAGGCATCTAAAGCACAAAAAGATGGTAAGTTTAAGGACGAAATTGTACCGATTAAACACGGTTCACAAACCATCACAGAAGACGGCTGCATTCGTGCCGCAACAACATCAGAAGGGCTTGCAGGTTTAAAACCAGCTTTTCTTGAAACAGGTTCTGTCACAGCAGGTTCAGCCTCACCGCTAACCGATGGCGCTGCTGCTGTACTGGTTTGCAGCGAAGAATTTGCAAAAAAACACAAACTTAAACCACTTGCCCGCATTAAATCTATTGCGGTTTCAGGCTGTGCGCCAGAAATTATGGGTATTGGCCCTGTGGGTGCTTCTAAAAAAGCGCTTGAGCGTGCGGGTATTACAGCTGCCGACCTTGACGTCATTGAACTAAACGAAGCTTTTTCTTCACAATCACTTGCAGTTATCAGAGACCTTGGGCTCGACATCAATAAAATTAACATTGATGGCGGTGCCATTGCCTTAGGACACCCGCTAGGTGCCACAGGTGCGCGTATTACAGGTAAAGCTGCCCAGCTGCTTGTGCGCGAAAAAGGTAAATATGCCCTTGCAACACAATGTATTGGTGGTGGGCAAGGTATTGCAACAGTTCTGGAGGCGATATAATGTCTGAAATTAAAAAAGTTGCTGTTATCGGTGCTGGTGTCATGGGGGCTGGTATTGCCGCCCAAGTGGCCAATGCCGAAACAGAAGTACTCTTGCTTGATATTGTGCCAGAGGGCTTAAAAAACCGTAACGTTATTGCAGAAGGCGCACTTGAAAAGCTTATTAAAAATAAGCCAGCAGCACTTATGCATAAAAGCAATGCTAAATTTATTAAAACAGGTAACACAGAAGATAACCTTGCAGACCTTAAAGACTGCGACTGGATTATTGAAGCCGTGATTGAAAATATTGATATTAAGCGTGACCTTTACAAAAAGATCGATAAACACCGTAAAAAAGGCTCTATCGTTTCTTCTAATACATCTACCCTACCGCTTGAAATGCTCACAGAAAAAGCATCTAAATCCTTTAAGGAAGACTTCTTAATCACGCACTTCTTTAACCCACCACGTTATATGCGCCTTATTGAACTTGTAACCAGTGAATTTACCCACAAAGACACCGAAGCGCGCATTCGTAAATTTGTTGACTACAACATGGGTAAAAGCGTTGTGGATTGTAACGATACCCCAGGTTTTATTGCAAACCGTATCGGCACATTCTGGATACATGCAGCCGTTACAAAGGCCATTCAACACGGTATTAGTGTTGAAGCGGCTGATGCCGTTCTAGGAAAACCAACAGGTGTGCCTAAAACAGGTGTTTTCGGCCTTATTGACCTTGTCGGTTTAGACCTTATGCCACACATCTTCAAAAGCTTCCAAGAAGCCTTAGACAAGGACGATGCCTTCTTAAAATTAGGCGACGCCCCTGACCTGTTAGGTAAAATGATTAAAGACGGCTACACAGGACGTAAAGGCAAAGGCGGTTTTTACCGCATTAACAAAGACGGTGGTAAAAAAGTAAAAGAAGTTATTAACTTAAACGACGGTACTTATTCCACAGCGTTGCATCCTAAAGTTGCCGCAGCACAGGCCTCTAAAAAAGGTGGTTTGAAAGCCCTTATCAATCATAAAAGTAAAGAAGGCGCTTACGCATGGGACGTGTTATCCGACACACTTTGCTACGCCGCTTCATTGGTGGGCACCATTGCCGACGATATTGAGCTTATCGACCGCGCTATGCGTCTTGGATATAACTGGAAGTATGGTCCATTTGAACTTATCAACAAAATTGGTGTTGGTGCATTTGAAGATAAACTTTTAGAAGATGGTCGTAAAGTGCCAAACTTTATTAAAATGGCAAAGGGTAGAAACCTATATCGCACCCATGAAGGACAGCTGGAATATTTCACCATCACAGGTAAATATGCAGATGTTGTACGCCCTGAAGGCGTGCTTCTTTTAGAAGATATTAAACGCAAATCTAAACCACTTATTTCAAACATGTCTGCCAGCGTTTGGGACATTGGTGACGGCATTGCCTGCTTAGAGTTCCACTCTAAAATGAATTCGTTTAATCCTTTAATTTTCAGTGTGATGAACAAAGCTCTTAAAGTTTTACCTGAACAAGGGTTTAAGGGTATGGTAGTCTATAATGAAGCATCAAACTTTAGTGTTGGTGCAAACATTGGTCTTATTATCGCCGTTACAAAATTAAGACTTTGGCCAGCAGTTAGATGGATTATTCGCAAAGGTCAAACAACCTTTATGAAAATGAAATATTCAAACTTCCCTGTAGTGGGCGCACCATCTGGTTTAGCTCTTGGTGGTGGTTGTGAAGTTCTACTTCATTGTAACGCCATTGAAGCCCACGCCGAAACCTATACAGGTTTAGTAGAAGCGGGTGTTGGCTTAGTACCAGCATGGGGTGGCTGTAAAGAATTGGTTGGGCGTGCCATGGTAGACCCTAAAATGCCAAAAGGGCCAATGCCGGCGCCAATGAAGGCATTTGGTGCCATTGCAGTCGCGCAAGTTGCAACGTCTGCTAAAGAAGCCAAAGATATGGACATTCTATTGAAGACAGATGGCATTGTTATGAACCGTGACCGTGTATTAGCAAGTGCTAAAGCACGTGCATTATCAATGGCTAAAGACTATAAAAAGCCTGAACCGTTTATTTACACACCAGCAGGTGCAAGCGGTGCAGCAGCGCTTAAAATTGGGGTACAAGACTTTGCAAATAAAGGTATTGCTACCCCGCACGATGTTACAATTGCAGGCAAGCTTGCACATATTTTAACAGGTGGTGACGGCGACATGACCCAAACCATAGACGAAGAAGAAATGCTTCGCCTAGAACTTGAGGGCATTTTAGCCTTAACAAAAACAAAGAAAACACAAGCCCGCGTGATGCACATGCTCACAAAAGGCAAGCCACTTAGAAACTAGGGAGAACCATTATGACTATATACTTTATATTACTCGCCATTGTAGCTTTTATAAGCCTCGCCTTTATAGGTAAGGGTTACCTTGCATGGCTAACGGCTGCCATTGTCCTTGCTTTTGCTTGGATAAACAGCGGCATCGACAACCAGTCATTTTTCAACGCCTATGTTGTTGCAATTGCTGTTTTGGGTACATTGTTTGCTGTCCCTGCGCTGCGCCGCCCGCTTATTTCTTCAAGCGCGCTTAAACTTATGGCAACACAAATGCCAAACATTGGCGAAACCGAAAAAATTGCTCTAGAAGCTGGTAGCGTTGGTTTTGATGGAGACCTTTTTTCTGGCAAGCCAAACTGGAAAAAGCTTTTAAACAATAAAATTAAAGAGCTTACAAAAGAGGAAAAAGCCTTTTTAGATGGTCCTTGTGAAGAGCTTTGCGCCATGATTGACGACGAAGACATTGCAAAACGCCGTGACTTACCGCCTAAAGTGTGGTCGTTCATTAAAAAGCACAAATTCCTTGGTATGCTTATTTCGAAAGAATATGGTGGCCTTGGTTTTTCTGCAGCGGCACAAAGTGCTGTCATTATTAAAATTTCAAGCCGAAGCGGTACAGCTGCTGTAACGGTTATGGTGCCAAACTCACTTGGGCCCGGAGAACTTTTAATGCACTACGGTACAGACGCACAAAAGAAAAAATATCTAAAACCACTTGCTGAAGGTAAAGAAATTCCATGTTTTGCTTTAACAGAACCAACAGCAGGTAGTGACGCTGCCAATGGGCAAAGCGTTGGTATTATTTGCAAGGGTCAATTTGAAGGTAAAGAAGTTTTAGGACTTAAACTCACATTTGACAAACGTTACATTACCCTTGCACCAGTGGCAACACTTGTAGGTTTAGCCTTTAAGGCGCTCGACCCTGATGGCTTATTAGGTGATAAAGTAGACCTTGGCATTACATGTGCCCTACTTCCACGTTCTACAGAAGGCTTAATTATTGGTAACCGACACGACCCAATGGGTGTGCCTTTCCAAAATGGTCCTGTGCGTGGTAACGATGTTTTCATTCCAATGGAATATATTATTGGCGGTGAAAAAGGTATTGGTACAGGCTGGCGTATGTTGATGGAATGCTTAGCCGCTGGCCGTGGTATTTCATTACCTTCACTTAGCGTGGGTGCTGTTAAAACAACTGCTCGCGCCACAACAGCTTACGGCGCAGTGCGTGAACAGTTTGGTATGCCTGTTGGTAAATTTGAAGGTGTACAAGAACCGCTTGTACATATTGCAGGTATGTCTTACATGCTTGATGCAGCACGCCAAGTTACTTGTGGTGCTATTGACGAAGGGCAAAACCCGTCTGTTCTTTCAGCCGTGGTAAAAGCTTACCTTACATCTAACATGCGTAAATGTGTGAATGATGGTATGGATATTTTAGCTGGTGCGGCCATTTGCCGTGGTCAGCGCAACATATTCGCGCGTCCTTACAACTCAATTCCTATCGGTATTACGGTTGAAGGTGCTAACATTTTAACACGTTCACTCATTATCTTTGGTCAAGGGGCTATTCGTTGCCATCCATTTGTACAGGCTGAGGTTGAAGCCATTGCAACAGGTGATGTACATCAATTTGACAAAGCATTCTTTGGACACATTAACCACTTCTTTAAAAACCGCATGAGATCACTTGTGCATGGTTTCACTTGTGGTTATTTCTGTAAAGCGCCTGTGCGCGGTTATGAAGCCAAATACTATAAAGCGCTTACACGTTTTAGCTCTGTGTTTGCCTTTAGCACTGACGTGGCTCTGTTAACCCTTGGTGGCGCACTCAAACGTAAAGAAAGCTTAAGCGGTCGCTATGCTGACGCATTAAGCTATATGTACCTTGCTTCTGCGACATTGAAAAAATTTAATGACCGTGGCCGCAACCCAGAAGAACGCGCCCTACTGGACTGGACAATGACATATGCCTTGCATGAAGTTGAAACAGCACTTGTAGAAATTTGCCGTAACTTACCAAACCGTTTTGTGGGTAACTTACTTAAATTTACTTGTTTCCCTTATGGTAAAAAGTTCCACAAGCCAACCGACAAGCAAATGTTTGCTGTTGCCCGTTCAATTGCGGATGAAACAACGGAAATGCGTGAACTTATAAGTGAAGGCATTTACATACCTAAGCCAACAAAAGAAGGACTGGGTGCACTTGAAGCAACTTACCATAAAACTCTTCAAGCCGAACCTGTTCGTCGCAAGCTTAACAATGCACGTAAAAAAGGCATGCTTGCCAAAGGTAGCGTGTTAGATATGGCTAAAAAGGCGAAAGACGCTAAAATTATCAGTGCGGATGAATTTAAAATCATTCAAAGTGCTGAAAAAGCAAAACTGGATGTGATTCAAGTGAACGACTTCACGCCAGAAGAATATAACGAACTACGATAGTAAGTTTAACCTACCATTAAAGAGCAGTGCTTTTGTTAGCCTGCTCTTTTTTTACACCTTGACCTTAATTCTAAAAAGTGTTTTAGTTTAACAACTAATCACCTATTTTTTTTCTTTTTCATACATCTGAGGTCTATCACAATGGATAAGCTCAACATACCAAACCCAGTCCATGAAATTAACAAAGCAAACGCTAGCATAGCATTAAAAAATGAAGCTGTTATTCATAGCGTTGCAAAAGACTTAACAAAGACAATTCAAAAGGCTGTCTCTAACAGAGCTTTCAAAGCAGAACATCAATTCTGGGGTATATTCCCACTCAGTTATTTAAATAAATCACCCTACTGGCAAAATACATTCTTACCCGCTTTAAAAGAACAAGGCATCTGCTTTAAAGCAGAGCTTTTATGCGCTACACCTAAAGGACAGCTTCGAGACGATGTTAATATAACACTTTCTTGGTAAAACATTAACGCACAAAAAAACCACCCTTTGGGGTGGTTTTTTTTCGATAAAATGTTTAAGCAGTTGCCTGCCCTGTTTGATGGTAACGTTTATATACATCAATAAAATGTTCTATATCACGTATAACCGTAACAACATCTTTATAGCTACTGCTGGCAAGCCCGCCTTTTATCATAGAAAGTTCAACTTTACTCAAACCCATATTCAACTCTGAATATTCCTTGGCTCTTTGATTAAGCTTCTCTTTGTAGTAAGCCAAACGGTCGTTTGAAAACGAAACTTCAAATTTTAAAGCTAAAATTTTAACAAATTTGTTTTCCACCATAAATACAACAACAATGCCAAATATAAGGTTACAGATAAACGTCATTAACGCCTCACCCTCACCCACATATTCACGTAAAGTATGTTCAGTAAAAATAAATCCAACAAAAAGGCTTAAAATGGTTAAAGTTGCCACAACTTTAAATAAAGCTTTATAGCCATACGCCTCACGCGCAAAACCATTCAATAAATAAAAGCAGTAGCCATTCATCACTCTATTGAATCCTAAAGCCCCAAAACTAATAGTAAAGCACACAGGTGCAAGCCAGATATAATTTTCTGCATTCATACATGCATATAAAACAGCAATGGCACTACAAGCCATAAAAGTTACCAGTATGTTTAACCATACAAAGGGCGCAGCCCCCAACCGTAATTTTTTATCAGACATAAAATGCCCTCCAAGAAGTGATAAGCGATGTGCCTAAAAAATGAAAAAGTGTTTCAAATGAATGAAACACTTATAATTAAAATTGTATGCAAAGTCAAAGGTTTTAAGACTTAGAGGCTTTATTGATATACATTTTGGTATCAGCATCAGCCATCACACTTTCAAATGAGTCATTTTGACCAAATGTGCGTGCACCAATGCTTACTGTAAGCTGAATATTCTTATCGTCCACCAGCAACGGTGTGCGTGCAATAATGCTTTCAAGAATTTGTGTGCGATTTGTTACATCACGAGAAGAAGTTACTTCATTTAGAATAATGCAAAACTCATCACCACCAATACGGGCCACCACGTCGGTTGGGCGCACGTTTGCTTTTAAAATATTGGCTATATGTTGTAATCCCATGTCACCTGCAAGGTGACCAAACTGGTCGTTAATAGACTTAAAGGCATCA
The DNA here is from genome assembly GCA_963974105.1 of uncultured Magnetococcales bacterium. Lineage (GTDB taxonomy): Bacteria > Pseudomonadota > Alphaproteobacteria > UBA2136 > UBA2136 > UBA2136. Next base: position 30,417 of record CAXBBG010000005.1, read on the forward strand.
ATGTCAATAAACAATACAGCACTCTTACGTTTGTGGCGTTTTACTGTTGATAAAGACTTATGCAGCTCTTCTTCAAACACACGACGATTAGCTAAACCTGTGAGGCTATCTGTCATGGCATCTAGCTCTAGATTATCGATCATATCTTGTTGATCGCGCAACTTAAGTTCCAGTTCCATTACCTGAGTAATAAGCGTTTGAATAAAAGCAGGGTCATTTTCATCAAGCATAGCAAGGTCGGAGAGAGAAACAAATTCACTCATTTTGGCCAAACCTTTTTTCTTTTCAAACATTTAACAATTCCTCTTGTTGTATACTATTTTATAATAGTCAATCACCGACCTAAATTCAAGTGTTATCGATCAATGTGAGGTCATTTTTTTGTGCGTACATAGAACGGTCAGCCTTCGCCATCAACTCTTCCTTAGAGTTTGCGCTTTTAAACAGGCATGAACCAATGCTAATACTCATGTAAATATCTTTACCTTCGTATGTACAAGGTGAAACACTCATTGCCGCTTCAAGCTCAGCAATTTTAAGCTGTGCTTCCGCTGCTGTTACTTCACGTAGGATGATGCAAAATTCGTCACCACCGATGCGCGCCACGAAATCAGTATCACGTATATGGCTTTTTAAGACAGTTGCCAAATGTTTTAGCAAGGCATCACCAGCTAAGTGACCTAATGAGTCGTTAATACCTTTAAAGGCGTCAACATCAATCAACAAAACAGCACCACTGCGGTTATAACGCTTATAAAAAGAAAGTGCAGATTTAAGTTCTGTTTCAAAAGCACGACGATTAGATAGCCCCGTCAACGGGTCTTCTAGAGCTTGCTTTTTAAGATCCTGAATTTTATCTTCTTGCGCTTCAAGCATAGAACGTAGTGTGGAAATCTCGTCTACCAGTTGTTTTACTGATCCACGTTCAATTTTTGTACGTTTTTTTAACTCTTGCGTTAAGGCTACAGATGCTTTCATTTTACAATCCCCCACGGTGTTTAAATTAAATAACTATGGGAATAAGGAAGCACGAACCGTGCCAAAGCGTTTAAAATCTTTAAAAATAGTGATATACGCAGCAATTATAGGTAAGAAGATATTGCCTCAGCAGCTTTCATAGAAGGCGTTTTTGCCTTCAACATAAGGCGCTGCCTTGCGTGTAATAGTTTAAGTGCTAAAAATTCACGTTCTTTGGTGTCACGCATCAAAGGCTTAAGCTCCTGCACAAAATTATCAACCGTGGCATCGTCTTGAATAAACTCTGGTAAAGCACGATCTTCAAGTAGCCAGTTTACAGGGCTAATGTAGGGTACTTTAACAAGTTTTGATATAATTTTATATGAGTTAGGGCTCATTTTATAGCCCACCACCGTTGGCAGGCCAATCATGGCCAATTCAAGGTTTGACGTTCCACTGGTTGCCACAGCAGCTTGACATTTTTTCAAAGCATCAAAGCGTGCATCATTATGTACAAACTCAATATCCTTAAGGTCACCACCTGCTTGTTCTAGCCATTCTTTATGATGCTCATGCACCAAAGGTATTACTGCTTTAAGGTTTGGTATGTCAGCTTGCAAGGCACGAAAAGCGCCCAGCATGGTGGGAAACATGCGCCCAATAACGCCTTTGCGGCTTCCTGGCAAAATAGCTAATCGCGGTTCTTTTGCCATATAATTTAGTTTTTTAGGGCTTAAATACCCCAAGCGCTCCGCTACAGGGTGTCCCACAAAGGTACAAGGCAATGCAGCTTCTCTGTAAATATCAACTTCAAATGGGAACAGCACTAAAATGTGATCAAGATATTTTGCCATTTTGAATGTACGTCCGCGGCGCCAAGCCCAAACAGAAGGACTTACATAATGAATACACGTCATGTTCAGCTTTTTCTTCGCTTTTTGCGCCACACGCAAGCAAAAGTCGGGTGAATCAATAGTGAGTAACAAGTCCACCTGTTCTGTTTCCATAATGTGTACCAGTTGCTTTGCACGTCCTAATAACTTTGGAATACGCGGTAAAACTTCCACAATACCCATTACGTTCAGCTCTTCCATATCAAAAACAGGTCGCAAACCTTGTGCTTGCATTTTTTCGCCACCCACACCTACAAATGTTGCATATGGATATTTTTTAATGAGTTCAGCCATCACGCCAGCGCCCAAAAGGTCACCAGAGTTTTCACCTGCAATCACCATAATGTGTGGATTTTTTTTAGAAGCAACCATCGGTGCCAACTCCACAAATAAACAGACCTTTTTGATCTGCGACTCTTAGCGCCTTTTCACGATCTAAAAACAAAGACTGCCCCGCCAAAATAGCCACACCTTCATAATTTAACTGCGCCAATTGCTCTATGGTTTCTAAACCAATGGTTGGCATATCGACACGTAAATTTTGCTTTGGCTTGGCCGCTTTTACTAAAATGGCACCTTTATTTTCTTTACCGCGTAAAGAAGCACAGCGTTGAATAAGTTCAGCTGTACCTTCAACACCTTCAACACCTAAAATAACACCTTCTTTAATAACAGCCGCTTGGCCAATATCTAATGCCCCTAAAGCTTCTACAGCTTCCATGCCAATGGCAATAAACTGCCTTTGGCTTGCACTTGGTTGTGTTTTCGTTAACAAACCAGAAGGCATGAGCAGATCTTCGCGTACTTCATGGGCACCAATCACATCAAAGCCCTCTTCTTCTAAGAAGTCACACACCGAAGTGAGTAGCTCATCGTCATGTTTTGTGCGTAGGCGGTTAATAATTTTTAATCCCTTTAAATCCAGACGCAAGTCGAATAATGAAGGTTTTTCAAGGCGCCCACCCATCACCAAATGCGTTACACCTTGCTCTTTAAAGGTTTGAATAACTTTACCAACTTGGCCAAGCGCCAACTGCGTACTTTCCGCTTCATACATATCAAAACTATGTGGCTGCGGCTGTCCTTTAAAGATAACCACATGAAAAGGAATATTTTCACGCTGACAATGTTCAACAAGCAAATCAGGCAAATGCCCGCCACCTGCAATAATGCCTAATTTTTGAATATCTACAGACATTTTTATGCCGTTCTTGGCATGCTCATGCCACGTGATGAATGAGAAATAAATTCATGCCATTGAAGTAAGTCGCCACAATCGCCATTTTCACGTAATAACACATTTAAACGGTCATCTAAGTTACCTTCTTGGTCTTCAAATATTTGGTGATAATATTCACGAATTTTTGCAATGCGCGCCTTTTCAAAACCATGGCGCTTAAGCCCACGCAAGTTTAAACCTGCAAGCACACCACGCGTGCCAGAAACCACACCAAAATGAATAACATCACGGTCAACCGCCGTCATGCCACCCACCATCACATAATTTCCAATACGCGTAAACTGATGTACCGCACTTAAACCACCAAGCACAGTATGGTTACCAATTTCAACATGCCCTGCCAAAGTTGCACCGTTGGCAAACACATTATTGTTACCTACGATAGCATCATGGCCAACATGAGCAAGAGCCATAAACAAGTTGTTATCTCCCACAATGGTTTCACCACCGCCGCCTTCTGTGCCAATGCTCATCGTCACCGATTCACGAATAGTGTTGCCGTCACCAATAATAAGCGTTGTATCTTCACCGTTATATTTAAGGTCTTGAGGCACTTGTCCCAGCGACGCAAAAGGATAAATAATGTTATTTTTTCCAATAACAGTACGCCCTTTTATCACCACATGACTTTGCAGCTCTGTATTTTCGCCAAGGGTTACTGTACTGTCAACAATACAAAAAGGACCAATTTTAACACCGTCTTTTAAAACGGCACCTTCTTCGACAATGGCTGTTGGATGTATTGTTACGCTCATAATTTTCTCTTAATTTAATTTATGTTTTTTGTTAGCAAGCAATTTGATATTTAATTAACATCTTCTACTTTTGCTGTAAAGGCCACCTCTGCAACCACTTTACCAGAAACACTCACCGTGCCTTTAAACTTAAATATTGTACCACGCTGTTTAACTTGGCTTACCATTAAATCCAACTTATCGTTTGGGCCAATAGGCGCTCTGAATTTTGCATGGTCAACAGACATAAAGTAAAAGATAGTCCCCGCTGCATTTTTTTCAAGGGATAAATTCACCAAACACGCCCCTGTTTGTGCCACAGCTTCTATCGCATAGACACCAGGCCACACAGGGTAACCAGGAAAATGCCCTTTAAAAACTTCATCGTCTTCTTTAACATGTTTTACAGCTTTAATATATTCAAAAGCTTTCGCTTCAATAATTTCGTCCACCAATAAAATGGGGTCACGGTGCGGGATAAGTTCCTTAACATTATATGCTTGCATGGAAAAACCTTTTATATTTAGATTATTTTTTCGGGACCAGACGGGCAATAGCTACCTGTAATTTCCGCCATTGTTTCATAGGGATAGCGGGAAAACCTGCATATGCACCTGCTTCGTCAAGGTTTTTTGTAACACCAGATCGGGCAGCAATCACCACACCATCGGCTACATTTATGTGTCCTACAACGCCAACTTGACCGCCAACAATAACGCCTTTACCAAGCGTTGTACTGCCAGCAATACCCGATTGTGACACAATTTGACAGCCCATACCCACTTTAACGTTATGTCCAAGTTGTACAAGGTTATCAATTTTAGCGTAGTCTGCAATTTCTGTGTTTTCTAATGAACCACGGTCCACGGTGCATCCTGCGCCAATCTCCACGTGATTACCAATTTTAACCATACCAATTTGAGGCACTTTCACAACCACTTTACCGTCATAAGCAAAGCCAAATCCGTCTTGACCAATACATGCACCCGCGTGGATAATGGTATTGTCGCCAATATGTGTACAAATAATACTGACATTGGCAGCAATTTGACAATTTTTACCGATAACAACATTTTCACCAATATAAGAATTAGCACCGATGGATGTTCCCTCGCCAATGGTTGCGGTTTCTTCCACCACGGCTGACTTATGAATTTTACCTGTATTTTGTGCAGGGTAAAAAATTTGCAGTGCCTTCGCGTAATCAGCATACGGCATCGGGCTCACAATAGCCGCAACACCTTTAGGTAGGTGCTTTGCATTTTCTTCTGAAAGAATAACCGCGCCTGCATTTGTTACTTCGGCTTGGCTTACATATTTAGCATTATCTAAAAAACTTAGTTCAGAATTACTTGCAACAGAAAGAGCTGCAACATCGTTTAGGCTCAGGTCGGCAGAACCAGTAAAGGAAACCCCCAATTTTTCAGAGATTTCCTTTACTGTAAATGGACCTTGTTTCTTGTGGAAAGGTCTTGTCATTAATTAACGCTCTTTTTGTTCTTTTTATTTAACGCGGCATCAACACTTTTAAGCACTTCATCTGTAATATCAACAGAATCAGAAGAATAAAGCAGATAACCTTTTGCTAAAACAGCGTCATAGCCTTTCGCTTTAGACATCTCTGTTACAATAAGGTCTACTTCATCACTGATTTGTTTTTGAATACGCTTATACTCGTGTCCAAGCTCATCATTTACTGTTTGAACTTCGCCTTGACGCTCACGTCCTAGGCGGCGCAATTCAGATTGCTCTTCTAAAAACTTATCTTCGCTTAAGATAGATTTTTTCGACTCAAGATCTTCCACACGTTTTTTGAAAGATTCTTCCATTTCCGCAAAACGTTTTTGTGCCGCTTCACTGCGTTTTTTAAGATCCGCTTGTTTTTCTTGAGCCACTTTTGTGCCGTTCATAACCATTTGCATATCGAGTACGGCAATTTTAACGTCTGCAGCATAAGCGTTTGCAGAAACAAGTGCAATTGCAGTTAATAGTGCGACTACTTTTGAAATGTTTTTCATTATATTTTCTTATCCTTTATTGATTAAAATCTTGTACCGAAGCTAAAGCTAAATATTTTAGTTTTATCTTCTTCTGCTTTATTGATAGGCGCTGCAAATTCAAAGCGCAGTGGCCCTAAAGGACTACGCCAGTAAACACCCACACCCGCACTTGCACGGTAAGTTCTTGTGTCGAGCACGTTTGCATGTGTTTCTTTAAATTCAGTCACAATACCACCATCTACAAAGGCCACACCATTGATACCCATTTCCTTAAGGCTAGCGCCCATTGGGAAACTTAATTCAACCGTATTTGTGACCATATATTTACCACCCAAGGCATCGTCGTTGTTGGTGTCACGTGGGCCAATACCAGAGAAGTCGAAACCTCTTAAGCCGTTGTTACCACCAGTTTGGAACATTTCGTAAACAGGTACGCTGTCGTCAAAGTCATACAAAGCACCCGCTTCACCTGCAAGTGTAAATACCCAGTCTTTGCGAACTTCATGGTGCCATGAAGCACCTAACTTACCACGTAGATATTGAATATCTGTTCCAAAACCAGAATATTCGCCCGTTACTGTCGCTTTAAAACCTTTTGTCGGTGTTAGGCGGCTGTCACGCGTGTCATAGGTGAAGGTGTTTGAAATAAACGCTGAGTTTTTCTTACCTTCTTCATTACGAATAAAGCTTGAAGCGCTTGCGCTAATGTCTGTAATTTCTGTTTCTTTATAACCTACTTGTAAAAACGCGCGTGTGTATTCTGTAAGCGGTGCGCCAAAACGTAAGCTTGTACCCAGTCGGTGCGTGTCATAAGAAGACTCGTCTTGATAGTCACGCTTTTCATTAAAGACGTCAATACCAGCACTTAATTCACGGTTTAAGAAATATGGCTCTGTAAAGCCAAAGTTAAAGTCTTGACGACGCCCTGAAATACTCATCGCAAAGTTAAGTTCTTGACCTTTACCAAGGAAGTTCTTCTCTTTAATTTCAGCACTTGCAAGAGGACCGTCATAGCTAGAAAAACCAGCACCAACGTTAAATTCACCCGTGCTTTGTTCGCTAACCGTTACATCAATGTCCACACGGTCAGGTACAGCCGTTTCAGCATGCTGCATGTTCACGTTTTCAAAGAAACCAAGATAGTTCAAACGGTCTTTAGAACGTGAAAGTTTGCTTGAAGAAAATGCATCACCTTCTGCAAAACGCATTTCACGGCGAATCACATAGTCCCTTGTGCGGTCGTTCCCGCGCACGTTAATGCGGTTAACGTAAACACGAGGTCCTGGTACAATTTCATAAGTTACGTCAACGGTGCGCCCTGCTTCGTCTTGTCTAAAGTTTGGACGTACATCTAAAAAGGCAAAGCCTTTATTTCCTAAAATTGTTGTTAATTTTTCAATATCACTTTCAACCAAAGCACCGTTATATGACTTACCTTGCTTCACTTGCAGGTCTTTTAAAATTTCATTACGGTCAATATCTTCATCAATAGCGTCTAAGCGCACATCAATCTGACCAAAGTCATAAGCGGGGCCTTCATGAATTGTAAATGTAATGTAAAAACCATCTTTTTCACGAGAAATTTCAGCCACGGCACTAACGACACTAAAGTCAGCATAACCCGATTGAATGTAATGACGGCGTAAAAGTTCTTTATCCACCTCTATCAAGCTTGGGTCGTATACGTCTGTCCCACCAAAGAAACGCCACCACTTTGATTCTTTTGTGCGGATAATCGACAAGAGTTCATTATCGCTAAAACGGCTGTTACCAATAATACGGATATTCTTAATTTCCGTTTCTTGACCTTCTTCAATTTTATAAATAACGTCAACACGGTTTTGGTCACGTTTAATAAGTTGAGGCGTTACCGTTGCTAAAAAATAGCCCTTTTGACGGTAATATGAAAGAATTGTTTTCACGTCACGTTGAACTTTAGATGGCGTATAAACCCCGCGCGATTTCAATGAAACAACTTCTTCAAAACGCTCTGAAACAACCGCATTATTTCCTTCAAATGCCACTTTGTTGACTAACGGGTTTTCTTCCACGTCCACAACAAGTGTGCCTTGCTTCCATGAAACGTCTACGTGGTTAAATAAACCTGTACCATACAATGTTTTAATAATGCGGCTACTGTTTGCAGGGTTATATTCATCACCCGATTCAAGGTTAATATAGCTCAGCACTGCTGTATCTTCAACGCGTTCATTGCCCTCAATCACAACGTTTCTAATTTGCTCGGCATTTGCCAAATTTACAAATGCAGTACTCGCCAAAGCCCCTGCCAATAGTATAGACGTTTTTTTATTCATTACCCCAAGTCCGTTTCTTAAATTATTATTTAATACTTAATGTTTATTATTTTTTAACTTCAATTGCCACATCGTCGTCGCTGGTTATTTTATCAAAAACACGTACAATGTCATTACCAATAGCAAGCACCATCAACATCATAATAAGCCCTAAACCAACACGGTAGCCCACTTCTTGCGTTTTTTCACCAAGAGGTTTACCACGCAATGCTTCGATAAAGTAAAACAGCAAGTGCCCGCCATCTAAAACAGGAATTGGGAATAAGTTGATAAGCCCAAGGTTAATGGAAATGATAACCATAAACATCACCAATGAATACCAGCCCTGGCTACCTGCTTTACCTGCAATTTCTGCAATCATCACAGGGCCACCCACATTTTTTGTAGAAACTGAACCTGTTACGATTTTTCCAATACCACCTAAAATACGCGCGCTTAGGTCATATGTTTTTGTTACCCCTAAAACAACAGATTCACCAAGTGTGTGATCCACAATATGTGTGTCACCGTTTGGTGCAACACCAAGGAAAGGTGTGATAACTTTTTCGCCCATGACGTTCACGCGTTCTTCAACATTTGGTGTCACGTTTAAAGTCACAAGCTGCATGTCACGTTCAACCGTAAAGGTCATTTCGCGCCCTTCGCTGGCCGCAATTCCAGCTACAACATCGCTCCAAGAAAGAATGCCTTGTCCGTCAATCGTTAAGATAACGTCACCTTCTTGCAAATCAACATTTGCAGCGGCTGTATCTTCTACAATTTTACCAATTGTAGGGCTACCCACTTCTTCACCGCTGTACATAAGGCCTGTTAGGAAAACAACGGCCAAAATAAAGTTTGCCAATGGACCTGCAAAAACAACCCAAATACGTTGCCAAACATTTTTAGCCAAAAAGGCTTGCTTTTTGTCTTTTTCAGATAATTCATCAAGGCTTTCATCGCCAAACATTTGAACAAATCCACCCAATGGAATAAGCGCCACCTTCCAGCGTGTGCCGTGCTTATCGTTCCAGCCAAAAAGCTCTTTACCAAAACCAATAGAAAATGCTGTAACACGCACACCAACGCTACGTGCAGCGAGGTAGTGTCCCAATTCGTGGAAGAAAACGAGTATACTTAAAACAACAATAAACATAAGCACCATCCATAGCGTTTCGCCGCCAGGAAGAGATGATACGAAGCCGTTGAGAGACTGAAGAGAAAAATCCATATTTTTTAGGTACCTTAACTAAATTAGATATATTATTTATTTTTATGCCTGCGCAGTATAGAGGAGCATTATCAAAAAAGCAACAATACTCAACCAAAAGGTTTCTTGTTTTTAGTTCCAAATCAACATTGATTGGTGCATACATTTTTAAGCCTTTGTATCCCTTGTTTTTCAGACCAACACAATGTTAATTTAATTGATTATTTTTTATACAGCTGCAAAAAAAAGCGCCTTAAATAAGACGCTTAAAAAAAATTATAAAACTTTAAACAAGCCCACCATAACGTCTTTCAACAGTTTCGTTTCTTTGCAAGATAAGGCGTAAATCTTCTACTGTAAATTCAGGCCAACTCACATCAGAAAACTCTAGTTCACTATATGCACATTGCCATAGAAGAAAATTACTAATACGCTTGTCACCGCCCGTACGAATAATAATATCAGGGTCATCTTGTAGGCGGCTATCCAAGTAAGCCGAGAAGAGCGTCTCGTCCAAATCACCTACATAACGCAAACCCTTTTCAACATCGTCTGAAAATTCTTGTGCCGCACGTATAATTTCATCACGACCGCCATAGTTAACGCAAAAATTGACATTTAATCCTGTGCAATGCACCGTCGCTTCTTCTGCTTTTTTAATCACATCAATCACGTCAGCTGCAAGTTTACCGTTTAAACTTTTGTCGCCAAAAACACGTAAGCGAATATTACTACTTGCTAGCTTTTCAACCTTGGACGTAAAGTAAATTTTAAGGAGGTCCATCAACCCCACAACCTCTTCTTCTGGGCGTTTCCAATTTTCGCTTGAAAAAGCGTAAAAAGTTAAAGTGCCAATACCAAGGCTTGGCGCAGCCTTCACAATCGCTTCAACCGTGTTGGCACCTTGCCTGTGCCCATCAAGACGTTGCAATCCGCGTGCCGTTGCCCAGCGCCCATTTCCGTCCATTATAAACGCAATGTGTTTTTTTGAATTTGCCATACCGACCTTCTTAAATTTAATTAAAATAAAGAGAAGCGCCTCGTTTCATTCAATAAGTACAGCATATGCCCTACCCTTCAAACAAAACCAAGCGCTTCATAAAGCAGGATTAAACCTGCATAATGTCTTTCTCTTTAGATGCCAAAGTATCATCAACCACTTTAACAGCAGTATCCGTTACTTTTTGTACATCTTCACCAAAACGGTGTGCATCGTCTTCACTAATGTCACTATCTTTTTCGGCTTTTTTAATGATGTCCATACCATCGCGACGCGCGTTACGAATACTCACACGTGCGTTTTCAGCATATTTACGTGCAACTTTAATAAGGTCTTTACGAGACTCTTCATTCAACTCAGGCAAGTTAATGCGAATTGTGTTGCCTTCAGATGAAGGGTTTAAACCTAAACCTGATTCAGAAATTGCTTTTTCTGTTGCCTGCACAAGACCAGCGTCCCAAACACTAATAGAAAGAGAGCGTGTACCAGAAACTGAAACCGTACCCACCTGTGTTAAAGGCATTTTACTACCATAAGCGTCAACAACAACAGGTGCTAAAAGGTCAGCACTTGCGCGCCCTGTTCTTAAACCGTTAAATTCTGTTTTAAGGGCGTTAACAGCGCCATCCATACGGGTTGATAAATCAGCTAAAACTGCATCGATCATTTTATTTTCTTTCTCGTTCTATTTAAACTTATTTTCTTATAACTTGAATCTGTCTTTAATTTCAAATTTAAATTTATTTTTCTTTAATGAAGCTTAAGGGCTTCCTTACGCATTTACAAGTGTGCGTTTGGCTTTCCCCGTAATAGCGTTCATCAGGCTACCTTCCCCTTCGATAGAACAAACCATCAAAGGCATTTTGTGTTCACGGCAAAGGGCAATCGCTGCGCCGTCCATCACCTTTAAATTATCCACCAATATTTCACGGTATGAAATATCACCAAGGTGTACAGCATCATCAAACTTATTAGGGTCCTTGTCGTAAATACCATCCACTTGGGTGGCTTTAATCAACACATCAGCGTTCAGTTCAATGGCGCGTAGAGCGCCCGCACTATCTGTTGTGAAGAATGGGTTCCCCGTTCCACCAGCCAAGATAACAATACGCCCCTTTTCCATATGGCGTATCGCACGGCGACGAATATAAGGTTCGGCAATTGAATTCATTGTCACGGCGGTCATTACCCTCGTGTCTTTGCCTTTTTGTTCGATAATACTTTGTAAAGCTAAAGCATTGATGACCGTTGCCAGCATACCCATGCTGTGCGCTTGAGCTTCTACAAACCCAGCAGCGGCCGCTTCTGAACCACGTAAGATATTACCAGCGCCCAACACAACCCCAACTTCAACACCCTCTTCATGCAAAGAGATAACTTCGTCTGCAAGGTGTGTAATTTCGGTCATTGAAAGAACACCATTAGAGTTTGGCTTAGCCATGCGCTCGCCAGAAAGCTTTAACAAAACACGTTTATATGGAATAGACATTGTTTTTATTACCATCCTAAAAATTTATATCCTATATTAAGTAACATAATTCGGGTTTATCTGTAAAGATTTTAGCCAACAATTGACATTATGGCGCGAACAAGATAAAAATACATTTAAATATATGAATCACTTTCACTTTTCTTTCCTATTTTAAAGGAATAAGGAGGGCTTTATGCCCCGAGAAAAAACACTCAGGCAACAACTCAATGAAGCCTACAAAACTTATGTTAATTACACTGGACACAACAAAATTACTAAGTCTGACCGTGACGTTTACAGTCAAACGATCAACAATGAAACAGGAATAACTCTTTCCAATGCCATTCAATACTTCAAGTGCAAATACATTGAAGTTAAATTTAAAAATGAAGCTGAAATCTGCTATCAGAACAGCTTAAACTTTCAAGATATAAAAGCTAAAGATGACCTAAGAAAGACCATCCAATCTTTTGAAAAAAAATTACAGTCTCTTGGTAAACTCACTTCCAAAGACAAAAAACGCATTAAGGATGCCTTAAAATCCAATAATTACATTGACCTTTCAAAGACAGCGAATCATTACCAAAAAAAGGTATATGCCGTTCAAAGTCCGTATAAGACAAGTTGTAACGGAAAAGGCGTTCGCAAGAATGAAAATCAAAACACACAACCCTCTAAATGTGATAAATGAGGTACAAAAAATGTCAACACTTCCAACGCCGCAAGAGCTGCTTAATATTTCATACACAAAATATGAAAAACTTAAACTCGCAGCCAATGAATCTATCACCGCCTACGATTACGCCATGAAAGTGATTGCAGAAAAATCCGAGGATGAAAACGCTATCCTCAACACCTGCGACTACTTTGAAGCAAAGTACATTGAAATGAAATGTATCAATCTAAGCGACCAAAAAGAAATCATTAAATTGCTACATTCACGTTTACAAACAGCTTACGACGAACTTTCCTATAAAAATGTGCCTAAAAAATTAGACACGTACGCCTTTAACTTGGCAATGGGGGGCGAAAACCGTAAACTCATTACAAGCGTTATCCGTCTTTTTGACGGCCAGCGCATTGTCCAACAATACATAGAAGATATGACCGAAGACGACGGATAAATACCTTCTGTTTTTCAAACCATACACAAAGCGCCTAAGCGCGCTTTGTGTAAGAGGCTACACTTATGAATATAATCTTACTAGGCGCACCAGGTGCTGGCAAAGGCACTCAAGCGCAAAAAATACAGCAAAAATTTAACATTCCACAACTTTCAACTGGCGACATGTTACGCCATGAAATTCACAACAAAACAGAGGCAGGAAAACAGGCTGCAAAACTCATTGATGACGGTAATTTTGTCCCTGACGCCTTAATTCTTCAGATGATTGAGTCGCGTATATTACAAAACGACTGCGCCAATGGCTTTATTTTAGACGGCTTTCCGCGCAATTTAGCACAATGTCACAGCTTAAAAGCGCTTTTCCTGAAACATGGGTTAGCAGCACCTTGCGTTATCCACTTAAAGGTAAGCGACAGCACCCTCGCCCACCGCCTAAGTGGACGTCTTTATGCAGAGCAAAGCAAATGCGTATATCACATCTCTTACAACCCACCGTTAATTGAAGGTATTTGCGACGTATCTGGTGAAAAATTGGTACAGCGTAAAGATGACAAAGCAGATGTTATTCAACACCGCCTAAAAATCTACCATGCAGAAACAGCACCTGTTTTTGAGTATTACAAAACGCAGGGGCGTGTTTTTGAACTAGGGGCAGCATCTATCCACGCTGTTTTCACTCAAATTTGCACCGTATGTGAGATTATCCAAGGCATAAACAACCCTCAAGAAAAAACCTTTAAAAAGACATTAAAGATCTAATTCTTTTAATTTATACGCTTTTTTATATAAGAGGTTAAAAAATTATGTCTAACAATTACAATTTAGTTCAACATTACGAAAAAAACCGTGAGAAGGTTCAAAGTAGCTACCTACAACTTGAGCCCAACGTGACGGAAAAAGACAAAAAGTACTATCAATTTGTCATGCATGACGAAAGTGCGAATAAAGATCTTTATATGGATATGGCGCGTATTTATTTTAATGGTCGCCTCAACATTCAAAAGGAAGAAAAACGCATTCAAACATACTCTGAAAAATTTGATGACTTCATTGCAAAATAACCCCTCGAAACCCAAAAACACCCTTCATTTTGAAGGGTGTTTTTTTATGCCATCGCTTGACATAATTTATATTTAAGCCTATAACCAGCAATCTAATATACACACCTATTCTTTTCATAAGGCACATATGCCTACCACCCCCAAGGAATTTTTATGCCAATCACAAGTATTAGCCGTTACCCTAAACAACGTCTTATTCTGATATGGTTTTTAACACTTACAAACTTTATTGTGACCACGGTAACACTCAACACACCTTTTAATCTTACCGTCTACACAACATTTATAATGATATCTACTTTACTGGCTTGTCTTGTTATTTTGGCTATTCCGCAAGAAAGGTCCTCTAAAATATCCCCTTCTAAAAAGCGTATTAACATACCCGTTTTAATTTGCTTATTGCTCAGCATCGGCAATCTTTGCCACATTATAAAAAGCTTACCCACAAACCTTTAATTCACTCGACACTGCAGGTATATATACTATGCACAAAATTAAATATAAAAAAGGTGCCTTACCTTACGTACTTACACCTTTATGCCTTATGTTCACTTCTTTAATTTTAAGTTACATAAGTTTTAATTCACTTGCCCCGCTGGCTTTAGCTGCCACAGCAGTCAGCACCATGCTGACCAGCAGCTCTTATTTAGCCATCAGCAGGCTTATCAACAAACTGGATGAAAACGAAACGCCTAAAAGTATTCAAAATATTTATTTTACAACTTTTGCACTTTGGGTATTTGGCGCATGTATTGTTCTTGCCTTGTTATTCAAGCAAAGCAATATTACACAGCTATGCATTGTAGCGGTTATGTCATTTGCTGCGGCTTTTCAATTTTACAAAGCCTTTAGCCATGGTATTTGCACTAAATTTCATTAAACTCTAAACCTCGAAAAAAAAACACTCCTTACAGGGTGTTTTTTTATTTATGCACTTGCGAGATATTTCATAAAAAAATGACTCATATACCATTTCATACCCATTCTATACTAGCGTTTTACCTTGCATATTCCACCCTTGTTCTGCACCTATTCCACTTTCATTCGCCTTTAAAACTGACACTTGTAAGGAACAATTCACAAGTTAAACCATTTAACTGAAAAAGCAACGATAACTAAAAGACGCCCCGTCAGAATAGGTGCCTTCTAGCGTATGTTTTTATTTTCTAGGTTGGCACGGTTACGACGTGTAAATCAGAACCGTAAAAACGAAAACAGGCGCCCGAAGGCGCCTGTTCCCAGAAGTATAAAACCTCTTAAGAAGCCATTGTTGCAGCAACTTCAGCCGCAAAATCTTCTTCTTTTTTCTCGATACCGTCACCAAGACCGAAACGAACATATGCTGAAAGCTGTGCGCCTTCTGCAATTTCCGCAACAACTTGGCCAACCTTACGGTCAGTATCCATAACGAAAGCTTGGTCTACAAGGCAAATTTCTTCACAGAACTTATTAAGGCGACCTTCAACGATCTTCTCAATAATGTTTTCTGGCTTACCAGCAGCTTGCTCTACGTAAATCGCGCGTTCTTTTGCAAGAAGGTCTTGATCTACAGATGAACGATCCATAAATTGTGGGTTTGAAGCTGCAACGTGCATCGCAACATGGCGCGCTACTTCAGAAGCCTTTTCGCCTGTTGCTGTTACCGCAACAAGAACACCAATTTTACCACCCATGTGAACGTAACCGCTTACTGTACCGTTTTCTACTTCTAGAAGTTCAGCACGGCGGATGCTCATGTTTTCACCAATTTTAGCAACAAGAGCAACCAATTTATCGCCTACTGTTGTATCTTCGTAAGCCTCAGCTTTAAGCGCTTCAGGGTCTGTTACGCCTGTTTCAAGAACGATGTTTGCAAGGTTTGCAACAAATTCTTTAAAGCTATCATTTTTAGCAACGAAGTCAGTTTCAGAGTTTACTTCTAATACAACACCTTTGTTGCCCGAAGCAGCTGTTACAACCAAACCTTCACTTGCAATACGACCAGACTTCTTAGCAGCCTTAGCCAAACCATTTTTACGTAGAAAATCTACCGCAGCATCAAAGTTGCCTGCATTTTCTACCAACGCTTTTTTAGCGTCCATCATACCAGCGCCTGTAGCGTCGCGTAATTCTTTTACCATAGATGCAGTAATTGTCATCTTATATGTCTCCAATTTATGTTAACAAAAATGTAAGGCTGGCGTTTAAATAAAACACCAAGCCTTACAATTATAGATTAGTTTGCTGTTGCTGTTGCTGTTTTAGTTTCTGCTTTTTTTGCAGGTGCTTCAGCTTTAGCGTCTGTTGTTTCTTCTTTAGAAGCAGCAGTTGCTTTAGGTGAAAGCTTCACAACAGTTTTGCGTTGTCCGCCTTTAGCAGGACGTGAAACAGCTGGAGCTGATTTCACTTGTGCAGCAATACCGTCAAGTACAGCGTCAGAAACGAAACGTGCATAAAGTTTAAGCGCACGTGCCGCATCGTCGTTACCTGGAATTGGGAAGTCAATGCCATCTGGGTTTACGTTAGAGTCAATCACAGCAACTACTGGAATACCTAGTAAGTTAGCTTCTTGGATTGCTAGACGTTCTTTACGAGCGTCGATAACGAAAATAACGTCAGGAAGACCTTTCATGTCTTTAATACCACCAAGCGCGCGGTGTAGTTTACCGTGTTCGCGTTCTAGGTTTAGACGTTCTTTTTTAGTTAAGTGAGCCATTGAAGATTCGTCAGCGAACTGTACTTCCAAGTCTTTTAGACGCTTGATTGATGCACCAATTGTCTTCCAGTTTGTAAGCATGCCACCTAACCAACGGTGGTTTACGTAGTATTGACCGCTACGTTCAGCAGCTTCAACAATAATGTCGCTTGCTTGACGTTTTGTACCAACAAATAGTACGCGTCCACCACCTGCTACAGCGTTACGAATAACACCAAGACCTGTGTAAAGCATAGGAACTGTTTGTTGAAGATCTAAAATGTGGATACCGTTACGCTTACCGAAGATGAATGGTGCCATTTTTGGGTTCCAGCGTGATGCGCGGTGACCAAAGTGTACGCCAGCTTCCATAAGCTCACGAGTTGTAAATTGTGGGAGTGCCATAAAGCTATCCTTTTCTTTGTTTACTGGTTTAACCTCCATGCGCGTGATTGAGACTTAACTCAACACCAGATGGTTTTAGGGCTATTAAAAACAGCCTTTTAACGACTTGAACTGACAGCTTATCACCCGTCCCGCCTCGCAAAACCTATACACATGTGCGATTTCTATATGCGTGTTATATCATTTTCTCCTATAATTACAAGGCAAAAAACAATATTTTACGTACTTTTAAGCGATTATTTATGAAAATTAAGCAAACCTAGCCTTTTTATAGGATAAACAAATAAAAGGGAGCGGAATAAGTTGCTTAACGTTCGCTTGGTTCGCTCCTTAATATATAGTATGACCACTATCAACATACAAGCATATAGCCCAAAAGAAAAATTGCGGGGGAAATTTCGACATGTCAGCAAAACATCTTCACAAAGAGCTATTACAGCAACAACATATAAAAATCAAAGAGATAGGTGCATATCGCACACCTTTCATTTAATACATATAATAACTTTTCTGACAATTTCAAGGGCTAATGTCAGATTTTGTCAGAAAAAATTATAACAGCCCCCTATAAAATAATAAGCGCTAACAAAATTTTTAAAAATACGATTAACACAGCGTTTAAAGTACAGAGGGAATATTATTATGAGTAAATTAGACACCGTAGATAACAGAAATATACTACAACATTATTTAAATTCAATTCAGCACTATCAAACACTTTCGTTTGAGCAAGAGCAAGATTTTGCACGTGACTGGCGTAACAACCACAACAGGTCTGCGGCACACAAACTTGTTAATGCACACTTGCGTTTGGTTGTAAAAGTAGCCCTTGGCTTTAAAGGTTACGGCCTACCAATTGGTGAAATTATCCAAGAAGGTAACATTGGATTGATGCAAGCTATTCGTCGCTTTGATCCAGACAAGGGATTTAGACTTTCTACATACGCTATGTGGTGGATCCGTGCCTCTATTCAAGAATATGTCTTGAATTCATGGTCACTTGTAAAAATTGGTACAACAGCTGCGCAAAAGAAATTATTCTTTAATCTACGCAAAATTCGTAACAAGCTTAAAGAAATGTCAGACGAGCAACTTTCTCTTAATGCGGTAGATTACATTTCGCAAGAACTGGACGTTAAGCCAGAAGAAGTCGAACAAATGAACCAACGTATGATGTCTTCAGACCAAAGCCTAAACGCCTTTATTAATGATGACAGCGGCGGCGAATGGCAAGACTGGTTGGTTGAAGAAAGTGACAACCAAGAGCAAGTTTACGACCAAAAGCAAACGACTACAATTCGTCGCAAGTCTCTACAAGAAGCTTTGAACAAACTTGATGAGCGTGAGCGTAAAATTTTGGTTGCAAGACGCTTAACTGAAAAAGAAGTAACACCCACACTTGAAGACCTAAGCTCTAAGTTCGGTATTTCTCGTGAACGTGTACGCCAACTAGAAGTACGTGCTTTTAACAAAGTACAAAAAATGATGGCTGCTTAGACCACAGCTAGCACTTGAAAGGCATGTTTTACTCAGCATAACCTTTCTGAAAAGAAAACATCTTTCATTTAAAAGATGAAATATATCCTCAAAAAAAAGAGCCCCCGACCAAGGGCTCTTTTTTTATATGCGTCAAGCTAGTCTTCATGGTGCTTAATCAGCCAACGTTTTTCCATATGGAAATATAAGAACGTCGCCGACCAAGCAATCAGCATTAAACCGTTAATCGCCTCAATAGAAGCAATGATACGCATGGCACCTGTTGGGAATATATCTCCCACACCAAGCGTGGTATAGCTTGTGGCTGAAAAATACAAATAATCATCCCAACCACCTGTTAGGTAGACACCCTCTAAAGTTCCAAAATCAGCACCGTGCAACCATAGGTAGATATAAGCATAAAACCAGATCTCGACAGTGTGTGCAAAAAACAAAATAAAGCATATTGATAAAAATTTACTTACATGTTTTAGGTTAAATTTTTCTATAAATTTTACCTGCATATAATGTATAATTCCATAATGAAATAAACAACTTATCATAACAAGTGCAATACTAAGCAAAAGAGTTAAAAACAGATGCCCTGTAATTATTGTGTACAATGTTTGCATTTTTTCTTTGTAATCCGACTCATTAACAGTTATTCTATTATTAAATATATAACCGCTTTTAATTTAAGAGCAAGAAATACATAAACTTTTTTATTTAATTTGAATTAAATACACAAGCGACTGACTCCAGTACGCTGAATTTTTGTACCCACCCCTTTACTATTATTTTACTCACACACCCCTGCGGAGGTAATACACATGAGTATCCATAAAGATGAAAATGATTTGGTATGCTTTATCGGCAAACATTCTAAAAATTCTATACGAAGAGAATTAAACGAAGAAAAAGCCGAGCTTTTAGCCTTACAACAAAACCTGAATGCAGAAAATGCGGCAGGTAATGATGTAAGTACCATTCAAAGTGACATTGAAAAAGTTAAAGATTCAATCGAATCATTGACTCAAAAACTAAGCTATAACTATGTACCTTTAACGAATTTGTTAATTAAAGGTGCTAATTTTGGGCTTGAGCAGACCATTAAGCGTTTACAGGCTGAAATTAAAGATTCAATTAGCCGCCGTGAATCGCCAGATGACCTTGAAAAAGAGCTTAAAGAGGCCCAAAAAAGCTTTGATGATTATACCAAACACCTTAAAGGTAAGTCTGGTAAAAAATACATTTGTGAAGGTTGTGTGAATACGATTAGCAATGCGCTTAATAACAGTCGCGGTGTTAAAACGACCACAAGCAACCTACCTGCTGTGGCAGCACAAACTGCGCCTACACAGCTCTCACGTAATGACATCCCTAGCACAAAAGAGATTCGTGAATTTCTAAATGATTATGTGATCGGTCAAGGCCTTGCAAAGAATACAATTGCAAGTGAAGTGAACGAACATTATATCAAAATGGTTGCCACATTACTTGGTGAAGGCCCTGAAGATGGATCTGACTATAAAAAGTCAAACATCCTTCTTATTGGCCCAACTGGTTGTGGTAAAACAGAAATCATGCGTACTCTTAAAAAATGTCTGTCACAACATATGGGTAAAATTCCCATGGTAAGTGAATCTGCCACCAAATATACCGAAGCTGGTTATGTTGGTAAAGATGTAGACGAAACCATTAACAGCCTTTTCCGTCAAGCTCAATCTGCCGTTACAAAAGCAGCTGAAGAAAGTGGCGAACAGCTTTCTGAAGATGCCTTACGACAACGTGCAATTGACATAACCCAACTAGGTATTGTTTACATTGATGAAATTGATAAAATTTCTGATGATGGGTCTGGTGCCGGTGGTAGCGTAAGCCGTGGTGGTGTGCAGGATGCCCTGCTTTCACTTATTGAAGGTGAAGTTATTACCATTAAACTACCAACCAAACAACCTGGCATGGTTATCCCTGTCGACATTGACACATCTCGTATGTTATTTGTGGCTTCTGGCGCTTTTAGTGGCGGTAAAGGTCGTTCTAGCATTTACGATATTGTTAAAAAGCGTACAGGCAAGCCTTCAGGTGAAGATGCAAGCGTTAAAATTGGCTTTAATGATGGCGAAGAAGCTGCTGCTCAAAAAACTGAAGAGAATGAATATGTTTATATTCAAGCTGCTGATGTTGTTGAGTATGGCTTAAAATCTGAGGTTGCTGGTCGTTTCGACCTTTTCGCAACATTAGAAAACCTTCGCGTACAAGACCTACGTCGCATTATGACCGAGCCAAAAGGTGCCGTTGCTTCTCAAATTATTGAATTCAACCGTCGCGAACGCGATATTCAAATTGAATTTACTGAAGAAGCTTACAACACAATGGCGCAGCAAGCACTTGACCGCGGTACAGGCGCACGTGCACTCTCTGGCACTGTGAAGCATGTTGTACGTTCTTTACGTGCAGCACCTGAGCTTTATGCTGGTAAAAACATTGTTATTGACGCTGATGCTGTAACAGATGAAACTAAAATCCAGATTCTTAACCGTGAAAGCGGTAAAGTTGATGGACAGTTAGTTCCTGAAGTTGAGCTTGTTAAAGACATGTAACCCCTCCCTTTTCGATGTGACAATCTTTTAGTCGCATAGCCCTCACTTTTTGTGAGGGCTTTTTTTTTATAAACAATTCAATAATTCCGCCTACTACGCCCATTACCTTTATGCCACTTCATACCCCACCCAATTACCCACTTGTTCTGCTCTCGTTCCGCTCTCATTCGCTTTCCATACGCCTTAAATTCCCCCTTACTCCCTAATTCCCTACTTAATTAAGTGCAATTTTTGGCAAAATATCATAAAGTATATTTCACGTTAAAAAGCTTAGAGAGAAGAAATGGCAAAGGTTAAAAGTGAATATGGCTGTAACAGTTGCGGTAGTGTTTACCCACGCTGGATGGGGCAATGCACCGACTGCGGTGAATGGAACACCATTGAAGAGCAGGTGCTTACAGGCTCTGTAGCCAAACAAGGCAGTAAATCAAAAGCTGCAAAAGTTACCACGCTTCAAACAGCTAGCTCTCCAGCCAAACGCACAGACACAGGCATTAGCGAATTAAATCGTGTTTTAGGTGGTGGCCTTGTTGATGGATCCGCTATTTTAATTGGCGGCGACCCTGGTATTGGTAAATCAACTATCCTATTACAAGCGGCAGCCAACTTAGCCAAAAAAGACCAACGCGTCCTTTATATTAGCGGCGAAGAGTCAGCCCATCAAATTCAAATGCGTGCCAAACGCTTGAATGTCGAAGATGCGCCTATCCTCCTTTCAAATGCCCTCACCCTTGAAATTATTCTAGCCACTATCCGCGAAGAAAAGCCCGATGTTGTGATTATAGACTCCATTCAAACTGTTTACAGCGAAAGCTCAGACAGTGCACCTGGCACTGTTTCACAAGTAC
Source organism: uncultured Magnetococcales bacterium (assembly GCA_963974105.1). GTDB lineage: Bacteria > Pseudomonadota > Alphaproteobacteria > UBA2136 > UBA2136 > UBA2136. Next base: position 52,409 of record CAXBBG010000005.1, read on the forward strand.
GTATTGCAGCGCATGAACTCATTCAAACAGCTAAACGCAATGGCTGTGTTATTATTTTTGTGGGTCATGTCACTAAAGACGGAAACATTGCAGGCCCACGTATTTTGGAACACATGGTCGATAGCGTCATGTACTTTGAAGGTGACCGCGGCAATAGTTTCCGCCTTTTACGTTCTTTTAAAAACCGATTTGGCTCTACTGGCGAAATTGGCGTCTTTGAAATGTGTGAAAACGGCTTAAAAGAAGTGCCCAACCCATCGGCTACATTTTTAGCAGAACGCCCAGAAAATGCACCAGGCTCTGCTGTTTTACCAGCCATGAGTGGCACAAGACCTATTTTAGTCGAAATTCAAGCACTTGTTTCCTCAAGCACTTTGGCACAACCACGCCGTACAACCCTTGGTGTTGACCCTGGTCGCGTTGCAATGATTGCAGCTGTTTTAGATAAACATGGCGGATTTAGCTTTACCGATCACGACATATTTTTAAACGTCACTGGCGGCATGAAAATTAACGAACCTGCTGCCGACCTTGCCATTGCAGCAGCCTTGGTTTCATCTTTAATGAACAAACCCATTAACCAAGATAAGCTTATTTTTGGGGAAATTGGTTTAAGCGGTGAAATACGCAATGTAAATTATGCCGAACAACGCCTTAAAGAAGCTGAAAAACTTGGCTTTTTAAGCGTGATCACACCACCTATTAAAAATGACAAAATAAGTAGCAAAATAAAAGTTACACATCTTAAACGTGTGAGCGACCTAGGCTCTTCTATTTTTGAATGATTTTTATATCTATATTTTTCATAATCTTATCAATTTTATTAAATAAAAAAAACTTAAAGGGCTTGGAATTAACATCACAAACCATTACCATATAGTAGTAACAAAAAACACATTATCTTTTATCCTAGCAACAACAAGTTGCTTATTACCACCGGAGGACTTATGTCCATAAACCGTAAAGCGCTTCGCAAACTTGTAAAGCAACAAAAAGTCACCTCTTCAAAGCCCAAAAAAGCTCTCACTCCTGACTCATTGCAAGTACGTTTTAATCATATGATTAAAAATACAAGTGATGCTGCAGCTATTGAGCGCTATGCTGAGCAAGTTTCTCAAGCGATTAAACATAAGGCAGGCCAAGTCATGGCTCAGTTTATGCTCGTCATTGAAAAACAAACTCAAGAGGTGCTGCAACAGGCAAAAGATCAAAATTCTGCCTCTCTTCAAAGACTTCATAGTCAACTTTGCGCTGTTCTTTCAGCTGCCAAGAAGCAACATGCAAGTTAACGTAAAACCCTCATTTCTTGTTAGAAATGAGGGTTTAATTTTTTGCCTGAAGCTTTATTATTTATCCGCGTAAGGGTTATGAGATCCCATCGGTTTTAATATAAGCGCTATACCATAAAGGTCAAATGCTTCGCGTAGCCCATTTTGCAGGTAGCGTACATAAGAACTTTGCAATTCGTCTGGCATGTTACAAAAAATAGCAAATGTTGGTGGCTCACTAGCAATTTGAGACATATATTTAATTTTCATACGTCTGTTTTTACGCATTGGCGGTGGGTTTGCCGCAAGCATACCTTCTAAAAACTTATTAAGCTGCGAAGTTGAAAGCCTAGTCTGCCATTTTTTATGCAAACCTAAAACTGTAGGAAGAATTTTTTCTACCCCTTTTCCTTTCAAAGCACTCATCGTTACAAAAGGCACGCCTTTTACTTGAGAAAAACTGTGTTCTAAACGGAACTTAATTTCAGCAATATATTCGTCTTTTTCGTGAACCAAATCCCATTTATTCAAACCAATAATAAGTGGTTTACCACGATCTACGGCATGGGCTGCCAAGGTAACGTCTTGCTTATCAAATGTTTTGGTCGCATCTAACAGCAAAACAACCGCTTCACTTTTAGACATTGCATTCATGGCATGTGTTACACTTGTTTTCTCCAAGTCTTCATTCACGCGGCCCTTTTTACGGATACCTGGCGTATCAATTAATTCTATTAAATGACCATCCACTTCCCATAAAGATCCCACACTTTCGCGTGTTAATCCTGCTTCTGGACCTGTGAGCATGCGGTTTGTTTTAAGCAGCTGATTGACCAAAGTTGATTTACCCGCATTCGGGCGACCAATAATGGTTAATGGTAGTACAAATCGTTCATCTTCCACGTCATTTGCACCAGAAGCTTCAATTTCAAGTGAACGCGCTTCAATAAAGGGACGCATTGCATTAGAAAGGTCATCAAACCCCATACCGTGCGCTGAAGAAATACCAATAGCAGCGTCAAACCCAAGGCTGTATGCCTCATATAAAGTGTCGTCACTAATGTGTACATCTATCTTATTAACGACAAGAATTACAGGGCGGTTAAAACTACGCACACGTTTTGCAAGCTCTTCATCGACAGATGTAATACCATCACGACCATCAACCAAAAACAGCACAACGTCACTTGTTTTAACAGCATCTTCAGCCAGCTCATTCAAACGTGAGGCAATGCCCTCTTCCCCAAGCTCAATACCCGCTGTATCCACAAGGTCAAAGGCCAAGTTATCCAACATTGCTTCCACCAAACGACTGTCACGTGTGACACCTGCTTGAGCGTCAACGATCGCATCATTACGCCCAGAAAGACGATTAAACAACGTTGATTTACCAACATTTGGGCGACCCGCAATAACAACGCGTGGACGTACTTTTTTAGCGAGTGTGCTACTCATAATAATGTTCTTTCTTACTTAAAGGTCATTAAACGTGCATTATCACTAAACAAGACCAAACGTTTAGCTGCAATAATTGGTGATAACATTACAGGCTCATCTACATCTACAGAAGATTTTAACTCACCTTCATATGGATCTAAGTATAGAACTTTACCAATAGAGGACGCTACAATAAGGCGGTCACCCGCAAAAACAGGGCCCGCCCAATATATATCTTCACTTTGATCGTCTTTATCTAAATAGCCGTTTAAGTCTTTTACCCAACGCACCAAACCATCACGGCGATTCACACAAACAATTTCATCATTTTCTGTCACAACATACAGTACAGAACCCGCCACCCATGGCATTTGCGTTGCGCTTAGAGCTATACTCCAATAACGACGGCCATTTTGAACATCAAAGGCACTTAGCTGACCATTGTGGTTTACCGCATAAACAATATCATCCGCAATGACAGGTGAAGCTTCCACATCAACCAATGAAGAATAAAGATCCGCGCCTACATTCACAGACAGCGCGTCATGCCAAAGGTAACGTCCCTCATTTTGGCTTAATGCATAAATTTCCCCACTACTATAAGGTACAACAACAACGCCTTTACTTGAAATAGCAGCAGAAGGCCCGCCTAAAATTGCTAGTTGCTCTTCAATACCATTATGTGTCCACTTAAGTGTACCCGTTTTAACATCTAGTGCATAAAAACTGTTGTTATGCGCAATAACATAAACATGTTTTTCATCAACTGAAGGAGCTGAACGCAATGGTAAGCCCAAAGAAGCAGACCATATTTCTTCGCCATTTTCGGCGTCTAAAGCATAAACATCACCATTGGAAAGGGTGGTGTAAAGAACGCCATCTTTAACGGCTAGCCCTGGTGCATAATCAAGGTTTTCACCGCCTTCACCTTCCATCTCAACTTCCCAAATTACCTTACCAAACTCCTCTGAGACAGCAATAATTTCGCCTTTCGTATTTGAAGCAAAGATAGCACCATCTTCATAAACAGGAGTACTAAACAAACGACGTTCACTTGTGCTACCGCCGCCTAAAGACTTGCTCCATGATTTTTTAGCATCTGCTGAAAACTCTAAGTGTGACAAATTGTGCGAAGCATTACCACCGTCTTGACCCCACTCGGCCATTTCCACCGCACGTGGTAAACGCAAACCTGTTTCAAGGGCTGCTGGGCTTGCCGTTACAGCACTACGCTTGTAATTGATAGAAATACGTTCGCCGTCTAAAGTAGGCTTTGAAGCACTACCGCCACAGCCTGCTAAAATAACAAGGGAACTTAAGGCTAAAACAGATGTAAGACGCATGATGAGGTATCCTTTTTTGAAAGCTTAGCTTAATGCTTTTTCATTGTTGCGATTGATAAAGTTTAAACGTGACTGAACACGTTCACGCAAACTTTGTGGAATCGCAGGGTTTACAATCAAGTTTTCGTAATATTTTTTAGCTTTATCTAGGTCGCCATTTTGCTCTGCAATAATGCCAAGCATTTCCTTTGCTGACATCTCAAAGGGGCTTTGTTCTTCAACAATTTGAGATAATAAAACTTTTGCCTGATCTGCTTGTGTTGAAAGTAAAGCTATAGCTTTATAAAACTTTGCCAATTGTTTGAATTCTTGAGCATCATTACCCAAAATAACGCTATCATAAATAGCATTGGCGGCGTTTATATCGCCAGCGGCAATGTGTTGTTCTGCTGTTTTAAAGGTTGCTAAAATCTTGTAACCGTTTGAACCATTTTCTAAAAGGTCTTGATATGAGCTTACAGATGTATTTCCGAGAGATTCTACTGACCACAAAGCATTGGCTTGACGTGCTAAACCATTTTCAGACGTCATCAGGTACCACTGCCAGCCTGTCACAACAACAAAAGCACCAATTAAACCACCAACAAGGTGCATTTTATACGTATGCCAAAAGTTCATCATTGTTTCAACGTGCATCGCCTCTTCAACTTCATGCATAAAGGTGTTTACGTCTTTTACGTTTTCTTCTTTTTTACGGTTACGCTTCGTCATTTTTTAGTTCTTTCATTTCCTATAAAACAATATAATAAAATTATTACCTGCATACATACCCTATTTTGACTTAAATTTCAATACAAACGTCGCAGTTTAAGCTTTCTATTTCAATTTAATGAAATCCTTAATTTTAGATAATATAAAGATGTGTAAAGTACATACTTTCAGGTATTTACACTTTATTATGCAGGAATAGCCGAAAGGAGTTTTTTTGTATAAGGATGCTGTGGGTTATTAAACAGCTCATGACATGGACCTTGCTCTACAATTTCGCCATCTTTCATCACCAAAACGCGGTCACTAATTTGAGAAATAATACGTAAATCATGTGAAACAAATAAATAGCTCAGTTGATATTTCTCTTTTAAATCAGCCATAAGGTCAAGCACTTGCTTTTGCACAGATACATCTAATGCACTCACAGCCTCATCGGCAATAATTAAGGCAGGGCGAAGTGCAATGGCACGGGCAATACCAATACGCTGACGTTGCCCACCACTAAACTGATGTGGATAACGGTCGTAAGTCGAAGGCTCAAGACCTACATCTACAAGCAACTTCTCTACAAATACTTTACGCTCTTTTTTCGTCATGACCCCGTGCGCTTTTAGGCCTTCACCAATAGCTTCACCAATTTTCATGCGTGGATTAAGTGATGAATACGGGTCTTGAAAAACCATTTGCATGTCACGGCGCATATTTTTTAAGGCCACACCCTTATAGTTCGATGTTTTTTCACCTTTAAAAGTAACTTCACCACCGTCCATTTCATATAAACGCACCAAGCAACGTGACAATGTTGATTTACCGCAACCTGACTCGCCCACCACACCTATGGTTTCGCCTTTTTTCATATCGAAAGATACATTTTTGAGCGCATAAAAAGGCTTCATCTTGCCAAAAAAACCACCCTCTTTAACATGGAATATTTTACTAAGATTCTCTACTTTTAAAAAGAATTCGCTGTTTATATCCGCACGCTTTTCATCCCTTAACACAGGCATTGCGGCCAATAATTTTTTGGTATAAGCATGTTGTGGGTTGCACATAACATTTTGAACGGTCCCAAATTCTACCAGTTCACCCTCTTTCATCACAGCCACATTATCTGCCATTTCTTGCACCACGCCAAAGTCATGCGTAATAAAGAGAACCGCCATGCCCAGCTCATCTTTTAAATCAATAATAAGCTTTAAAATTTCTTGCTGAACCGTCACATCTAGCGCCGTTGTTGGCTCATCTGCAATTAACAATTTTGGTTTCATTGCCAATGCCATAGCAATCATAACACGCTGACGTTGACCGCCCGACATCTGAAACGGGTAATCGTTAAAACGTCGCTCGGGTTCAGGAATTTGAACCTGATTAAAAAGTTTAATCACTTCTTTTTTAATATCAGATCTCTTTAAATTCGTATGAACTTCAAATACTTCAGCCACCTGATCACCAACGGTCATCACAGGGTTTAAGGCAGTCATAGGCTCTTGAAATATCATAGATATTTCCTGACCGCGTAACAAGCGCTTACTTTCATTATCCATAATCATCATATCATGACCTTCAAACAAAATATGTTCTGCACGCACCTGTGCAACGTCTGGCAATAAGCCAATAACGCTTGACGCGCTTAAACTTTTTCCTGAGCCACTTTCCCCCACCAAGCAAAGCACTTCGCCTTCTTCAATGTCGAAAGAAACGTCCTTTACCACGGCTTTAGAACCAATGGTAATATGAAGACCTGAGACTGAGAGTAATTTATTATTTTTCATAACCCCAAGTTTACAAAATTAACCCCAAAAGCGCAAGAAGCGTCATACAAATAAAAAACCACCTGCATGCAGATGGTTCTTTTCGCTATAAATCTTTAAAAACTTGTATCAGTCCTTTACGACTTAACACACTTTCATGGATGTTAATATTCATCAACTCGGCCTCTTCAATAACAATTTTGGCAATAGCATTTAAACAGCTACCACCGCAATTACTATCCATAGAACCAAATCCGCGTCTAATTTCAACAATCACTTTATCTGTTACGGTATAAACACCGTTTAAATATGTGCGGGCGGCTTGGCGTACCGCTTCGTCATTTGCGTTGGCACAACAACAAATAATCATGGGGTTTCCTTAGCTATGCGAAGCATAACAAGTTAAAAATGATAAAAGATATGTTTATATTGATTATATTTTGGGGTATTGCACATATATTATCAAGTCAACCTGCATAAAAAAAGCACCCCAAGGTGCTTTTTTATTCGATATTAAGTTTATTTCAAGCTACTTAAGCTATTTACGCACGTAACCTTGACCATTACAGGCCATACAGGCGGAACCAAACGTTTTTGTTTTTTGCCCACCACAACCAGTACAAACCTTATAACCGGCAGGCACAAAAAGAGTGACACCACGACCAAGATTAATTTCTTCGCCTTTGCTGGATCCAAACATATAGACCTCTCAAAAAATAAAACAAAAGAATTAAACGTAACCGTTACCGCTACATTTTGGGCATTCAACAGTAACTGAAGGAGCATGTGCGTAACCATTTACGCTACCAAAACTGGTAGCTGAACGATTTGTTACAGTTTTAACCCCTTCACACTTATCGCAAACCTCTGCATTTTTAGGTAAATCTAGCGTTTTACCGCCTTTTAGAGTTACAACCTTTAAAGCTGAGCTCACTTTATGTAAATTGCACATATTTTCCCCTTAAGGATAGAATAGAGTGGCTTAAAAAAAAAGCCGTCAGAAAAGTTTTAGATGTCTCATTTAGACAAATTGAAGTATATACCTGAAAAAGCAGAATACAAGCCCTAAAACCTATATTCTACTTATTAAATGATAAAAAGACTTATAGTTCGCCTTTTTGACGTGCCTTCACAAGATCTTCAAAGTAGCGATCTGCGTGGAAACTTGAACGCACAAGAGGACCTGAAGCCACAAGAAGAAAACCTTTCATCTTCGCTTGCTCTTCATAATCTTTAAATTGTTCTGGCGTTACATATTCCTTAACAGGGTAATGCGCTTGAGACGGTCTTAAATATTGTCCTAACGTTAAAAATTCAACCCCTGCACTGCGCATGTCGTCCATCACTTGCAACACTTCATCGCGTTCTTCACCTAGCCCAAGCATAAGACCTGACTTCGTAAACATTTCGGGGTGACGTTCTTTTACGCGTTGCAACAAACGCAATGAACCAAAGTAACGCGCACCTGGACGCACTTCCCTGTATAAGCGCGGCACAGTTTCTAGATTATGGTTAAACACGTCTGGCAAGGCATCTGCAACAATATCAATACTGTCTTCTTTGCGGCGAAAATCTGGCGTTAAAATTTCAACAGTTGCGCTTGAATTATCTTTCACTGCGCGAATACACTTTGCCCAATGTTCAGCACCGCCATCTTTTAGGTCGTCACGGTCTACCGATGTAATGACCATGTGTTTTACTTCTAAGTCTTTAGCAATGTCAGCCAAATGTTTAGGTTCGTCTGGGTTTACAGGGTTTGGACGACCTGTTTTAATATTACAAAAAGCACAGCCACGTGTGCAAGTATCACCTAAAATCATTGTTGTAAGGTGTCCAGAGCTCCAGCAATCACCAATGTTCGGGCATGCAGCTTCTTGACATACAGTAACAAGACCTTTTTCCTTCAACTTTGCTTTAAGCTTGAAATATTCAGGTGATTGAGGCGCCTTAACACGCAACCAATCAGGTTTTGGTGCGCGCAGGTCCAAGCCATCATCAAGTTCACGGATACGTGTTGCACCGTTTCCACGTGTTGGTTTACGACGCATCGAAATAGGTACATGCACATTATCAATATTTTCATAACCAAGGCTCGAGACACCAGAAGCATCAATACCTGCAGCTTCAAGTTCAGCACGTACCTCATCACGATTATTTGTGTCGGTTTCACCCATTACAATTTCTACCTTAGACATGAAAAATCCCTTTAAATTTTGTATAGAATATTACTCTACAAAAGCAAAGGGATTTAAGCAAGTAAATGCTTTATATGAACGGCATTTTACGCCTTAATTATTAACCAAATAAAGCAAGGAAGAAGTTTAACCCACCTAAAACAGCTGCCACTTTAGCCGCAAGTGATAAGTAAACTTTAGGAATACCTTTAAATTCATCATTTTCAATGTTTTCAACACTAGCCCAGATTGACTTTAAAACCCAAACCACATAAGGAGAGATAACAAGCAGCGCCAAAGACTGACCTAAACGTCCACCTGTCACCGTCATAGGGAAAACAAACAACACAGAAAGCACAAATGAAACAGCAGCACCGTAAATCCAAAAAACTTTATGCAACAAAACCTTACCGTTCCAACAATCCTTTAAAAGCGCTACAAAATCCTTAGCACGATCTTCACCAATTAGTTTTGCACTATAACCTTGAACAGATTTCCATATTTTAGTCATTAAATGAACCCTTATTAAAAAAATATTATGCTTATGCGTTAATTACGCGGCCTTGACTGTCTAGCACACTTTCACCTATCATCTCAGATAATGTTGGGTGTGGCAAGCAGGCGTTTATAAGGTCTTCTTCGGTACATTCCATGTGCTTTCCAAGCACAAAGGTTGTAATCATTTCAGTCGCTTCTGCGCCTACAATATGCGCACCTAAAAGCTCACCATTTTCTGCATCAAAAATGGTTTTAACAAAACCTTCCGCCTCACCTGTGGCCAAAGCTTTACCATTAGCGCCATAATCAAAACGTCCAACCTTAATGTTAAGGCCACGCTCTTTGGCTTTTTCTTCTGTTAAGCCCACACTACCCACTTGTGGCGTGCAGTATGTACAGCCTGGAATGTTTTCATAATTCATCACATGCGGGTTTTTACCCGCAATGGTTTCCGCACAAATAATACCTTCATGCGATGCAACGTGAGCCAACTGCTGACGCCCAACAATATCCCCAATCGCATAAATACCATCTATATTTGTACGATAATTGCTGTCCACTTCAATAATACCGCGGTCGTGGCGCACATCAAGCGCTTCTAAACCTAAACCTTCAACATTACCTTGCACACCAATCGCTAAAAGTACTTTTTCATACTTCACTTTAGATGTTTTCCCTTTAAGTTCCAGCGTTACTTCTACATTGTTTTTACCTGCTTTTAACCCTAAAACTTTAGCAGAGGTATCAATTTTCATACCTGATTTTACAAGAGATTTTTGGGCAAATTTTGAAACGTCAGCATCTTCTACTGGTAAAATACGATCCATAGCCTCGACCACATGCACGTCACAACCAAGCGTGTTATAAAAACTCGCAAACTCGATACCAATGGCGCCACTACCAATAACCAATAATGACTTTGGCATTTTAGTTGGCACCATCGCATCACGATAAGTCCAAACATTTTCGCCATCCGCTTCCAACACACCAGGTATTTGACGGGCACGTGCACCCGTTGCAATGATAGCATTTTTAAAAGTAACCGTTTCTTTTTCGCCAGAATTTAATGATACTTCTACAGCCTTAGGACCTTTAAATTTAGCGCTACCTTCAAACACAGTCACCTTGTTTTTTTTCATTAAAAAGCCAACGCCCTTGCTTAAACCACCAGCCACATCACGGCTACGTTCAATCAATTTTTTAACGTCAATTGTTGCGCCATTTGTTTTAATACCGAATTCTGCGGCTTTTTCGATTGTGTGATAAATTTCTGAAGCTTTAAGGAGTGCTTTTGTTGGAATACAGCCCCAATTTAAGCAAATACCACCTAAGTTTTCTCTTTCAATAACAGCCACATTCAAACCAAGCTGAGAGGCACGGATAGCAGCCACATAACCACCAGGTCCACCACCAATTACCACAACATCAAATTCGTTTGATACTTTTGACATGATCTATTCTCCTAAAGTTTCTTTATACTTATTGTAAATGATTATGAATGAATTTGTGAATATAAATGGCATTTTTTCAATCATCATATCTATATCTTCCATGCATAACCATGTAATGTTTTCAATTTCATCTTTTTCAAATGTAATGTCGCCATCGTATGTTACCGCAAATGCTTGGCAAAACTTATGTGTGTGCGACAATTTTTCATACAAAAACGGTTCGACATTCGTAAGGTCAACATCAAAGCCTAACTCTTCTTTGGCTTCACGCATGGCCGCTATTTTATAGCTTTCACCCACATCTACATGCCCAGAAGCCGCACTGTCTAAACGTAATTTAGCAGCCGCCACATTTAAACTACGGTGCTGAAGTAAAAATTCACCCTTTGAATTACGCACTAACACATGCACAACGCGTACCAACAGCTTATTTTTACGCATATCATCATATTTACAGCCACCAATTTCAATATCTGCGTCATTCACCAAGGAAAGTGGCTTATAAATGGCTTCTTCATAGCGTGCAAAACTGTCGTAAAAACCATCACTTAAAACAAATGGATAACGTCGATGCAGTTCAACCACTTCATGAAATGGGAATTTACCCACATTTTTAACCTCAACTTCGCAAGGGGAAAGTACGCCCGTGTAAATGCCTTTAAACACTTTGCACAAACCGTATTCACCCCATGAGTCGCAAACAAATTCAAGTTCTGTTTCTATGCCAAGCTCTTCTTTAAGTTCACGGTGTGCGGCAGTTTCATAACCTTCGCCCGCATCAACATGACCGCCAGCAGAAGCACATAATAGGTTTGGACGCATACGCCCTTCCCCACGCTGTTGTAAAACAAGGTTATTTTTATCGTCAAAAATATAAACATGTACAAAACGTATCAACTCACCCGGCTGCACGTCTGCTCTTGGTTTTGTGCCAATAACATTGTCATTTTTATCTATAATGTCTTGCATGTTAGGCATTTAAACGCTCCCATAGTTTTAAACACTGTAGGAGTTTTGGAGATATTTTATCAGGACTTTTCTGCACGAGTTCTAAAATTTCATCTGCTTTAAATAATTTAATTTCGGTAAGCTCTTCTTCTTCAATTGTGTAAGGACCGTCATGCACAGCGACATAGGCTTTACCGATCATATTTTCGATATGTGAGCGTGACATGTCTTCTATACGCCCTAACAAAGTAAATGCTTCAGGTTCAACATACACGCCCATCTCTTCTTGCAATTCACGCACAGCACCCTCTAAATAGTCCTCACCAGACTGAACATGCCCACCTGGAGCGTCAATTTTACCCGCATCAGGGATGCCTGCCGCGCGCACCTGCAAAACAAAGTCACCTCTTGAATTTTGCAACAACACACGCGTAAAACGGTGCAATGCGCCTGCTTCATGTGCTTTTTTAAAAGGCATTTGCCCTATCACGTTATCATCAGCGTCTACAATATCTAACAGCTCTTGAGGCATAAGTTACATAACCAACACAATTGGGTTTTCAAGATTTTCTTTGATAGATTTAAGTAATAATGCACCAACAGCACCATCAATAGCGCGGTGGTCAACACTCAAAGAAACGTCCATCACAGAAGCGACTTCAATTTGTCCATCTTTCACAATCACACGCTCTTCGGCACCACCTACAGCCAAAATAGCCGCTTGTGGTGGGTTAATAATCGCCTTAAATTCTTTAACGCCGTACATACCCAAGTTTGAAAGCGAGAAGTTACCACCTTGATACTGTTCTGGCTTAAGTGTACCTGCACGCGCTTGTGCGGCTAGAGACTTCATTTCATTTGAAAGTTTAACCATGCTTTTTTGGTCAGCATTTTCAATAATCGGTGTAATAAGACCACCTTCAATCGCCACTGCAATGCTCATATCTACGTTACCATATTGGATTAAAGCGTCGTCATACCAAGAAACATTTGCATCGGGGTTATCACGTAGCGCTAAAGCGCACGCTTTAATAATAAAGTCGTTTACAGTCAATTTATATTGCCCGTTCGCACGTTCATTCAATTGCTGACGCGCATCCAAAAGCGCATTCATGTTCACACTTGCTGTTAAGTAAAAGTGCGGTGTGTCTTGTTTTGATTCCGTTAAACGGTTGGCAATGGCTTTACGCATTGGCGCATGTGTTTGCCTTGTGTCTGATGCGCGCATCACCTTGGCACCGCTGCCTAAAAGTGCTTGTTCAACATCTTCTTTAACGATACGTCCTTTTGGACCCGTCCCTTGAAGACGTGATAAGTCGATATTATTCTGCTGTGCCAAACGCTTGGCAACTGGGCTTATTTTTATATCACCCTTACCGTCTTTAAGCTCTGGCACTTGTGGCGCAAGCTTGGCGTTTTTAACCACTGTTTTTGTGCTGGCCGATGCAGCCTTTGGTGCCGCTGTGGTCTCTGTTTCCTCTTCAGCATCGTCACCTTCGACTTCCATCGTCATAGGTGTTGGTTTGTAGCCCTTTTCAACCGTTTCATCTTCTTCACGCAAAACAGCAATTGGCATACCAACTTGAATATCAGTCCCTGCTTTACCAAGAATTTGATGCACCACACCATCTTCTGAAGCTTCAACTTCCATTGTCGCTTTGTCCGTTTCTACTTCTGCTAAAATATCTCCAGAAGAAACAACATCCCCTTCTTTCACACGCCAATTTGAAAGACGTCCTTCAGACATTGTTGGAGAAAGTTGTGGCATTAAAATATCGATTGGCATTGTTTTAACCTTTTATTTATCTGTTACCCGTTAAACGGCTTACTACTTAGACGGTAGTATATTAATGTTAATTTCGCTATAGCATGGTGTGCAATCTTAGGCAAATTCACAGGCCTAATACGCGCATATATGTCAAAAATTTTATCTTCGCCAAGGACGGCGTCCACAAGCACGTGCCCCCCAAAGCAAGAAACAGATACGCCATGCCCATTAAAGCCATGCGCAATATAGTGATTGGTATATTTTTTAGAAAATATCGGTACATAATTCATCGGCACGCCCACAGGACCTGTCCATAAATAATCAGCTTCTATGTGTCCCTTTAATTCGGGGAGAAGCTTCATCAATTTTTTCAACTTCACCTCGGCATATTTTTCTTTATCTTTTAGAGATAAATAGTCAGGCCCACCAAAAATAATGCGATTATCTTCAGTAAACTGAATATATGAGCCTAAAGTACCACGCCCTATAACCGTTTCACGGCTTGGTGATACAGCATCTAAAATACCCGCATCAATAGGTTTGGTAACAATTTGGAAATAATCCGTGCTTACAGTGCGTGTTTTTTCAGGTGAATGCTCTTCCCCCATGTAAGCGTTACCGCAAACAATCAAACTTTTACACTTTACCGTACCATTTTCTGTACGCACAATAATTTCATCACCTTCTGAAATAGAAACAACAGGAGAATCTTCATATATACGGGCATTATTTTCAACCGCCGCTTTCGCTGCGCCAAACAAATACGAAAGCGGATTAAATGAACCAGCATTCGCATAACGTAAACCAAACTTAGCGGAAGGCATATTAAAGACTGACTTTACAGCATCGGCCGTTAAAAAGTCGATATATTCATTTTCAAAATGGTTGGTGAAGTAAGTCGCATTGCTCGCAGATTCAACCGCTTTAAAATCATTACGGCTTATTTTTGTAAGCCCTTTTGAATAACCACAGTCAATTTTGTATTTTTCAATGGTGCTCACAATACTGTCACGGGCATCAATGGTTGAATTCCAAAAGTCATGCGCTGTCATACGCCCTAAAAAGTCTGAGAGGTCATCAAGCGTTGTGTTTAAACCGCTTTCAATCAGACCGCCCCCGCGCCCTGTGCAACCATAACCTATTTTTGAGGCTTCAATAAGAACAACATCTTGTTTTTTTTCGGCACCATATAATGCGGCAGAAATACCTGTAAAAGCACCACCCACAATACAAATATCACAGGTAATATCTTCTTTTAAGCTGTCAAAAACAGGGCGCTTTGTCGCTGTTTTTTCAAACCATGTCACATATGGTGAATATTCCATAAAGATTTTAAACCCCTGTTTTTTTATTTTAAGCAAATTTCTTTTGCGGCACGTACAATATCATCTGCTTTTGCAATAGAAGCTTGCTCTAAATTATCAGCATAAGGAATTGGTATATCGGCCAATGACAAACGCTTTACAGGTGCATCTAAATCATCAAATGATTCTTCAGAAATAACCGCCATAATTTCAGAAGCAATGCCCGCAAAACTGTAACCTTCCTCTACCACAATGGCACGGTTTGTTTTTTTAATAGACTTGGCAATAGCCGCTTTATCAAGCGGGCGGATAGAGCGCAGGTCAATAACCTCCGCTTGAATACCTTCTTTTTCAAGAATTTCGGCCGCTTTTTCACACTCAGGCACAGACATCGAATAACCGATCAATGTAATATCGCCACCTTCTTTAACAAGGCGTGCCTTACCAATTTCAACCAAAACATCGTCACCTTCTGGCACATCACCTTCTGTACCGTACAGACGTTCATTTTCCATAATAAGTACTGGCGCATTGTCACGCACAGCGGCTTTAATTAAGCCTTTTGCATCGGCTGGTGTAACAGGGCAAACCACTTTTAAACCAGGGCAGTTGGCGTACATGTTTGTGTAGTCATGGCTATGCTGAGCCGCAACCATTTTACCCAAGCCATTGATACCACGAAAAACGATAGGACAAGCCACTTTACCGCCGCTCATATAATAAGTTTTAGCCGCGCTATTCATAATTTGGTCAGAAGAAAGAAGGGCAAAACTCCAAGACATGTATTCCACAATTGGACGCATGCCCATAAAAGCAGAACCCACAGCCATACCTGTAAAACCTAGTTCTGTAATCGGTGAGTCAATCACACGCTTTGCGCCAAATTCTTGTAACATACCCGCAGAACATTTATAAGCGCCTTGATATTGCGCAACCTCTTCACCTATCAGGTAAACTTCTTCATTACGGCGCATTTCTTCGCTCATACCATCACGTAGAGCATCACGATACGTTTGTCTAATCATTTTCATATCCGTTACCCCTCATCATTTTCTTGGCAAACGTCTGTGTAAAGCTCGCTCATATCAGCAGCAGGCGCCTTCATTGCAATTTCTACAGCTTGTGCTACTTTTTCTTTCGCTTTTTTATCAAGCGCTTTAAGCTCTTCATCTTTAACCTTATAGTCCTTTGTTAAAGTTTTACCAAGCTGCATAATTGGGTCACGTTCGTCTTTAACACAGTCCACCTCTTCACGGGTGCGGTATTTACCAGGGTCTGACAAAGAATGCCCTTTGTAACGATAGGTATCCATTTCCAATAACATTGGCCCTTTACCGCTACGGATATGTTCGCAAGCTTCGCTCACCGCTTCATACACAGCAAAGAAGTCCATGCCATCAACCTTTTTGCCTGGAATGCCAAATGGCTCACCACGCTTGTACAGGTCGCCCGCAGCATGGCGGTCTTTCGCTGTACCCATGGAATAATGATTATTTTCGATAACATAAAGAACTGGTAGTTTCCAGAGCGCTGCCATGTTGAATGACTCAAACATAGCACCAGAGTCAGACGCACCGTCACCAAAGAAAGCCATCGTCACACGGTCTTCACCGCGGTATTTAGCCGCAAACGCCATACCTGTTGCCAAAGGCACGTTACCACCCACAATACCATGGCCACCCCAGAAATGTTTTTCGGGGTCAAACATGTGCATAGAACCACCTTTACCCTTAGAAATTCCTGTACTACGCCCCATAAGTTCCGCAATAATTTCTTCCATAGGAATGCCGCAAATAGCCGCATGTGCATGACAGCGATAAGTTGTGATAAAGTCGTCACCTTCTTTAGACGCAGCCTTTGCACCTGTAACAACAGCCTCTTGACCAATATATAAATGACAAAAACCACCCATCAAACCTTGCTGGTACATACCGCCCACCTTTTCTTGAAAACGGCGCAATGTTATCATTGTTTCGTATTTCTCTAGAAGGTCTTCTTTGGTGAATTTATTATGAAGAGATTTAACCAAGTTAAACTTCTTTTTCGTGGCAGGTTTGACAGCCATATTACGTCCTCTTGTTATTTGACCTTTGAATTTACCCCAAAACAACCCTATCCGCAAGAAAAACTCACCTATTTCACATCATAACGGCCTCCAGTTTATGCTGTTTAAACACACTCTCAATATATTAGGGGGCAAACTTACTTAGATTTGCATGCATTTAACTTATCTTTCATGGCAAAAAAACTTACAAAAGGGTATACTTTTTGAATCAGGTAAAACACCATAAAAAACTCATAAATATAAGGTTAAACCCATACTATGATTCCTAAAATAGCACTCCTTTCCCTTTGTCTGTGCACACTTACAGGCTGTTATGGCCGTGCCCCTTTAAACCTAAGTGTAGAAACAGCATGCCCTTCTTCACCCAACTGCGTTTCAACCCTAACAACTCAAGCTAACAAGCAAGTTATCCCCTACACTTTAATCGACGATAAAACAGGGTGGAATAAACTTATAGAAACTATCCAAAGCCTTCCCCGTACGCATATTGTTA
This sequence comes from uncultured Magnetococcales bacterium, assembly GCA_963974105.1. Taxonomy (GTDB): domain Bacteria; phylum Pseudomonadota; class Alphaproteobacteria; order UBA2136; family UBA2136; genus UBA2136. The sequence goes on from CAXBBG010000005.1 coordinate 69,620, forward strand.
AAAGCGATGCAAATAACCTCCACGCTGAGTTTACAAGTAAAATATTTCGTTTTACCGACGATGTGGTTATGAGAAAAACGGGCGGGACTATCGACATACGCTCATCATCTCGCATTGGATATTCTGACCTAGGCGCCAACCATACACGCATAGAATATCTACGTAACAAACTTAAAGAACTTAACATTATAAAATAAGTACACCATTGTCAGTTTTAGAAATAATGCGCTCCTTTATAAGTAATTAGAAACTATTTTTCTTACCTTTTTCCAAGGAGACATACCATGTCTTTATTATACCCTATTGCTATAACTGTTATTGTTGTTGTGTTTGCTTTATACTCACTCTTTACATTTTTTAGCACAAAAAGTGCCCTATTCGCTATGGCCAAGCTATTCACTACATTTCTACTTATTTCTGTTTTGATGTTAACTTGTATTCCAGCGTTTAGCGCAATTGCTGTTACAGTTATTTCTGTTACAGTGATCATTGCTTCGGTTTTACCAAAGCGTGCTTACTCATAACGAACAAAAAAGAGGTGTTTCAAACACCTCTTTTTTATATTCAAGTCACAAGTTCCTTAGGTAATACATGTATAACATCATATTTTCTTGCCCAATCCAAATAACAACTCCATACAAAGCAAACACTTAACAACACCAAAACCTTTCTTAATTTTACAAAAATAGTACAAAATGACACCATAAATGCAGGTAAAAACATAATGGATATAGAATAAACAAATGCTTAGTTGGCGTATATCAAAGCTTATACCAAACACAAGAATGCTTCTAATATTGGCACTTGTTTCATTTTTTATTGCATCACCCAAAGCAGCCTTATCAGAAGATAACACAGAGCAAGTCAAAGCTATTTTTTTATACAATCTTTTAAACTATATTTCTTGGCCAAAAAGTAAAATTTCGGCAGTGAAAAATCTATGCATACTAGGCTCGAACACATTTGGAGACGCTTTTGAATATATTAAATTAAAATCAAAAAACCGAGATCTGGAAATATCCGTATCATTTATTACGCCCAGTGATAACCTCGATATTGAGACTATAAAGATGTGTCACATGCTATATATAGCTATACCAGCAAATGCTAAAAATATTATAAAAACTCATAAAAAACACCTCATAAAAAATCATATACTCACAGTAAGCGATACCAAGGGTTTTAGCCAAATAGGTTGCGTTGAACTTCAACACCAAGAAGATAAAATATCTATTATTATAAACAGAAATAAATTAAAAAAATATAAACTTAAAGCCAACTCTAGACTTTTACGTGTTGCGAAAGTGGTAGAATGAACAATAAAAAAATTATATCTATTAAAAAAAGACTTATTATTATCATTCTGAGCATTAGCGCCTTCACACTTATATTAGCAAGTTTTTTTCAGATTTTAGGCTCGGTTTATTTTAATCAGGACAAGCTTAAACACGACCTTTCTGTCACTGCCAAAAGCGTTGCTTTTCAGCAAGCTTCGTCTTTAGAATTCTTAGACAACATAACTTCAAACGAAATATTTTTAGCGTTCACGCTCAACGCCACAATTTTATCGTCCTGCCTTTATGACGACAAAAACCATTTATTTTCCTCATACCAAAAGAATGATGTAAATAAATGCATGCCTTCTTTTGAAAGCAAACAAATTACCCAGTCATTATTAGAAACGACCGTGGTCGAACCCGTCTTATCATTTGGGGAACACATTGGCATTTTAACCCTAACGGCATCCCTGAATGATATTTATGTATATCTAGGGAAAATTAGTTTTGTCAGCGCATTTATTTTTATACTCGCTATGAGCATCGCCTATCACCTTGCCTCAAATTTACAAAGAACCATTACAACCCCCATTCGGTCCCTTGCAAAACTCGTACGCAATGTTTCATTAACAGGCGCCTATAATTTACGTGCAGAAAAAAGTAATTTAGATGCAGAAGATGAAACGACTATTTTAATCGACGGCTTTAATGACATGCTTTCAATTATTGAAGAGCGCAATGAAAACCTTGTTCAAGCAAGATATATAGCAGAGCATGCCAACGAAGTAAAAACAGATTTCCTTGCGAATATGAGTCATGAAATCCGAACACCTTTAAATGGTGTTATTGGCACTTCAGAGCTTTTACTTTCTATGAACTTAGCACCACAACAAAAAGAGCTGGCCAATATTATAGAAAGGTCGTCTAAAAGTTTACTGGCCATTATAAATGACGTTCTTGACATTGCTAAAATAGAGGCTGATGAGCTTGTTTTAGAGCCTTCTCAAATAAATATCGAGGACCTTATTATTGATATTATTCATACCTTCAACGGTATTGCGCTTAAAAAGGGCGTTATGCTTAATATTAGCCTTGAGCCTAGCATTCCACGCATTGTAACATGTGACCCTGTGCGCTTGCGTCAAATACTTGTAAACCTCATTAGCAACGCGATAAAATTCACGTCTAAGGGATATGTGCTTATTGAAGTTAAGTTTAACCGTGGCGTTTACAAATTTAGCATTATAGATACGGGGATAGGTATACCCCCTAAGCAGCAAGAATATATATTCCAAAGATTTTCTCAAGCTGACAGCACAACAACCAAAAACTATGGTGGCACAGGCCTCGGCTTAGCCATTTGCGCAGAACTTTGTAAACTGATGGCTGGCACACTTACCGTAAAAAGCACTGTAGGCGAAGGCTCTGAATTTAGCCTAAGTTTATCTCTGGAATATGAAGAAACTGAAACAAATTACGGCGTATCTAAAGTGCTTGAATACAAAAAAGTTTTTATTATTAACAAGGACCTTATAAGCGCAGATATTTTACGCGATCAACTTATATTCCTTAAAATAAACGCAACCGTTTTCAAGTCAACGCTAGATGCCTTGGCAAATATTCAAAACAACAAAGAACCTAACTTTATATTTATTGAGTCTCGAGAAATGGAAAATGATACACCGTCTTTAAAAAAACTATATGAGACCACAAAGGCATCTATCATCTTAACATCGCCCTACCACACAACGGTAAACACCCAAAAATTAAACAAATTGAATATTAAGGCTTATATAAATCGTCCGTTTTATTTTGATGCTTTGAAAGAGCTTTTAGAAAGACTACTCTTAACGGATAAAACCCTTTTATCGAAAGATATTATCACCACAGAAACTCAGGTGCATCGCCTCACACATTTACATAAAGTAAGTAATTCTGAAAAATTGGAAATTTTAATTGCGGAAGATGACATCGTAAATCAGATGCTCATGGAGAAAATATTGAAAAAAATGGGGCATGATACTGTCATTGTTGAAAACGGCGCCATTGCCTTTGACACTTTTAAACAACATAAATTTGACCTTGTGCTTATGGACATGCAAATGCCTATTCTAGACGGCGTAGATACCACCAAGAAAATTCGCCACTACGAATTAGAAAACAACCTAAAGAAAACAAAAATCATCGCCCTGACAGCCAACGCTCTAAAAGAACACCAAAAACTATGTGCAGAAGCAGGCATGGACGATTATTTCACAAAGCCCATCACATTAGAGAAGATAAAAGAAATGATTCATGGTGCAGCATAATTGGAATATGGCGTAAAAAAAAGCTCCTTACTTTTACGCAAAGAGCTTTTTATAAAAACTATGCAACTATGCGTTTAATAGTTTTACTTTTTTATTTTTAGGCTTCATGTTACCGAAATTCTTTTCAATAGCATCTATCATTAAAGAAGCCACATCTTTACCAGAGGCACGTTCAATACCCTCTAGGCCTGGAGATGAGTTCACCTCCAAAATACGTGGCCCAGAATTTGACCTTAGAATATCAACACCTGCAACACTTAAACCTAAAATTTTAGTCGCAGCGATAGCCATTTTCTTTTCTTCTTTAGTTAGCTTGGTCTCAAGGGCTAAGCCACCAAGGTGAATGTTAGCTCTAAAGTCACCATCGACAGAACGGCGCTCCATAGCGGCTACCACCCGACCATCAATAACAAAACAACGCAAATCAACCCCTGCCGATTCTTTGATAAATTCTTGTACCAAGAAGTTGGCGTTTAAGCTCTTAAAACCGTTGATAAGGTTTTCAGCTGCTTTTGCCGTTTCCGCCAAAATAACACCGCGACCTTGCGTACCCTCAAGTAATTTAATCACCAAAGGTGCACCACCTACTAATTTAATAAGGTCTTTTGTGTTTTGAGGCGAATTTGCAAACCCTGTAGAAGGCATATCAATGCCTTTACTTGAAAGGATTTGAAGCGCTTTTAATTTATCTCGAGAACAAGTAATAGCTTCCGCTGTGTTTAAACACAATACGCCCGAAGCTTCATATTGCCTTGTGACAGCACACCCATAAAAAGTGACTGAAGGTTTAAGCCTTGGGATAATAGCATCTACATCTGTAAGATCCATACCATCTAGGTAATGGATAGCAGGTCTGCGTGCATTGATGTGCATATAGGTATGGCGCACATTCACAAAAGTCATTTCATGGCCACGTGCTTCTCCAGCTTCCATAATACGCTTATTTGAGTAGAGGTCTGGGTTACTTGCTAAAAGTACAATTTTAAGACCAGACTTCTCAATAGTGTGATCTTTATAAAGTGTTAATAGCTCTTTAGTTGTATATTTTTTAAGAAGGCATTTACCTTCAGGGTCAACAATAATACGCCCTTCCATAGCTTGACGCCCTAAAAGCATACGAAAACCCATAGAGTCGCGGTTCGTGAGTGTTAGTTCGATATCCCATGACTCAGAACCAATACCCAAGGTCGTTTGCACCACATATCTAAGATCCTTGTGGCCATTAGAACTTTTAACCATACGCTGCTCTAGTAAAAGAGCCTTGCAACGTCTGTGTATACTACGGTTATTAACAATAGGGTGAACGTCAAAATAAACATAGTCCTTACCATCTTCCCTAACAACCTCTTGATTATATGCATGCAAACTAGATGTTGCGGCACCACTGTCAATTCGAGCCTTTACTGCTTCTAAACCTAAATCAGGCAACGAGCACCACTCTTCCGAACCGAGTACAATCTTATCAGGCATTTAAAAAATCCTATCTTCTTTAATTAGTAACCACATAATTGCAGATTTATAATTTAAAAGCCAACCATAAAATGAAGTATCCCCCTTCAAAGTGGCACAAGCTTTTGTAAATATTAAAATTCAATGGCAATAAATTTACAATGAGGTCGAAATAAATGTCCGTATTTCTGACTTTGTTGCATTTAAAGACTCCTCCAAAGACTCAAACTCTTGCATTAAACTTTCTACCGTATCTTTAGGATTATCTGTTGATTTAAATGCTTTTTCAAGCCTTTCCATTTGTGCGCCTAAATATAGCAATCCCAACTGCTGACTAGAGGATTTAAGTTTATGTGCACAACTTATAATACCGCCTTTGTCGTTCACACCCCTGCATTGCAATATCTTTTCAATACATTCATCTGCATCTAAAATATAATGTTCAACAATCGAATCAAAATCGTCGCCCATAATATCCTTCACACCAGAAAAAATGTTTTTATCTAAAATAAAGCCTCCACCTATATTCACTTTTGGCTCTGCAACTGAACTCCCATCGTTTTTTGAGAGTTCAGAAGGTTCTACAAAACTCTCTAAATTGTCTTTCGACGCCCACTTTAAAATAATATCTTTAAGGTGTACTTGCCTTATGGGTTTTGAAATATAATCGTCCATACCAGCGTCAAAGCAAACCTGGTCATCGCCTTTCATAGCATTAGCCGTTAACGCAATAATAGGAATTTCAGGTAATTCACCATTTCTCTTCATTTTACAAATTTGCGCAGTTGCCTCAAATCCATCCATGCGCGGCATATGACAATCCATAAATATCAGATCAAAATCTTTTTGTTTTTTCAATACTTTTAAGGCGTCTACACCGTCCACAGCTGAAACACTTTCTACGTTTAACTTATTAAGCATTTCCACTGCAATATTTCTGTTTACCTTATTATCCTCAACCACCAAAATTTTTATACCAGAAATGAGTTGTTCCATATTTTTATTATGCACAATCGTTTCTTGATGGTTAGAAACTTTTATAATCTTTTTTATAATCTTTTCTAAATCTTTTTTATACAAAGGCTTATTTAACCATGCATCCACTCCTGAATCTTCTATAGATTCAATTGCTGAGTTACCGTCCGACGACGTTAAAATCATGAAGGGGGTATCTCTAAGATTTGGGTCAGACTTTACGGCACTACAAAAATCTGCACCATTCATAAAAGGCATATTAAAGTCAGAAATAATCAAATCAACCTTATCTGTATTCTTATCATCTTTTAATACAGACAAAGCTTCGACAGCACTTGAAAACGATGATGAACGAAGGCCCATAGAAGAAAGTTGCTCTCTAATTATATGCCTATTCACTTCAATATCATCCACAATAAATGCATGCATATTTTCAGGGATTTTGTAACCATCTATCTCATGAGATTGTGCATTTTTTGTTTCATCTATTGGTAACACACAAGTAAACCAGAATGTTGAACCGCGTCCAGGTGAACTTTCAACACCAATGCGTCCACGCATAAATGAAACAAGTCTTTGGCATATGCTTAAACCAAGCCCAGTACCGCCATATTTACGCGTGGTGGAATTATCTGCTTGATTAAACCTATCAAATATTTTTTCTTGCGCTTCTTTAGCAACGCCAACCCCAGTATCTTTAATTTCAATCCTTAGAGCTTCATATCCTGGCAAAGCCATCACGCTTTCATCACGCATGATATCTATTAATACATAACCAGAATCTGTAAATTTAATCGCATTATTGGCTAGATTTGCAACAATTTGAGCAAAGCGAACAGGGTCACCTAAATAATAGCTATTTAGGCTTTTATTTATACGTAACATAAAGTCTATGTTTTTACTGCGCGCATAAGGTGAAACCATATCACTTACACCTTCAACCACATCCACAATATCCAATGAAACTTCTTCTAAATTAAGATGCCCCGATTCAATTTTAGAAAAGTCTAAAATTTCGTTAATTAGGCGTAGTAAGTTTTCTGAAGATTTTAAAATAACTTTAAGTTGTCTGTCTTCTTTTTCACCGTGTTTATTAGAAAGTAAAAGTTCCGCAGTACCTATAATACCGTTCATGGGCGTTCTTATTTCATGGCTCATTGTCGCCAGGAAATCGTCTTTTAGTTGATTTGCACTGTTGGCCTTTTTTACCTCAACCTCTAACAAGCTTTGCTTTTCTTTAAGCTCTTCAATATATAGTTCAATTTCAATTTTCTTTTTTTCTAATTCTTTAGTGTTATTTAAGAAAATTTCAATAGAAGACGCCATTTCTCCTAATTCATCCCCTTTTGCTGTAAATGGAATTTCAACATTAAGGCTACCATTAGATATTGCAGACATAACTTTGTTTATGGCAAGCAGTGGGTTTAACAATTTATAATAGCTAAAATATATAAATAAGAAGGCCATTAAAATCATCAACGAAATTATAAATATGGATAAATAATGAAACATTTCTCGTAATTCGGTAATTTCCGCATCTATGATTGAGCGCGCCTCTCCTCTTTTGTTCTGAATGTATTTTTTTAAAGTATTCAATGAAGACAAAGCAGGTTGATCATCCACCTTTACAAAAGGGTCAATTTCTTCGGCAGTATAACCCTCATATACTAAGTTTTCTAAAATAGGCATTTTAGAACGATACTCTAACATTATACTTTCAATTTCTTGTAAAGCACTACTTTCTAAATAATCCACACCCAAGGCTCTATACTTGGCAATATTAACACCTAAAAGTCGATTAAATGTATAAGCACCCAAAAGTAAATTTCTATCTTTACGCAGCAGATAGTTTTTAAATCTATGGATCATGCCACCATAACCAATATTATCTTTTATTTCGTTAATAAGTGTAATTTTAGACAAAGTACTGCTATCAAAGCTTTTCCACTCTTGATGCAAGTACTCCGTACGAGAATTTATATAAAAAATAGACACGCAGAGTATAAACATAACAAACAGTATAATGGCTGTAATAACATGGCTAAATGACTTAAGATTTAACATTTAAGGTACTTTCGTTATAAGGGCAGACTGTAATAAAAGGTTCATTCTATTTTTAGCAAGTTCAGTTAAACCGTAAACATCACTAGGCGCTTTATTCATGACATGAATAATTTTATAAAATTCTTGCACCTTATATTTATTTTCTATATCTAATAAAGCCTTCACAGCCTTGTCTAAAACTTCTCCAGAGTAGATATAAACCTCACTTGGCGTAATTTCAGCTCTATTAAGCATGTCAAAATCATATAAGTTTATAGAGGGCATGTTATGCTCAAATAAAAACGTGTTAAATATTTTTACAAAGTTATTTGCATTCATAAGCACATCAGAAGGGCTTTTACCAGCATACATTTCAACTTCTATTTTACTAAATTCAGTTTGTACTTCAGGGGGGTATAAAAGAGCTATCTTCTCAATAACGATATTTATGTTATTCCATAAAGGATATAAATTATTTGGCGTGAATCCATATTTAGGTACATCTGCCCACGCATGGCCCATGCAGGTACACATTAAAAACAGCGCAGTAATTCTTATAATTTTTTTCATACACTTATTATCTAAATGTTTGACGATATTTTCAATTAAACATGCTTTAAAGGTATATAAAACAGCGTAAATACATAAATTTTAATCAAAAAGCATACATTATACCTTGCACTATATTAGCCTTATATGACGCCTATAGGTCGGCAATAAACACGGTTTTATTAAAGGTTTCCATTCAGCTTCAACCACTTTTTAATGTTTTAATTTTAAACTTAACCAAGCCGTTTTATTTACGACAAAGTCAATCTTACAACCATCAATTTATTTCCACAAAAAAAAGCACCCCAATAAAGGGGTGCTTTTTCTCTTGAACCATCGTTTATTTCACATCAAAGCGATCTAAATTCATGACTTTTGTCCATACTTTCACAAAAGCTTCTACAAAGTTAGGTGAAGCATCGTCACACCCATAAACTTCAGCTAAAGCTCTAAGTTGAGAGTTAGAACCAAAGACCAAATCAGCACGTGATGCATGCCACATAACCTGACCAGAAGCACGTGATTTACCAACAAATTCCTGTGCCGATTCATCAACAGCTTCCCATACAGTCTCGCTGCTTAATAGGTTTTTATAGAAGTCATTATTTAGTGTCTCAGGGTTAGTTGATAGCACGCCAAGCTTGCTTTGGTTATAATTCACACCAAGCTGACGCAAACCACCTATTAAAACTGTCAATTCGGGTGCTGTCAGTGTTAATAACTGTGCTTTATCAATAAGCATTTCTTCTTGTGTCACTGTAAACTGCACAGGATGATAGTTACGGAACCCATCAGCCTGCGGTTGAAGCACATCAAATGATTCAATATCAGTCTGCTTTTGCGTTGCATCTCCGCGCCCACTTGTAAATGGCACGGACACATTGTACCCTGCATTTTTAGCAGCTTTTTCTACACCTACATTACCAGCCAAAACAATTAAATCAGCCATCGACACGTCATGAGTGCAAGATTTTTGAATACCTTCGAGCACAGATAAAACTTTTTGTAGCTTGGCAGGTTCGTTTACTTCCCAGTCTTTTTGAGGGCTTAGACGAATACGTGCACCATTCGCACCACCGCGCATATCAGACCCTCTATAAGTAGATGCTGAAGCCCATGCAACTGATGTCATTTCTGCAATAGAAAGAACACTCGATGCAATTTTATCCTTTAGCTCTTTCACATCAGCATCGCTTAATTTTTGACCTACAGGAATTGGGTCTTGCCAAATAAGTTCTTCATTTGGAACTTCCTTACCTAAATAACGAGAACGAGGCCCCATATCACGGTGTGTCAATTTAAACCAAGCACGTGCAAAAGCATCTGCAAAGGCTGAAGGATCTTCTTTATATTTAAGCGATATTTTTTTATAAATTGGGTCTTCTTTTAAGGCTAAGTCCGCCGTTGTCATCATTGGTGCATGTGTTTTGTTTGGATTGTGTGCATCAGCAACCGTTGTGGCAGCTGCTTCGTCGGTCGGTATCCATTGATTTGCACCTGCGGGGCTTTTAACCAACTTCCACTCATAGCCAAATAGCGTTTCAAAATAATTATTATCCCACTTTGTTGGTGTGGAATTCCAAGCACCTTCAATACCACTCGTAATGGTGTGCTCGCCTTTACCACTTTTAAAGTTGTTTTTCCAACCCAGTCCTTGCATTTCAATATTCGCAGCTTCTGGTTCACGCTCTAAATTACTATCGGGTGCCGCGCCATGGCACTTACCAAAAGTATGTCCGCCTGCCACTAAAGCAACAGTTTCTTCGTCATTCATCGCCATGCGTGCAAATGTCTCACGGATATCATGTGCAGACGCAATCGGATCAGGATTTCCATTAGGACCTTCTGGGTTTACATAAATGAGTCCCATTTGTACAGCTGCAAGCGTTGGCTCTAATTCACGTTCACCTTCGTAGCGTTTGTCACCAAGCCACTGGGCTTCATTCCCCCAGTAAACATCTTCTTCTGGTTCCCAAATATCGCATCGACCACCAGCAAAACCAAATGTTTTAAGCCCCATGTCTTCTAACGAACAGTTCCCTGCTAAAATAAACAAGTCTGCCCAAGAAAGTTTGTTGCCGTACTTTTGCTTAATAGGCCAAAGTAAACGACGTGCTTTGTCTAGGTTACCATTATCAGGCCAGCTGTTTAGAGGTGCAAAGCGTTGGTTACCTGTATTAGCACCGCCACGACCGTCACTTGTTCGGTAAGTACCTGCGCTGTGCCACGCCATTCGAATCATAAAGGGACCATAGTGTCCATAGTCCGCAGGCCACCAATCTTTAGAATCTTTTAAAAGGCTATATATGTCTTTTTTAACATCATCTAAATTTAGTGATTTAAAGGACTCTGCATAATTAAAATTTGGGCTCAAAGGGCTAGACAAGCTTGAATGCTGATGTAAAATTTTCAAGTTTAATTGATTGGGCCACCAGTCTTTATTGCCTTGTCCGCCGCCTGCAGCGTGTTGAGCTGAAGCGCCTGTTATTGGGCATTGGTTCATTGTTGTTTCCTAACTCCTTAGTTGTTGTTATTTTATTATTTACCCTGCACGGTTATAAGTAAAATATAACTAATTTATACAAACGATAACATTTATTTATGCACAGGCAACAAGCCTTATTCACAAGCTTACACATGAAGAAATGGGTTTGTCAAAACCATTCAATATAGCGCTATAATAATGGCGGTATCTAAAGAAGTTAGAACTTTTTGTCGTACAAAAATTAAATACAAACATCCTACATCATATACAATAGTACCGATTGAGAGTGACATATAAGACTTGAAGGAATCTCCCTATCAATCTTTTGCCAATTTATTAAAATAATAATACCATAAATTTAACACAAACAATAAAGCCTTTACCGTCAGAGGTTTTAAAAATATACGGTGTTAAGGATTAGTTAGGATTTACCATGCAAATAAGAGAGTTACTATTCGTACAGGTAGCAGTTATCCCACCCCATCTTCTCCTATCTGTGCGACTTGAAGCTGGAAAACCTACATATCCACTACCGGATGTAGAGGCCCAGTTGCCGCAAGTGTATCCAGACGCGCCTGTTGTATTCCAACGGTCATGGGCACCAACCGCCCCCTTTCCTGTCCAATACACAATTGGATTGCTAAAATGGTCTCCATCACTCCAATCGTCATAGTTACCAGGCCCCGTACCGTTTACATCTGTCGTAAATGTGGCACCACCAATAGTTGTAGAAAATGCTTTTGCGAATGTGTATTCAGTATTTGCTTCTAAATTGTTACATGTCGTATTGTCACACAGCCATGCCTTAGTAGTATACCCTGTAGGGTATCCAGCAGGTTTGCCTTTCCAATCCCTGGACGTTAACTCAGTTTCACACTTAGTATTAGCACCTGATAAACCACCTAGAGCACTACCTTGGAAGGTAGCCGAAGTAGCCACAAAATAGTTTAGCTTAGCATTTAAGGCATCTATCCAAGTATCGCCATTACAAAATTGCATAATATCTAAAGTGGTATTATATTCTATGGTAGATTCTACATGAGCAGGAGTAGAGCATCCTCCACTGCCTGCTGCAACATAAGTGTTGCCGCTTACATTTTCCCAATTATCACCATTGCAAAATTGATAAGTATTCGTTGTGACATTATATTCTAAGGAGCCTTCTGGGGACGCTGGAGATGTACATGCTGTACCTGTTGCAAGGGGCGCACTGTTACCCATATCAATCCAATTTGCACCATCACAAAACTGTAAAACATTATCGGTATAGCTGTATTGAATAGAGCCATTAATACCCGCAGGTCCAGTGCATGCACCATAGGCACTATTTACTACAAATACAAACATGAAAAGCCATGAAAATTTCAAAACAAAACGTGTTAAAACTTGACGACAACTATAAAAACCAAAGCCATTTTCTACATATTCACCTAAACCCAAACCTAAAATCCTGCCCATTTTATTTACCATGCCCTTTTACATTCAATACAACATATATATCAGATACATATAATTATTAAACTTACTTTATATAATATACTATCTATTACAAAAATTTAACAAAAAAAATAGTAACGCATTGAAAAGTATAAAATAGCTTAAAATTAACCATGTATTTACAATGTACGTTTAATTGATGGGGGGTGCCAGTGGGTGCCGCGCGGGACAGTATAGCGGTAATAATAAACACCAAACTTGCTTCTGTGTAAGTACATAAAAAGCAAGTTTAGTGTCAGTTGATGGGCGTGTAGAAGTTATTTATTTTCTAGTTTTTGCAATGAAGAAATAACATCAAAGGACGCTTCTTCTAACGAATTTACTAAGTCAGAGATATCTGCATTAGGGTTATCTTTTCTCCGTTTGATCGCATCACTTGCCGAATTATGTACAAGTTTATGCGGGTGCTCCATTTCGTTAAAATCGTTATTTTTGTCAAACATCTTTTTACCATCCTCATAGTACCATTTACCTAGACGGCAAGTTGTATGATCGCCAATGGTGGCAAGGTCCAAATCAATACGCCCCATTTCATAATCTACAATTTTCTTTTTCCATAGGGCGTGGTCAGCCTGCGCCAAAATAACAACTTTATTTTCTATATCTTGCTCAGCTAGTAATGCACGCTGTCCTTCAATAACAGATGTTAAATTATCAAGTAAGTTCATAATATCATCTGTTTGTTTGTCATTTTTATCAGCTTCTTGGGAAACTTCAAATATGCTCTCTGATATTTGCTGTGAAGCTTCTGACTGCTCTTGTGTTGAATGTGCAATATTGTCCATTAAAACTTGAATTTCATTTGCAGAAGCTGAAAGCATATTTACTTTTTCAGTGCCATCAATAACACTTTGTTGTGATTCATTAACAGCCGTAAACACCTTTTCAACTTCATTGTGAATTTCGTTAATTGTTATAGCAATTTCAGCTGTTGCGCTTTGTGATTGTGTTGCTAGCTTTCGTACTTCATCTGCAACTACAGCAAAACCTTTACCTGCTTCACCAGCTCTGGCTGCCTCAATCGAGGCATTTAAAGCTAGTAAGTTAGTTTGGTCACTAATACCATCAATAGTTTTAACAACTTGTTGTATTTTGCCTGAAGCTTTTTGTAGTAGCCCCATACATTCAGCCGTATTGGTCATTTTAGTATTAATTGACTGCATTACATCAATAGCTTCTTGTACTTCATTGTTTACACGTACTGCTGTTGTAGAAGCGTCAGAAGCATGCGCTGCAATTCCATGTACTGTTGAAGCCATTTCTTCGCTTGCACTTGCTGTTGTGTTGACAAGGTCATGTATATTCACGGAAGCTTTGCGAATTTTGCTTGTTTGCATTGCAACATCAACTACAGACATCGAAGCATCGACAATCCCTTTTAGAAGTTGGGGTAAAATATTATTTTTCTGCTGGCGCTTAAAAGTAAACATGTTTTTTTTATCTTTATTTCTTGTTGATGTCAATCTTGGTTTTTGTCAAGCTCAGCCCTAACTTTACACAGCTTTACATTTCGATATAATTTGTCATACTTGACGTTAATTTGCAAAGACTTTATCTTTACAGCGCGGTTTCATTATGTGTAAGGCTTAAAGGTGCCAGTAGGTGCTGTTCACGTATGTATCGCGGGACAGTATAACGGTAATAGTAAACACCAAACTTGCTTCTGTATAAGTGTTACAAGCATAAAAACAGCCCCTCTCATCTTCAAAAAACCTAAATCCTGTTCCGAAAATATTTTTTGCTAATAAACAGGATGTCTGCCCCCATTTATATATCGCCAAACAATTGATATTATTTAATATATCTTGATTTAAAACATTAAAGAATATAAGTTAAAAACATATTTAATACTTTTTAAAAGGTTCCTGAAAATTGATGAGACTCAAACGATGTAAAACACTCTTATGTTTATCGCTTTTGATAACAAGCAACGCGTACGCTGCATGCACATCTCCATCTGCTGCGGCTGGTTCAATGCATTATAACTATACCAACAATGTTTTACAGTTTTGTGATGGTGCCGACTGGACAGATATGGGGGACAGCTCTCCCTCGGCAGCAGGAACAGCATGTACATCTCCAGCGTCCCCAGAAGGCTCCTTAGAATATAATGAAACCAATAATGCTTATCAATTTTGCAATGGTGACACTTGGAAAACCGTAAGCGGCCAAAGTTATGCTGCAGCTGGCAGTAGCGGTTGCCTGGCCCCTTCCTTTGGGGAGAAGACAATAGAATATAATACATCGTCAAATAAAATGCAGTTTTGCAATGGTGACACTTGGATAAATACAACCAAGTCAACTATTGCGAGCACTATACCATTTACAGAAAACCTTGTTCTTTGGCTTGATTCAGAAGATATTGACGGTGACGGGGCCATTGAAGGCGTTTCTGAAACCGGGATAACTGCAGGTAAAGTAACGCTTTGGGTTGATAAGTCATCTCAAGGAAACAATGCTATTTCAGAAGGGGATGACCCAACATTTGCAGAATCTGTTGATGGACGCAACATGATTGAATTTAACCTCAACCGATTGATCATCGGCCAACCCGCAAGCTTAGCATACACACCTCAAAGCACTTCTATGACTATATTTATTGCCGTTAATAATGACAATGGCACACAAGGTGCTTATATATCTAAAGCTGGTTCAACCGGAAATCTTCGAGGCCCGTACATATTCGGACAAAGTAATCAGGTTGATGTATTCTCTGGTGGTGTGCAACACCCTGATCTAGACAATTACAACATTGGTAATGAGTATTATTCATACATTTTAGAAGCAAATTCAAGTGGTGCCTATTTTTACACCGGAGGCATTGTTAATTTAACAGCAGGATCTATCGGTACTGGCTCAAATACGTCTGACTGGATACTGGGAGCGAGACGCACTAGCGATACCAACACCGGTGCAGGGTTCGAAATGGATGGTGGTCATATTGGTGAAGTTATTATATTCGACCTGGCACTTTCAGACGCGTCGCGTACAACTATTGAAGACTACCTTGCTTCTAAATGGTAGAGATACCAATATGCCATTTGCTCACCAAACAAACAGCTTCGCTTCGCACATGTGTTTTAAGTGTACATGTATAATGCAAGTTGGCAATGATGGATGTTGTTCACGGACATTCCGTGGCAGAGTATAACGGTAATAGCAAACACCAAACTTGCTTCTGTATAAGTACATGAATGGCTAGCTTAGTGTCGATTGAACGAGAGGTAAAGTATAAAAAAAAAAGCCACCCATACAAGTGACTTTTTATTCGCTAACAGTTAACTAGTAATACCAAAAGTACCAGCAATAGTACCACCGAATTCAAAGACAAGAGCACTAAGTGCTACAGGTTTTGAAGAACCATGAGTTACTACAGCAGGAGCATCTTTAACTCGTACCGCACTCCATGTATTCCAATCAATAGAATTTATAAACTCTTCAGCATTGTTAGGATTAACCCAAATCAACGCTTCAGTATCAGTATTCGTTGCATTGTTACACAACGAAACAGAAGTACAGTCACCAACCCATGTTTTAGAGCCAGCAGGAATTTTTACACCACCAACTTCTTCCATGAGTTCACGACGAGCCGTTTCGCTAATATCACTATCAGCTAACTCTTTATGACCACCAGGAACAGAAACAGCTTGTAAATAACCAGCCTTATCCTGAACACGTACTAGAAGATAGTTTTCACCATCTTTAGCAAATACGACACCAATGTTAGCTGTATTAGCCAATAATAGTATTGTAAAATTTCTCGTGTTATCTGAATTCCCATGAGGATGAACAGATACAGAAAGGCTTGGCGCCATTTGGTTGGTACGATCAATAGAAGATTTAATCACAGTATAACCAGCATCAAAGGCCAAGCTATTGTAGTTTGCTAGTATCTCATCATCAGATAAGTCTTTGTGCAAACTGTTTACTGCATTGTAAATCACACTAGTTTTTGGAGCATTTAATATATTCATAATAATTTTCCATAGGATATCAACCAAAATCAGAATGATTTCAGTTAGAAAAACGTTAATCAAGATCAATAGTCTTAGTTACATATGGTGTTTAGTATTAATTTTACAAGTAATATTACTGACTTCGTACAACCTCTTCGCACCCTCTCCAACCACCATAAATCTCACACACACCCTCACATCAACCCACCACCTAAAACACACGTTTGTACCACCAGTTTATACCTTGTGTGTGCAAATACATGTAACAATTTGAAATGTATAGTGAATTTTAAAATGATGGGTCGGGGGGGGGGAGTCGAACCCCCGTCCGCAATTAAGTCTTGTAACAGGCTACTACATGTTTAGTTTCTAATTTATTTCTCCTAAACGCTGTCGGAAAACATACCACGCACAAGCCGCCCGCTAAAGTTTTAACCTTCGGGTCACGGCATCCCCTCTAGCGAGTACATCTAAATATAAACCAAATACAAACCTCAATGTACGAAAGTCGCGACTAAGTAATGAAATAAGGAAGGTTAAATATAGATATAAAAAAAGCACCCCCATAAAGGAGTGCTTTTACATCGTTAAGTAGGTTAAACGTTATTCAAAAAAACGAATATGAATACCTATAGTGTTGTGGTTAATAAGAGCGTCTAAATCTCCGTCACCATCCATATCAGCTAAAGTTGCACCCACTGAGTTAGTAAGAGCGCCCCCCATGTTATTGTATTGGTTGGTCATGTAATCATCAGCATGCACAATTTCTTGTTGGCTTAATACTGCATAGTCACCACTTGCATTTTCATGTAAAAGAACCAGCTCTAGGCTTGAATTAAACACATTACCACCTAATGAAGAGTAAGCTGCGATTAAAACATCACCGATACCATTTCCGTCAACATCTCCAGCAGGTATCATATATCCTAGTCGTCCATTCCCAAATGGCGTACCATTCTTAGTAACAGTAAATGTTTTAACCGCTTTAATAGTAAAATCACTATTCATGAGGGCAATTTCATATCCACCATCCACAGGTGAGCTATGCATTAAATCAACCACACCGTCCCCATCAACATCACCAGCAACACGGTATACACCTGTAGTAACTGAATCTTGGAAGTGTTTAAGCTCTTTTACCGTACCGTCAATATTCATTAAAACAAGAACAGTAACATCTCGCACTAATGTATAGCCCAATTGCTCACGTGCATAAACGTATTGCTTATTTGCACTACCGCGAATAACAGTAATAAAATCCATCACACCATTCGCATCAACATCGGCATAAGCTTCCGTTTGAGATTCATTAAAAAGAAGCCCTCCTGGCATACTTTCAGGTAAATTACCAACAGCATTGGAAACTTTAACTGTGCCTATCACACTGTAGCCATCTGCTTCATTATCGTCTAATAACAATATATGAAAACTTTGACCAACAAGTAAAACGTCCGTTGTGCCATTGCCGTCAAAATCACCCACGGGTTTTAAATAACTATAACTATAATTACCTGAATCAATTTCAAAACCAGTGTTTTTAACAGCTTTGTAACCAATAGGTTGGTATGACTTAACAGTTCCGTCTGAATTTGTAGAAACAATAAACATTCTTGTACCATATTCATCTAATAGCAAAGGAGAAGAGCTAGACCTCCCTATCGATCCTTGAGTTATGAACTCTTTAATGCCATTGCCATCTTTATCATCCAGCATAACAACATCTCTTCCAAAGTTTACTTTATCGGCAGCGCTTTGAATCACAATAGGCAGCTCTGTAATGCTAGCATCACCAACAAAAGTTGTACCCATAGGACCAGAAGGAATAAAGTTCCCCTTGCTTTCATAAACAGGGCCAGGTGAGCTTGGATAACCAATATCACGCACTAATGCGTAGTCAAAAACAACATGACGATCATCGGACGTGGCGTTTGATATTTCAATACCTTCAAGGCCTTCAATACCGCCTAGCGACACGACATATACCTCATATATGCCACCTACTTGACTATAACTCCCTTCAGTCACGCCATTTGCTGTGTAAATCAAGACTTTTACATCGACTGATCTCCAGTCGGCTGTGTGTCTTAAAGTGCCTATTTCAATCCAATATGACTTTTCAGGTACTGCGTCGGATAAGTCTATATAAATTGAACCCGGCTCAGCAGGATCTACCGCGCTTGCCTTGCCTGCGACATACTGACCATCGTGTGCATTAGCATGAGTTTTATGAACCCAATTACCTGTGTAGGTAATACGAGCATCATCTTCTTCAATAATAGTTTCTACAGCTAGTTCTGCCTGAGCAGAAAACGCCAAGAATGCCGAAAGCGCCACAGCGCAAAGTATAGATTTTATCTTCATGAGCGGTTTCCTCAAACGAGAGTAAAGAATAAAGCGAAGATTTTCGCCATTGATTCAAAGTTATTCAAAAACATCTAACGTTACCGTAAGTGCATTGTTTTAAAGGTATAATAGATGTTCCGTCTAATTTTGAAACGTGGTTGTAACATGCGTTAATTGCAACGTCAAACTTATTATGCAATTATGTAGTGTATGTATATTTAAAAATATAACCTTTGTAACAAAACATTATATTCTCGCTCAAAGTAGCTGCTACACTCACTTCAAATTCATTCAAATGAAGGCTACTATGCAGTTCAAAACCATCTATCAAGTGATTGCCCTGAATTCCACTGTATTTTAACGAACTTAAAATTACTGTCTCAGCAAATTAGCTTTACCTTACACAAATACGATATGGTAGATGAACAGCTTTTCGACTTCTTTAAGAATTTAGAATGCCTATTGTTACAGTTACAAGACACAAAAGCAGGCTATGATGACTCTAAGCAATTGCTAAGGTTTTTGTACGGCACATTTGCTGGCTTCTGTTTTATTAAAGGTGATATTGGCTATGATATTGTAGAAAAAATGGTAGAAGACTTATAAGTCCAACTTCGTACAACCTCTTCGCACCCTCTCCAACCACCATAAATTCCACACACACCCTCACATCAACACACCACTCAAAACACACGTTTGTACCACCACTTTGTACCTGTGGCATACAGTAGCTTATAACTACATGTCAAATTAGATTGAAATTTTCAATAAAAGAATAGATTTTGCACTGCGTGAAGACCTTATGGGTAAAGTGTATTTAACATACATGAGCCCATAAGCAGCTGAGCAAAGTGTGAAAGATAGCTTTTAGGGGATTTTTCAATGGTGCCGACGATAGGACTCGAACCTACACACCTTACGGCACAAGCACCTCATGCTTGCGTGTCTACCAATTTCACCACGTCGGCGCACCTTGAATAAAATAGTATTTAGCAGTATATTAGTAATCATGCAAGCACCAAGTTTAAAAATTATATATAAAACACCTGAAACACCGTACGAAGCCGTAACGGAACTTCAGGAAACTATTGTCGCCAAAGTGGTGGCATTAGAAGAATGCGATACACTCATATTTTGTGAACATGCCCCCATTTATACATGCGGTACCAGCACCCAGTTAAAAAAGGATTATATCGGCGGAAATAATGTGCCTGTTATTAAAACTGGCCGCGGTGGACGCATTACATACCATGGCCCTGGTCAACGTGTCATTTATCCTGTTATCGACCTACGCAACCGCAATAAAGACCTGCGTCAATATATCTGTGACCTTCAACAGTGGCTCATTCTAAGTCTAGCAGATATTGGTGTCGAAGCTTATTGTACAGACGATGTAGGCGTTTGGGTAAAAACCCCTTCAGGTGAAAAGAAAATTGCGGCTATTGGCGTTCGGGTACGTAAATGGGTCGCTTTTCATGGTATTGCTTTAAATGTATCGCCTGATATGAATCATTTTACAGGCATTGTTCCCTGCGGTATAAAAAGTAAGGGTGTCACCTCGTTAAAAGAGCTTGGTATCAACATAACCATGCAAGAAATGGACGAAATACTCCTACGTCATTTCAAACTTAAATTCCATCAACACAACTAAATTGATATATTTTTTTTGATTTAACAGATTACAAATTCACTACAAGAACGCTACAACAACAAACTTGTCAACACCGATGGCTTACGCATATTTTCTGGTGTTAACCCAAACACGAATGAACTTTTTAACAACGCAGATCAAATGGTAAAGTTTTACAACAACGGTGACTTATTACTGGATGTAGACACGCGTTTTTGGGGGCTCAACACAACAGGTATCAACAACGTTTGGTATATTAGCCAAATTCGCCTGATTGATGCGTACACGAAAAAGGATCTAGCTGCTGATACATGCACATACAAATCTTCTGATATAGAACCTGGAAGCACGCCAACTTACGGCGAATTGGTTGACAACAATGAAGCTGCGCTTTTAAAACAATATCTAAGCAATGCGGCCCATTACTGTGCTTCTACATTTTTAACAAAAAACTTAAACTTCCAGTAAAGTTATCTTACTTAAAAGCCTCCATAAACGGAGGCTTTTTTATTTTTATAATAACCCTTGAAATTCACAACAAATACACTATATTTTTTTCATACGCCTATTTAGGTCGCAACATTTTTATCTTTTACACATTACGCTTCTAACAGGAGGTTACACCATGCGTGCCGCCGATATAGTTTTAAAAGGTATACCCGATGAGTTAGCCTTAGACGCTACTAAAAAAGCGTTAAATGCACGTCAGAAAGGCAATCCATCTGCCTTGCACCCTATCATTTTAAACTCAGGTGAAACCGTTTCATTACTTATACAGTACATAGAAACACATCAACAATATTATGTGCGTATTCCAGCTTTAGAGCGTGCATAACATCGAAAAAAAAACAGCTCTTTTGAGCTGTTTTTTTATTTTCATTAAATACTTGGTATATGAATATCTAAAGATTCTAAAAGATGGTAATAAGCCAGCACAATAAGTACAAAAAAAGCAACCATTGCAATAAGGCGATAAACAAAACCATGGCTATGGAATTTTGTGCATTCTTTATGTTTAAAAACATCCATCATTTCATCACCAAAATAAATAGATAGAAACGTACCGATACCGCACAAAAGAATAATGCCCCAATAAGGTATTGGTGTCATAATAATTTTATATAACAGCGTGGTTAAAAATGTGGTTTCATAAATTTCAGGGCTGTAAAAAACTGCATATACATTTAAAACTATAGCAATAGCCCATACAACAATTTCCATAATAATCATGCGAACACCTGTTAATATGCGCACAGGAAAATCAAGCAGGAACCCAGCGTCTGCAATAGGTGTGCAAAGTACAAAAAAGCTCCATGTTAGCCCGCCTACCAAGCCACCTGTAGCAAGGCCATATTCATAAGTCAAATAACCGCAGTAAGCCATAAAAACAGCCAACAGCAATATAAAACGAATCAATGTTTCGAAGTGAGTTTTGTGCTTTATTTGCAGTAAACCATCTTTGTTCATTCGCTATAATATCCTAAATTTAAATTTTTAATTATAATAAAAACAATGCAGCTAAGCCTAAGAAACTAAAGAAACCACCCACATCTGTGACCGTGGTTAAAAGCACGCCTGCTGAAACCGCTGGATCTCTTCCCATTTTGTCAACGATAACAGGAATGACAATACCTGCTGTAGCCGCCAATAAATGGTTTATAATTGTTGCGGCACCAATCACATACCCTAAAGCTGGGTTATCATACCAAAGAATTGTACCAGCGCTTAAAGCCAGCGCCAACAGCAAACCATTAAAACCACCCACACGAATTTCTTTCCAAAGTAGGTGTTTAGCGTTTTGCCATGTTAGCTGCTTGGTCGACAAACCACGCACGGCGATCGTCATACTCTGTGTGCCGGCGTTACCGCCCATTGAAGCCACAATTGGCATCAACACAGCCAATGCCACTAATTCATTGATCTGTGCTTCGAAATTAGAAATAACGTACGATGCCAAAATAGCTGTTAACAAGTTAATAAGAAGCCATGGAAATCTTTTTTTAGAAGTCATCATCACAGGTGCAAATAAGTCTTGCCCTTCATCCAAACCAGCCGCACGCATAATATTGGCACCTTGCCCATCAATCACGACATCCAAAATATCATCAATAGTAATAATACCTAGCAAGCGGTTGCCTTCACCAATCACAGCACAAGAATACATGTCATATTTTTCAAACAAGTGGGCAACTTCTTCTTTTCGCATTTCGTGTGGTACGCTCACATTATCACCACGCATCACATCGGACATTTCAGCGTCTAAATTTTTGCGTACTAAGCGAGAAAGTGAAATACTCCCCATCAAGCGGTTTTGATATTCAACCACATAAACGCGGTCAATGCGCTGCGGCAGTTTTTCACGGTTTTCACGCATGTAAGTTAAAACATCACTCACCTTCCAGTCGCCAGAAACAGCCAAAACCTCAGTTTGCATAATACCGCCAGCGGTATTTTCGTCATAAGTTAAAAGCCCTTGGTCTTCTTGCGTTATAATACCATCAACATCTTCAGCGGCGCGGTCTTCATCGAGTGAGCGTACAAGATTCACACGGTCATCAGACTCCATATTTTCCACAGCTTCTACAAGGTCTTCAATAGAAACAACATTTAAAGCCGCTTCTTGAGCTTCATAATGCAGCTGCGAAATTGTTTCACCTAAAAATTCTTGTGGGATATGCTCTAAGATTTTCTCGCGTTTTTTCATCGGTAAACGCTCAATTAGGTCGGCAATATCGGCAGGGTGAAGGCTTTTTAAAATGGGGTCTAAGTCCATTAATCCCGCTTGGGTTTCTGCAGCTAAAATATCAAGACATTGTCCATACACCTCATCCGTCAAACCAGTCCCAATAGAGAACTGTTTTTGCACGTCTTCGTCATCTTCATAAATAAGATGGTCACGCATTTTTTGACTTTTTGTCTTTTTATTTTTTGCCAAAGTACAAGTACCCTTAAGTATTAATTTTAATTGAGAATCAATTTATTTAAACATCATTCTGCGCTTCAACCACGCTAAGCGCTGTCATATTCACAATTTGCCTTACAGAAGCCGACGTCGATAAAATATGTATAGGCTTACTCATACCCAACATAATAGGGCCCAATGTTTCTGCCGATTTTAGCGTATGCTTTAATAAGTTAAACGCAATGCTTGCCGTGTCAACATTTGGCATAATGAGAACATTTGCAGGTTCTGTTAGTTTAGCATCTGGGAATGTGCGGCGCATAATTGTCATATCTAGCGCACAGTCGGCTTGCATTTCCCCTTCTATGCTAATCTCTGGATGATTTTTCATAACGATACGGTGCGCTTCCTGCATTTTAACGGAAGACGCATCGTGATGAGAACCAAAGCTAGAATGTGAAAGCAGTGCTACGCTTGGATTCACACCAAAGTGTTTCACTTCTTCACAAGCCAGCGCACATTGCTCTGCAATTTGCTCGGCTGTTGGGTCGGTATTAACGTTGGTATCACCAATAAAGAAGACACGCCCTTTATGCATAATCATCTGCAGAGCCGATATACTCTTCACACCAGGTTTTGGCGGGATAATATCTTTTGTGGCACGTAAGAATTTGTCAAATTTACCAGTCACCCCTGCCACCATGGCATCGGCATCGCCCACACGCACCATCATAGAAGCGAGTGAAGCCCAGCGTGAACGCATGATAATTTCGGCTTCACTTTGTGAAATACCGTCGCGCATACGCAATTTATAAAACAAGTCGCTATATTCGGCATGTTTTTCATAGTTATTCGGGTCTACAAAGGTAAAGTCCACACCTTTCTTCATGGTCAGCCCCATATTTTGGATAGTGTTCATTACTTTTTCGGGGCGACCAATTAAAATTGGGTGGCAAATACCTTCGCTCACTAAAGTTTGTACCGCACGTAAAATACGACCATCTTCTGCTTCTGGATAAACCACACGTTTCGGTTCTTTTTTTGCTGATGTGAAGATTTGACGCATCAATGAGAATGATTGATCGACATTGCCTTTCAACATGGCAGCATAAGCCTCTAAGTCAGAAATAGGACGCTTAGATACACCGCTATCCATTGCCGCTTTTGCAACAGCAGGTGCAACAATTGAAACCAATCGGCTGTCAAATGGTTTAGGAATAACATATTCATGGCCAAATTTAAGCGTTTGACCTTTATAAGCAACATCTAATGAAGCGTCTGCTTCGCAACGTGCTAGCGCGGCAATACCTTCAGCTGCTGCCACCTTCATTTCTGTGTTAACAGTTGTTGCACCGCAATCAAGCGCACCGCGGAACACATAAGGGAAAACCAAAACATTGTTCACTTGGTTTGGAAAGTCACTGCGTCCTGTACCAATAATGGCGTCGTCACGCACTTCTAAAACTTCATGTGGCATAATTTCAGGTGTCGGGTTCGCCATTGCAAAAATAACAGGCTTCTTCGCCATTTTTTTCACCATGTCTTTTTTCAAAACACCACCTGCACTTAAACCGTAAAAGACATCAGCACCTTCCATCACATCGCCAAGTGTGCGTGCATTTGTTTTTTGTGCAAACTCCACAAGGTGCTCTTGCAGGTCTGGACGACCTTCATAAACAACACCATCAATGTCTACCAACGTAATATTTTTTTGCGGCACACCATAACCAATCAACATACGTACACAAGCAAGCCCTGCTGCCCCTGCACCACTAAAAACAATTTTCACTTTTTCTTTTTTCTTACCTGTAAGGTGCAAACTGTTAATAAATGCGGCTAAGGCAATAATACCTGTGCCGTGCTGATCGTCATGAAAAACTGGTATATCAAGACGTTTTTGCAATTCACGTTCCACATAAAAACATTCAGGAGCTTTAATATCTTCTAAGTTAATACCACCACATGTTGGTGCGATCGCCGCAATAATATCGACTAATTTTTTCGGGTCTTTTTCGTTTATTTCAATGTCAAAAACATCAATATCTGCAAACTTTTTAAAAAGAACAGCCTTGCCTTCCATTACAGGCTTTGAAGCATCAGGGCCAATATCACCTAAACCTAAAACGGCTGTACCGTTGGTAACAACCATCACCAAGTTCCCTTTTGATGTAAGGTTATATGCTTGTGATACATCATTTTCTATAGCTGTACAAACAGCTGCAACGCCTGGCGTGTAAGCCAAAGAAAGGTCTTCTTGCGTCATAAGCGGTTTAGTGGCGACAACTTCTAATTTACCTGGACGTGGCAATGAGTGATAAAGGATAGAGTCTGCGGCGTTTTTATTTTCTGGCATTTTAAGATACTTCTTATAAAATTGAACTGTTCTTGCCATACTAAAATATACACCTCTAAATGTCACGGTTTCTAGTAAAAACATGTATTTTCTCGCTTCTATCGTGCCATGCTAGGAGGTAATTATGCATCATTGACCGACATCGTTCGTTTAACATACACATTGACAAAATTAGCGTACTTATATATACACAAAGCCGTAAGTTCTATTTTAACCTTTATTTTTCCCTAAGCTTTACCTTCACTAAATAAATAATGAGGTAGCGACATGAAAAACAACCTACTTTTAGATGACTCACTTTTTAACGGCGTTATAAACGGAAAAGTGACCAACACTATCCGCAACGGCCACCGTGATATTAGCACCGGGCAAGATCTTGTAACAGCCAGCCATGGCACAAGATCACCACTCTGCCTAGACATACACACTGTAAAAACAACCACTTTCAAAGAAATCACTCTTGAGGATCTACAACATCAAGGCATAAAAGTGACGCCGCAAACCTTTGCCGTTGAACTATCCAAATTTTTAGAAGATATGCAACAATTTTACCCGCATATAACCACAGATGCAGAAGTGACAATCATACAATTCAAATACCTAAGCGGTGGCCAACCCCTCACCCCTTAACCATACAGACTATCGTTAAAAAAAAAGCCTCCACTTGCGGAGGCTTTTTTTTATTTAGTCAAATAGCTTTGTAGGCTTTGTCTTATGTCATCAGCCGTGTCTTTATGGCTAAAATGTTTAACATATCGACCATCTGGACCAATAAGGTAAATGTAACCCGAATGGTCAACCGTATAATTACCATCTTTATCTGCTGGATGTTTTGCAAAATAAACCAAATACGCCTTAGCCATTTCTTTCATTTGAGCCTCTGTGCCTGTTAGCCCAATAAAACTTTCGTGAAAAGCGGGGACATATTCACCCATAGTTTCAACGGTATCGCGCAATGGGTCAACCGAAGCCATAATCACCTGTAAATTAGACTGGTGCTTAGGACTTAAGCCCGTATAAACATCACTTAAAACGCTCAAAGCTGTTGGGCAAATATCAGGACAATGTGTAAAACCAAAGAAAACAAGGGAATATTTACCCTGCAAGTTATCTTCTGTAAAAGGCTGCCCTTTGTGATTCACAGCAGAAAACTCACCGCCAATATCAGGCGTACCCTCTCCCGCCACAACGGCAGCACCCGTACGCACAATACTGCTCGGATCGTAATACGACTGTGCAATGAAATACATACCCAAAATAACAATAACCGAAACAAACGTATAACGATTCTTGTAAAACATGCCATCTCTATCTAACTTGCGTGCCATAATAGTCCCCTTTAATTCTTATATAGATTTCCCAAACAACATAACACATTTCAAGCAATTATAAACCCTAAGAATATCTGAAATATCGTTTTTTTATGCTAAAAACTGGACAGATATAAAAATAAATTATAATATAAAAATTGTTAAAAAAATAACTTCAACGTTTTTTAGGCACCATGCCTATACTTCAAAGCCCTTCAAGGCATACACATTTTCCATACATTGATAGCTATATCGCTTTAACACCCGCGAGGTGAAATTATGAAAAAACGTAGCATTGCAATAGCAACAATAGCTCTAGGCCTTCTGGCTCTTTCGGGCTGTAGCTCAACAAAAATGGACTCAGACACATCTAAAGCCGTCAGTTCATTTAAAAGCCACACACAAATGAAAGAAGCCTTTACCGCTCTTGAAAAACAGATAGACAGCGGTAAAAAAGTTAACCGTCAAGCGGTTCATGCCAAAGGCTTTAATCCGACGAAGACAGCAGTTAGCGTTATTAACTATATTGATATTATCGATAAGTTTACAGCCAACGGTAACGAAGTTGCCGCCGATCTTGGTGCAAAACCGCCCAAGGCTATTTTAAACTGCATTTTAAAAGGCAAAGTTTGCACAGCGTATCACGTTAATGTTACAAACACCGCCAGCATAGAAAAACCGCATGGTAGTTACGGCGCTTTGAAGTCAACATTAGACTTAGAGGAAATTCGTCACATCACTATTTGGAAGTTTTCTGTCATCATTATATTTGACGGCGAACAAGCCGTTTATGCCCAAGTCGAGGAAAGCATTGAACCCAACACAACCATCACCATTGAGAAAAACTCAGCGCTCAAGAAAATTGTGCGCGGCATCTCTAAGTAATAGCGTTTATTAAAAGACCACCCACATTGGATGGTCTTTTTTTTATGGACAAACCGTGACATAAACTTTAAAAATGGCACATGACTCAATTTGCAAAAACTTCTCGGAACGCACAAGGCAACCTTATTGCCAATGACTTTGAAGACGTGTACTTTTCACCCAAAAATGGCCTCGAAGAAACAAGGCATGTCTTTTTAAAGGGCAACCACTTACCAAGCGCGTGGGCAAATAAAGAAGAATTCACCATCATAGAAACAGGCTTTGGGACAGGGCTTAATTTTTTTGCCACCATAGACCTTTGGGAAAAGACCTCTAAAAATCACGAAAAGCAGCAACTGCATTTTATATCCACTGAAATGTTCCCGCTAAAATTAGAAACATTTAAGGAAGCGCTCAACAATTATCCAGAGCTTAAAAAATGGCGTGATATCGTTGCTGCACACTATCCAACCCTTATTCAAAATCAAATAAACAGCGTTCAATTAAGCAAAAACATAAAACTTACACTCATGATAGGTGATGTTATGACCACGTTACCACTATGCAAAAACATTGCAGATGCTTGGTATTTAGACGGATTTGCACCCAGCCGCAACCCTCAAATGTGGAACTTAGAACTGTATAAACAAATTTTCAAACTTTCCCACAAAGGCACAACACTCGCCACATTTACAGCCGCCGCCCATGTAAGGCGCGGCCTAGCAGAGGCAGGTTTTTACATAGAGCGCATTAAAGGTTATGCCTACAAAAAGCATATGACATCAGGAAAAATCTTATAAACACTACATTTCCCCTTGTATTTAGCAAAAAAACACATACAATCCAAATTGAACACAAAAACATCTTTCTTTTCTTTTTCATACAGGAGGCCGCAAATGCGCGCTTTGCAAAACTTTAATAAAACCCTTTCAATAATTGTAATTTCTGCAGTTATTACTTTAACACTTAGCATGCTAACCTACTTTATAGGGCCCAACGTCGTTACATTAACCTGTACTGGCTTTTTTGCTGTATTAGGCTTTGCCCAGCTCAGCATCTTTTTGGAATATCAAAATGCCGGCGTTGAGTTGGTTGAAGCCCAGCTCACACAACAAGCAATTGAACAAGAGAAGGCTATTCTAAACTGGGAAGAAACATCTGCCCAACAGATACAGACAATGTTCTATCTTAGCGCTATATCAGCCTTTTCAATTCTAGCCAGTGTCATTTTTAGTGCTGCCTATTCAGTTACACATTTTGTTGAATCCACCCCCGTGGGGGAAACAGCGCTTTTAAGCTTTGCAAACACCTTGCCCATCTTCGCGGCTATTTGCATATTAGCCTTTATAGGTGTCATTATCGCTTTGACAGGCAAACGCATTGCTAAAATTAAAATTAAAACGCTCACAGCTGAAACGCAAGCAGCACAATACAACAATCCCGATTTATTTTAAAATACACTTTTAATATATAAATAAAAATGCCCTCACCCGAGGGCTTTTTTTTATTTTGTAATTTCAGGGATATTTATATTTCTTACAACTTAAAATGTTGAGATGTGACGCCGCATGGTAGCGCAATATGCCGAGGGTGGAGGAGGCGCAAGTTCAAATTCTATCACTGGTGACCATTCATTCACCACCTAAAAAAAAGGGCGCTCAACGCCCCCTTTTAATCTATATTGACACAACTATTATGAAGCGTCACCATCATCATCCCCATTTAAATCACCAAAGAAATCTAGTTCTTCCGCGTCTTCAGGGATAGGCTTTGTCGCCAATTTAATCAAACGATCAATGTCACTGATAGCACCCACCTCAGACTTACTTAAATTTTCACCAGGCACTTCAGGTTTTTCATCCAATTTACTTTCGGGCACTTCAGGCGCAAAAAGTTCAATTTCTTTTGTAAAACCATGCGGTGGCAATTTACCAACTTGTGCACGGTGACCAAACCAACGATCAATATCTTCAACCACACGGTCTTTAGCACCGCCCGTTAAACCAAGCCCTGCACGGTTATCAAAAACAACAAGGCTATCAAGCGTTTCGTTACGCAGTTTCATTAAACGTACGCCTTTACCGCGGTTCATTTCAGAAACTTCGTCCACAGGGAAAACAAGCAAACGCTTGCTACTGCTTACAGTCGCCACCAAATTACCTTCTACAGGCACACAATAAGCCGCCGTATCAGCCTTGGCTGATAGGTTTAAAATTTGCTTACCTGACTTCGTTTGAGACTTCAAGCCCTCAGCTTTAATTACAAAACCGTAACCACTCTTACCAGAAACAAGATAACGTTCTGCTGTTGGTGCAAACATCGCCACAATTTTATCGTCTGGCTGCAAATCAATCATCAATTGAAGAGGCTCACCAAAACCACGCCCTGCTGGCAACTTATTCACACCTAATGTAAATATTTTACCGCTAGAGCTCATCACACAAAGACTATCAATACTTGTACATTTCACACGGAACGACTCAACATCACCGTCTTTATATTTAACCTCTTGTTCATCGCCAAGGTAACCCTTCATAGCACGAATCCAACCCTTGTCACTCAGAACAACGGTCATAGGTTCTTTTTCAACCATGGCTTCAAGTGGAATAATTTCAGCCGTAGGTGCCAAAGCTATTTGTGTACGGCGTTCATCTGCAAACTCTTTCTTAATGGCTTTTACTTCGTCCACCAAAACTTCCGTTTGTCGTTCTTCACTTGCTAAAATTGCTGCCAATTCACCAAGCTCTGCGCTCAACTCGTCGTGCTCACGCTGAATTTCCATCTCTTCTAGCTTACGCAAACGACGCAAACGCATGTCCAAAATAGCATTAGCTTGAATTTCATCAATGTTAAAGCGTTCCATCATCACAGGTGCTGGCTGGTCATGGGTTTTAATAATTTCCACAACTTCATCAATGTTTAAATAAACAACGCGGTAGGCTTGCAGTAAGTGCAATCGCGCGCGGATTTTTTCGCTGCGCCAATGGCTTTTACGTAAAAGCACTTCGCGGCGGTGCGCTAAAAACTCTAACAAACTTTCTTTAAGTGACAAGCAACGCGGCTGCCCTGCCCCTGTTATCACATTCATGTTGAGTGAAAAACGTGTTTCTAGATCAGTGAGTTTAAACAGGTGCTCCATCAACTGCGCCGCATCAACATTTCTGTTTTTAGGTTCAAGTACAATACGGATATTTTCGTCCGACTCGTCACGTACATCCACCAGCCAAGCCACTTTTTTCAAGTGAATTAAATCGGCTAGCTTTTCAATTAAACGTGATTTTTGAACTTGATATGGAATCTCTGTAATAACGATTTGATACTGCCCGCGATCAAATTCTTCTTTTTCCCACTTAGAACGTAAGCGGAAACCACCCTTACCCGTTAAGTAGGCGTCTGCCATACTTTCAGGACTTTCAATCAAAATACCACCTAAAGGAAAATCAGGTCCTTTAATATAGTTTAAGAGTGTGGCATCACGTGTTTCTGGGTTTTTAAGCAAAGCCGACATAGCCCCGCAAAGTTCGCCCACGTTATGTGGCGGAATACTTGTAGACATACCCACCGCAATACCCGTACCACCGTTGGCAAGCAAGTTTGGGAAGCAAGACGGCATCACAACAGGTTCACTATCAGATTCGTCATAGTTATCTTGAAAATCGACCGTGCCGTTTTCAAGATCTTTCATAATCCATGCAGCAACTTTTGTAAGCTTAGCTTCGGTATAACGCATGGCAGCCGCGCTGTCACCGTCAATAGAACCAAAGTTCCCTTGTCCGTCAACCAAAGGATAACGCAAAGAAAACTCTTGGCTTAAACGCACCATCGCATCATAAACAGACTGGTCACCATGTGGGTGATACTTACCAATCACGTCACCCACAACACGGGCTGACTTTTTATAACCTTTTTCAGGGTCTAGTTTCATCATACGCATCGCATATAAAACACGGCGGTGCACAGGTTTTAAACCATCGCGCACGTCGGGCAAGGCACGCGACATAATGGTGCTCATCGCATAAGTTAAATAACGACTACTTAGCTCATTATTAAACTCACCCTTAAGAATTATCCCTGCTTTTGCGCTCATATTTCGCTAAACCCCGTTTGCTTTGCATTTTGAATTAAATCTATACGCGCCTGAAGGGGACGCCCTTCAAGTGCTACCTCTAAAAAATGCCCTGTTAATTGAAAAACGTCAAGTAAATCCTTTGATTTACCGCCAAAAATAGCGGGTAACCTTAAAATTTTATCTTTATAGGGTGTACCAGCCATTTTTGAAACCGCCCTACCCGACTTTGGCGACACATAATAAAGCGGCGATGTATCGTTATCATGACGCACCGCTTGCGACTCGCAAAGTGACAACCCATAACCAATTGAGCTTAAAAATTGCAGCTCGTAATTACCTAAACGTTCCCACAAACCATCAAGATGGATTTCTTTTAAAAAAGTTTTTGTCGCAGCATAAAGCATTGGGTGCGATTCTTCTTCCCTTAAAGAAACTAAAAGGACTTCACATAAATATTGCAAGGCTTGCATGCGGAAAACATTGGTAAAAGCCAAAGCACTTGGGGTGTACAAAACGTCGAGCGTTAACGCGCCAAGCTGGCTTTCTAGTCTGCGCGTATGTTCAAATTCAACCACGTTGCCCAATTGTATGGCGCTTAAAATTTTATGTCCACCGCGTAAAAGACCTGAAACTTTTCCATATTCTTCGGTAAATAGGCACACCAAAAAAGTACCGCGACCTTGCGGCTTAACTTTTAAAACAACACCTTCCCCCGACATATACATAAAATGACTATAGCATTATTATAATCTGTAAACAAAAAGAAACCCCACAAAAGTGAGGTTTCTTTCGATAAAATTTAAGTATCATCTGACACATAATTTTTATAGATCCGCAATTTTGGAATAATAGCTTTCAACTCCTGTTGCAAACCATCTAAGGCCACATTACAAGTTTGCTGCATATACTCTTCGTCTGCAAATCTTTCTACCTTTTGAGATAATTCCAAAAAGTCTATCTCGACCATGTTTAAGTGCATCTCAAACAAATTAAAAGTCGTCAATTCATCTATTGAAAAACGATCTTGATGCCCTTTCATAAATGCTATAACTTCATTTTTAAGAGTTATAATCTCTTTAACCTGCGCTCTCACGGCACTTACAAGCATACCGTTACGCATATACAATACGTCTACGTTATCCATTATTCTACCTCGGGTATGTATTGTGAATAGAAATTATCAAGTTTAAGTGTGATTTTATTAAGAGAATCAATAATGATGAGCAAATCTTCATAAAGATGCGTTTGAGCCTCTAAAACATCATGCATATTCAGCTCATCTTCAAGCTTAAATAACACCTTATGCAATATTTCTAAATATGCCCAAAAACGGTTTGCATCTTCTTCAATTACGTCGGTTAACAGTTCGGGGTTTTTATCTAAATAACGGAAACAAAACCTTGTGCGTTCTTCATAAACATTTGCTTTAGAGATAAACTCTTGAGCGAGCAAATTGTTATGTATATATAACATATCTATAGATTCCATAATTGAGAACCTCTTGGATGAAAGTGTTATAGAAAAAGTAATAATAAAGATTAAATATTTGTACTAGATATTAACACAACCGCACAATAAAGCAATGCAATTGCATATTTTGCTGATAAAATCTAAAACTCAATGTTTTAATTAAGCCTATGTTTCTTTATGTAGTTATGGACACCTTTTGCAATAGAGCTTGCAATACGTTGCTGGTGGTCACGCTGTTTTAAGCGCTTTTCTTCTTTGATGTTTGAGATATAGGTTACTTCAACCAAAACAGAAGGAATTTCAGGTGCTTTTAAAACTCTAAATCCAGCAAAAGCAACCTTGTCCTTACGTACAGAAACTTTATCACGCATCACATTTAAAATATCCGCAGCTAAAATAGCCGATTTATTCATTGTTTCGCGCTGGGTTAAATCAATAAGAATATTTGTCACGTCTTTGCTTTCATCACGCATATCTATACCCGCAATCAAATCACCTTTGTTGGCATTGCGTGCAAGCCTGCTGGCTTCCCTGTCAGACGCGCTATCACTTAAAGCATAAACAGAGCCACCTTTAATATTTCTGTTTGAATGCGCGTCGGCATGAATACTGACAAAAAGATCTGCATTTTTACGCTGCGCAAAGGCAACACGTTCTTTAAGTGGCACAAAGATATCTTTTGAGCGTGTCAAATAAACTTTCACACCGCCTACTTTTTCAAGTTCTAGTTTTAATTTTTTAGCAATATCTAAAACCACATGTTTTTCATATGTACGCTTACGTCCCACAGCTCCAGGGTCTACGCCACCGTGACCTGGATCAAGCACAACAATCACTTCATTCGATTTTTTAACCACCCGTTCAAATATCTCAGCAGCACGAGGGATCCTGCTTTCTCTATCTTCTTTGGCACGCTGACTCGCAATTTGGCTGGCAATTTGAGCTTGCGTTGCAGGTTTTAGATCCATCACAAGACGATGCCCCTTGCCTTTTGAAGCTGGGATATTAAAAATACTAGCCGTCACAGCTTTATTCAAGTCAACCACCATACGGGTAACACCAGGCTTAAACAGCCCTTGCCTTACGCCATTAACAATACCATTTTTAGGGAGTTCAACATGATGCACGTCCATTTTAAAATGGCTTTTAGGAAAATCGATCACAAATCTTGGCGGATTTTGCAAAAGTAAGTGTTCAGGTTTAATTGCCTTATTCGACTCAAGCACCACCCTTGTCATATCACCATGCTGACCAATTCTAATTTTATCAACGGTCACAGAAAATGCGCTCACAGAAAAGCACATGAAGATTAAAAATAAAGCTCCGAAGACACGTTGATACATAAATAATTTTCTATTTGGTTACTAAAAGCTAAAAACTTAAATCAGCACTTAACATCCAGTCTATCGCGTATTTTGTCACCTGCAAGGTTTAAAGAGAAAACAAGAAGCATGAGTGTGACACCGGGAACAACAACCAAGTGCGGCGCCATCAACATATAACGCGCTCCTTCACGCAGCATCGCCCCTAAACTGGCATCTGGCGGTTGAATACCTATCCCTAAAAACGAAAGCCCAGCTTCGCTTAACATAGCCCCTGCAATCGTAAAAATAGATTCAACAATCAAAGGTGCTGCAATATTTGGCAGTACATAATGTGAAAGCATCCTAACCGTTCCCACACCACCCAAGTGCGCTGCTTGCATATACTCTAAATTTTTAATAGAAAGCGTTTGAACGCGCGCCAAACGTGCAAAACTCACCCAACCCATAAGCCCTAGAGCAAATATAACGTTTTTCACATCAGGCTCTGTAAGTGCCGCAAAGCATATGGCAATTAACACACCTGGAAACGACAAGAAAACATCTGTAATACGCATTAAGACAGTGTCAACAATGCCGCCATACCAGCCACTTACAACACCAATAACAACACCAATCGTTCCCGCTAAAAGCAAAACAGAAACCCCTACGGTTAATGACACCTTCACACCGTCAATCAAACGTGGTAAAACGTCACGCCCCAATTCATCCGTACCCAACCAATAGGCACTAGATGGTGCATTTAAAATACTTTCTAAATGAATTGTAAACGGGTCGGCATTTAAAAATTGAAAGACCAAAACAAGCCCAAATATAAACACGGCTGGTATTAAAAACTGAGAAAGCTTACTAAGCATTATCTATTATTTCCCCTTCGAAAATCTAATACGTGGGTCAATCATGGCGCATACAACATCACTAATCAGTGTCATAAACATATACACAAACGCTATAAATAGTACGCAACCTTGTATGGTTGGGTAGTCCCTTTTTCCCAAAGCGTCAACAATTAAAGAACCCAGCCCTGGCCAAGAAAAAACAGCTTCAGTCAAAATAGCCCCTGTCAATAAGGCACCTGCTTGTAAAAAAACAATTGTCACCACAGGCAACAGCGCATTTTTCAAAGCATGTTTTCTCATAATATTTTTCAGGCTCACACCCTTTGCTTTGGCGGTTTTAATATAATCACTCGCCAAACTTTCAAGCAAAGAAGCCCTTAAAAGCCTTGCTGTCATGGCCGACATAGCCACACCCAAGGTAATGGCCGGCAAAATAATAGAAGAAGCGCTTTCATTACCAGAAACAGGCAAAAGCCCTAAGTGCAAAGAAAAGATAATCATCAACAAAGGTCCAAGCCAAAATGAAGGCATTGAAAAGGCAAGCATTGAAAACGTCAAAGCAAGTCTGTCTTGCCATTTATCTTTATGCAAAGCTGACCACAAACCAAGGGGTACAGCACAACTCAATGCGAATAAAATAGCAGCTAAAGCTAACTGAACCGTTGCCCCTAAACGCTCTGCTATCATTGAGGTTACGTCTTTTCCGCTATAAAATGATGTACCAAGGTCAAATTGAATCACCCCCAACACAAAAACTTTAAATTGTTCTAGCAATGGCAAGTGTAAGCCCAAACTTTCTTGCAGCGCTTGCCTGTCCGCTGGCAGGGCATGCTCCCCCAACAGCACTTCAACAGGGTCGCCAGGCACAAGGTGAATTAAAAAAAACGTCAACGTTACAACCCCAAAAGCGGTTGGAATAATTAAAAAAAGTCTTTTAATGAAGAAGGTTAAAAATGCTAGCATCACAATTATTCTTTTGTCGTTTGCGGCATCATAGCACGCAATGCATAAATTAGTAAACTTTTGGTTGCAACTTTCAAATACAAGAGTTATTATAAGGGTTGTATAGTTTTTTACAAATTTTACGTCACGTTGTCATAAAACTGACAACAACGCTTTGAGAGGCGAAAAAGTGAAGTTTTAACTTAGTCGATAAAGCTCTAAGACTAAGTACATAAAAAAGAGCATTGAAAATATTAACAAACCAAGCAA
The DNA here is from genome assembly GCA_963974105.1 of uncultured Magnetococcales bacterium. Classification (GTDB taxonomy): domain Bacteria; phylum Pseudomonadota; class Alphaproteobacteria; order UBA2136; family UBA2136; genus UBA2136. The sequence goes on from CAXBBG010000005.1 coordinate 106,474, forward strand.
ATATGCAAGGTTAGGGTTATAAAAAGTTTTTCGCACAGCTGAAATAGCATAAAAATATGCAAACCTGTGCTTGATTAAAAGGACCATATAGCATCATAGTGCCCATTGAACGGGCTTTATGCGTGGAACCAGAAATACGGGTTTGGTCTAATTACTTTGTGGTGAACAGGTTAAATTCACTATATCCCCTAGCTTTCCTTTGCTGTAAAAGGATTTATAAAACATGACTAAACGCATGCTCATCGATGCCGCACATTCAGAAGAAGTGCGCGTCGTTGTTATTAACGATGATCGTATCGAAGATTTTGAAGTTGAAACTTCAGATAAAGAACAAATCAAAGGCAACATCTACGTTGCAGAAGTTACAAGGGTTGAACCCTCACTCCAAGCAGCATTTGTAAACTATGGTGGTAACCGTAATGGTTTCCTTGCGTTTAGCGAAATTCACCCACAATATTTCGACCTTCCAGCCGAAGAAAAGGAAGCTCTACTGCAAGAACTTACCGACATTGCTGCCAAGCGCAAAGGCCGTGACACAGAAGCAGAAGAACGCCTTGAAGCTGAAGTTGCTGCCAAAGAAGAAGCGCGTGCAGCCAAAGCAGATGCCAAAGAAGCCGCTAACCAAGACAATGCAGACGCCGTAAACGCCGAAGATTCAACAACCAATTTAGAGAGCGCTTCTGACACAACAGAAGAAGCACCTAAAGAAGTTAAAAAAACACGTGGACGCAAGTCAAAAGCCGCAAAAGAAGCGGAAGCCAAAGCTGAAGCCGAAGCAAAAGAATTAGCAAAAGCAGAAGAGGCTAAAAAAGCCATTGCTGAAGAAACACCTGAAAGCCTTGATGGTTTAACACCAGAAGAGATGGAAGAAGATGCACGTGCCCTTGCCCTTGCCTCTAGCATTATTATTGACGATCAACTCGCACCAGTAGAAGACGAGCCACGCAAACGCCGTGGACGCCCAACGCGTAAGCCAAAACGTCACAGCAAATACAACGCTTCAGATGACGTGGATGCAACGTCACCAGCCATGGCTGAAAAAGTAACATCTCAGCCATCTAAAGCAAACGACGATGCTGACGATACAGTAGACGATATTATTGAAAATGAAGTAAACGAACGTCGCCAACCTATCCACCGCCGTTACAACATTAAAGATGTCCTTAAAGAAGGCTCTAAAATTCTTATTCAAATCAACAAAGAAGAACGTGGTAACAAGGGTGCTGCTGTAAGTACTTACATTTCTCTACCAGGTCGTTACTCTGTGCTGATGCCAAACACACCTTACGCTGGCGGTATTTCACGTAAAATCACAGACTTTTCTGTACGTCGTAAAATTAAATCTATCGTGAACGGCCTTAACATTCCTGACAGCATGGGCGTTATCATTCGCACAGCAGGTGTTGGACAAGAGCCTGAAAATATCGAAAAAGACGTAACAAACATGCTGACACTTTGGACAAAAATTGAAGAGCAGTTCAAAAGTAACGTCAAAGCGCCACAAGTTGTGCACGAGGACGGCAACCTTTCTATTCGTGCTATCCGTGACATGTTTAAAGCCGATGTCGACGAAGTGAACATCGCAGGTTACAAAACATACCGCACAACAAAAGAATATATCAAAAACCTAATGCCTGAATTTGCATCTAAAGTTAAAGAACATAAGCTACAAACGCCTTTGTTCTCTCACTACGGTGTCGAAGAAAAGCTAAACCGCTTACACACAACACGTGTGAACCTTCCTTCTGGTGGTTACCTTATTATCAACCCAACAGAGGCTTTGGTTTCTGTGGATGTAAACTCTGGTAAAGCCACACAAGAAAAAAACATTGAAGAAACAGCTCTAAAAACAAACCTTGAAGCCGCAGAAGAAATGGCACGCCAATTACGCCTGCGTGATTTAGCTGGTTTAATCGTTATTGACTTCATTGACATGGAAGATAACAAAAACGAAAAAGCTGTTGAACGTATGATGCGCAAGTGTATCCGCAAGGACCGCGCCCGCATTCAAATTGCACCAATTTCAACCTTTGGCCTTTTAGAAATGTCACGCCAACGCTTACGCCCTTCTTTAGGTGAGTCAACGACCCATGCTTGCAAACACTGTAATGGTACAGGTGTTGTCGCTTCACTTGCTTCGGCTGCTTTAACGCTGTTGCGCTCTTTAGAAGACGAGAATGTTCGCACGAAGGCTGACAAGGTTATCATCACAACATCCGACGACCTTGCGCTTTACATTTTAAACGAAAAGCGTGAACTCGTTAAAGACATTGAAAATCGTTACAAATTTACAGTTTACATACGTGGGGACGCTAAATATGATGCGCCAGACCACAGCATAGAAGTAACAAGTAAAGACGCACGCGGTATTGAAAAACACCATATTACAGAGGTTATCCTACGTGAACCACTTGACGATGGTGAATATGTTAAACCAACACGCAGACGCGGACGTAAAAACAAAAACGAAGCGCAAAAAGGCAATGAAAAGCACGCTGATAAACATGCTAAAAATGCCAAGCACAGCAATACAGAAGAGAAAGGCAAGGATAAATCTGCGTCTGAAAAATCTGAAACACCGAATACTCAAAACGAAAATGGTGATAAAGCTGAAAAAGGCGATAAAAAACAGCGTCGCAGCGGCGGTCGCGTTAGACACTTACGCCGTGGCACACGCCGTGATGAAAATCGCAGCGAAGAAGCTGATGACAAGTCTAAAGCTGATAACAACGCACCTGAAAAAGCAGCTGAACAACAAAAAAATGACAACAAGTCACCTGAAAATAAGGCTGAAGAAAAGAAACCTACGCGTCGCGGCAGAACACGTAAGCCAAGAAACGATTCAAATAAAGATGAACGTCAAGCTGCAGCACCTACACCTCAAAAGGAAAGCAACGACACGCCTAAAGAACCTTCAAAGATCAAGGAAAAGCAGCCACCGCGCAACAAACCCAAAGCAGATGCAAAACCAACACCTTCTAAGGGTATTATAGTTGAACACATTAACGATAACGGCAAAAGCTCTGTAAGCAACACGCAAGATGCTTCTGTCGGTGGTAAATTCCAACGTTGGTGGAATAAAACAACAAGCTAATTTTAAAACTTTAACCACTATCTAAAAGGGCTTTCACATAGAAAGCCCTTTTTATTTTTGTCATTAAACAGTACAATATAGGCACATGAAAAAAATAATCTTAGCCCTTGTTCTTTTGTGCGCCCTTAACCCTCTTTCAAGCTTTGCAAAACAAAGTGAGACAGTACTTATCGACGCAGAAACCATAGCATGGCTACGGGAAATGGCAGATCCTCTGCTTAAAACTGCCGATATTGACCCTAAAACTGTTAATATTTATGTGGTTAAGTCTAATGAAATCAATGCCTTTGTCACCCCAGATCGTGACATCTTTTTCTACTCAGGCCTTATCCTTAAAGCCACGAGCGCTGAAGAAATTCAAGGTGTGCTTGCCCATGAAATCGGTCACATTAAAGGGCAACACTATATCAAAACGCTCGCCAACAGCGATAAAGGTAAAATACCTGTTGTTCTTGGCACCATACTTGGGGCTGGCGTAGCCATTTTAGGTGGTGGTGGCGAAGCAGCGACAGCGCTTATTTCAGGTGGTATTGCCGTCTCGCAAGACCAATATTTACGTAACAGCCGCAGCCATGAACGTCAAGCCGACACCATCGCCGCCGAATTATTAAATAAAAATAACCGTAGCACGCAAGGGCTCATTTCATTTTTTGACAAATTACGGACATCAAACCTTCTCTATTCAAAGACACCTCCAGCATGGCTTGTTACCCACCCTCTCCCACGGGAACGTATTTCATCCATGCAAGGCTTACTAAAAAATGAAAAAATAGCCCCTCTTCCACCATTAAGCAACATGCGCTTCAAACGCGTTCAAGCCAAACTGAATGCCTTTACCATGCCAGGCGGTTATAACCTTAGAAAATACGCTTACCAAAAAACAGAAGATGCACTTTATGCACAAGCCTTATCTCTGGCTTTAAAAGGGCGTATAGATACTGCAATGGCTCTTGTTCAAACCATGAACCCCGAGCGTTCATCTATGCCATTTCACCACGAATTACTGGGCCAGCTTTACCAAGACAAATCAGAATATTTAAAAGCCGAACAAGAATTTAAAAGCGCCTTAGAAATAAATCCGGACTTAGAGTTCATTCGCCTGCAACTTGCCCAAAATTGTATTATCCGCGAAGAGTATGATGAAGCTATCAAGCATTTACACATTGTATCAAGCATTCACCCAACTTGGAGCGCGATTGTGCGAAGCCTAGGCATTGCTTATGGCAAAAAAGGCAACCTTTTTGAAAGCCATATATATTTAGCAAAAGCCGCAGTACTTGCCGAAAAAACGCAAGACATTGAAATACACTTACAACTTGCCGAAAAAAATATGGATAAAACCAATAAAAAACAGCAGGAACGCTTAGATAATATCAAAGAAATTTTAAGCCATGTAAAAAAGAGTTAAAAAACGCATAAAAATATGGTAAAACCTGTAAGTTATATAAACAAATTATAAAAATTGATTTTAAAATGAAGATAGATGCACGATACCCAAATTTAAGTGAAGCCATTGAGCTTTTAAAACACAGGCTTGAAAGTGTGAGCGAAGAACACGAACCTTTGCTTACAAAGTGGTTGGCTGATCTTGAAAAAATCAATAAACAAATGCGCCACCTTGAGCGTATTGAAAGCTTTTCTAGCGCCCTAACTGAGAAGGAAAATAGCCATGACAGCTAAATCACCAAAATTTGACCTAGACTACCTACGCACTTTGGTAGACTTTATGAAAGAAACAGACCTTGATGAGGTTGAAGTTTCAGAAACAGACAGCACAATCCGCTTGCGCCGTAACATGGCTCCAGTAGCCGCAGCACCAATCGCTGTGCAAACTGTCGCAGAAGTACAAGCACCTGCGGCACCTGCAGAACCTGTTTTTAATGGTCACGTTCTAAAATCACCAATGGTTGGTACATTTTACCGTGCAACTTCTCCAGAAGCTGACCCATTTGTAAGCGTTGGCGACAAAGTTAAAAAAGGTCAGACGATTTGCATTATTGAAGCAATGAAAACAATGAACCAGGTAGAAGCGGATAAAGATGGCGTTATTGGCGACATTTTAATTGAAAATGCTCAACCTGTTGAGTTTGGTCACCCACTATTTGTTATTAACTAGGAAGATAATCTCCCGTGTTTAAAAAAATTCTTATTGCTAACCGTGGTGAAATTGCGATACGCATTCACCGTGCCTGCCGTGAAATGGGCATTCAAACAGTTGCTGTGCATTCAGAAGCTGATGAAAACTCCTTGCATGTCAAAATGGCAAATGAGTCTGTTTGCATTGGCCCAGCCGCTGCAGACAAATCATACCTTAACATTCCAAGTATTCTAGCAGCAGCTGAACTAACCGACGCTGAAGCTATTCACCCTGGCTACGGCTTTTTAAGCGAGAACGCTAAATTTGCTGATATTGTACAAGAACTTGGATTCACCTTTATTGGCCCATCTGCTGAACATATCAGCATTATGGGGGACAAAGTCAAAGCGCTTGATTACGTGCGTAAACTTGGCATCCCTACAATCCCAGGCTCAGATGGCGTTGTGGAAAATGAAGAGCAAGGCCTAAAAATTGGCGCAAAAATTGGCTACCCAGTTATTGTTAAAGCTGCATCAGGCGGCGGTGGCCGCGGTATGAAAGTGGCGCACAGCGAAAGCGCTTTACGAACAGCCATTTCTGTTGCACAAAGTGAAGCACACGCCGCTTTTGGCGATGGGCGTGTCTTTATTGAAAAATTCCTACAACAACCACGCCACATTGAAATACAAGTTCTATGTGACAGCCATGGTAACGTTGTAACCCTTGGTGAACGTGACTGTTCAATGCAGCGTCGTCACCAAAAGCTGGTTGAAGAAACACCTTCCCCTGCCATTTCAGAAGAACAGCGTACAAAACTTTCTAAGATCGTGCACGATGCTTGTAAAAACATGGGCTACCTCGGTGCTGGTACATTTGAATTTCTTTACGAAAACGGTGAATTCTACTTCATTGAAATGAACACGCGCTTGCAAGTTGAGCACCCAGTAACTGAAATGGTTACTGGTGTAGACATTGTACGTGAACAAATTCGTATTGCGGCAGGTGAAAAACTTTCTTGCACTAAAAACGACATGAAACTACGTGGCCATTCTATCGAATGTCGCATCACCGCAGAAGATAGTGAGACATTCTTGCCATCACCTGGACGTGTAACTGACTACCATATACCAAGTGGACCAGGAGTACGTGTTGATTCATGCCTTTATACAGACTATGATGTAAGTCCGTACTACGATCCAATGATTGCAAAATTAATCGTACATGGCGCCACAAGGGAAGAAGCAATTGCACGTATGCAACGCTCACTAGAAGAACTTGTTATTGGCGGTATTAAAACGACAACGCCTTTACAGCGTCGTCTTATTGCTACCAATGCTTTTAAATCTGGCGAATACAACATACACACACTAGAGAAATTTTTAGAAGAAGGACGTCTATAACATGTTATCACCAGTGTACAGTGCCGGCGCTATTAAAGAACGCGTAGAAGAAATTGCCCTTGCGATTAACAAATCGTATAGTGGCGAAAACCTTATCCATGTTATCATAACATTAAACGGTTCGTTTATGTTTGCAGCCGACCTGATACGCTTAATTAAGATTCCAATGGAAGTTCATTTTGCAGGTACAGCGTCTTATTCAGGTGCAGAAACACAAGACTTGCGTATTAACCCTGAAGCTTTCCCTAAAACATTTGGTAACAATGCTGTTCTTATTATTGAAGACATCGTTGATTCAGGTGTGACCATCGCAGCCCTGCGTGAACTTATTGCAGCACGCTTTGCCAGTAATATCCAAGTTGCCACGCTTCTACGCCGCCAAGAAGGTGCCGCAAAAGCGGAATATTTTGGATTTACCATTCCAAAAGGCCTATTTGTTGTTGGTTATGGTATGGACATGAACGGTCAATACCGTGAATTACCAGAACTTAAAGCCATAAACGTTGGTGTTTCTAAAGGCGTTTGCTAACACAATATCTTACATAGATACATAAAAAAACCCATCACTTGATGGGCTTTTTTATGACGTATAAACAATGACACGCCCTACTGGCAGGAAACCAATGCCATAGAGTAAATAGGGTTTTCAAACACATGCACCGAAGGGCGCTTTTTATAGATCCAACCTGTAAACAACAAGTTATTTTCCGCATCATGTATATCTAAAAAGGCAGCATCATTACCAAACGCACCTTCATAATCTCTTAAACACTGAGACATATTCACCGTTAAGCCGTGATATACTTTTTCTGATGATAAGGAGTTTAATAACAAAACATCCTTGGTATTTGTGCGGCGGTTTACAAAAGAAACCTTTCCTGCAAAATTTTTCTCTGGCAATAAAGGCCTATCAATCATAAGAGCTTCTACCTCAGTTGCAGATGCGTCTAAAGGCATGCTTTCATCCATCAAAGGCACTTCACCATAAGGCGTAAAGTCTATTGGATTATTTTGAGCGTCCACATTTTCATATGTTTTAATATTAAACATATCTGGCGGACCTGCTAGATCCTCTGCCTGTGCACTTATCACAGGAAGAAATAATGATAACAATAATAATTTTTTTGTACACATTAGTCTAATAAACCTCTAATCGTTTTAAGCTCTGTAATAAATGCTGTTAAATTTGGTGCACTTGAAGATGAACTTTGCTCTTGATGCACATCAATTGACTCAACGTCCCCACCTTCAAGCAAGGATTGCACACCACGTATGGTATACCCCTTATCGTGGAGCAACGTTTGGATCTGCTCAATTATTTTAATGTCTTCAGGGCGATAATAACGACGGCCACCTGCACGTTTAACAGGCTGAATTTGAGGGAATTTCGTTTCCCAAAAACGTAAAACATGCGTTGCAACGCCTAAACTTTCGGCCGCTTCACTAATCGTGCGGTAGGCTGTGTCAGACTTCGTGCGTTTTTTAGAGCTCTTATTTTTCTTTTTAGGCGTTACAGTTTCGCCAAACAAGTTCAAACTTTCATCCATAACAATAACCCCACAACATGCTTCTTTAGAATATATATTTTAGATAACAATTATTGCTATCTGTTATTTTTGAAAGTTTAACATATGCGTCCGCACGGGTACAATTATTTCAGGCTGTTAGTTACACTTTAAGCATAAAAAAAACCTCCCTATAGGGAGGCTTTTTTTATAAAAACTTATCGTGCGCCGTTTATACGATCTTTTAAAACGTGAGAAGCTTTGAATACCAACACACGGCGTGGTGTGATAGGCACTTCTTCACCAGTTTTAGGGTTACGGCCAATACGTTCACTTTTACTGCGAACAGAGAAATTACCGAAAGCAGAAAGCTTAACAGCATTTCCTTTTTCTAGTGTTGAAACAACTTCTTCTAATACTTGCTCTACAAGTTCAGATGAATTTTTGCGTGACAGTCCAACTTCGCTGTAAACAGCCTCCATTAGGTCCGCTCTCGTTAAGGTAGTGTGGTTAGGCATATTGGTTAACCTTTCAGTTTTTTTAATTTATGTAATATATATCACTTTAGTGTAGTTTTCAAGTGCATACGCTTTGTATTTCAAACTTTTTTTAAAATCTAATTAGAGCTGCACCCCATGTAAACCCTGCTCCAAAAGCTTCAAGGAAAAGAAGGTCACCTTTTTTCACCCTGCCATCTCTTACAGCAACATTTAAAGCCAGTGGAATAGAGGCTGCTGAAGTATTTGCATGCTCACCAACAGTTAACACTACTTTACTACTTTCCATTCCCAGATGCTTTGCAGTGGCATCTATAATTCTTTTGTTTGCTTGGTGTGGAATCAACCAATCAATATCGTCCTTATCAACATTATATTTATCTAGCATATAGGTGACAAGAGAACTTAATGTTTTCGTTGCATGTTTAAACACTTCACGTCCGTTCATAATAACAGAACCAGCAGTACCTGTAGATGCAACGCCACCGCTAGAATACAAGTCTTTTATGTATTCACCATTGCTGAAAATTTCAATAGCTTGAATGCCTGAAGTGGTGTCCGATTCATCATTTGTTTTTTCAATGACAACCGCACCTGCCCCGTCTCCAAACAGCACATAAGTTGTACGATCTTCTGGCGTGATAAGGTCTGAAAATGTTTCAGCGCCAATAACCAAAGCGCGCTTTGCCTTACCTGTTTGAATTTGGCTTTCAGCCATTGACAAAGCATAAATAAAACCACTACAAGCGGCGGCTAGGTCAAAGGCTGCACCGTGTTTCATACCCAAGTTTGCCTGCACTTGGCAAGCAACCGATGGAAATGTCAAATCAGGCGTTGCGGTGCCTACGATAATAAGATCAATGTCATCAACCGTTAAATTTGCAGATTCTAGTGCCTGCTGAGCTGCCTTTGTTGCCAAAGATGATGTCGACTCATCGCCAGATTTAAAGTGTCTTTGTTGAATACCAGTACGTGACTGAATCCATTCATCCGACGTTTCTACAATCGAAGATAGGTCGTCATTGGTAACGATATTTGCGGGCAATGCGCCCCCGGTGCCAGTTATCACGATAGACATATAATTATCTAACAATCTATAGTTGTGTTTTTATATCAAATATAAAAAGGGAGGCTAACGCCCCCCTTTTTAATAAGCCATTTCACTTATGACGCAGATGTGTCAGAAGTTGATTGTGCTACAATTTCACGATCAGCGTAAAACCCGCATGAAGGACATACGTGGTGTGGTTGCTTCAATTCGCCACAGTTAGGGCACTCTTGGTGCGCTGCTGCACTGATTGCGTCATGAGAACGACGTTGGCCACGACGTGATTTAGAAATCTTAGTTTTTGGTACTGCCATTTTTCTCTCTTTCGTATTTTGTATATTCACCGTTTATGCTGCGAAGCAAAGAAACGGTTTAATTACCATCAATCTGTTCTACAAAACAAAACTCAAGCTAACTTCTATATGATTATGAGTCAGATTTCAAGCCTTTCAATACAGAAAATGGATTTTTTTCTTCTTTTTCTTTAATTAAGGCCTTTTCTTGCCCATCATTCAGCTGAAATTCGCCTTTTTTGTCAGAATGCGTTTTAGGATGAATCGGGTAAGCATTCATATGTAAAATAATTTGCTGGATCAAATATTCCTTAATATCTAAAATAGGCCCATCTAAAACTTCGGTCATATCATCTTCATTTGATTCACCAATAAACACCTGTTCGTGGAACTTTAAAATCTCATCTTCATCAAATTCTTCTAAAATGCGCACACAAGTACGGCGCATGGTGGTTTTAATTTCACCCAACAACTTTAATACATTACCGCGTTTTTCAATCACGCAACGTGCTGCACATTTACCAGCGTCTGGCACATCAATTTGCTGACACGCCGCTGTCCAGTTTTCGGGTGAAACAACGCCTTCAACTAAATAGGAGCCATTTTTCATCGTCTCAACATTAAAAGTAATGCTAAATGGGTCTTTTTTATAAACTGCTACATAGTCAGCTTCATTATTTTGTGCGTTCATGAAACGTCTCCTGAATTTTCCATCACAATCTCTCTTGGCTCAAAAGTGCCTTTTTTTAAATTATCAAGGCTTTCGATCCAATTTTCAAGCTTTTGCGCCTGCATTTTACGGGCTTCTGAAATCAAAACAATGCTTATGCTCATGGCTTTCGCTTTATCGCACACACTGTTTCTTACAAAACTTTCTGAAAGTAAGGCTGTGTTCCCCATTTCAAAGGCTTCTCCATAAGAAACCAAACGTCCATGAAAGGCAGCAGCTAACTTTTTAACTTCAGGCCCAATACGTACATCACTTACACCTTGTTCACGCAAAGCCACTTCAAAAGTGTCAAACATATGGTCATAAGCAGCTTGAGACAGCCCACGTGCGCGCTTTGACCCCTCGCCTTTTAAATACCATGCATATAACGCCATAAAAATAGCTATCGCTTCAAATTTCTCACGACGCTCTTCAACAGAAGACGTTTCGTTTTTAAAACGCTGTGGAAAGGTATTTTTAGCCTGTGCCAACGCACTTTCAAACACTTTTGTTGTATTTCGGTCTATATGTCGGTTAAATATGTTAAAAATCATTGCGTAAGTTGTCCTTTTTTCATAAAGTCACATAGGTAAACTATGTAAAATTAAATTAACATGAAATAAAGTGTTTATCTATTGAAAAAGGGAAGACCTATGTGGCGAAAAATTATACTAACGCTTTCTGTTATAACGGCTGTGGCTTTTGCAACAACAGCTTGCACAAAACGTATGGAAACACACGGAAGTATCGTAAAACAAGACAGAATTGACCGTGTAAAAGTTGGTATGCATACACGTAATGATGTTGCTGAGCTCTTAGGGTCTCCATCTGCCGTTGGCACATTTAACGACAAACGCTGGTATTACTACACTGAAAAAGCATCCATCAAACCTCTTGGCAGTAAAAATATTGTAGAGCGTGAAATTGTCATTATCGACTTTGACCCACAAGGTAAAGTTTCAGCAATGTCTTACAAAACAAAAGATGACGCACAAAACCTAAGCCCAAGCAAAAAAACAACTGCAACACATGGCCAAACACTTGGCATTATTGATCAATTCCTCGATAACGTAGGCAAAGGGTTGTAACCATTTTAAAAGCACTCCGCAGACAAAGTGGCGCTATTTTTGGTATGGATGCCAGGATATCCATCGCCATATTCGCTGCCTTGTCTGTGACAGCTGGTTATTACGCCCTTGGGAAAATTGAAGACATTCGCAATAGTTCAATTATACAAGAGCTACAATCCATTGACACCGCCCTCAAAGAATTCCAAACCGATATGGGTGTTTTTTACAAGCAAGCCATTGCTAATGTTGACTCACTCGATGACTTTAAAGCTCTATATAATGCTGACTATGTAAACCTTGATTATAAAAGACTGTGGAACGGCCCTTATATTAACGAAGAAACAACCAATCACAACTTACTGGGTTCATACTACCTTGCCTACTACCGAGATGATATGTCCCCTTGCCAAAGTAAGGGTGATTGCCATGTCTTTATCGCCATCACAGAAACACCAGACGAAGTTTGGCATTATATTAATGACTATATTGACGGCGCAGGTGGCTCACATTTAGAAAACGAAGAAAAAGCCTACATTACAGGTAAAGTGCGTGCCACAACTCCAAAAGGCACCAGAACCTTACTTTATAAATCTGTAAGTAAAAAAATAAGAAGGTAACCCCTTTCATGAAAAAAATAACGTGCTTGAACAATGCTAAAGGCGCCATTTTTGGATTAGATGCCCGTATCACCCTCGCTATATTTAGTGGGCTGAGTATTATTGCGGGTTACACTATCACGTCAAATATTGACTATATAACGGGCGGCGCACTCAGTGACGAACTTAAAAACTACGCCTCTGCAATTGACGGCTTTCACCACGATATGAAACAAGACATCTTTAAAACACTCGATACACCAACCGCAGAAAATGCCGTAGGTGCTTTGTATGACCGTGAATTTTTAAGCCCTGGAAGGTACCGTTCTAGATGGCTAGGTCCGTACATGGAATACCGCAGCAATACACACCCTAAATATGGTCAAATGCTTTTAGAGCACCGCAAGGAAAGTTTTAAGGATAAATGTCAAGGCGTCAGCAATGTTTGCTATATTTGGGCAACTTTTAATGCTGTTCCCATCGGCACAATAGAAAAAGTCAACGAAGACTTTGATGGACGTGAAGTTGCACCTGAACTTGAAGGACGTATTCAATGGGATATGCGCCAAAAGACAGGCGAAGAGCATTATAAACTTTGGTTTAGGGTATCTCGCTCTATTCTTTAAAATACATCAAAACATAAAGGATTTTTTTAATGCACGAATTTGAGGCTAAATTTACAGGCTATACAATGCAAAGCGCCCGCGATTTACTTCAAAATAAGGGCTACAATCTTAAGCATCCACAACGGCTCATGACACGTAAAGCTTACCACATAAAAGGCAATAAAAACAAATGGGGTCGCGTGCGCGATGAAGGTGATAAAATCACTTTAACCATTAAGGAATTAACGGAAAACAGCCTAAATGGTGTCAAAGAAGCAGAAATTATTATCAACAACTTCAACGATGGTGCAGCAGTTTTAGAAATGTGTGGTTTTTACGAAGTAGCATTTCAAGAAACAAAGCGAGAACTTTGGTTTAAAGGCAATATTGAAGTTATGATAGATACATGGCCTGGCCTGGCCCCTTTCCTTGAAGTAGAAGGCCCCAACAGCACCAGCGTTATAGATGCCTGCACCGAACTTGGTCTGAACATGGACGAAGCCCTGTATGGCGGCGTAGATGTTGTTTACCAAAAGGAGCTCGGCATAAGTGCTGATACCATCAACAACACACCTACCCTTACATTTAACCAACCTCCAAAGGCTTAAGCTCTAATTCCCCCATTACCCACTAGCTGGCTCAGCCTTGAGTCAGCTTAGAGCAACCACAGCCTTTGCATAGCACTTTCACAACCAACACCACTATCAAGCTTAGCTCTACGTCAATTTGGCCCTCATTTTAGCACTTCTGAACCCGTCAATGGGCACCATCTAGCCCACAGCACCCACACACTACGCAATATTTACCCAACTTTGTCCTTATCCCCCACACAGCCGTAAAAAAAAGCACCCCGAAGGGTGCTTTTTAAGAGATAGAGACTTACTTGCCTTTAGGAGCTACTTTTTGAGCAGGAGCTTTTGGAGCTGCACTTTTTGGTGCTGCTTTTTTAGCTTCTTTAGCTGGGGCTGGAGCCTTCGCTGTTTTAGCTTCTTTTGCAGGTGTTGCTTCTTTAGTTGGTTTAGCAACTTTTTCAGCTTTAACTGCAGGCAATTCTGTAAGTTGAATAATCGCCATGTCAGCAGCGTCACCTTTACGGAAGCCAGCACGCAATACACGTGTGTAACCACCTTGGCGTTTAGCAAATGCTGGTGCGATTTCATCAAAAAGTTTAGCCACGATGTCGTTGCTACGAATTGTTTTCATAACTTCACGACGCGCTGCAAGGTCACCCTTTTTAGCTTTTGTGATTAAAGGTTCTACCACGCGACGAAGATCTTTCGCTTTGTGTACAGTTGTTTTAATCTGACCGTGCTCTAGTAAGCTTGTTGCCATGTTAGCAAACATTGCTTTACGGTGTGAGCTTGTGCGGCTGAATTTACGTCCTGCGATACCGTGTTTCATAATATTATCTCTCTTTTCTCTTTTAGTTAGTTAAAGCTTTAAAACTATTACATTCAAATTAGAAATCTGATTCTAGTTTCTTAGCAAGTTCTTCAATGTTTTCAGGTGGCCAGCTGTCTAAGTGCATGCCAAGTCCAAGACCCATAGTTCCAAGTACTTCTTTAATTTCATTAAGAGACTTGCGACCAAAGTTTGGTGTCTTAAGCATTGCAGACTCAGAGTTTTGAACCAAGTCACCAATGTAAACAATGTTATCATTTTTCAAGCAGTTTGCACTACGTACAGAAAGCTCAAGCTCGTCAACCTTCATCAACAGGTTAGGGTTGATATCTGGTGTGTTGTCTTTAACTTCTTTTTCTTCGATGATTTCATCAAAGTTAATAAACAACTGCAACTGATCTTGTAGAATACGCGCAGCGTAAGCTAAAGTATCTTCAGGTGATGCAAAACCGTTTGTTTCAATATCAAGTGAAAGCTTGTCGTAGTCAGTATCTTGACCAACACGAGCATCTGTCACTTTGAAAGATACACGACGAACCGGAGAGTAGATCGCGTCTACAGGGATAAGACCAACAACAGCTTCTTCTGGGCGGTGGTTTGCAGCTGGGCTGTAACCTTTACCAGAATCAACAGTAAGTTCGATGTTTAATTCAGCACCGTCACTTAGCGTTGCAATGTAGTGCTCAGTATCAATTATTTCAACTTCGCTACCACATGTAATGTCACCAGCTGTTACAGTACAAGGACCTTTAACCTTCAACTGTACAGTTTTAGCTTCATCAGCGTGCAAGCGCACTGCCATTGCTTTAATGTTTAGAATAATCTCTGCAACATCTTCCATAACACCAGGAATAGAAGAAAATTCGTGCAAAACACCATCAATTTTAATTTGTGTTACAGCAGAACCTTGCAAGCTTGAAAGTAAGATACGACGTAGCGCATTACCCATAGTGTGACCAAAGCCACGCTCTAGCGGTTCAATTGTAAATGTAGCATTTTTGCGACCATCACGACCAGGTGTGATGTCAATACTGCTTGGCTTAATAAGCTCTTTCCAGTTTTTTTGAATTTGCATTCTAATATTCCTTTGTCTTAAATGTATTGCCTCTTAAGAGGTTCAACGGTTTATTATCTAAGCTCGACAGGTTACGAATTCAACCCCTGCCTGCACCTTTATTAGTTATTACACACGACGCGCTTTAGGCGGACGACAACCATTGTGAGGAACCGCAGTTACATCACGAATTGTTGTAATTTCGAAACCAATCGCCTGTAGGGCACGTAGAGCAGATTCACGACCTGAACCAGCACCTTTAACGTTTACTTCCAAAATTTTCATACCGTGCTCTTGTGCTTTCGCACCAGCAGCTTCACCCGCAAGCTGAGCTGCGTATGGAGTTGATTTACGAGACCCTTTAAAGCCTTGTTCACCAGCGGTAGCCCAAGAAATAGCGTTTCCTTGAACGTCTGTAATTGTTACAATAGTGTTGTTAAACGTAGAGTATACGTGCGCAATACCATTAGTGATATTCTTGCGAACTTTACGTTTTGTACGACTTGTTTTTTGAGTAGCCATTATTTACTTCTCTTCCTTTATCTTTTCACAACAGACTTACGAGGACCCTTACGAGTACGCGCGTTTGTCTTTGTGCTTTGTCCACGAACTGGCAATCCACGACGGTGACGCAAACCACGGTAGCAAGCTAAATCCATCAAACGTTTGATGTCTAAAGCAACTTGGCGACGACGGTCACCTTCTACAATGTAGTCTGTTTCAATAATTGTGCGGATTTTCGCAACTTGCTCTTCTGATAGGTCTTGAACGCGTGATTCAGGCTTAACCTTAGCACCTTCAAGAATGTCAAAAGCAGTTTTGCGGCCAATACCGTAAATGTAGGTTAGGGAAGCCCAAACCTGTTTATCTGTTGGTATGTTTACACCGGCAATACGAGCCACGATATCTCTCCTTTTAATAAAATTGTATTCGTTTTTTCCACGAATATCGCTGAAAATACCATCTTCTTAACAAATGTCAAGAAAATAGACAATTATTTTAGCGACGGCCAATGCCTTGACGGCAATTGTTACGTGGGTTCATCTTGTCAATCACGTATAGACGGCCACGACGTTTAACAACGATACA
Source organism: uncultured Magnetococcales bacterium (assembly GCA_963974105.1). Classification (GTDB taxonomy): domain Bacteria; phylum Pseudomonadota; class Alphaproteobacteria; order UBA2136; family UBA2136; genus UBA2136. The sequence continues at coordinate 122,912 of CAXBBG010000005.1, forward strand.
TGTACGAGAACGTGTTTTCTTACTGCGAATAGATGATACTATCTTCATTTTTTCTCTCCTGTTTTAGTCATTGAAGCAGAATTATTTCTGCCTGTAAGTAATGCGACCTTTTGTTAAGTCGTAAGGTGTCATTTCAACTGTTACGCTGTCCCCTGCGAGGATACGAATGTTAAACTGACGCATTTTACCTGAAATGTGTGCCAATATCTCATGGTTATTTTCCAGACGTACTCGAAACGTTGTATTCGGCAAAATTTCAACCACCTTACCTTCTAGTTCAATTACATCGTTTTTAGCCAAAGTACCTTACTCCTTTATAATTAAGCCGCTGCTGAAGCATCAATAGCTGCTACCAGCGCATTAAAGACGGTGTTCATATTTTGCCCACCGTCAAATTCTTGCACCATACCCTGCTTTGCATAGTATGTTGTTACCGGAGCTGTTTGCTCACGGTAAACGTTCAAACGATAACGAAGCACTTCTTCATTGTCGTCATCACGCTTTACAAGCTCTTCACCTGTCACATCACACTTACCAGCAACTTTAGGCGGGTTATTACGCGCGTGATAGACACGTCCACTCTTTGGCGCAAATAAGCGCCCAGCCTGTCTGTCTACCACAACGTCGTCATCAACGTTGAGACAAAAAACATGACTCAGCTCGAGTTTATTCTTTTCAAACATTTTGTCTAACCCTTGAGCTTGTACAACTGTTCGAGGAAAACCGTCAAGTATAAAACCATTTTCACAGTCAGATTTTTTAATTCGGTCTTCAATAATCTTTAATACAACATCGTCAGAAACAAGATCACCGCGGTTCATCAAAATCTCCGCCTGCTTACCAATTTCTGTACCTTGAGCAATAGCCTCGCGCAACATGTTACCTGTAGAAAGCTGCGGTATCCCGTACTTTTCTACCAACATCTGCGCTTGCGTGCCCTTACCAGCACCTGGTGCGCCCAAAAATATAATGTGCATAGGTTTTTTCATTATTAACGCGCGCCTTTTGCAGAACGTTTAAATTTAGATTTTTTCAACAAGCTATCGTAGCGTTGTGCAATCAGGTGAGATTGAATACGTTCAACCAAGTCAATTGTTACACTTACAATAATCAACAAACTTGTACCACCCATCAAGTAAGCAGCATTTGCTGGAATGTTAAATTCACCCATAATAACTTGAGGCAAGTTACAAATAACGATCAAGTAAAGTGCACCCACAAATGTAATACGCTTTAAAATATAATCAAAGTAGTCAGCTGTAGCCTTACCTGGACGAATACCTGGAACAAAACCGTTTTGTTTTTTCAAGTTATCCGCTGCATCTTTAGAGTTGAATGAAACAGTCAACCACCAGAAACACATTGCCCCAAGGAACAGTGAAAAGATAACCATGTAAATTGGCTGACCTGGAGTTACCCATACAGCCATCCATTGTGCCCAGTCAGCATTTGGATACATGTTCACCACACTTAACAGTGCCATCAAAATGGAGCTTGCAAAAATAGCAGGCATCACACCACCCATGTTTACCTTCAAAGGCATATGAGAAGCTTCAGAGCTACCCATCATGTTACGTTTTGGATATTGTACAAGAACGCGGCGACGCGCAGTTTCCATAAATACCACAGCAAAAATTGTAATAAGCGCCACTGCAAATACAGCAATACCAATGTACCCCGCCACAGCACCAACGCGCATTTGTTCGATTGTTTGGTAAATAGCAGCTGGAAGTTCAGCAACGATACCAGCAAAAATCAACACCGAAATACCTTGGCCAATGCCACGGCTTGTAATTTGTTCACCAAGCCACATCAAAAACATTGTTCCTGTCATCAATGTGAAAGCCGCTTGCAATTTAAACATCATACCAGCAGTCACAATAAGACTTACTGTTTCGTTACCAAACGTTGCTGTCTGGTGTTCCCAACCTGTTGCATATCCAAAACCTTGGCCAAATGCAATCAGCAGAGTTAAATATCGTGTGTACTGCGTAATTTTACGCTGTCCCATTTCACCTTCTTTTTTCATATCAGCAAGTGCTGGATATGCGTAAGAAAGAAGTTGCATAATAATAGAGGCACTAATGTAGGGCATAACACCCAATGAGAAAATAGCCATACGGCTCATCGCCCCACCTGTAAACATGTTCAACATGTCCATAATACCGCCAGTAGAAGGTGTATTCACCTGTGAAAGTGTCAACGCATCAACGCCAGGAATTGGGATATGTGTCCCTAAACGAAAAACGATCAAAGCACCCAAAACAAAAAGAATACGCTTTTGAAGTTCACCAGACTTCGCTAGTAAACCTGCCATTTCTGCTTTATTACCCATAGATGATGTTGTTGCCATTTATTTTTTCCTACTCGGTATTTTATTCATTCTTTAAAGTAACGCACCCCCTCCACGCAAGCGCAGAGGGTCTACGTTATATTGATTAGCGATCAGCTTTTTTCTTAAGCTTCACACCGCTCATGTCTGGTTTTGGAGCTGCAATGTTCAACTTACCACCAGCTTTTTCGATCTTCTCGATAGCTGATTTAGTTGCATGCTTCGCTTCAACTGTAAATTTAACAGTAACATCACCGTTACCTAAAACTTTTAGACCATCATGTGCTTTTTTAGTGTAACCACAAGCTTGTAGAGCTTCAATCGTTACAGGCTTAGACGCGTCCAAACGACCACTTTGAGCTAAAAACTCAAGATCACCAACATTAATTGTTGTGTAAACTGTACGGAAGTTGAAGTTGTTAAAACCACGCATTGGTAAACGACGGTATAGAGGGTTTTGTCCACCTTCAAAACCAATAAAGATTTTACCACCACTACGAGATCCTAGACCTTTTTGTCCACGTCCAGAAGTCTTACCTTTTGAACCTTCACCGCGACCTACGCGTTCGTTTGGTTTTCTTGCGCCTTTGTTATCAGCTAATTCATTTAATTTCATGACTCGGTTTCCCTTTTGCCAGTTATTTATTTAATTGATTTGCAGGGCGCCCGTAGGCGCCACACAAACGATACTTACTTAGTTTCGATAATTTCTACAAGGTGAGAAACTTTGTTGATCATTCCACGTACTGATGGAGTATCTTCTAAAGTGCGCTCACGGTGCATTTTATTCAAACCTAAACCTTTAAGTGTTGCAGCTTGGTCTTTTTTGCGTCCAATTGAACTACCAATTTGCTTCACAGTGATTGTTTTCTTAGCAACCATTATTTAGTCCCCTCTGCTTTCTTAGCATCCTTTTTAGGTGCTGCTTTTTTAGCAGGCGCCTTTTTAGCAGGAGCTTCTTTTGTTTCAACTGCAGCAGTTGTTTCAGCAGGAGCTGCAACTTTTTGTGCTTCAGTTTGCTCACGGAAACGTGTAAAGTCAGAAACTTTTTTACCGCGCTTAGATGCGATACCACGTGGAGTTTGTAGCTTTTCAAACGCAGCAAAAGTTGCTTGAATCATGTTGTAAGGGTTGTTAGAACCAAGTGACTTTGTCACAACGTCTTTAATACCAACCGCTTCAAACACAGCACGCATTGGACCACCAGCAATAATACCGCGACCAGGCTGAGCTGAACGCATCATTACGTTTGATGCACCAAATTGACCCTTGATGTCATGGTGAATTGTACGACCGTCACGCATAGGTACACGGATCATCTTCTTCTTCGCAACGTCTGTAGCCTTACGGATAGCTTCAGGAACTTCCTTAGCTTTACCAGAACCCCAGCCCACGCGACCGTTTTCATCACCTACTACAACGATAGCAGAGAAAGAGAAACGACGACCACCTTTTACAACTTTAGCAACACGGTTAATGCCAACAAGCTTGTCAACGAAACCAGAATTGTTTTCTTGATTAAATGCCATTATATATTTCTCCTATTAGAACTGTAAACCACCTTCACGAGCAGCGTCAGCCAAAGCTTTAACGCGACCAGCAAAGCGGTTTGCACCACGGTCAAAGTATACTGTTTCAACACCTGCTTTTTTCGCACGTGCAGCAAGTTCTTTACCTACTACAGTTGCGGCTTCAACAGTGTCACCTTTTTTGATTGATTTACGCAGTTTCTTGTCCACTGTAGAAGCAGAAGCAAGAGTCACACCATTCACATCATCAACGATCTGTGCATAGATGTGCGTGTTACTACGGTGGCAGCTCAGCCTTGGCTTGCCTTCAACAGCTAAGCTCTTAAGCTTATGGCGCACACGGGTTGCGCGCCCACGACTTGTCATTTGAGACATCTATTTATCCTTTATAATTTAATAACTTTTGACATTTTAGTGTAATACTAAAAAGCCACACCTCTGGCATAAATCCAGAAATTAACCGCAATGTACCCCTTTCAAGCCGCTGTGTCTAGTGTTTTCTAGTGAAAAATATACAACTTTTTAAAGCGTACATCTCTTTAGTCGATTAATCACACTCACCCTAGACTTTTAAGAGCTAAACTTTACGATAACTGCCACCACATTGAGCACTGTTTTCTACCACTACCAAAACAACAAAAAGAGGTCTTTTTAGTCATTACTAATAATACCCACCAATTAGTAGTTATAAATTATAATAACCCGCCTTATCATCAAGATATATTATATGAAATTATAATAAAAAAATTACCGATAAGAACTTAAAATATACCCCCTCTAAAACCATAGCGTTAGAAAGCCAGTACATCACATAAAAACTTACGAATACCACGATACATTAGAGTCATCGGACTCTTATTTTACAAATTTTAACGGCAACATCTATGTTAAGAGGTCATAAATTTATAATTTATGTCCATGCTTACATTTTTAAATAGCTTCAAGCGTATAAAACTATACTCCTCAACGCAAAAACCCTCCGTGAGG
>CAXBBG010000006.1:0-105943 GCA_963974105.1 uncultured Magnetococcales bacterium
GATTTCATAATTCAAAGAACACTAAAAAGCCTCCACCTCGGAGGCTTTTTGCTTTTCACAGGTATCTATTCTAAACCTTCATTGTTACATACATGGCATGTTTATGGTATAGTGACAGCCATGTTAATAATAATTTGGTAACGATGGATCCTCTTTCTCAAGCTGTGGTAGGTGCGATAGTACCAATGAATGTTTCAACTAAGGCGAAACTGCGTCTTGCCGCTCTTTGTGGCATGGTCGGTGGCTTAGTGCCTGATTTAGATATTTACATCAAAAGTGAAACAGACCCACTTCTTTATCTTGAATATCATAGACACTTTACACATGCACTTTTGAGTATTCCATTTTTAGGTGTTTTTTTTGGTGCCTTTTTGTGGGTGTTATTAAGCCGCGAGAAATATTTGTTAAAGTCTTACATTTTATTCACAACGCTTGGTGTTGCAACGCATGGTCTGCTGGATACATGTACCAGTTATGGTACTTATTTATTATGGCCGTTTAGTGATGAACGCTTGACCTGGAACAATATGCCGATTATTGATCCTTTATTTACGCTGCCGCTTTTAATGCTTATTTTATTTTCTGTTTTTTATAAATCACGCAAGATTATTCATATAAGTTTATTATATGGTTTTATATATCTAGGCTTTAGCGCTTTTAATATGCTGACAGTTAAAGATATAGTTTATGAAAAAGCCGTTGAACGTGGGCATCATATTGAGCGCCTGTTTGTTAACCCGACAATTGGCAATATAATATTGTGGCGTTCTATTTATGAATTTGAGGGGGTATATTATGTTGATGCCGTACATTCTGTACCGTTTCTCCAAAGTTTTTTTATTGAGGGTGATTCAGTAAAAAGGATTGACCCACATACAATTTATCCTGAACTGGGTAAGGATACGCAGCAGCGTAAAGACATCTTAAGGTTTAATCATTTTGCTATGGGATATGTGTATGAGCTGTCGCCTTACAAGTTGAGTGATCTACGCTACGGTGCCTTACCGCAGAGTGTTGGTGCTTGGTGGGGGATTGAGTTGAACAGTGAAAATACTGATAAACATGTTAAATTTTTTAATCCACCAAGAGATCTGGAATCCTTTTATCAGTTAAAGAATATGATTTTTAAATACCAATAAGCCGCATGAAATTATGTGGTGACTGTCTATATGTCAATAATTTTAGCCGATATCTCATTTTTTTATTATATTAAGTCACTGAATTTATGATTTGAATTTTTAAAATATCTATTTTGTCAGAAATAATGCGTAAAACCCTTGCGTACCTTTATAAAAGAATATGTATGAAGTTTATTTAAGCTATATGAAAGGGATTTTTTTATGGGGATATTTGACAAGCACAAAAACGCAATTGCGGGTGCTGTTATGGCTATTGGCGGTTTAGCAGGTTTTTCTGGTAATGCTAAAGCTAATGAAAATACACAAAGTTTAGAAACGCCAACTGTCGCAACAACTCAGGCTGATTCTTTTTCTAGCTACAAAGCGGACCATATGAGTGAGTTTGAACAATTTAAAATGGAACGTGCGCAGAGTGAAAAAGCGCCTTCTGTCAGCGTAAATTCAAATTTTGAAGAAGGTGATGCCTTTAATGAGCTGGATAACGATATTGAAGCGATGCACAAAGCAGGTGCTAGCAATATGCATGTTCAACAAACGACACTTGACGGGGTGACAGAGACAACTATTGCACATAATGGTGAAGGTGATATTGAGCTTGATACATCGGTTGAGCAGCAGTACGACTACAATGGTCAACCGATTGATGTTGAAATGTCTGCAGAAGACTTGGCAGCAGAAGCGGAGCGCCACAGGATTCAGGGACAATTTCATGACATGAATGATAAAATTCAAGAACACGGTGTATCAGCGCATTCTATAAACACTGACTTACGTGAAGCATTAGCTGCACAACAATGTGGTATTGAATTATCTGATGGAAATTTATTTACGACTCTTTCTTCAGAAGAAGTTGTGAACTTGCATACACATATGCAACAGCTCAATGGTGCGCATACTTTAGATGCAGAGGTACTCATAAAATTAGCAGGTGCACAATGCGATAAAGGTTTAAGCCCTGAACTTACTGAAGAGATACAGACAAAGCTTGAAATTTCTCAAGGAGATCGCTTTGCCGAAGAATATGGGTTAGATAAAGACGAGGTGAATGCCGAGTATATTGATCGTTAATTTTATGAACTTTAAAATAAAAAACCTCTTTTAGAGGTTTTTTTTAACGCTACAAGGTTGTTTTTTTGAAATGTTCGGTGTATGTTGTTTTTAACGGAATATCTTTATCTTTTTTCACTAAATCCTTTGTCCTATATAGACTTATTTTTTACCTTTGGAGGTAAATTATGTCAAAATCTCTTATTGAATTGATGAAACCTAAAAATTTTGATGAATTTTCCCATATTGTACGTAAAGAACCGCAAAAGTTGGAAATGTTATTTAATGCCGAGTTAAACAAATTGCTTAAAAATACGAAAAACCCTAAAGCTTTAAAAGCATTGCAGGTTGATATTGAGCTGATGCGGCATGACACTCAAGACCCTATGGCACGTTGTGTGATCCTTATGAACCTTATTTCTAAAAATGCGCAGCAAACAGTTAAGGAAACCCAGAAAGTTCAGCAAATTTTAGCAGGTGAAGTTATTACACCTGATGAAGAGCATATTGTAAATTTACCTGAAGATTTTTAATGTTTATATTTTATATATCGTTTCATGCCCCTTTTTTAGGGGCTATTTTTTTGAATGATGCTTGAATTTAGTGTGGGCTATGCTTATATATTTATAAATACACTGACTTTGAGGTGGCTTATGTCACTGCTAACTTTTAAAAATGTCAGCCATACACGGTTGATTACATCTGTTTTTATTTTGCTTGTTGTTATGCCTTTGTGCATTTATGTCATGTTTGCGAAATATTCTGGGAAGTTTCCTAAATATTATCCCGAGATTTATTATACGATATATGCAGCAGATTTTTATTATGCTGATCGTCGTGCTCGGTTGCAGGCTTTGCCAAGGGATGCACTGAAAACAATTGACATGCTTCGTAATGAGACGCGTAATAATCAGCTTGTGGGTTTAACTTCTGTGCTGAAACCTATCAAGCTAGGCACAGACAAACTTTCTAAAACGCCTATGGAGCTATATAATGATGGATCGGGTGATTGTTCTGACTTTGCATATCTTTGGTATGTGCAGTTAAAGGCTTTAGGTATTCCTGCTAAAATCTTATATTTGTCTATGATTGATCCTTTTGATGAAAGTGCTACAGAGTTCTTACATGTTGTAACGCTAACAGTAGATGCAGATGGTCATGATGTGGTCTTGGATATTAGCGAAGCGAGCTTTGGTAAAATTATTAGCTATGATGCGTGGGTGGAAAAATTTAAAGTTAAACTTTTGTATGAAATTGATGAAACGGGATTTCATCTAACGAAATAAAAAGAGCCTCTTTAAGAGGCTCTTTTTTTATGGGTGCAAAGCTTATTTCATAAAGTATTTTTGAATATAACTTTTTAGTTCTGTGTATGGAATGGTTGTTTGTTCCATTGTGTCGCGGTCACGGATGGTGACTGGCGCACCTTCTTGTTCGATGGTGTCAAAGTCAACTGTAATACAAAGTGGTGTGCCTACTTCGTCGTGACGGCGGTAAGCTTTACCAATGTTACCTGTGTTTTCAAAGAAAATACGACCAATACCAAGCTTCATCAGCATTTCTTTAGTTTCTTTACATTTAGCAACAATACCGTCGTGGTTTTTCTTCAAAGGTACAACGGCCACTTTAATAGGGCTTAGGTGTTTAGGGAATTTAAGCACTGTACGGCTATTTCCTTCACCAAGGTCTTCCTCTGTGTAAGCTTCGTTTAAAACGGCAATCATACCGCGTTCTACACCTGCTGAAGGTTCAATAACAAATGGAATGAACCATGAGTTGTTTTCTGTATCACGCATGGCCATTTTTGTCGTTGAATCTAAATTTTCGTGCACTTTGGCAGTAATGTTATATTCAGACTGTGCTTTGGTGTGGTTACCAAGGTCATAGTCGGTACGGTTGGCGATACCTTCTAGTTCATCTGTACCATGAGGGAATTCATATTCAAGGTCAAATGTACGTTTTGAATAGTGGGCAAGGTCGTCGGCTGGAACGTCCAATACATGAATTTTTGCTTTTGGTACACCTTGCTCTTCCCACCAATTTAGGCGTGCTTCTAGCCAATATTCGTGCCATTTTTCGTCTTCACCCGGTTTAACAAAAAATTCAAGTTCCATTTGTTCAAATTCACGTACACGGAAAATAAAGTTACGTGCCACAATTTCGTTACGGAATGCTTTACCCATTTGCGCAATACCAAATGGTACTTGGCGAGATGTGCTGTCGACCACGTTTTTAAAGTTTGCAAAAATGTGCTGCGCTGTTTCTGGGCGCAGGTAACCAATACTTTCATCGCTTTCTACGGGGCCGATATGTGTTTTAAACATCATGTTAAATTCACGTGGTTCTGTAATGTTTTCGCTGCCACACTTATCACATTTTGTGCTGTCCTTCATGTGGTCGGCACGCATACGGTGACGGCATTCTTTACAGTCAACCAATGGGTCGCTAAATGTGTCGCTGTGACCAGAATATTTAAATAGCTTGTTGTGACCAATAATCGCGCTGTCTAGGCCTTCAATATCATCGCGTTCGTAAATCATGCTGCGCCACCAAGCATTTTTAAGGTTGTTTTTAAGTTCAACCCCTAGTGGTCCAAAGTCGTACATGCCTTTTAGCCCGCCATATAATTCTCCACTTTGGAAAATAAATCCGCGACGTTTACATAATGATACAAGATCTTCCATTGACTTGGCTGGCATGTTTTTAACCTTTTTGTAATTGTTTATTTTAGAGTTAGAAATGTACAACTTTCACCCTAAAATTGCAAAAAAAAACATATTTTATAGGCATTTTGTTGCTTTTAAGTACATGTGCTGGGGCTGTACTTGAAAATGCCTAGGGCTTCTCTTATAATTTATACAAACTAACTAACCTTTTTGGTAACTTTTATGAACACTGTAACAAAACTTACAGCGCAAACTTTTAAAGCTAAGCTTTTAACACTTATTCATGAAACGGCGCGTGACGGAGATGATATTTCTGAAGAAGTTGCAGAGGTAAACACCTTTAGCGAAGAACGTTGTAAACATGAATTTATAAAGGTTGAAAACTTTTCTAAATTTGCGGATAAATTACGTGGATATGTTGACGAAGGCGGTTGTTTGAGCCAACTAGACGACATGCCACTTATTAAAGCACAGCAAGAAAGACAAAATGTGATGGTTGAAGAATTTAAAGAAGAGCGTGTTCAAGAGAGACGCGCTGCATTTAAATTGGTTTGATACCCGTTTTATTTATAACGAAAAAAGCCCTCATATGAGGGCTTTTTATTTGGGTTAAGCTTTTTCTAAGTTGGCAAGGGCGGTGAGTAGTTTTTTCTCGCCCGCTTTATCAAATGCGATGGTGAGCTTTTCAGATGCACCACTGCCTTCTTGACGCTTAATGCGCCCATAACCGAACTTTTGGTGAAAAACGCGTGTACCAATATCGAAGCTTGCACCTTGAGCATTCATAGGCTTCACGGCTGGAACGTCGTCATGTTTGGCATAGCTTGGTTTGCGACCAAATAAAGGTGTATTGCCTTTGTTTTGATTGTCGTAAGCACTGCCAGACCCTGCACGCCATGTGTTTTGGCGTCCGCCGTTTGAGAAAGTTTTTGTACATTCATCTGGTATTTCATCTAAGAAACGTGACGCTGTTGCTGGTTCAAAATGACCATACATAAAGCGAGAAGACGTATAACTTAAAACAAGCTCTTTCTTCGCCCTTGTCATAGCCACGTAAGCAAGGCGTCGCTCTTCTTCTAAACCTTTTTCACCTTCTTCATTTAACGCACGTTGGTGGGGGAAGATACCGTCTTCAAAACCTGGGATAAACACCATGTCAAACTCTAGACCTTTAGCTGCATGCACAGTTGTCATGCGTACAACGTCGGTGTCTTCTGTTTCGTTATCCATCACAAGTGACACATGCTCAAGGAAGCTTTCCACATCTTCATATTCTTGCATGGCACGTATAAGTTCTTTTAAGTTTTCAAGGCGACCAGAAGCTTCTTCTTTGTTTTTATCGCTCTTGAGCATTTCATAGTAGCCACTTTCGTCTAAAATAAGCTCCATTAAACGGTCTGGCGTTGTTTCATCACGTTTACTGGTGAGATAGTCAATCAGATCGTGGAAAACCTTAAGCTTACCAGTCGCGCGCCCAGCTGTGCCTTCTGCCAGTGCCTTGCGTGACCCCGCCATCATAGAACCTTCTATAGAAAAGGCAGCTTCACGTATAGCGTTTAAGGCACTGTCGCCCACGCCACGCTTAGGCACGTTAACGATACGTTCAAAGGCAAGGCCATCATTTTCGCTATGGACAAGGCGTAGATAAGCGATTGCATCACGAATTTCTTTACGTTCATAGAACTTTAAACCGCCGACAATGGTATATGGCACATGCATTTTAACAAACATTTCTTCAAATGGACGTGTTTGAGCGGCCGTGCGCAAAAGTAAAGCGATGTCATTATAAGTTTTACCGTTTATAACTTCACGTTCAATACGGTCTGTTATCGTACGGGCTTCTTCCTTGCCGTCCCATAAAGGATGAATTTCAACAGGGGCACCTTTACCTTGTTCGCTCCATAATGTTTTTTCATGGCGTTCGGTGTTATGAGCGATAAGACTTGATGCAGCCTTTAAAATGTTAGATGTTGAACGGTAGTTTTGCTCAAGCTTCACCACCTTACAGTCGGCATAATCACGTTCAAAACGTAAAATATTACCGACCTGAGCTCCACGCCAACCGTAGATAGATTGGTCATCGTCGCCTACAACGCAAATGTTTTTACGCTTCATCGCAAGGAGGCGTATCCACATATACTGTACAGCGTTAGTGTCTTGATACTCATCGACCAAAATATAACGGAACCAGTCTTGATATTTTTCTAAAATATCGGCATTCTCTTTAAAAAGTTTAAGCGCTTTTAAAAGAAGGTCACCAAAGTCGCAGGCATTGTTAATGTTCAAACGTTTTTGATATTCTGTATAAAGCTCTACCCCACGGCGGTCAAATGTTTGTCCGTCACTGTTTGGTACGTCTTTGGGCTCCCAAGCATTGTCCTTCCACCTTGAAATGGTGTTGACCAATTGGCGGGCTGGCCATTTTTTAATGTCAAAACCTTTTTCTGTTAGAATTTGCTTACACAAACGGCTTTGGTCGTCCATATCAATAATAGTAAAATTACGTTCTAGCCCCACACGTTCTGGGTGGTGGCGTAGTAAGCGTACGCATAGTGAGTGAAATGTACCCATCCACATGCCAGCCATGGGACGCCCCATAAGTTCTTCGACACGCACTTGCATTTCTTTGGCTGCTTTATTGGTAAAAGTCACCGCCATAATTTGGTTGGGTTGCGCTAGGCCTTGCCATAAAATGTGGGCGAGGCGGGTGGTTAAAACACGTGTTTTACCTGTACCGGCACCAGCTAAAATAAGGAGCGCGCCCTCGGTTGCTTGGGCTGCTTCAAGTTGGGGTGGGTTTAACCCATCAAATAAATTATTTTCCATGAAAAAAGTTTTACCGAAAGCAAGCGCAGTGGTCAACCTTATATTGTGTATTAGCTATAGATATAAAGGGTTATAGAATATATCATTAAAAAATACTGCAAATTCTATTGAAAATATGGCTTTTAATAACGATATACTGTATAGTAATAAAATCTTTTACAAGGTAACGCTAAGCAACACTTAATTTTAAACAAGGAAACTTTTCATGGAAAATAAAGCTTTAAACAGCCCCGTTATTCAGGCTAAACAAAGTTTTATCACACGTTTAAAGGTTAAACTTGCATCATCCATTGTTCATTTTTTATATGGCCGCCCCATGACGATTACATCGTTTAAAAATAGCGCTGTCGCAGGTAGTGTTATTTTTTGGTACTTTGAAAATGGTACAAGACACTTTGTGATGGTTAAAAATTCTAAGGCAGGGCAGGCGCGTTTTACAAGCTGTTTAGGTCTTGGTGAACATGCCGACATTACAGATGCCACTAAAAGCACTGTTAAAACACTGCTTGGGAATGTTTTTTATAAATCACTGGATGCTGGCCTTATTTCGGTTGACCGCGTTTCTTCTGTGCCAACCTTTAAGTGCGAAGACCCAGGTAATGGCGGTATGGTACCTGTAAATGGTGTTGTATGGACTGTTCAAATTACACCTGAACAAGCTCAACTTTGCCAACCAACATTAAAAAATGTTGATGTTGTCGCTATTCCTGAATATGCCTTACTTGGCAAGGAAGTGACTGCCTCTCATCAAATGATTTATCAATCGGCTTTAAAACATATTCACGGTACAATTCCATTACTGCAACAGTTGGGTATTGACCATGTCGACGATATGTTTAGTGAAGTACGCCCAGCAACAAACAAAATTTTGCACTAGCCTTACTTACCTTACTTTAATGGTGGCACTTAATGCCATTAAAAATAAACCTGCGGCAAATGTAAGATAGTTAAATTCTATAACAATACTCAGCCAATAATCCATATTAACTTCTACTGTTAATGTATCAAGCACACCTCTGGTGTAGGCCTGCATAAATGGATTTAACGATATAAAAAATCCTAATACTTTTATTCTTGATAAGCTATGGTCAGTTAGATACCCCTTGAAACTATGATGTAAAAAAATAAGATCCATAAAATAAAAAATACTAATATAAACAACCGTGGATAAAACAATACCAATAGAAACCAATAATAAAAAAGAATTGGATAATGTTTCAGTGCTGTTGAAGTAAGGTTTAAATTTTTCGATTAGAAAAACAAATTTTATAAATAAAATGGCTGCCGCAATAGAAATGATATAGCTTCTAAAGTTTTGGCTAATGGCTAATGCGCGCATAAATTTACCCTGAGTTATTAAAGTTCATATTCCTTACTTTTATGATAATGCGTGCCTAATTTACTTTACAAGTTTTTGATTAATTTATTGAAAATTATATAGGTTGTCTGCCAAAACTTTGTGTGATCATCCATAAGTATATATAGGATGAAGTGTATTAAACCTTGAAGGTAAGGAGGGCTTAGCTGGCAACAATCATTTTGAAATTTATCGTAAAAATGTCACTGAATACAATGGCAACATACGCATATGCCTAAAAAATAGGCAGTTATGGTTAGGCATATTGCAGCAAAAATGGGTATTCTATACATGGGGGAAGAACTTGAATAGGAGGATACTCATATGAAAGATAAACCTGTGCTGGTACTTAATGCGGACTATAGGCCGCTTTCGTGGTATCCGCTTTCAGTTTGTACATGGCAAGAGGCTGTGAAGGCTATGTGTCTTGGACGTGTGGATGTTTTAGAGAGCTATAATACACATGTGCATTCACCTTCTATGTCTTTACCTATTCCCTGTGTTATTGTTTTAAAAAGATTTGTAACACCGCCAACGCACCCACCCTTTACAAGACGTAATTTGTTACTGCGTGACATGTATTCTTGTCAATATTGTGGACAGGACGGTTATTTGACCGATCAAAAAAATGGCTGTTCACTTACTATGGACCATGTACACCCTAAATCACAAGGCGGGCCTAAAACTTGGGAAAATATTGTGGCTTCATGTGCACCCTGTAATACTAAAAAGGCAGACAAAACACTTAAAGAAGCCAATATGCGTCTACGCTTTAATCCTTACCAGCCCACCATGCGTGAATTATGGAAGAATAGTTTAAAATTACTTTTTGGTAAAAATATTCCAGCGGCGTGGAAAACATATTTACTGCCTGATGAATGGCCTGAAAATATGGATGAAGAACTACAGTTTATTCAGCTTAGCGACGAATAGTTTCAGGGTTGTTTTTTATGCGTGATTTTATTGATTTTGCAAACGTGGGTCAAGCACGTCGCGCAAACCTTCACCCAACAGGTTATAGCCAAGGACTGTTATTAAAATAGCAAGCCCTGGAAAAACGCTCAACCACCAAGCCACTTCGAGTGCGGCTTTACCGTCAATTAAAATATTCCCCCAGCTTGGTGTGGGCGGTTGTACGCCAATACCTAAAAACGACAAACTGCTTTCAATTAAAATGGCACCTGCTACACCAAGTGTAAAGGTTACAAATAAAGGCGCCATGGCATTGGGCAGCATATATTTTGTCATGAGCCTAAGGTCACTAACTCCTTGTATTTGAGCGGCTAAAATAAAGTCTTGGTTTTTTAGCTTTAAAAATTCGGCACGGACAAGGCGGGCAATTCCCATCCAACTGGTTAAGCCAATAACAACCATAATATTTATAATAGAAGGCTCTAAAAAGGCAATGACAGCCAATATAAGGAAGAAAGAGGGGAAACAGAGCATAATATCGACAAATCGCATGATGGTGGTTTCTGTACGTCCGCCGTAAAATCCCGCAAGTGCGCCCATAATAAGGCCAATAAAAGTTGAAAGCCCAACGGCTACAAACCCCACAAGTAAAGAAATGCGTGAGCCATGTAACATACGGCTAAAAACGTCGCGTCCGAGTTGGTCGGTGCCCATAATATGAGTAAGGGAAGGTGGCATTAAACTTTCACGTATATTTGTTGTGGCGGGGTCAAATGGGGCAATAACGTCGGCAAAAACGGCAAAAATGGCCATAAAAACCACAATACATCCACCTGTTATCACTAAAATATTCTTCACGATACCCCATTTTTATTATTTTATGAGCGCTTAATTTAACAAATTTTAACCAAATTGGGAAACAAACTTTTTCTTTGTGGAGGCCAAGTTTCTCAAATCTATGATGAGGAAGTGTGAAATGGACGAGTAGCTTGTAAGGGGAAGGTTTGGATATTATGCAGCCCTTTTTTTGCAATGTGCAATACTTGCGGTAGCCATGCGGTGTAATTTTGTGGGTTTTTGGCGAGGTCATCCTCAAGTATATCTAAATTTATCCAACGCATATCGTCAACCTCTTCTGGGTTGGGTTGTATGTTTTCGCCTTGGTATTCCGCCATAAATACATGGTCAATTTCATGTTCCGTTAAACCGTTGTCAAACACAGCTTTATAGGTAAATTTTTTAATAAATTTTATGTTCTCAAAAGGGATATCCATGCCCATTTCAAATTTAAGACGCTCTTGTACTGAAATGGTTATTTCTTTTTGTGTGTTGGGGTGGCTGCAACACGTATTTGTCCACAACCCGCCACAATGATACTTTTGAGATGCGCGTTTTTGCAATAAATACTCAATACCATGAGCATTTTTTCTATAAATAAAAATAGAAAAGGCGCGGTGTAATAACCCTTGCTTGTGGGCCTGCAGTTTTTCAGCTTCGCCGATGGGGTTGTCATTCATATCTACTAAAAGTACGTTTTGGTAAGTCATACAAGTAAGCATAAAGGATGAAGAGCCGATATGGAACAAAAAAAGAAGAGCCCTGTCCGTTTTGAAATGCAGGGCTCTTAAACGTAATGGAGCAAAAAAAGGCTGAAAGGAATTAGCCCCCCCCTTCCGATGTAAAGCATCTTGCTAAATCAGACATGCTCAACATTACGATATTGATAATGTGGCTTATTTGCGGTTAAATTTCAAGTGTAAATTGTATGCATATTTAACTTTTATAGCTTTTTTGATGCATTTACAATGTCTTCCATAGCTTTTTTGATAACAATTTTTTGTAATTCTAAATTTCGAACTTCAAGATATTCGGTATGTGACATGCCAGACATTACTTGGGTGTGTACAATGTTTTTGCCATGTTTTATGAGGTTTTTTGTACTTACATGGGGTATGACAGTGTCATTTTCAGCTATCATGATAGCTGTGGGTGCCGTAATTTTTTGAATGTATTCAAGGCTGTTAAATGGATGCTTTAATAACCATGATGTAGGTAAGTATGGGTAATCGATCTTTGCAATTTTAAGAAGACTGTCGTATGGGGTGAAGAGTAATACACCGTCAACATTTAAGTTGGCAGCCACATAGGTGGCAACGCCCGTACCAAGGCTGATACCCATGATATACATTTTGCTTTTTGGAAATGTTGTTTTGATATATTGCGTAAAGGCAAGTGCATCTGCAAATAATGTTTCTTGTGTGGGATTGCCTTCACTACGACCGTAGCTACGGTAATTCATTGTCGCGATATGGCTCTTTTCGTTATATCCTTCAAAAATATTTTTACCAACTAATAAAGCGTTTTGAGCATTCCCTGTAAATAATATAACAACATCAGCATTTTCATCGTCTGATTTGAAAATTTTACTTTCAAGTTTTATATTGTCTAAAGGGGAGATAAATACTTCGCCTTCAGTGCTTATGTTTTGTGGGGCGGCCTTTGCAGGGAATATCAATTTATCTTGTATAAAATACATAGCCGCGCAAACGACGATATATATAAGAATAAGTGCAATAAAGAGAGTTTTCATAGAACAAGCCTTTGTGTGATGATTTTTTATGAGTATAAAGCAAAAAAAAACACCCTGCAAACTTGCAGGGTATTTTGTTCGTTATAAAAGCGCAAAATTCTATGCGCTTTTTTTCGCTTTTTCTTGGTTTGCACGTGCTTCAATGTCAAAAATATCACCAAATTTAACGTTTTGATATTCAGCGTCTAGATGACCTAAACATGCTTTAATATCGGCGTCGCGTATGGTACCTTTTTCCATTAAAAGTTCAGTCATGTCACACAGTTCCTTTTTGTGCTTCATAATAAAATCACGCACAATCAAGTCGGCGGCATCTAACCAGTCTTTTGATATTTTATCAACCTGTGACAGCAACGTTGCTGACGCTGTAGATTGACCATATGCATTAGACTTTGCCGTAATTGGCCCAAGTTCTTTACTTAACCCCACATCCTTAATCATGGCTCGGATAACCGAACTCGCACGTTCAAGGTCGCTTGAAGCGCCTGTGGTAATTTTAAGCTCGTCTTGGTTATGGTGTACCCATTCGCCAATGCGCCCTGCAAGTAAAGTTAAGGCAAATGCCATAAGCTGACCTTTGTTTTGGCTTACATTGTCTTCACCATTTCTAAAAATAGTGACACCTAGAGCTTGTTCACGCGGGACAATACTCACCATATAAGGTGCATCATGAAAACCCATGGTGCTTAACACATAACCTGCTACACAGTGGCCAGCTTCGTGCATGGCTGTTTCGGCACGTTGTGCGTCACTTAATAACATGCTTTTGCGTTCAGGGCCCATAAAGACCTTTTCTACAGCAGCTTCAAGATCGGCCATCGTAATTTCTTTGCGTTTTTCACGCGCAGCAAAAGTACCAGCTTCGTTGATCACGTTCTCAAGTTCAGCGCCTGTCATCCCTGGTGTGCTTTGTGCAATTTTTTTGAAATCTACGTCTTTTGACATAGGGACTTTGTTACCGTAAAGTTCCAAAATCTTCTCACGTCCTGCAACATCGGGCTTGCCCACTGTTACTTTACGTGTGAAACGACCTGGCCTTAATAAAGCGGGGTCAAGTACGTCTGCACGGTTTGTGGCACCAATGACAATGATTTGATTCGAGTTTTTAAAGCCATCCATTTCAACAAGCATGGCGTTTAACGTACCTTCACGTTCATCATTGCTTTGCATACCTTCACTACGTTTTTTACCAATGGCATCAATTTCATCAATAAAAATAATTACACCAGTGTTTTGCTCATTGGCGACTTTTTTAGCCATTTCGAAGGTGTCACGCATACGAGATGCACCCACACCAACAAACATTTCAACAAAGTCAGAACCTGCAAGGGTGAAAAATGGAACTTGTGCTTCACCTGCTAAGGCTTTAGCCAGTAACGTTTTACCGGTACCAGGAGGGCCAAGCATAAGCAAACCAGTAGGTATGTTCACGCCAAGGTCTTGGTAAGCTTCAGGGTTACGCATATACTCAACCAGTTCCTGCACCTCAAATTTTGCTTCGTCACAACCTGCAACGTCGCTAAAGCGTAGGGTGTTTTCTCCTGGTGGGCAATATTGTGCTTTTGACTTTGAAAATTTACTCATACCGCCAGCGCCAGCACCACCGCCACCACCACCTTGCATGCGCCTCATGATAAACATGATGCCCATAAAAATAGCTGCAAAAATGATAACATTGAACACAACTGACATGAGGCCACCTTCTTGTTCTGCTGCTACAGCTTTGGCTTTAACACCGTGTTGACGTAGGTCATTGATAAGGTCACTGTCGTAGCCGCCAATGATACGTGTACGTTGACGTTTACCTGAATTAAGCAAGTAGATGATTTCACCTGTACCATTTTCAATAACGGCTTCTACAACTTGTTTTTTTTCAACTTGTTCTAGAAAAGTGGTGTAACCAACTTCGGCAGATGTTTGCTTGTCTGCTCCGCTAAATGATTTAAATAAAAACACCATCGCTACAGCAATACCGATCCACAAAAATAAATTTTTGTTCATTTTAAGTACCTCCATAAGGAGTAAGGGGAATTATAAGAAATAAGTATGTTTAAGGGGGGGGGAGTAAAATGTGTTTCCTTAAAAAAAAGCATAGGTGTAGAATTAATCTGAGATCAATGTACCTTTTTATAGAAGGCATTGCAAGTATTGAAAAATAAAAAGTATACAATTGAAAGTGACATGTAACGCCTGTAACGATTTTCCTAGAAGAATTATTTGCGTGGGATAAGCATGCGCCACTTTTGTGTTAGAATCACTTCACCGTCAGCCTTTGTTGTGACTTGAACATTTACATAACCACGGCCAGGTTTTTTAGATTCTTCTAACCCAATTATTTCCATAAATGCTTGTAAGGTTGCACCTGGTTTAAGGGGGGCTAAAAAGCGAACATCATCGACCTGCATGCCAATAAGAGGTGTTTCGCCAAAAGGTTTACTGTCGACCATCAGGCGGATAGTGCTAGAAAGTGTTTGCCAGCCACTACCTATCAGTTCACCAAAAAAACTATTTTTAGCGGCTTCAACGTCGGTATGCATGGGCTGAGGGTCAAATTCCTGAGCGAATGAAATAATTTCTGCTAAATTTAAAGTTTTGCTACCGCTTGGGTATATGTCGCCCACTTTTAGGTCGTCAAATAGTTTGTTCGCCATATTTTGCGCATTCTTTTATTTTCATTTTTTTATATTTTAGGCAGTAAATATTAGAAGTGCAAGCAAAAGAAGTTTGATATTTAACATGGGAATGGTAATGTATACATGGTTAAGTTAAATACATTTACTTTTTAACGCCTTTTCTTTGGGCGAAAATCAAACAACTGTTCTTTTGTTACCTTAAAACTCTTGCTATAATCTATTTATATTAAATATAGAGGTATTCTTATGAAAAAAGCACATGCTTTTAACACTTTTAAACTTGTCGGCAGTCAATATATTTCTGCGCTTCAGGCCAATGTAGAACTGTATGAACATAAAAAAACAGGGGCGATGCATTTGCACTTAGCGGCTGAAAATACTGAAAATGTATTTATGGTTGCTTTTCGTACAATGCCAAGCACGTCTAACGGTGTGGCGCACATATTGGAACACACAGCCCTTTGTGGCAGTGAAAAATTTCCAACACGTGATCCGTTTTTTAGCATGATTAAACGTTCGTTAAATAGTTTTATGAATGCTTTTACATCCTGCGATTGGACAGCTTACCCGTTCGCTTCACCTAACAAAAAAGACTTTAATAATTTGTTAGATGTTTATTTGGACGCCGCATTTTTCCCAAATTTAGATGCGCTGGACTTCAAGCAAGAAGGCCACCGTGTAGATTTTGAAAAAACGGGTGATAAAACAAGCAACCTTATTTTTAAAGGTGTTGTTTTTAATGAAATGAAAGGGGCGATGAGCCCACCTGAACGTGTTGTACATCAAGCTATGCAAACGGCACTCTGCCCAGGCACTACGTATGAAATTAACAGCGGGGGTGAACCTGCGAATATTCCTGATTTAACATATCAAGAATTTAAAGACTTTCATGCAACGCATTATCACCCAAGCAATGCCATTTTTATGACATATGGGGATATACCTGCGGCAAAACATCAAGAAAAATTTGAAACGAATGTATTACACCGTTTTGAAAAATCTGATAAGTCGTTTAGCGTGCCTAATGTGAAGCGTTTTAAAAAGCCAATCACACAGCACATTCAATATGCATATGATGAAGAAGATACATCAAAGCGAACCTTTATTGAAATGGGTTGGTTGCTTGGTCAAACCACAGACGCTTACGAAAACCTTAAAACATTATATATGTATATGGTTTTATTGGGTGATAGTTCTTCACCGTTAATGTCAGCGCTTGAAAGCTCAGATCTTGGAACAGCACCACAAGTAACATTTGACCCTGAAAATAAGGAAACAATGTTTGCTGTGGGCCTTCAAGGCAGTGAAGTGAAGCATAAGGCAGACGTTGAAAAACTAATTTTAGATACCCTTCAACAGGTAGCTAAGGACGGTATTTCAAATGATCGTATTAACGCTTTGCTTGATCAAATTGAAGTGGATGTGCGTAACCAAGAAGGCGGTGGATATCCTTTGGGTATGTCGATGATGTTGAATGTTATAAACTGCTCAATACATGGCGGCGACTTGTTAAACGCCCTCAATGTTGAACCTGTTTTACAAAAACTACGTTTAGAAGCATTAAAGCCTAGCTTTGTTCAAGACCTTATAAAGGATATGTTGTTGAATAATACGCACCGTGTCACTTTAGTGGCGGAACCTAACACAGGTTTAAGTGCGCAAAAAGCGAAAGAAGAAGCAGATAGATTGGCGCAAATGAAAGCAGCTATGACAGACGCAGAACTGGACGCTATTATTCAAACCGCAAAAGACCTTGATGAGCGTCAAAGTGCAGAAGATGACGTTTCGTGCTTACCAACGGTAACCATGAGCGACATTCCAACACAAAAAACATATATGCAAAGTAAAGCGTTTAACACGCCAACCCCTGCTGTAGGCTTTGCTGTGGGTACCAACGGCCTTGTTTCACAAAAAATTATTGTGGACATGCCAAGTTTAACCGAGCGCCAACTGAAATTATTGCCTTACTACACAGCCCTTGTAACAGAAGTGGCTATTGGTAAACGTGACTATTTAGAAGCTGGTGAATGGCAAACAGGTATCTGTAGTAGCTTTGGTGCTTCGGCTTCATTGCGCAGTGTGGTTGGAGATGTACAAAATGTGAATGCGTTTATTACATTTTCAGCTTCTGGGCTTGAACGTCGTAGTGACGAAATGGCTGCCATGATGCGTGAAACAATTGAAACGGTTTCATTTCACGAGCATAAACGCTTGAAGGAAGTGGTCGGTCAATTAAAGTTACGCAAAGAAAATAGCATTACAAGTAGTGGTCATGTAATTGCAGCAGCAGCCGCAAGCCATGGTATGAGTGCTTGTGGTGATATGGCCTTTAAAATGAACGGCCTTGATAGCGTTCTTTTTGTAAAAGACCTATTTAAGTCATTTGATGATAAGGCAAAACTTGCAGCCTTTGCAGACGAGTTGAGCGATATTCATAACTTAGTGAAAGCGGCGCCACGTAAAATTATGGCGATTGCGGAAACTGAAAAGTTAGATGGTATTGTTCAAACGCTTGAAGCGGAAGTTACAGCATTACCTGTTCATAATTCAAACGCATTTACGACCGTAAGTGTAAATGAAACTGTGAACGATATGTGGGTAATGAACACAGCGGTTAACTTTTGTGCAAAAGCATTTAAGGCTGTGCCTTCAACGCATGCAGACGCACCCGCACTTCAAATTTTAGCTGTGTATATGAAGAATAAATTCTTACATACAGCTATCCGTGAGAAGGGCGGTGCTTATGGCGGTGGTGCGACTTATAATGGTGATAACGGCACGTTTGCATTTATGTCGTACCGTGATCCACGTTTAAGTGAAACTTTAAAGGACTATGATGCCGCAATTGAATGGATGAAATCTGCCAAGCATAATGCTGACGATGTGCGTGAAGCTATTTTTGGTATTATCAGTACTATTGATGCACCAAATACACCTATGAAAGACGCTTCTGAAAACTATAGTGCGCGGTTACATGGGCGCACTGATGATATACGTAGCGACTATCGTTCACGCATTCTTGCAGTAACCGTAGAAGAATTGGTACGTGTGGCAAACACTTACCTAGACCCTGCTAAAGCAAGTACGGCTGTTATTACAAGCGCTAAAGGTTTAAAAACTGAAGGTGACTTGGGATTAAGGGTGATTAACCTATAATATTTTTATATTATAATAGCGATATAAAAAGGGTGCCTTCGGGCACTCTTTTTTTTGCGTATAAGTTTTTATAAAACAAAAAAAGCCCCTGTTAAAGGCGCTTTTTTTGTTTTGATATACGTACCTTATGAAAGAGCGCTACGTAAAATATCGTTTACAATTTTAGGGTTGGCTTTGCCACCTGTTTCTTTCATAACTTGTCCAACAAAGAAGCCAAACAAACGGTCGTTACCGCCTTTGAATTTTTCAACATTGTCAGGGTTGGCTGCAATGATTTTATTTACAATGGCGTTAATCGCATCTGTATCTGTAATTTGTACAAGACCTTGTTCTTCTACAATGTCTTTGGCATTGCGGCTTGTTTCAAGCATTTCTTCAAAAACAGTTTTAGCAATTTTACCGCTAATAATGTCTTCAGAGATCATAGAAACCAACTCACCTAGCTGTTCTGGTGAAACTGGAGATTCTTGAATTTCTAAGCCACGCTTATTAAGCGCACCAAATAATTCACCTGTTACCCAGTTTGAACAAAGTTTAGGATCATTCTTTTCACCAACAACCGCTTCGTAAAATTTAGCGTTTGCTTTAGATAGTGTCAGAACGGCCGCATCATATGGGCTCAGTTCGTAAACTTTAATGAGACGTTCTTTCATTTCATCTGGTAGTTCAGGCATAGACTTGGCACAAGCTTCAATACGTTCTTCTGTCAAGTTGAGTGGTAGTAGGTCTGGCTCTGGGAAGTAACGATAGTCGTGCGCGTCTTCTTTAGAGCGCATTGTACGTGTTACGTTTTGGTTTGCGTCCCATAGAATTGTTTCTTGGTTAATTTCGCCACCGTCTTCTAAAACGTCAATTTGGTGGTTTGCTTCGTACTCAATCGCGCGCATCACGTTACGGATAGAGTTTAAGTTTTTAATTTCACGGCGTGTGCCCAAGGTGTTAACACCTTTTTTACGTACAGAAACGTTCGCATCACAGCGCATAGAGCCTTGCTCCATGTTGCCATCACATACTTCAAGAAAACGTAGGATAGAGCGCAATTTCTTAAGGTATTCACCGGCTTCTTCTGGTGTGCGCATGTCAGGCTCTGACACAATTTCCATTAAAGGAATACCTGCACGGTTTAGGTCAACGTGACTGTGGTGTTCAGCGCCAAAATCATGCACAGATTTACCGGCATCTTCTTCTAAGTGCATACGTGTGACACCAATGTTTTTTGTAGAACCATCCGCAAGATCAACAGTAATGTTACCATGTTCTACAATAGGTAATTCAAACTGTGTAATTTGGTAGCCTTTAGGAAGGTCAGGGTAAAAATAGTTTTTGCGAGAAAAAACGCTTTTACGGTTAATACGACAGCCTAAAGCAAGGCCAAGTTTAATACCTGCGTCAACGGCGGCGCGGTTTAATACTGGTAATACGCCAGGCATACCTAGGTCAATCATGTTGGCTTGGGTGTTTGGTTCTGCGCCAAAGGTTGTAGATGAACCTGAAAATAGTTTGGATTGAGATGTTACTTGTGCGTGAACTTCTAAACCAATAACCATTTCATAATCTGGGTGTATCATTTTTTTTCTCCTAAAAAGTTTAAGCCGCTTTAAACGTGCTTACATATTCAATTTTTTTATAAATAAAGTCAAAGTTTTCAGGCAATGCTGCAATAAAAGGCTCTTTTAGCCACCATTCATTGTTTAAGCAAGCGCTTTCAAATTTTGTAAATTCTGTTTTTGTTTCGATAAATTCAATTTTAAAACCAAGGGCCTTGTAAAAAGCAAATAACGCAGCATTATCCCATATTTTAGCACGTGAAAGAACGCCCGCTACATTTGAATAACAAGCATTCACACCGTCAACAACGGCAGAACCTGTTGTGATGAGGTAGCCATTTATTTTGTGCTCATGTTCAATAACGCTAAGAGAGCTTACAATAGGGCAGTGTGCAAAAAGCTTTGAAGTTGGCAGCGGCAATGCTTTGGGTGTTGAAGCACCTTTAGCACCACGCTGACGCATGACATTTCCTTTACCATCTGTCCAAAAAAGGTCGTCTAGTTCAGGTAGATAAACAGCGCCAAGCCATGGTTCGCCTTTTTTTAGAAGCGCTAAAGAAACGCCATAAAACGGTAAGCCTGCAAAAAATGGAGCTGTTCCATCGATAGGGTCAAGAACCCATTGGTAGTCCTTGCTGAAAACTTCTGCCATAGTTGGTAGCTTGTGGGCAGTTTCTTCATCAATTAAAATGTGATCATCACGTTCTAAAAAATTAGAAAGCCGCCCAGCCACAAGCTCACTCACCGCAAGGTCAGCTGTTGTGACAACAGAAAAGTCTTCTTTTTGTTCAGCTTTGGCGTCAAGGCGCATATGGCGAGCCATGGAACCCGCTTCAACCACAAGGGTTTTAAGCAGGTTCGCAAAGTATTCTGACTGGCTTTTTTGCTTTAACACTTAAAGTTTCCTTAGCTTTTTGCTGGTAACACGTTAAATTTAGTCATTTTTTCGTGTGCATAAGCTGAGCGTAATAATTTACGCTCGCTAAACGCTGGGCCAATCATTTGTACGCCGACAGGAAGAGTTGAACCCTCATAGGTCATTGTTCCAGCTGGAACGCTTAGCCCTGGCAAGCCTGCAAGGTTTGTCGCCACTGTAAAAATGTCGTTTAAGTACATTTGAATAGGGTCATCAACTTTGCCACCAATTTTAAAGGCTGGTGTAGGCGTTGTTGGTGTCATGATAATATCAACTTTTTCGAAAGCTTCTGCAAAGTCTTTTGTTACAAGGGCGCGCACACGCTGTGCTTTGGTGTAATAAGCGTCGTAGTAACCAGAAGAAAGCGTGTAGTTACCAATCATAATACGACGTTTTACTTCATCACCAAAACCTTCTGTACGTGTTTTCATGTATGTGTCGGTTAGGTTTTCACCTTCAACGCGTAAACCAAAGCGCATGCCATCATAGCGGGATAAGTTTGCCGCAGCTTCTGCTGGTGCAATAATGTAGTAAGCTGGTACCGCATATTTTGTATAAGGTAGGCTAATTTCTACAATTTCAGCGCCTTGGTCTTCAAAGTTTTTAATGGCTTTGTCGACAAGAGCACGCACTTCAAGGTCTAAACCTTCAACGAAGTATTCTTTTGGCAGGCCGATTTTAAGGCCTTTAATATCGAACTCCGCAAGTTTGTTGTCGTAGTTTTCGATAGGGCGATCGGCAGAAGTTGAGTCTTTTTCGTCGTAACCGCTCATAGAACGAAGCATCAAGGCTGCGTCTTCAACATTACGTGCAAAGGCACCTGCTTGGTCGAGTGATGATGCGAAAGCTATCATACCATAACGTGAGCAACGGCCGTATGTTGGCTTAATACCAACGGTTCCTGTAAAGGACGCAGGCTGACGAATAGAACCACCTGTGTCAGAGCCAGTTGATGCTGCACATTGGTAGTCGGCAACCGCAGCGGCAGAACCACCCGAAGAACCGCCCGGTGTGCATGATAAATCCCAAGGGTTTTTAACAGCGCCGAAATATGACGTTTCGTTAGAAGAGCCCATGGCAAATTCATCCATGTTGGTTTTACCAAGTAAAACACCACCCGCGCGCCAAAGGTTTTCTGTCACGGTTGACTCGTAAGGTGGAATAAATCCATCTAAAATGTGTGAACAAGCTGTTGTGCGCACGCCTTTTGTACAAAAAAGATCTTTAATACCCAAAGGCACACCTTCAAGCAGGCGAGGGTTACCTTCTTTAACACGCTTGTCTGAAGCTTCTGCCATGTTTAAGGCATGTTCACGGTCAATGGTCACATAAGCGTTAATTTCAGCATTACGTGCTTCAATACGGTCAAGTAGAGACTTTGTAAGTTCTACCGAAGTAATTTCTTTGTTTTTAATTTTTTCAGCCGATTCTTTCAGGCCTAGTTCGTATAATTCCATAGTATCTCTTACTAATATTTATATTTAATCAATTTTTTGTTTTGTGTGCCAAGGGCTGTTATTCAATAACGCGTGGAACGACAAAGAAGCCCATTTCTTGTTCTGGGCTTGTGGCCATAAGTGACTCACGGTCATTTGTTGTTGTCACCACATCATCACGTTCTGGCGTGCTTGTACCGCTCACAGAACTGGACATCGGCTCAATGCCTTCAGTCGGGACTTCTTGCAATTGCGAAATAAAATCAACGATTTTATTAAGTTCCCCACCAATTTCTATGGCAGTTTCTTCATCAAATTTCATCATAGAAAGCTTTGCAAGCTTGTTTACTGTTTTAAGATCGATAGACATTGTGTTAGATTCCTAACTGATTAATTGTTTTTAACAGAATATAGATACCAAATAACATGCCATTACGCAACCCACAAGATCTACCAAACAACGGAAAAATAATTGCCTTTGATGTCGGCAGTAAAACAGTGGGCATTGCCACAAGTGATAAAGGGCGCATGATTGCTTCTCCATATAAAACGTTAACACGTGAAAAATGGAAGGTGGATAAGGAGATTTTGCGAAAATTTATTGAGACGGAAGGCGTGACATGTGCCGTGGTGGGACTGCCTTTGAATATGAGTGGTGACATTACGCCTCAAACAAAGTCGTGTATTTCGTTTGCAGAAAATGTAGAGCGTGACCTTGGTATACCCGTTTTGTTGTGGGATGAACGTTTGTCTACTGTTTCAGCCACCAACGCTTTGTTTGAGCAACGCCAAGGACGCCAAAAGCGTGCCAGTAAAAAAGATGTGAAAAAACAAGTGGACAGTGTGGCGGCTTCTTTATTTTTACAGTCTGTTCTAGAAAATTTACGTTATAGCCAGTTTTAATGCTTGTTATAACGGTCTTTGGTTCTTATATATAATATAATAGATTTAAAACCTTTTCTTTTTCTTAAAAATCTTTAAGGAGTCCGTTATGGACGCTCAAAATTTAATTGCTGATATTCAGCTAAATCCCGTGCGTTATATTGGTAAAAAACTTTGTGTTTATATGGCTCAAGTGGCTTCATTACCCATGAATATGCCTAAAGCAACGCGTGATGCCATTATATGCCAATGGAATAAGGAATATGATAAGCTTTATAGCCAGGATACATCAGCTCTTTGGGTTGAAGGTGTTAAGCTTGATCTTGTCCATCAAAGTCACCCTGCGCTACTTGACCAAAAAAAGGGCTCTCTTCCCGTTGATATTTTACTGAATAACTGTATTAAACTTGAAATTGACCTTACCGATAATAATTGGGAGCAAAATCTAAATAATGCTGTTGCAGAGGCTCGGGTGAGGGCGCATTGCTGTAAGGCTCAAATTCAGGAGCTGATGCAAAATACAGTGAACGCATTGATAAATGTTAAATTGGTTAAACCAGCAGGTGCAATAGCACTTCAAGGTATTGGCGAAAAAATGATGGCATATAGAAAATGTATGTTGTTAGCAAAAAACGCTAAAAAAACTATTGCACCACGTGTTTATTCTACATTTTATGTAGGGTTTGCAAGTCAATGTAATACTGGCTGTGAAGTGGTGAATGCGCGCATTGCTGAAATTGCCAAAAAAGCGGCTTTACGTCAAGCCCTACAGACAAAAAATACACCATTAAGTTAGTATTTAACTATCGAAAATAAAACCCTCTATTTTTTAGAGGGTTTTTGCTTGCTTTGTTGAACTTTCTTGGCGTATACTCCGCCTCCTAAAACATACCTAATCTTTTCTTTTATCTATCTTTTTTAAGATACGACTCTTTCTCTTATAAGGAGAAAAAATATGACAATGCAAAAAAAACGAGGCATTTCCATTCGTGGTGTAGAAATTATCAGCATAGATGCGCATACAGCACGCGTGATTGAAAAGGGAGTGCCGACAACGTATCAAACACATGAAATTGTGGCGAGTGCTTCAGAGGTTTTTGTTGAAGAGCCTTTATACACGACTGAAATGCGCTTAACACTTCATACTAAGGATCGTCCTTTACCATATGATGCGCAGCAAACTAAAAAACCGCATATACGCACGTTAAGTGATGCAGTGCGTGTGATACGCTCTGTTAATGATCTGATTAAACAAAATGGCCAAAATTTTTTGTTCGATATGTCTTCTCTTAAGGCGCGCCGAAATATTTTGCAAATAAACCCTGCTAAGTTTAAAAAAGGCATTTCTTCTTGCGATATTCCTATTACGCTGCATGTTGTTCAAAGTTGTGATAGCCAATATATTCCTCCCAAAGTGTCTTCTATTTTGTATGGGATGCATATTTATACTGTGTATAAACAAATGAAGGGGCTGGCTGAAGATTTAATAAAGCAATATCCCGACTATGTGGATGGTTACACGCTTCAAATGCATCGTGTTTTTAAGACGCATCATGTTAATATGTATTTGTCGGAAGAAGCGCAGAATTATATGCGAGCGTTGCACCCTCTGCTGGATGCAGCAAGTAAACAAAATGGCTTTAAATATAGCTTGAATCCCAAGTATATATACGAATATTTTGGCGGGCAATGTGATTGTAAATTCTTTATGTCTAAAGAGTGGATACGCATTGCACAAAAAATTAATCGTATTAAAACGTGAAATTAAATATCGAATATGAAAACTTCTCCTTTATAGGAGAGGTTTTCTTTTTATTTAAAGTATGGTGGTGTAGTATGCCTTTATGGAATGGGTTTGGATATTTTCAATTTTTATAGGTATGGGTATTGGCGCATTGCCAATGCCAGGTTTGGCATGTTGGCTTTCGTTTGGTCGTTTTATGCCTGTGGCCCGATATGGCAGCACGGCTTTAACGCTTTGGTATGGGGGGCATAGACTAACAAGCCTATTGTTCATTGTATGTGAGTGGATGAAACCTGTTTTGACGTTTATTGTTGTCCGTATGATATATCATAATGATGAGGTGGCTCTTTATTCAGCATTGATGGCAAGTATTGTGGGGGTGTTTATTTCCTTCTTTAAGGTTAAAGTTTCAAAATCACCTCTTAACCTTATTGGCTTTACATTTATTCTTAGTCCTTTGGCGGGTGCGGTACTTATTTTTATTTATGTAATACTGCTATTTATGTTAAGGCGCGCACATACGGCTTGTATTATCGTATGTTTAGTTACACCGTGTTTGGTTATTTTTACATCCAGTGCTCAAACACCTCTTATTGTCGGGTTTGCATTGCCTTTATTACTTCTTTTTAATTTAAGAAAGGAACTTTTAACACTGCATCTTTTACAAGAAAGACGTTTGCCGCCCCTGTTGTGAAAACTTCTTTATTTTCATGAGTTAAATCTGTATATTCTCTTTTATGGGGTTATCAAAAACAGAATACAACAATCTAAAGCTATTTCGCTCGACGGGCGTGGGTCCTGTTATTTATAAAAAGTTAATAGGTCAGTATGGTTCTGCTGAAAATGCCTTAAAAGAATTTGATAATTTAAATAAAACCTATAAAAAGAACTTAAAGGTTGTTTCGGACCGTGTGCTTGAGCGTGAGATAAAAATGCTTGAAAAACTCGGTGGTCAATTTTTATTCAAAGAAGATGAAAACTTCCCAACAGCCTTAAAATTTATTCATGACTGTCCTCCTGTGTTGAGTGTACTTGGTAATGTAGAAGCGCTAGGTCAGGAGCAAGTGGCCATTGTGGGTAACCGCAATGCAAGCGCACCTTCTATTAAATTTACCAAGGCAATTGCAGGCGCATTGGTGGGGGAAGGGTATGTTGTGACCAGTGGCCTAGCACGCGGTATTGACAGTGCGGCGCACCAAGGCACGTTAGATGCGGGTGGTATAACTATTGCTGTTGTTGCGGGTGGTTTGGACCATATTTACCCACCTGAAAACGCAGGGTTGTATGCTGATATTATTCAAAAAAATGGCGCGATTGTAAGTGAGATGCCTCTAGGTATGGCGCCTACGCAAAATCATTTTCCGCGTCGCAATCGTATTGTAAGTGGTTTAAGTTTGGGGGTAGCTGTTATCGAAGCTGCTAAAAAAAGCGGTTCGCTTATTACGGCTAGGCTAGCTGCCGAACAGGGGAGAGAAGTTTTTGCAATGCCAGGAAGCCCCGCCGATATACGATCATCTGGCCCCAATTACCTTATTCAAAATGGCGCTACAATGTTGCAAACGATAGACGATATCGTTGATAATTTACCAAAATCGTTAACAGGTTATGTGGAGTCTATGCAAGGTGTTATGTCTTTTGATGATGATCATAGCGATTGCGAACCTTGTCAGCCTGTTTCAGTAAAAAAAGGCGTGGGCACAGCAACGTCATCCCCTGCAATGGAGGGTGGTATTACTCCTGAAAGTATGCTGCTTGACTTGCTTTCTTCAACTCCTGTGACTGTAGATGAATTAATTCGTATGAGCGGTTTAGAAGAGCGTCAGGTAATGTCGTCGGTTGCTGATATGGATTTAATGGGCTTAGTGACAAGGCAAAACGGCGGACTGATTAAGAATTAGGGATAACTGACCTTTACTCGAAATCTCCTTGATCTGATGTCAGTTATTTATCTCAATTTAACTATCTGAAATGTAATGTTTTTACAGGTTTGTCTCTTTTTTATTTTAGCCCGTACCCCATAAGTAGTAGGAATAAGAAACTTAATGAATTAAATAGAACCTTAAAATGAGAACTTTAAAATAGAAAGATTGGATTGATACATGGGATTAAAAAATATCAGTTACAAAGATGTTATCTCTGCACCGCTTAACTTTGAGTCAAGCGAAGCATGGTTTGAATCCCTTCAATGCGATACTTCGGTATTAGATTTATTATCATGTGATGAGGGTATTAAAACCCTTGTGCAAGAAAATGATGTGTACGGAGAGGACCTTAAAGAAAGCCTCGTAATTTATAAAGATTGTTATGATATACTCATAGCTCTTAAAGAAGCTGAAGACATGCAAGAGTAGCTTTTGAACCTTACCCTCAAATCTATATTTTAAAGGAGGCTTATCCAGCCTCTTTTTTTAGGTTATGACCTTACGATGAATGGCAATGTGCGCGCTATCAATAATAATATATAGAACGACAAAGTATGTTAGCCACCAAGCATGGAAAATAGATGTTAGGGTTAAGCTGGCAGTTAAAAAGGCTATTAATGAGCAAACACAGGCAATGGCTAAGTTGTGAATGCGTGGGTGGGTGTAGCTTTTGTTATTGTAAATAGATTTCCCAAGACGGTACATCAGCAAGCAAGCAAATGTGATGGCTAGAATTGTGCCTATAATGCCTGTTTCGACCATAAGTTCTAGTATGGCGTTGTGTGGGTGCATGGTTGAAGTAACCTCGTAGCCTGTAAAGTCGAGGTGTCTAAAGCCTTTTACACCAATCCCCATCCATGGCGCTTCTGTAAATTTATCAAGTGCAAATTTCCAAATTTCTATGCGACCAGACCCGCCACTCGCACCATCTCCAGAAGCGATGCCAAGGCGATATTCAAAAAATTCATTTCCCACGACTATTCTGTATAGCAAGCCGCCGACAATTGACCCTAATACGAATTGTGCGCCAAAAATAATTTTGTTAACAAGGGGTCTAGCGACGGTCTTCCATGGATAAATAAAAGCAAAAATGGCAGCAGAGACACCAAGTGCAAGCCAGCCACTGCGCCCACCTGCAACAATAGATGCAATAAAAATAATGCTTGGTAATATCCAATATTTCAAACGGTCTTTTTTTAAGGCTTCCACCCATGCAAATGGAATAAGAATAGCGGCGACTGTGCTAAAGGAGCGTATTTGTGTATGTAATGGCCCTTTGCTGAGATTTCGGATGTTTTCACTCACCCAAGGGATGAGGTGTAAGCTTTCCAGTATAAGTAATAAGGAAAATGAGGCGCCTGCCCACATAACATAACGTGGGAATTTTTCGAGTGCTGAAAGCGGTGAACGTCTTATACCGATGTATAAAATAGCCCCGCCTAAAACAAGGGCTAAAACTTCACCCCATTTTTTAAGACTATAGTCAGGGTTAATGCCGAAATAGCTCGAAATTCCCCATGAAGTAAGCATAATAGGTAATACGATCATTAAGGGTGTATGTGTACTGGTTTTTACTTTTTCTGTAAGTGCAGTATGGCGCGTACCAGTAAATTCTTTGATGGCAATATAAATAGAAAGCAATACAGCTATACCAATAAAACCTGCCTCTACACCTTTTTCAATACACCTACTTGCTAGGCCTGTAGCCAGTAAAATGTAAAGTGCCTTGTACACGTTTGGGTGTATTACAGATGAATTCATAGTTGTGCCCTCTTATTTATATGTTTTTGTAAAGTATCTTAATTATTTGCTGAAAGCAAATAACTCTTTTTTCATGGTAATTAAAAGAGGGATTGGTTATGATATGTGCCAGCATAAACAACATTTTCTTTTAAAAAAAGCCTAGAGGTTTAACTTATGACAAACGCAAAATTATTATACGGCTGTGGTGCAGACAGCTTTTACGCTACAAAGCTTGAAATGCATGACCCTTACATTTGGTTTATGGATACGTCTGGCAAAACGCATATTTTACTGAGCGCCTTAGAAGTTGGGCGTGGACGCAAAGTGGCAAAGGTTGACCATGTGCATGCTTTAAGTAATGTTGTAGATGATATGAAGGCTGCGGGGCAGACTCAATTCACTATGGCTGATATTATTACCTATTTTGCATTAAAACATGGCGCTTTAACGCTTGAAATTCCTGGGGACTTTCCTTCTAAGATGTTGGTGGATCTGCAAGCCAGAGGTCTAAATTTTGACGTCAAGGCTTCCACTCTTTTTGAAGAACGTGCCATTAAAACGGCAGATGAAATTGAACGTATTCGCACTTGTCAGCAAATTAATGAAAAGGCATTTGCACGTGCGTTTGAAGTGTTAAATGAAGCAAAAATTAACAAAGATCTTTCTCTTTCGTGGAAAGGGAGCCCGTTAACATCTGAAATTATCCAAGGTCTTATGAATGCTAAAAATGCTGAAAACGGATGTATTGGATTTAATGGTGGCCCTATTGTGGCTTGCGGTGCACAAGGTGCTGACCCTCATAATCGTGGTGAAGGCATATTGTATGCAGGTGAATTTATTATTATTGACAGCTTCCCGCATGGACGCAACGCCTATAATGGCGACTTGACGCGTACGGTTTTAAAGGGTGAAGCTTCTGACTGGCATGTTAACCTTTACAACGCTGTTAAAGCGGCACAACAAATGGGGCTTGATACTGCAAAAGCAGGTGTAACAGGTGCAGAAGTTCATCAAGCGGTTGATGATGTATTGACTCAAGCTGGATTTACAACAGGCACAGATGCCAAGGGCGAAAGCTACGGATTTTTCCACGGTACAGGGCATGCTTTGGGTCTTGAAGTACATGATGATGGCCCGGGAGTAAGTCCGCGCAATACAAACCCTTTACTCGAAAATATGGTTGTGACCATTGAGCCAGGGCTTTATTACCCAGGTAAGGGTGGGGCGCGTATTGAAGATATTGTGGCTATAACCAAAAATGGTGTAGATAATCTAACGTCTATACCAAAAGAACTTTTGGTAGATAAATTATAAAACGAATGAAAGGTCAGTGCATGTGCGCTGGCTTTTTTTATGAAGATTTAAAAAAAATATAAGGTGTTGTAATGTCAGATTGTTGTGGAAAACCTAAAAAGCGTATGGATTATATTTTTATAGGATCTTTGCTTTCTGTCAGTGTGTTTTATGTTGTACATTTATTCAGTCTTGGCTTTAGCCTTGATGTGCCTTTTGTAGGTAATCTTTCTGCTGACGTTTTTGAAATTATGAACAGTATGTGGTGGGGTTTGGCCTTGGGTGTGCTTTTTGTAGGTGTTGTAGGGCGTATACCGCGTGAACTTATTGCAGCAGCCTTGGGAAAAGGCGGGACGATGAGTGGGCTTGTGCGTGCAACGAGTGCTGGCGTTTTGCTGGATCTTTGTAGTCATGGTATTTTAATGGTAGGTGCTAAGCTTTATGCGCGTGGGGCATCTCTAGGTCAAGTAATGGCCTTCTTAATTGCAAGTCCGTGGAATTCATTGTCGTTAACGTTTATTTTATGGGCATTGATTGGTCTAAAATGGATGCTTTTATTCCTTCTTTTGTCGATGGTTATTGCTTTTGTGAGTGGTTATATTTTTGACAAATGTGTTGCAAATGGTGTTTTAGAGGCTAACCCTAATACAATAGACTTACCTGAAGGCTATGCCTTTAAGGCGGAGGTTTTTAAAGCATTCAAGGGGCGTGATAAGTCTATAAGTGCTTTTGCAGGTATGATATTTTCTGGTATTAAAGACGCTAAAGTAGTGGTTAAATGGCTGTTGTTTGGTGTTGTGATAGCGGCTTTAGTCCGTAATTTTATGGCAGAAGATATGTTTGCTATGTACTTTGGCGCAACGGCATTTGGTTTGATGATGACAACTTTAGCCGCAACTGTTATAGAAGTTTGTAGTGAGGGTTCTGTGCCGATTGCGGCTGATATCTTTAATAAAGCCGATGCACCGGGAAATAGCTTTTCCTTTTTAATGGCGGGTGTTTCAACGGACTATACAGAAATTATGGTATTGAAGGAAACGCTTGGTAAATGGAAGTCGGCTTTATTTCTACCGCTTATTACCTTACCACAAATATTGCTCTTAGCATTTGTGTTGAATCAGATGTCAATGTGGTAGAGTAAATTTAATTTTTTTATATTTTTTAATACTTAGAGGTTGTAAACTTTAAAATAAGTACCCATATATTTATTAGACTGTACATCAAAACGTTTATTCCCTTACTATGCCCTTTTTTGGGCGGAGGTTAACCTTTATGAAAAACTTCACTCGCGTTCTTATGCTTTTATCTGCTTTTGCCTTTTCTTCTAGCTATGCTTTAGCTGAAACAGAAACGATTTCAAAATCTCAGCAACAAAAAGACTTTGTTGTGATGGCACAAGCTGAAAATGCAGCTTATGATATGCTGCAAGCGTTTAAAGCAAATTCAGACGTTAATAGTCAGCTCATTGCTGAAAAGTTGGTTCAATATTTGGCTATGATGGATGAATATAGCCAATATTATGAATATTGGGCCGCGCAGAAACATGCAGATCATATGGCAGAGCTTTACAATGCAATGATTGAGTCAAGTACTATGGTTCTAAAGCTTTATGCACAAGTGACGCGCTAGGATTACATCGAAAAAAAACCTCCCAAACGGGAGGTTTTTTTATGTCTAAGTGACAGCTTATTTAGAAGCTGCAAGGCGCTCAACACCTTCAACGATGCACTTCTTCGCAGAAGCGGCATCTTCCCATCCAGAAACTTTAACCCACTTACCATCTTCCAAGTTTTTGTAGTTGGCATAAAATTGTTCAAGTTGTTTTTTGAATAAATCATCGATATCGCCAAGGTCTTGTACTTTATCGTAACGGCGGTCAAGTTTTGTGTGTGGTACACAAACAAGCTTTTCGTCCATACCGCTTTCGTCTTCAGTTACAAGCATGCCAACAGGGCGGCAACGAATAACAGAGCCTGGTACAACGTCAACGTCAGTCATTACAAATGCGTCTACAGGGTCACCGTCACCACCTAATGTCTGATTAATGTACCCATAGTGCGCTGGGAAAAACATCGGCATTGGTAAAAATCTATCTACAAAAAGACAGCCTGTTTCTTTGTCGACTTCATACTTCATATGCGCCGTTCTCATTGGGTTTTCGATGATTACATAAATATCATCTGGTGCGTTTTTACCTGCTGGTACTTTGTCAAAACTCATATGTCATACACTTTCTTTTGTTGTGTCTAAAATTTAGTCCCGTTTATAATAACTTTAGTGGAACTGTTTTTAAATGGGCACTTAAAAACGAGATCACTATAAAGCAATAATAATAATACATCAACGCCTTGGAGTATGAAAATGACATTAAAAAAAATAAATAACCTTAATATCCGCCCAATACAAGAAGGTGATAAGCCTTATATTATTGAATTATGGTACCGTTGTAGCATGTTTGACCGAGGTGGCTTAGACGCTGAAAATGAATTTACAGTCGCTAAATTATTACCACGCAGTCAAATTTTTGTCGCTGTTGATTCAGGAGAAATTGTGGCTGTGGTGCTTGGCGCTTTAAGTCATACATCTGGATGGATATGGGACCTTGCTGTCGACCCTTCTGTGCAAAGGAATGGTATCGGCAAGGCAATGGTACGCAAAGCAGAAAATTGGGTAAGATCGGAAGGTGGAAAGCGCACTATGCTCTTCCTTCAACATCAAAGTGATGAACTGCATGCTTTTTATAGTGGCTTGAACTATTACAATGTTACAGAAAACATTATGAATAAGTCACTTTAGTTAGCATTTTTTTATAAAAATGTGCAAAAAAAAACCACCCAATGCAGGTGGTTTTTTCGTAGATGCTTAAATTGAAGCGCGTTTTTTAAGGATGAGGGTATTGTATTGCTCGCTACCAATTTTTTTGCCACTACGGCTGTAATTTTCAGTGTTGTCACGCAAGTATTGGCTTGAACATGACAAGAATAGTTGCTGTTTTGCAGATTTTTTAGCCTTAAAGATAATAACAATAGGCGCCAGTTTATCTGCAATGTGCATGAAAGTTTCTAAATTCTTTCCGTAACGTGCGAGCGCAGAAGTAGCCTTTATAGATTGTGTTTGAAAGCAAAGTGTCACATGTGGTGGCATCTCGTTATTACTAAGAAAGCCGTCTTTGCGTGCTGCATCGATAGCCTCTTGAATAATGTCTGTTCTTGATTCGTTCTTTTTAAGTTTTGAGTTTACGACCTTTAGATTTGGCATAAATTGCCTCCAAATGGTTAGGAAATAAAAGAAAAATAAAGATAAATGTAACTTTGTATACTAAGTTATAGAATATGTATGTATACATTGCAATGTTATTGTGATTTATTTTTTTTGATAATTGAATGATTTTGTGGCATAGTGCGGCCATGAGTTGGTTAAAAGACATAGTTAAGCCTGGTGTATTCACGAAATCTAAAAAAGACGTGAAGGCAAACGTGTGGGTAAAATGCCCTTCATGTTCTGACATGCTTTATAAAAAGGATTTGGCTGCAAATCTTAATGTTTGCCCAAATTGTGAATATCACCACCGCATTACGGTAAACGGTCGTTTGTCTTATTTAATTGACGAAGGTTCTGACGTGGATGTGCCTGTTAAAGCACCAAAAATGGACCCTTTGAAATTTAAAGACCGTAAGTCTTACGCGGATCGCCTTAAAGAAGCGAAAAAATCTTCCGATAACGCTGATGCTTTTAAAGTTGTAACGGCTACAATTAAAGGCGAGCCTTGTGTTATTTGTTTGTTCGACTTTGCTTTTATGGCTGGTTCTATGGGGGTTTATGTGGGTGAAGCCATGGTTGCAGCCGCAGAAAAATCTAAAGAACTTAATATCCCACTCTTAATGATACCAGCTTCAGGTGGCGCACGTATGCAAGAAGGTATTTTATCTCTCATGCAAATGGCGCGTAGTACAGCGGCTATTTCTATAGTCAAAGATGCAGGAATTCCTTATATCGTTATGCTGACAGACCCAACAACAGGTGGTGTAACAGCTTCTTTTGCGATGCAGGGTGATATTTTAATGGCTGAACCAAAAGCTTTAATTGGCTTTGCAGGGCAACGTGTTATTCAGCAAACCATTGGTGAAACGTTACCAGAAGGTTTCCAGACTGCTGAATATTTGAAAGATCATGGTATGCTAGACATGGTTGTAGGGCGCCGAGAACAGGCTGATACCTTAGCGAATGTTATGCGTATTTTGCTTAAAAAATAACTTAAATAGTTTAGTTGTATAAAAAAACTGCCCGAAGGCAGTTTATTTTTTTGTAAGCTATTACATGGCGTAATCCATATCGTAATCAACATCATTCATAGAGTTATCTACTTCGAGCTCTTCACGTCGACGCTCTTTTTCTAAATTTCTAAGTTCATTCATAACAATAGGCGCCATAACCTGTGGGTCGCTTGTTGCTTGGAATGAATAGTTGTTATATTTTGCATTTTCAATGGCAAGCGATTTTTCTTCTTGCCCCTCACTAAAGTTAGGGGTTTCTGATTGTGCGCGCACCAGTGCCGCATCGCGAAGTTGGTTTTCCGCACGCGAAACGCAAAGCCTTAAATCATCAGCTTCTTGCTCATTCGCGCATTCGTATTCTAACCCTGCAAATTTAACTGTTAAGTTTTCTTGTTCTTGTTTTGCATTTTGTTGGGTATGCTTGCTTTGATTTGCTTTTTTTTGTCTAGCGCTTGTACTCATGTGTTTAGTCCCCTTATTCACCCATATTTAGTAACATAATTACTTATAGGTAGGCGCTAAAATATGAATATGACACAACTGACAGGCGGTTTTTTATATGTGGTTTTCTCAAAAAAAAGAGGGCATAAGCCCTCTATTCGTTAGCAGTAAAATTTAATGACGTGTTGAATCTGCATGAATTGCGATATTGCTATGCACGCTTGATTGCCAATTTTTGGCAACCATTGCATTTTCAGCTGCAAGTTCATTTTCTACATATGCTTTAAGCATCTGCAAAGCTTCTTCACGCTCAACGCCCATTTCGTCAGCAACTGATTTAACAGCGTTTGATAAAAGCATCGGATTTGCCGCAGGTTTACCATTCATGGTTGCGCGTAAAACACGTAATTCCATATCGTTTAGGTCTGCAGTTGCGTTGATTTGAGTTAAATTTTTGTTTGATAATGACATGGTCATTCTCCAAGTTAAAGTGCACGAAATTGTGCGAATGTGAAAAAGTTATGTGTTTCATGAAAACAGAAAGTTCAATGTTTTTGACACAAAACTTTAAGTTCAAGTTCTAGTTAATTATAGGGTGGAGTATGAGCTCAATGCAAGCAAAACTGACAATATGCTGACGATTGTTTTCGATGGGGTTGTGTAATAATAAGCGAAAATTAGACGTTTAGGTGCAGTATTGGCTTTTAAATGGCTCGATTTATAGTGCAAGTTATGTGAGTGCTAACTATGGGTACGAAAAAAAGGAGCTGCTAATGCAGCTCCTTTTGAGTTTTTCGGTTATTCATGTGTAAGTGTTTGATAATGTGCATATAAGGCCTTGGTAAGCGCTCGCCACATTCAAACCCCAAGTCATGGTCTACATAAAATGTTGCAAAGGTTCCATTGGTAAGCGGAATGGCATATTCATATAGTTTTTCTTTGTGTGCTAGATTTTTAAGACAATAGTCAAATTCAATCACATTTCTTTTTTTAATGTCTGCGCCAAAGGCAGTCAATAAATTTTCTGCATCGGTAATGCTGTTAAGGCCACCTTCTTTTTTTAGCTCGTCAAAGGCTTTGTAAAGTACGAGCGATTTAATATTAACCATATTGGCTGGCATAAAGGCTTCCTTGGGGAAAAGTAATACGAAAAGATGTTTCTAAATAGAAATAAAACCTTGTTTATTTCTTAATTGACTAACGGTATATAGAGCTGTTTTAGGTACATTGCAAGGGGTAAGGCTAAAAAAAGTGATTTTTTTGTATACGCTTTGTTTTAGGGCTTGCAATTCGTGGCTGTTTGGCGTATTTTCCGTTTGTTATAGATTGTTTCTATATATAGGACGCCTTAATGGTTAGTAAAGAGTTGGTTTGCCCAGCCACCAATAAGGTCTTATTGAACTCCGTCAAAAGGCGGCAGGTATCAAGTATAGTTTACCTTTGGGTACGGCTATCACCTGAAATATAAAGGACGAAATGTTATGGGTTACAAACTCAAAACTAAGAAAGCCGCAGCTAAGCGTTTCCCTAAGTCTACAGCGACTGGGAAAATTAAGCGTGGTATCCAAGGACACGGTCACTTCCTGTCTAAATTAGGTCGTAAAGCTTATGCTTTAGCCGGTACTACTTTTGTAAGTGATGCTGACTTTGCACGTGTAGACGCTATGTTACCTTACGCTAAATCAAAGCGTAAACGTACTCGCGCACTTAAATCTGCAATGATCCGTCAAGCAGCAGCTAAATTAGAAGCAGCAAACGCTGCGACAGCAAAAGGAACTAAATAATGTCTAGAGTTAAAGGTGGTGCAGCTTCACGCGCACGTCATAAAAAAGTCCTTAAAATGGCAAAAGGTTACCGCGGCCGTGCTAAAAGCTGTTTCCGCGTAGCAATTGAAAAAGTTGAAAAAGGTTTGCAGTATGCATACCGTGACCGTCGTACGAAGAAACGTGAATTCCGTCGTCTATGGATTACACGTATCAACGCGGCAGCTCGTGAAAACGAGATGACTTACTCAACATTGATGAACGGCCTTAAATTGGCTAACGTTGAAGTTGACCGTAAAGTACTAGCATGGTTAGCAATGAACGACGCTCCTGCATTTGCAGAGCTAGCGAACAAAGCTAAAGCTGCAACTAAGTAATTTTTTACGAAGTTAAAAAAAGGCGCTTTTAGCGCCTTTTTTGTTGTGTGAAGTCTATGGTTATATGGATTGTTTGGCGGGGGTAATCTTTTAATAAAAAGCTGACATTTTTATCGTGTATATCAATTTTACGTCAGCTATAAAAGCGAACGTAAGGCGAATGGGCGCGGTATAAAAGGGGCATATAGGGTATATAACGGTGTATTTAGGTGCGAATTTTAGGGGTGTTTTATTAAAAAGGAGAACGAGGCTTGATTTTTTTTGTATTTATTACAATAATATACTTAATGAATTAAAAACATTATCTTTTAGCCACCTGCTTTTGCAGGCTACCCTTTTTTCGGAGGCCATATTATGGCAACTCAGAATCCTACATCTAAAA
This sequence comes from uncultured Magnetococcales bacterium, assembly GCA_963974105.1. Classification (GTDB taxonomy): domain Bacteria; phylum Pseudomonadota; class Alphaproteobacteria; order UBA2136; family UBA2136; genus UBA2136. Next base: position 37,047 of record CAXBBG010000006.1, read on the forward strand.
ATCCACTTATTGACGGTTTTAAGGGCTTTTTGAACCTTAGCCAAGCAACAGGCATTGCGCCATTATTGGCTGCCACATACATCCAAAAATATTTTAACAAACGTGACGCTTTAACCCCTTATTTAGGGTACGGTTTACAAGTGAAATACTCAACCTACAGCGCAGCTCAACAATGTTATGAATTGGTTGATATTGACGTTGAGTCAGGTCGTAGACCTGTTGAATATTATAATCTTTATATTTCTGCTGCGGATGCTAAAATTTTTAAAAGCCGTATCAATACAACTTTCAATGATGAATTTGTAAGGCTGTGGAAATGATATTAAAATGTGTGACGAAAAAAAAAGCCCCTAGATAAGGGGCTTTTTGTTTTTCGTTGGTCTGGTTTTACTGGCATTCAATAATAATGCCGGCTTCGTAACCCTTTGTGATGCTATCAAGCGCTTTTTCAAGCAAGGCACTGTCTTCAGTGTGCATGGCCGCATCATAAGTTTTTTGATACGATGTTGAAATGCCTGGATAGTGTTTTTTTAACTTATCAAACATCGATTTAATATCTACTTTGATTGTTGAATTGCACATAATATCACCTCCTAAGGTGTTTATTTTTGGCGCGCGTTGTAGGGTGTTTCTGCTAAGGCTTTGCATGAAAATTCGCTCATACCTGTGAGCTCTTTATCAAACCATGCAGGGGTTTCAAAACTATCTGCTGTTTCTTGGTTGATAAACTCAACTTCTGCTGTATTTGGCATGTTTGAATTTTCACCATGATACACGTCAACTTCGGCTGTTTTATTGTTGCCAATGCCGACTAAATATCGTGTTTTTAACAGCTTGCAGTCCGTTCTTTCTAGATGATATCTGCCAATTCCTTCTGGGATGAGATATTCCATTTCGTGGCAACTGTTGCTGTCAATGCGCTTTTTGATAGTGAGCTTATAAAGCCCATTTTCACTGCGAATACGTACGGCGCATAATTGTGGAGAAATGTTCTCTGTACCAGTCACTAAAAGTTCAGGCAGAATGTTTACGAAGTGCTCTTCGGGTTTTATGGTAAATTGTCCAATGCGTAGGTGTAAACCATCAAATGTAACGGGGCATGTGTCACCTGTAAAATAGCCTTGAACCATTTCAATGGTTTTATAGCTCCATGCTTTCCAGTTATCATTTTTCAGGGTGAATTTGCGTTCAATTTCAATTGGATTTTGGGTGTCGGACATATTTTAGTCCTCCTAAAAAGGCAATAATTGTGTTTTGTATACCCTACTTTTAAGGCTATTTTGTTAAAAATGCAAGTATTCATATAAAATGATAGAAAAATAGCATGAATGTATAGAAAAATAGGGCACAATGGGTTATAACTTTCTTTGAATTAAAACCACAAAAAACAGAATGAGTAAAAATCATGACTTCTTTGGACCAGTTGCAAGCTTCAAGCCTTGAACAAGTACAATCACTTTCAACGTTAGATGACCTTGAAAATGTGCGTGTTTCTTTGTTGGGCAAAAACGGTGAAATCACTTCTCTCCTTAAACAATTGGGCGCAATGCCAGCCGAGGAACGTAAAGCATTTGGTAAACAAGTTAACGATGTAAAAGTGGCTGTGGCTAATGCACTTGAAAGCAAAAAAGATACGTTAGAAACAGAAGTTTTAAACGCGAAACTCGCTTTTGAATCGGTGGATGTAACGCTGCCTGCTCAGGCACGTTCAATGGGTAAAATACACCCTGTTTCATACGTTATTGAAGAAGTTGAAGCTATTTTAAGCCGTCTTGGTTTTAGTGCGGCTACAGGCCCTGAAGTTGAAACAGATTTTTACAACTTTACTGCGCTTAATATCCCAGAAGATCACCCTGCAAGGCAAGATCACGATACATTTTATTTGAAAAATTTAGACGCCGACGGTAAGCGTCGCTTATTGCGTACGCAAACATCTAACGTGCAAATTCACACGATGGAAAAATTTAAACCACCTATGCGTGTGATGTCTATTGGTCGCGTGTATCGTAATGATTCGGACCTAACGCACACACCACAATTTCACCAAGTTGAAGGGCTGGCTTTAGATAAAAATCTTACTTTTGGACACTTAAAAGGTACGCTGCAAAAATTCTTGGAAGAATATTTTGAACGTGACATTACCATGCGTTTGCGCCCAAGTTATTTCCCGTTTACAGAACCAGGTGCAGAAGTTGATATTGAATGCCTGTTTTGTAAAGGTGAGGGGTGCCGTATTTGTTCGCACACAGGCTGGTTGGAAGTTTTAGGTAGTGGCATGGTACACCGCAATGTTCTAAAAGCTGGCGGGCTTTCACACGAAGAATGGCAAGGATTTGCTTTCGGTGCGGGGATAGAACGCCTGGCTATGCTTAAATATGGTATTACAGACTTACGTCTTTTTTATGAAAGCGGCATAAGTTTCTTAAAGCACTTTGGTAAAAATTCTACCAATATGAAAATTTAAAAAAAATAACGACAACTTTAATTTAAATTAAATTATTTATAACGCATTATTAAAATATATAAGGACTATAAAAGATGAAAAAAATGATAATAACACTTGTGGTAGCGGTTTTGGTTTCAGGCTGTATGACGAGACAAGATTTCTGTGAAATAACAGATGCACCTGCAACACTTCACCCTGTGATGTCATGTGCAAATTGTTCATGGAAAGAACTCTAAGATATATATTTTAAGCAACGGCTTAATTTTATAAAACAGCATCAATTATATAGCTAAAAACTTAAGGTAAAATAAAATGAAATTTTCTCTAAGCTGGTTAAAGCAACACTTAGAAACAAACGCAACAGCAGAAGAATTAGCAGCCCGTATGGTGTCTCTTGGTTTAGAAGTTGAAGGCATTGAAAAAGAAGGTGAGGCTTTTAATAACGTTGTTGTTGGGCACATTGATAGCCGTGTTCAGCACCCAGACGCAGACCGCCTTGGTGTGTGTTCGGTGAACGTTGGCGCTAAAGAAAATATTCAAATTGTTTGTGGTGCGCCAAATGCACGTGACAACCTAAAAGTTGTTGTGGCTTTAAATGGTGCTATTTTACCTGGTGACTTTGAAATTAAGCCATCAAAATTACGTGGCGTGAAGTCCAACGGCATGATCTGTTCTGTTAAAGAGCTTGGGTTTGGTGAAGACGCTGACGGTATTTGGGAATTTGAAGGTGACTTTGTAACAGGCACACCATTGGCAGAAGCTTTAGGTTTGGACGATGTTATTTTTGATGTGGACATGACGCCGAACCGTGGTGACGCTTTGTCTGTTTATGGTATTGCACGTGACTTGGCCGCAAGCGGTATGGGTGAACTTAATACGGTGACAGTTGAAGAAGCGCAGACCGACACAGATGTAGAAAATGTAAGTGAAGATAATGGGGCTGTGCCTGCCATCATTAAAAACCATGAAGCATGCCCATTCTTTACAGGGCAGCTTATCCAAAATGTTGAAAATGCCGAAAGCCCTGCGTGGTTGATACGCTTTTTAGAGCAAGCAGGCCTGCGCTCTATTAACTGCCTTGCCGATATTACAAACTTTATGTTGATGAGCTACGGTCAGCCGATGCATGCATACGACGCCGATAAATTAAAAGGCGACATTCGTATTGAAGCGGCTAAAGGTGGCGAAAAACTTTTAGGTTTAGATGGCAATGAACATGTTTTGGCTGAGGGTGATATTGCTATTATGGATGATAGTGGCGTTATTGGTCTTGCGGGTATTGTGGGTGGTGAAACGACAAGTGTTGACGAAAATACAAAAAATATTTATTTAGAAGTGGCACAGTTTAATAAGCATAACATTGCTGTGACAGGTCAACGTTTGCAGTGCAACACTGATGCGCGTTATCGTTTTGAGCGTGGAATTGACCCTGCAATGACCGTGCCTGCCGCGGTGATGGCAGCTGACCTTATTCAAGAACTTTGTGGTGGTGATCTTTGTGGTATTGACGCCGAAGGTACAGAATTACCTGAACCACGCACCATTAAATTTGACCCAGCACGTGTTAAAACTTTTGGTGGCCTAGATATTGATGCGAGTGAAGTAAGAGAAATTTTGGAGCGTTTAAGCTTTAAAATAGAAGGTGCTGAAATGTTTAATGTGACAGTACCAAGCTATTGCACCATTATGGATACAGACGCTGACTTGGTTGAGGAAGTGTTACGTATGAAGGGGCTTGATGCCGTACCAACGCAATTGCCACCTTTGCCGCTTCAAACCATTTTGGGCGCAGATAAAGGCCGCACGGGCGACCGTGTTGCACGCCGTTCATTGGCTGCTATGGGTTATTTAGAATGTATTAACTATAGCTTTATCAATAAAGAAAAAGCTGAAATATTTGCAGAAGGTGCGCCTTTACTTGAATTGGCTAATCCTTTAGATGAAGTTGAAATGAGCACAATGCGCCCATCACTTTTACCGTCACTTTTAGATGCCGCAGCTAAAAACATGGCGCGTGGTGAAGGTTCTATTCATTTGGGTGAAGTTGGTAAAACTTATACAGAAACGACAGAAGTTTTAAAAGCGGCTGGCTTGCTGATGGGGTCAGAAGAAAAACACTGGCAAGGTAATGCACCGCAAGCTGATGTGTTTACCGCCAAGGCTGATGCCCTTGCAATGCTGGAATCTTTGGGTATGGACGCTGATAAGCTTCAAGTGCGTCAAGGCGCAACAAGTGCTTACCACCCTGGGCGTAGCGGTACGCTAGCATTAGGTAAAAATGTTTTTGCTACCTTTGGTGAAGTGCACCCCGCTGTTATGAAAAAATTTGGTTTAAAAGGAACGGCTTCTATTTTTGAAGTGGACCTATTGAAGGCTGAAAATATGGTGATGAAAAAAGGTGCTTTTGTAACATCTCCTTATCAAAGTGTGCAACGTGACTTTGCCTTTTTAGTGGCGGAAGACGTGGCGGCTGCAGATATGATGAATGCCCTTAAAGGCGCGGATAAAGACCTTGTACGCTCTGTGAGTTTGTTTGATGTTTATCAAGGTGAACATGTTGAAGCTGGTAAAAAGTCAATTGCTTTGTCGATGACCTTGCAAGCGGCAGACCGCACGCTCACAGAAGAAGAAATCAATAAAGTGGCAAACGCCGCTGTGGCAAATGTTAAAAAACGTTTTAACGCAGAAGTGCGATAAACACTTTATCTTCAAAAAAAGACCCTCCAAATGGAGGGTCTTTTTATGCTCGATATATGTGTTGTTTAAGAAAATTTCTGCTTAAACAGTTTGGTTAGGGTTAAAACGCCCCAGCCTGTACCTGTGAAATAAGGAAGCTTTAAGCCAGTAATATCTTTATGTCCACCGCCAACATTGGCAATATCAAAATGGATATGCTTGCTTTTGTTTTCTTTTTTCATGGCTGCTCTTAAAAAGTAATACGCCAGTTCAGATCCATTGCATCCTGTGCCTGAGGTATAGTTTTTAAGGTCAACACCTGGTTCTGGGCTTTGAACACAGTCTTCTAAGCGTAGGTCTATAGGTAAACGAAATAATTCGTCGACCTTGCCACATGCCTGCGATGTTTCTCGTAAAAGTTTATTAAATTTCTCATTTTCACAAAAATACATAGCGGCACGTTCACCCATAACTTGGCGACCTGTCCCTGTGAGTGTACCCATTGAAATATAAGCCTTTGCATTGCTTATATGTTTTTGAGCATACACCAAACCATCGTACAAAACCACACGCCCTTCGGCGTCTGTGTTGGTAATTTCAACAACTTTACCATCCATCATTTCTACGCGGTCACCGTTTAAGGTCATTTTAGGTCCTACGGCATTATCGGCCAAACAAAAAACAACTTTCACATGGCAATTTGCATGGCTGTCTTTAAGTGCTTTAAGTATGCCCGCTGCTGTAGAAGCTGCTGTCATGTCGTATTTCATGGTTGCCATGCTGTCACCAGGTTTTATAGCCGCACCGCCTGTGTCATACATCACGCCTTTTGCAACAAAGACAATAGGGTCATCTGTGCATTTTTCGTGACAGTATGTGGCTTCAAACAAGGCTGGCTCGTGCTCGCTTGCACGGCCAACAGACATGATGCCACGGGCGTTAATACGGCTGAGAGCTATATTACCGCTGTGCGTTATGTTATCTGGAAACTCTTCACGTAATAGTTCAACAAAGCTTTGGGCGTTTAAACCTGTGTTTAAGCCACTTTTTTTATAATTACCATGTGGTGTGTTGGTAAGTAAGCGTGTGAAATTGGTTGACTTTGAAAGGATAAATCCATTTTCAAAATCAGTATTTACCCCACCTAAGCGAATGGTGTTAGATGTGCCATGATATCCGTTATTGAATGAACGCACGCCGAACCCATAACCCACACGATAACTTAAAAAAGTGTTTTTTTGAAGGTTGGCCTCTCGAATTTTTTCTGCTTTTAAAGCATCAAATAAATGAGCGCCTACAGCCACTTCCCATTGTTCAGGTGTAAGGTGTTTTTTAGGATTAAACGAGCCCGCACCAAAAATAACATGTGTTTTGTCAGGCGTGTCTATATAACTAATTTTACCTAGCTCGCTTGATATACGTCTGCGCCCTTTAAGGGGCAGAGCTAAATCGGTGCGTTTCATGTCGTCGTCGGTTACAATGTGTAATATTGTATGTCGTGCCTCTATTTTTTTAAGAGAAACAGTAGCGGAAGATAGGTTTTTTGTATCAAATTTAGACATAAAATATGCCTCCATATGCAGAAAAAGAAAATAAGCAGACGCTTACGATGTGTTTTGTATGTTTGGAATGTATACATTCAGTATATGTTCGTCAAGTGGTAATGCATGATTTTGACAGAAAATAGCCAGAAAATATGTGGCTTGAACTGTTAAATTGGCGACTAATTTATTATTCCACACTGAAGTGACAGACAATGCTTCCTTTTTTTACTTTCTTTGGTATACTGCGGTTTATGCATACTAATTTAAGAAAATGAGAACACAATGTCTAAAGACTTAAAACATATCCGTAACTTTTCGATTATTGCACATATTGACCATGGTAAATCAACCTTGGCCGACCGTATTATTGAAGAGACTTTTGCTGTTCAAAAAAGGGATATGAAAGCTCAATTGCTTGATACAATGGACATTGAACGTGAGCGTGGTATTACGGTTAAAGCCAATGCGATTCGTTTGGAATATTTAGCTAAAGATGGTGAAAAATATCAGCTAAACCTGATTGATACACCAGGGCACGTGGATTTTTCTTACGAAGTTTCGCGCTCACTAAGCGCTTGTGAAGGTGCATTGCTTGTGGTGGACGCGTCGCAAGGTGTGGAAGCGCAAACGCTTGCAAACGTTTATATGGCGCTGGATAACGATCTTGAAATTATACCCGTACTCAATAAAATTGACCTGCCAAGTGCAGAGCCTGAACGTGTGCGTGAGCAAATTGAAGATATTATTGGTATTGATGCTTCTGAAGCGGTACAAGCTTCTGCGAAGTCGGGTATTGGTATTACAGAAATTTTAGAACAAATTGTTGCGAAAGTTCCATGCCCTGTGGGCGATGAAGATGCAACGCTTAAAGCGCTTTTGGTGGACGCTTGGTATGACAACTATTTAGGTGTTGTTATTCTTGTACGCATGAAAGACGGCGTGATTAAAAAAGGCCAAAAAATTCGATTTATGTCAAATAACACACAGCACATTGTTGAACGTGTGGGTGTACTTGACCCTAAAATTAAAGTAGTAAATGAACTGCGCGCCGGTGAGGTTGGTATTATTACAGCGGCGATTAAGTCGGTGGCGGATACATTTATTGGTGATACCATTACAGATCACCTGCGTCCTTGCGCAGAAATGTTGCCTGGTTTTAAAGAAGTACAGCCAATGGTATTTTGTGGTCTTTACCCAACCGAAGGTGCTGATTACGAAAAATTAAAAGACGCTTTTGCCAAACTGCAGCTCAATGACACGTCATTTACGTATATTTCAGAAACATCTGCAGCACTTGGACATGGTTTCCGTTGTGGATTCCTTGGTCTTTTGCATATGGAAATTATTCAAGAACGTTTGGAACGTGAATTTGACTTAGACCTTGTAACAACTGCGCCTGGGGTTATTTACAATGTTGTTAAAACCAATGGCGAAACAGAAGAAATTCACAACCCTGCACACCTACCAGACCCAACTCAAATTAAAGCCATTTTAGAGCCGATGATTAAGGCTACTATTTTAGTGCCTGATGAATATGTTGGCGCTGTGATTAACCTTTGCATTGAAAAACGTGGACAGCAAATAGCGATGGAGTATCACGGTACCCGTGTTATGGTGACTTACCGCTTGCCACTTAACGAAGTGGTGCTTGATTTTAACGACCGTTTGAAGTCAATTTCACGCGGGTATGCTTCGTTTGATTATGAGCCAGATGGTTTTGAAGAAGAAAAACTTGTGAAGGTTGGTATTCTTGTTAACGGTGAATCTGTGGATGCGTTGAACATGATTTTGCACCGTGATAATGCTGAAAGCCGTGGACGTATATTACTTGTGAAGCTAAAAGAACTTATTCCTCGCCAAATGTTTGACGTGGCACTTCAAGCCACCATTGGCGGTAAAATTATTGCCCGTGAATCGGTGCAAGCCATGCGTAAAAACGTTACAGCAAAATGTTATGGCGGTGATATTACCCGTAAGAAAAAACTGCTTGAAAAGCAGAAAAAAGGTAAGAAACGTATGAAATCTATCGGTAACGTGGATATTCCTCAAGAAGCGTTTTTGGCAGCGCTTAAAATTAATGAGTAGCACCCGCCAAAATGTTGAATGGTTACCAAAACCAAATAATGTAGCGCTGATTTTTACAGATCAGCCACCTAAAGACAGCCTTATCGGGGCTGTTTTTGCGTATATATTTAATGAAAAATGCGAATTACTGCTTGTTGAAAAAACGGGTAAGGGTACCTTTGACATTCCAGGTGGCGGGCGTGAAGGGCATGAGTCATGGCAAGAAACAGTAAAACGTGAAATTTTAGAAGAAGCCTTTGTAGAAATTGAAAATCTTGAAATTGTGGCGTTGCAAAAACTTACAATAGAGGTAGAAGGTGAAAAACCTCACCGCTACACACGCCCATTTCCTGTGGCGTATGAAGTTTTTGTAAAAGCAAAACTTAAGGGCACAGGCCCATTTATTAAAAATGATGAAACAATTGCTAGAAACTTTTTCTCCATAGAACAAGCCTTACTGCAAGAAGGTATTCTTTTTGAAAACCGCGCTGATATTTTAAAAGCTTGTATGTAACACTTGAGCTAAAAGCATGCACTTGTTATCCTTAAATAAATAAGGGTTTTAAAAGGGGTGTTTGATGGCCATTTTAGTACGTGATGTAACAATAGCTGATGTAAACGATATTTGCGCTATACATGTGGCGGCATGGCACAATGCTTACGTGGACATTATTTCCAAATCTTACTTAGACGAACATGTAACGGTAGAAAATAAACGTTTCCAGTGGTCTGGTTTTTTAAAAAGGCGTGACCCTGAAAAATCTCTCTTTTTGATCATTACAGACAATGAAAACCCTATCGGTTTTGCTCAAGGTTGGGTCGATCATAATCATTCTAAAAATTACAGGCTCAATGCCTTGTATCTGAATCCTCAAAAAACAAGGCAAGGCTATGGGAGGGTGCTGGTGCACACTTTTAAAGAAACGGTTCAAAAGCAAGGTTATGAAAACATGCTTATTTCTGTTTTGAAAGAAAACCATGCTGCGCGCAAATTTTATGAAAAAATAGGTGGGGTGCATCAACCGCATTTAGCCGATGTTTGGAATTGCCCAGACGGCAAGAAATATGCCGAAGAAACCTATGTATTTAAGCTATAAACCTAACAAGGAAAATTAAATGAAACATCCTTTAGAAGATATTGAAATACCGAAAGTTATAGCAACAAATCGTCTTGAATTGCGATTGTTAAATTTTGAAATGGCGGCTGATTTTAACAGCTCTATTCATGCATCATTGGCAGAATTTAACCCGTGGTTTGACTGGATGCACCCAACACCACCTACACTTAAAGAAACGCAAGAGCACGCCCTTGTTAATATAAAAGAACAGCTTAACAAGGAAGCTTTTCATTTTGGTATGTATTTAAAAGGTACAAACACCATGGTTGGGCGCATTTCACTAGATAAGGACGACCCCAATATTCCTGCTTTTAATATTGGCTACTGGACACATAGCGCACATGTCGGTAACGGTTATATGACAGAAGCCTTGTTTGAAATATGTGATTTTTCAATCAATCATTTAAAATCACGCCGTGTAGATATTTATCATGATAGTGAAAATTTAGCTTCTAAAGCGCTTATTCAAAAAATTGTCCAAAAATTTGGGTTTGAAAAATTAGCTGTGCTCAAAAATAAACATCGCAGAAAAGGGGATGGCAGCCTAAGGCATGATGTTTATTATAGCTTTACTCAAGGTGACTAATTGGTATAACAAACTAAAATATTAAACCCCTTTTTAGTAAGGGGCTTTTTTTGTGTACAGTTATGAAGTTATTTGTTATTTTTAAAGCGATCTATTCAATCTCTTTTCCCGTTTCTTTTAAAATATCTCCCTTTGGAGGGCATTGATATGAAAAACCCTTTGGAAGTTTTCGACTTACCTACTTTTATCAAAACCGAACGTCTTGAATTGCGATTCTTGCACCGCGGTATGGTACAAGATATCAACAATGCTTTAATGGCATCATCTGACGCATTAAAACCGCGTTTTGAATGGATGCACCCCACGCCTTCTTTGGGCGATACGACAGATTATGTAACCAACATGGCGCTTGAACAATATCACCGCCTATCGTTTCATGTTGGCATCTATATTAAAGGCACCAATGAATTTGTGGGCATGGTTTCGCTTAATAAATTAGACCCTGCTGTCCCTGCGTTTACGATGGGTTATTGGTGTGATACGGCACAGGCGGGCAACGGCTATATGAGTGAAGCTGTCTTGAAAATGGCAGAATTTGCCATGATTGATTTAAAAGCCAATCGTGTAGAATTAAGCCCTGATGTGACGAATGTTGCCTCGATTGCCATTGCTGAAAAATTAGTGGCAAACTTTGGCTATGAAAAACTGGGTGAAATAAAAAATTGCTGGCGTAGTCCGCATAACAACCGTTTATGTAACTGTGTCCGTTATGTGTTTACCCAAAACGAAGAATTGATTCTTTTTAGGAACGATTAACAAAAAAGCCCCTCTTTGGGGCTTTTTTTATGTTAAAATATTGCTTATGGAAAAAATATTAAAAAGCTATCAAGCATGCCTTGCTAAGGGTAATTTACAAGAAGATAGCGCGCAGTTGCGTGTTATTTCTGATTTGGATTATTTAACAGAAAATATTGAAGAAAACAAAGCCTTATGGCAAGCCTTTGGTCCATTATATAAATGGGTCTATGTAGCAACTGATAACACGCCTTTACCAACGCCAAAAGGAATTTATTTTTTTGGAACAGTCGGGCGCGGTAAGTCTATGTTAATGGACTTGTTCTTTAACGAAGTTGATGTGGCGCACAAGCGTCGTGTGCATTTTCATAGTTTTATGGACGAAGTACATGAGCGCATGCACCATGTTAAGCCAGAAAAAGGGGTTGACCCTGTACATAAGGTTGCGGTGGATATTGCCGAGCATGCACAGCTTCTTTGTTTTGATGAGTTTTATATATCTAACATTGCAGACGCGATGATGCTTGGACGTTTGTTTGAAATGCTTATGAAGTCGGGTGTTATTTTATGTTCAACCAGCAATTGGTCGCCTGAGAACCTTTTTCAAGGTGGGCATAACCGCGTTTTATTTAAACCCTTTATAAAAATGATAGAAGCGCAGTTTAACGTTGTTTCTTTGGGGGAAGGTGTGGACTGGCGCCGTAAAAATGGCGATGAATTACCGTATTTTTTAACAGGGAATAACACCCTTGAGTTACAAAAAATTATTGTGCAACTGAGTCAGGGTTCTGCTTTAAATGATAACGCTATTTTTATTGTAGAAGACAAAGTGCTTCCTTTGGGGAGCAATGATAAAATTTTACATATCCATTTTAAAGAATTATGTGGGCGCGCATTTGCTGCAGAGCATTATAAAAACATAGCCCAAAAATTTGAAACCGTCATTTTAGAGGATATACCTATATTTACAGCCGAGCGCCAAGATCAAGCAATGCGTTTTGTGGTGATGGTGGATATGTTTTATGAAATGGGGACAAAGCTTATTTGTAGCGCGGCTGATATGCCTCAGCAACTTTGTCTTGTGGGGGAGAGTGCTTTTGCCTTTGAGCGCACGGCTTCACGTCTTGTAGAGATGCAAGGTAGGGTTGAATTGTAATAAGGCGCAATTAAACCCTAGGTTGTGACAGTTTTTTGAAGGTTGAAATTTAGTTCACCCACCTATAAGAAACTGCAAGATAAAAGGGAAAGACCAAAAAATGGTTAAACAAAAAGAAAAACAACAAATAGTTGAGCTTGTAAACAAGCCAACACCTTTACGTGTGATTAAAGCACGAAGCGATGAACGTCGCCAAAACCAAAAGGATTTTCAGGGAAGTGATAAACGTGAAGATGTGCGCCGAATGGCAGACTTGGAACGTAAGGATCAAGAACTTGAAATGCTTAAGCTAGAAAATAGTCGTTTGCAAGGACGCAACAAGGCGTTGTTGGTAAGTCGACCTGATATGGTTCTTTACTATGCAGCTTTATTATTAAGTGTTAATGTTATTTTTGGATGGATGGCTTACTTTGCAATTTCAATTTAAGTTACATAAAAACGGCATCTAAAGTTTGAGTTATTAAAATAATAAAGTATTAAATTTTCATGGTTCTTGATAAGAAAAAGGGTGTTATCCTTTCATTTTTAACGATGTTTTTTTGGGCATTGCATGATGTGTCATTTCGATATGCGGCTGTGCAATATAAAGTAGAACCAACTATCTTTATTTGTGTCACTCTTTTTGTAGCCGCTTTTATGTTAATTGCTGTAGCAGGGCCAGGGTCTGGTGGTATTTCCACACTTAAGCGTGGACATACTTGGGCTTATGGTATTTTAGAAGTATTTATGAACATTGCTCAGATGTTTGCTCTTATTTATATTACCACGACTGAAATGAATTTTTTAAATCGCACCACTGTTGTGATGTCACTTGTTGCGACATGGATGTGTTTTGGGCGCAAACCCCATACAAGTGATATTATTGGTGGTTCCTTAGTTTTAATGGGGCTTTATTATATTGCGCAAGGGCTAGATGAAGCTATACGTGTTCAGGCTTTGGTATGTATATTTTTTGTTGCTCTAACGAGTGTTGCAACTGCTATGCTTGGCGAAATTCACCCCGATAATAACGATGCCAATACCATACGTGCCCGTTCACGCGTGGCAGGGTATGTGTTACTTGTAAGCAGTTTTGTATTTTTAGTTGTTACCCTTGGGTTGGCTTATTTAAAGGCAAATGCTGGGCAAGTTGTTGAAGCTTTTCCGCTTATGTCAGGTTTGCCAGAACTGGTAGATTTTGCACATAAACCAACATTTTTTATTGCCCTATTACTGGGATTAACGGTTATTCCACTTGCAATGTACTTCTTTTTTTATGCAACAAAAGTTGCTAAAACTGAAACTTTCATGGCGGTGTCTTCCACACTCCCATTCTTTACCTATGCGATTGAATGGCTTATGGCTAAAGCTGGCTTGTTGGACATTTCTGCTATTACAGTCAATGATTTATTAGCTGGTGTGCTAATTGTTATAGGTGCCTTTTTAATAGAGTTTATGCGCCACCGTAATCATAAGCGTAAGGCAAAATCTCTTAAAAAAGAATCGAGCAGCGACGACTATGATATGGTTAGCACGGCCTTGCGTTTTTGTAATGATAATTTAACTAAAGTTTCAGAGAAATTAGGGCTAGATATTCATGAAATTGAACGTGTTGTTGAAGGTGGTGGGCATGTGAGTTTTGACGTTTCTGCTAAACAATACCGTAGTATTTTAAGAAATTATCACCGTAACATTGCAACGGTTGACCCTTTAACGGGACTACCAAACCGCGACGCTTTAACAGGCGCTGTAGAAACAGCACTTAGCCATAAAAGCGAATTTAGTTTAGTTTTTATCGATTTAAATAAATTTAAACCAATCAATGATACATATGGCCATGAAGCAGGGGATGCGATTTTAAAAGCAGTGGCAGAGAGATTGGTGAGTGATTTACCTGAAGATGCGATTGTATCACGCATTGGTGGAGATGAATTTGTTGTGATGTTGCGTGATGTTAACCGTGTGCAGTCGGAAGGTTATATGGAAGATATTTTATCCACCATTGAAGAAGAAGTTTATCTTGAGTCTGCCAAGGTTGAGGTGAGCGTGAGTGCAAGCCTTGGACTTGCGGTTGCTTATGAAGATGGACATACTATGGACAAGCTTTTAAAAGTGGCTGACAGCGAAATGTACGAAAATAAAGGTTCGTCAAGACGGTAAATAAAAGCCACCATGGGGCGGCTTTTATTTAAGTAATGACACTTAGAATATAACGTTGGGATCGTCATTTTGCACATCACTACAGTCGTAATCGTCTTGGGTTAATACAATACTTATTTCGAGTAAGTCGCTGTTACCATCGTCATCAACGCTTTCATTTTCATCATATTCAGTTTCTTGCTGTTCTACAATGTTTACACCACCCACAGCGCTCAGATCTATAATACCATAACTGCCGACACCGTTTTCGCCACCATTCACGCTTTCACCTGCTATCTCGGCTGAGGCACCATCTAGATGAATATCTAGTACTACATCGTCAAAGTCACCATCTCCTAGGTTGTGTAGATCCTCAAATTGAATTCTTACACTTTCTCCATCTTCTGTTACAGTAACGAGGGCGTGTCTTTCATTATCAGCATTCAAATTGTCATTTTCTGTGTGGTATATTGGACCATTTAAAACAGTTTCATGACCACTATCATCAATGTGGATTAGGCTAAGCGGGCCTGTGTCGTGAATATTTGCATCTTCTCCATCGCTATTTACGAATTTTAACGATCCTACTTCTGTATCAATGTCTCTAAATTGATGGTTTTGGTTATAACCGTTGGCAATAATAAATATTTGAAACGCGTCACCTTGGCTATAAGTACCCATGTTAACGCTCTCTCCAGGGGTTATGTGCCCATTACCTTGTAGAGAAGCGTTTTCAAAGCCTATTTGGACATTGGTTATATTGCCGTCATCGTCTACATTATAAAAACCAACTGTATTTTTATATCCCGCGCTCTCTGTTATAAAAGTCATTTCAGCTTCGCCTGACCTTTTTGGTGCGGTGCTATCGACACTTTCACCATTTAAGGTTAATCCTATTTCTACGAATAAGACGGGGCTGTCAGGTTTTAGGGTTGAATAGGTGGCATATATTGCACCTTCATAGGTCACATTTTCACCTCGATTTATAAATTCACTCGCTGTTATTTGCGCACCCGTTTCACCTTTTACAAATAATCCATCAAAATCGCTGACTTTTTCTATGTCTGTTGATGTGACATGTAAGGTTGAATCCGAATGTGATAGATCTATATTTTCAATTTCCTTAATGTTTTTATCTGATAGATCTATATGTTTGCTAGTGTCGGTGGTTTTAAGAGTGTCAAATCCTTTACCGCCTTTTACAAGCTTATCAAGGTTATCCCAAAGGATGGTATCATTACCATCACCCGCATCTATATGGTCTTTGCCACTACCGCCATTAATTATATCGTTTCCGCCTCTAGCGTGTATAATATCATCACCGTCTTTGGCATTGATACTATCATCGCCTTCGCTACCTTTTATGGTATCTTTATTATTGGTACCATTTATAACGCTAAACTCTGGTTCAGGCTCTGGCTCAGGCTCAGTATTCTGTGCAGCTATGATGGTAGTAAGAGGAATTTCAACGCCGTCTATATCCTCAATGTCTAGACTTTCATAAGCATTTCCCCTAGATATATTGCTGCCTGGTATATTTACATTTGATGTATCTTGTTCACCGTTAATTCTTTGTATAGTTCTTTGTAAAAACTGTGAGCCATTAAACCCTGCATCACCATTAAAGTTGATGTCAATAAATTCACCATTAATCGCAAGTGATACGAAGTTTTGTATAATGAGGGTTTTACCATTTGCAAAGATTAAAACAAGATTACCATCTTCAACTTTTAGGTCGACATTTTCAATATCAATATCTTGAAAGTCAATGGACTGTCCTTGATCAATCTCTATGACAGATGACACATTATTTTCTATCATTTCAGAAGTGATAATGATGTTCGTCGCATCACTTAATACATCAATTCTTACTGGGTCAGCCATTGTCTTATTCCTTAATTTTTTTTCTCTCTACTTATTTATGTAGGTGTTAAATATTCAATGAGACAAATGCGCTGACAGCCCCTAAAGTAGGTATTCTGTTGTATCTAAAAAGATATTCTGATGGGCTGATTTAGGCGGCACCTTGTCTTTTGTTTAATGATGGACATATAAAAAAACAAGTGTTTTTATTTACTGTAAGTCTCTGTTTTTAAGCGTATGGTTTGATTTCTATATATACGTGAACGCGTGCTTTCTTTAAGCTGAAAGAAAAGGACGTTTATATTTGCCAAAGAACACACAAACAGATAATAACCTTGAGACTCAAGAAGATGCACATGATGGTATCGATAGTTTTCTTGAGTGCTTACTCGTTGTATCACGTGAGTTCTCTCTTTCGGGGAATGGCAATAGCGCCTTGGCTTCTTTGCCTTTACAAGCTGACGATAAACTGAC
The DNA here is from genome assembly GCA_963974105.1 of uncultured Magnetococcales bacterium. Taxonomy (GTDB): domain Bacteria; phylum Pseudomonadota; class Alphaproteobacteria; order UBA2136; family UBA2136; genus UBA2136. Next base: position 53,827 of record CAXBBG010000006.1, read on the forward strand.
ACTTGAACTTATGCCACGTGCAGCTGAGAATCTTGGTCTGCAAATGGAAATTATAACAAGCGGCTTAGAAGATATTCCACATATAAAACTGCCTGTTATTTTGATATTAAATGATGGTTCACCATGTGTGTTAGAAAGCATAGATAGCCATTATTCACATGTGATTTATGCAAAAGATATAAAACAAGAAATACCCCTGCATTTAAAAGACTTAGAAACGTTATACAGCGGTGTTTTCTTGCAATTTTCTACTATGGGATATGAAACTAATAATATCAATAAAAGCTTTATGCACCCCGTTGTTGAGAGGTCTTGGTATAAGGCTGCGCTTATAGCTAATAGGCCTGTTATGGCACGCGTAGCATTGTGTACTTTTTTTGTTAATATTTTTGCGCTTGCTAGCCCACTGTTTATTATGAATGTCTATGACCGTGTTGTGCCTAATGAAGCGATGGATACTCTATGGGTGTTGGCGGTAGGGGTGATGCTTATCTTTGTTTTTGACTATATTTTAAAGTCTTTGCGAAGTTATTTTGTTGATTATTCAGGACGTGATTTAGACATGCAATTGAGTTCGAAACTTTTTGCACAAATACTAAATTTAAAGTTAAAGGCTATGCCTATGCAAAGTGGTGCCTTAGGGCACGCTGTTAAAGAATTTGAACATTTACGAGAGTTTTTTACATCTGGTTCTATCATTGCAGCGATTGATTTACCGTTTATATTCTTTTTTATGTCTATTATTTATATGCTGGGTGGTAGCGTTGTAACGCCCTTGTTTGTAGCTATTCCCATTGTTTTTTTTGTAAGTTACTTTAGCCAAAAACCACTTACAAATGTGTCTAAAAAAACACTGAATGAACAGATGTCTAAAAACAGTTTATTGCTTGAATCTATCAATGGTGTTGAAACCATTAAAGCAACTAATTCACAAAACCTCTTTCAGAAAAAGTGGGAAAAATCTGTCGATTCAACAGCATTTTTACAGTTTAAATCACGTGTTATATCTGTTTTAACAGTTAATTTTACGGTTTTAGTACAGCAGTTTACCACGATAAGTGTGGTTATTTTAGGCGTGCAGCAAATTATTCAAAAGGAAATGAGTGTGGGTGCGCTTATTGCCTGTACGATTTTAACAGGACGTGCATTGTCACCTTTAACAAAAATGGCCACTTTTCTTTCGAAGTTACAGCAATCGCTTGCATCGTTTGAAAGCTTAAATAATTTAATGAAAAGTGAAACTGAACGCGGCATAGATAAGGGCTTTGTTGAACATGATAAAATTTTAGGCTCCATTGAATTTATAGATGTGACATTTACTTATCCTCATAGCAAAGTTGCGGCACTTCAAAATATATCCTTTAAAATTGAAGCAGGGCAAAAGGTGGGGTTAATTGGAAGAACAGGCGTTGGTAAGTCAACTTTAATGAAATTGCTTATGGGTTTTTATGAACCAGATAGTGGGCAAATTTTAATTGATGGTCTTGAAATTAGCCAGATCGACCCCCGTATATTACGGGATCAAATTGGCTATCTTTCTCAAGAACCATATTTATTTTCAGGCACATTGCGTGAAAATATACTTATGGGGCAACATAAGTCAGTTGATGACGACAGTTTAGTTTATTCTGCAGCCCTTGCGGGGGTAGACAAATTAGCGAATAGCAATGCTGCTGGTTATGACCTTTGGGTGGGGGAGCAAGGGAAGGGGCTTTCGGGAGGGCAAAAACAAGCCGTGGCGCTTGCAAGGACTTTTGCACATAATGCGCCCTTACTTTATCTTGATGAGCCTACCAGTGCCATGGATTCACAAGCCGAACTAGAATTTATAAGAAAAGTTGAACCTTATATGAAGGCTAAAACACTTGTTATTATTTCACATCGCATGGCATTGCTTTCCTTAGCAGACAGATTGATTGTTTTAGATAATGGTCGAGTGGTGGCGGATGGCGACAAACTTTCAGTTATGAAAATCCTTCATAAAAAAGAAGGAAATACGCTATGACTTTAAGATATATTCACCCTATAAATAAACAGGCTAACCTTCTTTTATATATTATCATTTCATTTTTTGCCGTGTTTTATTTTTGGGCACGTTATGCATCCATCGATGAAGTTACACGGGCTATTGGTCGCGTTATTCCCTCTTCCCAAGTGCAAGTTGTTCAGAACTTAGAAGGCGGTATTGTGGAAGAAATTTTGGTTGAAGTGAACCAAGTTGTAGAAAGGGGTGACATATTATTACGCATTGATGACACCGGCTTTGCTTCAACTTTTGAAGAAAAAGAGGAACGTTATTACAGCTTGCAAGCAAGAATTGCACGGTTGCAAGCTGAGATTGATGGTAATGCGCCTAAATTTTCTGCGAAGTCTTTGATGGAAGGCAAAAAATATGTCGCCAATGAAACCAGCTTGTATTATGCCAAGTTAGATGAAGTTGATTCCACTATTTCTATCTTAAAACAAAAAATAAGAAGAAAAGAAGATGAAATTAAAGGGTTTGAAAACAGTAAGGATAAAATTAAATCAGGACTAAGTTTGCTACAAGAAGAACTGGAAATGACAGAACCTCTGGTTAATAAACGTATCGTTTCGGAAGTGGATATGTTGAATTTAAAACGCGAACTTAACGTTATGCGTCGAGAGCTAGATGATGTTGATTTGTCTATGATGAATGCGAATGGTGAAAAGGAAGAATTTCTTGAGCGTATTCAAGAATATATCAATTTATCTAGGCGTAAGAATATTGAAGAACTTTTGTTATTAAAAGATGAATATGCACAAATTACAGCGTTAATTAAAATGTCCAAAGATAAGGTTGAACGTACGACGGTGCGCTCCCCTGTGAGAGGCACAGTTAAACGTATATTAGTGAATACGGTGGGTGGTGTGGTTAAACCTGGAATGGACTTGGTTGAAATTATTCCACTTGAAGATACTCTTAAAATTGAAGCAGAAGTAAAGCCAAGAGATATTGCCTTTTTAAGGCCTGATCAACGTGTTTTGGTTAAAATTTCTGCTTATGATTTTTCTGTTTATGGTGGTTTGGAAGCAAAGCTAGAGCGTATTAGTGTTGACTCTATCCGTAATGATAACGACGAGCTTGTTTATAAAATATTGGTGCGAACACAACAAAACTATTTAGGTACGGTTGAAAGGCCTCTGCCTATTATTTCGGGCATGGTTGCGGATGTAAATATTGTGACGGGTAAAAAAACAGTACTAGATTACATTCTTAAGCCTATTTCAAAAGCTAAAAATAATGCATTGAAGGAGCGGTAAATGAGGCTAGCAATATACGCATTTGTTTTTATATTGATTCAATTTTTCATTGCGAAAACATTTGCCGCAAATGAAGAAGAATGGGTTCATTTTGAAGGTTATCAAAGTCAAGATAACCCTATGACAGCTTCTTTACCTTTATGGCAGAATTCTATCAGTTTTTGGAGTCGGAATATTGCGAGCATAAATGAATGTGCAGCACAAAAAATAAAGTGCAACGACTTAGAAATTTTAGCTATTTTGTCAAAATTAGAAACTATAAACAAAGAAAGTGGCGTCGAGAAAATACGTCTTTTAAATAGATACATTAATTTGGAATTAGGCCCTACTTTAAATAAACCTTGGCAGGATGCAATGACGATTTTAGATGAGCCAACGCACACAGGTGTATTTACAGTTCTTAAGTATTTTATATTGAAGAGGCTTGGATACACAAATGAAAATATGCGTATCGTGGTGGTGAGGGACACATTAACAGGTTTAAAAGATAGCTTTTTATTTGTTCGAATTAAAAATGAAGTGTTTGTTCTTAGTAATAATTTCAATGTGGTTTTAGAACGAAAAAAGTTGGTGAATTTATATATGCCAATTTATGCGATAGATGATTTAAATCAATGGGTTTATAAGCCGAAGCTTTATCAAAATATAGGTGGAAATGAAGATGAATGAATTTGAAAATATAAAAGAATTAACAGTGGTACCGTCGAAGAAGGAACCTTTTGCACCTTGGGTTGTTTTTATGATTATTTCTATTTTACCATTTCTAAGTATGATCGCTTATTTGATTACAAACGAGATTACAAAAAGCCAAGAGGGTAACGTAGATGGCCGATACATGGACCGCATTGAAATTGTGGCTCAGACAAAGTCTGATGCGATCGATGAATGGTTAGAAGGAATTGTTTCCACGACGCAGCGCATAACACATTCACGTGTGATTCAAATGTTTGCAATGGACGTTAATGAACATGAATATTTGCAAAACCCTAAGGATGATATGGCTCAACAACTGCTTTATATCGGTGAAATACTTTCTACATTTGTGACGCAAAATGAATTTGTTGAAGCGCATTTAATTAACAGACGCACCCAGGCATATCTTAAGAGTTATGGTGCGGGTGAATTACCTGAAAATTACGCGGAATATACGCGTGAAGCTTTTACAAAGAGAGAACCGATATATTCGCCTTTACGTATGGATGGGTCGCATATGTTGATGGATGTTTATTTACCTATCTTTATTTTAAAAGACATGGAAAATAAGGCTAAAGATCAAGGCGGCGAGGAAACAAAACATGAAAGCGGTAAACGTGTGGTTGGTGTTTTGGTTGTGACCATGTCTGTAAAAGATAAGCTTAAACATATTATGAAGCGAAGCCTTAATAGTTTAGATGGAGAAAGTTTGCATATTTTCCAAAAGGTGAATGGTGGTGTGGCTATGGTGCGTTTAAATTTTGACGCTGAGGGTATTTTTACACAAGATAAAGATATTGATAGCTTAGAAGAGTATAAGCAAGTATGGAGTATATTTTATTTACGTACAGAAGGTAAGTTTGACCTATCCAAAATACCTAAGTTTGGTTCTAATTCGAGCGTGTTACCAAGAAATGGTGAGGTGCTGATGATTAAGAAAAATGTAAAAAAAATACCGCTTGTTATTATGAGTGTTCTTTCTTTAAAGGAGGCCTATACAGATTTAATTATTCAGCGTAGACAGTTGCAAATTATTGGACAGCTTATTGCGCTTATGTTTTTTATTATGTTTTTATCTTTTTGGTGGCGTCATAAAGAAGTACGCCAACGTATGTTGACGGAGCAGTATCAAAACTTTGCAGGTAAAGTAAATGCACAGCGTAATTTGTTAATGAGCATCAATAGTGCAGTAATTGAACATATTGGTTTGAAGTATTTTGATGGGAAATATGTGTATGTAAACCCATTGTTTGCCAAGTTTTTTAAACTGAGTTACGACGACGTGATTGGCTCTAATGATGTTAAGTTATATGGAGACCGTGTTGCCGCAGAGTTAGAAAAAATGGATAAGCAACTGCTAAAAACGAAAAAAGATGTTTTTGAAGAGAGAAGCTTTATTATACATGATAAACGTTATTATTTAGAAATTGTTAAGTCTCCATTTTTAGATGCAAATCACAAATTTGTAGGCATTTTAACTGTGATACGTGATGTAACAGAAATTGCACAAGAGCGCCACTTGCGAGAGCGTGCTATGAAAAACTCTATGCGTTCTATGATGCGTATTATGGAAAGGCATGATATGCACCTTTTAAAACATGCTAAATATGTTAAAAATTTCATAGCTGATATTGCCGATAGATTATCCTTATCAGCCAAAGATAAGTTGACGCTAGAAATTTCAGCAAGTTTGTCACAAATTGGTAAAATCTATGTGCCTATTGAGATATTAAAATCTGAAGAGGAGTTGAATGATCAGGATCTCCTTATATATAGAACACACATTGAAGATACGGCCTATATTTTAGATACAGTCGATTGGGGGTTACCTATTGTTAAAACGGTTTATGCGATGCACGAGCATTTAGACGGCAGCGGATATCCAAATAAATTGGGATCATCTGATATTTCAAAATTGTCCCGTATTTTATGTGTGTGTGATAATTTTTGCAAGTTGGTGGCGCCTAGGCGTGGAAATAAGATTTATACGCCAGAAGAGGCTATTAAATACATGGTGAATCAAAAGGGTAAATATGACCTTTCTGTGATTCAACTACTGGCAGAAGTTATTCATGATGACGGCAGTGTGATGTTGGATAGTTAGCGCTTATTGAATTTAGCCGTTAATCATTATGCATGGAACCCATAGACAAAACCCTCTCTAACATAGTTAGAGAGGGTTTTGTTTGAGAAGTAACAGGATTAATCCATCTTATCTAAAATGGCCTTATTATGAGGAATATTAAGCTTTTTTTCCAAATTTAAAATACGCATGCCTGCTCGGATACGTATATCAAGTTCTTCTTGCCTAAACGGCTTACAGATATAGTCATCCGCACCAACTTCGACACCTTCTTCAATATCTAAGGCATCATCTTTTGCTGTTAAAAATATTATATATCTGTCTAGGTTGGCGGCGCGTGCTTTTTTGCAAACTTCTATGCCTGACATGGCAGGCATGTCCCAGTCAATGACGCAAAGTTTAGGCGCGTTTTCATCTTGTATTTTTTGCCAAGCTTCAGCTCCATCAGTACATACAGTAACGTTGTGCCCCCAATTTTCTAGAACTTTTTGTAAAAATTTTAATGTTACAGGGCTGTCATCTGAAATAAGAATATCCATCGGCAACTCATTTTCTCTTTAATTTATATTTGTATGAATAAATATTAACACGAAACAATCAGTTTAAGATGTTGAGATGTTTTATAAGTTAAGGAAATGTGAGTTATAAAGAGAATTTTTTTGTTATGTCGGATGAATTATCTATAATTATTCTGAAGTTTGTAAGTTGATTTTAAGAGGACTTTGCATTATAAAACATGTGTTTAGGGTGTATATCTCTTACTTACATATGTAGGTTTTAGATGCATGAATTATTGATTTGCTCCAAACTTATTTTATGAAGTTATTACATATAAAAAGATTGTTGTATTTAGAGTTGTTACTCGCCTTTGTGTTGGCCACGCCATCACAGGCTATTGTATTGCATGTGCAAGATGTTATTGAAATGGCCATTCAAAATAATCCGGATATTGGTATAGTGAAGCATTTATATGGTGCACAAAAACAAAGAATTAAAACGGCTAAAAGTGGTTATTATCCAAAGGTTGACATCACCACAGAAAGTGGTTGGGAGCGCACGAACGATCGTGCTTCACGCGGGCGGTCTGGGCGTACAGATTCGAGAGGTAGCGTGGATTATTGGAGCACAACAAGCTCCATTGATTTAAAGCAATCTATTTATAATGGGCAGCGTATTTCCCATGGTGTGGCAGCTGAAAAAGAAAAACTACAAGCAAGTCAGTATAGAATTGACGAGGCTATAGATCTGTTGGCTTTAAATGCTATTGAGGTTTATTTAGACGTTTATACGTCGAGAAGGGTTGTGAACTTGGCTAAAAATAATGAAGCTCTGCATAAAATCTTTCTTTCTCAAATGAAGGAAAGATATGACTATAAAATTGGTACGGAAGGTGATGTTGAACAAGCTAGGTCGCGTTTGTATCGATCTCAAGAAAAAATTGCACATGCCAAAAAAGATGTTAAAAAAGCGCTCGATAAATATGAACGTATTGTGGGGGTTCCATTAGACGTAAATGGTAAACTGGATACCAATATAAAAGTTGAAATGGAACAAGACCTTATTGATGTTATCGACATTGCAAACGATCAAAATCCAAGTGTTTTACGCGCAAAATATGAAATGAATTCTGAAGAATACAAAGTTAAATCGTCACAGTCAAAATTTTTGCCAGAAGTTGACTTTAAGATTGGTCTTGATAGAAACGAAAATAATGGTGGTATACGTGGACCAGATAATACGGCGAATGCGTTGATTTCATTTAAATATAATTTATACAATGGTGGCGCAGATTTGGCGCGTAAACGTAAATCAATAGCTGAGTTAAACGAAAAGAAAGAAAGATACCGTCAAAAAGTAATGGATATTGAAAATGTTATCAACGGCTACTGGTACGATTATAATTTAGCAATAGCACGTGCGGATTTACTAGAAAAAGAGGTTGAGTCATTACAAATTGTTGTAAAAAGTTACCAAGAAGAATTTACATTGGGTAAACGGTCTTTGTTAGACGTGTTAGATAGTCAAAATGAATTATACTTAATAAATGTTGACCTTGTTAAAACGAAGTCGGATATTATTTTTAATAAATTAAGGATAATATGGGGAAGGGGGAATTTGTTGCAGGAATTAAATCTACAGGCTAAGCTATAATTTATAGTTTAGAAAAATATTGGGAATAAAATGAATCGCGAAGATTTGAAAATATATCATAAATTTGTAGAACAATTACAGCTTTATATATGTGACATGAAAGATTTCCATGAGCTTATGGTTCATAAAGAACTTAGCGAAGATAAGCAAAAAATGTTGCTAGATGTTATACATAAAGTTGCGGGGCTTTGTTTAACATTTAATTTGACGGAAGAGGGTGGTATTGCAAAATTTATTGAGATGAGATTACGAGATGTTTTTAAATTCAGTAAAGACGACGCAATGCAGCAGGCAGATACTTTATTAAAGAACTTAATAAATGTATGTAGCGAAGGGTGTGAAGAGGCTTCTTTAAAGCTACCAAGGGGTGTGGATGAACCATTGAAAGATTATGATATGCATACGAAACATGAAAGATTACCAAGAGGATTAAAGCTTGAACCTCAAAAGAATGAAGACGGTTTACATATTTTAGTTGTAGATGATGACCCTGTTATTCGCATGTTAGCGGAAAGAAAGCTGAAGCTTAAAGGTTATAAGGTAACTGTTGCAAAGGACGGTGTTTTGGCTGTTAAACTTGCGAAAACTATATTGCCAGACCTTATTTTGATGGATGGGAGTATGCCTAATATGGATGGTATGGAAGCTGCTGAACTTCTAAGAGATGACCCGGCAACCTACAATATCCCTATTTTTCTATTAACGGCTTATGAGATGAGTGATCTTAATGATGGGCATCGACGTGATTTGATAGACGTATATATTCAAAAGCCATTTAATGTGGATGAGGTTGTATCCCAAATTGTGAAGCAGTTTCAGAGTGCTTAATCTAAACCTTCCAAACCTTTTTCGCAAAATGTTTGATGCATTTGTGAAATAAGGCTTAAAATACTGGTGTCTTCAATAAAATAGTAGTGTGTTTGTGCGTCATTTTTAGACATAACAATTTGCGCGCGCTTTAACTTTGCAAGATGTTGTGATACTGCAGATTGCGAAAGTCCAACGAATTCCTCAATTTCACCCACAGATAAAGGGCCGGCCGCAAGATGGCACAAAATGCGTAGGCGGTTGCCGTTGGCAATCGCCTGTAATTTATCTGCAATATCATCACTTCTGTTATGCAGCTCTGGGTTTTTTTGTATAAAATCATTCATTATCCTTAAATTCTCCAGTTTTTTAATGGAGTGGTCAAGTATATATAATCTAATAGAGTTCTTTATGTTGTAAATATGTGTTCAATTTTTATAAAAACGTTGTTTAATCCTTTAAAGGATAGTTGCGGCACAATTTGGATGTGGGGTGATTTAGGTAAGGAAAACTTACTAGATAAATTTAGTTTTGAGGTTGCGGGCTCTGTTGAATAATGTTGGTGGGGCTGGCTTCTTCATTGACCATATCATTTAAACTATTGTCTATAATTATTTCAGGGTTGGTTGCTCCATTTAAAATATCAATATTCAATCCGTCTACAAATGGTAGAGTGCTTTTGAGGCTAAAGCTTTCAGGTTTTTCGACGTTCAGGTTTTCGCCTAAGGTGTCTAAGTCTTCTTGGCTCAGATTTAAAGTGAATGTACCCATTGGTATGCTTGTGAATGTATAGTATCCGTCAACTTCGCTGACTGTTTGTGCAACACTTTCGCCTTTTGAGTTGATGGCTTGTAAGGTGATGCCGCTAAGCGGGCGCACAGCACCATTTTCGTGATATGTGATACTGCCTGTGGCTTTGCCTTCTATACGCAAGGGGAAATCAACCGTGCCGTATTGGTAGGGCCTTCCCATGACATTCATAAACTCGTGCACAGGTTTTATGTAAATATCAGGTAGAGATAAGGTATCAACGGATATCAAATTCTCGCTAAAAGGGTTGAGCCTTAAGAGTGTTGCAATGCCTTGGTTATCTGTACGGGCGATATGGCCTCTTTTATTATAGTGAAAAACAACATTTTCCAGAAGTTTCTCGTCGTTGTCGTAAATATCATTTTCATTATCGTCTAAAAAGGCGCGTACGTTAATTTGCACGTCACCATATGATCCTTGCGCGCTGTTTTGGGAGGTGTAGTTTTTACCCGCAGGCATATAGTAGCTGGCAATATTGATACCTGCATATACTTCGCCTTGTGTGTCACCACCTAGTGTGAAACCAAAGTCGGCTTTAGGTAATTTCCAGCTAAAAGATGTGTCGTACAGGGCAAGGTTTGCACCATCTTCAAAGCGTTGCGTCATACTTGCTGCTGCATTAACGCTGTTGAATAGCTTGCCGTTTATACGCGCGTTAATTTGGCTTATACCAGCATTATTTTTTAGCCTGTAATCCGCACGACCGCGAATGTCAAATTCGTCAAGACGCCCACTCATGGAAAGAGTGCCTGTGTAGTTTTCTATGTCACTTTTTTCTTGATAAATAGCCTCGAGGTCGTTGGTTATGCTCATGCCAAATATAGTTGTGCCTAACCTTGTGGTAAGTTTATTTTGAGATATACCCGATAGAAGTTGTTCATTTTCCCATTCAGCCCTTGCTTGTACAGCGGATAAGCCTTCAAATTTAAAAAGCTGGTTGATAGAAAAAGACTTTGATGATTCCACTTGGTCTTCTGTGGGTTCATCATTTAAATTTTGGCGGTAGCTGAAGCCAAGGTCGGTGTTTTTGAGTAGTTTTTTACGTGCCTTAAATTGATAAGCGCTCGCGTTATTGCTGTGGTTTATGTAATCGGTTTGCAAGTCTGTTCCAAAGAGGGCGGTGCGCATGCCTAAAGTATAGGCGGTTTCCTTGTTGTCTGCGCTGTTGAGTGTGCCATTGTACAGCCCCGCCAGTACGGAAAAGTTTTTACTGATACCGTATTCAGTGTTGAGTGAAACAATACCGTCATTTTTATTTTCTGTTTCTTTATTTTCAATAAGCGCACCGCTTGATTCAGTTGCGATGAAGTCGTAATTAAATTCACCCTTTTTAAGTGTGCCTTGCCCAAGATAAAATTCTTCTTGGAATTGCCGTCTTTCACCATTTGGACCAAATATTTTTATGTCAAACACGTTATTACCTGTTTGAAGCGGGATGTCCGTAAAATTATAGCGTCCGTCTGCTGCCACGGTTTGGAAGTTTAGGAGTAGGCCATTTTGGTAGATTTCAACATCCCATCCAGCGGGTGCATTTCCTGTAATGTTGAAGTTATCGGGGTCACGCACGGCATTGATAGGTTTATTCGAAACAAAAATACCGCGCCCAGCATTGCTGGCCGTTAATAGCGGTTGTGTTTGAAAGTTGATATCACCAAGCTCAATTTGAGATGCATTTAATGGGCCTAGCATTTGCTTTGTTGGGTCAAGTTTTGTGAGTGTTGCTTTAACGTTTTTAATTTCTGCTTTTGAGTCATTTTGGTGGGTTATATTGGCTGATAAATGCCCCGCCATTTGCAAGACATTGGCTGATGCTTGTAAGTTAAGTTTGTTGTTATTTGTTACTTCGTCGTCACTGTTGCGTGAGATTCTTGTGTTGAGTGCCGCGTACAAAGATGGTTTGGATATAATTTTACGTTCAAGTGCTTTAAGAGGTGCGTCGATTTCAGTTGCAGGTTGTTTTTCTTTTAGTTGCTGCCATATGCCACGTCGTTTGGCATATGATTGATATGGTAATTCGTTGTGTGTGGTAATGTCGAGGCGTTGCTCGGCGTATATAAAGTTAAGCTCTACAGGGAGCCAGTCCTGTAAAATTTCAGGCGTCGCGTATATATCGTGGTGGCTGGCTTTTATGCCCTTAGTTGGGAATGGTACTTTTTCACCTTGAATAAAAAGAGTCTGTGCATCCATATCCAGTTCAAATGTGTTTTCAGGTGTCAGAAAAGAACCCGATATTTTACCTGTCGTTGATGTGACTTTAAGTGGGAACGAAAGTGCTTCTGCAAGTTCACTCATGGGTACATACAAAAGGTCGGTCGTGTGATCTAAGTAACTGCTAATACCGTTACTGCGGCGGTTATTGTCAATGGTTAACTCTAGAATAAGGAGGTTATAGTCACTGCGGTCAAACAATGTAAGTGTGTCTGATATTTTTTTAAACTCTGTTTTTTCAATGGCTTGGTCTATTGTATCTGGCGATGGTTCTGTTTTTTTTCAGCGCTATGATTGATGATGGGCGCTGTTGTTTGCTCCGTTTTTACAGTGACAGGTTTCTTTTTTTGAAGGGGGGCTATATCAGCTTTTTTTTTAATAGAGGGGGTTGTTGATTTGCTTTTAATGGGAAAGGTCGGTTCAGGTTCTTCCCAGCCCTTCGGTGCAGGTGCTTTTAAAAAGATACCGCGTGATACTTCGTGCTGTATGGTTGGTTGAACGGCTTCTTTTTGTGGTAATTCTTCTTGCACAAGCTTAATGAGTGGTGTGTTGTCAGATGTTAATGAGGTGTCTGGTTTTGATGCGTTTTCAATGATGTTAATGTAAACATCGCCAGTGCTTGTTTCAAATTCAGGTAATGAAATAATAGGGCTCATCATATTGTTTTTGGTATAATGCGCTTTAAGGTCTTTTTTAAGCTGCATCATTAAAACTAAAGAATAAGGCTGGTTTACATAACTATCGGCTATGCTTAAAATACCTTCATGTGGTGCGGTGATATTGCCTGTGAAATTAATCGCACCAATGAGCGCGGTATCTTGTGTTTTTTTATGAAAGCTATAGGGCTCCTTAATAAAAATGTGCAGCTTTTGAGAGCCTATTTTGGGAAGCTGTATGCTAACCTTTGCATTTTTCATGTCTTGAGAGGCGTAATATTTAGAAATTGTATCGCTGATGTTTTTTATATCCAGCATGCCTATTTCTTTACCAATATATTGGTTGTTTATGTTTTGAAGCGTGTCGCTATCCATTAAGCTTTTTCCGCCATGTACAACAATACCTTGAAGGTTGAAGGTGTAACTGTTTTCATAAGTAGTTGCATCGTCTAAGGCATGTGTGCCGCTGCTAAAAAATACACTTGTTAGGCTAATGAGTGCGCTAAAAAGAGGCAGGTTTTTTCCGCGATTAGGGCGCAATGGAATGCGCAGATCTGTGTGATCTGTTGTGTTGTTCAAGTGCCATTTGTTTTTTGACGTCATGGCTTTAATATAACACGTGCTGTAAGCGAAGTAATGATTGGATGTTTTGTTTGGCTAAAAGTGGCTATATACGCCATGTAGGGCGGTGTTATTCATGTCACAAAAATACCTTTTTTGAGCATTTGTTCTTTATATTTATCTGGTTGCGCTTGTAATCGTGCTGTAAGTGGCATATATTATTTAGGCAGATGTTATATTTTAATTACCGTTTATCCCATATCCTACACCCATTGGAGGTTTCTTTATGAAAGTAACTCAAATTGATAAAGCCACGGTATTGCGTGACAGAAAGCAGCGAAGCTTTGTTGTCTTTAGCCCTGTTCATGGCGTTCATCATAGCATTGTTGTGCCCAATGATGTTAAGCCTTGCGTTTTAGCTGAATTTAAAGATCCAAGTGAAGTTGACGTTGATATGCCTTACTACGAAAACGTAGACGACGCTGATTTGCGTGAGGCCTTGTTGGTTCAGGCAATTGCCGCCACGGATATTCTTGTAAAGTCTTGAAATCGATATAATTGAAAAAAGAGTGGTTTTTACCGCTCTTTTTCTTTTTTTCTTTGCAAAAGGAAAAGAGTTGGTGTAGAAATAAACAAGAGGCCCAAGTAGGGGTCTTTTTTTAAGGTTGATATTTTTTTAAATAATGATTATATATCTCCTTAATAACACCTTTGTAGGGGTATAGCTCAGTTGGTAGAGCACTGGTCTCCAAAACCAGGTGTCGATGGTTCGAGTCCTTCTACCCCTGCCATTTTTTATAAACTTAGGTGAAAGAAAATGTTATATGGCGCAGACAACGGTTTATTTGTTAAGGCAAGCGGAAACAGTTCCCGAGAGTGGGATTGAAAATGCAGATTGGGAGCTTTCTTCAGAGGGTTCACTTCAAGCACGTGATGTTTTTTATAAATTAAAAGATCTCGGTATTGAGGTTGTGTATTCTAGCCCGTATAAACGTGCAATTTCAACGGTTAAGCCGTTTGCACTAAATTCAAATTCGCCTATCCTTCTTGATGAAGGCTTTCGTGAGCTGAACGCTGTGAGTGAGTATCTTGCACCAGCTGATTTTCAAGAATTGTCTAAAAAAATGTGGGATGATGTTACTTTTTCACCAGAGGGCGGTGAGTCTATACGTGAGTGTCAATTGCGTTTTATGGCGGCTCTTAACAAGGTGGCAAAAGAGCATGCGGGGCGAACAATTTTAATTTGTACACATGGTATGCCTATTGGCGCAGTATTAAAGGTTTTTGATAACGCTTTTGGTTACGATGATTGGACAAGAATAAAGATGCCAGACGTTTTTAAGTTGGTTTCAGATGGTGAAACAGGCGACTGGGATAAAAGTTATACTTTTTAATTTAAAGGGATAAGTAAATGAATGTGATGCGTTATTTACGCGAAGTGCGTGCAGAAACAGCCAAGATAACTTGGCCTGACATGCGTTCAACAAGGTTGATGACCTTGGGTGTTACTGTGTTGGTGTTTTTTATAGCCGCATATTTGTGGGTAGTTGACTTGGGGTTAAACCAAGTTGTTCATATGATAATTGGAGCAGAATAAAATGGTAGATAAGAGTCAGACAGCTGAAGTGGAAGCGGTAGAAACAGCGGTTCCTGCTGAAACTAAAAAAGCAGCAAAGGGCGCAAAGCCTGCTAAACGTGCACGTTGGTATGTTATCCAAGCACGTAGTAACTATGAAAAACGCGTTCAATCTGCGATTAAAGAGCAGGCGTTGATGACGGGTCTTGACAAGCTTATTGAAGATGTCGTTATTCCTGTTGAGCAAGTTGTAGAAGTTAAAAAAGGCGTGAAAGTTAAGTCTGAGCGTAAATTCTACCCTGGTTACGTTTTAGTTAAAGCTCAAATGACGGATGAAGTGTGGATTCTTATTAAAGGTACAACACACGTGATTGGCTTTATTGGTGCTGAAAGCGGCCGTAAGCCTCTTCCTATTTCAAATGCTGAAGCTGATCGTATGCTTAAGCAAATGGAAGAAGGTGTTGAAACTGAACGCACAGTGATGGATATTGAAGTGGGTCAAGAGATCCGTGTTCTTGAAGGTCCGTTTGCAACATTCCAAGGATTGGTTGAAGGTGTTGATGAGGAAACTCAGAAGATTAGTGTTTCTGTTTCTATCTTTGGCCGTACAACTCCAATTGAGTTGGATTACGTTCAAATCGAAAAATTATAAGCTTTGCTTAGAAATTTTACAGGTGCTTCGGCGCCTGTTTTTTTTGCCTATAAAAAAACACCCTATCAAATTGATAGGGTGTTTTTGCGTTGTTACTTTTTGTGCTCGTCGTCTTTATTGTCTTTGTCGATATCTTTCCAGTTTTTATCCTGATCTTTTTGGAATATTTTACCAAAAGCTTTGGCGAGGTTTTGCCATAGTTTGAATATGTTTTTACCAGTGCCTTGTATAACGTTTTTAAATGTTGTTAATATAAAAACAAAAAGATACCACTGCCAAAACATGCCCCATCCGGCAAGTTGGTTGATGTGATCTGAAAGGTTTGGTCTATAGCCTTTGATTTGAAGCCATTGCCTGAAAGTCATGGCACTCATATCTTCTTTTGCATATGCGGTCTCAAGTTCGGCCTTGTTGGCTTTTACGTAAGCTGTCTTGCTTCTGTCTAGTTTGTTCCAGCGGTAGCGTGCGTGGACAAAGCCAATGCAAAGATGTGCCGTGACAATAAACACTTGGTAGCCAACGGTAAGTGCTGTGAGTGAAAGCTGTTCGCCAGCGACTTTAAAGCTAAAATTTTGAATGGCATCGCCATAAAAGAAGATGAGGACATAAGGTGCGAAGAACCAGATGAGCCAAAGTATGCCAGCTGCTAATTTACCTGCTTTTGAGCCGCCTTCGTGTGAGGGCGCGAAAAGCCAAGTAAAGAGCTTATATGTCATCACTATGACGGCGATGATAATGATAATGCGTAAAATAAGCATGGTGTGAACCTCCTGTGAGGTGTGTGATGTAAAAGGAATGAGGTGCTTCAGTAGAAGTTATTGTTTGTATATATACTTTTATTTGTCGGGGGTGTCAATCTACCTTTGTTAGAGGTAAGGTAGCCACGATACGTTATGAACAAGGCGTTCTGAAGCGGGGATTGTGATTTGCCATAACCAGAAGGTCACGGCGAGGGCATAGGCAAGCCACCCAAGTATCCATACACCTTCTGGGAATATGAGTGTAATATCTGCGAGGTCGGCACCGTCACCTACGTGCTTGCCATCTATAAGGTTGAGTGGGGCGCTGATGGCACTTTGTACCACGTATATGCCGTAAAACTCTATGGCGTATGCAGGGAAGTTTGTTTCGGGTATAAGTGTCGGTATCCAAAATATCAGTGCCATGATGATCATAATGAGTAGTGTTTTAAGGTTGCGTACCCAAAGTAGCGTTGCAACGCCGAGTGTGCCTATAAGGAAATATAAGAGGAATATGTCATTGTTTGTGCTGAGTGACCAGCCTGCAAGGTAAATGACGGCGCCCCAAGTGACAGCGCCTGAATAGCCTGCGAGTAGAGTGGGGATACGCCACCCACCGTAAGTGCTGCAGCAACCTGCACCGTTAAATTCTAAAGTAATGCGATGAATGCGGCCAAAGGTTAAAATGCAAGCAATGCCGTGGCTGATTTCGTGAAAGAATGTTTCCATCCACTGAAAAGGGTAGCGCAGGGGGGTGCGTGAAATAACAATGGCAATCGTAAGCATGCTAAAGAAATAAAATTGTTCCATTGTTGATTGAATTCCCTTTGTTGGCGCATGGTTTGTTTTTGCTTGTGCTCAGTATAACAATAAAAGGGGGGTGTTTTGCCAGTTATTTCTTTTTAAAATATACGGTTGTATGCGTCTAAGTTATAAAGTTCTTGTGATTTAAGGTTAAACTGTTTACTATTTTGGGATGTAAAAATGCATCGTAAAAAAAATAAAAAAAATGATAAAAATTTAAAAGAAAACTTTACAGGGGTGCTGTTACGTGTTAATAGCTGACTGTTGTTATAGGTTCCGTCTCTTTGAAATGGGGCTTTTAACGTTAACTAATGTAAAAACTGGAGTATTAAAAAATGGCGAAAAAAATTATTGGTTATATTAAACTCCAGGTACCTGCAGGTGGCGCTAATCCTAGCCCTCCAGTAGGTCCAGCCCTCGGTCAAAAGGGTCTTAACATTATGGAATTCTGTAAAGCTTTCAACGCTGCTACTCAAGAACTTGAGAAAGGTGCTCCGGTACCTGTGATTATTACAGCTTTCGATGATCGTACATTTACTTTTGAGATGAAAACGCCACCTGCAAGCTTCTTGCTTCGCAAAGCGGCTAAAATCGCAAAAGGACACGGCGCACCAAACTCTGGTGCCGGTACAGTCGGTAAGGTGAATCGCAAGCAGTTGGAAGAAATTGCAACTATCAAAATGAAAGATCTTAATGCAAATGATATGGACGCAGCTGTGAAAATTATCGCAGGTAGCGCACACGCTATGGGGCTTGCAGTAATCGACTAAAGATTACTGTGAGTTTCTCGCAATTATTTGTGAGGTTGTTTAATATAACTACAATTAAAGTAGGAGAGCGTCAAAAATGGCAAAGCTCGCTAAAAGAATCAAGACTTTCACTGAAACTGTAGATCGCGAAAAGATTTACGATTTAGGTGAGGCAGTTGAAACACTATTAGGTTGTCAAAGTGCAAAATTTGATGAGTCTGTAGAAGTTTCATATAATTTAAACTTGGACCCGCGTCACGCGGACCAAATGCTACGTGGTACAATTGTACTACCACACGGAACAGGTAAAACTGTACGTATTGCTGTATTCGCTAAGGGCGATGCAGTTGCAGAAGCTAAAAAAGCTGGTGCAGACGTTGTTGGTGGTGATGATTTGGCTGCGAAGGTTAAAGGTGGTTTCCTTGACTTCGATGTCGTGGTTGCAGCGCCTGACTGTATGCCTATCGTTGGTCAACTTGGTAAAATCCTTGGACCAAAAGGTTTGATGCCAAACCCTAAATTGGGTACGGTAACACCAAACGTAGCAAAAGCTATTGAAGATATTCGTGCTGGTATGGTTGAATTCCGCACAGAGAAGAACGGTATCGTTCACACTCTAGTTGGTAAAAAATCATTCGGTAAAGATAAGCTTGTAGATAACATTAAAGCGTTGACTGCACGCGTTAAGGCTGACAAGCCTTCTGGCGCTAAAGGTCAGTACATTCTGAAAATGAATGTAACGTCTACAATGGGGCCTGGCATTAAAGTTAGCTCGGCTTCTGTAGAAGCTTAAAGAAATTCGTCGTTAGGGTCTTTGGACCCTAGTGATGATTGGTTGTTTGTTCTTTGAATAAATAACCTACCTGTTGAAGATAGGCGGTGAGGGGGTTGAATCCTTCGTAATCAATACTTATGTATTATCCGTCCGAGACAGTGACACAATTTTTTGATTACAAAAAAGTATGTCATGAATCAACAGGTGAACATGGGATGAGTTTAGAGAATGGTCTCTAAATTCAAATACTAAAGGAGAAATCTTATGGATAAAGCTCAAAAGATAGCATTTGTTAAAGAGCTTAGCGAAACACTTAACGGTGTTGAGTCCATTGTTGTTGCTCGCTATGACGGTACTACGGTATCTGAATTAGAAGAATTGCGTCATGCAATGCGAGAAGAAGAAGGTGTTGTACGTGTGTGCAAAAACCGTCTTGCTAAAATCGCATTTGAAGGCACACCTTACGTGAACTTGGAAGAGTTCATGACAGGTCCTACAATTCTTACAATGGGTACCGACGTTGTTTCTGCTGCAAAAGTAGCCCAAAAGTTCGCCGCAACTCATAAAGCCTTCGAAATTATCGGTGGTGCTATGGGAACTACGAAGCTTGATCAAGCTGGTGTTGAAGCATTGTCTAAAATGCCATCACTTGACGAAATTCGTGCGACACTTCTGGCTACACTTATGGCTCCAGCTTCACAGTTGGTGCGTACAATTAACGAACCGGGCACAAGCTTGGTACGTGTATTGGATGCAAAGTCAAAAGCAGCGTAACTATTGGAAATCGTTAAATAATTTAACAGACATACTTTTAAATAAAGGAATATTAAAATGGCAGATCTAAATGCAATTAAAGACACACTTTCTACACTTACAGTAATGGAAGTAGCTGAACTTGTTAAAACACTTGAAGAAGAGTGGGGCGTAAGCGCTGCAGCGACAGCTGTTGCTGCTGCACCTGCTGCTGGTGGCGCTGCTGCTGAAGAGAAATCAGAATTCGACGTAATTCTTGCTTCTTTCGGCGACAACAAAATCGGAGCAATTAAGGTTGTTCGCGCAATCACTGGTCTTGGCTTAAAAGAAGCTAAAGAACTTGTTGAAGCTGCACCTAAAGCAGTTAAAGAAGGTGTTTCTAAAGAAGAAGCTGAAGATGTTAAGAAGCAACTTGAAGAAGCTGGTGTTACAGTTGAACTTAAATAGTTCAATTGAGAATCACTTAGGGAGAAAGTCAGCAGTCATTTAGACTGCTGGCATTCTGCCGTCTTTGAGGGTAAAAACTTAAAGATACCACGAAAGAGGTTTTATTTACGCCAAGGTTTGGTTCCTCTTTAAAAAAAATAGAACGCTTAGGCACCATGCAAGATGCATGAATGATTATACAACTAGCGCAAAGGTATATGAATATGAGTTACTCCTTCACTGATAAGAAGAGAATCCGTAAGAATTTCGGTAAAATTCAATCTGTAGCAGCTCTTCCGAGCCTACTGGAAATTCAAAAGAAATCTTTCGCGGCCTTTCTTGAGCCTGCGGAAACTAAAAAAGATACAACAGCTGCTTGTTTAGGTGACGCGTTTAAAGGCGTTTTCCCTATTACAGACAACACAGGCACAGCTGAACTTGAATATGTAAACTATTCATTTGATGCACCAAAATTTGACGTTGCTGAATGTATGCAACGTAACATGACATACGGTGCTCCCCTTAAAGCAACACTTCGTTTGACTGTTTGGCAAGAAGACGAAGATACAGGTGCGCGTAGCGTTCAAGACATAAAAGAACAAGAAGTTTACTTGGCCGACGTCCCTGTAATGACGCATAACGCTACTTTCGTAATTAACGGAACAGAGCGTGTGGTTGTTTCTCAGATGCACCGTTCACCTGGCGTGTTCTTTGATCACGATAAAGGTATGAGTCACTCAAGCGGTAAGCTTTTATTCTCTGCACGTGTAATTCCATTCCGTGGTTCATGGTTAGACTTTGAATTTGACCATAAAGATAACGTACACGTTCGTATTGACCGTCGCCGTAAATTGCCGGCATCATACATGTTGCGTGCAATGGGTATGGAAGAACAACAAATTCTTGATATCTTTTACGACCGCGTTGATGTGCGTCTTAAGTCTAAGAAATTTGCATTGGCATTTACAAACATGTTTTATGAAGGTGTTAAATTAACATCTGACCTTATCAACGCTGATTCAGGTGAAAAACTTGCAGAGTCTGGTAAAAAACTAACAAAACGCAAACTGAAGACTATTCAAGAAAGTGGTTGTCAGTGGGTAGCGCAAGAAAAGGAAGAGCTTCTTGGTCGTTACATTGCAGAACCTCTCGTAGATAGCGCGTCTGGCGAAGTTCTATACGGTGCTGGTGATGAAGTTTCACTAGAAATGTTAGAGAAAATTGAAGAACTTGGTTTGAAAAAATTCCAAATTCTACAAATTGACCACATGAATGTGGGTGCTTACATACGTAACACGCTTCAAGTGGACAAAGTAACAAACAAAGAAGAAGCTTTGGCTGAGATTTACAAGGTTATGCGCCCTGGTGAACCAGCAACGCTTGAAGCTTCTGAAAAAATGTTCAACGGCTTATTCTTCGACGCTGACCGCTATGACTTAAGTGCTGTGGGTCGCATGAAAATGGACGCACGCCTCGGCTTTACAGATACAGACGAAGAAAAACGTGTTTTGACACATGATGATGTTATTGCAACGCTGAAAAAACTTATAGAAATCCGTGATGGTAACGATGTGGTTGATGATATTGATCACCTTGGTAACCGTCGTGTACGTTCTGTTGGTGAATTGATGGAAAACCAATTCCGCATTGGCTTGCTACGTATGGAACGTGGTATTAAAGAGCGTATGGCTTCTTCTGAAATTGCTTCAATGATGCCAAATGATCTGGTGAACGCTCGTCCGTTATTTGCTGCTTTGCGTGAATTCTTTGCTTCATCTCAGCTTTCACAGTTTATGGATCAAACCAACCCACTTTCTGAGGTGACGCACAAACGTCGTCTTTCAGCGCTTGGGCCTGGGGGTCTAACCCGTGAACGTGCTGGTTTTGAAGTGCGTGACGTACACCCAACACACTACGGCCGTATTTGCCCAATTGAAACACCTGAAGGTCCGAACATTGGTCTGATTAACTCACTTTCAACTTACGCACGTATTAACAAATACGGCTTCATTGAGACACCTTTCCGTAAGGTTGTTAATGGTAAGGCGACAGATGAAATTGTTTATGTAAGTGCGATTAACGAAGCAAATCACACAATTGCCCAAGCTTCTACAAAGCTAGATGCTAAAGGTAACTTGCAAGATGAGTTGATTATTTCTCGTCAAAAAGGTGAAACATTGCTTGCGCCACGTGAACAAGTGGATATGATGGACGTTTCTCCGCAGCAAGTTGTTTCTATTGCGACAGCGCTTATCCCATTCCTAGAAAATGATGATGCGAACCGTGCCTTGATGGGTGCGAACATGATGCGTCAAGCTGTACCACTTATTAAGGCGGAAGCGCCACTTGTAGGTACGGGTATGGAAGCTATTGTTGCACAAGATTCTGGTGTGACAATTAACGCGAAGCGTGATGGTGTTGTAGAAAGTGCTGATGCTTCACGTATTGTTGTACGTGTGACAGAAAAACTTAAAGCTGGTGAGTCTGGTGTGGATATTTACCGCACAAGTAAATTTAAGCGTTCTAACCAAAACTCTTGTCTAAACCAACGTGTTATCGTTCGCGCTGGTGATGTTGTTAAAAAAGGTGACATCATGGCTGACGGTCCTTCGACTGATATGGGTGAATTGGCTCTTGGGCGTAACGTAACAGTGGCGTTTATGCCTTGGAACGGTTACAACTTTGAGGATAGTATCCTTATTTCTGAGCGTATTGTACGTGATGACGTTTATACATCTATTCACATTGATGAATTTGACGTTGTTGCACGTGATACTAAGCTTGGTGCGGAAGAAATCACACGTGATATTCCAAACGTTGGTGAAGAAGCTCTACGTAACCTAGATGACTCTGGTATTGTACACATTGGTGCAGAAGTAACAGGTGGTTCTATTCTTGTTGGTAAAATTACACCAAAAGGTGAAACGCCAATGACACCTGAAGAAAAACTTCTACGTGCTATTTTCGGTGAAAAAGCTGCAGACGTACGTGATACTTCATTACGTATGAAGCCAGGTGTTACTGGTACTGTTGTAGGTGTTAAAGTCTTTAACCGCCGTGGTGGTGAAAAAGACGAACGTACACTTCAAATTGAAGAGCAAGAAATTGCACAGTACACACAAGACTTAAACGAAGAACGTCGTATTCTTGAAGCGGACACTAAGCTACGTTTGATTGACTTTGTGGTTGGTCAAAAAGCTGCTGCTAAATTTGGCGCGCTTGCAAAAGGTAAAGAAATTACTACTGAAGTTGTTTCTGAACTTAAGCTTGTGGATCTTTGGGATATTACAGTTTCAGATGAGAAGGTAATGTCAAACATTGAAGCACTTCGTGCTCAGCTGACATCAGATCTTCTTTCTCTAACTGAACGTCGTGAAGAGAAAATCAAGAAAATTCGCGCAGCGGACGAGCTTGCTCCAGGTGTTCTAAAATCGGTTAAAGTTTACATCGCTGTGAAGCGTAAACTACAACCAGGTGATAAGATGGCTGGTCGTCACGGTAACAAGGGTGTTATCTCTAAGATTTGTCCATTGGCTGACATGCCATACCGTGAAGACGGTACCCCGGTTGATATCGTGTTGAACCCACTTGGTGTCCCTTCACGTATGAACGTTGGTCAAATTCTTGAAACTCACTTAGGTTGGGCGGCTAAAGGTATCGGTGAAAAAATCGGTAAGCTTCTAGAAGACGCTAAATACACAGGTGAAGTGAAAGAACTTCGCGACTATGTTGAAAAAGTTTACAAAGACGGTACTGACGAAAAAGAACTTGCTAAGTTTACTGATACAGAAGTGAAAGAACTTGCCTTTAACTTACGCCATGGTATGCCAATTGCAACGCCAGTATTTGATGGTGCTACAGATGAAGAGATTTCTGCTCACTTAGAAGAATCTGGTTGTGACTCTAGTGGTCAAATCCAGCTGTATGATGGTCTTTCAGGCGAAGCTTTTGACCGTAAGACAACAGTTGGTGTGATTTATATGCTGAAACTTCACCACTTGGTGGACGAGAAGATTCACGCACGTTCAATCGGACCTTACAGTCTTGTAACGCAACAGCCTCTTGGTGGTAAAGCACAGTTTGGTGGACAACGTTTTGGTGAGATGGAAGTGTGGGCTCTACAAGCTTACGGTGCTTCATACACACTACAAGAAATGTTGACTGTTAAATCGGATGACGTGGCCGGCCGTACGAAAACGTATGAAGCCATCGTTCG
Source organism: uncultured Magnetococcales bacterium (assembly GCA_963974105.1). Taxonomy (GTDB): domain Bacteria; phylum Pseudomonadota; class Alphaproteobacteria; order UBA2136; family UBA2136; genus UBA2136. The sequence goes on from CAXBBG010000006.1 coordinate 77,769, forward strand.
TGGTGAAAACAACTTTGAAGCTGGTATCCCAGAATCATTCAACGTTTTAACTAAGGAAATTCAAGCCTTGGGTATGAACATGGAATTGGTGATGTCTGATGTTGAAGAAACAGAAGAAGATGACCTTGATTTTGGTGGCGATACAATGCCTCAAATCTCAGCAGATAACTTATTTGATAGTGCAGGAGAATAAACATGAACGACATCATGAACCTATTTAACAAGCCAGCAACAGTAGCACAGGAATTTGATGCGATACGTATTTCGCTTTCATCACCTGAACAAATTCGTGCGCGCTCTTTTGGTGAAGTAACTAAACCAGAAACAATTAACTACCGTACATTCAAACCTGAACACGGCGGCTTATTCTGTTCTCGTATTTTTGGACCAGTAAAAGATTACGAATGTCTTTGTGGTAAATACAAGCGCATGAAACACCGTGGTATTGTTTGTGAAAAATGTGGTGTTGAGGTTATCGAATCTAAAGTGCGTCGTGACCGCATGGGTCACATTGACCTAGCGGCTCCTGTGGCACACATTTGGTTCTTAAAACTTTTACCTTCACGTATTGGTACACTTCTAGAGCTTACACTTAAAGACCTAGAAAAAATTCTATACTTTGAAAGCTTTGTAGTTGTTGATCCTGGTATGACACCAATGGATAAATACGAACTTCTAACTGAAGAAGAATACATGGACGCTCAAGATGAGTACGGCGAAGATGGTTTTACAGCAGAAATTGGTGCTGAAGCTATCCGTACAATGTTACGTGAACTTGATATGCCTTCAATTAAAGTTGAACTTGAAGCTTTGCTTTCTGAGTCACTTTCTGTAATGAAACGTACTAAAGTTGTGAAGCGTCTTAAAGTTGTTAACGCTTTCTTAGAATCTGGTAACAAAGCTGAGTGGATGGTTATGGATATTATTCCTGTACTTCCACCTGAATTGCGCCCACTTGTTCCACTAGATGGTGGTCGTTTTGCGACTTCTGATCTCAACGATCTTTACCGTCGTGTTGTTAACCGTAACAACCGTCTCAAACGTCTTTTGGAATTACGTGCGCCAGAAATTATTGTGCGTAACGAGAAACGTATGTTGCAAGAATCGGTTGATGCACTGTTTGATAACGGTCGTCGCGGTCGTGTGATTACAGGTGCGAACAAGCGTCCACTTAAGTCACTTGCTGATATGCTTAAAGGTAAGCAAGGTCGTTTCCGTCAAAACTTACTTGGTAAGCGTGTGGATTACTCTGGTCGTTCTGTTATTACAGTAGGTCCAAACCTTATGCTACACCAATGTGGTTTGCCTAAGAAAATGGCTCTTGAACTATTCAAGCCTTTCATTTACCACAAGTTAGAACTTAAAGGTCTTGCTTCAACAATTAAAGCTGCCAAAAAAATGGTTGAACGTGCTGAAGATGAAGTGTGGGACGTTCTAGAAGAAGTGATCCGCGAGCACCCAGTTATGCTTAACCGTGCGCCAACACTTCACCGTCTTGGTATCCAAGCGTTTGAGCCTAAACTTATTGAAGGTAAAGCTATCCAGCTTCACCCTCTTGTATGTACAGCTTTTAACGCCGATTTTGATGGTGACCAAATGGCCGTACACGTACCACTTTCTCTTGAAGCTCAAATTGAGTGCCGTGTATTGATGATGTCTACTAACAATATCCTTTCACCTTCTTCTGGTAAGCCAATTATTGTCCCTTCACAGGATATTATTTTGGGTCTTTACTGGTTGTCTATGGCACGATTTGGTGAAGTTGGTGAAGGCACTATCTTTACAGATATGGGTGAAATTGAGCACGCATTGAACGAACGTTCAGTAACACTGCACACACGTATTAAAGCTAAGTTCCGTGGTAAGATGGTTGACACTTCTGTAGGTCGTATGTACCTCGCACAAATGTTGCCAGATCACCCAGATTTGACTTTCGATATGGTAAACCGTATTTTGACGAAGAAAGAAATTGGTGCAATGTTGCATAAAGTTTATCTTTCATGCGGTCAAAAAGCATCATGCCTATTTGCTGATAACATGATGGCACTTGGTTTCCGTTTTGCGGCTAAGTCAGGTATTTCATTCGGTAAAGATGATATTCTTATCCCTGCTGAGAAATACACAATGGTTGCTGAAGCTGAAGCTGAAGTATTACGTTTTGAAAAGCAGTACATGGATGGTTTGATCACTTCAGGTGAGAAATATAACAAAGTTATTGATATTTGGCAGCACACAACAGATGCTATTAAAGATAAGATGATGGCGGAAATTTCTGATAAAGAAGTTGTACTTGATGGCGAAAAACGCATTCAGCCTTCTATGAACAGTATTTACATTATGGCGACATCTGGTGCGCGTGGATCTGTAACTCAGATGCGTCAGCTAGGTGGTATGCGTGGTTTGATGGCGAAACCAAACGGTGAAATTATTGAAACACCAATTACAGCGAACTTCCGTGAAGGTTTGACAGTACTACAGTACTTTATCTCGACTCACGGTGCGCGTAAAGGTTTGGCCGATACTGCCCTTAAAACTGCGAACTCTGGTTACTTAACACGTCGTCTTGTTGACGTTTCACAGGACTCTGTGATTTCTGAAGAAGATTGCGGTACACAACAGTTTATTAACGTAACTGCGTTGATGGATAGTGGTAACGAAATGGAATCATTAGGTGAGCGTATCCTTGGTCGTACAGTGGCTGAAGATATTATTAACCCACTTACTGGTGATATCATTGCGAACACAAATGACCTTCTTGACGAAATGAAAGTTGGTGAAATTGAGCGCGCTGGTATTGAAGGCATTAAAATGCGTTCTCCACTTACATGTGAATCTAAAGATGGTTTATGTGCACGTTGTTACGGTCGTGACCTTGCACGTGGTACAGCTGTTAACATTGGTGAAGCTGTTGGTGTTATTGCTGCACAAAGTATTGGTGAGCCTGGTACACAGCTTACTATGCGTACGTTCCACATTGGTGGTACTGCGTCAGCTGGTACAGCGGTTTCAAAAGCGGAAGCTGAGCGTGATGGTAAGGTTAAACTACGTAACGTGGTTGTACTTGAAAACACGGATAAAGCTGAAGTTATCATGTCTCGTAAGGCTGAAGTTGGTGTTGAAGATAGCGCTGGTCGTGTTCATCAATGGCACAAGCTACCTTACGGTGCTAAGTTACTTGTTAAAGAAACAAGCAAGCTTAAAGCTGGTGAGAAATTGGCTGAGTGGGATCCATATACACACCCAATTATCGTTGAAGTTAAAGGTACTGCACAGTTCCTAGACCTTAAAGATGGTGTGACATTGAACGAAATTACTGATGATGCGACTGGTATTAGCCGCCGTGAAGTAATGGACTGGAAGCAAAGTGCGCGTATGGCAGATTTGAAACCATCTATCGTTCTTGTGGACAACTCTGGTAAGATTATTACATTGCCTAACGGTTCTCAAGCGGTTTACCACTTGCCTGTAGGTGCAATTCTTTCTATTAGTGAAGGCGATATGGTTCACCCTGGTGATACAATTGCGCGTCTACCTAAAGAATCACTGAAATCACGAGATATTACAGGTGGTCTACCACGTGTAGCCGAGCTATTTGAAGCGCGTAAGCCTAAAGATAGTGCGATTTTAGCTGAAAACACTGGACTTGTATCATTCGGTAAAGACCTTAAAGGTAAGCGTCGTTTGGTTGTGACTGGTAAGAAAGAAGATGGTAGCGAAGATGTACGTGAATACCTCATTCCAAAAGGTAACCACATTACAGTACGTGAAGGTGACCACGTTGAAGCGGGTGAAATGCTTCTTGAAGGTGCGAAAGTTCCTGAAGACATTCTACGTGCAAACGGTGTTCCAGCACTTGCTGAGTACATGATCAAAGAGATCCAAAGCGTTTACCGTCTACAAGGTGTAAGCATTAACGATAAGCACATTGAGGTTATCGTGCGTCAAATGCTTCAGAAAGTTATTGTGACTATGCCTGGCGAATCTACATTCGTTGAAGGTGAAACAGCAGAACTTTCTGACGTACTACATGCAAATGTTGAACTTGCAGCACGTAATAAAACTCAAGTGGAATACGAACTACAGCTACAGGGTATTACTAAAGCGTCCTTGACGTCTAAGTCATTCATCTCTGCTGCGTCATTCCAAGAGACAACGAAAGTGCTAACGGAAGCTGCCGTTGCTGGTAAGATGGATACATTGAACGGTCTTAAAGAGAACGTGATTGTAGGTCGACTTATCCCAGCGGGTACAGGTCGTATGCTATCTGAAATGCGCCGTCAAGCGCACTTGAAAGATGTCACACCAACTCCAGTTGGTCCAGCATCTAACTCAAGTGATGCCTTGTCAGCCTTTGAAGCGGCGTCTACGCACACAGGCTTCTAAAAGTTTACTTTTAGAATTAGGGAAAGGGCACCTTCGGGTGTCCTTTTTCGTTCTAAAGAATGTAAATTGCGTTTAGCGGCGGTTTATTCTTATAAACCTCGAAACACTTAAATTTTTATTACACACTCTATTCTATAAAGGGAAATCTATGGCAGCGCCATGGATATCATTAAAAAGTATACAGCAATATTTTTTGGTGAATTAACAATTGTGGACGCTTGTATTTTACGTGGATCTTCAACAATTGAAGTAATGGCAGAAGATGAAATGCTGGAAACTTTAAAGTCTGAAGGGGATATACCGAATAATTGTCGTTTTTACGCGACGGAATATGGGCGTTTTACGGCAGGCTGTGACGTATTTGAACTGAAATTGACGTGCTCCTAAACTATCGAACTTAATTAAGAGTCTCCTTTTATGGAGGCTTTTTTTACCTTCCTAAGGAGGCTTTATGTCTCAAAATATCTATACACCACAACGACTTGTTGTTTATGTGGTTGCTAGTGATGATGGTTTAGCGCCAAATGTTCAAGGCGATGTGTGTACTTTATCTGTGTGTAAGCCTGTGGTACGTAGAGTTGCAAAGCAGGGGGCTGACTGGGTTGTTGGTATGTCGACGACGAAGGATGGCATAAACAAATTGATTTACGTAATGCAAGTTGAAGAAAAAATTCCATATAATGATTTTTATAATGATGGACGCTTTGCTTGTAAAAAGCCAGATATGTATAATTTTGAAGGCGATAATTTTATTTTAGATGGAAATGCTATGCCTTGGGGTATGCATTATGGATTTGAAGATAAAATGAAGCGTAACATGAAGAGCCCTTATGCGCTAATTGCGACAAAATTTTGGTATTTTGGAAAAAATGCACCAGAAATTCCAAGTGATTTTAGAGATAGTAAACTTATTTTAGGGCCACGCCGTGGTCACAAAATTGTAGATGATAAAAGTCAGGTTTCTATGTTTTACAATTGGTTGTGCCAGTCTTATAAATGTGGTATCCACGGAAAATACCGAGATTCGTAAAAATAGCCCTGACAACAGGGCTATTTTTTATGCATAAATGTCAGTTTAATGTCATTTTTTTTGATGCTTAACTTTCATGAAGTGGTATAAGATTATGGTGTAAGAGGGAGGATAAAAAGATGAATATTTCCATAGAACAGTTGGTTGTTTACGAAAAACAAAAAGAAAAAGAACGTCAAGAACGTGAAATTTCTCGTATGCCTGCAGAACTTGAACAGCCTGCATATGAAGAAATTATTAAGGTTAATGAGACTGAAGTAACTTATGAGTCTTGTGTGGTTACAATTGCGATGTAATTTATTTTATGCATAAGGGTTGAAAATGCATTTTGTAACCTTATTTTATATATATATTTAAATTTGAAGAGGGAGTGGGTAAATGTCTTCTGTGTATGAACAAGATGCAGCTATTAGCAATGTATTTGATGAATTTATGAATAATCCTGAAATGTCTGTTGAGGCATTGGCCGAAAACCTAACACAGGCTCCTGTTGTGGGTGTTTTAGATGAAGCGTTTGAAGATGTTTCTGTTGAAATGGCTTATGAATTAGACATGTAAAAAACTAACGATAAAAAGCCCTCTCTGGAGGGCTTTTTGTTTTTCTTTAAAGTGATCGATTATTATTTAGAATAATGTTCACCGATATATTTTTCACCTTCATCACTAAAGAAAGTTAATATATTTTTAAGCTTTGGGTATTGTTGTTGAATAGCTTTGGCTGCAAGCCAGTTTGCGCCACTTGAAGGCCCTACAAACATGCCTGTTTCCTTTGCTATATCTTTCATGGTTTGTATAGCTTCTAAGCCCTTTATGGAGATTATATCGTCAATCTCATGTCGGTGACGGGTTATAATATCTGGTATGAATCCGTCACTGATGCCTTCGATAAGGTGCGTACGGAATTCACCGCATTTTATGAGCGCTGCTTCATCAGGCTCCATTGCAAATACCTTAATGTTGGGGAATTTTGTTTTAAGGGCTTGTGCGACACCTATGAGTGTGCCGCCAGTGCCAACACCTTGAACGATGGCATCAATTGTGACGCCTGTTGGCAGTTGGTTCAAAATTTCAGCGCCTAAAACATCACGGTTTTCATCAACGTTCCATTCATTACCAAATTGATTAGAGCACCAATAGCCGTCTTGTAGGCCAATTTGTCTAGATTTTTCTAAAGCATCTGACACATCAAATGTACCCTCAATAATGACTTCTGCACCAAAGGCTTTTGAAATTGCGACGCGCTCTTCGCTGAATCCGCCTGGCATCACAACTATCATTTTATAACCTTTAGCCGCCGCAACCATGCTCATGGCATTACCTGTATTGCCGCTGGTTGCTTCTACAATAGTATAGCCTGGTTTGAGCAAGCCTTCAGCCTCAGCTTGTTCAACCATATATTTGGCAATACGCGCTTTAATGGAGCCCGAAGGGTTTAAAAATTCACATTTAATAAAGATATTATCCTTGATAACAAGGGGCGTGTTGCCAACGGCATCGAGTATAGAATTACAGCTCATTATTTTTGATTTTCTATGGTTTCTCTTATAAGGTTCTTGATTTTTTAAATTAAAAAAGAAGAGCCCACCTAGGGCAATAAGGTGGGCTCATTTTGCTGTGACCTAAACACCAGACTTACGGTTAGTGGGCTTAGGGGTACTACCTTGCTTTTCGAGATATTGAGCTGCAGAGTTTAAAATATTAATCGCATCGTGAAAGTTGGGCTTACTTCCCTCGACGCTATAACTTAAAGCATCTCCAGTTCTCTCTAGGTGTCGTATCGCAGCAAAACCTATAGTTTGCTTAGCATGCGGAGACAGTTTTACAGAACAATAAAACGCAATGTCTTTTGTTCCGTCGTCTGCTTGCACAAGCAAAAAATCAAAATCGCCAAAATCATGGTGATATCGAATTGCTTTTTGTTTATTGAATTCACAAAATGAGAATTCTCCCGACATTTAATTGGTCTCCGCATATATTTTTATTTTAGATCTGCTTACTCCATATGATATATATGGCAACAATGGACTCATAAGTCTACAGAGCTATAGTTGTATTTTTTATTTAATGACACAATCTTTAATGAAAATTAAAATAATTTATACTCCTTAATTGTAGGCACAATTTATTGAGCTAATCAATCAATACATTTAAAAAAAATAGCTATTGCTAGTAAATTTCTGTATTATTTATGAATAATAAAAATAAAGTAGACGTTAGTATATATGACAGATTCTCAATCAGAAAAATTACGCGCATTTTTAAAAGAACGTAAAAATGCTAATAAAACAAAGTCTAATGAAGAGCATCCTAAGGTTTCTAATGAAAATAAAGAGCTTGAACCGTTAGATATTGCGCATGAAACGCACGTCGTTCAGTCTAACGATGAACCTGTGCATGCGCCTGTCCATGAGGCGGATAAGATAGCATCGCCTGTTGTTCCTGTAAGTGAAGAAACTTTGCTAGAGCCTGTAAAACCTGTAATGGTTCAGATGCCGCCTGTCGATCAAACACTTGAACGCGATGCTAAATTAAAAGCATTTCTACATCATAGAAGAACAGAAGCAGCCCACGCGGATGAAGATTTAGATGACCCTTTTGAAGGTGACGCTATTGCAAAGAAGAATCTTAGATATTTAACAAAATATCTTGAGCGTGAAGATATTGCTGATATTAAAGAAATTGTCATTAATAAACCTGAAGAGGTAGGTTTAGAGTATTCTGATGGGCATTGGGAATGGGTCGCTGATAGCGATTTAACACAAGATCAGTTAGAAGAAATTGCACGTACACTTGCAAATAAAAGCGGGCAACTGTTTCATGCTGGTAACCCCATCCTTTCGGTTAAAATGCCTGGTGGCCACCGTGTGCAAATTGTTGCTGGCTTTAATGCGCCAAGCGGTTTTGTGTTTTCGATGCGTTTACAACGTAAAGAAAAGTTTGGACTTAAGGACTTTACCATGCCTGAAGAAGAGCGCCTAAAAGTGCAAGAGCTTGTGCGTAATCAAAAAACTATTTTAATTAGCGGTGGTACTGGTACAGGTAAAACTAGTTATATGAACGCACTGATACCGTCTATCCCAGAGGATGAACGACTGGTTTCCATGGAAGATGTGCCTGAGTTAAATATTCCACATAAAAACTGGGTGAGGTTGCTCTTCTCTGGAAGTGATACAGCGATGGGCGACCAAGGTGTGCTAGAGCTGTTAAACGCTTGCCTACGTTTGAGGCCTGATCGTATTATTTTGGGTGAAATTCGTAAAGAGAATGCCTTTGCGTTTTGTTCTGCTATTAACACAGGTCACGAGGGATCTATGGCGACCATTCACGCCAATAGCCCCGCTATGGCATTAGATGCCGTGATTAACCGTGTGATGATGAATGGTGATTTACCTGATAGTGCGATGGAAGTATTGCGCCGCCAACTTAAACACGATATTTATGCAGTCGTACAACTGACTAAAATTCATAAAGGTGTTAAGGCTGAGCTTTGTGTTTTGCAAGGCGATGATAAAGAGTAAGTTATAAATATAACGATATTTTTGTTTTTTACTTGATTATAGTAAGTAAGATGGTTAGAACATATTTATAATTTAATGGGGTAAGTTGCCCTGCATAGATATATATAATGATGATAAGGAATTAGATATGAGTACTGAAATGGTAACACGCGTAACAGACCTAGTAATTGAAAACTTAGGCGTAGACGCTTCAAAGGTTACAGTAACATCAAACTTTGTTGATGACTTAGGTGCAGATTCTCTAGATACAGTAGAACTTGTTATGGCTTTGGAAGAAGAGTTTGGTATTGAAATCCCTGACGACGCTGCTGAAAAAATTACGAACGTGCAAGAAGCTGTTGCGTACATTACAGCGAACGCTCAAGCGTAAATTACTTCTAATACACTTATTAAAGGCTCGCGTTGATGCGAGCCTTTAAGCTATAAAACGCTATTTTGATTGACGGGATATATAATGGATAAAAAACGTACAGTTGTTGTAACAGGCCTTGGTTTAGTAACGCCGTTTGGTGTAGGCGTAAATGTTGCTTGGGACGCTTTAATGCAGGGGAAGTCAGGCATTGGACCGATTACGCATTTTGATGCATCTGAATTTGCTTGTCAAATTGCAGGGGAAGTGCCAGGTGCTGACGCGCCTAATGGCTTTAATCCGAACGACTATATGGACAGCAAAGATCAAAAGAAAATGGGTCGTTTTATTCAACTTGGCATGGCGGCAGCACATGAAGCTGTTGCGCAAGCTGGTTTATTGAACGTTGAAGACGAAGCCCTGCAAAACCGTATTGGTGTTGTTTTGGGCAGCGGTGTTGGCGGACTTCCTGAGGTTGAAGCTGCTTGTGATGCTTTGAAAACACGCGGACCACGCCGTGTATCCCCATTCTTTATCCCTTCTATGTTGGTTAATCTTTTCCCTGGACACGTGTCTATGAAATATGGCTTTAAAGGCCCTAACAGTTCTGTTGTAACAGCCTGTGCAACATCCACTCATGCTATTGGCGTTGCAAAACGTATGATTGAAGATGGCGAAGCGGATATTGTTGTTTCTGGTGGGGCCGAAGCTTGTATTTGCCCTACGGCTGTTGCTGGATTTGCTTCAGCGAAGGCTTTGTCTACTGGTTATAACGCAACGCCAGAAAAGGCATGTCGCCCATTTGATAATGCACGTGATGGATTTGTTATGTCTGAAGGTGCGGGTGTTCTTGTTGTTGAAAGCTTAGAGAGTGCTCAAAAGCGAGGTGTTAAGATTTTAGCTGTTTTATCAGGCTTTGGTCAGTCGGGTGATGCTTATCACATGACATCGCCACACCCAGAAGGTGATGGCGGTAAACGTGCGACCATAGCTGCTTTGAAAGACGGTAATACAGAATCGCATGAAGTGACTTATGTAAACGCGCATGCCACATCTACACCGATGGGTGACGTAATTGAATCTAAGGCAATTGAATCTATTTTTGGCCCAGATATACTTGTATCGGCAACGAAGTCGATGACGGGACATTCATTAGGGGCTACAGGTGCTTGGGAGGCTGCTTTTAGTGTCCTTGCTATCCAGCATGATATGCTGCCACCAACCATTAACCTAGAAGAGGTGTCTGAGGGCTGTAATTTAGATTATATTGCAGATGGCGCCAGAAAAGTTGATGTTAATGCAGTGGTTTCTAATTCATTTGGATTTGGCGGAACGAATGCAAGTTTACTCTTTAAAAAATATAAATCATAAAATTGGTGGCTAAATAAGTATGAGAAATGTGAAATCTGGAAATATTTTAGTTGGCGCTTTTGCTTTATTGATTGCATTTGTTGCTGTTACAGGTTTATGGGCTGCGTTTATATCTTTAACAGGTCCTCTTGCTGAAGAACTTGTGTTTGAGGTTAAAAAAGGACAAGGGGTCTCAGTAATTGCTGACAAACTAGAAGAGTCTCATGTGATCTCATCCCCGCTTTTGTTTAAAATTTCTGCTTCCATGATGTTCGCTGATAAAAATATGCAGGCAGGGTTTTATAAGTTTGAGAAAAACGTGAGTATACGTGACGTGATTAAAATGCTCGCACGCGGGCATACCGTCAGCTATAAAGTCACTATACCTGAAGGGCTGAGAAGTTCGGAAGTTATTGAAATTCTTAAAAAATCACCTCACATCACAGGTGATTTTTCTTTGGTTAAGTTACATGAAACAGACTACTTGTTGGCTGAAACTTATATGTATAAACATAATGAAGATGTTCAATCTATTTTATTGCGTATGAAAAACCATATGCAAAAAGTTATTGACGAGGCATGGGAAGGGCGTGCGCCAGACCTGCCACTTAAAAATAAAGAAGAGCTTTTGATATTGGCTTCTATGATAGAAAAAGAAACTTCGCTGGACCGAGAACGTGCTGAAATAGCAGGGGTTTTTATTAACCGTTTACGTAAGAATATGCGTTTGCAGTCTGACCCAACTGTGATATATGGTCTGAAAAATTATGATGGAAATATTACACGTAAAGACTTACGCACAAAGCACCCATATAATACATATGTAATAAATGGCTTACCTAAAGGCCCTATAGCGCATCCAGGAGCGGCTTCTATTAGAGCTGCTGCTCAACCGCAAGAAACTGAAAATATTTACTTTGTTGCCGATATGACAGGTGGTCATGTATTTGCAAAAACACACGAAGAACATAAAAATAATGTTGCTGAATACTTAAAAAGATACAGAAAACTGGTATTAGAGAAGTAGTGCACCTATACTTACAATAATATAAAAAATAATAGATAGGGCGAAATATTGGTTGATCCACATAAACTTCATTCAGGTTTAGTTATTACATTCACAGGGCCGAGCGGTACTGGTAAAAATACCGTTTCAAATGAAGTTATGGCACGCGATGATAAGATTAAATATTTTGTTACCGCAACCACGCGTGAACCCCGTTCGTACGAGAAAGAGGGAGTGGATTATTACTTCCTGACTAAAGAGGACTTTGAAAAAAGGTTGGATAATGACGAATTTTTAGAGTGGAGCCGTCATTACAATAACTATTACGGTGCTTTGAAAGAAGAGCTGCACAAAAAATTACAGGTTGGATTTGATCCACATACTGATATTACATGGAGTGGAGCAAAAGCCATTCGTGACTACATGCCTGAAAATGCTATTTGTATTTTATTGATGCCCCCTTCTTTAGAGGCGTTAGATGAGCGTATGGCCAACCGTAAAAAAATAAGCGGTGAAGTCGATGATCAACAGCGCGTTCGTTTGCAGAAAATTCGTGAAGATATGCTGCATTGGCAAGATCCTGACTATGTGTTTACGAATGACGACATGAAAGGTTCTAAGCTTTCAGATTATGATTATGTTGTTGTGAATAGAAATCTTGAAGAGGCTATACAAAATATTTTAGATATTATTAAGGTTGAACGTCAGAGACGTCAGTATTAAATAACCCCCTTGTAATAAAATAACTTTAACACCACACTAGTAATAGTAGTTGAGGTTATAAAAAAGGTTTTTTATTTGTATATTTTATATCGCCCTGTTTTATGTTTTCTTTTTATATCCCTTACAGGGTGTAGTGAGTATTTTATTCGTGAATTTATGAATGGGCCAACCCACTGCACATCTCTTGAAATGAATGCAGTTGTTCAAAATAAGCGCGCACTCCCTAATATTTCTGAAGGAATTAACCGAGACTATGCACAATCTATTATGGGGAGCCACCCTACCCATGCAGAAACCTTGCATATGCAAAATGGTGCGGTATATCAGGCTGATGTTTATCAAGTTGAACCGAGCCAAGTTTGTGGTGGAGGTGGTAAGCATGGTGGTTATGATAGAGTTTTCTATTACAATAATGTCGTTGTTGGAACTGGTGATCAGTTTTTTAAAATGAAACTTGCACCATATTTCTCCTATGCAGAATAAATCTTCTATGTTCTGACCATGGGTATTGGTTAGCTTGGGAGAAAAAGGGCTTAAAGTTGTAAGCTATTTTTACTTGCAGCAGGTATATTGATTGTTGTTTTTGTTAATCAATTCAATACGTAAAAGACTTCGATGGCATGTGGTGAGATTAAGGTTTGATAAAACGCCTTTTTAACCCTTGACAGTATGCATACATAGGGGTATAACCCTATTATTCTTTGGTGACGCGGGGTGGAGCAGCCCGGTAGCTCGTCAGGCTCATAACCTGAATCCCCACTCTAATAAACCCCTCCTGATAAATTTTAAAAAACGATTAACATGTTGGTTTTTCTATGTTTTTAATGATATCTTTATAGGAGGTAAGTAGCAAAAATAGTCATTTTTAACCCCAAGAGTCCTCGCCCAGTTCTCGCCCAGTTTCGCCCAGTTTTGTAAAATTGGCGTTATTGTTAAGCTAGAACCGTTAGTGAGTAACGCTTTTAGGTGTTTTCTGTCATTATTTGCGCTCTCTCCCATAAAGAAGTAAGGAGTTTTTTATGGAAATACACAAAATATTAGGTAACAAAGTTCGAGTTTTTCGTCGTGATGGAAGTAAGAAGTGGTATTGCTCCACTTCTATAAACGGTAAGGAATGGAAAAAGAGTACTAAAGAAGAAAGCCTTGAGCATGCAAAAGACATCGCTGAAGACTGGTACCTTGGGTTGCAAGGTCAAAAACGTGATGGTGTTCTAGGAAACGCTAGAACATTTGAACAAGCTGCCGCTAAATTTGCAGAAGAATATGAAGCAATAACGATTAACACCCGAAGCCCTAAATGGGTTCGTGGTCATATGGATAGAATTCGCATTCATTTAACACCTTTCTTTAAAGGAACACGCATAGATAAGCTTAACGCTGGCATGGTACAAGAGTATCGCACCCAGCGCATGACAGAACCAGCTCAAAACCCAGACACTGAAAATACTTGGAAGCCACCTGCAAGAAATACGCTGCATAACGAGATTGTAACGCTGCGTATGATCCTTAAAACCGCCGTTAGGCATCAATGGATACCTTTTATACCCGACTTGTCTGATCCGTACAGGAAGCAGAGCAAGATTGAACACAGGCCTTGGTTCACCCCGAATGAATATAAGCAGTTATATGAAGCTACGAGGTTGAATGCCAAGCATCCTAAAAACACACACTATCGCCTACACGCTGAACAGCTGCACGATTTTGTGCTCATCATGGCGAACACAGGTTTACGCCCTGATGAAGTGAAACGTCTTGAATATCGTGATGTGAACATCGTTGACGATATTAATACTGAAGAAAAGATTTTAGAAATCGAAGTACGTGGTAAGCGTGGGGTTGGTTATTGCAAGAGCATGCCCGGTGCTGTAACACCATTTGAGCGCATGTTAAAGCGCAATAAACCGAAGCCTATGGACTTATTATTTCCAAATGATGCTAAAAAAATGTTTAATAATCTTCTTAGAGAACAAGAGTTAAAATTTGATCGCCATGGTAAAGCTAGGACTGCGTATAGTCTACGTCACAGTTATATATGTTTCAGACTCCTGGAAGGCGCTGATATCTATCAAGTCGCAAAGAACTGTAGAACCAGTGTTGAAATGATCGAGAAGTATTATGCAGCGCATCTAAAAGATATGATTGATACGTCACTCGTTAATGTACGGAGAACTAAAAATAAGAAGGTCTAGGTCAAATTACGTTTATTGCGGCACTTTTTACGATAAAGTGTCGCAATTATTGCATCACCCACACGACATGTCGATCGAATAGACATATTGTATAAACATGTCGATAAATTAAGAGTTTTTAAACATGAGCCATTTTAAAGCGAACGAACCATATAATAATTTACCTTTACTGCCGCCAAGTGAAGATATTGAAACTAAAGTCATTCTTAAGCACTGTATTGAAGCACGTACTGCTTTGGCAGAGCTAAAACAATCAGCCTCGATGCTTCCTAATCAGGCAGTACTCATTAACACATTGCCATTGCTAGAAGCACAGGCCAGTTCTGAAATTGAAAATATTGTTACAACCACAGATAAATTGTTTCAATATGCAAATAAGGACAACCTCCAACAGGCAAACCCATCTACAAAGGAAGCCTTAAGATATAGAACTGCCTTACGAGAAAGTTTTGAAAGTATATTAAAACGCCCTTTAAACGCTTCTACCGCTGTAAAGATATGCTCTACTATTAAAGGTGTAGATATGGAAATTAGAAAGGTGCCTGGGACTAGCCTTGAAAACAAACAAACTGAAGGAATTATATATACGCCCCCTGTTGGGCAAGATGTTTTAAGAGGTTTTTTGAAAAATTTAGACGGATTTCTTCATGCAGATGATGATTTAGACCCTCTTATAAAGATGGCTATTGGGCATTATCAGTTTGAAGCTATACATCCATTTACAGATGGTAATGGACGTACTGGCAGGGTTATAAATATACTTTATTTAATTGATAAAGGACTTCTGGATATTCCTGTGCTTTATTTAAGCCGATACATTATTCAGAATAAAACAGAGTATTATAGCCTTTTACTTGGTGTGACTAATGGAGATTCTTTTGAAGAATGGATTCTTTACATGCTGAAAGCAATTGAAGAGACAGCTAAAT
The DNA here is from genome assembly GCA_963974105.1 of uncultured Magnetococcales bacterium. GTDB lineage: Bacteria > Pseudomonadota > Alphaproteobacteria > UBA2136 > UBA2136 > UBA2136. The sequence continues at coordinate 93,246 of CAXBBG010000006.1, forward strand.
GGACAAGCGCTAAGATACGTGCAATCTTATCTTTAATGAATGATACACGCTCGTTTATAAAAGAAAATGCATCTCAAATATACTCACACGAACTAACAGATCTATTGTTTGTTCAGCCTTATTGCCGAATAGCAAATGTTGTAGATTCTAATATTGCAAAAAGACAAACAGCATCAGAATACCTAAAAAAACTTGTAGCGTTAGGTGTTTTAACGGAGTATCAATCAGGAAGAGAGAAGGTTTTTATAAATCCTAGGTTTATGAAATTGCTTCTAAATGATGGAAATTCTTATAAGAATTTTTAGTTCTTTTATGAAAAATAGTTTAAAGGCCTTTGTCTCTTATTTTTTATATGTTTAATATTTAGCTTATTAAGTCAGAGGCAAATATAAGAGTTCTTGAATTAAAGAATAAGGGCAAATATGGAAAGCTTACACAAAAGGAACATGAAGAATCAAAACGTATAAAGGAAATGTTAAAAAGCAATAATCTATTAAAAAAATCTGATCTTTCTGATATTGACAATAAAAATATACCGACAGACTTTACCCACATTATTTTATCTCATGGAGGTGAGAATTTAAATAAGGAAAAAGCACAAATGCCTGTTAATTCATTTCTTGAAAAATAATTTGCTGATAACGGATATAAATATGTTTATGCGATGCATAATGATACTAAAAATCCGCATTTTCATGTTGTAATATTTAACCGTGCAGATGACGGTAAACATCTAAAGTTTTCTAAAGGAGACTTATTTATACTAAGGCAGGAATTTGTAAAACATTCAAATGCGGTTGGTCTTAAAAGAGTGGCTACTTTAAAGCAAGACACTCCCAGTATAATGAAACGTTTAGAATCTAACATTGAAACATTAAGTACTAAGCCAACTGATTTCCAATATAAACTAAGCAAGACTAATAAGTCTGACTTCGATGCTTTTAGTTTTCGTGCAAATGTATTTAAAGGTATTGAGAGGTTATTCAAATCATTAGACTATAGTAATTCCAATTTAAAAAGACTGGCATAGCAAGTCATCTAAAGTTGTTCCATTCTCTGCATACTGAAGTCGGCGCTTCAACACACCAAAACTTTGCTCTATCGGGTTAAAATCTGGCGAATACGGTGGTAAAAATAATAGCTCATGGCCTTCTTGCTCTAGGATTTCTCTGGTTTTTTCGCTCTTGTAGATGGCGGCGTTGTCCATAATTATTGTCTGGTTTGGCGGTAATTCTGGTAATAAAAACTTCTCGAGCCATGCATTGAAAATTTTTGTGTTATAAGTGCCGCCAAAAAGCATGGGTGCAAGCCACTTCTTGCCAGTTTGCGCCATTAAAAGTGACGTTCTTAGCCAGCGTTTTCCACTGCGTTCGCCGTAAATTTTTTTGCCCATTGGCGCCTAGCCTGAATCTCGATAAGGCTTTCCATTGAAGACACTTTCATCAAGGTAGACAACGTTTTTCATACCTTTTTTGGCGACATGATGGCGTAACTCTTGCAAAAACTTAATACGTTTGTATACACTACGTTCAGCGTACCTCATGGTTTTTTTTACGGATTTTTAGGCGTCTAAGAGCACCCCAAATAGCATTGATATGAACGCCAAAATGTGCAGCACGTTCTCGTAGAATCATATCAAGAAAGTCATTAACATGTTGAATTAATTCATTTTTATGTATTTTCCGATGCCAAGTTAGTCGCGGCTTTGGCGTAATATTTTCAAGTCTTTGCCAGCAATAAATAGTTTTTGGGTTTACACCAAAATTTTTTGCTGCATCTAATTGCGTCCCGCCACTAGATACAAATTTCAATACTTTTTTTCTTAAATCTATACTGTAAGTCATAGAAAAATTATAGCATATTTATCAGGTTTTTTAAACTGTAATTACTATACCACTACAGCGATTGAACTCCCAGATAATCCCAATTATACAGGGTAATTTAGAAAAATCACAGGGAAAGTGTTTGTGTGTTTAGCGAAAAAGTCTGGTACGAAAGGGCATTGTAGACTTTGGCTTAAAAAATTAACAGGGCAGGAAAATAAAGCTGATATTCACGAAAAATATAGACCCTTAAAACGCTCATAATGAATTGCATTCTTGAGTATTGTCAATACAATATAAAAATAGGTGTCTTTTTATAGGTGTTTACGCTAGTTAGGTGTTGATTTTCTTAATGCAATCCACCGCCTAAAACTTTGTATAAATTAACAAGGTTTTCTAATTTTTCTTTTTCAAGTGTTATTGCGTTGAGTTGTGCTTCAAATAAAAATGTATGCGAAGATAGTACACTTAAAAAACTGTCAACACCTTGTGTGTACCGAGCATTAGAAATATCGTAAGCTTCTTTTGATGCTTGCACTAAAGCTGTTTGTGCTTTTGATTGCATGTTTAGTGTTTTGTTGGCAATAAGTTCGTTGTCTATTTCCTTAAAGGCTGTTTGCACAACTTTTTCGTAAGAAGCTACTGCTGCTTTTTTTCGTGCCCTGTTAATTTTTTAAGCCAAAGTCTACAATGCCCTTTCGTACCAGACTTTTTCGCTAAACACACAAACACTTTCCCTGTGATTTTTCTAAATTACCCTGTATAATTGGGATTATCTGGGAGTTCAATCGCTGTAGTGGTATAGTAATTACAGTTTAAAAAACCTGATAAATATGCTATAATTTTTCTATGACTTACAGTATAGATTTAAGAAAAAAAGTATTGAAATTTGTATCTAGTGGCGGGACGCAATTAGATGCAGCAAAAAATTTTGGTGTAAACCCAAAAACTATTTATTGCTGGCAAAGACTTGAAAATATTACGCCAAAGCCGCGACTAACTTGGCATCGGAAAATACATAAAAATGAATTAATTCAACATGTTAATGACTTTCTTGATATGATTCTACGAGAACGTGCTGCACATTTTGGCGTTCATATCAATGCTATTTGGGGTGCTCTTAGACGCCTAAAAATCCGTAAAAAAAACCATGAGGTACGCTGAACGTAGTGTATACAAACGTATTAAGTTTTTGCAAGAGTTACGCCATCATGTCGCCAAAAAAGGTATGAAAAACGTTGTCTACCTTGATGAAAGTGTCTTCAATGGAAAGCCTTATCGAGATTCAGGCTAGGCGCCAATGGGCAAAAAAATTTACGGCGAACGCAGTGGAAAACGCTGGCTAAGAACGTCACTTTTAATGGCGCAAACTGGCAAGAAGTGGCTTGCACCCATGCTTTTTGGCGGCACTTATAACACAAAAATTTTCAATGCATGGCTCGAGAAGTTTTTATTACCAGAATTACCGCCAAACCAGACAATAATTATGGACAACGCCGCCATTCACAAGAGCGAAAAAACCAGAGAAATCCTAGAGAAAGAAGGCCATGAGCTATTATTTTTACCACTGTATTCGCCAGATTTTAACCCGATAGAGCAAAGTTTTGGTGTGTTGAAGTGCCGACTTCAGTATGCAGAGAATGGAACAACTTTAGATGACTTGCTATGCCAAGCTTTTTAAATTGGAATTACTATATCGCTATGTTAATAGTAAGAAATAAAGCTTCTTACTTTATTTCCAAGCTTCTTGCCATGCTTTAAAATTAGAGGGTGAAACTTGATAACGAGCAAAATTGCCTTCATGTAATGAAAGTATTTCTGTTTCAACTGCCTCAATAAATTTTTCTTTATCTTCAAGAGGTAAGGTTTTAGCTACTTCTTTTATTTTTAAAGAAGTTTCTTTTGGTGGTATAGCATTAGAAACAATCTCAGATATTAAATTTTTCATTTCATCACGATACTTTAAACGAAAAGGATCTGGTTCACCAAGAGATTGTCGTATAGCTGAATACCTTGCAGATGAACGCTGGTATGCCCATATAAATACATCTTTTAATAAATCTATACGATTTAATTCATAAACTCCTAACATTCCAGAAATATAAACATCATCAGGTACATCAATAAATGATAATGGTGAAAGGTTGTGTTTTGCAAAAGGAATATTACTGGATAACCGTGATACACGTTTATTTACATCATCAAATGGTTGTAAATAAGGCAAATGAACCATTACAAAAAATGCCTGCTCAAAAGGGCTTTTAATTTGGCTAGATTTTTCAAGGATAAGGTTAAACACTTCTGAAATTATTTGAGGTACATTTAAAGGTTCATAAACAGAATGACTAATACCAACTGAAATATTACGCAATCTGCCAGATGCACTAGGATCTGGTAACAGGTTATTAGAAAGCAAAGCATGTAAGTTTAAAATAGTGTATCTATTAAAACCAATTTCTTCAGCAGATTGTATCAAAAATTCAATAGCATCTTTATGATTTAAAATCATTTGAGATTCAACAGTAGATTTATCATCAGCTTCTTGGCCTGAATAGCCCCAAGAAAAATAGACCGCCTAGTATTGAGAAAATATGTTTGGTTGGATTAAAGACTGGAGGCGGGTTGGAACGCGCTATGATCGCTGCGCACATGCCTTAATGTCGACGGTTCTAACTGCGGTGATTGTGATCTTCTATTTGAAGTGAGGATGCATTTAATGAGTCCTGAGCCTAGTTAAATACATATGCAAATTTGCCACGAGCTGATTGACTCTCCCCTTTGTGTAAAAATGCCTGAACGACTTTTTATTGGAAATTGAATGCGCATTCTGTGGCGTATCAATTTATGGCTATCAAGCCAATCGTTACGCTTCAAAAAAGTATCAAGAGAGAACGTTTAATAATCTGATGTGACCTCAAAAAAACAAACCCCGCATTAAAGCGGGTTTCAAATAAACGTATCAAGTCTGCAACAGCTTAGCTGACATTAAGATCGTTGTAGTCTGAATATTTAGCCAAGGCTCGCAGCTTTCTTATAAGCAGGGCGCTCCTGGACTTTTGCCAAGTAAGCCAAGGTTTTACCTCTGCCTTTAAGTAAGCCAAGACTACCTGCAATTCCTAACATGATTTGCATCATAATATCGGCTGAAGTGAATTCAGCCCCTGCAAAATAATCGCGCTCAGCCAAAGTGGATTCAATATAGCCAAAGTCTAAAGCAACTTCTTTAGCAATATAGCCATCCATATTTTGATCGCCGCTGCGTGTTTCCATGCCCATGAATAACGTAAACATCACGGGTAATGCCAACGAGCCTTCGGCAAAGTGAGACCATTCTAAATATTGATAATATTCTTTGGTACCTTTTTCAGGTCGTAAGCGTTTTTCAACGTCTTGATCTAAAATGTATTCCATTATGGTGCTGGACTCACATAAGGTAATATCACCGTCAACGATAATGGGCGCTTTACTCAGCGGATGAACCTCTTTCAAACTTGCAGGTGCTAAATTGGTTTGTGCATCACGCTGATGATCAACGCGTTGGTAAGGTATTTCAAGCTCTTCTAACAACCACAATACGCGTTTAGAACGAGACTTATTTAAATGGTGTACTGTTAACATAATATTTCTCCTTAAAATTCGTTATCAATTACAATTCGTTAGGGCCGACGCGTATCACAAGCTTACCGAAGTTTTTGCCTTGCAATAAACCGATGAAAGACTCAACTGTATTTTCTAAGCCTTCGACTAAGTCTTCACGATAAGTGATTTTCTCTCCTTTTAGCCACTGCGACATTTCTTGTCTGAATTCGTTATATCGATGACCATAGTCATCAAAAACAATGAATCCCTGCATCCTAATACGCTTGAATAATAGGTTACCCATCAGCATAAACATGCGGTCTGGTCCTTGCGGCAAATCGGTAGCATTGTATTGAGAAATCAACCCACATACTGGAACCCGTGCGCAAGTGTTTAATAGCGGCAGCACCGCATCAAACACTTTGCCACCGACATTTTCAAAGTAAACGTCAATACCAGTATCGCAGGCCTTCGCTAATTGCTGCGCTAAATCTGCTGATTTATGGTTTAAGCAAATATCAAACCCCAAATCTTCTACAGCTGAACGGCACTTTTCTTCGGTACCGGCGATACCCACGACTTTACAGCCTTTTAACTTGGCAATTTGTCCAACCAAACTTCCTACCGCACCCGTCGCCGCCGCAACAATAACAGTTTCGCCAGCTTTGGGTTGGCCAATATCCAGCAACCCCATATAAGCAGTTAAACCGGGCATTCCCATTACGCCTAAAGCATAAGAAGGCTTTTCTGGTTTCTTGCCTAATTTCAATAACCCATCACCATTAGATATTGAATAGTCTTGCCAGCCAGAATAGGAGACCACCCACTCCCCTACGCTATAGTCAGGATGATTCGATTCTTCTACGCGGCAAACCGTACCACCGAGCATGACGGCATCAATGGCGACAGGTTCCGCATAGGACTTGGCATCATTCATGCGACCGCGCATGTAAGGATCAAGAGATAAGAAAACCGTACGTAATAAAACCTGCCCAGACTGCGGACTTGGCTTGTTACTTTCTATAAAATTAAAGTTACCTAACGTTGGCGCACCCACCGGGCGGCTAGCTAATGTCCACTGGCGATTAACCTGTACACTTTGAACCGTCGAATGTTGTTGATTTACATTTGTCATACTAGTTGTCCTATCCCCGAATTAAATTAAAGTGCAGTGACTAATATTTCTCGGCTGATATCAGGTGTAACGGCGCTATGTTCACCTAACTTCACCATACCGTGTTGCGTTAGCTTTTCGATTAATAAATCAATATCCTCTGCAGCTAAATCAACATGGGATAAACGTGTTGGCACTTGCATCTTTTCAAAAAATTGCTCAGTTAATTCGATAGCACGATCCATTCGTGCATCTTCATCACCCTCTGTCACATTCCAGACACGTTCAGCGTATTGTAATAATTTTCCACGTTTTGCTTCTTTACGTATTTTCATCACAGCAGGTAATACTATGGATAAAGTACGTGCATGGTCGATGCCATGGGTACCCGTTAGTTCATGACCTATCATGTGAGTTGTCCAATCTTGTGGCACACCGGCTCCAATTAAACCATTAAGCGCCATCGTTGCTGCCCACATAATATTGCCACGCACTTCTAAGTCTTTAGACGTTTCAGGGGCCAAAGCTTTTGGTCCTTCTTCGATTAAAGTTAACAATAGTCCTTCAGCAAAACGGTCTTGCACCTTAGCGTTCACGCTATAGGTAAGATATTGTTCCATTGTGTGCACAAACGCATCCACAGCTCCGTTGCCGATTTGGCGGTCGGACAATGAAAGTGTTACAGCAGGGTCGAGTATCGCAAAAACAGGACGAATCAAAGGGCTTGCGAAGGGTAGTTTATTACCATTGCGGGTCACTACCGCACCAGTATTTGACTCAGAACCGGTTGCTGGCAAAGTAAGTACACAAGCAAGTGGCAACGCTTTGGTTATGCGTACTTGTTTGCTCACTAAATCCCAAGGCTCTTCACCTTCGTACAACGCCACAGCTGCGATAAATTTAGAACCATCAACCACCGAACCACCTCCAACCGCTAGAATAAAGTCGATATTATTTTCTTTAATAATATCTTGTGCCTTCATTAACGTCTCGTAACTTGGGTTTGGCTCGATACCAGAGAATTCAAACCATGTATGCTTGGCGAGAGCTGCAACAACTTGGTCATAAACGCCGTTACTTTTAATGGAACCACCTCCGTACGTTACTAAAACTTTTGCCGTTTTAGGTATTGCTTTGCTTAGTGCTTTAATTTGCCCCTCACCAAAGTGGATTTGAGTCGTATTTTGAAAACTAAAATTTAACATATTGATCTCCGTTTTTTTTCGTAATAATTATTAAGCAATTGAAGCTAATAGTTTTTCTGCCACTAGTTCAGAACTTGCGGGGTTTTGGCCGGTTATTAGTAAACCATCTTGGAGAGCAAAGGCACTCCAATCATTACCTTTTTGGTAGTCACCGCCACGCCTAACGAGTTCATCTTCTAATAAGAAAGGTACAATATCGGTTAATTGCACGGCGTCTTCTTCAGTATTAGTAAAACCTGTAACTGTCTTACCTTTAACGACATATTCGCCATCAGCATCTTTAATATTCAAGAAGGCTGCAGGTGCATGGCATACCGAAGCAATGGGCTTATTTTCAGCTAAAAAGCTTTCGATTAACGCAATTGAGTCTGTGTTATCTGTTAAGTCCCAAAGTGGTCCATGTCCTCCTGGATAAAATACAGCATCATAATCTGATGATTTCACTTCAGCTAACTTACGGGTATTTGCAACGAGCGCGAGTGCTTCTGTATCAGTATCAAAGCGTTTGGTTGATTCGGTTTGAAAATCTTCCATTTCACTTTTTGGATCAACTGGAGGTTGTCCGCCTGCTGGGGATGCTAGTGTTACCTTAACGCCAGCATCAACAAAAGCATAATAAGGCGCAGCAAATTCTTCTATCCAAAACCCTGTTTTTTCGCCTGTATCACCTAAGTCTGCATGAGAGGTGATTACCATTAATATTTTTTTATCGTTAAAATTTGTCATTACTTTTATCTCTTTTTTTGGTTACTCGTTATTTTACGCTGCCAGCAGAGGGCGAAAACCCACGCGAAACGGCAGTTTATTGCCCTCTCTGGCTAGTCTTGTTAGTAGTTTAGTACGCACCCTGTGAATAGATCTAGAAGATAAGGCCAAAAGGATCTTCAACATAGCACATTTTGTAGGGTTTCTCTCCAGGGTAATGTTCACGAATAGGCATCCGCTGCTTACCTCCGTGCTCTACAATTTTCGCAACCAATCCTTCAATATCGGGATCCTGAACACAAAAGTGAAAAGTACTTGTTTTCCAGTATTCAAAATCTTTTGGCGTTTCATTGTTTTCAAACTCAAACATTTCTACACCAATTTTATCTCCAGTGGACATATGAGCGATTTTAAATGGTCCCAAACACATCAATACACATTTTGCCCTATTGGCGTGTTTGACTCCTTGGTAATGACGGTGGGTTCCATAATGTGATACCATCCCATAACTTCACTGTAAAATTTGGCCGCTTTTTCTACGTCAGGCACTGAAATCTCAATATGTGAGAATGTTCTGGGGTAAGTTTTTGTCATACCTATGTGCTCCTTGCTTTTTATTAAATGGAAGACTTTTATATCTCTGTTAAGTAATATAACTATTAACGGTGTAAATAAAAAATTATTATTTCTTATCGTTTTAATAAAAATATGTTATAACTTGGCTATGTTAAATCCAGTCTGGTTGAATACATTTAAAGAATTAGTTGAAACGGGTCATTTTACTGAAACGGCAAGAAAGCTGTTTATGACCCAACCTGGAGTGAGCCAACACCTTAAAAAGCTTGAGGCATATTGCGGCCATACTCTAATTATACGTGATAATAAGCACTTAAATTTAACTGATTACGGTCGTTTGGTTTACAGCTACGCCATAGACTCTATAGAAAACGAAGCGTTGTTACTGGAATCGTTAAGAATAGATAGCCCCTTCTCGGGTAGATTTACATTTGCATGCTCAGGTTCGTTGTCACTGCTTTTATATCCGCAAATGTTAAAACTACAAGAAAAGCATCAAAAGCTTCATATTCACTTAGAAGTCAGCCCCAACCGGAAAATATTAGATGGCATAGAAGCAGGTGATTTTGATTATGGCATTGCGACTGACAAGCCAAATGAGCGTCTATTTAAATGTGAAAAACTCGGCTACGAAGAAATATGCCTGATTATTCCAAACCGCATTGAACATATAGACGCAACCGAGGACCTAGATGATCTGCTTATGTCTTTAGGGTTAATAAATCACCCAGATGCATGTCAATATCTTTCCCTTTATTTTTCTCAATGTGGGATAAAGGATCTAGCTGCCATTAACATTAAAAAAATGCCTATATCAGGGTACGTTAACCAACTGGTTCAAATTCTAATTCCCGTTTCAAAAGGTCTGGGATTTACAGTACTGCCGAGAAGCGCATTAGATCATTTTCCTGACAATGATTTATTACATGTTATTAAACCACCTAAACTTGTTAAGGAACCCTTGATAGGAATAAGTTCTCGTTACCGTCCATTACCATCTAGATGCGAAGCCGTAATATCATACCTAAACAGTATTATTTCGCATCTTTAATGCTTTTTCTTCTACTGACGCAGAACACAACAACATTGTTAAATAAACTTTCAAAGCACCCAGTAGTAACTTATCAAGATGATATAATAAACTCTGAACAATTCAGACTTTTTCAATCTCGGTTAATTTTTGCGGGTGCATTGATTTTAACAAAGGTGTGAAGTACATTACTTCAACATCTTAACGCTTTAATCATGCTCCTACCACCAAAATTTAGTGTTATATATCAATGAGTTATGGTAATTATGGATTGGGTAAATCGCTTTCAAATGAGTTGCCTGAGTCCTATCTTCGTACCATCTTAAATAAATTTAAGCTGATTGTAGCTATGGGCGCGCAATAAACTGTTCGAACTAAATTCGCTAGCTAACCCTGTAACTCTCCCAATATAGATTTTTGTACATTTTGAATAGCCCCAAGAAAAGTAGTCCGCCTAGTATGTCTATTTATACTGCGCCTCAAAATCAATTGGCGACAGTAATCCATTATTGCCATGCTTTCGTTTTGAATTATAGAAAAATTCTATATAATCAAAAATATCATCACGGGCTTCTTGTCTAGTTTTGTATGTTTTTCGGCGTATACGCTCTCTTTTTAGCAGCTGAAAAAAGCTTTCTGCTACAGCATTATCCCAGAAATTTCCACGCCTACTATTACTCGCTTCTAAATTATGTGATGCCAGAAATTCCCGCCACTCATGACTAGTATATTGCGAACCTTGGTCTGAATGGATAACAACTTTTGACTCTGGTTTGCGACGCCAAACAGCCATTAAAATTGTATCTAATACTAGTTTCATTTCCAATCGTGATTGCATTGAATATCCAACTATTTTACGTGAATATAAGTCAATTATAACTGATAAATAAAGCCAGCCATAATTTCTTAATTAAAGTTGCAATGCGTTTATTTTCCTTAGCACGCTTGCTAAGTGGATTTTTTAGCCAACAATAAAAACCACTACGATTAACTTTTAAAACTCTACACATCGCTCTAATTGAAAAAAGTTGACGGTGAGTTTTAATAAAGGCGTACTTTACAGCACATCCTTTGCGAAGTACGCCGTGGCCTTTTTTAAGATGTTTCGTTCTTCTGTGACACGAGCTAGCTCAGCTTTTAGCTTGCGGTTTTCCTTGGTTAACTTGCTGGTTTCTATTGCTTTAGATTGTGGAGTATTCTTATCTTTCACCTACCTATATAAAGTTTTACCGCTCATGCCAAGCCTGCTTGATACCTCTGCAATGCTATAGCCTCTGTTAATAACCTGAGATGTTGCACCTATTTTGAATTCTCCTGTGTATTTTGTATATTTAGCCATTTTAGCCTCCTTGTATTTATTCTTTTAACATATTTCCTCAATACTAGGTGGTCTACTTTTCTTGGGGCTATTCACCCAGCTTAACCACTCGGTACTATACTTATCAGATTTTCCTGACATAAGTTTAATGTAGCCACGTATTTCCTGAGCTTTCTTCCAGCTAGATATTTCCTTATCCAATAAATCTCTTTTATTGCTTTCAATACGTAATAGTTCTTCTTTTTGGTATCGCAATTTATATTCTTGATGTTCCTTTTGATGCTTTTCTTTTGATCGCCACGTCATAACGATCACTTTTTTTATGAATTCATTTAATTGTTCTTCAATAGGGGTTTTGTTATCTTCGATAATATTTGTCATGGATACTCCGATATAGGTGTCTAATCTAATCCTCAAATCCCCTGTTGCTTCTTTATATTGAATCCATATTTGATCAGAGCTCCAGCGATTTTCTTTTTCTTCATCGGTTAATTTACGCCTGATATGTTTAAATTTTTCTTCAATTTTAAAATATAACGTGGATGTTTCATGGCTAATTGAAATAAATGATTCATTTTGATATGCCTGACTTACACTAAATCCCCTAACTTCCAACCCTTTTAAGAGAGCATCTAATATTCTACGACACCTTTTTTCTAATGGTTCAATTTTTAAAGCTGTAACCTTTGAGCCGTAGGATCCATATCTAATATGGGCTAACTCTTCCTCTTTAATTTTGTCAGTAATAACTTTATGCGGCGACCTTAACGTCTTTGAGACTCGTATTTGATAACTAGGTAATGATTCCATGACAAGAGCTTCTGATATCTCCAGAGGGTATTGCTCCTCTATAGGTTTATTTTTGTTGTGTGAACTAGACTCAATACGCTTTCTTAAAACAATTTCATATTTGTTAAATTCACCTAAAGTTATTAATGGTGGCTTAATGATTTTAGCACCAGCTTTTATTTTAGCCCAATAGCCTCTAGGCGGCACAGGTATGCTGTTTCTTTCACATAGTTTAGCAAGCCCACGATCAGACAGTCCAAACTCTTTAGAAGCTTCAACCATAGGCTTTTTCCATACAAGGTTATATAGCTGCTTTTTATTAAGTTCTTTTATAGACATTTGAATTTTCTCCATATATTAAGGCAATTTATCTTATCTTTATCATATGTAAACTGATACCTATATCATATTAGTAAAACTGGGCGAGACTGGGCGAGAGAAATAAAGCGATTTTTAGCACTTGACAGCGTGCATACATCGAGTTATAACCCATATATTAATTGGTGTCGCGGGGTGGAGCAGCCCGGTAGCTCGTCAGGCTCATAACCTGAAGGTCGTA
>CAXBBG010000007.1:0-28319 GCA_963974105.1 uncultured Magnetococcales bacterium
TAGCTTTAACTAAGCCTAGCTTTAACTAAGCCTAGCTTTAACTAAGCCTAGCTTTCTAGGTAGTTTACAAGTAATCGTGCACCAAAACCTGAAGCACCTTCAAGTGGAGACGTACCAGGGATTTTATCGCCAATACCTACACCTGCAATGTCAAGGTGCGCCCATGGTGTTTCGCCCACAAACTGCTTTAAGAATACAGCTGCTGTTGAAGCACCGCCGTAAGGGCTACCGTTGTTGTTTAGGTCTGCAAGTGCCGCTTTAGCAGCATAACCATTGTCGATTGGTAAACGCCATAAACGTTCGCCCGTTGCTTCACCAGAAGCCATAAGCTTTGTAGACATGCCGTCGCTGTTTGAAAAGAGACCCGCATAAAAACCACCCAATGCCGACATACAAGCACCTGTAAGTGTGGCGATGTCAATAATTTCTGTTGGTTTTTCTTTGTCGATAATGTAACTCATCGCATCGGCTAATACCAAGCGGCCTTCAGCGTCAGTGTTACCAATTTCAACTGTTTTACCGTTATATGCTGTTAAAATATCTGAAGGTAAGAAACCGTCACCGCCTACCATGTTCATCACACAGCCACAAACAGCAATAACGTTTACATTTGCTTTACGCTTCGCTAAGGCTTTTATTGCACCCATAACAGCAGCAGAACCAGCCATATCAGCCTTCATTTGTGCCATACCAGCGCCACGTTTTAAATTGTAACCACCCGTGTCAAACATCACGCCTTTACCAACAATGCACTTGTAGTCTTTAGAATTTTTATCGCCTGTATATTTCATCACAATTAAACGTGACTCTTGCTCAGACGCACGTCCCACAGCCAAAAGAAGGTTAAGACCAAGTTTTTCCATTTCTTTTTCGCCTAAAATCTGAACTTTAACACCGTCTTTTGTAAGTGTTTTAGCCATCTTAGCCATATAGTCAGGGTTGGCATAGTTTGCAGGCAGGTTTACCAAGTCACGTGCTAAATTAGCACCTTCTGTTTGCGCTTCTAAAAGTGTAATTTGCTTTTTAAATTCTTTGTCGTCTTTCATTTGTATAGAAAGTTTAGCAAGTGTTGGCTTTTGGTTTTCTTTTTGAGCAGTTCTAAATTTATCGAAACGGTAAACAGCAAGGTTAAAACCTTCAACAATAGCCACAGCAATGGTATCCGCTTTAGTTTTATCGCCTTTAATGCTTTCTACCACAAGGCTTACATCTTTCGCCGCAATTTTATCGGCTGCTTGTGCCACTTGAATGGCTGTTCTGCGCCATACTTGTGATGTTAAGTTTTCAGGATTACCAAGTGAGCCAACAAGAATATGGTCGATACCTTCTAAAGTTGGTGTTGGTAAAGTAAATACACCTTCTCCTTCCCCGTCAAAGCGAGAGTTTTTAAGCGCACTTGATACAAGACCGCCATGCAATTTATCGAATGCTTTTGCGTCAGCACCCAGTGTGCAGCCCTTTGTTGCAAATAGTACAACGGTGTTTTTGAGTTTTTCTAAGCTGATAGGGCTTGCAGTTACTTTAACCACGGCGATATTCCTTTTTTTGTGTTTTTATTGTGTTTCTAGGCGATTAAGGATATAACGTCTATACGATCTATTCAAGAACTGAATTGATCAGGGGATAATTTAATTCATTAAAAATATATAATAAAAGCCAAGCTGTGAGAATATTTACAAAATATTTATTTAAAGACCAAGTAAAGCCTACTATTGCGGCTCTTATTGTCCTTCTTTCTATTATATGGCTCATGCAGTCTTTGCGGTTTATGGACTATATTGTTAACAAAGGGCTCGATGTGACAACATTCCTTTGGATAACAGCCCTCGTTATTCCTTCTTTGCTTATCGTTATTTTACCTCTTTCACTTTTTGCAGGTGCCACCTATTCTTACAAACGCCTCAACGACGACAACGAGCTTTCAGCACTTTTTGCTTCAGGACAAAGCCGTTGGCGCATTATCTGGCCTTCAATGTTTATGGCTGGCATCATTATGGCTTTATGTTACAGCATTACACTGTGGTTTATGCCCGCAGGTATGACCGCCTTTAAAGCCTTACAACATGACTTACGCCAAGGTGGGGGTAATATTCTTTTAGAAGAAGGTGCTTTTAACCAAATGGGCAAAGACACTATGGTTTACATTCGTAAAAAACACCCCAATTATAGACTTGAAGGCATTTTAGTACATGACACTAAAAATGCAGATACCCCTGTCACATGGATGGCAGAAGAAGGTAGTATTATATTCACATCTGAAGGGTATCCAAGCCTTGTCCTTAACAAAGGAACAAGACAAGAAGTAAACGGTAAGCGTTTAAGCGTTTTAGAATTTGAAAAACACACCGTCGATATTATGAAGCAATTTGCTAAACCAAGCGTTAGAAACCGTGGGCCGCAAGAGCTTTACCTTGGAGAGCTTTTAAATACAGAAGGTCTTTCCCCTAAAATTAAAAATGAGTACAGGGCAGAATTTCACAAACGCCTTTTATGGCCATTTAGTGTGTTTCCCCTTATCCTTATTCCTGCTTGTATTTTAATACGTACACGCAGTCGCCGTTTTGGTTCTGTTAAACCTGCAACACTTGCTGTTTTTGTAGCCTTTATTTATCAGGCAATTATTGTCATCAATCACAACATTGCCAACAAAGGCAACGAACTGTTTTTATATGGTCAATGGCTTGTACCCCTTGGTGTTTCTATTATTTGTTGTTTAATTATAAGCGACTTTAACAAAGAAGAAGAGTTCTAAATATGCATTCCACAAAAACACTCACACCTATTTTATTTGCCTATTTAGCCAAGCGCTTTTTAGCTTCTGTTTTTTATACAACGCTTATTTTAACAAGTATTGTAAGCCTTTTAGATTTTATGGAACTCACACGTCGTCTGAGCGACAAAAATATGGACACGGTAGCCATCGCCATGGAAATGCTGGTGCTTAAAATGCCTGACCAACTTTTACAACTTACACCTTTTGCCATTTTAATTGGGACACTTCTATGCTTTGCAAAGCTTACAAAAGACCATGAACTAATTGTTATCCGTGCCAGCGGTGTACCTGCACGTAACTTCCTTATTTCACCATTGGTCGTTTGTATATTTATCGGCTTATTTAATTTATTTACCCTAAACCCCCTTGCTTCTACCACTTTAAAAAGCTATCAAAAACTTGAAGGCGAAGTATTTCCTGGTTCTGTGCAAGGTTTCTTAACCCATGGCGGACAAGTTTGGTTAAGGCAAGACGACGATAAAGAAAACCTTCTTATCTTTGCACAATCTATTGCCGATAATGGTCGTAGACTAAAAGAAGCCACTGTATTCGTTAACGACAAAGAAAGTCATTTTGTTAAACGTATTGATACCCCTAACATGCGCCTGCGCCTTAATAAATGGCTATTAGACACGCCCCTCATTTTAAAACCAGGCGAACCGTCAGAACGTTCAAAATCTATCGAACTGGAAACATCCTTGACGCCGGAAACAATCCGTAACAGTTTTACATCACCACAAACCCTTAGTGTGTGGGAGCTCAAAACCTTCATCGACCTGCTCAAAGACACCGGTTTCCCTACACAATCACACGAAATGCAGTGGCAAAAACTCATCTCCTCCCCAGCCCTTATTATCGCAATGTTTTTGATTGCGGCGCCTTTTGCGTTACAATTCTCTAGAAATCAAGGTATGGCACGTATGTTGATGGTAGGCATTGGATTCGGATTCGGATTTTATTTCTTCACCAACTTTATTAGCAACTACGGTATGGCGGGACGCATTGACATTGCATTCGCTGCATGGCTACCAACCCTTATTGCAGGGTTTTTAGGTTTAAGCTTGTTCTTGCATTTCAGAGAAGAGTAAGACGTTCTTTTTTTTATTTGATAAAAAGGGCACGTCTTACAAAGACCCACGGATAATAAAAAAGAAAAATAAAAATGCGTTACAATACAAAATCATTCCTAGCGGCACTTTCTGTTACGACTATTCTAACATTTTCGACTGCTTACGCCAATGAAGACAACTTTTCATTACTTGCTGACGACGTTCAATATAGCGAACAAGGCACAAAAGTTGTTGCCAAAGGCAATGTAACCATTACATCTGACCGTGGTAACTTGCGGGCTGACAGCCTTACTTATAACACAAACACGGGTATTTTATTGGCGCAGGGTAACATTACTTATATTGACGTCGATAACATTACAATTTACCTCGATGAAATTGAGCTTAAAGACGAGCTTAAGTCTGCCGTACTTAAAAACTTACGTATTCGCATTGGTAAAGTTAACGGTGAAGGTCCAAAACTAGCGGCTGAAAAAGCCACAAAAACAAGAAAAAATGTCATTACATTAGAAAATGCTGTCTATAGCCCTTGTACAGAATGTGCCAGCGATAGTGACGACGATCTACCATGGAAAATTCGTGCAGGTAAAATTGAATATAACGAAGCTGCCGGTACAGCCACTTATGACGATGCGATTCTTGACGTGTACGGCGTGCCTGTTATTTACGTACCTTACTTTAAGCATAGTGTTGTCGAAAAAGCTGAAGACGGCATACTCACACCACGCTTTGGTAGCTCTACCAGCCGTGGATTTGAGTTAAAAACGGGCTACTACAAGCGCGTCAGCCCAAACCAAGACATAACAACACGCTTAAGATACATGACAAAACGTGGTGTCATGATCCAACCTGAACACCGTTACAGCTCTAAAAACCTTTATAGCGACATCAAAGTTTCTGCCATTGAAGACGAAAACACGCACACATGGCGCTCCAACGCTAAATCAGAAATTGAATACGTCTTCCAAAAAGGTCGCCGTGCTGGTTTAAACTTAGACCTTGCTTCTGATGATTATTACCTTGATGAATTTTTTGACGAAAACCCATCACACACTAAAAGTACAGCTTACATTGAAGACGCTTCGCCAAATCATTACTACGCAGCCACAGCTTCTTTTTACCAAGACCAAACAGTGAACAGTGACGACGATAAAACCGCTCAGGTTATGCCACAGTTTGTTGCTGAACGTACATTTAAATTTGACCATAACAAAACAAACAACCTAACAGTTTCAGCCAATGTTTTAAACCTTGCGCGCAGCGAAGGTACAAAGTCTAACCGTTTAGTGACTGAAGTTGAATATAGGGATATTGATATTTATGACGACGGCAGCCGTATTGATTTTGCAGCCAATGTACGTGCCGATATATATAATATAAACACCGACACCTATAGCACATCAGGTAAAGAAGGTATTTCAACGCGTATATTACCTCAAATTTCCTTACAGTGGGAAAAGCCTTTTATTTCACAGTCCACCTACCACAAAATCACACCTAAAGCGATGCTTGTTGTGTCACCACGCGGTAGTAACCCTGACGAAATTCCAAACGAAGATTCAGTCGCCTATGAACTTGATACATCTAACTTATTTGACACCAACCGCTTTGCTGGTTACGACCGTATTGAAAGCGGCACGCGCTTTATTTACGGACTAGACAACGAATGGGGCGCGCCTGGAGACATTAAATGGCACACATTCTTTGGGCAGTCATACCGATTCTTTGACGATGCTGATCTACCGCAAACAGGTGGCACAGAAACACAAATTTCTGACTGGGTAGGTGTGCTTGAAGGTTCGCCAATGGACAGCATTACATTTAGCACAAAATTTCGTCTTGATAACGCTTCTTTTGAAACACGTCGCATCGATACAACCGCAACATGGGGTGATACGCAGAATACTTTCTTACAAGGTACGCATTCACAGTTAGAAAATGGTCCAGAAGAATTTAAAATTTCAGGAAGATACCGCTTCAACAAAACATGGGACTTTGAAGGGGAAGTTCAAAAAGACTTAGATAACGGTGGGCGCATTCTAAATTCAGAAGGTGAAATTAACTACACGCACCAATGTTACCGTTTATCATTTAAAGCAAGACGTCGTGGCTTTGACAGTGTCAACGTTACGCCTTCGACAGACTATACACTTAACTTAGAACTTCTAACACTTGGTCGTGACGAAGAATAAACCACGCTAAATCATTAAAAGCCCGCTATTTCATCTTAAAAACAGCGGGCTTTTTGCTGTCCTAAAAACACTTGCTATTTAGCAATGTTTTTAGTTGAAATTATAAGAACTTTAGGGCAAAATTCACTTTATGAAAATGAAAAAATTTATATTGTCTTTGACATTGGCAAGCACCCTGTTTTTTGGCGGGGAAGCTATTGCTTTGGATAAATCTCAATCAACCGATAGTGTGGTGGCTGTTGTAAGCGGTTCTGTCATTACACAAAACGACCTTGAGCAACGCTTTGAACTTATCAAACGCCAAATCCGTCAGGACATCCCTAAAGACCAGGTTGCATCTATTTACAAAAAGACACTAAATGACCTTGTTAACGAAGAAGTTCAACGCCAATATGCAAAAGCTCAAGGTATTGAAGTAAGTGAGGGCGAAATTGAGCTAGCTATTGCAGAAATTGAAAACCGTAATAAAATGAGCCATGGCGCATTTTTCTCTCTTGCACATGGCCTAGTAGACTCGGCAAAAGCTAAAGTTGCCGCAGGCATTTTACGCCAAAAAATTGTTGACCGTAAATTGCGCCCACGTGTTGTTGTGAGCAAAGGTGAAGTAGACCGCTTGCTTGCAGGCATAAACAATGGCAAAAACAATTGGGAAAAAGAAGTTTATCAAATCTTCATTGAACATTCTAAAGACATTTCTGATAAAGAAATGAAAGCCCGTATTGACTCTATCTATGCAGATTTTGCAGACAAAAAAACCGACTTCCACGACCTTGCTAAAGCCTTTAGCGAGGACCCTTCAGCAAAAGCTGGTAAAGGTGGTTTACTTGGGTGGTATGGCGCAGGAGAACTTGCTCCAGCCCTAGACGAACAACTGATTAAACTTCAAAAAGGTGAAATAAGTAAAGCCGTTGCAACACCAAACGGCTGGCATATTCTCTATATTTCCAACGTCAAAGAAACAGAGCCGTTTTCAACGGACCCTATTAAAGAATATGAGCTTTACAAATACGAAATTGACTTAAACGAAGTTGAAGATAAAAAAGAAGCTTACAAACAATTTAAAAAGGAAGTTGCTGCAATGGAACGCCTTGGAGATATGGAAGAGCAGGCTTTACGTCATATAGGTAACGATGCGTACAACACAAGCGCAAACATTGGCTGGACTTCTCTGCAAGCTTTACCTTTAGAAGCAAAAGAAGAAATTGAGTCTATGGATATTAACCAAGTGAGTGATATCATTGAAATTGATGATGTGGCGACGGTTTACTATCTAAGCGACAAACGCGATGTGCTTCCAAAAAAACTTCAAGAATATCGCAATCGCTTGCAAGGGCGTATTATGCAAAACCGCTTAGAGCTTGCAGCAAAACGATTTATTCGTGACTTACGCCGTCAAGCTTACATCGAAATTCGTATTTAATATGAGCGATATTGAAGCTAAAAAGTCGCTGGGGCAAAACTTCCTCACCGACCAGAACATTATTCGTAAAATTATTCAGGCCATAAACCCACAAAAAGGTGAAACCATTGTGGAAGTTGGCCCTGGACAAGGTGCGTTAACAGAACATTTATTGGCCGCTGGTGCCAACGTTATTGCTCTTGAAATGGACGAACGTATGCTTGTACCGCTGGGTGCTTTAAATGAAAAATACGATGGACGACTTACTGTCATTTTAGGTGACGCCCTAAAACAAGATATGACAGCTTTAGTGGACGGTTCATACAAACTTGTGGGCAACTTACCTTACAATGTAGGCACGCAAATTGTATTTAACGCCATTAAATTGGGTGCACATATTACTGCGATGACGTTTATGCTTCAAAAAGAAGTCATTCAACGTATTACTGCAAATGTGAATGATAACCACTGGGGGCGCTTGGCTGTGTGGTGCGACCTTTACTGCAAACGTCAAAAACTTTTTGACGTGCCGCCTACTGCCTTTCATCCACGCCCAAAAGTAACCTCTTCTATTGTATCGCTTGTGCCTTTAAGCGAAAAGCGCTTTGATGTGGACGATAAAAAATTAGGGCATATTTTACAGTCTACCTTTACCAAGCGCCGCAAAATGTTGCGTGCCAGCCTGAAAGGCATTTTAGAAATTGATGACATTGAATCTATTGGTGTTAAATCAACCCAACGCCCAGAAACACTGACGACTGAACAATTTTGTAAATTGAGTCGCAAATTATAGGCGAAAAAACAGTGTGGCAAGCAACCACATATAAACAACACCGCAAAATACCCACGCCACTAAGCCAACAAAAAAAGACCTGCTATGCAGGTCTTTTTTAATATCGCTTTAGGTTGTGCGGTGCACAACAAGTTGCTCCATACCCATTTCATAAGCTTGCATGTGCAGGGCTTTTTCAATACCTACACCATAAATGGCATGTCCGCCATCTACACGCTTATACTTATGCGGCAAACAAGCCAATTGTTGTTTGCAATATGCACGGGCATTTTCTAGCTCATACAAAGGTTCAACATCTTTCACAAAAGCACCATTTTCAAAAATTAAAGAAAGCATTTCATAAAATGAAGTGCCCGCTTTAAGCGTTTTACTTTTACTCGGTTTGAGTGGACGCACAGAACGAATATTTTCAGTCAATATGCCATTAACGGGCGGTGTCATCGTGTTTAAATTCACAATAACGTCACCTGCAAATTCGCCTTGCTCGTTTATCATACGCAAGCGCTGCAAGCGCCCTGGTAATGAATTTTTGGCAGGGTTTTCACTCAACTTAATGCTTTCGAAACGTCCATCAGCTGTACCTGCATATTTAGAAACAAACTCAATATTCACATCAGGCTCACACAAGGTGGTGCCATCACGTGAGCGTTCACCTTTAAACTGTAGATATTCGCCAAACATCCATATACTACCTGGGCAACCTTGTTCCTTCAACGACTTCACAGTTAAGGCACTTAAGCCGCCGCTGGGTGAAATTTTGACTGTATCAAGCCCCTCTTCATCTAAACGTTTACGCGCCCAAATGCTTAAAGCCGCTAAGTCACCGCTGTCGATACGGATAGAATAACCTTTTGGCTTAAGCTCTTTTAAAACCTCAATAGCATCTTCGATGCCAATTTCAGCCCCAATGGTATCTACCAGCAGTAAATAATTTTTGGGGTAGGTTTGAATGATACTTCTAAAAGCAAATTTTTGAGCGTCTCTTACTGTTGCTAAGTTTATTTCAAACATTGGATTTTGGTCAAAATATTCAACAATGAGACTTTGAATTGTGAAATGGTCCACCGTGCCACCCCATGGAATATTAAACATGCGGCCCGCTTTAACATTAGATGTGGCGGTCGCCCCTGCAAGATACGCACTGCGAGATGTCCAAACACCGTCCGTGTCGTTACTACGACGCAAAGATCCGTCTAAAATCACATCCATAAATGTGCAAACCGTTGTTACACGTGCAATTTTTGTCGCCACGCTACAGCAACGGCGTAAATGGTTGGTAAACATAGATTCAACCCATTTAACTTGCCATTTTGGCCCTTCAATACGCATAACAGGTCCAGAAAACAGAACTTCGCCATCACGCACAGCATAAACTTTACCTTCAAATTTACGCCCTGCCATTTTGGCTATCACCTCTTTCTTCACCCCTTTTTCACGCAGGCATACAACAACTTCATCGTCGATGATCCAACTTTCAAGCTTGCGCATTAATTCCCATAATCCTGCCATAACAGTATAGGAATTACTTTCTGAATGACCACGCAAAGCAACATTGGCAACGCACCATTCATCTGCATTTTGCATGACATTAAAAGAAATGGCTGACGTTGTGACATGGTAACCGTCGGTTTCAAGCGCAGATGAAAGATAATTTAAAGCGTAGTGAAACGGATTACGTTTTATTGCATTAGGTTTTAACTTCATAAGTGTTACCTCATTTTAAGATTTCGCCCCAAAAACGGAGCTAAAAAAGAATATGTGCTTCAATTAAATTAAATAAGTTATAACACCCACATATAACGTATACAAACAGTTTCTTTATATTTTCGCATAAAAAAGCACACCCTTAAGGTGTGCTTTTACATTATCGATAGAGCTGATATTTATCTATATAAAGACGTACATCCGCATTGAGGTCATCACAAGGTGTACCTTGAATAATATGCTCACGTATTTTGGTTGCTCGAGCGCTTAAATGCCCCACATCACAAAAACGAATATTGGGTAAATCTACAAAAGAATCGTCCATTTGATAAAGCGCATGCGCCATATCAATAACCGTTTGAGACTGCTTAATGCCTTGTGTTGAACAATCACGCCCAACCACAATAACAGGCATCATTTGCAAAATATCTTCCCAGTGTTCCCATTCATGAAAATGAAGAAGGTTATCGCTCCCCATCAGCCAAATAAACTCATAATCGGGGTAACGTTTCTGCAATTCAACCAAAACAGCATGTGTGTAACAGGGCTTGGGCAACGTGCCTTCAATATCTGTCACACCCAACCAGTTAATGTTTTTCGCCTGCAATTGACACATTGCCAAACGGTGCTGAAAAGAAGCCATACCTTCAAGTGGTTTCATTGGGTTGTGAGCGGCAGGCATAAGCCATGCTTCATCTACCCCTTGCCCACTTTTGGCAAGCTGTTCTTTTACAATTCTAAGTAATTCAACATGCCCCGTTTCATGAATAGGGTTAAATGAACCGCCTAAAAGTAATATGCGTTTTTTAAGCATATAAGCTCCTATAGAAGTGTAGCGCAACTGCATTTAGCTCATGCTGATGTGCCAAATTAAGTTCAGCTGGTAACTTTAAGTATGGAATAAGTTCATGCCCATTATAAGGGTTAGATATACCTTCAATGCTTAAAGAGGTTTCAAAACTTGCTGGTAAAGAGAGTGCCACTTCATAAAGCTTTGCTGGAATTTGCTCTTCTGTGGGTTTGGCACGATTTTCTAAAAAATCTGCCAAGTCATCTTCCACATAAAATGAAACAAATAAAGCATCGTGAATTTTATTACAGTCTCTTGTACGTACCATTAAACTACCAATAGGCTTCACCCTACTCATAAAAACTCTTTCGGACACAAGCGTTTCAAAGGCGTCTCCAATTTCTTCCACGCACTCACGGTAAATTTCCCGTAACTTGTTATGTGAATAACCCACGCCATGCTCCATAAAGTCGCTGCACTCAGCAAATCCGCCATAAAAACTGTGTGTACCTGTAGAGGTTCCATCACTATCTCGGCGTTCAGAAAAGTAAATTTGCAAGGTATTTTTACTCGAAAAACCTCGGTGAAATAATACACCCCCACAAGGGGCTGCTTTGATATAAGACATAAAATTCTCCTTGAAAAGAAATATCGCTTAAAAAAGATAGCGTGCATAACGCACAGATAATTTAGATGCATACAGTTATATAGAAAAGGTAAAATGCTTGCAATGGTAAAGCACAAAAAAAGCCGAGGAAAACCTCAGCTTTTTTAATTATCGATTATTTTAGCGAATTTTATTTTTTTTCGCCAACTTTTCTATTTTATTGAGACAACCCATTTCGGGGTTATCTTTAATAAATTTTTTGGATGTAGTAACGGTTAAATTGCCGTTTGTAAGCGCGTCTTTAAACACACTGCGATGCATTACAGTACCATTTACATAATCAACTAAAGGGCAATGCTCTATCAATTCATCTAAATTCGAGACACCGCCCAATAATGACGTATCCCAAATACCGCGGCAAAGGTCTTCAATAAGAATCACTTTAAAGCCACGTGCCAAATAACCAAGCATCGCATCACGCACGCAATAGTCGGTGGCATGACCAAAAACAACCACTTCATTTACGCCGCTTTTTTGAACACGACTTATGAAACTGTCACGATGTTCGCCAAAAAAGTACATGCCCTTTTTGTTTTGAATAGCAATGTGAAAAAGCCCTAAATATGCACGGCGTTCTTCATTGCTGTGAAATTTAATTTCATCAAAGGGAATACCTATATCGGCACTACCCCACATATCAAATGCATTTTTCAACATCCAATATTTTTCAAGAGCATTTACATGGTCTAGGCTTAATTGATATTGATGCCCTTTTGTGCCAAAACCTTGATGAAATTCAAAAGGGCCCGACTCAACGCTATGCTCGTACTCACCTTCAAAATGCGTATCATTTTTAAGGAGCGCATATGAAAAACGTGTGTTAGATAAAAAATATTTAGCCGGTTTAACCGTTTTTTCTGCACCTGGCACATAAAGCACGCTACCTGGCAACATAAAGTCTGCCGAAAAGTCGACAATGTCTAACAGTGGAAATTTTTTCATGTTATTTACCTCGCAAGCAAGTGTTCAGAAACGTTAAAAAGAAGATATTTCATAAAGATATGCGCCTTTATATCGTTTAAAGAAGTGGCAAGCAAGAGATATTATCCAAAAAAAAAGCCTCAAAAGAGGCTTTTTCGTTATCTTTATACAAGATATTCGCTATTTGAACAGTTCATCAACTTCTGCAAAGGTATAATTCAGCCCAATGCGAATTTGCTTACACACAACAGCAACGTCGCTGTTACCATTACTCTTGGCTATAACATGAAATGTTTGCGCTGCATGGGGCAAAACCAACACCTTCGCGGTTGTTGTAGTGTTGTCGGTATTGAGTGCACATACATAAAAATTTTCTGACGGATTACGTAAATGATAAATATCAGCCACAGCTTGGTCATCAACAGTTAATTCCATTGCATCGTCAAGATAAACGTCACCTTGACCGATACGCTCACCTGATCGACTTCCTGACTTGACTTCACCACCTAACTGTTTAGCTTTATCTGTCATAGATTCACGCCATTTTTCAAGATCGGACGATTTGATAACTTTATCTTTTGCGTAAGATAAGCAACCCAGCTTATATGTATTTTCATAATCCGAGTCATCGTCATCAATATCTTCATAAGCAATGTCCCACTGTGTGGCGTTTTGTTTATCCACTAAAAATAACACGGCGCCATAACCGTCATTCACAGACATAGCACAAACGGCATAATCGGGTGAAATTGAACGTATACTTAACTGACGACCTGCATCTGTGTCAAAAACAACTTGATCCTTTTTTTGTAAATCATATTTATCTTCGAATGCTGCAAAAGAAGGTGATGCAGCAAAACAAAGGGTCAGCGCAGTTGCTAAAATTATATTTTGAGTTTTCATAAAAATCCCTATTAAAGGTAAAAAGAAAGTAAAGGTGTTTCGTATAACAGGGGTTGTTATAGCAATGTTTAACAAAATTACAAGTGGTTACATGAAAAATGTTAATTTAAATAGGGAATATAGCGTGTACAAGTGCGCGCAATAAACAGGATTGCTCATCAACTTTGCTGCCCGAGCTGAAGCTTAAGCCTTTTAGGCCGTCGATTTTGAACCCTTACCAGTTCTATGCTTAACTTTGTTAGGCATACGTTTTTTTTACAAACATGTGAATCTATTTTTCGTCATTTTCCCAAAAAAAATCACCCTCACGGGTGTTCTTTTTAAAAAATGGAGCGAGAAAAGGGATTCGAACCCTCGACCCCAACCATGGCAAGGTTGTGCTCTACCACTGAGCTATTCTCGCTCACAAAACTAACTTTAGTTAGCTGGTCTTTTGTGAACTAATTTAGTTCTGTTTTTTGTGTCACCTTAACAAATTCTTTGTCTCGATGAATACCTGCTTTAAATAAAATGTTATTAAAATAACAATTCCATTTAAAAAATGGTATCCCCAAGGGGATTCGAACCCCTGTTTCCACCGTGAAAGGGTAGCGTCCTAGGCCGACTAGACGATGGGGACACAGTCAACGAGGAGGTTTATATCTAATCCCCACCCTCAATGCAAGCCTAAAATGACATTTTTTAAACTTTTTTTTCGAACCACCCACATTATCCCTATAAATACAACAGATAAGCCTTGATTTTATTTTGCAAATAATTGTGTCTGTCTAACCATGTTTTAAGAAAACTTACCTATTAAAGCCTTTTATTAAGATAAAATATTTATTTCTCAAACAAAGCTAAAAAACCTTTAAAGACCCTTTTTAGCATTATAAATTTTGCACAGTATATAAGAAACTGGTATGCTCCGGCTTATGAGTGAGATATTTAAAACAGAACCAGTCACAGCCCCAGACGTTAAACAACGCCTTGACCGCTTTTTGGCGAATAAATTTCCGCAACTAAGCCGTGAACGTATCAAAAACCTTATTAGTGAAGGTTGCGTTACTTTTGGTTCTAAAAAAGTTATCAGCTCGCCTTCTTATAAAACAAAGTTAGATGAAAAGTTCATCATCAACATGCCAAAAGCTAAAACACTTGATGTGGAACCAGAAGATATTCCACTTCATATTTTATTTGAAGACGACCATCTTGTTATCGTTAACAAACCAGCAGGCATGAGTGTACACCCAGCAGGCCCTATGGTTTCTGGCACACTTGTTAACGCCCTTTTGTTTCACTGCAAAAATTTAAGCGGTATTGGTGGTGTCGAACGCCCTGGTATTGTTCACCGTCTTGACAAAGGCACAAGTGGTGTCATGGTTGTTGCCAAAGACGACGCCACGCACGGGGCCTTAAGCGAAATGTTTGCCGAACGCATTATGGAGCGCAATTACCTTGCCCTCTGCTATGGACGCCCCATGTCAACCAATAGGCGTATTGAAACATTGATAGGCAGACACCCTAAAGACCGTAAAAAAATGGCCGTTCTTGAACGTGGCGGCAAAGAAGCCATTACCACATTTGAAGTTTTAGAAACTTTTAATGCAGAAGCGTGCCTACTTAAATTTAAACTTTACACAGGTCGCACCCACCAAATACGCGTCCATGCTAACCACATTCATAACGGCATTATTGCCGACCCTGTTTACGGTAAACGTAAAAAAATAGAAAACGATGAAGCGCTTAAACTGATCAATCAAATTGACCACCAAATGCTGCATGCTACTATTTTAGGGTTCACGCACCCTATTACAAATGAAGAACTTTATTTTGAAGAACCAATGCCAAGTGACATGCAAGCACTTTATAATGCCTTTAAAGAGGGTAAATAAAGCAATTTTCTTGCGTCTGCCCCTTCCCTCGCTTAGAATAAGCAAAATAAATATTTATAATAAAAACAGGGAAGTAAAATTTCATGAATATCCAAGAATTAGAAGCCATTGCAAAGGCCATTGTTGCTAAAGGAAAAGGCATTCTTGCCGCTGACGAAAGCACAGCTACAGCAGGTAAACGCCTCAGCTCTATCGGCATGGAAAACACGGAAGAAAATCGCCGTGACATGCGTGAACTTTTCTTCACATCTAGCAATATGAGTGACTACGTAAGCGGTGTTATTCTATATGATGAAACTTTACGCCAAAACAGCCGCAGCGGTACACCATTCACTGAAATGTTGACATCATTAAACATTATTCCTGGTATTAAAGTAGACGAAGGCCTTATTGATATTGGTCAAGGTGAAAAAACAACCAAAGGCCTTGATGGCCTAGCAGAACGCTTGGCGGAATATCACAAATTAGGTGCCCGCTTTGCCAAGTGGCGCAGCGTTTACAGCATTACCGACACGCTTCCATCAAGCGAATGTTACATTAAAAATGCCGAAGGCCTGGCCAAATACGCTAAACTTTGCCAAGAAGCAGGTATTGTTCCTATTGTTGAACCTGAAGTTCTTATGGACGATGCAGAACGTAGCACACACAACATTGCACGCGCTGACGCTGTTGTTCGCCAAGCACACGCAGAACTTTTTAAAGCACTTGAAGCTGAAGGTGTGCACCTTAAAGGCTTACTTCTAAAACCTTCTATGGTTATTGCTGGTAAAAACTGCACAACACAAGCGACAGAAGACGAAGTTGCAGACATGACTTACAAAGCGCTTATGGCGACTGTACCAGCTGACGTAGCTGGGGTTGTCTTCCTTTCTGGCGGGCAAAGCGATGAACAAGCAACCAGCCACCTTGATAAAATGAACAAAATTGCTCAAGGCAATAACCCTTGGCCTCTTACATTTTCTTATGGGCGTGCTTTACAAGGCGCTGCTCTACAGGCTTGGAAAGGTGAAGAAATTAACTGGAAAATGGCGCAAAGCGTTTTTATGCACCGCGCTAAATGCAATAGCCTTGCTGCAAAAGGTGAATATTCAAACGACCTTGAAGCCGCATAGTCTTTCACGTTTATCGTATAAAAAAAACCTCCGTACGGAGGTTTTTTTATCGTATAATAATATAAATTCTAGATGCATGGCATTCTACTGTTAATTTTTTGCCGCTGCGTTGCATACTAAATTGCAAATCTAGAAACGTTCGCTTCAACACATTGTCCATCGAACTGTAAATAGCAGTTTCAAACGTATCTCTATAACCGCCGGGAACTTCTATACCTTGGCTTACATTGGTCGCTTTAAATGCTTGTGAAAGTTGCTTTACTAAAGCGATTAAATAAGCTTGAGTTTGATGAAGTGTTGCACATGCTTTCCCTCTTGACTGCATAGGCGTACCTCATTTTTTTAAACGTAAAAAATATAATGAATCGAATAATAATCAAGTTATAAGTGTATACAGCGCGAAATACAAGGGGGTGATTAAAAAATATGCAGAAAAGTGACTGGCAACACATCCCCTAAAGTGCGGATAATACTTAATTTTAAAGGGGGCGTTGCAATTGTATAACAATGCAATGTAGACATTCAAACATCAAGTCTGTATAAATAATCAATTATAAATTTACAGCTAGATTTAAGGAGCTTTTTATACATGACACCACTAATGGACCCAATTGAAACAGCAAGTGCTGCAATACAAGCCACTCACGACATGACTGTGATGGGGCTTTTCTCTCAGGCTGATATTTTTGTTAAAAGTATTATGCTTTTACTGGTAGGTCTTTCTATCATTACTTGGGCTATCCTTATTTCACGCTATAGTGTTTTTCGTAAGTTACGTCACAAAGCACGCAGCTTTGAAGAAGCTTTTTGGGGGAACCGCGGCCTTGAAGAGCTGTACAAGAACACAACACCAGAAGAAACAGACCACCCCATGGCCAAGCTTTATGTTGTCGGCTTACGTGAATGGGAGCAAGCCAAAGACGAAAGCACTGAAAATTCTGCTTACACATTACAAGTGGGCGTTTCTGACCGTGTCCGTCAGCTCATGGGCGCTAAAATGAATCGCGAACTAGAACGCCTTGAAAGTTCATTGCCTATTCTTGCAACTGTAGGCTCAACGGCACCGTTTATCGGTTTACTTGGTACTGTTTGGGGTATCATGAACTCATTCCAAAGCATTGGCGCAACTAAAAACACATCTCTTGCGGTGGTTGCACCTGGTATTGCAGAGGCTTTATTTGCTACAGCGCTTGGTCTTTTTGCCGCTATCCCTGCCGTTGTTGCGTATAACAAGCTTTCAACAGAGCTTGGGCGTTACGCTGCAAGGTTAGAGTCATTTGTAACTGAATTTGTTACCCTCCTTGAAAGACAGCACCAAGAAAACATTGTAAGCGCTTCTAAAACGACAAAAAAACGTCGTGTGTCTGACAAAAAATCGAAGGAGGTGTAAGTCATATGGCTGGCCCTCTTCTTAGCCGTTCACAGGCGAAATCGTACCGTAAACAGCCTATGGCTGAAATTAACATCACGCCATTTGTTGACGTTATGCTGGTACTATTGGTTGTCTTCATGATTACAGCACCACTCATTACGCAAGGGGTTCAAATTAACCTGCCAGAAGTGGACAACGAGCCTATCACAGAACAAAAAGAACCGATACAAATTACCATTAAAGCATCGGGTGATATTTATATTCAGGCTCAAAAAATCAAACAAAACGACTTACCTGAACGTTTAAAAGCCATTCGCGGAGCACGTAAGCAAGCCGCTTCCATATTACTAAATGCCGACAGATCTGTAGACTATGGCAAAGTGATGGAAGTTATGAGTGAATTGCAAAACGCTGGCCTTGTTGACGTTGGCCTTGTCACAGCACCACAAAAATAGACTTTAATTAAAGGAAAAGATAACAACACATGCGCAGAGGTTTACTCATATCCTTCTTCTTGCACATATTTGTGGCCTTTTTCGTGTTTATAAACGTGCCTGAATCTTTCTTCCCTAAAAACGAAGTAAAGGCTATTTCTATTAAGTTGGTTGCGGCAAAAAATGTTAAAAAAACAGTCGCTAAGGAAACACCAAAAGCAGTAAGAACACAGCAAAGTGCTGCACCTAAGGCACCACCAAAGCCAAAAGAAAAACCGAAGCCAAAGCCAAAAGAAAAGCCTAAAGCACCTACTATTGTTAAAGAAATACCTAAGAAGGCACCTCAACCTGCCAAGAAAAAAATAGAAGTTGCAGAAAAAGAACCTAAAAAAGTAGAGCCAAAGAAAGAGGACATTGCGCCTGATTCTCGCCCTGCTAAATTAGACAAAACGCCTGACAAGAAAAATGTCATTCAAGATGCCAACAAGGACGCAACCCCTGTTGAAGACCCTGATGACTTCTTAAAAGCATTAAGTTTTATTGAAGACCTTAAAGCAGAGGAGTCGGCGATGTTTGAAGGTGAAAAAACAGAAGAAACAACCATCAATGTGGCAGAACAGGCTGAACTGGCTGTACTTAAAAAACACATTGAACGTAATTGGTATAAAACGCCTGGCACCAAGTTTTCAAATGCCGTGCTTTTACGCCTGAAGATAAACAGGGATGGTACACTCGCCTCTTTAGAAGTGATAGAAAGCTCTGGCTCCGCTTCACTTGATAGTTCGCTTGTGCGTGCAGCAAGAAAGTCGGTTCCGCTGCCAATACCAAGTGACAAATACGACCTCTTTAAAGAAATCGACTTATACTGGAATGGTTAATTAAATGAAAGTAATGAACAAAATGATGCAAAAAATTTACATAAGCTTATTGGCACTTGTGGTTATTTTTACCTGCGCGAATGCGGAAGCACGTGTACGTATTAATTTAACAGACCCCAACTCTGACCCACTTCCTACAGCCCTTGTACCTTTTGATGGCGAAACAGGCGACGAGCAAAATGTTGGTCTGCAAATTCGTAATATTATTGCGTCAAACCTGCAAAACTCTGGTTTATTTAATGTTGTGGATACCAAAGCGCATCTCCAGTCACGTAATTCATTACGTACAAGTGGTATTTTGCTGAATGAATGGCGCCTTATTAACGTTGAAGCTGTTATGACAGGTCATATTGAAATTATTACAGACGGCAACCAACAGCGTAAAGCCAAGGTAGAATTTCGTCTTTACGACCCATACGGCAGTAGCGACAAGCCTATTATCGCCAAAAGCTATACTGCAGATATTAACTTCTGGCGCCACATTGGACACCGTATAAGTGACGACGTTTACACAGCCCTTACAGGTGAAAGCGGATATTTCACAACACGTATTGTGCACATTGCAGAAGAAAAGAAAGGTGACAAAAAGCTTAAAAAACTTTGTGTGATGGATCAAGATGGTGGAAATTATCAGTGTCTAACAGACGGTAATCACCTCGTTCTTACACCACGCTTTAACCCTTCTATGCAGAAGATTGTTTACATGTCTTACGCAAACGGCTTCCCGCGTCTTTACCTTTTAGACCTGCCAACAGGTAAACAAGAAATTGTGGGTGATTTTGAAGGCCTAAACAGTTCTCCTCGTTTTTCACCAGACGGCAAAACATTGGTGATGACATTAACCAAAGGGCATGCGGGTAACCCAGAAATTTACTCGATGGACCTTGAAACTAAGAAGCTAAAGCGCCTGACCTTTAACCGTGGTATTGACACCTCGCCTTCCTTCTCACCAGACGGTAAGAAAATTGTCTTCAACTCAAACCGTGGTGGAAAACCAGCGCTATACATTATGGACGCTGACGGTAACCGTGTGAAGCGCCTGACTTTTGGAGCAGGTCTATATTACGCCCCTGTTTGGTCACCACGTGGGGATAACATTGCCTTTGTGAAGTCATATAAAGGGCGTTTTTCTATCGGTGTAATTGACCCAGATGGTAGCGAAATCCGTCAATTGACAGAAAGCTTCCTTGATGAGTCACCAACATGGGCACCAAACGGCCGTGTGATTATCTTCGCACGTCAAATGGGCGACCAAACCAAGCTATACACCATTGACATCACTGGTTACAACGAACGCCAGCTGATTACACCAATGGACGCGTCTGACCCTGCTTGGTCGCCGCTGTTGAAGTAAACAAAACGCGAATCATTTTAACAAAGCGCCCGCTTTAAGGGCGCTTTTAAGTTTTATAGAGAAAACGTGCGTTAGATAGTCAGCTACAACAAGAACAGTCTGATTTAAAACATGCGACCAAGCAACTATTTCAGGACGGAGATAAGGCCTACAAATAACGTAGAATTTTTCATGTCTGGTCAGGAAGGTGAAATGGATGACCTTAACCCAGATGCCCCATTTACACGCATTGAAAGTAATGCAATCAATTTAATTCGGTAATAAAGTCTATTTAAAAATAGTTTTTACGTGCTCTTGCCCAAGCTTTACATAATGATCAGCCGACCATTCGGCGTACACCATTTCTTTGTCCGTCATTTTACGGAAAAATTTAGCTGGGTTACCCGCCCAAATTTCGCCCGTTGGTACAACCTTGTTATTGGTAAGCAATGCGCCAGCAGCAAGCATGGCATGGCTTTGAACAACGGCGCCGTCTAACACAACGGCACCCATACCTACAAAAGCATGGTCTTCAATGGTGCAACCATGCACAATAGCATTATGACCAATGGTGACGTAATCCCCAATAAAAAGAGGGCCTGTTTGATAGGAAACATGGCAAGTAGATCCGTCTTGAATGTTGGTGTGCTTGCCTATGCGGATGGTGTTCACATCACCACGTATAGTAACATTATACCAAATACTGGTTTTTGAACCAATGACCACATCGCCAATAACCGATGTATTTTCCGCAACAAAGGTATCTTCTGCGAGTTGAGGAGAAATGCCTTTAAACGCAAGAACAGTCATGAGTTATACCTTTGTAAGTAAGTTGTTATTTTTTCTTAACTGCAAACCCTGCTGTGGCAAGGATATTTGCACCTGTATGCGCTGTGTCACGCGTTGCAAGTGAATGACCAAAGTTTGGGCTACCCACTTCTTGCAATTTAGGTACTTTATCAAGTTTTTGGTGACAACGCCCAATTAACTGAGCACCTTCCATTGTTGAAAGTTTGTCGTAATGCATTTCGCCGTTAATCACACCATTTGTACGCACTTCAAGTTTATTAAGCGCATGAACACGCCCGTGAATGGTACCGTCGCAAATAATGTTTGTTGTTTCAACGGGGCCATCAATAAAAGCACCTTTACTCACAACAAGCGTACCCTTTTTATTAGGGTAGTTAGAAATTTTACCGACAATGCGCCCGTCAACACGTAAAGTACCACTAAACTGTACTTCACCTTGAACAGAAATATTGCCTGAAATAAAGCAATGGCTTTCAACTGTGCGTGCTTCTGCAACATCCAATGAAACGTTACTTGTTTTTGCCTTTTTCTTAAATGGCCACATTATTTTATTTCCCCTAATTACATCGTAATTTATATATGAATAGTTTAGAACGCCTTCCAGCAATGCGCAATAACTTTATTGTCATCATTGTAAGCTTTAATGTCTAAAATGTGCAAACCTTCGCCTGGAAGTTCTGCAACAAGTGAACCTGTTAAGCGTCTGTCTTTTGTGATATCCATTTTCACTTCACGGTCTACTTTGTATGACACATCTTCATTCAAGTTTAATATGTTACTACCATATAGCACTTTCATTTTAACAATAGTTTTCAAACGTTCCTTGTTGTTTTGGTCTTTTTTCAGGAAGTTAATGCCGTATTTTATCTTTTTACCTTCTTGCTTGAGCGAAATGTTAAAGCATTGCAAAACTTCATCATCAACATCTGGTGTTACGAATTTTTCGTAAAACGCTAGTTTACGCTCTAAGTCTAGTTTTTCTTCTTCAAGCTCCTGTACGCGGATAGACGTTGTTGCACGTGATTTTTCTGAAATTTCAATACGCGTTGAAATTTCAGCCAGTTGTTCACGCGCTGTAATACCTTCAGCTTTTAAAAGTTCGTTATTGATTTTATAATTTTCATTGTCGCTACGCAGCACTTCTACTTCTGCTGTAAGCTCTTTAACTTCGCCACCTAAAATTTTAGCTTCTTCCACTAAAAAGTTGGGCGCAACAATGTAATAAGCCACGTAATAACTAATAGATGGCGCAAACATAACCAGCGCACATAGGAAAAACAAAACCCAACGCGAAATATTAAAGGTTTTTGAACCTTTGTCGGTGCGGTCGGTGCGTAAAACTATGAATGTATAGGACACGTTTTTTCCTTTTAAATCTTCTCTCGGATATTACGCTTAAACAGCTTTTTTGTAAATGATTTGTACGATATTTTTTAGATTTATTTAAAGCGTTATCCCCTAAAATATTCAGAAGACACTTTTCAAAAAAAAGACACCCGAAGGTGCCCTTTTCCAAATCCTTAAAAACGGTATTAACGTTTTGAGAACTGTGTAGACTTACGCGCTTTGTGCTGACCGAATTTCTTACGTTCAACAACACGAGAGTCACGTGTGATAAATCCACGCGCTTTAAGTACTGTACGGCTTGTTTCGTCGTAAGCAAGTAGCGCTTTAGTGATACCGTGACGGATAGCACCGGCTTGACCTGAAAGACCACCACCGTGTACGTTTACGTTCACGTCAAATTTGTTTTCCATTTCAACAGTTTCAAATGGTTGGTTGATAAGCATACGAGATACAGCGCGACCGAAGTACTCTTCGATTTTACGACCGTTTACAGTAACTTTACCCTTACCTTTTGTTAACCATACACGTGCAACAGCGTCTTTACGCTTACCAGTTGCATAGAAACGACCCGCTTTTTCGTTTGCGGCTTTAATGTTTTGAGCAATACTCATAATATTCAGTCCTTCCTATTATTTCTTCGCAATGATGTTTGCAACATCAAGAGCGGCTGGTTTTTGAGCTGCATGTGGGTGTTCTGCACCCGCATATACGTGTAGCTTACCAAACATTGTACGACCAAGTTTAGTTTTAGGCATCATGCGCTTAATAGCACGTTCTACAACACGTTCAGGGTGCTTACCATCAAGTTCAGTTTCAGCGTTGATAGACTTTAGACCACCTGGGTAGCCTGTGTGCCAGTGGTGTGTAAGAGTTGTCATCTTACGACCAGTTAGGCGCACTTTATCAGCGTTGATGATGATGATGTTGTCACCACCGTCTACGTGTGCTGTGAAAGAAGCTTTGTGTTTACCTTTAAGGCGTGTTGCTACCGTTGAAGCCATGCGACCAAGTGGTAGATCTGTTGCGTCAACAACAAACCATCCGCGTGTTACTTCAGCAGGTTTTTGACTTACTGTTAAGTTCATTTAATTATTCCTAATAAAAAATTTATATCTGCGTATCTCTTAACAAGGCTTTATAAAAAGGCACCTTGTCCTTTTAGCTTAGAGAAAAAAAACTTCGTTCATTCAATGCATTAAAAGAGCCACCCTACGCTTGCTTATCATTATCAAAGCAAATAGGTGGAACCTCAAGCGCGTTTATAAGCCATATACCCTGCCCTGTCAACACTAAAAGCACAATAAAAACACAGACAAAGCGTTAAATTGGCAGTGTATATCCTTCGTTACAGCATTCGCCCCATTCCTTACGGAAGTCTTCGAGGTATGTTTTTTCTTTGCCGTGGGTTTTAATGTAGCTCAAAATTTCTTCAACCGACTGATTATAGCTAATGGTTGATGTGGCGCCTGTGTGTTGCTGAAAACGCAGATACAGTAAATATGTATTTAAAACATCGGCCTCGCAATAATGGCGAATGCCTGCAATGTCGCCTGCATCAAACATTTTACTCACGTTGCTGCCATCCACGCCAAATTTGCCAGGGTAACCAAGAATAGAACAAACCTCGTTCATTTTGCATTTAGCAGAAGCCCCATAGTCGCTTAGTTGCTCAATCAGGTCACAGTGAAAGTCCGCACTGTAACGAGAGCTATAATTTTCCCACTTGTTTGACTTGTCATGCAGGGCTTTTGCCTGCACGCCATATTTCATGGCACGGTACTTTAAAACAGGCAGGTCAAAGCCACGCCCATTATAACTCACCAAACGTGGTGTACTTTTATCGAAGTATTTAAAGAAACCTTCCACCAAGCCTTTTTCACTGTCACTTTGACCGCTTTCAAGACGCTTGAGCTCATAAAACTCCTCGCCTCCGTCACGGTGAATTTCAGCTTCTAGAAATGAAATAGCCGCTACTTTCCACAATGGTTGGCGTGGAAATGCATTTTTACCGCCTGTCAATTCAAGGTGATAACGTTCAATTTCGGCGCGTAATTCGCCCAAGTCATCGCTTTTAAAGCCTGTTAGGTTACGCACAGCGTCGGTGTCTGGAATGGTTTCAATGTCAAAAACAAATAGTTTATTATGGCGCATGATTTCTTCTTTAATTCTTTTATGTTATAAAACCACACTATAAAGAATTAAGATAAGGAATACAAGGTTGGCTATACATACATTTCAAACACCTCTCATTCAAGCAAGTTTTATAAAACGCTACAAACGTTTTTTTGTGGACGCAAAACTTGAAGACGGTACCGTTATTACCAGCCACACCAACAATACAGGTTCTATGAAAGGCTTGCTTGAAAACAACCCAACCGCTTATTTCACACCCAATAACGACCCCAAACGTAAACTTAAATTTGCCTTAGAAATGGTGGATAATGGTACAAGCTTAGTGGGCGTGAACACAAGCATTCCTAACAGCCTTGTATTTGAAAGCATTACCGCAGGAGATGTGCCCGAGCTTACAGGCTATGCTAACGCTAAGCGTGAAGTAAAGTATGGCAAGGAAGGCAAGTCACGCATTGACGTTTTTTTGTCAGATGATCATAAGCCAGATTGCTACGTTGAAGTTAAAAACACAACGCTTAAAGTAGGCAACCAAGCGCAGTTCCCCGATGCTGTGACAAGCCGTGGCACAAAACACCTAGAAGAACTTATATTAGAGGTTGAAAAAGGCCACCGTGCCGTTATGTTTTATTTAGCCCAGCGCAGCGACTGCACAAGTTTTAGCACCGCAAACGACATTGACCCCGTTTACAGCGAAACCTTAAAAAAAGCCATTCAAGCTGGCGTTGAAGTTTTATGTTACAGCTGTACGCTTAGCCCTCAAAACATTCAACTTGGTAAAAAACTCCCGATTGATCTGTAAACAAACTCAACCTCGAACATGGTTTTTATTGAAAATGCACTCAATTACCTATATAAACGTATCATAATTTTAATTAACAAATAAGCAGAGGTCCCATGAAGGTTAAACCAAAAAACAACGTCGAACTTGAAAAAATGCGCGCAGCTGGCAAACTTGCCGCTGAAGTTTTAGATTACATCACACCTTTTGTGAAGGTGGGCGTTTCCACACTTGAACTGAACGACCTTTGTGCCGAATTCAC
This sequence comes from uncultured Magnetococcales bacterium, assembly GCA_963974105.1. Lineage (GTDB taxonomy): Bacteria > Pseudomonadota > Alphaproteobacteria > UBA2136 > UBA2136 > UBA2136. Next base: position 25,546 of record CAXBBG010000007.1, read on the forward strand.
CGAAAAAGCAGGCGCTATTTCAGCACCCTTAAATTATCGTGGGTTCCCTAAGTCAATTTGCACAAGCTTAAACGACGTGGTTTGCCACGGTATTCCTGCTGCTGAAGACATTCTTAAAGACGGCGATATTTTAAATATTGATGTCACCGTTATTCTTGAAAAATTCCACGGCGATACATCACGCATGTTCCTTGTGGGCAATGTTTCTGACGAAAATAAAAAACTTGTTCAAGACACCTACGACGCTATGATGGTGGGTATTAACAGCATTAAGTCTGGCACAGATGTGAGCGATATTGGCTGTGCGATCGAAGAATTTATTGCGCCTAAAGGTTATGGCATTGTCCGCGAATATTGTGGCCACGGCATTGGTAAAGTTTTCCATAGCGACCCAATGGTCGTGCATTACGCCACACATAACAAAGACTACAGCATGAAACTACGCAAAGGGCATACCTTTACCGTCGAACCAATGATTAACATTGGAGTGGCTGGCAATGAGCTTATGGACGATGAGTGGACAGTACGCACGCTTGACCGTAAAAACTCAGCACAGTTTGAACACACCATCGCTGTCACAGATGAAGGTGTAGAAATTTTAACAACGTCACCTGCTGGGCACACTTGCCCTCCATATAAAATTTAAGGGTTACACAGAAGGTATGAGCGACCACGCCATAGGACACAGAGAAAGACTGCGCACACGCTTTTTAAATGTGGGCGTTGACGCTTTTGCAGACTATGAAATTTTAGAGCTCTTACTGATGCAAAGCATTACCCGTAAGGACGTAAAGCCCTTAGCTAAAGACCTTATTAAACAGTTTGGCACTCTAGCCAAAGTGCTTGACGCAGACTACGAAGACTTATTAGCTTGCAAAGGTGTGGGCGAACGTACAGCCTTCAGCTTAAAACTGGCTGCAGGTGTTAATAAGTCTTACAGCAAAAACCAAGTTCAAGAAAAAATAAACCTCGGCAGTTATTTTGAATTGGTGGACTACCTATACACCAAGCTTTCATCTCTTACCCATGAAGAATTTCACGCTATTTATCTCGACAGCAAAAACAACCTCATTAAAGATGAATGTATTTTTAGAGGATCTGTTAACTCCTCTGCCGTTTATCCCCGTGAAGTTTTAAAGCAAGCTATTAAACACGGTGCATGCAGTTTGGTCGTTTGTCATAACCACCCAAGCGGCGACCCTGCCCCTTCAATGGACGACGACTTTTTAACAGCCGAACTTAGCACTGCCGCACGTACGCTTAACATTAAGCTGATTGATCATGTTATTATTGGTAAAGGCGAACATTACAGCTATGCCGATTCAGGAAAGCTTATTTAATGCGCTTAACGCCCCTCGCCAGCGGATCAAAAGGCAACTGCACACTCCTGACATGGAATGGTCATAACCACGCCCTTATTGACTGTGGTATCACAACAAAAGCACTCGAAAAAGCCCTTGAAGCACAAGGAGTAGAGCCCACGCAAATTAGCGCCATTATTGTAACCCACGAACATGGCGACCACATTAGCGGTGTTGCCCCCCTTGCCCGTAAATACAACATTGCAACTTACATGACCAAAGGTACTGCCAAATTTGCAGATCTTAAAAAAGTGCCTCTGCGCCATTTTAATTTGCAAAGTACTTTTGAGATTGAGGGGCTGACATTTACACCGTTTCCTGTGCCGCATGACGCGCGTGAAACATGCGCTTTTACATTTCATCTAAGCCATCAGCCCGAGCATAAAATGGGATATTTAACAGACTGCGGACATATTACCCCACATATTGAAAAAATGTTGGCGGGTGTTAAAGCCCTCGCCGTTGAAGCCAACCACTGCCGTGATATGTTACAAGCAGGCCCTTACCCCTACAGTTTAAAGCAACGTGTTATGGGGCTACAAGGACACCTTTCAAACGAACAAACCGCAGGGTTATTACGCACCCTTGCGCCAAGCTTAAAAAAAGTCCACCTTATGCATTTAAGCGAAGAAAACAACTGCAAAGAAAAAGCGAAAAACATTTGCCTCGACGCGTTAAACATGCAAAATATAGACATGGTGGTGGCCACGCAAAACAACCCAGCCCCACCTCTTGAATATCCATACGAATAGGAAATAAAAAAATGCTCACCATTCCAGAAATTCAAACCATGATAGAAACAGCCTTTCCAAAGGCAAACGTTAAAATTTTAGACCCAATGAATGATGGCGTGCACCTTGGCGCGTTAATTATTAGCGATGAATTTGAAGGTAAAAATCGCATTGCCCGCCACCGCATGGTTTACAGCGCACTTGGCGACGCTTTTAGCGGCCCTCTTCACGCTTTACAAATTACCACTAAAACAGTCGCAGAAAATGCTGCTTCTGTTTAATTAAAACTTCCAAGAAAGACATAAAAAATGACACCAGAATTAAAAGCAAAAATTGACACTCTTGTAAATGACAACGCTGTTGTTTTATTTATGAAAGGCAACGCTGACTTCCCAATGTGCGGTTTTAGTGCACGTGTGGCACAAATTTTAAACCACCTCAACATCAAATACGTAGATGTGAACATTTTAGAAGATGAGGAAATGCGCGAAGGTATTAAAGTTTACAGCGACTGGCCAACCATTCCACAGCTTTACATCAAAGGCGAATTTATTGGCGGCTGCGACATTATTTGCGAAATGTTTGAAAGCGGTGAGCTACAAGACGCTATTGCGGCTTAAAGACCATCAGGCTACAAGACGCTATTGCGGCGTAAAGCCACAGGCTACAAGACGCTATTGCG